>DFCS01000018.1 GCA_002367105.1 Hungatella sp. UBA3048
TACTACTAATATCAAATGATAATGCAGTACAAATACCAAATGAGCCTTGTTATCCAAAACCATAGTACTACCAGCCCTTCATTCTATTCGACTGATTATATTATACTACAAAAACGGATTTATATCAAGGGATTATAGCGATTCATCCCACCACCCTAGAGGTGGGAGAATTCTCGCTAATATATGTTAAATTTTATCCACTGCCTTCGTTACCTTCAATAGTTTACCGCAAATCATTGTATATTTCATTGCTTCCAGTACCAATGGGCCTTTCCCGTTTAATATTTCGATATAAGTAAGAGTATCTTGTATGGTTATTATTCCGATGTCTTCAGCCCTCACACCATCCAGATTGGATATGACACCGACAAAATTAGTTGCTCTGAGTTTCTTTTTCTTTCCACCGTTGAAGCGTAATTTCATTATATCCTTATTTAATTGATCACTTTTCATCTTTTTAATCTTAGGAACCATATTCATTTTTTCATCAAAGAAAGGTTTCTGATTGGCTACTTCCTCTTTGGAAGGTTTCGTTTTTTCCTGAATTTTAAACCCGATCAGATCTTCGATGTCATGTAGATATCTGGTTTGGGCCGGAACAACAAATGAGATGGCTCTTCCTTTTCGCCCTGCACGCCCTGTTCTTCCTGTACGATGAACATAGTTTTCTTCATCCAAGGGGATGTCATAGTTAATAACCAGAGAAATATTCTCTATATCTATCCCTCTTGCTGCTACATCTGTAGCTATTAAATAACGGTACTCTCCCCTTTTAAAACGCTTGATTGCTGATAATCGATCGTCTTGTTCCATGCCGCCATGCATTTTATTACAGGGATAGCCTAAATCATTCAGACGTTCACAAACCATATCCACCCGGTCCTTTGTACTGCAGAAGATGATACAGCTATCCGGATTTTCTATAATCATAACATTGGTCAGTAAGTCAGATTTTTCTTCTTCATCTGTAATATAAAGAGCATGATTAATATCTGTCGTCACGATACCGGCCTCGCTGACATCTATATTGATAGGATCTCTCATATAATTTGACGATAAATTTTTCACTTCATCGGACATAGTAGCGGAAAACAACATTGTCATCCGTTCCTCGGGCAGTTCTTTCATAATTTCTTTTACCTGTTCAATAAATCCCATATCCAGCATCCGGTCGGCTTCATCAATGACTAAGCAGTTAATCTTATTTAAAGGTAACGTACCTTTCTTGATATGATCCATAACACGCCCCGGTGTGCCAACAACTACATGTGTCTTTTGCTTCAAATCGGCTTTCTCCATAGAAAACTGGTGCCCCCCATAGATTGCTGCTGCTTTTATTCGTTTAAATCTGCCGATATTAATAAAATCCTCTTTTACTTGAACAGCAAGCTCCCTTGTCGGAGTTAAAATAAGCGCTTGCGGTTTATTTTCCAGCCATTCAATAAATTCACATATGGGAATTACATATGCTGCGGTCTTTCCGCTGCCCGTCTGGGCTCTAACAATAAGGTCATTCTTTTCCAAAGCGGCCGGAATGACTCTTGCCTGGACCTCCGTAGCTATATCATACTTCAGATCATTAAGCGCCTTTACGATATCCTCACTGATTATATAATTATGAAACTTTCTAACATCCATATCTAGCCTTTCTTTCCATTCAAAATCTCTATCATAATAAAAAAGATTTCTTAATTTGGGGTCAGTAACGTGCTAACCCATTTTACATGAGAATACCGTTCAATGCAATAACTACTGTTTTATTACTTTCATCTCATGCAGACTTGATTTTTCCTGCAGATTCTTATATTATGCATTTGCTATTATGACATGCATTTGATATCATGTAATGAGTAATGATATTTAAAGCCGTCAGTTTCACGGACGCTTTGGATCATAGATAAAAAATAGATATTTATAAAGGTGGAAACAAATATGGATAAGCAAGAGCAAAAGCATCAACGCCGCCCAAGATATAAAGGCACTCACCCACGAGCTTTTAAAGATAAATATAAGGAACTGCAACCAGAATTATATGCTGATGCTGTGGCAAAGGTCATTCAGAAGGGAAATACTCCTGCTGGTATGCATCGCTCCATTTGTGTAAAAGAAATACTAGAAATTTTACAAATCGCCCCTGGTCAAACTGGATTAGATGCAACTTTAGGTTATGGCGGTCATACTTTAGAGATGCTTAAATGCTTAGATTCACAGGGGCACTTATATGCTACTGATGTAGATCCGATTGAATTACCTAGAACCAGGGAACGTTTGGAACGCTTAGGTTATGGCCCGGAAATTTTAACGGTCAGGCAAACAAACTTTTCCAATATAGATCAGATTACTTCCGAATCAGGACCATTGGATTTTATATTGGCAGATTTGGGCGTCTCTTCCATGCAAATAGACAATCCTGAAAGAGGATTTTCTTTTAAAACAGAGGGGCCGCTGGACCTACGGCTAAATCCATCGAAAGGTATCTCTGCAGCGGATCGTCTTAAATCCATTTCACAAGACGAATTGTATGGTATGTTGTTAGAAAACGCGGATGAGCCACATTCTGCAGAAATTTCTCGTGCTATTATTACCGCAATAAATAAAGGAGAAGACATTACAACAACCAGTCAGCTCCAGCAAATCATCAAAGATGCATTGAAATTCATTCCGGAAAAGGATAGAAACGATGAAATAAAAAAATCCTGTCAAAGATGCTTTCAGGCGCTGCGAATTGATGTCAATAATGAATTTGAAGTGTTATATACATTTTTAGAAAAACTTCCTGATTCGATGGCTGAGGGCGGACGTGTTGCGATCCTTACCTTTCATTCTGGCGAAGACCGCCTTGTTAAAAAATCATTCAAACGCTTCTATCGTGAAGGGATCTATAGAGAAATTGCTCCTGATGCAATTCGGCCATCAGCAGCCGAATGCAATTCCAATGGCCGTGCTCGATGCGCGAAATTACGTTGGGCTATTAAAGCTTAGTTTAAATTTTTTAATTAAGTCTCTTTATAAATAAGGATAGACGTGAGCTCTTTTCACTCACGTCTTTTTTTCTGATTTCTATTCTATTTAATAATTAACGCGTTGCATAATCTTCTCTTTTTTAATCTTCTATCTCTTAGTCAATAATACCCCCGTACTAAACGAGATCATTCTACACACAATACATGAAGAGGCAATTATGGAATAACCACAATAACCTCTACGCTTTCTTAAATATGCTGACGTGCAGTTTTATTTAAATGTAGTTGGATCAGGTTCAAAAAGCTCGTCCACCGTCGTTCCCAGTATGTTTGCCAGTTTAAACGCCAATAGCAGAGTGGGGTCATATTTGTCATTTTCAATTGCATTAATGGTTTGTCGTGTGACACCTAACGCCGTAGCCAAATCTTCCTGTCTATATTTTTTTTCTTTACGTAATTCTCGTATGCTATTCTTCATAATTCTTAACGACCAAAGGTAAAATACAGGACTGCACCAAAGAAAATGAGCATAAGTATGACACCTAAAGAAATTAGAATTTGTTTTTTGCCACTGTTGTCATCAACCTTTATCTTTTCAATGCTCGTGACAAAAAAGTAAACCAAAAACTGTAGCCCGAAAAGAATAAACGGAAGTGATGTCTGCTGACTTTTTACATAATTAAATACACCCCATATAACGAGAGAGAAAACTAAAAAGGCCCAACTCCACTTAATTCCTTTCTGGTTTATCTTTAATTCCATCTCATCCATTTTTCTCATAAAAGCCTCCATAATGTCAAAAGTATTTTACATTTATAGAATACTATTCATATACAAAAATGTCAAGAGAATTTTACATTTTTATAAAGGAGTTCACTTATTGCTCCCAATGGGTCTTCAACCAGTTTAAAGACTTTTGCAATGATGCAAACCTTTAAAACTGCTCTTTCCTGTAAGCACATTCGCTACGCCGCCGCCTTCACTTCCAGGCAGGTAGCACATCACAATACCGTCCCACTGTTTCATATAATCGCTGAAGATCACATTTCTTCCTGCTTTGCCAAAGCCCGGTATTTTTGAGAACCAACACTGCTCACCTCAGATATTACCTTCTCCATCATCGGGTCATCCAGGATATCTATGTAAATAAATAGCTTGTCATAGACAAAGACCCCATCATGCAGCTGTTGTTATAGACCGATATCTTATCTTCTATATCGGAGGCGCCAAGTATATATAAAATCGGATTAAAATGATCCGGAGTAGGTACGGCTGATTTTGCTGTTTCACCCAAGCTCAGATAATTAATGACATTCTCATGATTTCTAATTTCAATATTTTCTTTTATATAATCATCAAACTTATATGCCCAATCAAAGCCCTTGTCTTTGATACCCCAATCAATCATTCGCAGATTGTGAACGATGTTTCCGGTGCCAAACAATAAAACGCCTTGATGTCTTAAGGATTTTAACTCCTTGCCTATTTGATAATGGACTTCCGGCGGAGCAGCGGCATCTATGCTGATTTGAAAAACGGGGATATCCCTTTCGGGGTACATATGGACCAGAACAGACCAGGTACCATGGTCAATGCCCCAGGAATTATCAAATACACTTTGTTTGCTGATCAGACTTTTCACATCCTCCGCAAGTTTCGGATTGCCGGGAACATTATACGGAATCTTATATAGTTCTTCAGGAAATCCGTACATATCATAAACAGTCCTCGGATTTTCCTCATTCATAATCTTTGTGCCTTTCGTAAACCAATGAGCCGAGATTGATACTATTGACTCAGGCTTAGGTATTTTCTTCGCCATTTCCTTCCAGTTCCTCGTATAGCGGTTATCTTCTATTGCGTTCATAGGCGAACCATGGCCTATAAACATCATCGGCATTTTACACATATTGTCAACTTCCTTTCATTTTATATTCTTTAATTGATCTTTGATTTTATAAATAGGTGCCGCCATCGATTACAGCAGCATTGATCTCATATTCCATATGTAGAAATATCTATGTATCCGTCCTCAGATACCTTTATTCCTTCCGATATAAGAAGTTCTCTTTGAATAGCTGCATTTCTCTTATCCGTGATTGATATTTTGCCTTTGGAGTTAATGATCCGGTGCCATGGGAGATTGTACTTCTCAGACATGGAATGAAGTATCCTGACTACCTGCCTCGCACCTCTGGTATTTCCTGCAAGTTTAGCAACCCGTCCATAGCTCATCACTCTTCCATATGGTATTCCCTTAATTATTACAAGGACTTCCTCAGTAAACTGTGTCATTTCGAACAAATCTCCTTATCAACCCTTAAATTTATTATCAAATTACAGCTATGTTACTGCCAATATACGATATGCTGCGCTATGATTGACATGTCCTTCAATATCTCCGGAATATCCTCGCCTGTGTTTTTATCTTCCTCTGTTTCAATTTCATGAATATGATCTATAAACTTCGTTTATTACCTGCACTCCAATTATATCATATTATACAAATTAATGAAATGCATGCCTCAACTGAATTACCCAAATCCCGCAAAATTCCTGGCTGCTCTTGCATATAGATTTATAAAATATTCCATGAGACAGCCATTACAGAGAAAAATACAGCATTTGACTTGCAAACAGAAATTATAAGAACTATAATTTTATATTGTTTGCAGATGAAATATAATTCTAAAGGAGGGTTGACTATGCAGACTGAATGTCACACGGTAAAGAATACCATTCACCGGTACCGAAGTTTTCGCTATGCTTTAATATTGGAAGGAATTGCTGTTGGCGCAATTTCAGGCGCCTTTGTTGTACTTTTCCGGTATCTCCTGACCTATGCGGAGAAATTGCTTAATACAGTTTTAAACTATGGAAAAGATCACATATGGGTAATACCAGTGTGGTTTGTTTTTTTGGCAGTCGCAGCTTTTGTTGTTGCAGTGCTGTTGAAATGGGAATCCTTTATATCCGGAAGCGGGATTCCCCAGGTAGAAGGTGAGATGATGGGGGAATTAGACCCCTGTTGGTGGAGAGTCCTGATCGCAAAGATGGGCGGAGGTCTTCTTTCCATTGGGTGCGGTCTGTCACTTGGAAGAGAGGGGCCAAGTATTCAGCTGGGTGCAATGGCTGCAAAGGGCTTGTCGCGCCTTACCAAAAGAGCCAGGACAGAGGAGAAGCTTCTGATTACATGCGGGGCCAGTGCCGGACTTTCTGCTGCATTTAATGCTCCCATTGCCGGCGTTCTCTTTTCCTTGGAAGAGATTCACAAGCATTTTTCACCGGAACTGCTTTTATCTACCATGGCCTCCTCCATTACGGCTGATTTCGTTTCCAGAAATGTGTTTGGCCTTCAGCCAGCCTTTCATTTTCAGATCAGCACCATGATGCCATTATCTACATATGGCCACGTGATTCTCTTTGGGGTAATCCTGGGAGCCATGGGAGTCCTTTATAACAACTGCCTTTCCATGACTCAGGATTTGTATATGAGAATACCATTTCAGGCAGTCCGGGTTCTGATTCCATTTTTACTGGCTGGAATTTTCGGTTTTACCTACCCATATGTATTAGGCGGAGGTCATTCTCTGGTGGAAACGCTGACCAGCAGCCAGATGGTACTTGGGGCATTGATCGTACTTCTGATCGCTAAATTCGGTTTTTCCATGTTAAGCTTTGGCTGCGGTGCACCGGGTGGAATCTTTCTTCCGCTTCTGGTAATCGGAGCAGTGAGCGGAAGCATTTATTACCATGCAACCGAATTGGTAACCGGTTCTTTAAACGGACTTCTGGGCAATTTTATCATTTTGGGAATGGCAGGTTGTTTTTCTGCCATTGTCCGCTCTCCCATCACCGGAATAATTCTGATCAGTGAGATGACTGGCAGTTTCTCTCATTTGCTGACACTGTCCATGGTTGCCCTGGTGGCCTATATCATCCCCGATATGCTTCATACGGCTCCCGTCTATGACCAGCTCCTTCACCGGTTACTGGCAAAGATGAAACCGGAAATTCATTCTTCTTTCAGCAGAGAAAAGGTACTGGTAGAAGGAATGATATTTCACGGAAGTGATGCAGTTGGTCAGAAGGTTTCCGAAATAAACTGGCCCCAGACCTGTCTGCTGGTATCGCTTATGAGGGGTGAAGTAGAGTTTGTCCCTCGGGGAAATACAACATTATCGGCCGGAGATAAGATCGTAATCCTGTGCGACGAATCCGCTCAGGGGAAAATCCACAGAGTCCTGCAGGAAATGTGTGAAACAGTAAAAATATCTTCTCAAAAATAAAGTAAGCTGTTGATTGTCCTATACCCTTTTTTCGTGAATATACGAGAAAAATTGTTATCTCTATAAAAATTGCACCCCTTTCGCCTAACATGTTATCACATGCCTAGCTTTTGGGGTGCAGTTAAAACTGAGTTTGATTTCGTTGCGTTGATTCAATTGGTTTTGCCGTTACTTTTGCATAATATGGATTGCAAAGCCGCCAAACTCACCGTCTAAATAGACGTTCTTCAGTTTACCATCCTCGGAATATGCTGCTGTATCCATGTTAAAGGAGAAGCCTTTCTCTTTTAACTCTTCTGCGGCAGCGGTCAAATCAGGTGTACGCATAGCGATATGGCCGTTTGCCCCCAGGAATGGAGCCTTCATACACTCGAAGTAAGGACCGCCGAATTCGGACTTTTGTCCATGACGAGGCTCCAGGTTAAACATCATGCTCAGAAGCTGAGCCAGCCTTTCTGCCTCCTCAGCATTTGGGGTATTGATGCCGATATGCTCCAGTTCAAATTTATTATTCATAATTATACCTCTTTCTCAAAATGCCGGTTGATGTTCCGTTTCATATAAAGTCGGACATTTTTTGATACACATTGAATGCGTTTGGTCACTGCTTGCCGGAAACGATAAGATAGACTATGGATCGATCAAAACGATTGCCATTTATTTAAGTAATTTGGAATCTTACATTGGGAACAATAGCAAAGCTCCGGCAGTTAAAGCAAGCAGGCGGATAAAATACATCGGAATTGTGTATTTCCAAAACTCTATCAGCTTGTATTTACCAATTCCCATTACCATAGCTGGCATACCGTCAATTGGTAAGAAATGGCCATTCCAGCCCGAAACTACAATTGCAGCAGCTGCTGCTGTTGGATTTAAGCCCAAGCTCATGCAGGTAGCAATAGCCATAGGTGCAAATACATACACAGTACCTATAGTGGATCCTGTAAGGGTTGCAAGTACACTTGTTAACATACAGAAAACAAAGATCAGGATGAAAGGACTGATATTAGTGCCAAGCATATTAGCTACAGTTTCGCCAACTAAAGCAGTTAAGCCTGTACTGCCTAAAGCATCAGCAACACCGATGACGCCAGCAGACATCAAAATAATTGGAGCACCTATGTTGTTACGGATTTCATCGAAATTCAGAACACCGATAGCTAAAACAAGACATGCAGATAAACCTGGAATCATATATCCTGCATCGCCAACTTTACTTTGAAGAATCATACCAACAACAGCTGCAATAAAGGCTGCATATGTTGCATTTTCTTTCCATTTTGGTAAATCGTAAACTGTTTCTTTAGACTTATCAGCGTCGATTTCTGTATCTTCTACATTTTTGTCAGGCAGAACTTTATAACCAATTAAAGCCCATACTACATAAGCTAATGAAAGTATTAGATTTACTATAGAGAATTTTGCTAAGGAAACGCTGGTAATACCTGAATCAGCTGCTCCTAAAACAGCAATAACAATACCATATTGTAATGTAACATTTACAGGAATTAGCGGATGGTTCGCTGCGAAACCAGCAGCAGCAATAACTTTACCACGTGGTAACTTGTCAGTATACTGTATAGTAGATAATATACCTAAAGTAAGAACATAGAATGCAGTTGAGCCCGTGCCAAAGATACTGCTAGCCAACATAACGATAATAAATAACAGTATATATGCCTTAAATCCACCTTTGTTAGCCATATTCAAAATTGTTTTTCTGAAAGTACCAATAAGGCTGGTTTTTTGAAGAGCGGCCACGATTGCCATGAAAGAGGCAAGCATAATAATGGTAGCGTTAGAAAAACCGCCGAAAGCAGTCTTGATATCGGTTATTCCAAATAGAACCATTAGCAGACATGCGAGAATTGGAGGTGCGCCGAACGGAAGTTTTTCTGTCATGATTAAAATAATCATGAATGCAGTGATAGCAATGGCAATAATCATTGGGATAGTCATTTGATTGAACTCCTCTCTATTATACAGGATTATTTTTTGCATTTGGGACATTATATCAATTCAATCGTTCTGTTTGGTGAAATGTGTGTACAGTATATACCATACAATATCAGGCTTCTTTCCTGGCATGAACCATAAGGATGGCATAATCTATGGCATTGACCAGGCTCAGCTCGCTGGAACGGCCGCTGCCTGCAAGGTCGATGCCGGTGCCATGGTCCACGCTGGCACGAATGATAGGCAGACCCAGGGTTACGTTCACACCTTCAACAGCCTCCCAGTGCTTTTCCTCACGATTATAAACAAAGCCTTTCACCTTTAGTGGGATATGACCTTGATCATGGTACATGGCCACAACGATGTCATACCATCCGCCCAGTGCCTTAGAGAACACGGTATCGGGAGGGGTAGGCTTCTTTTCAGGGATCAAGATCCCCTCAGCCATAGCAGCTTCGATGGCAGGCTGGATTTCTTTGACTTCCTCCCAGCCGAACATGCCGTTCTCACCACAATGGGGGTTTAACCCTGCAACACCAATTTTAGGCTCTTTAATTCCCAGTGCTTTGCAGCCTTCATTGGCAATGCGGATGCAATCCAGGACACGGTCTTTCTTAACACGGTCACAGGCTTCACGTAAAGACACATGTGTAGAAACATGGACGACCCGCAGATCGCCGTGAGCCAGCATCATGGTGTACTTAGGTGTATCCGTATAATCAGCATAAATCTCGGTATGGCCTGAGTAGTGGTGGCCAGCCATGTTTATGGCTTCCTTGCTCAGAGCATTGGTAACTGTAGCATCGATCTGGCCGGCCATAGCCAACTGAATAACTCTTACAACATACTGGAAAGCCGCCTCGCCGCCCAGGGCACAGGCTCCTACGCCAAAAGGCTCAGGTACATCCAGATTGGATGTATCCGGTATTTCGTCTGCAGGAATCAGCTTCAAATCTATTAAGTCGATGGTGCCATAGGTATATTTGCCTTCGGCGGGGGCGGATACCACATTCAGCTCCAGATGAATGCCGTGAACTTTCCCGGCCACCTTCAGAGCGTAACGCATGGAAGTCTCGTCTCCTACTACTAAGGGTTTACAGCACTGGTAGATTTCCTCATCTGCCAGTGCACGAACAGTTATTTCCGGGCCATTTCCAAAGGGGTCACCCATAGAAATCCCAATCACAGGTTTCAATTGTATACTCATATTAACACATCCCTTTGTCAGCATTTTCCTTCAGAACCTGTTGCAGTGCAGTGACTCCTTCGTCGCATAGGTAGTTGAATGGACGGCGGCAGTCGCCTACAGGATAACCCAGCAGAGAAACAGCCTTTTTAACTACCGTGTTCGGATTGCCATATTTGAATACGGCACGGAAGGATGCGATGGAGTCTTGGGAGGCTTTCGCCTCTTCAAGCTTGCCGGCCTTGAACAGTTCATAAATAGATGCCAGAACATGAGGATATACATTAGCACATCCTGCGATGCCGCCTGCACCTCCTGCCTCTAAGCAAGGCAGAATCAGGGAATCGTTTCCGGACAAAACACGAAAGTCCTTATCTAAGTCCTTTGTAAGGTTGATGTAGGCAAGTAAATTATCCCAGTCACCGCTTGAGTCTTTGGCACCCATGATGATGTCTACATCTTTAGCCAGCTTTGCAACGGTTTCAGGAAGCAATTTATTGCCTGTGCGTGCTGGAATGTTGTAAAGTACGATTGGAATGTCTACATGCCTGGCAATTTCCACGTAATGGTCGTAAAGCTCTTTTTGTGAGGCAAGTGCAAAGCTGGGGGTGATAATGGATAGCACATCGGCACCAAGCTCCTGCGCTTTCCTGCTGATACGAATGGTATCAGCCGTGGAAATGCAGCCGGTACCTGCGTACACCGGAACACGATGTTTTACTTGGTCGATCGTAGCCTCCAGAACTTCGATTTTTTCATTTTCGCTAAGGATGTAACCTTCGCCGTTGGTTCCGAATGGGAACAGACCATGGACGCCGCCCTCCAACATGCGTTCAATCTGGTTACCCAGCTCCTTCAGATTGATCGATTCATCGGGATTCATCGGAGTTAAAATCGGTGGGATAATGCCTTTTAATTCAACATGCCTCATAATAACGCTCTCCTTTTTATTTGCATAATAATTTATAGGATTTCTAAGTACAGATTTCTTGCATCCTCTGCAGTTACAAGACGCATATTATTTACCAGCAAACGCTGCACTTGCATACCGGCCTCTACTAAGCCATTCAGATCCTCGAGCGGAACGCCGAATTCCCTTAAGCTGGTTGGAATTTCTAAATGACGTACGATCCGCTCAAGCTGCCCAATCAGCCATTCTGCCTTTTCACCCGATGTCTGGCAGATCGTTTCGGTGTCATGGCAGCAGCGGTCATAAGCCTGGGCAAAACGATCCTGACAAACAGGTGCATTGAAACGCATAACAGGTGCCAGTAAGATCGCATTGGATACGCCATGAGCAATATGATACTTACCGCCCAAAGGATAGCTTAGGGCGTGAACCGCTGTAGTACCGGATGCTGTGATGGCAATTCCGGCATAGAATGCAGCAATCTGCATCTTGTTCTTCGCTTCCATAGCCTCTGGATCATCACAGGCTGGGATAATATTGTTCAAAATCAGATCAAGAGCCTCCATTGCAAAGGTGTCTGAGAATGGATTGGCCTTTTTGCTGGTGTAGCACTCAATGGCATGAGCTAAGGCATCCACGCCGGTAGCGGCAGCAATCGGTCTGGGTAAATTTTTAATCATGCGGGCATCTAAAATCACATAATCTGCAATCATATTTTCATTTACTATACCAACTTTCAGCTCCTTTTCCGGAACTGCGACAATGGCATTCGGAGTTACCTCCGCACCGGTGCCGGCGGTAGTGGGAATCAGAATTGTTGGGACACACTTTTTTGCACGTCCCGGCTCATCCAGTAGTTCCTTTACACCGTATTCGTCGGTTACAAGCACGCTGGCAAGCTTGGCAGCATCTAAAACACTGCCGCCGCCGCAGGCAATAACCATATCTGCGCCGCTTGCTTTAAATTGATCAACAATGTTCTGCACTGCTGTGTAGGACGGCTCTGGCGGAATCTCGTCCAGTACATAGTAATCTGCTCCCGCGGCCTTTACTGCAGCTTCCGGCAAATCAAACAGGCCGGAGGCATGTATTCCCTTGTCGGTAAACAAGGCTACACGCTGAACCTGATGACTCTTTAAAATCGGGGCAATGTTGTCTATTGAGTTTTCGCCGCCGTAAACGGCATGGGGTAATTTTACATTGTATACAGTCTGCATCTGACATCACTCCTTTCGTAACCATTTAGTAAAAGACTTCCTTGTGGATGCTTATTTTGTGCCCTCGCCGGAGGTAGGGTTATACACACCGACGAACTCACGCTTTGCGCCGATAACATCTTCTTCGGTGAAGCTGACATATTTAATGCACTTACGGGTGTACGCTGCGTATGTCAGATGCAGTCTGCCATCGGTACTCTGCATCAGGTACGGGTACTCATACTGCTTGTTGTTTGTTTTGTTCTCCTCGCCGATGTATCCCTCGCCGCGTTCCATCAAGCGGATTAATGGGAAAGTAAGACCGCCGTCCTCGGACAGGGCCACAGCAACTGGGCAGCGCAGCCCCGGCCATGCAGCTTTGCCTGGAACGGGTGACGGAGTGGCGGTAGGATTATATGCCACAGCAACACGGCCGCTTTTGGTGCGGATAGCACTGATAGAGGAGTTATTGTTGGGCAAAGGAGTTGGCTTCGGCTCTGACCAGGTTTCGCCCCAGTCCAGAGATTCGCTGCGGTAGACATTGTCGGCCTCACGGCTGCGCATGAAAGCTGCAAGGTGCCCTTCATCAATCTCCACAACGGTAGGATGAACACGGCCACGGCTGCCCGGCATCTCTACCATGCGCCAGGATTTGCCCTGGTCATCAGAAATCTGAAATACGCTGGGGTCACCGGACAGACCTTCTTCTGAGTCAGTGCACAGCCAGTTACCAAAAATCCAGCGGCCATTTTTCAGGATCTGAATCGGCTGGCGGCAGAAGCTGCCCTCCCTTTGGAAGACGGTTTCATATCCGCTCCAGGTCAGGCCGCCATCAAAGCTCTTTTGGCATCTGATTTGTGAGGTAAACTGCATGTTGTCTTTGCCTGCAATGCGGTCCAGCTGCGCGGTGTACATACACCAAACAGCACCATCCGGGCCATTGAATAAAGATGGATTCTGCTCACTGCGCTTTGGGTCACCGGAAACGGAGACCGGCGAACTCCATCGATCGGCCCCCTTTGGAAGACGGGCGCATACAATATGTACGTCGGCTTCCCCTTCATAAGTTCCCGCAAACCAGCAACACAGCATGTCACCGTTTGGCAGCTCCAGCATGGCAGGAGAATGACAGGTGGCGAAAGGGCCGGGAGGTACCATGGATTCCACAGTACCCATTTCTTCGCTGCGGTAGATACGACCGTCTAAAGTCAAACCGGCGAGAGTAGGATAGTTCATAATATATACCTCCAATTATTATTTTGTTATTTCAGGAAATCTTTTCTGCTAATTTAATCAGCAGATCCTGATCTCCAAAGCCACCGGATTTTGAAATAATATGATATGTTTTTTCTTTGTAAATAAATTCTGTTAAAACAACACCGGTTGCCATTTCGCAAATTGGCGTCAGCTCCGATATGCCTACCGCCTGCATTAACGCCATCAGTGTATCGCCGCCGGTACACAAAAGAGTGGCATTCAGACCGTCGTCAAGCATTCGCTTAATCAAAGCTGCCAGATTGTCTGAAATTTGCACCCGAAGCTGTTCCGTTGTCAAGTTATGTTCCTGAGCGTAGATATCGGTATCCTCACACCCTTCCGGGTCATTAACATCAAGTATAAATCGTTTTTTTGCCGATGCCTGTGCCAGCCATTGACGAACACATTCGGCCGCCGCCTTACTATCCGCCCACCGGCCTTCCAGTTTTTGAACAGGGTTCAAATTTACATGCGGAAAGCCGTGTTCCCGTGCCGCTTTCATTTGACTGATCGTTACCGGATTGACACTGCCGCAAGCTATGAACAGGGTATCTTCAAGCTTAGGTATCTCCGGGGCAGGCCCCTTTAAATCCAGCATATCCGCAAGCACCGACGCAAACCCGGCACATCCTGCACAGAACCGAAGCCGATCCAGTCCCAGTTCCCTGCCGATGTGTTTTAAATCTTCATCTGTTTCAGCATCAAATACCTGGATGCCGGGGGTTGAAATCTTATGCTCTTCCTTTCGTGGGTGTATCAACACCGGCATATTCGTTTGCTGTCCAAGGATATCCGCTACCGATGAGTCCAAAATCGGTTCAAAAGGATCCTGGCCAAAAACGCTCTGATCCACAGGTACACCGTCGATATAGTGAATCCCCTCCCGGGTGATTCTGCCCAGTTTGGGAAAGGCAGGGAGAAACGGAATGGTGTCGATACCTGTTGCGTCCATCAGTGCCATCAATTCACTGCCAATATTTCCCCGCAGTGCGGAATCTGTCTTTTTATAAATGTAAGCAATTCCGGCCTGAAATGCTCTATGCACTGTGCTGTACACAATCTCATAGGCCTCCTGCGGCTGCAGATGCCGGGTTTCTGCAACCATTACTAAAACTTCCGCTGTTTTTTCAATTGATCGGAAATCATAGTTTAAATCTGTGACCACGATTGTTGCCGCACCCCTGGCTGCAAACTGCACGCCTGTGTCAAGTGCCCCCGTGAAGTCATCAGCAATGATTAAAAGCTTTACCATGCATTCACCTCTTGTTGTTTCATTTTGAAACACTTAAGAAGGACTAATTCCGTTTTTTGTACATTACAGAAATTGTTAATCCCTTTTTCTTTAATTTTATATTCATTTTATATAAAATTTACTGCTTCCGTCAAGTTATTTTCATCTACAAATTGTTTATATTTGAAACACACGAAAAAATTGTTGCTTAATTTTTGTGCATTTGGTATAATACGTTCAAATATGAAACGAATTATTGAGGTGCCTATGAAGAACGATATTCGTGTTTTGGGTATTGCGCCCTATGAGGGAATGAAAATTCAGATGCTCAATCTGGCGAAAGAATATCCCCAGATTGATTTGACAGTCTATGTGGGTGATATGGAGCAGGGTCTTATCATCGCCCGGAATAACTTTCATGGAGATTACGATGTGGTAATATCCCGTGGTGCTACGGCACAGATGTTGCGGCAGCAGTTAACCATTCCGGTTATCGAGATTGAAATTTCTATGTACGATATTCTCTGTGCCATTAAACTGGCGGGCGGGCTGAAAAAAAAGACTACCATGATTTCCTTCGCCGATATACGAAATCATGTACAGCCCCTATGTGAATTGCTGGAATGTGACATTGATATCCATACAGTAGAATCTATTGAGGCGGTGGAGCCGACCCTGCGCAGCCTTCAGGATAAACAGTGCGAGACCATTCTCTGCGACGTGATTGTTAACACCGCAGCCCAGCGGCTCGGAATCAATTCTTTTCTGATCACCTCCGGGATAGACAGTATCCGCAATGCCTTTAATGAGGCATTGTTTCTTTGCGAAAGCCAACAATACCTGCGGGATGAAAACTTGTTTTTTCGAGAGCTTATTCGCGGGCAGATCGGGCATACGATTGTCTTTGACAGTCAGGGAAATTTGTTTCTGTCCACGCTGGAAGATTTAAAGCCTGAATTATTGGAGTTGCTGCGTCAGGAACTATCCCAGGCTGGACAGGAGGGGGATCAGCGAATCAGCCGTTCACTGAAAGGCATGCGCTACTCCATTCGTGTTCGGCAAATTGCCAGCGGTTCTTTGCGATATACCGCCTTTTTCTTCGATGAAAGAAAATTGCCGGTATCCTCAAACCAAATGGGTATCAGTTTCTCCGGCCGAGCCGATGCAGAGGCAGCTTATTACAACAGCATTTTCAGCTTTGCAGGGAATCTCCAAGGCTTTCAGCAGGAAATTGACCAAATAGGCCAAAGTACCGCCCCTGTCATCTTCACAGGCGAGGATGGCACGGGTAAGGAATCCATCGTCAGCATGTTTTACATCAGGGGCCCGCTGAACAACAACCCCTTAGTGTCCATCAACTGCAGTCTGCTGAACGACCGCAGCTGGGCGTTTCTTATGGAGCATCACAACTCCCCATTGGCTGACGAGGGCAGCACCCTGTATTTTGCGAATGTGGATGTATTATCTCTGGAACGGCAGTATCAGCTAATCGCTGTGCTGAAAGAGATGGATGTGTGCCAGCGAAACAGGGTAATGATTTCCTGTGTTTGCCAGAGCGGCGAATATATATCTAAAGTAGGTGCTCTTTTTCGAGAAAAGCTATCCTGTCTTTCCTTGTATCTGCCTCCGCTGCGTCAGCTCTCCCATCAGATTCCAACTCTCATGAATCTATGTCTGAGCCACATGAACGTCAACATGCCCCGGCAGATCTTAGGTGCAGATCCGGAAGCGCTGTCTCTGCTGCAAAGTTACAACTGGCCCCATAATTACACCCAATTCCGCCGGGTAATTGAGGAACTGGCGATAACGGGTACCAGCCAGATCATCACCGCCGAAAATGTCCGTCAGGTACTGCGCAAGGAACGGCACGTTGGTGCTTTCTCCTCCCTGAAAGAAAATGCAGCTACTCCTCTGGATTTAAACCGTACGCTTTCAGAGATCAGCCAGGACATTGCTATCAGGGTGGTAGGCGAAACTGAGGGCAACCACACCGCCGCAGCCAAACGCCTGGGCATCAGCCGTACAACCCTATGGCGTCTGCTGCAAAAATAATACGCAATAAAGTACTCAAGTATCTGTCAGCAAGCAAACGAAAGAAGTGGATGGATAGGTTTAAATAGAACCGAGTGAAGTGTTGGGTATTTGTATTTAATTGTAAATTAATTAATAAGGAGGAGATTGTATGGAAATTGACCATATTTTCATATGTACAGAAAATAAAGCACCATCAGGAGATTTACTTGTGGAATTTGGACTTGTAGAAGGTTCTTCAAATACACACCCTGGACAAGGGACTGCAAATAGGAGATTCTATTTTCATAATTTAATGTTAGAACTTTTGTGGATTGAAAATTTAGAAGAAGTGCAAAGCGAACGTACAAAGCCAATGAGATTGTTTGAGCGTTGTGAATTGACTTCAAATAATGTTTCTCCTTTTGGAATTGGATTCAGACCTACAAAGGAAAAAGACGAAGCAGCACCATTTCCATCATGGGATTATCATCCTATTTATTTGCCGGATTTTCTTAAAATTCAAGTGGCTGATAATACACCTTTGAGCGAACCAATGTATTTTTATCTGTCTTTTGCTATGCGGCAAGATAAAGTTTCCGAAGATAAAAGAGAACCGATGGAACATAAAGTTCCTTTAAAAGAAGTAACAAATGTAAAAATACATGTAAATCAAGATATTTCTTTATGGACTTCTGCTTACATTCTAAATCAACTTCATGATTTATCAGTTGAAAACGATAAAGAACATTTTATTGAGTTAGAATTTGATAATGGAACATTTAATCAATCGAAAGATTTTAGACCGAATTTACCTTTATTCATTAAGTGGTAATTATTTTTATAAAAAGAATTCTTTAACTTATCAATACAAGTCATTTTATGTAAAAAACAAATTTATGGAAGCCATTTTGTGGCTTCCATAAAAAATATCAGTTTTTTCTTAAAGCGGCTGCTTGCCTCTGAGCACCTTCTCCATTGGCTTACCTTTCGCCAGTTCATCCACCAATTTGTCTAACCAGCGTACCTTCTTCATAAGCGAATCTTCGATTTCCTCGACGCGAACCCCGCAGATTACTCCGGTGATTTCTAAAGCATTCGGATTGATTTGAGGGGCTTCGGCAAAGAACGTCTCAAAATCAACATCTTTTTCGATTTGAGACTGCAGCCCGTGTTCATCGTAACCTGTCAGCCATTGGATGACGGTATCGACTTCCGCCTTCGTGCGTCCTTTGCGCTCTGCTTTTTGAATATACAGAGGGTAGACGCCAGAGAATTTCATTTTGTATACACGTTCGTTATTCATTTTCACTCCTCCATTTCCTTCGGTGCTTCTTCAGCTATGAAATTCCAGCCCACGCCGAACTTGTCCGTTACTGCGGCATGGAACACGCTGTAATCCTTTACATTCTTTCATATGTCTGTTTCAGGAGCAAAGCATCCTTTTCCAGTAACGGTCCTTCAGCAATTATACACCCCTTAACGTTAAAATCCCTAATGGCTCTCAGACATTCTATATAATTAAAATCACTTTCCATTAATGGAGCATGACTTATTTCCCCCTTTGAGGTATACCTTATACCTCCCATGTGAATATGCAAATCCTCTATTGCGCTCCTGCCCAGATTATTACAGACATATTCAAGAATATCCGCAAAATCATCATACCTTCTGAGCCCTCCGTTCGTTCTCGCATGGATATGTGAAAAATCAATACAAAGCTTACAGGCAGGAATCTCTTTACACAAAGCAACCAGTTCCTCCAAAGCACCAAACTGAGTTCCTTTTCCAGTTGTCTCAAGCCTATAATTGACTCCGCAGTCTGGCAGCTTCCTTAAATTGTCCTTAATGGTATCGTAAGTTTCTTTCTTTGAATCTTTCATATAGTATCCTGGATGCAATACCAAGCTCCTTCCGTTGACCTTTCTCAGCCCGCCGGCAGCATCAATTATTCTTTTTACTGATTGATTCTGTATTTCAACATCATCAGCATTCAAATTCAAATAATGAGACGCATGAGCGGAAAGATAAAAATCTTCCTTATTCTTCGCCTCCAGTATCGCCGCCTTATTGTGATCCGTTACATTGACATTACGGACAAAAAGAAGTTCCATAGCATCCAATCCCACAGACTTCAAATAATGAATGGCACTTGTATAATTATATTTCTTTGTGCCGTTATGTATCGGCAAACCAGATATACCAAATAACAATTTTTTCATACTTTCCACTAATCATCTGAATTCCTGCAAAATTACTGGAACCCGGAATTTCCCTTTCATTGTTAAAGTGAATAACTCAATTTACGAGTTTAGCCTCTTACCAGACGGTTCATTAACTTTTATTCTGACAACATGGACACTATAAAAGAATATATAATTATTTAGTTATTCTGTCCGCTTAATATCTTCTATATCCGTCTTTGTATCTAAATATCAAGAAACTATACCGGACAGTTTTATGGGACTGATTAAAATTATGCACAAACACAAAAACTAATATAAGATAACCATTAGTATCCAAAGGTAGAAATCATTTTTCGGAATGGAGTTAAGATCATTTCCGCATATGGGAAAAGCCCACTATACATGGGCTTTTTAGTCTGTGTTTTTTAGTTTTAGTTTTTCAGATATGCCTCTAATTAATTTCCTTCAACTCACCTGTAATCATGTAAATCGTTCTTTCACATATATTGGTAGAGTGGTCGGCAATTCTCTCAAGATACCGTCCTAAGAAAAGAAGTTTTGTACCTTGTTTTGTAAGTTCCCTTTTTTCTGTGATGATGTTAAGGAAATCATTTATAACGGTTTCATAGAGCCTGTCAACCTCTTCGTCCCTCTCAGCTGCCTTTTCTGCAAGGGCAATATCTTCATTTACAAAGGCATCAAGGCTCATTTTTAACATTTTCTGAGCAATATCTGCCATTCTTGGAATATCCTTTAGGGAATTCAAAATGGGGTCTTCGCCAATCTCAAGTATTACCTCTGCAATGTTTACTGCATTATCACCCATTCTCTCAAGATCTGTTATAATTTTCAGAACCGATGCAATTGTCCTTAAATCCTTGGCGAGAGGCTGCTGAAGGGCAAGAAGCATCATACATTCCTTTTCAATTTCAAGTTCTAACTGATCTATTTCATCATCTTTCTTCAAAACATTCCTTGCAAGATCAAGATCTTGTGTCTTCATAGCAGTCACTGCCGAGTCAATAATATTCTCAACCAGAGCTCCCATTTTTAATACCTTTTGTTTCACTCCATTTATCTTCTGTGTAAAACGTTCTCTAACCAATATGCTCATCTCCTTTTACAAAAAATTATAGAATATCGGAATTTTAACCAAATCTTCCGGTAAGGTAATCGTTCGTCCGATTATCCTTGGGGAATGAAAAAACCTCTTGGGTATAACCTTGTTCTATTAGATCTCCCATTAACATGAATGCAACCCGGTCAGCGATACGCCCAGCCTGCTGAACGGTATGCGGTGCAATGATAATGGTGTATTGCTCCTTAAGCTGTATTAAGGATTCTTCAATTTTGGCCGTTGATATTGGATCAAGAGCTGAGCAGGGTCTGTCCAGCAATATAACCTCCGGCTCAAGAGCCAATACCCTGGCAATACACAAGCGCTGCTGCTGACCGCCGGATAGCCTGGCTGCAGGAGTATCCAGTCTGTCTTTGACATCATCCCAAAGGGCAGACATACGCAGAGCCTTTTCCACCTCTTCTGCCAAATCCGCCTTGGTTTTCAATCCACCCATACGGGGGCCCAATGCGACATTGTCAAAGATTGACATAGGCAGAGGTGTTGGAACATCAAAGACCATCCCTACCCTGCGGCGCAGTTCTGTAACATTAACATCCGGGTCAAAGATGTTTTTCCCATCTAAAAGTATCTCACCCTCCTGACGGGCTCCCGCAGTCAAATCACTCAGACGGTTTAATGTGCGAAGCAGTGTTGTTATACCACTGTTGGCTGGACCAAAAACAGCCATAATCCGATTTTTAGGTATCTCCAGGTTCAGTTCTTTAATAACCTGCTTTTGTTGATAATAGAAGTTTAATCCTTTTATTTCTATTTTTGATTTCTGTGTCATTTTTCACCTCTTAACGGCCTTTCGCTATGAATCTATTGACCAGCATATTGAACCCAACATTAAGCAGAAGAATAAGAATAATCAGGAGCGCTGCTGTTCCATAAGCGTTATCCATGGATATACCCTCTCTCGCCAGTATATAAAAATGTACTGCCATCGTCCGAGTTGGGGAGAAGATTGATGTTGGCATACGCAATGCTGATCCTGCGGTTAAAATAACAGCAGCTGTCTCAGCTACACATCTTCCTATGCTTAAAATCACTCCATTTACGATACCAGGGAGTGCTGATGGGAGTACCGTCCTGGTTATTGCCTGCCACTTAGTGAGTCCTAAAGAGAAACCTACCTCCCGGTATAGCTGCGGCACAGTACGAATCGCCTCTTCTGATGTACGTATGATAGTAGGCAGAATCATGATAGCCATGGTTAATCCGCCGGACAAAATTGACCATCCCATTTTTAAGTATATAACAAAGAAGATAAAACCAAAGAGTCCATAAACAATGGATGGGATCCCTGCCAGAGACTCGGCACTGAAGCGGATAATGCGGGTGACTCTGCTCTCACGTGTGTACTCCGTAAGGTATATAGCTGTTCCAATCCCAAACGGTGTTGCGACAATAACGGCTACAGCAGTCACAATCAGAGTACCGACAATGGAAGAAGAAATACCACCAGAACGGCCCATATCCCGCGGAATATCCGTTAAAAACTGCCAGCTGAGCATAGGTATGCCCTTGATTAGTATATGGATAATTATAGAAAAAAGAATTGCAATAACAAGAAGCGCAGCTGTCCAGATCAAAACTTTTGCTATCTTTTCGGAAGTTTTCGCGTTAATTCTCATAGTGACCTCACCTCTTTCGTGTGATGTATTGGGCAGTAGCATTTAAAACCATGATAATGACAAACAATACAATACCTGTGGCAAAAAGCGCCTGCTGGTGTTCGCCAGATGCATATCCCATCTCAATACCGATATTCGTGGTCAGTGTTCTGACAGGGTCAAGAACTGATTCAGGAAGTGCGACAGCATTACCCAGAACCATAATTACCGCCATAGTCTCACCAATTGCCCTGCCTAAACCTAAAATCACGGCGGCAACAATACCCGATTTGGCCGCAGGTAACAGCAGGGAACGTATCGTTTGCCATTGTGTCAATCCTAATGCAAGTGCCCCATCCTTATAATGGCGCGGCAGCGCAAGGAGGGATACTTCGGTGATGCTGATGATCGTTGGCAGGATCATAATACCCAAAATGATGGATCCGGCCAATATGCTTAAGCCCGGCCCTCCCAGATAATTACGTATCATTGGTACAACGAACAATACTCCCCAGAACCCATAAACCACGGAAGGTATGGCAGCCAGCAGCTGGATGGCTGGTCGGAATATGTTTCTAAGTTTTGCAGGCGCAAACTCAGCCAGAAAAATACTGCAGCATATGGCAATGGGAACTCCCAGGATTGCTGCTCCTAAAGTGACTGATACAGATCCCACTATCATCGGGAAAATCCCATAGGCCCCCTGGCTGGGAGCCCATTTCATCCCAAAGACAAAGTTTATTATACCAACCTTTGCAATAATAGGGATACCTTTTATAAATATAAACACAGTGATTAACGCCAGCACCGATAAAGTCGAAAGAGCAATTAGAAGAAACACACGCTCAGATAATTTTTCTTTAAAACTCTTCATTTTCCTGCCCCCTCTTCTGATGGAATAAGTCCCTCTTTGCTCAGTAGTTTTTGTCCTTCTGAAGAAAGGGTAAAATCTATGAATTTTTTATTTACCCCGGTCGGTTCCCCGTCTGTGACAAATAAAAACTGCCTGGACAGTCTGTAGCTGCCATTCATTATATTTTCTCGTGTCGCTTCGATACCATCTAAATGTAAAGCTTTCACTTCATCCGTAACCAAACCCAAAGAGATAAATCCTATTGCATTGGGGTCATCCGCAACCAATTGCCGTACCGCACCATTGGAATCCTGGACGATAGCTTTCGGGGTTATCTCTTCTTCCCCCATCACAAGCTCCGCAAAGGCACTTCTTGTACCCGATCCTTCTTCACGCGCTATGATATTGATCTTTGACTTTGAGCCCCCCAATTGGCTCCAGTCGGTAATCGTAGCTGCGTAAATATCGCGAATCTGATCTGAAGTAAGGTCTTGTATCGGATTCCTGGGGTTCACTATTATTACTAATCCATCCTTGGCAATTTCTACACTCCACAGATTTTTCTCCTCATCGGTCAATGCTCGGGAGGACATTCCAATATCAGCACTGTGTGTCTTGGTTGCCGTTATACCGGCCGAAGATCCTCCACCCTGGATATCAATCACAGCGTCTGGATTTAAAGCCATGTACTCTTCTGCCAGAATCTCAGCATAGGGCTGTACGGAAGTTGAGCCTGCAACAATCGTGGCTGAGCCAGGTGCTTGGCTGCATGCAGTCAGCACACCCATAGAAAGGGTCAGTATCATTATACTGACAGAACCTTTTATTCGTCTTAATAATTTGCATGTTACAATATTTTTCCTCATGTCTCTCACAAAAATCAAACATCAAAATTATCTGCTTTGATAAAACCCTAATGTTCGATTTCCTCCATTTCTCAGAATATATTAAAGAACTGCAAGTTCACACTTTAAATTTTTTATCCGAAACGACCTGTAATATAGTCCTCGGTGCGTTTATCCTTAGGATTAGCAAAAATTTCCGCTGTTGGAGCATATTCGACCAATGTCCCCGCTCTATCATGATCCATCATCATAAACGCAGTCATATGAGACACCCTTGCCGCTTGTTCCATACTATGAGTAACAATAATGATCGTATATTTTTGAGCCAGTTCCTCCATTAACCCCTCAACCTGCATTGTAGATTCCGGATCAAGAGCACTGCAGGATTCATCCATTAATAAAACCTCAGGCTCCACAGCCAATGCACGGGCAATACACAGACGCTGCTGCTGGCCCGGAGAAAGATCAAAAGCAGATTCTTTCAGCTTGTCCTTAACTTCGTCCCATAAAGCTACCTGGTTCAAGTTCCTTTCCACAATCTCATCAAGTCGAGCTCTTTGCTTTATTCCATGATGCCTTGGACCGAAAGCCATATTGTCATACACAGACATGGGAAAGGGATTAGGTTTTTGAAAAACCATACCAACTCTTTTTTTCAGCGCAACAACATCCATACTTTTATCATAGATAGAAACACCATCAAGCATAATTTTTCCCTCTACCCTAACTCCCGGTATCGGATCATTCATTCGATTAAAAAGACGCAGAAGGGAAGATTTACCGCATCCCGACGGCCCAATTATGGCTGTTATCGCACATTCCTGAATATCCATTGTAACATTCCTCAGCGCTTGGAAGTTGCCATAAAATAGGTTTACCGCATCTGTTTTTATCTTGGCTTTTTGCCCAGACTTTAACATTTGATCATCCATTCGTCACCCTCGCTAATCTACTCCTTATTAAAATATTAATAAGAAGATCTTATCCTTTTTAATATTTTAAATTTCTATCTTTCTTATCACAACAAATATTAATTATACAATAATTAATGATAATTAAAGCATTATCTATGTTAATTATAGGTAAAATTTGTGTAAAATTTTCATCCCCGGAAAGAGGCCAACAGGTAGTGTATTATAAAATCCTACCAGCGGGATTCATAGGATACCGATATTTCTCAAGTATAATTCCGAAATTTTCTTGAAAACAATTCTTCAAACGTAATGCAACCTGTTATATATTACTATCTTGTCCATATTTCGAAATATATTTTCATATTCATACTGTTCAAATTCCCAAATTTTTGTTTTTTATACTGTATTTAGGTTCATTTACAAGGAACTATACGCAGACAGCGAAACGGGCTGCTGACAACAAACAGCGGTATGCACCTGATAATGTGCATACCGCTGTTTTGTTGTCTTGGGTTTCCAAAGGGGCTTACCACATACTTTATGAATCTATTTAAAATTTTTAAAATCAATCATTACTTTTAGCATATTACCGGCACTGTTATCGAAATTCTTAAATGCCAGTGCCGCATGATCAGCTTCATATACATTGGTTATTACATTTTCCAAATCTGCTTTTCCTTCCTTTACCAGATCTATCAGCTCAATAAAATCACTTTTCCGTGCATTACATATAGCTTATATCATCGAAAGTCCTGGAAGCGGCAAAGCCGCTCCGGCGTTCAATATCCTGGTCCCCCTCATTAATTTCATCACTTTTTTTTATCTTCTTTAATGATAGATAGGCCCCGGTAATCTTATCCTCCATTACAATCGGAGACAAAATCACAACTGTTGCTCTCCCATTCACATTCAAAAAAGAGGAGAAACTTTCCTGCGGGCTGTTAAGAACCTGATGAACCAGATCCATATTAATGTCTTTTACTACTTCTTTTATATTTTTGCCAAGAACCTCTTCCTGTCCCTTATTTAAAATACCTTCCATAACACGATTCATCAAAACTACGTAACCGCCTCTGTCTATCTCAATCAATCCATTGAACATGCTGTTAAGCAAGGAATTGACCTGTGCCTCATTTCGCCTTTTCAGCTCATTGGCATAACATAACGTCTCCGCCTGATTTAAGGCAATCCGTATGGATTCCTCCGTTGATGCAATAGGCAGCATTGGGATATTCATATGCTGCAGCTGATTTATTAGGTCCTGGACTCCAATTAGGATGTCTACCTCTGCCTCTATGTTTTCGTTTAAGAGTTTCATACACATAACCACTTTAGAACAATCCCTGCAAATTCCGTCCGCAATTTGTAATAGTTCAAAAGTAGGTAGAAAAACAACTATCCCTGACATCCTTCCCCTTCCTTTCGGCTCCTCACTCCAATTAGCGCTTCATCAACTTTACATCGCTTTTTATCAATTATCCAATCTTATCACAGAAACTGTACTTTTGCATACTCGTTTCCAAAATCTACGTTCAACTCCTTATTCTTTACATGGCAATCAGTACTTGTATTAGAATGAATTTGCAAACAAATAAAACACCCGCCAACTTTCATAAATAGAAAGCCAGCGGGTGTTTTGTTGTAACATTAATTTTTAATAACCCCTTACTTATTATGAAGAACTTATATGTTCTTACTTTTTTCTGTATGCTATTTCCTTACATTGTTCTTTTATAAGAGAAAAAAGCACCCAATCACTTTCATTGATACCGCATACCGTTTTTATTAAGTCATCTAATGAAAAGTTTTTTAAGTAATCCTTATACTTCTCATCATTTTCCACAAGATACGCAAGACCGTATGCGATTCCTTTTGCAAGGGAATAAGGAAGTATCCCGCCTTCCATACATAATTTGGCAGGGCCAACAAAACGTTCGTTGAACCCCAGCTTCTTTTCAGAGTTTGCCGTTACCCTTGAAATGTCATCCTTTACATGAGCATCCAGTTTTTCGTCCATGTATTTGACCCACTGGATATCCTCAAGGGGGTCAAGCTGATATTTTCTATTGATGGCACTGTGGGCTTCTTTAAAAGCATTTTGTATGGAAAAGCGTATTTCAGGGTCACGCTGGCTTTCATCTATGTATTGATATCCCTTGAAGCTCCCCATGTATGCAGCCATACAGTGTCTCATATTGCCCACATACACCTTTCTGTAAATACGGGCTTCGGCATTCTCTACATAGGTTACGGCTGCCACTACAGGCTTTTCCCCCTTGTAGGCCACACCATCTATTTCCAGATGGGGGTCCTTGGTTACCGTAACCTGAAACTTATCCTCACTGATCCCAGCAGTGGGAAGAGCGGCTGATAATACCATTACCTGGCAAATTCCAATATATTGTCTAAAATACTCCCCCTGCTCGTTTCCTCGAAGAGCCGCTTTTATGTAAGAGGCAAATATCTCAGGGGCATTCAAAGAGTTTACACATAAAAGTATATTCAAGGGCTTGTATATGTTTTGCCTGATGCGTCCCTCTATCGCCTGGGCAATATGTTCCCCAATGCTTTTAAACGCTCCCTCATATACACTGCAAGCAGCGACCGTATGATGTATCAGGGCAGCCACCAGACCATTCTCATCATTTTGTACAAGATCAAAATTTCGAATCTCCGTGCTAGTGGACTCCCCATCCCCTGATTCCCAAACGGTATAATATCCCTGACTCTTCATTTCTGCAAGTCTGTCATAAGCCAGATCATAAAAATGAAGCTGATAGCCTGCCCTTGCATAAATCATGCCTACCACGCCTTTTCCGATGTTACCGGCGCCGATAATTAAAATTTCTTTATTCATTATTTCTCCTTGTTATGCGATAATTCCAAAAGAATATAAAATTACGCCAACAACCAATAAACCGATCAACAGGGGAACTACCCCCACCTTCTTGCCCAATAAATAATAAATAATTCCTACCAGGCAAAGGGGCAGCATCTTGGGCATAATGGAATCCAAAAGGGACTGAAGCTTTGTTGGCTCTATCTCATCTCCTATACCACCGCCGAAGGTTATGGCAGTAGAAAGTTTGACGTTTACAGCCGTCATGGCGCCTATGGCCATTAAGCCCACCACCGATGAGGCATAGGATATCTTATCCATAATACCTGACTCTTCCGCCTTGCTTATAAAACCTACCCCCATGTGATAGCCTGCTGTCAGTGAATAATAACGGGCAATGATATTTGGTATATTAAATACCAAGAGGAAAATGACTGGAGCCATAAAGTTTCCCTGAGATGCAAGTTCAACGATAACAGCCGTGGCAATAATTCTTAAAGTAGAGTGAAAGATCGTATCGCCTATCGCTGACAACGGTCCCATCAGAGAGGTTTTCATGGTAGCTATGGTGGTGGTATCAAAATTATCGGACTTTGCATTCTCCTCTTCCATGGCAATGGTAATACCCATCGGGAGTCCTGCGATGTAAGGGGTCACATTAATATATTCATTCATGTGCCTTTTATAGGCGTCTACCCTTTTCTCCTTATTGTCTGCGTAAATTTTCTTTAAGACTGGTAAAAGGGAAAAGGTGTATCCATTGTGCATCTGGCCGGGATAGTCATTCATACAGTTTAATGCAAAATATCTAAGATAGATCTTCCTAAGATCTTTTTTTGTAATCTTATCAGAACTCATTGTCGTCCCCTCCTTCTGCTGCTCTTACAAAAGCAGGCCGGTTATTTTGAGAAGCTAAAACAAGCATTACAATTGCCGCCGCAAATAGTGTGATCGCGATTGTAGGAAGTCCTAAATAAGCCGCCAACATAAAACCGATAAAAAAATATGGAGCAAGCTTTTTCGTCATAACCATCCGAAGAAGCAGGGCAAATCCTACTGCAGGAAGCATATTGCCTGCGGAAGCAAGTCCATTGATAACCGTTGTAGGTATGGTTGCCACAAGAGCTTCCACCGCACCGCTTCCAAAGAATACAGCTAAAAAGCCGAAAAGGAAATAAAGGAAAAATGTTGCTCCCCAGCAACCCAAAAGATAAATTGCAGTAGCTCCTTTGTCGTCATCCTTTTCCAGACGGGCAAGCATAAACTGGGATGATACGGAATTAATCATCTTTACAAGGATAAACAAGAATCCGCCAAGCAGTGCCAGAGGAACAGCAAAGCTTGAGCCTATGGCAATTCCCCCGCCGCTTTTAATCGCAAAAGCTGTTCCTATGGCCGCCGCAGAACCGCCATCCGGTGAAACTGCCGCACCTACCGGGAAGGAACCGATGAAAACCACTTCCAGAATCCCTCCGATCATTACTCCCGTTGTAACATCCCCCAACAATAATCCAACGATTGACGCAGCTACGATAGGGCGTGAAAACATACTGTAACCAAAAAACATATCCATTCTGCATAAACCTACTACTAAACCCACAAGAATAGCGTGTAACATATTGAACCCCTTCCTTTATTTAATATTTTTTCAGCAATCGTTCTAACGATCGCTTATAAACATTTTGTGGTTCTAGGTAATACTCACTTAAAGTCATTTCCAGAGCAAAGTATCCCTCATAACAGTACTTTTCAAATATACTTATGATTTCGTTACTGTCTAGTTCCCCCCGTTCGTCCCACCAAGCCAGATGCCCAAATACCTTGGAAGAATAATTGGTAAGGTGACAATAGGTAATTCTCTTTTGAAACATTTTGAAATAATCTTCAATGGAATCACCATTTCTTGTTACGGTTCCCGTATCAATGGTTATTCCCAATTCTTCTCTTCCTACCTCTTCTATTACCCTTTGTAAATCCTCTTTGCTATTAACAAGAAGTGAACTTTTCTTTGACAGGGCTTCTATGGACAACTTCAATCCATAACGGGAAGCAAGACTGCATAATTCCTTTAAAGACTTTATCATGGCTTCCCAACCGGCTTCCTTGGGCTCATCCCAAAAGCACCAGCCGGAATTCAGAGAAATAAGCCCGCAGTGAAGCGCGTTTGATACCTTCATGAGATTTTCAATATAATCCACGGCATTTTTCCTTACGCTTTCCTGCGTGGAGGAAATATTATAAGGCTTTGGATTGCTTTGCTCGGGTGTCAGTGATTTCACTGCAATTTCATATTTCTCAAGAAGTGTTTTCACCTCTTCTAAGTTATATATCGCCATATGGTTTACATTTAAATGCTGTGCCGCCGCCCATAAATCAATGGCTTTTATCCCACACGCGGCAACCTCTCTTAAATATGTTTCAAAGGTATAGAATCGGTATATTTGATTGGTTGCCAATAATCCGGATGAATTCATTGGCTAGTTCTTCCCGTCAGATCCGAACAGTTTTATGTAATGCTCAAGCTTCTCCTGATACCGGCCTGCGCCTATTTCTACATACTGTTGGAAGTTCAGCTTTTTTGTGGCAAATTCATCGCCTTTTTTGCTGTTTTTGTTTTCTTCTGAGTGCATGGCATCCTTGACACCTGCTATAGCCTCTACGCTTAAATCGGTCCAAAGGTTCACCTTCTGGATTCCCATGCCGATGGCCTTTTTGATATTTTCATCCCCGGTTCCGGAACCGCCATGAAGAACCAAAGGAATTTCTACCTCTCCTGCAATTTTTTCAAGAAGATCAAATTCCAGATGAGGCGCTCCCTTATAAACACCATGAGAAGTTCCTATGGCGATGGCAAGGCAGTCAATCCCCGTTCTTTTTACAAACTCTACGGCTTCCTCGGGGCGTGTAAGACCTGCATCTCTTGTTTCTTCATATTCCAGGCCAACACCAACATGACCCAGCTCTGCCTCTACCGTAACGCCTACGGCATGGGCAATTTTTACGATTTCATTTACTTCCCGAATATTATCCTCATAAGGAAGGGTGGAGCGGTCCGCCATAACCGAGCTGAAACCTGCCCGGATCGCCCGGATGATATGCTCATAAGGACCGCCGTGATCCAAATTGACAGCAAAGCTCACATTGGGATAGCGAAGCTCATAAAATCTGGCTATATGGGCGCATTCCTCAATGCCATGTACCCCTGAAACATCTAAAATAATAGGGGAGTGTAATTTGTCGGCGGCTTTAAAACAAGCTTCAATAGTCTCTCTGTTAAAACAGTTTGGTGCTGCAATTCCATATTTTCTCTTTTTTGCATCTTGAAGCAACACGTGCATCGGTGTTATCATCGTAAATCCTCTCTTTCTATTTGAAAATGATTTGTGTATCCGTAGGAACCTGTCTTATTTCTACCTCTATATTTTTTTCAATAATCTGATGAAGCAATGTTTCCTCCTCAGGAAGCAAATTAATGGCTTTGCTGACCCTCTTGGTTCCTTCTTTTGCCTTTATACCTCCCAGATTAAGAGAAGTCACGCCTTCTACTTGATCAATCAATCTCTTAGCATCCGCTACGGACTCCACAACCACAAGGAGTTTATATTTATCTGTGGCACCGCTTTTAAGAGCCGCTATGCTGTCGTCTACAGTCTTTACAACGAGCTTGACACCTTGTGGCTTTGCAAGCTTTATGGTGGTCATTTTCAGTGCATTTGTGGCGGCTTCGTCGTTCGCGACTAAGATACAGTCCGCCCCGATTGCGTTCGTCCAGGAAAAAGCCACCTGACCATGCAAAAGCCTTTGATCAACTCTAAATAATTTAATCATTTTTTCCCCTCCATATAGTCAATTGCAGTTTTATAGCGATTAACCTATATTCAATTCCTTAAGCTTGCTGTCTAAAAGGGCAATCTCTTCCGGAGCAAGCTCCCAGTTAAACGTATTGCAGTTTTCAACAGCCTCCCATTTGTTTCTGACCCCTACGATAGAAGTGGATACATAGCTTTTTTGTGTGTTCCAATTAATTGCCATCTGTGCCAAGGGCTTATGGTATGTTTCAGAAATTTGATCCATGGTTTTAAGGAAAGTCATAATGCTAGAGAACATAGGCTCCTTGTAGAATGGATAAAAAGTATTTCTGAAGTCTTTTTCATCAAACTTAGGCATTTCCCTTATGGAGCCGGTTAAGATTCCGGATCCTAAGGACCCCCATGTCATAACGCCGATCCCTTGCATCTCAGCCCATTCCATCAGCTCAGCATCAGACTGATTTACCATAGAAAACGGTACTTGTATCATATCAACCTGCCCAAATTGCATGGCTTCACCTACCAGTTCCTTATTGGAATTACACAAGCCTATATAGCGTATCTTGCCCTGCTTTTTTAAATCATTTAAAACCGCCATGGTTTCCTCCATAGGGGTATTAGCATCCGGCCAATGCATGAGATAAATGTCTATATGATCAACACCTAATCTCTGTAAGGAATCTTCGCATTCTCTCATTACAAAATTATAACTGTTGTTTCTTACTGCTTTGCCTGTATAGTGGCTTATGTAGGAGCCGAATTTTGTTGCCACCAGCACCTTATCCCGCAAACCTTTGATTGCTTTCCCTACTACAATTTCGGAATTTCCTTCTCCATATATAGGCGCCGTATCAATAAGGTTTACCCCATGTTCTATCATGGTCTGAATGGCTTCGACGGATTCTTTTTCATCCACCTCTCCATAGCCGCCGCCTGCAGAGTTTTTACCTCCGATGGCCCAAGTGCCTATGGATATTTGTGAAATTTCTTCCTTCATGTTTTTTACTTTTTTGTATCTCATAATTCCTCCTTATTTATTGCAGATGATTGCACAATACACTTACCCGGTATTTTCCCGGTACGATGGAAGCTTCCATTGCTTTTTGAATGTCTTCCAGTCCAAACTTCTCATCTATTAACGGCTCCAAATTGATGGCTTTCCTGTTAATTAAAGAAGCTGCCATTTTAAAATCCATATAGTCTGCTCCATAGCAGCCAATTACTTTCATTCTTCTGTAATGTATATTATTGGCATCTATGTTCAGCTCCGGGGAGGGATAACCGGCTGCAAACAAAAGCAGTTTTCCTCTTTTATTTTTTACAAGCTTGATTGCCTGGTCATAGGCAGGGGTTGCTCCTACAGCGATAACAACACCGTCCACACCTTGCCCCTGGGTTTTTTCTTTGATATAGGCTTCTATATCAGTTTCTTTTGGGTTGATAACAGTAAGACCCAGTGCCCTTGCAGTATTGATTTTGTTTTCCATCATTTCTGACACAAATACATTCAATCCGTAAGCACGGGCAACCAGTGCATTTAAAATTCCCATGGTACCTGCACCTATGATTAAAAGACTTTCACCAAAGGCCATATCCATATGGCGAAGACCATTGCAGACCGTTCCTACCGGCTCTAAAAAAGCTGCTGCGGAAGGATCTACGCCCTTGTCCATTTTATATAAAGCCACCTCAGAAATCACTGTATATTCCGCACAACCGGGATTTCCGAAGGTTCCGTCGCCATTATCCTTATTGGCACCGGAAACATACGGACATTCCCCTGTCCTGCCATCTCTTGAGGGAATGGAATAAGGATTATAATCATAACCGGAAGCAACATAATCACCAACTTCTACGGATACTACCTCTTCTCCCACAGCTTCTACATATCCCGCCCATTCATGGCCATAAACTAACGGAAACGGCCGGTTGGTTCTTGACCCATTAAATACACCATATTCCGATGTGCAGATATTGCAGGCTGCTACCTTTACCAATACATCATGACCCTTAAGCTTTGGCAAAGTACGTTCGATTACCTTAGCTTCCAGCGCTCCTGTCAGTACCGCTGTTTTTACATTACTTTTCATTCTTTACCTCTTTTCTAAACGCCTGTTTATTCTATTGCTCTTTATATAAGGGATAAAAGCACCCAGTCGTTTTCAGCCATGGAAACCAATTAAAAATTATTATCCATATGATTGCCGCAGACAACCAAATCATTGCAAATGGTGATGGAACTGCCTGCATTCTTTACAATCGCTCTCAGACTTTCATCTACAGCCTCTTCAGAACACATGACGAGTTCCAAAAGCAAGGGCAGATTAAGCCCACTAATCAGTGTAAATGGGTAATCCATAATGTACTGCATAAATTCATTGTTTACACTCCCCCCTAAAACATCTGTTACAACAATCAGGTTTTCTTTTTCATAATCATGGCTTTTTACACAATTTTTCATCACCTCTTGATAATCTTTACTGGAGTCCACGTAGGCACAAATTCGTTCTATATTTTCCTGATGCCCGAAAACCATCTCCAAAGAATGATAAATACCATCTGCAAAATTTCCATGGGTTGCCAGAACTATTTTTTTCTTCATTTTGTCCCCTCTAATTTGTTTTTTGAACTTGAAATACGTTCATCATTTTTTATGTATTCAAAAAGGTAATAGATTTCGCTCATGGGAATTTCAATTCCGTAATGCTTCTTTACCTTGCTGAAGCTTTCGTTCACTTCGTCGATAAATTCCTTGTTGTTGACAAAGTCCTCTGCACCGGGACAGGATTCTACCACATTCTTTGTAATAATCCGTTCAATGAGACAGCATACATGGATATAAATTCCCACCATGGTCTTTCCGGTAAATGTCCGGTTCATCTTCAGCTGCAAGATATCCACGGATTCTGAAACATAATCCAAAAGGACGCTTGGTTCCAGTATTACAAGATGTTTCACTACATTTTGCAGAGAAAAATTTCTAATAATATTCTGGGTAAACTGATTTATCTCCGTTTTGCTCATATAATCGGAAAAGGAATTATAGATAATGCCGATTCCTTCCATATTGATAATATCTTCTATGGTTACGAAGAACTCTGGGGACACACCCGGATTTGATGTGCCTATGACAAAAAGCACCTTCTTCCCATTTATTACCCTTGTTTCAGACCCAAGACCGGCAAGCTGTTGATAGCCAAAGGTCATAAGCTCAATATTCAAATTTTTAGGCAAGCTATCCCGAAAAAGATTTAAAAGCCTTGTGGACATCATGTTGCCATTTTCCGAGGTAAAGGCAATGACCTCTTCCTGCTTGATAGACTCTATCAGTTCATAAGTACATTTGGTGTTGCCGCTGGCAGTGGATAAAATATCGGATAGGGTGTGCCCGTCTCTGATAAGGCTTCCCACTTCCAAAGCCAGCCTTGTGGACACGTTATTGATAACTCCAATATTAAGCATATATTTTTTATTCAGGCGGTTTCCTATGTCCTCCAGGGAACCCATGTCCACAAGGACCAGCACATCCCTTCGAAGAGCCGATTTTTCTATATAGCTTTCTATTTTTTCCACTATGTCCGCAACTCCCGTATCCAGAGGCATATCAATGGCATCGAAAATCACCTCGTCCAGCAAGGTATTTACGGCATCGGCAATGCTTGTTGCCGTGGAATATCCATGGGATATGATAATGCTTAAAAACTTTCTTTCATTTATCTCTTTATCAAACTTTATTAAGTAGATAAAGAGAATCAGCAGGTTCATTGTGTCTAACTCAAAGCCCAGGTTCTCCTGTATTTTGCTTTTTATCTGCTGAATAATACTATATTCAATCTGGTTTGCGTTTCTAAGCAATGCCATCTGCTCTTCCAGGGCGGCATGATGGTTTCTCTTCCAATTCTCCACAAGAGAGGTATTATCCTTATTGAAATAAATCATTCGGGCAATAATCACCGAGCAATTCACAGGAAAACTAAATTTTTTTGCATTCAGTAAATTGTTTATAATTTCATTGATGGATTTTTCAACAATTCTCAATTTTGTGCTGTCAAAGCTTTTATCAAAGAGAAGGTAGTTATAGCATTTCTTTACTGCACTATAGCAATCGTTTATTTTTTCATTGATTTTTATATTGGATTTCGCTTCCTTCGTCACAGAATTCATAGCCCCAAATATTTCATCATAAAATTCCAAGATCACACTTTTGCTGCTGTTTCTGCTGTAATTGTTTACCTTGATAAACTTCTGCTCTGAATTGGAATAATCGCTGTAACCATCATAATTTTTCACAATGAAATCCGGCAGATGATAAAGGTAGATATAAAGGATTTTTTCACTTGACGGACTATCTGCATTGGCATTTAAGCACATCAGTTTTACTGCTTTTTTAAGCCCATTAATGTTCTGCTCGTACCGGGAGTTTTGCAAAGCATTGATATTTTTCCTGTCTATGTAAATTTCTTTATCAAACTTGTGGGCTTCCCCTTGCAAAATATGATATATCAGTTCTTCCTTTTCCTCCTGGTATCTGCTTTCCAAATTGGGAACACGGCAAATACAGGGGATAACAAAAATCAAATCATCCTTAAAGCATATTTCCGGATCAATGGTGGTAATAAAAATCAACCTTGATTTACATCTGAGCTTTTCCTCAGAATTATCCAGCTGATAATATCCCTGCTCAATCAAATGTCTGAACAGATTCTTCTGATGAGCAGTGAGACTTTCTGCTTTGAATATGCAGATCATACTGTATTGACTGCTGCTTAAAGCTCCTGGAACCACTTCATTATTTTCTACATATCCGAATACCTTCTTATTAAAATCATTATGTATATCATTTACTCCTGCCTCTGCCAAGAGAAGTCTGCTTTCTGCCGGCACGACGGCAATTTCCTTGGCATATTTATAGAGGAAATTTATAAGATACCGTTTTCCTGTCCCCTGCTCTCCATGAAGTATTATCTGCAGTCCATTAGGAGGATATTTGATACAAGCAAGAATCTGATCGATGCAATTTCTCAGCGAACCATAATAACCGATAATCTTGCTGACTTCATTGCTTTCCTTCCTGCTTATGGAAATCATGGTTTCCAACTCATAGATATTCATCAGCTCGCTTTCACTGATTGTTAAATGAAATTTTTTTTCCAGCACATTCTTATGCAGAAAGAAAACAGGCCGGCTTTTTATTTTAATAGCCAAATTTTCATTCACCAGATCATTTAAATAGTGGCTGGCCACACTTCTGCTGATTGCCAGTTCTAAAGCCATGGATTTGGCAGAAAAAAGCAAATAATTATTAAAATCAAAATCATTTGTAAGTTGATACAATAAATCCAGAACTTCTTGTTTTGTTGTGTTCATCTTTTCTCCCTTCTGCCTTATGCTCGCATTATACCATTGGTAAATTTCCATATCTCATTTGTCTGTTTGTTGCCCAAAACAGTCATTATTCCAACACTAATCAGGTGCAACAAACAGATAATGATTCACCAAAGCCAGTTTTTCTATGAATGAACCTTAAAACCGGAATTTGTGTGAATGCTATGAAGCATAAGGTCTCGAAACAAAAATATACCTTCTTTTAAGTGACGGTAGTGTCTAAATTGACAACCCATGTTTTTAATAAAAGCTTTGCATCTTCATGGATTACACCGCTATTAAAATACTTTATTTACTTCAGACCTTCAATACCTTTATCAACTTAATTCAAAAATGAGTTGAAAACGAAGGATAAACGGCGTTGAACGACATCTTGCAGCATTTTTTGTATAACAAAAAAGAGCGTACCTACAGACTTATTTGTCCGCATGTACGCTCTTGCATACTTCTGAATTCCATTTAATTCTATACAAGGGCTCCGCCGCCATCTACGATTATGAACTGGCCCTGAACATAACTGGAACTATCACTGGAAAGATAGAGAACTGTACCATTTAATTCCCCTTTTCTTCCCGGACGTCCTGCCGGGTTCAATGTATTATATTGGTTCAGAAAATTTTCTGACTTAAATAATGTTTCACTCGTCATTTCACTTTCAAAAAGAGCCGGTCCAATGGCATTCACTGTGATACCATATTTGGCATAGGAAGCTGCCATACCTCTTGTTAAGCCAACCACTGCAGCTTTGGAGGAATTATAGGAATGTCTGATAAATACATCAAACTTATCTGCAACAACTGCATTTACAGATGCAATATTAATAATTTTACCATAGCCTCGTTCCTTCATCTGCGGAAGTACATATTTGCTCGCTAAAAAGATTCCCTTCACATTCGTATCAAAGGATTTATCCCAATCCTCCAAGGACATGCTGTCTACACCGCCGCGAACAGCAATTCCTGCATTATTTAACAGAATATCAATGTGGCCGAAGGTATCAAGCACGGTTTGCATTGCTGTTTTTACACTTTCCTCATTTGTAACATCGCATCCAACTGCTACTACCTTCCTGCCTATTTTCTCAATTTCTGCTTTTACTTCGTTTAACTTTTCAATACGTCTTGCCAGTAATGCAACATCAGCTCCTGCTTTTGCATAGGCTAGTGCTGCATCTGCACCAAGCCCTGAACTTGCTCCTGTTACTACCGCTACTTTTCCAGTTAAATCAAAAAAATTTTCCATATTTATATACAGCCTTTCTTCTTATCAAGGGAGATTACAAATAATATTCCCAAAAATCAAATTAAATACGCCTGTTTCCATAAATGCCGTACGGCTCCGGATCCGCCAAGTACCAGACCCTCTCTTATCTTCCAAATTAAAATCTCAATAAGAAAGCAAGGTTCCGATTATTATCTTTGCCTTGCTCTCTTAGTGAACTAATTTTTTTATCTTTTGGGATTCAAGTGTCTTGTACCAATCAGATTACTAATTTCGCTTCATATCCGGTTCCAGTGCCCCCGTTGGACGTCTTCCGATATTCTCATATTGCCATGCTCCGGCAACCGCATCCCATTTCCAACAGGAATATTTTCCTCCTGACTCGGTAAAGTAATACCAAATGCCATCAACATTAACCCAGCCCAATGTCGATAATAAAAAGTCAGCACTTCGCCCATGACGAAAAGCTGACTTTTTTGAAAGTTGAATATAGAATTATAATGGTGAGGAATACAAAGGTGAGACTGATGAGCAGTATTCCTGCTTAACCTATGAGAGCTGCCTTACAGCCTCCATTGATGCATTTACAGAGGCGGTATCCCCCATGACTGCTATGAGGACAATATGTTGGGGACATGTCCCATTTATCTCTGCCACTTCTACGTCTGCTGTCTTTTCAGCAACATCCATAGCTGCAATAATAGAGCCTAATGGTCCCTGAATCAACCCAACCGCTTCAATATTCCCATCTGCCAACCAATCCTTTATTCCCTTGTCATGAACCCTGTTTTTAAGCAGCGTCATCACGCTCTTTGACGGACGATTGATAATTGTAAAAGACAGCATATCCTATCTCCCTTATCCACCGATCTGGCATTCCAGACCTGACTTTCTGGCAATCTTCAGCATCTTTTCCATCTGCTCACTGTTCATGGGTTCTATTCCTTTTAAGGAATAGTCCTCTCCGAGTCCTTCATATTTTGCCTCGCCCAAACGGTGATACGGCAGAAGATGAAGACGCTTTACGCCCTGTATGGAGGCCGCGTAGGTGGAGATCATTTCAATCTCCTTTTCCGTATTATTGAATCCAGGAACAACCGGTACACGAATGATCAGTTCTGTTTTTGACAGGCCAATCCTCCTGATATTTTCCAGTATCCATCTGTTTGACTGCCCCGTAAACTTCAGGTGCTTTTCCTCATCCACGTGTTTCATATCACACAGTGCCACATCCAACCAGGGAAGAAGCTGTTCAATCACTTCATATTCCGCAAATGCTGATGTTTCAATGGCAGTAGAAATCCCCTCAGACTTGCATGCCTCCAATAAAGACTTGGCAAAGTGCGGCTGCATTAGAACTTCCCCTCCAGAGATTGTTAAACCACCATGGGAACGGTAATAGTAAATCATATCTTTCCTTATCTCCCTCATAACTTCCTCTACCGTCATTTCCTTCCCAATCAGCTTCTGTTTTCCCTGAACAAGCATATATTGCGGTTCTCTGGTCAGATTCTCCGGATTGCAGCACCATTTACAGCGCAATGGGCATCCCTTCAGAAAAACGAGGGTTCTGATGCCCGGTCCGTCGTGAACGGAAAATCTCTGAATTTCTGAAACAATTCCTTTCGCTTCATATATTCCCTGCATGTTCCAACTCTCACTCTCCTAGAATATTTGCTCTGTACGATTAATGATGTCATCCTGAAGGCTCTTATCAAGGTAAATGAAATGAGCGCTGTAGCCAGCCACACGGACAACCAGATTCTTATAATTATCCGGATGCTTTTGTGCATCAACCAAAGTCTCACGGCCTACTACGTTGTACTGTACATGCATTCCTTTTTGATCAAAGAATCCTCGTACCAACGCAGAAAGTTTCTCCAGTCCTTCTCTTCCGCTAAGTGCAGAAGGATGGAATTTCTGATTGAATAATGTACCATTTGATACAATCATATGGTCTAAATGTGCAACCGAATTAGCTGCTGCTGTCGGCCCATTGGTGTCCCTTCCTGATACCGGTGATACACCGTCAGCCAAAGCCTCTCCTGCCTTTCTTCCGTCCGGCATTGCACCGGTCTGTTCGCCCATCGGTACATTGGCAGATACCGGATATAAACCTGGCTGGAATTGTCCTCCCCTGACATTTTTGTATTTTTCTACTTCACGACAATATACCAGTGCAGAAAGTCTTGCCAAGTCATCCGCTGCTTCAATATCATTTCCGAACTTAGGAACATTTTCCATATCTTCCAGCATACTGCTGTAATCGCCAGAAGCTTTCTTTCCTGTTATTCCCTGGGCTGTAATCTCTGCAAGACGGGAAATCTGGTCCGGAGTCAGGCTCTTTCCTCCTTCGGTCAGACGGCGTACTACTTCCTTTAAAATCTCTGCATCCACGGCTTCTACAGATGTTCCACCGAAGTTATCCTCCATGGCCTGCTTAATCTGGGCAAGGGTATACTTTTTCTTATCAAATACAAGTTCCTTGATGCACATCAGAGAATCGCCCACATTTGCAACACCAACGCCTTGAGGTCCGGTAAAGTTGTAATGGGCTCCACCACACTGAATCGACTTTCCTTTTCCGATGCAGTCATCTACCATAGATGATACAAAAGGAAGGGGAGCTCTCTGACCATGGGCCATATCAACTGAATTATCTGCATTGGTAAGGAATCTTACACAGTATTGCATCTGTTTCTGATAAGCTTCCAGAATCTGTCCAAAGCTTGTAAAGGAAGTAAATTCTCCTGTTTGAGGCGTAATTCTCACTCCATCCAGGCAGCCATTGTAAACCACCAGTTCCAAAACTTTTGCCAGGTTAAAGAATGCTGCGTCATGCCAGCCTTCCGTCTTTCCACCGGCCTGAGGCTCCACGCAGCCGATGATTCCATAATCTCTCGCATCTTCCAGCGTAAGCCCACGGTTTACCAATGCCGGAATGATTACCTCATCATTGTAATATGCAGGCATACCAAGGCCCAGTCTTGAAGTTTCAGCAGCCTTAATTAATAACTCATGAGGAGAACCGTTCCAAACACGAATTGAAATAGATGGCTGCGGAAGCTTCGTATGCTGTGTTGCTTCCAGGCATGCAATAGACAATTCGTTGGTCGCATCGATTCCCGCCTTATCCTGTCCTCCTACAATCAGGTTCTGGAACATGGGATAGCCGCCAAAACCCTTGGTGGATCCGGTATCCCGGACTTTGTTAACATCATTAAACTTCACCCACAGACAGTCCAAAAGCTCCTGCGCTCTTTCCTTTGACAAATTCAGACTATCGATATCTGCCTTATAATATGAATACATATACTGGTCAAAACGCATAGGAGAAATGGAGTGGCCATTGGATTCAATCTGAATAATCGCCTGAACAAACCAGAAGGATTGTAAAGCCTCATAAAAGTTCTCCGCCGGATTAGCAGGAACCTTCCTGCAGTTTGCTGCAATCACTCTCAATTCCTGAGCCCTCTTCATATCTTTTTCTTCTGCTGCCATCTTTTCAGCCAGAGCTGCAAAACGTTCAGAATAACGAATCGCTGCTTTTGATGTAATAATCACCGCATTTAAGAAATGGGTCTTCTCAATAGAGTCAGGACAACCTTTATCCAGGTTCGCCAATGCATTCTCCGCATCTTTGATGATGCCTGAAAAACCATTCTTCAAAATTCTTCCATAATCAACGCTGATATGGCCCACGCCATTAAAATAATAATTTCCTACAGTAAAAACATTGTGATTCATAGCTGTCTTTGTATCATCATACATTAATTCTGTTGCCAATTCATTGACAGTACGGCCATTCCAGTATGTAAAGCACTCTTTCAGCTGATTTTTCACTTCATCTGTAATGGTAAATACATCACCCTTACGCTGTGCAAGAGAATCAAACTCTTCCAAAAGCCATTTGTTAGAAAATTCCGGGAAAATCTGCGTGGATCTCGGCGCTGTCGTGAGATTGCCTACAATTAATTCACCGTCACGGATCACCAGCGTCATATTTTCCAGGATATATTCCAGTGCTTTTGCTCTTCTAAGAACCATCGGCAATGCTTCTGTCTCTTTATAAGACTTTGTTATCAGTAAGGCCCTCTCTGATTCCACTGCCGGCAATGCCTTATATAATCCATCGATTAAGTTTTGAATCCTTGGGCTTGTTTCCTCTGGCCCAATATTTAATATCTGCTTCATGGTTTTCTCCTCCATCTCCACTACATTTTTTCTCTCAAAGGTTTAATGACTTTTTTATAAATTCCACCGCCTAAAATACCTCCGAGAAAAGGTCCAAAAATCGGAACAATCAATCCATAAAAATCGCTGCCCAATGCGTATTTTCCCCAGCCTGCTGCCATCACAAACAATCTTGGGCCAAAATCTCTGGCTGGATTCATTGCAAATCCGGTCAGTGGGCCAAAGGCAATCCCACAGAAAATAACGATGGCACCAATGGCAATGTCTCCGATTCCCGTGTCAGGTGCAGAAACATTTTCTTTGTCTGTAACTGCATATATGGTAAGTACCAGCATTGCAGTAATGACTGTTTCATTAATAAATGCTTTGAACATTGATACCCCGGCTGCCGCTCCTGTCACAAAGATTCCCATAGCTCCGGTTCCTTCTGCAGTTCCTCTTACCCATCCGTTCACTTCTTCCATTCCATTGATTCCGGAAGAAAACAGATAGTATACAATTGCGGCCGCACAGAAAGCACCAAGTATCTGCGCAGCTATGTAACACACAGCCTTTTTCTTGTCAAATCCGTCCCATACAACCAATGCCGCCGTAACTGCAGGATTTAAATGAGCGCCGCTCACACCTCCCACAATATAAATCGCAATCGTAATTGCCCCACCCCAGCATACTGCCATAAAAGGATAACTAATATCGCTCATTTTCAGCACCATAGCCGCTACAGAGGCAAATCCAATTGAAACAAATATGAATGTGCCCAAGAACTCTGCCAAACATGGAATAAGTATTTTTTCCTTCATCCCCTTATTTTCCTCCTGTATAGCTTTTTTTGTACAAATCCTTTAAATCCTCTGCTAATGGCTGGAGGGGATTTGTCTTTGTGCAGTTATCTCCTAATGCAGCCATTGTCATCCGGTCCAGATTATCATAAAAATCTGTCTCTTTGACACCTGCTTCTCTGAACGAAGCCGGAACTTTAATCGCTTCAGACAGCATTCTTACTGCTGTCTGCAACACTTCTGCACCGTTTTCAGCATTTTTAGGAGAAAGTCCAAGCCGCCATGCAAGAGTCCCATATCTTTCTCTTGCTCTTTGATCGGCTGCATTGTAACCTAAAACCCATGGAAGTAAAATTGCATTGGCTCTTCCATGCGGAACGTGCAATACTCCGCCGATTGCATGTGCCAGAGAATGATTGATTCCCAATGAGGTATTAGTAAATGCCATTCCCGCCATACAGGACGCATCATGCAGAAATCCTCTTGCCTCTAAACCATCTCCGTGCTTTACTGCTGCCGGAAGATATTCAAATACAAGCTCCACTGCTTTTTCTGCCAAGGCATCTGAGAAGTTACTTGCATCAGTAGAAACATAAGCTTCCAAAGCATGAGTCAAGACGTCCATCCCCGTATCGGCTGTAATGGCCGGGGGAACTGTTTTAGTCAGGTCGCCATCCAACACTGCTATATCCGGGAGAAGAGCATCATCGACCACTGGTATTTTGCGCTGATCCATTGTAATAACGGAAAAATTAGTTACCTCTGATCCAGTTCCGCTTGTGGTGGGTATTGCTACAAACACCCGTTTTTTTTCATTTTCTGTAATTTTCTTACTGCAGTAAAGAATACTTTTTGCTGCATCAATGGTGGATCCTCCACCGCAGGCAATAACCAGATCAGGATCCGTCTTTATAAATACTTCCGTTCCTTCTGCAATCAATGCTGTATCCGGGTCAGGATAAATATGGTCAAAAACGGTTACCTGTGCATCCGTTCTTAACTGTTCAGTGACAGGCTTAATGTTTCCGCTTTTAACCATAAACGGATCGGTGATGACCAGAGCACTTTTATAGGTCAATTCACCCAATACCTGTATGGAACCGGTACCAAAATATACTGCCGGTTTTATCTGAAATTTTTTCATTTTGATACCTGCCTTACCTTATTCAAATTCTATGGTATCAACAATTCCCACAATGGACATATCGCCCACCATGCTCATATCGTTGTCTACGCTGCCGCCCCAGTCAACCAAAACACAGTCTCCTACACCTGCGCCAACCGCATCAATGGCCACAAAGGGAGTTTCACTTTCCATCAGTTTTCCTGTCTCATCCACTGATTTTATAACTAAAAGCTTTCCTCCCACCAGTTTGTCTGTCTTCTGAGTGGCAACTACTTTAGCTATCACTTTTGCCAAATGCATGTTATCACATCCTCTCAGATTCCGTTCAGTATCCGGCGTACTAAATCTTCCACTTCTGTATTGGATATAGAAGTTGCAGCCTTCTGCTCCGCATTCACGCATCCGCAGGCTGGGATATCCCGTTTAATTTCTTCTAAGGAACGCACTCCATAAGCGATACGGCGTATATTGATCAGGTTCATCGGTCCAATGTTATCAGACGTGGAACTGCCTCCCACTGCACCGCAGCCCAGTGTCAGGGCCGGAACAAGATTGGTGGAAGCTCCGATTCCGCCGAGAGTGGCAGGGGTATTGACCAGCAAACGGGATACATTCTTCTTCAAAGCGAACTCACGGATAATATCCTCATTCTGGGAATGAATCGTCATGGTATGTCCTTTTCCCTCATTGTTTAAGATTTCAAGACAACGCAGGCAGGCACTTTCCCATGTCGGCTCCGTGTAAAATGCTAAAACTGTTGTCAGCTTTTCCCTGCTGTACGGATTTTTGTGGGAAACCGTATCCTGGAAAGAAACCAGAACTTTTGCATCAACCGGTATATCAATACCGGAAAGCTTTGCCAGTTCCTGAGCGCTTTTTCCAACAATTACAGGATTCATGGTCATATTGGGACGAAGCAGAAATCTTCCCAGTTTTTCGGACTGCTCTTCTGTCATGAAATAAAAGCCCTGACGCTTCATTTCTTCTACGACCGTATCTTTCATATCTGCTTCCACCACAACAGACTGCTCAGACGCACAGATTACACCATTGTCAAAGATCTTGCTCTCTAAAATCTGGCTTACAGCCTTTTTCACATCTGCGCTGCGTTCAATAAATGCAGGGCCATTTCCAGGTCCTACCCCTATGGCCGGTGTTCCTGAACTGTATGCAGCTTTTACCATGGCTTCTCCGCCTGTAGCCAGAATCAAACCAATATTCTTATGCTTCATCAGGGCATTGGTGCCATCCACTGTCGGGACATTGATGCATTCGATTAACCCCTCTGGTGCTCCGGCTGATACACTTGCATCCTGAAGGATTTTCACTGTTTCCTTGATGCAGTTTACAGCAGAAGGATGTGGAGAAAATACAATTGCATTTCCTGCCTTTAAGGCAATCAGGGTTTTGAAAATAACCGTTGAAGTAGGATTTGTAGATGGAATCAGGCCGGCAATGACTCCCATTGGCACGCCTACTTCCATCACTTTCAATTCTTTATCATCACGGATTAATCCAACCACTTTCTGGTCTTTCATTGCTTCATAAACATACTTAGCAGCAAAAACATTTTTAACTATTTTGTCTTCCCACTTACCGTATCCGGTTTCTTCTTTTGCCATCTTTGCAAGCATTTCAGCATTTTTAAGTGCCGCTTCCATCATGGCCTTTACAACCTGATCCATTCTTTCCTGGGAAAACTCCTGATAAGATGACTGTGCTTCTTTTGCTTTTGCCACCTTATTTCTAACCTCCTGTATACTTCGGAGGTCCTTATCATAATCCATCACGGCTGATTCCCCTTTTTCTTTTAAATAATTTCTGCAATAATGTTCTTTTCGTGTAATGCTTCTCTTGCCGAAGGAGTAATGACACTTCGGGAAGATACCCTGATCCTCTGTCCCGGTCGGAAGCCCTGCACATCTTTCATGGTCAGCACCTGAAAAACCTCTGATGATGATTGTTCTGGTGAATGGCTTTCTGAATAAATGGGGATTTCCGGATAAAGCATCTTCTTCAACCGGGAAGAAAATTCCTCCCGTCCAATCAATATGGCCCCAAATTCTTTCCATCGTTCCTCATAGCCAACCATCATCCGGTTATAGGGCTCATTGAGATTCATCCCTTTTTCCCTTGTATGTCCGCTATTCGGACTGCAGTTTTCCGTTACTGCCAGAATCGGGATCTTCTTCATAAAGCCGGCTGCAATCGCCATGGAAACCAGATTATCCTGAATTCCCATCGCTCCCTTTGCCAGAGTATTTCTGGTTAACACCGGAATAATGATTATATTGATTTCATTGATTTCCCGATATAATGTTTCTCCATTCATAATATAGCGTGAGCCCAGCCTGTCTCTGATTTCCTCCGATGCCAGGCTCTGAAACGCCGGAGTTACCGCTATCCTGGCTTCTGTCAACAGCAGCTCATCAACCATCTTCTGATATTCCTGATAATCTGCAGTACCTCCTGTCAGCAGAACCAATGCCTTTTTATCCATCATCGGCAGAAGACTTTTTAAAATATTTCTGATAATTTCTTCTTTTTCCATCATTTTATTACGATGCCTTCTCTTTCACAGATGGAATTGACATAGCAATTCCTATGGGTGTCACCAACAGAGGATTTATCGGTTTATAAACTGCAATCCCAAGATACTTTTGAAAAACTGCCTCAATCCCCTTTAAGCAGCTGGTTCCTCCTGCTAAATAAATGGGCCCCTCCTGTTCTTGCATAAAGGAACGGGTGATGTGTGCCATCTTTTCCATAACAGGCTGTATCATGGTAAAAACCTGACGATAGTTGTCCTGGCATTTTTTGTACTGCTCTGCCTCTGAAAATTCCAGTTCCATAGCACCGGAAATCACTAAAGTCATGTGGGTTCCACCGGTGGGTTCATCCATGGAATATAATATCCGGCCTTCTTTTACTACTGAAACACCGGTAGTACCGCCGCCTATGTCCACGACAATTCCGTCCCTGATTCCCATCATAACGGCGGCAGCTTCCGGTTCATCAATTACATGAGTCACATGAAAGCCGGCATTTTCCACCACATTACTGATCACCTTTGTATTTCCGGTTATGATACCTGGCGGAATTGCTGTCGCGGCCTCTTCCAGTCTCATGTTCAACCGTTTTTCCAGCTTGCTTTTCAGCTTTTCCAGTATTCGGACAGCATCTAAGTATTGCACTACAATTCCATCCTTCACCACGTTGGCCGGCTCCATTTCAAATGCTACCGGGCGGTTTTTCTGGTCTAAGACCGTCACCACAATATTTGAGGTTCCCAGGTCCACGCCTACTTTCAGAGGCAGCACAAATTGTTTTAAATCTATGAATTCTTTTTTGGAAGTTGCCTCCATTTGAAGCAGATATTCATTAGAACTATCCATTACAGACTGCTCTCTGATCATATTACCATTCCTCTCACTTAATAAGCTGAACAGCGGCATCTGACGGGGTTCCTGCAGCATTGGCCTCATCTGTGTCAATGTGGAATTCCAACGCAGACTGCTCAGTTACCCGGATTGCCACACTGTGCATGGTATAGCTTCTTTCACCCGGAATTTCTACAGATACCATATCCCCGTCATTTACATGAAAATACAGGGCATCCGCAGGACTCATATGGATATGGGGCTTTGCAACAATAACGCTTTCCTTCATAACCATCATCCCCTTTGGCCCTATCACACAAATGTCTGCTGCACCTCTCAAATCGCCGGAAAGACGCACCGGAGGATTTACACCTAATGAAAACGCATCCGAACGGCTGATTTCAACCTGGTTTTGTTTTCTTACCGGGCCAAGCACTCTTACATTTGAGAAGCTGCCTTTTTTTCCGGCAATACACACGGTTTCCTTTGCTGCATACTGCCCTGGCTGTCCCAAATCTTTTGCCTTTGTCAGTTCATATCCCTTTCCAAAAAGAATCTCCATAGATTCCTTGGTCAGATGGATATGACGGTTTGATACTCCCAAGGGTATCCCAGTTCCAGCCGGTTGGCTCTCCAGTATAGATAATATCTTTTTTACAGTGAATTCCTGATTATCGGTCATGTTTCTTTTCCTCGCTTTCCTCTTGCATGAATGCACAATTTTTCCATTTGTCCCTTTTCTCTTGGGCATTTGGGATCCTTGCACAGATTGCAAGTATACGCTGGATTTTTTTCATTCTCAGGTTCGCTGTATTCCATTTTCTCAATTTCTTCCGGGTTCTCCCTATCTATTGCTTCGGCGGACTTTTCTTCAGCTTCTTCCGGCTTTACTTCACCTTCTTCTGGCTTTTCTTCAGCATCTGCCGGTTTTTCACCGCATTCCTCATGTGGGGATTCTTCCGTTTTGGGGGATTCTTCCGTTTTTGGGGATTCTTCCGCTTTTGCGGATTCTTCCGTCAGCAGCCAGCCCCGCAGCCCTGCGGCCATCCGAGGTATTACATGAGCAGATACTACTGTTCCGACTTTTTCTGCACTTACCCGTGCAGAAATAACCGCCGCCTGTACAGCTCCCACATCACCGCAAAACTTTACCGTAAAATAGGCTCCGCTTGCATTCTCTAAGCCCACCAGAGAAACATTTGCTGATTTAAGACCAGTATCTGCCGCTTCTACCGCCGCAAGCAGACCAATTACTTCAATTAATCCCAGCGCTTCATCTTTCAAAAGGCTCTACCTCATTTCTGTGCCATTTTACAGCGTGGGCGTTGTAGCAGATACTGGATTCTGTCCCATGCCGCGAAGAACGGAAAGTCCCACATCCCTTGCAGCCAGCACAGACTGTCTGACAGCTCCTGAATCGCCTGAAAATGTCACAATAATCTCATTGGAAAAACATGTGCCTGATGCAGGGCTTGCATATGTAACAATATCAACATTTGCTGTTTTCATAGCCATATCTGCCATTAAAAGCCCAACTGCTGCCGGTGCTCCTACCGTAATTCCAAACGCTTTTCCAATAGGAGCCTGGAACGCCTTGTTGAGCGCATAACTTGCACGGGCAGTATAATGAAGCTCAATATGCCCTGCATCGCAGCCATACACATTTCCAAAGTTTCTATCAAGAGCTGACAGCATAATTTCTACGGCACGTCTTGCATCAGATACATCTTCTGCTGCAAAAATAATCGTACTTCCATGTCCTGCCCCGCCTTTTGTATCACGGCAGAATTCTACGCTTACTACTTCAGTGTTTGTAGCTTTTACTGCCTCATCGGCTGACATCACATGAGGTGCTCCACCTGTTCTGGAACTCACGATACCGATCGAACGGTACTTGGAATCCAGCTTCATATTTTCATGGAGATGATAATCCAGATTTGCAATTACCAATCCAACGGTGTCTCCGATCCCGGCTCCTACAAACTCGGTAAGATTGCACTGAGATGAAGTACCTGTCTCCACTTTAACTGCTGTCTGATCTTTATTCTCAGAACCAGCAACAGAACTCAAAATCTTATCTAATAAATCCTTATCCATGATCTACCCTCTCCTGAATTATTTTTCCTGAAATTTTGGTAACATTTTCTCCACATCTGTATGCGGTCTTGGAATTACGTGAACAGATACAACCTCACCCACACGCTTTGCAGAAGCTACACCTGCATCAGTGGCTGCCTTCACTGCACCGACATCACCACGTACCATTACTGTTACTAAACCAGAGCCGATTTTTTCATAGCCGATTAATGCTACGTTTGCGGCCTTTACCATTGCATCTGCTGCCTCAATTGATGCAACCAATCCTTTTGTTTCGATCAAACCTAATGCTTCCTGTCCCATTTTGTTACCTCCAGATTTTTATTTTTATTTATGTAATCATGGCAAATAGCATGTTACATTTCCACAAACAAAAGTGTTATTTTTCTGTTTTCGTTATAAATTTTATCACATACATTTGCGTTCCCTTAGGATTTCAGGAGGTACTTCTAGTATTTTTCCTATATATTATCTGGTATTTTTTCCACCTCTTTTTTTTGAAATCCGCTATTTAAGGGGATTTCAAGGTGGGAAAAATACCACTTTGTAAAAGTGAATTGAAAAGGCCAATCAACTATGGTATGATTTTTATATATCTAAAATGAGGAGTTGAGTTTTTCTATGAATCCAGAATTTGATCTTTTGCTCGAAAACTTAATTGACTTCGATGAATTCAGCATAATTCAATCTGAGCTGTCAAGCATCGTAAACTTTTCTATAGTAACCGTTAATACCGATGGGAAACCTTTTTCTTCTCTTAGTAATTTTTCTACTTTTTGCCAGTTAATCCGTTCTTCTGATGCAGGCCGCCAAGCCTGTGTATCATGTGACTACTACGCATTAAAACACTCCCTTGAGTTAGGACATTCTATTGTATACGATTGCCACTGTGGTTTAAAGGACTGTGCAGCTCCTATTATTGTTAACGATGTTCTTTTAGGTGGCGTTTTAGGCGGACAGGTTTTGATTCAAGAACAAGACAGGGCATTAATTGATACAGAAAAGTTAGCAAATCAATTTCATCTATGCAAAGAGGATTTAGACCGGACAGTAGCAGAAATTCCTGTTGTTGCAGAAGACTATATACAAACGTGTCTCAGGTTTTACAGCTTTTTTGCTAAATATATCGCAGAAAAAAGCTATAAGACTATCATCCAACAGCAACTCAATCATGAAACAATAGAGCGAATCCGCCAGCAACAGATTGCTTCCGCTCAGACCTTAAAAAGGATTCAGGCACAGATGAATCCTCATTTTCTATTTAATGCCTTAAACTCCATAGCACGTACAGCACTTCTGGATGGATCTGAGGAGACAGAACAGCTGATTTACGATTTATCAAATTATCTGCGTTATACAATCAAAAATACTTCTGATACTCCAACCATTGAGGAAGAGCTTAACAATTTGAATCATTACCTGAATATACAAAAGGCTCGTTTTGGGGATAAGATTACCTGCCATATTAATGTAGATGACAGCATCAGAAACTGCCGTATTCCCAGCATGACCCTTCAGCCGTTGGTTGAAAATTCTTTCATCCATGGTTTAAAAGACTGTATGACGAATGGAATAATAAGAATTGATATTTCAAAGACTAACAAAAATCATAAAAATGATATCTTAATTCAAATTTTTGATAATGGATGCGGTATTTCAGAGGATATAATTGAATTGCTGCAAACAGAGGAAAACATTGATAACCCTGCCTCTGGATTAGGATTAATGAATACACAAACCCGTATAAAAAAATTGTACGGTCCGGAATACGGAATAACCATTGACAGCAAAATGTACACATATACTAAAATAGATATTCTTCTCCCAGTCACTTACCGTTAGCACTAAAGGAGGTGGGTTGTATGTATAAACTATTAATATGCGAAGATGAATCATTGGAAAGAAAGGCGCTGAATCTAATTATTCAGCGCCATTATCTCAACATTCATTTAGTTGGATATGCAACCACCGGTTTTGAAGCGATTAAGTTAGCTCATCAGCATTTACCAGATATTATTCTGATGGACATTGACATGCCTCAATGCAATGGATTAGATGCACAAAAAGAAATTTGTCGTTTTCTGCCTAATGTAAATACAGTCATTATAACTGCTTACAATGACTTTACCTATGCACAGCAGGCGATAAAATGCGGTGTTAATGACTTTTTGCTAAAACCAATTGCTCCAAATGATCTGTATAACTGCCTGGACAAAATATTAGGATCTATGAAAAAAAAAGATACTTCTCCTACTGTTCCGTCTGAATATACAGATTATATTCAAAAAATACTTAATTATATTGATTACCACTTTTTAGATGATTTGAATTTAAGTGACCTGGCTTCTGAATTTAATTTAAATGAGAAGTACCTCAGCAGATATTTTAAACAAAAAACGGGAACTTCTTTTACGGAATATATAATAAAACTGAAAATAGAACGGTCAAAAAATATGCTAAAATACTCTGATGCTCCCATTTACGAAATTGCAGCGGACCTTAATTTTAATGATGCTTCCTACTTTACAAAAGTTTTTCAGAAACAGGAAGGTATTTCTCCCTCCCAATATAGAAAAAATGCTGGTAACTCCCGGCCTTCCATATTGTAAATAACGAACTACCCATAAATCCAAAAAGGTTCTTGAAGCAAAGCTTCAAGAACCTTTTTGATTATAATTTGATCTACATCATTTACGACTATCTTTTAAAGCACTTCAGTTATTTATCTTTGCAGCTGTCAATGGATAGTGTCAAGATTTTTTCG
>DFCS01000006.1 GCA_002367105.1 Hungatella sp. UBA3048
GGTCCCTGAGCGCCGGTAGCACCGGTAGGTCCGGTCGGCCCCTGAGCACCAGTTGCGCCGGTAGGTCCAGTAGGTCCCTGAGCGCCAGTAGCACCAGTCGGTCCGGTAGGTCCGGTCGGTCCCTGAGCACCGGTAGCACCAGTCGGTCCGGTTGGCCCCTGAGCACCAGTAGCACCGGTCGGTCCGGTAGGTCCTTGTATTCCCTGAGGTCCCTGAGGTCCTATTGGTCCCTGAGGTCCGGCAGGTCCCTGCGGTCCTTGAGGTCCTTGCGGTCCAGTTGGTCCAGTCGCGCCCTGGATGCCTCTAGGTCCGGTCGGCCCAGTCGGTCCCTGAGGCCCAGTCGGTCCAGTCGGTCCAGTCGATCCCGTGAAGCCCCTAGGTCCAGTAGGTCCAGTAGGTCCGGTCGGTCCCTGAGGGCCTCTAGGTCCAGTAGGTCCGGTCGGTCCCTGAGGGCCTCTAGGTCCAGTTGGTCCGGTTGGTCCCTGAGGGCCTCTAGGGCCAGTTGGGCCTGGACAGCCTCTGGGGCCTTGCGGACCAGGACAACAGCATTCATCACAGCAGCGTCTATCATCCCAATTTCTGCAATTATTCATTATAACTCCCTCCTGTTAAGGTGTGATATTGTGATTTTCTGCTTATAAGCGTTCTATACAAGATAAAAATCAGAATATAAAGGACTTTCGTTCTCCTTTATACCTTATGATATGTATTAAATGACAAGTTTGTTAGGAAATGGCTGAACTAAATAACAGATCTGAATCACTATGAATTGGAAAGGGAATATGCGAGAATAATTGTAGAGAAATTACTGGATTTGTAGATAGCAGGAGCAACAGAGCCAAGGCTTGCCCCATAGGAAATGATTATAGATAGTTTAACAAGCATAAGTGGAAAATTTATCACAACATAAAAATACTCCTTTTTGATAAGAATTTTAACAACATAAAACTTATCAAAAAGGAGCGTCTATAGTAAGCGGACAAGCCGTTTTATTCTGATGGTATAGAATCAAAAGAACTTTCATAATAGATACCGGTCAATAGATATTAGTTCTAATTTCATTAATCAGAGCATTCAGCCCTAATTCATTGCAATCTTTAATAAGTCCCATGGTGATAAAACTGCCGTAGAACTTCTTTGTCTCAATTTTATCATTCATATTGATTGATTGGATCGTTTTTTCGATCAAACCCAAAATTTCATTATTAATCTCACTATTTTTTGTATAGTACAAAGTTAACTTTTGAAGCTCGTTGATAATTGGTTCATTTATTCCGCTTGCCATGACGTTCTGGCTGCTGGAAGAAGATTCCTTTTCTGTTTCGGTGTTATCAATAATTTTTCCATCCCCAAGAAAGCTGATTTGAAGTCTTGAAGCCGTATTCCTTTTTGAAAGAAGATTGCTGATCAGGTCGTAGGCCTGGAGGGTAAATTCCTCATTGCTACAAACAAATGAGTAAATTACACCGGAACTGATTTCAAAATTGATCCCTATGGAACTTTCCTGTTTCCGATGCCAGTAAAACCAGGCGATTGGGTATACGATCAGAGCCAGCAGTATCCCAATGATGCTTGCAGGGCTTGAACCAGACAAAGCTATGAGTAATAGGATGAGTACAAAATGGTAAGGAAATGTTTTATCTGAGCAGTTTCCCATCCAAATATGAGAAATATTTGCAGTTTTAATCATATGATTTTCCCATCTGATCGTATTTTCTTCAATGGTTATGGTAGAGTTTATAAATCTTAAATTTGTTTGATTTTTCATGAAATTCCCCTCTAAACAATTCCACTATTATTTTCAATGATAGATGCAATGAGAATTGGATTTGTAATCATAATGGTGCCAATCGTATCAAAGCCCATAATTTCCATATATACACTGTAATTGCAGCATCTGCAACTCATGGAGTCTTGATCATAGGCAATGAAAGAAAAGGTATTTGTTTCCCTGCTATCCTCATTTCTGCTGTAAACCAGGCTGGAACTGACAGGTGTTAAAGCCATCAGATCATTTCCTTGTTTAAACAACTGAAATCTGAGATGCATACGGGCGCTGGTGGTAAGGATATTACAGGAAAAGTTAAAATGAATTAAAAAATTCCTGTAGCTGACTGTATCTATATTTAGTGAAGCTACGTTATATGTAGCGTTTTTTTCTGTATGTTCAGGTAAAATGATACCTCCCATAGCAGAACATTTTACTAAGGCCTGATTTGCCGGAGGTGATTCACAGGAACTCTCCTGAACAGTTTGTATACACTGGCTGTGGTTAAGTATTTTGGGCTGGATTGGCTGGGGAAGCTGCATAATCCTATTTGGTGTATTACGATATGGAAAAATAGGACGGCATGACATACTGAATAAGCGGTTATACATAATGGCCACAGCTCCTTATTTGAATGCTCATAGATAGAGTATTCAGCCGGGTTTGGCCAAACACTCTATCTATGATAGAAAGTTAATTTATGCAGCTATTGGACATACATCCCTTGTACCTACCATTTGAACCAAGAATTAGAAGCAGTCATTATCTACAATAATTGCAGCAAGGGTTGCATTGTTAATAGCAGTAACGCCAACCGTAGCAACGCCAGCAACCGTAGCAACTACGCTGTAAGTGCAGCAGTCATCGTTGCACAGATCACAGTCGCAAACGAAGAAGGTGAAGGTGTTAGCTTCAGTAATAGCTACAAGCCGTGAGAAAGTCCAGATTGGTCCTACGGGAATAGGAGTCAGCATGCCTTTACACTGTTTGAATACCTGGAAATTCAGAGCAATTACAGCGGCGGTAGTTACGATATTACTTGCAAATTCAAATTTAATACATGGGTTTTTTAAAGCTTTTGTATCAACGTTTACAGTGGCCAGAGTAAATGCAGCACCGGCAATTGTTGCCAATGGTATGGTTACGCCTCCCTGGCTGCCGCATTTTAATATTGTTCTGTTTGGCTTTAAGTGCTTTTTGGGACGTTCGCATACGATATTGCAGTTGCAGTCCTCACATTCATCACAATCGCATTCACATATTCTCATATCAAGATCATTCATGATGTGACCTCCATTTTGCTTAATAATTAGGAATGTTTCGTTATACCATCATGGTATACTACATTATATTATAAAGAAGAAAATATGCTACAACTCAATAGACAATATCTCTTATGATGTCATAATTTGGCCACTGCTTCCTGAAATTATCGGATCCTTAAGGTCAGATCCTTATGATCCATAGTAACCAGTAACCGGTAAACATCATGCTTCCATGAAGTTTTCAAACGTTCATCCGTAATTGGGATTACTTCTTTTTGTATTTTAGATGCACCTTCGATAAGAAGGCTGCCCAAATCTCCGATCTGCACGGTATTTTCATATACAGTGGGTTCCTCATAGAACATAAGGGACAGCACAGGACATGGAAGATCTCCTTCGTAATGATCGGATATAGTAATTTCTTTTCCCTTTTCCAGTACAGCGTTTCGGGTGTAGGATTTAATCCGTTCATCCGGGTAGGCAGCTTCCAAATCCATGGAAATATGGCAGACTGAGGTTCCTAATTGATGGGTCACGTTTTTTGCCCGGTAATCAGATCCATCTCTTTGCATGATCTGGGTCTCGCCGTCAAAAAAGGTAGGCAGATTGTGATACCGGGACTGCATGGTCCAGATGTCATACCGGTCTTTCGAAAAAGTTTTCTTCGTATAGGTCTCTACCCCAACGTCTATAAACATGGGTTTCCCATCCTTGTAAATAGTAAAGCTCCCTGTGTCGTTGTGATTATGGCTGTCGTCATTATCCCCGGCTTTTACGGCCAGATAAAGATGCTCATCTCTGGCTATGAAAAGCCCGACGCTTTCATACCAGAAATCCCGGTGGGCAATGGGAGATTTGGCAAAGGAAATCATTTCCTTATGGGTAAAAACAGTCTGTAAACGGTAAAACAGGTTATGTTCCTCAACCGTTAAGGGATCTTCACTGCTTTGGTAATCTTCTGCGGCAAAAGACATAAGCTCTTCATTTTTCGTCCGCTTGCCAAAGAGATATTCCCTGGCTCCGCACCGTCCGGCAATGGGAGAGCAGTCGGCGAAATTCACGTAATAAACATCATGAATGTGAGCGGTCAGTATGTAGGAGGCAATGTTCCTGATTTTTTCGATTTCGTACGCAGGAAGAAAGGCATTGTCTGATATTCCATTTAAAACCTCAAGGCAGTTAAACAGGCATAATCCTGCGTGACGGTAGTATTGGGCGCCTTCGTCGCAGCATCCGTCTTCCCCATATTCAGCCAGAAAATAATCAATACTTTTGCATGCCTTTTTAAATATATCCTCTTTTTGGGCTTTTGGGAGCTCTCTTGTAAAGGCGGAGAGAAGCACGTTCTGGGTACACCAGACTGTCCAGTTATTCATGTGGCTGGCCCCGTCACCCATCCACCAGAAGTGTTCATTAAGATAAGGAGTGAAAATCCTCTCCTCAAGATTTTTATTGATCATCTTTGAGAGGTAGGGAGTGACGGAATCCAGTTCCTGCCTTAAAAGATACTCTGCCACGGCCAGCACGGAGGCGGTTTCCGCTGCAAACAGATCAATGACAGGGCGGGTAACATCAGGAAGGATAGAAGGTGGTGTGTCGCGGATGTAGGAGTTATGGGCAGGAAGCTGCCATGCGTTTTCTTCGCAGATCAAAGAAAGCCCATTGATGATATCATCAAGAAATCGTCCCTTATATTCTGCGCATTCAGCCAGGACCAGGGCATCAAGAGCGGTCCTTCTTAAAAACAGCTTATCCTGAAAACGGCTTCTGTTTCCGTTTCTGGTAAACTCCATGTAATCCACCGCAGTTAATGATGGATAATCAAAATTTAAAAAAGCTTCTCCGTTTTTAATGAGGCGGCTTATGAGATTCTCCGGCAGAGAATCCCAGGTATCCCGGTCAGAGGCCTGGGGAAAGGGAGAAAAGCAGGACAAGGGTTTTTTTAATGTATTTGCAAGTTCTGTAATCATGGCATGTACACTCCTTATTTGTTTTCGTCAGGGTTGACGGTATTTTGCTGTATAAATTCACGGGGAGAAAGCCCGGTGACTTTTTTAAAAACTTTGCTGAAATAAAATGCGCTCTCAAAGCCAAGCTGATCAGCTGCCTCATAGATTTTCATATCCTGTTCCATTAGGAGGGCTTTGGCCCGGTTGATCTTAGCCTGGGCAATGTATTCGGAAAAACCGGTCCCGCAGTTTTTCTTAAACAGGATGCTTAAATAATTGGGACTTAATCCGAATACTCCGGCAACTTCGTTTAAGGTGAGTTTTTCCGACACATGGTTGTTGATGTACTTTTGTACATTGGTTATAACATGAGCTTTGTAGGTTTTTCGTTTGGATTTCAGCACTTCACAAAGACCGTCCCGGAAAATAGTCATCCACTCGGCGATCTGCTTCACATTGGTAAAACGATAAATGGAGCGGTACCCGTCACTGTAGGAAGAAAAGATCTCCGACATATTCTCTTCTCCGTCAGGAAGAAGGGAAAGGGCTAAGTAAAGGATGTTGCAGGCTCCGTCTGCGGCCTGGGAAAACCGAAGGGGATGAGTTTCAAAGAGCTTAATGATTTCGGTCAGAGTACGGTATAAAACATCAGTATCAAACTCATTAAAAGCCTTGGTTATCTCACTTTTAAATACGGAGATATTAAAAGCATTGCGGATCGAGGCAGTATCATTGCCGGTGAACATCACGATGGGCTGAGCGGTACTGGCCCGTCCAAATGCCTGGCGGGCTTCCTGGTAGGATTCGCTGATTTTTAAGGGCTGGCTGACCGGAGTTCCGATTCCCGTAAGAACCGTAACGTTAAAATAATTCCGGATCATATCTGCAACGTTGTGAAATGCATCAAAAACAGCTTCTGCTCTATAATCTGCCGATTCTGAGAGGTGAAATACCACTGCAAAGTGCTTCATATCAAGACTTACCACATAGGCGGGAAGATGCCTGCTGATAATTTCCTTTGCCATTTGCAAAGCGCTGTTATATAGGTTCATAAGTTTTCCATAATCCATTTCCCTGCTGGTTTCTTCCTGGATCTGGCAAAGGGCGGTAAAATAGCAGGTTTCCGTAAAGTCCAGCCTTAAATCTCTGGACTGAAGTTCAAACTGCTCCTCATTGTCAAAGAGGTTATGCAAAAGCCGCATAAAAAATTTTTCATAATAGCTCTGTAATAAGGGGCGTCCTGAATCCTTATATCCCATGGAAACCTGAATGGTTTCCAGACGGGAGAGGGCCTTTTTTACGGCTTCCTCCAGGGCCTTTGCATTTAATTCCAGCTTGATTAAATAGTCTACGGCCTCATAGGTCATAGCCTCCTTGATGAGCTGGAATTCTTCGTAGCTTGTTAGAAAAATAAACAGGGGGATCTTTCCGTAGGTTTCCCGGCAGGTCTTTGCCAGGGTAAGTCCGTTCATAATTGGCATGCGGATGTCAGTAATGACAATTTCCGGTGAATATTCTGCGATCATTTCAAGGGCATCCTGCCCGTTCATAGCAGTGCCGCAGATCTCAATGCCGTAATCTGCCCAGTTTATCATGGATTTTAATCCGATCTGAACCAATGGCTCATCATCTGCAATCAATAATTTTATCATATATATTACCTTTCGGCTGTTTGATTTTCTGTATAAAGGGCATAAGGTATTAATATGGTCATGGTGGTGTAGCTGCCGGGACAGCTGTCAATGGTGATTCCATATTCCGTACCAAAATCATATTGGATGCGTCTGTTTACGTTGCTGATGCCAACTTGCCGGAAAAATTCTGTTTTGTTCTGGCTGTCGGTCTTCTCATGGAGAACTTTAAAAATGGTATCTTTGGACATTCCTATTCCGTTATCGGTTATATCTATTTTAAGCGCTTTTTTGAGCCCCAGATTGATACTTCGGGCTGAAACAGCGATCTTTCCAGCTGTTTTCGCAGGCTCTATTCCGTGGAACAGAGCATTTTCAATGATGGGCTGGAGGGTAAAACGGTGAATTTCACAATTGTATAAATCCTCTGTCTCAATGAAATACTCAATGGTGACACTTCCGCCGTAGCGGTATTTCTGGATCAGGAAATAATCCTTTACCAGATCCAGCTCTTCCCTTAAGGGGATCATGGAAGTGGTGCCTTTTGAAACATTTTTTAGAAGCCTTGCCAATGCTGTGGTCATATCTGCAATACCGTCTGCATTCTGAATGGTTGCCATCCACTTGATGGAATTTAATGTATTATATAGGAAGTGGGGATTGATCTGGCTTTGCAGAATCTGGTATTCCAAATCCTTTTTCTGTTTTTCATCCGTTACCCGTTTTTCCATCAGGGTGTTAATGTTTTCTGACATATCATTGATTCCCTTGCCGACTTCTCCCAGCTCATGATTCCACTCAATGGCCGAATCCCTGGAAAAATCCCCGGTTGAGATATCATGGATTTTACTGCTGAGCCTGTGAATGGGATCCATGATAATCTTATTTAACAGGAAGGCAAGGAGTATGCCCAAAGAGACAATGGTAAGACAGATTGCCAGGATTAAAAGGGTGTATATGTTTTTCTGCTGTCCAAGCTGCTGCTCAGAAAGTACCTGGGATAAACTCCAGCCGGCCATACCCTCGATGGGCCGTTCCACCAGGGTGCGTTTTTTTCCGTCGTTCATGGTAACGGAGAGTACCCTGGTTCCTTTGGAGAGAGAGTCGTTTCCGGCCAGCTTTTCTAAATTGGTGTAGGGCATTTCCATTTCCTTTAAGCCGTTTGAATTAAATCCATAGATTTTATCTCCAACGGTAATAAATAGAATACTGTCCTCGGGGAGAGGATAGGAGGCCAGATAATCGGTGAAGATCCGGGAGGAGATTTCCACATAAGTCCAGCCAATGACTTCAGAATTAAATTTGTTGGAAACCGGACGTACGATGGGAATAAATTGGTCCATGCCTGTATTGGTAAATGGATCTTTTACCAGGCCGATCCAGAGAAAATCGCCGGAGCTGTAAATCGTTTCAAAGAAAGGTTCATTTTTAATGATCCTGGCTGCATAGGAGGATGAAGAGTTTGCCAATGCCGCTATTTGAAGGAAATTGTTTTCATTGGAAGAAGAAACGATGACCCGGGACATGTATTCATAGGATCTGGTGTTGTAATATTCTTCCTTTAAACGGTTGTGGGCGGAAAGGGCCATAGGGCGCAGATTATCAATGTCCCTGGCTGCGGTGGCAAGCTTTGGCTGGTCTATAAACGCTTCCAGATAATCCAGTACGGCACTGTTGGAGCAGCACCATTTGCTGAAATAGATGATATCCTTCATATCAGCACTAATGTTGTTGCTTACGACTGAAAGGCTGAATTCCGCAGACTGGATCTGGTTTTTTCTTAAGAAGGACTGGAAAACCGAGAAACAGACAGTTGTAGTCAGAACGGTGATGAGCAGCGTAATGGCTGCCGTGAGTACCATGATTTTTCCTCTTATGGTCTTTGGGATGAGCTTTTTCCACATGATAAAATAAAGTCCCTTCTTTCAATGGATAGCTTGAGATAATGGTTTTAACATCTACAAAGGTAGCCTATTTAATGTAAAATGTCAATGAAAAATCAGCTGCTTTTTATATACAAACGTGTTAATTTGTATACAAAAGAGAAATAATACTGCTTATCATAAAAAAGTACATGTTTTAACAAAGTGTAAAAGAAATGTGAATAAAAAGTGAATATTATGAAAGATAAATTCCATTTTTAAAACCGCAATCCAGCGTTATAATAAGATCCATGGTAAACCACGGGAATCATGAGGGGTTTACTGAAAAACAATCAAATCAGGAGGGATTACAATGAAAAAAAGAACACTGAGTATTGTTCTGGCCTGTGCTATGGCAGCAGCCAGCCTGGCCGGATGCGGCGGTGGTTCAAAGGAAACCACGGCAGCTTCCACAGAAAGTGCTGCAGCGGAGGCAACCAAAGCCTCAGAGGCAGCAGGAGGACAGACCACATTAAAATGGTCCGTTTGGGATATCGGCTTAACAACCTATTACCAGCCTCTCATCGATGCTTTTGAAAAGGCGCATCCGGATGTGAAGATAGAAATGGTAGATTTAGGCTCCGCCGATTATCAGACGGTTCTGGCAACAGAGCTTACCGGAAGCGGTTCTGATTTTGACGTAGTTACCATAAAGGATGTTCCTGGCTATATGACGCTTGTGAACAAAGGCGTATTAGAACCCCTGGACAGTTATATTCAGTCTTCAGGCGTTGATCTGACACAGTACAAAGGCCTTACCGATCAGATTACGGTTGACGGAAAATTATATGAGCTTCCGTTCCGCAATGATTTCTGGGTGTTATTCTATAATAAAGATATCTTTGACAAAGCAGGCGTTGCTTATCCAACCAATGATATGACATTTGAACAGTATGACGCTCTGGCAAGAAGCCTGACCGTAGACACTCCCGGACAGGAGATTTATGGCGCTCATTACCATACATGGAGATCAGCCGTACAGCTTTTCGGCGTTCTGGATGGAAAGAACACCATTATTGATGGAAAATACGAATTCTTAAAACCGTACTATGAAATGGTTCTTGGAGAGCAGGAAGACGGAGTATGCCAGGACTATGCTACTTTAAAGACCAGCGGCTTACATTATTCCGGCGCATTTGCCCAGGGAAATGTTGCAATGATGAACATGGGTACATGGTTTATCTCTACCTTAATGGATAAGATTCGCACCGGCGAGTACACAGACTGCACCAATTGGGGCATTGCTAAATATCCGCACGCAGATGGAGTAGAACCAGGCTCCACCCTTGCGACCATTACCTCTTTAGGAATTCCGGCCAAAGCTCCTCACAAGGATCTTGCATGGGAATTTATCAACTTCGTAAGCGGAAAAGAAGGTGCAGAAATCCTTGCATCTACCGGTACGATCCCGGCCGTTATGAACAACACGGTTGCTGATCTGGTATCCAGTGCAGAAGGATTCCCTAAGGATGACGGGACCAGCGTAGAAGCTCTTAAGACCTCTAACTTATACTTAGAGATGCCTGTAAATGCAAAGAACTCCGAAATTGAGATTGTATTAAACGAAGCCCATGATGCGATCATGACAGGCGGCATGTCCGTAGATGAAGGCATTGCCCAGATGAATGAAAAGGTAAGTGCAATTCTGGCTCAGTAGCAGATAAACAAAAACGATATCACAGAGGCGGGCAGCAAAAAGCCCGCCTCATTTAAAGAAACTTCTGATTTGATTTGACGATTGAAATAACAGCGTGCCCCGCTTCACCGGGCGTCAACTGGATATGAAATCATATCCGTTTGATTCTTTAGACGATAAAAACGGGAAAAGGAGGATAAGCAATATGGCGAAGACAATAACAGAAGCGCAAAAACAGGAAAAAATCGCGGAGTTAATTAAGAAACGGGATGCTTTAAGCCTTATATTGAGAGAGGCTGAAGGAACCCGTAAGCGGGATATCCTGATTGCGAAAATCGAGACAATAGATGAGAAAATAAAAAAGGTGCGGACAGGGGAACGGTTCACACGTCAGGAAAAGAGGGATATGGTTGCATACTCCTTCATCGCCCCCAACTTTATCGGGTTTGCAGTATTTACGCTTGGCCCCATAATTTTTGCTTTTATTCTGGCATTTATGAAGTGGGATGGCAATAGCCCTATGGAATTTGCCGGACTTAAGAACTTCATTGATATGCTTGGAAGTATCAGATTCCATGCGTCCTTTATCAATACCATTGTATACTGTATTGCAACGGTTCCTCTGACACTGGCTTGTGCCTTAGGACTGGCGGTGGTCTTAAACCAGAAAGTAATGGGAAGAAATTTCTTCCGTACGGTGGGCTTCTTCCCCTATGTGGCATCTTTAGTAGCGGTGGCAGCCGTATGGAATATGCTGTTCAGCCCCCAGAAAAGCGGTCCCATTAACATGATCCTTTATTATCTGGGCGTAAATGCAAAAAGTCTTCCAAAGTGGTCCGCGGATCCTAACTGGGTGATGTTTACCATTGTACTGTTCAGTGTCTGGAAAAATATGGGCTATTACATGGTTATCTATCTGGCCGGACTGCAGGGAGTCAATGGAGAGCTTTATGAGGCGGCAGGCCTTGACGGCTGCAATTCCTGGCAGAGATTCCGGTATATCACATGGCCCCAGCTTCAGCCAACCACCTTCTTTGTTACCATCATTCTGACCATCAACTGCTTTAAGGTTTACGACATCGTATACATGCTGGCAGGAGGTTCCAATGGAATTGTAAGTTCCCAGGCAATGGTTCTGGTTTACCACATTTACGAAGAGGCGTTCCGCAACTGGAATTTAGGTTATGCAAGTGCGGTAGCTATGGTGCTGTTCTTAATGGTTCTTGCCATCACGCTGGTTCAGTTCCGCGGCGAGAAGAAATATGCAAACTAGAATAAGGAGGAAACGAAATGAAAATAAAAAGTACAAATTATAAAATCAGCAGATGCCTCCTCTATGTGGTTTTGATCATTCTGACAGCTGTTATGCTGATTCCATTTGCATGGATGTTCTCGGCTTCCTTAAAGCTGGATAAAGACGTATTTATTTTCCCGATCCAGTGGATACCGGAAAATCCAAGATGGCAGAATTATCTGGATATCTGGACAAAGATCCCGCTTATGACCTTTGTATTAAACACGGTGAAGATCACCTTGATCGTTACCTTTTTACAGCTTTTGACCAGCAGCTTTGCTGCCTATGCATTTGCAAAGCTGAAATTCAAATACAGCAATCTTTTATTCATGGCTTATATCGCAACCATTGCGGTTCCATGGCAGGTATACATGGTTCCCCAGTTCATGATGATGAGAAAATTCGGGTTAAATGATTCTCATCTTGCCATCATTTTCCTTCAGGCGTTCTCTGCGTTCGGCGTATTCATGATGCGCCAGTTCTATCAGGGGATTCCCGATGAACTGTGTGAGGCTGCCAGGATCGATGGCATGAGCGAGTATCAGATATATGGAAGGATCATGCTGCCACTGTCAAAACCGGCGCTGTCAACCTTGACCATCTTTACCTTTGTAAGTACCTGGAACGACTTTTTAGGGCCCCTGATCTATCTGAAAACAGAAGCGAAAAAGACCTTGCAGTTAGGACTTAAGATGTTTATCAGCCAGTACAGTTCCGAATATGGTCTGATCATGGCTGCATCAGTACTTTCCCTGATCCCGGTCCTCATTGTGTTCCTGTCCCTGCAGAAATATTTCGTAGAAGGCATTGCAGCTACCGGAGTGAAAGGATAAAGAAATGATAATTTTGTGGATAATATCCATAACGAGTCTTATAAGGACAGCTATGCATCCCCCTGCCTGGGGACCAATTCCTATGTGATCCCAGGCGGCAGGTCAGAGCAGTCCCTGGACGGTGCCTGGAACTTTTCCGTCGACATGTATGATAACTGCTTAAGGGCCAAATGGTTTCTGGAGCAGGAGGTGAATTCAGAGGGGCTTAGGGTTCCTCTGGATTATGGCTTTGACGACTGGGAGGAGATCCAGGTACCTGGAGTATGGAACCTTGCAAAGCCGGAATATTTTTATTATGAGGGACCGGCGGTATACAGCCGCCGGTTCTCTTTTAAGGATTCCCCAAAAGGACATGTGTTTTTACGGTTCGGGGCAGTATCCTATGAGGCCAGGATCTTTTTAAACGGAAAATTCCTTGGTGTCCATAAAGGGGGGTCAACCCCATTTTGCGTTGAGGTTACGGAGGAATTAAAAGAGGATAACAGGCTGATTGTAATTGCCGACAATACCAGACGGCAGGATCAGATTCCAAGTGAGAATACGGACTGGTTTTTATACGGCGGCATTTACCGGAGTGTATCCCTTCTTTGTGTGCCTCAGACTTATATTAAGGATATGAAGGTATCTCTTGCAGACCGGGAGAAAAGGGAAATCATTGTATCCGTGAGTCTTGGAGGTTATGAGGACTTTGAGGAAGGGGAAGCAGTTTTCTCCATACCAGAGCTTCAGGTGGAAGAAACAGTACCCCTGGGAGCGGATGGACGGGGACAGCTAATGCTTCAAATCAGCGGACTTTCTCTGTGGAGCCCGGAGAGTCCTAAGCTTTACGAGGTTTTCCTGCATCTTCGTTCCGGAAGTAAAACACGGGATCAGGTGAAAGACCGGGTGGGCTTTCGGACTGTGGAAACCAGAGGCAGAGAAATTCTTTTAAATGGAACGCCGGTTTTCCTTCGCGGTGTCTGCCTTCATGAGGAGACAGAAGACCATGGGAAGGCGGTTACAAAGGAGGACATCCGTCAGGCATTCGACTGGGCCAAAAAGATGAACTGCAATTTCCTCCGCCTGGCCCATTATCCTCATACGGAGTGGGTTTTAGAACTGGCAGACGAGGCGGGCTTTCTTCTATGGGAAGAGATTCCGGTTTACTGGTGGATCGATTTTGCAAACCCCCGGACCTTAGAGGATGGAAAAAACCAGCTGACCGAGATGATGAACCGGGATTATAACCGGGCCAGTGTGATCATCTGGTCCGTAGGAAATGAAAATCCTGATACGGATGAGCGCTACCGCTTTATGAAGGAGTTAGCAGAAACTGCAAAAGAATTCGATTCCAGCCGCCTGGTATCCGCAGCCTGTCTGGTGGATGCGGTGAATTTAAGGATTTCCGACAGACTGGAAAAGCATTTGGATGTCATTGGATTTAATGAATACTATGGCTGGTATGATCCGGATTACGGAAAGCTGGCTGATATTTTAGAGGGGTCCAGGCCCGGGAAACCGGTTGTTATCAGCGAATTCGGCGGGGACGGTTATCTGGCTTCCGGTACGGAAGGCGGTAAGGTACGGGGTTCTGAGGAAGAACAGAAGGAAATTTATAAAAAGCAGGTTGAAATGTTTGGAAAGATCGATTATATTCAGGGTACAGCGCCCTGGATTCTATTTGATTACCGGACGCCGAAACGGCTTGGAAAGTATCAAAAGGGATACAACATCAAGGGGCTGGTAACAGCGGACCGGATGCGGGAAAAGCCTGCCTTTTTAATCATGAAGGAATATTACGAGGAGGTAAGAAAACGTGAACAGACAGATGGAGACTTTGCTTAAAGAAAAGAAGGAACTCACAGAGGCAAAGTGCCTGGAGGCCATGGATTTCGCTGTAAAGCAGGTGAGGGTTAATTTAAAGGAATTTACTGATTCCTTTAAAAAAGCATACAGCGAGGATGGATTTTATCATCCAACTCCCAATGTAAACTGGACCACCGGCTTCTGGACCGGGCAGATATGGCTGGCCTATGAGTGGAGCAAGGCAGAAGAACTGAAAACGGCCGGACAGATCCAGGCGAAAAGCTTCTTAGACCGGATCGACCGCAAGGTGGAAGTGGATCATCATGATATGGGGTTTTTGTATACCCCTTCCTGTGTAGCTGCTTATAAACTGGTGGGTGACGAAACAGCAAAGGAAGCGGCAATCAAGGCTGCAGACCAGCTGATCAGCCGTTTTCAGCCGGTGGGTGAGTTTATCCAGGCCTGGGGGCCCATGAACCAGCCTGAAAATTACCGTTTTATCATCGACTGTCTTTTAAACCTCCCTTTATTATACTGGGCCACGGAAGAAACAGGAGACCAGAAATATCACGAGATAGCGGAAAAACATATCCATACTGCCATTGCAAATGTTATAAGGGAGGACTATTCCACCTGGCATACGTTTTTCATGAATATGGAGACAGGGGAGCCGGATCATGGGGCTACCTGCCAGGGATATAAGGATGGCTCTGCCTGGGCCAGAGGACAGGCCTGGGGAATCTATGGCTGCGCTCTTGCCTACCGGTATACAAGGCGGCCGGAATACATTGAGGATTTCAAGCATGTGACCGGTTACTTCTTAGATCACCTTCCTTCGGATCTGGTACCTTACTGGGATTTAGAGTTTGGCGAAGGCTCTGAGGAACCAAGAGATTCTTCCTCTGCATCCATTGCAGCCTGCGGAATGCTTGAAATGGCAAAGTATCTGGATGAGACTGACGCCGCCTGCTACGTATCCATAGCTAAAAAGATCATGGAGTCGGTTGTGGAACATTATGCGGTCAAGAATTTACAGGAATCCAATGGACTGGTGCTTCACAGCACGTATTCAAAGAAATCTCCTTACAATACCTGCACACCGGAAGGTGTGGATGAGTGCAACATCTGGGGAGACTATTTCTACATGGAGGCCTTAACCAGACTGTCTAAGGATTGGAACCCATATTGGTAATAATCGAAATAATTCGAAAAGAGGCGAATATAGATGAAACTTGAAACAAAACAGGATTTCCAACGATGGATGTTCCAGGTGTTAAATCCTTTAAAGCCATTGTACAGCGAAGGGTGTGCCAGGCTGTCCCTTGGAGACAGCGGTGTAACATATCCTAAGGTGAGTATAGAGATGGAGGCATTTTCCCGGCCTTTGTGGGCACTGGTCCCCTTGTGGCTCGGAGGAGGCAAGGGATTTGAGGAGATTTATCAGAAAGGCCTTGCAAGCGGCACCGATCCTACTCATCCGGAATACTGGGGTGGTTTTAAGGACTATGACCAGCGGTTTGTGGAAATGGCGGCTATCGCCAGCGGCTTGATTTTCACTCCGGAAAAATTATGGGAGCCTTTAAGCGAGGAAGAAAAACAGAATCTGGCAAAATGGCTTTACGGTATCAATGAGTATATCATTCCTGACTGCAACTGGCAGTTTTTCATGATTCTGGTGAATGTCGCTTTGCAAAAGCTGGGCTGCCGGTATAGCAAAGAACGGCTGGCTTCCGGTCTTGAAAAAATTGAAAGCTATTATATTGAGGATGGCTGGTACCGGGATGGAGGTTCCAGTCAAAAGGATTATTACATTTCCTTTGCCATGCATTATTACGGGCTTTTGTATGCGGTGGCAATGGAGGAGGAAGAGCCGGAACGGTGCCTCCTGTTTAAGGAACGGGCAAAGCGGTTTGCCAGAGATTTTATATACTGGTTTGATGAAAACGGATCCGCTCTCCCATACGGAAGAAGCCTTTCCTACCGTTTTGGAGAAGCAGCCTTCTGGTCTGCCTATGTATTTGCAGGGCTTGACGATATTCCGGCAGGAGTTGTAAAGGGAATCCTGGCACGCCATTTAAACTGGTGGATGGAGCAGAAAATCTTTGACCGTGACGGCGTGCTGACCATTGGGTACGGATATCCCAATCTAATCATGGCGGAACGCTACAATGCGCCAGGCTCTCCTTACTGGGGGATGAAGACCCTTTTGTGTCTGGGGCTTCCTGATGATCATCCGTTCTGGACTGCAAAGGCAGAGGACTTACCAAAGCTGGAACCGGTAAAAATGTTAAAACAGGCGGATATGGTGATGCATCGCCATGGAACGGATGTGATTGCCTATCCGGCAGGAGTCTGCGAGAAGTACGGACACGGCCATGTGCCGGAGAAGTACTCCAAGTTTGCCTATTCCACCCGGTTTGGATTTTCCGTTGCAAAAAGCCAGATCGTTCTTCATGAAAATGCTCCGGATTCTTCCCTGGCCTTTGTCATTGACGGAGATGATTACGTCTTTGTACGGAAATACAGTGACTCCTATGAGGTTTTGGAAGACCGGGTGGTCAGCAGATGGCATCCCTTCCGGGGAATTACGGTTACTTCTACCATTATTCCGAAAGAGTACGGCCATTTAAGGATCCATGAGATTGAGAGCCAGTATGACTGTACTGCCTATGACTGCGGCTTTTCTGTGGAAAAATTCACAGAAAATTATGAGCAGAAGGCAGAGGGGAAGGGAGCATTTGTATCCTCAGGAAAACAGGACTGTATGGTATCCGGCGAAGGCCCGGAGGCAGCAGGCCTGGTAATAGAGGCAGACCCCAATACCAATGTGCTTTATCCCAATGCTTCCATACCGGCGGTTTCCTATCGCATTAAAAAAGGGGAAACCATCCGGTTGGAAACAAAGGTGGAAAGCATCCTCCTTTAGAATGATGCATTGATTTTATAGCTTTTCCGCTGTATAATAAAGTCATAAACAGGCAGCAGCGAGGAGGGTGTAAGAAGATGTGGATGAATAAAAAGCAGAAATTAAAGGCTTCTTATTATAACAGCTTCTTCGCCCTCATCGTGATTCCTATTCTTTTTATAATCTTACTGTCCATTCTCATTATCCGTACCATGATGGTGGATTCCGCAGTTACCAACATCCGCCGTGCCCAGGATAATATCGCCTCCACTCTGGGCGGCGAAGTAAAGGATGTATCTCTCCGTTTATCCCATTTTGTATATGTCAATGACAATGAAGTCATTAAGAATGCTGCAAAAACCAATACAAAAGATGTGGCTGAAAAATACCTTTATACGAAGATCCTGACCGAATCCTTTCACTATGCCATGGTTCCGGTGCAGGACATTTTGTCTGCCGTATTTTATATGAAAGACGGGGACCATACGTATATGAAGGATGATATTACACTAGGCAGGGAGGAACTGAGGGCCTCCTCCTGGTATCAGGAGGCTTTGGCAGCCCCTAACGTGGTTAAGGTAGGCTTTTATGACCGCAGTGTTACCAATTCCAGAAAAAATGCCTATACCCTCACCATTGCCGCAGGCCTGTCTCCCGGAATGGATGTGGACCGGGACGGGGTCATAGAGATGACGGCATTGTTTGTCTCATCCAGGACAGGAGGGCTGATAAAAGATTATAATAAGGAACGGATGCTTGGATCTACCATGATTGCGGACAAGTCAGGAAAGGTCATTTTTGACGCAGAAGGTACGATGGCCCTTTTGCCCCGGAACAGTTCACTGGAACAGCCAAAATTCCGGTATCAGGCAAATGGCAGACGGTATATGGGAGTGGTGACCGAGGAACCGGTGACCGGCTTAAAGATCATAAGCGTAGTGTCATATGAAGCCCTTACAAGAAGCTTTAACAGGACTGCAGCCGTCATTGTAGCGGTTACGCTCTTCCTGTTTGCGCTGTTTTACCGTTTTTCCAGCTATTTCTTAAAAAGCATCATTGATCCCATCCATCATACGGTTGAAGGCATGAAAAAGGTGGAGGAAGGAAACCTTCTGGTTCATGTGGAACCAAAAGGGCAGGAGGAGCTGCGCCTGATGATCCATTCCTTTAACCGTATGACAAGACGGTTAAAGCAGCTGATACAGGAAAATGAGGAACAGCAGCAGAAAAAGCATGAGGCAGAAATCAGGGCGCTTCAGTCCCAGATCAACCCTCACTTTCTGGTGAATTCCTTAAATTCTATCCGGTTTATCGCGCAGATGTCAAAGTACGAGTCCATTGCCCGCATGGCGGAGGCGCTCATTAAAATATTGTCCTGTTCCTTCCGCAGCAATACGGGATTTTATCCGTTAAAAGAGGAGCTGGAGGTTTTAGACAGTTTTATCTATCTGATGAAAATCCGTTATTCCGACGGGTTTGATATAAAGTATGAAATAGAGGAATCCTGCCTTTCCTGTCTGGTTCCCCGGCTTATTTTACAGCCTGTGGTGGAAAATTCCATTGTCCATGGCTTTAGCGGCCTGATGGATGAGATGGGGATCATCTGGCTGACGGCTCGTGAAGCAGATGGATTTCTGTTCCTTGAGATCCGGGATAACGGAAAGGGAATGTCGGAAGAAGAGATGAGCCGGATCCTGAATGGGGAAGAGGAAAAGGAAGGGAAAAAGGATCATGTAAGCATCGGAATCACCAATGTAAAAACCAGGCTTACGCTTAATTATGGCGAAAGCTGTGAATTTGAGATGGAAAGCGGTAAGGGCCGGTTCACAAGAACCTCCATCCGCATTCCCATAACAAGAAAGGAACCGGAAGACCAATGAGAAATGTCCTGATCGTGGATGACGATACCATAGTACGGATTACCCTGCGCTCCCTGATCAACTGGGAAGAGATGGGATATCAGATAGCCGCGGATGCCATTCATGGCCAGCAGGCATTGGAATATATTAAGGATCATCCGGTGGATTTAGTGATCACCGATATGAAAATGCCGGTTATGGATGGGATCGGCCTCTTGGAGGAGTTAAACCGTTTGAAAACCATGCCGGCAGTACTGGTTTTAAGCGGTTATGATGATTTCAAGCTGGTCCGGGATGCCTTCCGTCTGGGGGCCTGTGATTACCTGTTAAAGACCGGATTAACAGAGGAAACTCTCGCAGCCATGCTGAAACGCTTGGATGAAGAGGTCTTTTACGATCACGGCAGTGAAACGAAAGGAGAGAAGAATCCAGTGATAAAAGTCCCGGATTCTGTCCTTCTTGTAGATATGGCTATGGGAAGACGGTCCCTTGATGAGACTTTTTTTAAACAGGAATACCTGGTGATGCAATTTGAAATAGAAGACTTCCATAAGGCATCGGCCCGTTTTGGAGAGGATTTTGAAGAAGAACTGATAAAGCCCATGTTAGAGCTGGCCGGGCAGATCCCCAGAGTGGCATCCCGCTGCATTCTCGGAGCAGTGGCGCCTTCCCGCTATTGTTTGCTGTACCGCATCACCGATCCGGAGCAGTACAGGGAAAATGCAGTTTCTGCTTGTAAGCAGTTATGCAATGTGTGGAAGCATTTTATGAATCTCTCCGTTTCTGCAGGGATCAGCAAGCCGGGAAATGGTACAAAGGATTTCTTAAACCGGTTTGAAGAGGCGGGAGAGCAGTTAAGGCTTAAGCATTTAAAGGGGAAAGGGAAGATCTGCGATCCATGGGAAAAAGATACGGTCTCCTTCCAGCAGGTCCGGCAGGCCGGGCAGGATTATGAAAAGCTTTTAAAGGGCCTGATGGTAGGCGATGAGTTTACCGTATGGTCGGAAAAGAAAGGTTTCTTTTCTGAACTTTACAAAATGGAATTAAAAGCTGCCAAAGAGGTATGCCTCCATCTCATCTGCAGCATAGCCTGGCAGCTTTCGGATAACCACGATGATATCAGCGCCTTGTTTGCAGAAGAAGTCAATTATTATGAGAAAATCGGCCGATTGGATGAAATGCGGAGCCTGGAATTATGGCTGAATAATTATTTCCGCTGGATCATGGATTACAATGCACACCATGCGGACCGGAAGCAGGCAGATATGATGATCCGGGCAAAACGGTTCATTATGGACAATTATGCCAATCCTGAGCTGACACTGGGAAGCGTGGCAAGCTTCATCGGTCTGAATGAAAAATACTTCAGCACCAGATTTACGAAAGAAGAAGGGATGACCTTCAGCAACTATCTGACCGAGGTCCGCATTCGAAAAGCAAGGGAGCTGATGGAGACAACAGATCTAAAGATTTATGAAATCAGTCAGAGCGTTGGCTATAACAGTGTGGAGCATTTTACCAGAGTATTTAAAAAGCTGTGCAAAGTAAGTCCGGGCGGGTACCGGAAATAAAGACCTGACGATATATCAAGTTTTCAAACCATATCTCATGGAGAAGGCTGTTTTGAAATGGTAAGATAATATCATCAAAACAAGGGAGGTATTACAGAAATGAGAAAACGAGTGTTGGCTTTTGGGCTTTGTGCAGCAATGGCAATAGGAGCTATGACCGGCTGTTCCTCATCAAATGGAACCGGGGAAACTCCAAAAGAAACCACGGCGAAAGGTCAGGAAGAGGCCCAGACAGAAGCGGGAAAGCAGGAGGCAAAGGAAGACTTAAAAGGCAGTCTGGTATTTGCCATCTGGGACAACAACCTGATGGATTATATTGATGAAAATGATATGGTTGGGAAATTCCAGGAGAAATATCCCAATGCAGATATTGAAGTAGAAAAGATCAAGGATGATTCCGAATACTGGAATGCCATGAAGATGAGAACGTCAGCAAACCAGCTTCCTGATGTTATGTTTAACAAACCCTTCACCTTATCCCGGTTCAAGGACTATCTGGTGGATTTATCCGGGCTGGAAGCATCGAAAAACAACGAGCTGGCCTCCGGATACGCAATGGATGGCAAGGTTTTGGGAATTCCAATGACAGCGGGATATGAATACGTTTATTATTGGAAAGACATGTTTAAGGAAGCCGGTGTAGAGGTCCCCACCACATGGGAAGATTTTGAGAAAACAGCTCAGACCCTTCAGGATTATTATGGGAAAAACGACCCGGATTTCATGGCTATCGCCCTTGGCGCAAAGGATGAATGGCCGGATTATCCATACATGGAATTTATGCCTGCACTTCAGGGCGGCAACGGACAGAACTGGAATGATATGGCCAAAACAGATGCTCCGTTTGCAGATGGAACCGACATTAACAAGGCATACAATAAAGTTTACAGCTTATTTGGCAAAAATGTGTTCGGCAAAGATCCTCTTGGCATGGGCAACGATCAGGTAACCTCCTTGTTTGCTCAGAAAAAAGCGGCTATCATTGCTCTGGGAGACTGGGGTCTTCAGAATATTCAAAGCGGTACCGATGATTCTTCAGAACTTGGCACCTTCTACCTTCCGGTAAGAGATTCCAAAGATGATCCTTTCCGTGTCATCGTACAGGGCGACTCCTTTATGGGAGTAACCACTCACAGCAAGAATCCGGAGTTAGCAAAGGCTTTCGTAGAATGGTTTTACAGCGAAGAATGGTACCCGGGATATATCAATTATGTAACCAGTGCATCTTCCATGAAGAACTTCCCCAAGGAAAAGGACCCGATTCTTGCCCAGTCAGATGAGCAGCAGCCGGATAAGGAACTGGTTATGTATGACGGCGGCGGAGACAACTTCCAGGCGATCCAGAACGATATTGCATTTGATTACAAGAAGCTGGGTGCCCAGATGTTTACCAATGGTTTTGATTTAAAAGCGGAACTGGATGGACTTAATACAAAATGGGCGGAAGCCAGAACCAAGCTTGGAATAAAATAAACAGAGTGGAAAGGGGGACAGGGTGATGGAAGCCCTGTTCCCTTTTTCTTCCAAGGACTTAAATCAGGAGGTATCTATGAATTCTCTGGAAAAACAGAAAAAAAGATTTATTGTATGCGCCCTTGTCGTTCCTATGGTGCTGCTCATCGGGTTTGTGGTGTTTCCGGCTTTTGACTTAATCCGCATGAGCTTTACAAACTGGGATGGATACTCCAAAACCTATGATCATATCGGTTTTGGCAATTATACAGCCATGTTCCGGAACAGGGACTTATGGCTGTCCCTCCGCAACAATGGGGTGTATTTTTTCGGGCATCTGATATTCATTCCCATTGAGCTGATGTTTGCGGTGCTGTTAACCTCAAGGCTCAGGGCGTCGAAATTTTATAAGACCATGGTTTTTATGCCGTATATCATCAACGGGGTTGCAATTTCCTATGCCTTTTCCTATTTCTTTTCTCCTATTAACGGAGCATTTGATGAGATATTAACCATATTTCATCTGGAGAGCCTGATAAGAAACTGGCTGTCCGACCCTAAAATCGTCAATTTCGTACTGGCTTTTGTCTCCCTGTGGAGATTTTCCGGGTACCATGTCATCCTCTTTATGGCCGCCCTTCAGTCTCTTCCCCAGGATGTTCAGGAAGCAGCCAGAGTGGATGGAGCAAATGCGTGGCAAATGTTCAAGTACATTCAGATACCGTCTATTATGCTTATGGTGGATTTTGTCCTTTTTGACAACATCCGTGGCGCTCTTCAGGTGTTTGATATTCCCTATGTCATGACCAGCGGAGGTCCGGGATATGCTTCCTCCACCTTTACGCTCTATACCATTGATACGGCCTTTAAATACAGCAACTTTGGCCTTGCTTCCACCATGGCGGTGGCGATTATGGTCATGATCGTTGCCATTTATCTGGTTCAGAACAAGATCATTCACGGTATCATTCTGAAAGGGGGAAGAAAATAAGATGAAAAGACGTACAATGGAACAGGGATTAAAACAGATCATCTGCATGGGAATGGTCCTGGTCGTTCTGGCGCCTATCCTTCTGACCCTGTTTGCCGCTTTTAAGACAAAGGCGGATATGGTGAATACTTCTCCCCTGCTTTTGCCGCCCATGGAAAGGATCACTTTTTCAAACTTTCAAAAGGTGGTGGGAGATAAATATCTCCTGATAGGTTTTAAGAATACGGGCATCATACTTGTAGTCAGCATTCTGTTTAATGTGCTGTTTGGTACCATAACCGCGTTTATTCTGGAGCGTTTTGAGTTTAAGCTTAAAAAAGTGATTATGAGCCTCTTTTTCCTGGGTATGCTGATTCCCAGCTTTGTAACGGAAATTGCCAGATTTAAAATCATTAACGGCATTGGCCTTTATAATTCGCTTGGGGCACCCATCGTGATTTATGTGGCATCGGATCTGATGCAGCTTTATATTTACCGGCAGTTCATTTCTACCCTTCCGGTGTCTCTTGATGAAAGCGCGCTCCTGGATGGCTGTTCTTATTTCGGTCTGTTTACGAGGATCATATTTCCTCTGTTGGCACCAGCCACAGCTACCGTGGTGATCATCAAGGCAATTACCATCATCAATGATATGTATATTCCATACTTATATATGCCAAAGAACAAGCTTCGCACGTTAACCACCTTTTTGATGAATTATGCCAATGCCCAGCAGGGTTCGTGGCAGAAGCTGGCGGCAGGTATCATCATCATCATGCTGCCGACCATCCTTATCTATATTTTCTTCCAGAAATACATTCTGGCAGGAATCGCTGCCGGAGCGGTGAAAGAATAAAAGATATAGGAAATCGTAAGAAATGCCATGGATTCTTTTAAAGTGGTGGACTATAATGGACTTAATATTTATAGAAGGAGGTTTCTTTCAATGGATCAGAAGACCGCTAAACTGGAATGGCTGGAGGATCCGCGGGTTTTCGCGGTAAACCGTCTGGCTGCCCATTCCGATCACTGCTATTATGAAACGGAAGCAGAAGCTCTAAGGGGGATCATGGGACAGCGCCAATCCTTAAATGGGACATGGAAATTTTCCTATGCAGAAAATCCCGGGGAGCGGGAAGAACATTTCTACGAAAGTGATTTTAATCCGGACAGCTTTGGAACCATTGAGGTTCCGGGACATATGGAGCTTCAGGGATACGGCGGATGCCAGTATATCAATACCATGTACCCTTGGGATGGTCTGTCTGACTTAAGGCCTCCCCATGTTGATTGGCAGAATAATCCGGTAGGAAGCTACTTAAGGGAGTTTGAACTGGAGGAGCCGCTTAAGGGGAAACGACTGTTCCTGTCCTTTCAGGGAGTGGAAACGGCCTTTTATGTCTGGCTGAACGGAACCTTTATCGGATATTCGGAGGATTCCTTTACACCCTCTGAGTTTGAGATTACGGATGCTGTCCGGTCTGGATCCAACCGCCTTGCCGTGGAGGTTTATAAAAGAAGCAGCGCCAGCTGGATCGAGGATCAGGATTTCTTCCGATTCTCCGGGATTTTCCGGGAGGTGTATTTATATGCGATTCCGGAATGCCATGTGGAGGATTTATTCATTCATGGGGACGTATCCGATGACTGCCGGGATGGCCAGTTCCGTGGAGAACTGACCCTTACAGGAGAAATAAAGGGAAGTATCAGTGCTGTATTAAAGGATAAAGCTGGAGAAACAGTTGCTTTCTGGGAACCCATTCCGGCAAAGAAGAAAGTGGAATTTTCCGCCCGCATATCAGGTGCCCGTCTATGGAGCGGCGAGGATCCATACCGGTATGAACTCACCATCATCTTGTACGATGAGCAGGGGAATGTGAAGGAGATCGTTCCTCAGAAGGTGGGATTCCGCCGTTTTGAAATGAAAGACCGGCTGATGTGCTTAAACGGAAAGAGAATCGTATTCCGGGGAATCAACCGTCATGAGTTCAATGTAAGAAGAGGCCGCTCCATTACAAAAGAGGATATGATGTGGGATATCCGGTTTATGAAGCGCCACAACATCAATGCGGTCAGGACCTGTCATTATCCGGATCAGAGCCTGTGGTATGAGCTTTGTGATGAATATGGGATTTACCTCATTGATGAGGCGAATTTGGAAAGCCATGGTTCCTGGCAAAAGATGGGAGCCTGTGAACCAGCCTGGAATGTACCCGGAAGCCTGCCTGAGTGGAAGGACTGCGTGGTGGACCGGGCAAAGTCAGTGCTGGAACGGGACAAAAACCATCCCAGTGTGCTGATATGGTCCTGCGGTAATGAATCCTATGCAGGAGAGGACATTCTTGCTATGTCAGAGTTTTTTAAAGAACGGGATCCTTCCAGGCTGGTTCACTATGAGGGCGTGTTCTGGAACCGGGAATTTGACCGTACCAGCGATATGGAAAGCCGGATGTATGCCAAGCCATTTGAGGTAGAGGAATATTTAAATGCAGATCCGGGGAAGCCTTTTATCCTTTGTGAATATATGCACGCCATGGGCAATTCTCTTGGCGGAATGAAAAAGTACACGGATCTGGAAGACAGGTATGAGATGTATCAGGGCGGCTTTATCTGGGATTATATTGACCAGTCTCTGATGAAAAAGGACGCTAACGGCAAGGAGCATATGACCTATGGCGGGGACTTTGGCGACAGGCCCACGGATTACAGCTTCTGCGGAAACGGGATTGCTTATGCAGACAGGACCGTCTCCCCAAAAGCCCAGGAGGTAAAATACCTGTATCAGGATATCCGCCTGATTCCTGACTCCAAAGGCGTATCCATAGAAAACAGAAGATTATTTACAGATACCTCTGACCTTGAGTTTGTATATTCGGTTTTAAAGGACGGGGAACCGGTTTATCAAAAGAGCTTTGATGCATCGGTAAAGCCTTTGGATACAAGGTATGAAACCGTTCCGGTACCTGATTTCACAGAGCCGGGGGAATATGTCTGCCAGGTTTCGGCTCTGCTTAAACATGATACCTTATGGGCGGATTCCGGCTATGAAACAGCCTTTGGCGAGGCGGTCTCAGTCATAGAAGGAAGGCAGCAGGAGAAATGCTGCGGACAGCCTTTGAAAGTAATTCATGGCGACGTCAACATCGGCGTTATGGGAGATGGCTTCCGGATCCTGTTCTCCAGGCAGGAAGGCGGAATCGTTTCCCTGGTTTACGACGGAAAGGAATGGATCGGAAGACCGATGATGCCGGTGTACTGGAGGGCGACTACGGATAATGATAAAGGTAATAAATTTTCCGTGGCAAGTTCTGTGTGGTATGGAGCAGGCAGGTTCCCTTGTTATGAGAATTTTGCGGTGGAAGAGAAGGAAGGAAGCATAAAGGTGACCTATACCTATGGCCTTTCTACTGTTCCCAAGGCATCAACAGAGGTTACCTACGAAGTAGATGGAAGGGGAACGATTCATGTAAGGACCGTATTCCGGGGTCAAAATGGATTACCAGAGCTTCCTGCCTTTGGAATGAGGCTCATCACACCGGAAGCAGCTAAGAAATTCACCTGGTATGGAAGAGGACCTGAGGAAAATTACTGCGACAGGAATGAAGGTGCGAGGCTGGGAATCTATGAGGATACTCCGGATAACAACCTTTCCCGCTATCTGGTGCCTCAGGAGTGTGGCAACAGAACTGGAGTCCGTTGGCTTAAGGTATCGGACATGGAGGGGCATTCCATCAGTTTTTGCGCAGCAGGCCAGGCGTTTGATGCTTCCGTACTTCCCTATACGGCGGAGGAACTGGAAGCGGCCACCCACAGAGAGGAGCTTCCGTCACCAAGATATACGGTAGTGAACATTTTAGGCGCCATGAGAGGCGTCGGCGGTGATGACAGCTGGGGAGCGCCGGTTCACCGGGAGTACTGCATAAGCGGGGAAGCAGAGCTTGTAACAGAATTTATTATAGAAAGAAGATCATAATTGCAGGCGGCAGACGGCAGGAGCATGAGAAAACTCTTAAGGTCTGCCGCTTTTTTGTGGGAGAAAATTTAAGTTGTTGATAAAAATAATCAGGTAATCGTGTCCTTTTTTCCTGATATTGTATTATAATAAAATTGGATTGGCTGGGTTGCTGAAAGTAATAAGCTTTCAATCTTGAGTTCATAAGCAGCATATCCCGCTTTACCGGGCATCTGCCGGATAGGAAGGCATATCTCATTGATACATTTGTGTATAAAACGAAGAAAAAGGACAGAGGAGGTTACAGGATGTCTACTGTAATTATTTGTGCGATTTTAATTGTACTTTGCTGCATTGGATTAAGAAGCAACATAAATAGGACGAAATATGGCTGCTGCGGAAGCGGCGGCAGCGATGTGAAGAAAATTAAAGCTGCTGATAAAAATATTTCCCATTATCCCTATACGCGAACCCTGGAAGTAGAAGGAATGACCTGCGGTAATTGCAAAAAGAGAGTGGAGAATGAATTTAATAGCCGGGAAGGATTATATGCTTCCGTGGATCTGAAGAAAAAACTGGCAGTCATACATATGAAAGATCAAATGGCAGAGGATGAGCTGAAAGAGATGGTGAGAAAAGCAGGGTATACTCCAGGGAAGATCCAATAAATGCATTGACTGGTATGGCAATATAAATGTCTTAAAAATATGAAAAAAAGATTGTTTGCAGTAAGCGGCGGACAAATATGGATTTTGAATCCATTTTGTCTGCGGCTTTTTAGTTTTTATAGATCTAAATTATAAAAAAAATAGATTGTTTTTCCTGTTTATACATGGTAAGTTGATATCAGATAGGAGGGGATCTGATGATAAAAGTAACATTTTATGATTCTGTTGAAGATCATTTACTGGAGTATGCAGTCATTGCTTCACGGTATCGGAATAAATGGATATTCTGTAAGCACAAGGACCGGGACACCCTTGAAATCCCTGGGGGACACCGGGAAAAGGGGGAAGATATCGTAACGACTGCCAACCGGGAACTTTATGAGGAGACGGGAGCAACAGACTATATTCTGAAGCCGGTCAGTGGATATTCGGTTCAGAATCCTGATGTGAACGAGGAGAGTTCAAAGGAATCTTTTGGAATGCTGTTTTATAGTGAGGTCAAAGAACTTGGAGAAATGCCGCCGGGGTTTGAGATTGAAACGATACGGTTATTGGATGAGATACCTGATTCCCTGACGTATCCTGAGATCATGCCGGCATTGATGGATAGGATTCTTCTCTGTTTTCTTAATGGCCGGGTAGAAAAGCCGCAGAAACTGTGAATAAGATTAAGAAGGGCTGGATGAATATGATCATTAATTTTGATGAGATAGAGGAAACCATACTCCCCCGTTTTAACGGCGGAGAAAAAGAATTTAAGGCAAAAATGCTTGTAGATAAGAACAATAAGATTCTCTATGGAAAGCTGGAGCCGGGCGCATCCATAGGAATGCATACCCATGATACAAGCAGTGAAATTATATATTTTCTACAGGGAACAGGGAAAATGCTGTTTGACGGCGGAGAAGAAGCTGTACAGGCAGAACTGTGTCACTATTGTCCCAAAGGCTATGCTCACAGCCTGATCAATAACAGTGAGGCTGACTTGATTTTCTTTGCGGTTGTTCCTCAACAGTGACATACTGTTGTCATATATGGGATGATATAATGTCAAAGAAAAGGTGGAGTTATGTTTTTCAATGTCCTTTGCTTGTATGACATGAACTATCAGCCGGAAAGAATCCGGTATTATATTTATGGGAATGATGGAGAATTATATAATCAAGTAATTGAAGTTGGCAAGGCGTTTGGAAGAACCGGTAACCTATGCACGGAGAACTTGTTGAAAGAGGGGGATATTATGCTGGAAAAGATACCATCACAAGAAGAAATGACTTCCCTGATAGGGGAGACTTTATTTGAAGCATGGAAAGGCCTTTGTGAAAGAATCGAAGAGAAGTATGATATGGAACGCCAGTGGAACAGCGGCGGCAAAAGGTGGAAGTACGAGTACAAATACCGCAGAGGCGGGAAAACCCTTTGTGCGTTGTATGCCAAAGAGGACTGCTTTGGATTCATGGTAATTCTGGGACAAGCGGAGCGGGAAGCCTTTGAACGGGAAAGGCAGAACTTTTCCCCGGAGGTCCAGAAGGTATACGATGAATCAACAACCTACCACGATGGAAAATGGATCATGTTTATGATAAAGGATCAATCGCTTTTTGATGATATGATGCAGCTGTTAAAGATAAAAAGAAGGCCCAATAAAAAGTAATAAAATGATTTCGGAGGAATTATATGAGGTATCAGTGGATTGATGAATATTTGAAATCAATGAAAGGTGTATCCAGTGATTTCAAGGAGGAATGGAATTGGACCAGGTATCTTCTTGGTGATAAGATGTTTGCGGCGGTGTGCAAGGATGACCAGGGCAGAGACTCATTGATCACATTAAAGCTGGAACCGGTAGAAGGGCAGTTTTTAAGGCAGCAGTATGAGGATATCATCCCCGGCTATTATATGAATAAGGTTCACTGGAATTCTATAAAAGCAGATGGAAACGTTCCTGATGATCTGCTGAAGGATTTACTGGAAAAATCATACCGTCTGGTATTAGCCGGGCTGACAAAGAAGAAACAAAGTGAATTGCTGGGAGAGTGAACTTTCTATAGGGTTCCCCGGTAAGCAAAGAGAGGAATACAGGTGGAACACATATGAAATATTTTGGAGAAGGTTTAAGTGATACACATAAGGCTTTAAATAAAATAATCCGTAAGGAAGATGAAATCGAGCGGGCGAAAGCTCTCTTTTTAGACCTGCACAGGGAACTTCACCTTTCAGAAGTATCGGAAGGGGAAGAAAATGAAGTGGACAGACTTCTTGGAGATCTAAAAGCAGATGAGTACGCCATCATGCCAACTGGAAAGGATGAAACCATAGCATGGGTTTTATGGCATATTGCCAGAATCGAAGATCTGACCATGGGGATCCTGGTGGGAGGAGGGAACCAGCTCTTTGATGACGGTTGGAAACAAAGAATGAACTCTCCTATCACTGACACCGGCAATTCCCTTTCAGACGGCGAGATCATGGACCTAAGCCGAAAAATCAATGTTACAGAGCTGCTTCATTACAGGAACGAAGTCGGAATCAGAACCAGGAATATAGTTAAAAATTTATCATCAGCCGATATGAGAACGAGAGTTCCGTCATCAGGGCTTGATAAAATCCTTTCAGAAGGCGGAGTGACAAAACAGGAAGATTCTGTTTGGCTTCTGGATTTTTGGGGTAAAAAGGACGTTGCAGGGATTTTACTGATGCCGCCTACCCGCCATGTCATGCTTCATCTAAATGACTGCTGCAAGTGGAAGGAATTTATCCGGACGAAGAAGCGGCATCATGGGATGAGTGACGGCTCTGATCAGGAGCTGCTTCTATAAGTTTTCTATAAGTCTTTGGCCGCAGTCTGGATGAACTGCGGTTTTTTTATACTGAAAATACCTTTAAAAATCTTTTGTTGAAAAAGAACTAAAATGTGAAAAAGATATCAAAATATTGATAAAATTAACTCGAATTGGGATAGAAAAAATTCAACAGCATTGATAAATTGAACCATGTTTAAAAGATAGGATTCTGAAAGAAGTTATTTAATAAGCAGAAATGATTCATAATGTTAAAAAATAAACATTAAAAGATAATTAAATATCAATAACGTTAAAAATATATTTAAATTGACAGATTAAATTGCGGGGGTATAATGGATACATAAATAAAGATATCTAAACCAAAGAAAATAAAAGGAGAGGAGATAAAATTATGCAGAACGTAGAGCTTCAAAAGAAATATCAGTTATTCATAGGCGGACAGTGGAAGGATGCTTCCGATGGAAAAACATTTCCAAGTATCTGTCCGGCCGATGGGAGGGTGCTGACTGAGTGCGCCGAGGCAACGAAGGAAGACGTTGATGAGGCGGTCCGGGAAGCATGGAAGGCCTTTGAGACCTGGAAGCATGTACCGGTAAACCAGAAAGCTGCCATTCTGAATAAGATTGCGGATATCATAGATGCAAATAGGGAACATCTTGCCATGGTGGAAACCCTGGACAATGGGAAACCCATAAGGGAAACAATGACGGTCGATATTCCTCTTGCAGCTCAGCATTTTCGCTATTTTGCAGGCTGCATTCTTGCGGAAGAGGGCAGTGCCAATATGCTGGGAGAAAATACCCTAAGTCTGATCCTCAAAGAGCCTATCGGCGTGGTTGGGCAAATCGTTCCCTGGAATTTTCCTTTCCTGATGGCAGCCTGGAAGCTGGCACCGGTACTGGCAAGCGGCTGCTGTTCAGTCTTTAAGACGTCAAGCACCACTTCTCTCAGCGTTCTGGAACTGGCAAGACTGATCCAGGATGTGATCCCGGCAGGGGTGTTTAATGTTATTACCGGAGCAGGTTCCAAGTCCGGGCAGTATATTTTGGAACATGAAGGTTTCCGGAAGCTGGCATTTACCGGCTCAACAGAAGTAGGAAAGAACGTGGCCCTTGCAGCAGCGGAAAAGCTGATTCCGGCTACTTTGGAGCTGGGCGGCAAATCAGCCAATATTTTCTTTGAGGACTGTAATTGGGAGATGGCCATGGATGGTTTACAGCTGGGGATTCTCTTTAACCAGGGCCAGGTGTGCTGTGCGGGTTCCAGGGTCTTTGTGCAGGAAAGCATCTACGACAAGTTTGTGGAAGAAGCGGTTAAACGGTTTAACCAAGTAAAAGTCGGCCTTCCGTGGGATGAAAATACCCAGATGGGAAGCCAGATCAGCAAAGGGCATATGAAGGAAATTTTAAGCTACATAGAAATAGGAAAATCGGAAGGAGCTGCTGTACTTTGTGGCGGAGAGCAGATTCTGGAGGACGGACTGGAAAACGGAGCTTTTTTAAGGCCTACACTCCTTGGCAATGTGACAAACGACATGAGGGTGGCACAAGAGGAAATCTTCGGGCCTGTGGCATGTATTATTAAGTTTAAGACAGAGGATGAGGTTGTAGCCATGGCCAATGACAGCCAGTACGGACTGGGCGGAGCAGTATGGACCAGGGACATCAATAGGGCAATACGGGTTGCCAGAGCGGTGGAGACCGGACGTATGTGGGTTAATACCTATAATTCCATTCCTGAGGGAGCTCCTTTCGGAGGATACAAGACTTCGGGAATCGGCCGTGAGACACATAAGGTCATTCTGGAACACTACACCCAGACAAAGAATATCATGATTAATTTAAGTGAATCCCCTTCAGGTTTTTATCCGGATAAATAAATAGAAAGTAGGCGGAAGGCGGTTTTGGATGATAAAGTTCCAAAGCCGCCTTTTTGCATGGAAAAAAGACTGATCGAATCCAAGAAATATAATAAATAAAGAAAAGTGATATATTGCTTGACAAAATAAAAAATTGGAAGTATTCTAGTAATTGTACAATAAATACCAATAATTCTAAGAAAAGGAGGCAGATACAATGAAACGTAACTATTATGCAAATGGAATGAATAGAATAGAAAAATTATTTTATATTAATTCAGTCTGCCTCAGTGAAGATAGTATCTCATGATGATCGACATCAAGGGATGAGTGACGGCTCTAATCAGGAGCTGCTTCCACGAGTTTTTACCGCAGTCTGAATTGACTGCGGCTATTTTTTTGCAATTTACCGAAAAAGACCGCACTATGCAGTTTTTTTCGGTTTTTTTACATATAAGGGCTGATAACCCATTCATGCTTGCAGTAAATAAAGGAGGAAAAGTATGAAAAATCTATGGAAGTATGGAAAGAAGTACAGTTTACTGTATGTTTTGGCGATTGTGGCTATGGTCGTCAGCATCCTTTTGGATGCAACGGCTCCCCAGATCACAAAGCATATTATTGACGATGTCATTGTGGGGGGAGAGATGCAGATTCTCATGAGGCTGCTTTTAGGGCTTGTGGGAATTGGACTTGGAAGAGCGGTGCTTCAGTACACAAAGGAATTTATATTTGACTATGCCGCATCCGGGATCGGGTGCAGTTTAAGGAAGGATTTATTTGACCACATCCAGACACTGTCCATGGGGTATTTTGACAGCCACAATACAGGAGAATTGATGGCCAGAATTAAGGATGATGCGGAACGAATCTGGAACGCTTTCGGATTTGTAGGAATGCTGGTCTTAGAATGTTCCATTCACACGGTCATTGTTATTGTCTGTATGTACCGTCTAAGTCCCAGCCTTACTCTGATTCCGCTGGTAATTCTCCCTCTGATCGCCTGGTATGCGGTCAAGATGGAAAACGGTCTGGGAGAGGTTTACGATAAGATCAGTGAGCAGACCGCTGAATTAAATACGGTTGCACAGGAGAATCTGGCCGGGGTCCGTACCGTTAAAGCCTTTGCAAGAGAAGGTTACGAAATCGAGAAATTTAAGAAACACAATAAGCGGTATTACGATTTAAACATGAAGCAGGCCAAACTGATCGTCCGCTACCAGCCTAACATATCTTTTTTGTCTAAGGTTCTTTTAATGGCAGTTATTGTTGTAGGCGGTATTTTGGTCATTAACGATAAGATGACCATTGGAGATCTGGGGGCATTTTCCGAGTATGCCAATAATATTATCTGGCCGATGGAAATGGTAGGCTGGCTCAGTAATGATATTGCAGCAGCGGTGGCCTCCAACAAAAAGATCAAAAAGATCATGGAGGAGCAGCCTGTCATCCGCAATCCAGAGAGCCCGGTGCTGCCGGAGACGATCCAGGGAGAACTTATCTTTCAGCATGTGGACTTTGACCTGGCTGGAAAGAGTATTTTAAGTGACATTGATTTTACCTTAACAAAGGGAAAAACCCTTGGCATCATGGGGGTCACCGGTTCCGGAAAAAGTTCCATTGTCAATTTGATCGAGCGTTTCTATGACGTAACAAAGGGAGAAATCCTTTTAGACGGAATCAATGTAAAGGATCTGCCGTTAGCATTTCTAAGGGGTCAGGTATCGGTGGTCATGCAGGATGTATTCCTCTTTTCGGACAGCATTACGGAAAATATTAAGACTGGAAATAAGGATGCAACGGAATGGGAAAGCGTGCAGCAGGCCTCCATTTCGGCAGGAGCCCACGGCTTTATTGAGAAGCTATCCGAACAGTATGATACGGTAATCGGGGAGCGGGGAGTCGGGCTTTCCGGAGGACAGAAGCAGAGGATCAGCATAGCCAGAGCCATTGCAAAAGAAACACCTCTGTTAATCCTTGATGATTCCACCTCGGCTCTTGATATGGAGACAGAGAAAGAGATTGAGGCCCATCTTACAGAATTAAAGGACAGTTCGAAAATCATTATCGCCCACCGAATTTCAGCAGTGCGCCGTGCCGATGAGATCCTGATCTTAGATGAAGGACGGATCGTGGAACGGGGAACCCATGAGGAGCTTATGGAAATGCGTGGACAGTATTATAAAACCTATCAGGTACAGTATGGAGAGGAGGAGATGAAATGGCAGTCAATTCAAGCAGAATAGATGAAGATCAGAAGGAAGTTTTTAAAAAGGATACCCTGCTTCGCCTGTACCGATATCTCCTGGATTTTAAAAAGGAGATCGTCATCGTTCTTTTTATCATGGCTGGAACCATAGCCATCAGTATGTCAGCACCCCTTATGATGGAATATGCCATCAATTCCTGTGTGGTTAATAAGGATATGGCAGGCCTTATATGGCTGGGATCTGGCGCAATCGTGCTCTTCCTTTTATTCCTTGCAGGCACCAAGATGCGCATGCGCCTTATGGCGGACGTATCCAACCGTGTGCTTTTGAATATCAGGGAAGAGCTTTATAAGCATATTCAGACCCTTGGTTTTGGCTTTTTTGACAGCCGGCCGACGGGGAAGATACTTGCAAGAATTATTGGAGATGTAAATGCCTTAAAGGATGTGTTGTCAGACAGCGTGACTCAGCTGATACCGGATCTGATTACGGTCGTCTGTGTAGCGGTCATCATGCTGATAAAGAATTACCGCCTGGCAATGGCGGCGCTGCTGACGCTTCCCATATTGGCTGTTGGCATGTTTCTGATAGAGACCACGGTGCATAGAAGGTGGCAGATCTACCGCAAAAAGACATCAAATTTAAATGCTTATGTACATGAAGATTTATCCGGCATCCGGATCATACAGAGCTTTGCGGCAGAACCGGAGACAAAAGAGGTATTTCATGATCTGGTTAACCAGCATTATAAATCCTTCATGGATGCGGTTATTGTAGCGGATGGCTTCGGCCCTCTGGTAGAAGTGACCTGGGGACTGGGCGGTTTCCTGCTGTATTTTATAGGAATCCGGATAGTTGGAGTGGAAAATATCGGAATCGGTACATTTCTTGCTTTTTCAACCTATATCGCTATGTTCTGGAGCCCGATCCGGAATCTGGCTAACTTTTATAATAAACTGACCACCAATATTTCCGCAGCAGAACGTATTTTTGATATCATCGATACGGAAGCGGAAATTACAGATCAGGAGGGTGCTAAAGTCTTACCGGAAATTAAGGGTGAGGTGGTTTTTGAGCACGTATCCTTTGCTTATGGAGATGAGCCGGACCGGCTGATTCTTGATGACGTTAATTTTACCGTTAAGCCTGGAGAAACCATTGCGTTAGTAGGACCAACAGGCGCAGGAAAGACCACCATTGTAAATCTGATCAGCCGTTTTTATGAAACAACCGGCGGAAAAATTTTTGTTGACGGACACGAAATAAAAGAAGTGACCTTAAATAGCTTAAGAAGTCAGATGGGAATCATGACCCAGGATAATTTCCTGTTTTCCGGAACCATACGGGACAATATCAAATACGGACGTCTGGATGCGTCTGATGCCGAGGTGATAGAGGCAGCCAAAGCAGTCAATGCCCATGAATTTATCATGAAGCTGGAAAACGGATATGATTCGGTGATCAGCGAGAGAGGGGCAGGCCTTTCCATCGGACAGAGGCAGCTTCTGGCATTTGCAAGAACCATGGTATCTATGCCTGGGATTTTGATCCTTGATGAGGCTACTTCCAGCATTGATACCCATACCGAGCTATTGGTACAGCAGGGAATCGATGCACTTTTGCGGGGCAGGACCTCCTTTGTCATCGCCCACCGCCTTTCTACGATCCGCAAGGCTGACCGTATATTTGTTATTGACCAGGGAAATATCATGGAGGCCGGAAGCCATGAGGAACTGATGGAACAGAAAGGCGCCTACTATAAACTATATCAGAGCCAGTTTTCCTAGGGCGTATCTGGAAACTGCTTATTTCAAGATGTGTGAATGCTTTGTGGGAGGTTTGTTCCGACGGAAGGTATTGCAGTTCGCTGTACCAGCTGAATTAGGGGCAAACATACCACAAAGTGTGGCGTACGGATTAAGGCAATGAGCCTTCAAAACTGGCATGGTTTGGAAAAAAGATTGACCGGACGGTCGAAATGCAATAGAATAGAAGGCGAGGTGATATAAGATGACAGAAGGAGCATTGGTTTTAGAAGGGGGTTCCCTAAGGGGCGTATTTACAGCCGGGGTTTTGGATGTATTCATGGAACAGGGAATTGAGATGTCCTATGTGAACGGAGTATCAGCCGGTTCTATGTGCGGCATGAGCTATGTAAGCAAGCAGATCGGCCGTACCATTAAAGTGGATTTGGATTACGTCAATGATAAACGGTTTTTAAGCTTTCGGAATATGGTAAAAAACCGTTCCATTTTTAATTTTGATTTCCTGTTTGGGGAATTGTGCGATACACTGGTTCCCTTTGATTATGATACTTTTTGGAAGTCCCAGCAGACCTTTGAGGTGGTTGCCACCCGCTGTAAGACAGGTAAGCCGGAATATTTTGAAAAGAGCTCCTGCGATGATTTTATCAGCGCTGTAAAGGCTTCCAGCAGTCTTCCTATTTTATCAAGCATGATTCCGATAAAAGGAAAAAAGTATCTGGATGGAGGCTGCTCTATGTCCATTGCATATCAGAGAGCCATTGATCTGGGATATGATAAGATCGTTGTGATTCTCACCAGAGNNAACCAGAGAGCACGGATATCGGAAACCTCAGCTTGACAAGTGGGCGAAAAAAGGATACGAACGCTATTTCGCCCCTCTTCCTGAGCTTATGAAGGTGTTAAATGAGGTCCCGGACCGGTATAACCGGATGCAGGAGGAGATTGACCGGCTGGAAGAAGAAGGAAGAATCTATGTCATCCGTCCGGATAAACATGTTACAGTTCAGAGAACTGAAAAAGATAAGCGTAAGCTGGAGGCCCTGTACGGGGATGGGCGGCGTCTGGCGGAAGAGCATATGGGGAAGCTGAAAAAGTATTTAGAGATTGAAGAGTGAGAAAGAAGAGAAACACCTTGCAGGCATACCTTTATGTCCTTGAAAGAAGGGCAGTAAAGTGGGAACACCTTACAGGCATACCTTTATGCTCTGAAAAGATGGGCATATAAGAGGAAAGGAAAGTACGGTATAATTTATGAGCATTTATGATACATTGAATCCAATGCAAAAGGAAGCGGTACTCCATACGGACGGACCGCTTCTTGTGCTGGCAGGAGCCGGGTCCGGTAAGACCAGGGTTCTTACACACCGCATTGCCTATTTAATAGAAGAAAAAAGCATCAATCCATGGAATATCCTGGCCATCACTTTTACCAATAAAGCGGCAGGTGAGATGCGGGAGCGTGTAGACCGTCTGGTGGGCTTTGGTGCGGACAGCATCTGGGTATCCACCTTTCATTCATCCTGTGTGCGTATTCTCAGGCGGCACATTGAAAGCCTTGGTTATACGACGAATTTCACCATATATGATTCCGATGACCAGAAAACTCTGATGCGCCATGTACTAAAGGGCCTTGATATGGATCCCAAGATCTATAAGGACCGGGCGATGCTTGGATTTATTTCCACGGCAAAGAACGAGCTTGTGACGGCCCAGGAATTTGAACTGAATGCCGGCGGTGATTTCAGGCAGAAGAAAGTGGCGCAGATTTATAAAGAATATCAGAGCCAGCTAAAAAAGAACAATGCCCTGGACTTTGATGATTTAATCATGAAAACCGTGCAGCTATTCCAGAACAATCCGGAAATCCTGGATTATTATCAGGAACGTTTTAAATACATAATGGTAGATGAGTATCAGGATACCAATACGGCTCAGTTTAAGCTTATAAGCCTGCTGGCAGGAAAATACAGAAATCTTTGTGTTGTTGGAGATGACGACCAGTCCATCTATAAATTCCGCGGCGCTAATATAGAAAATATCCTAAATTTTGAAAAGGCTTATCCGGGAGCAAAAGTGATTAAGCTGGAACAGAACTACCGGTCCAGCCAAAGCATTTTAAATGCAGCCAATGAGGTGATCCGCCATAATCGGGGGCGAAAGGATAAAACTTTGTGGACCGCCAATGAAGAAGGTCCTCTGGTACAGTTTAAGCAGTTTGATAACGCTTCAGAAGAGGCAGATGCCATTATCCGGGACATTTTAAACAGCTCTTCTGACTATCAGGACTGCGCGGTCCTTTACAGGACCAATGCCCAGTCCCGTCTGATTGAAGAAAAATGCCTTCAACATAATGTTCCGTACCGTATGGTGGGAGGTGTTAATTTCTATCAGAGAAAAGAGATTAAGGATGTCCTGGCCTATTTAAAGACCATTGCCAATGCACAGGATGATTTAGCCTCTTTAAGAATCATTAATGTGCCCAAACGGGGAATTGGTGCGACCAGTCTGGGAAAAGTACAGGCTTTTGCTTCTGAACATGGATTTTCCATTTATGATGCATTTTGCCGTGCAAAGGCTGTGCCGGGACTTGGAAAAACAGCGGAGAAGGTTCATAAGTTTACGGAACAGATCGAGGATTTCCGGGGAAGGCTTGAAGAAGAAACGTATTCGATCCATGAACTGATCGAAGATGTCCTTGATGAAACCGGCTATCAGAAGGAATTAGAGGCAGAAGGTGAAATCGAATACCAGACACGTCTGGAAAATATAGAAGAGTTGATCAATAAAGCGGTCAGCTTTGAAGGGGAGCATGAGCACCCTAACTTAAGTGAGTTTCTGGAAGAGGTAGCCTTGGTAGCTGATGTGGACCGGATGGATGATTCGGAAAACAGAGTAACCCTTATGACTCTGCACAGCGCTAAGGGACTTGAGTTTCCAAGAGTGTATTTAAGCGGCATGGAAGACGGGCTGTTCCCAAGCATGATGTCTATTTCCTCGGATGATAAGGAAGATGTGGAAGAAGAACGCCGGCTTTGCTATGTGGGAATCACAAGAGCTCAGAATTTCCTGATGATGACGGCGGCGAGACAGCGTATGGTAAATGGAGAAACCAGATATTCCAAGGTCAGCCGATTCATAGATGAAATTCCTGATGTGCTTTTGGATTCAAGTAAGCTGGAGACAAGACTGTCTGCCTCTCGTACGCTTGATTACGATGACAGCGGTCTCCCATGGGGAAAAGCGAAGTCATCCGGACGGACGGCGGGTGTCAGCAGTTTTGGACCTGGAAACAATTCCTATGCGTCAAAAACCGCAACACCTGTGTCAACCCCTGGCTTTGGCAAAGCATTTACCGTAGAAAAATCAGCTTCTTTAAATTATAAAGAAGGGGACCGGGTCAGCCATGTGAAGTTTGGGGAAGGCGAGGTGTTGGAAATCAAGGACGGCGGAAGGGATTTTGAGGTAACAGTCCAGTTTGATCAGGCAGGCATCAAAAAAATGTTTGCTTCCTTTGCCAAGCTGAAACTTGTACGAGTTTGATCTAAAAATACATAATTTATTAAAAAAAAGCAAAAATGATAGTAAAAGAATCAATATAATGGTATAATAACTGCGACAGGCAGAGAGACTAAAACTTAGCCGGAAGATATGAAGGAAATGCCTAACAGGCATCCCTTTACACCCAATAAAGTGTGGTGGGTTCTGCCCTGAAAAAAGGGCATAAAATAGCAAGGCTCTCAGAAAGGACGTGGAGTTATGAACAGATTTGATGCAATGAGTAAAGAAGCCATGAGTAAGCTGGAAGATCTTATGAACTCAAGCAGAGTAAATGAATTGCTTCATAGAAGGGAACAGGAAGAAAAGAAGAAAAACTGTATCCTCTGGATACTGGCTATCATAGGTGCAGTGGCGGCGGTGGCAGGAATTGCCTATACCGTATACCGTTTCTTCACACCGGACTATTTAGAAGATTTCGAAGACGATTTTGATGATGATTTCGACGATGATTTCTTTGAAGATGATAAACCGGGCGAAGGTTCTGAAGAGTAGGATCGGCATTATAAAGAGAGAGCGTGCCTCAGATAGTGAGACACGCTTTTTTGCTCGATTGGAATTAGAAAAAGTCATATAGCCTGCAGCATTTGCCGGATACAGAAATGAAAAATTCCTGCGTCTGGCTCGCTGCGCGCGGAAATAAAGATAGAAGAGGAGCACGCATAGTGAAAAAGGGTGAGATATACGAAGGTACGATTGGAAGATTTGATTTTCCTGACAAAGGAATCATTGAACTACCGGAGGGGAAAATTACGGTAAAGCATGCACTTCCCGGCCAGAAGGTCCGGGTTATGATAAATAAAAAAAGAGGGGGACGTTGTGAAGGGAGGATTCTTGAGGTATTGGAGCATTCAAGCCTGGAATCGGCAGAGAATCCATGTCCTCATTTCGGAAGCTGCGGGGGCTGCGTTTATCAGACAATTCCCTATGCGGAGCAGCTTAAGATCAAAGAGCAGCAGGTAAAGGATCTAATAGACGGAGTCTGTGAGGATTATGAATTTGATGGGATACGGCCAAGCCCTGTGGAAGCGGAATATCGGAATAAAATGGAGTTTTCCTTTGGCGATGAATATAAGGATGGTCCCCTTGCTTTAGGTATGCACAAGAGAGGAAGTTTTTATGACGTAGTGACTACTACGGAATGTAAGATAGTCAATCCTGATTTTTGTGACATCCTGAAGGCAGTAAAGGAGTATTTCGAACAATTGGGGACCGGTTTTTATAAGAAGATGCAGCATACGGGATATCTGCGTCATCTTTTAGTGCGCCGGGCTGTTAAGACCGGTGAGATTTTGGTGGCCCTGGTTACCACAACGCAGGAAGAAGTGGATTTGAAGCCACTGACGGAGCTGTTGCTGAGGCTTTCTTTAAATGGGAAAATTGTGGGCATTCTCCATATTTTAAATGATAGTCTGGCAGATGTGGTTAAGAGTGACAGGACTGATATTTTATATGGACAGGATTATTTTTATGAAGAGCTTTTAGGGCTGAAGTTCAAAATTTCTCCGTTTTCTTTTTTCCAGACCAATTCCCTTGGGGCGGAAGTCCTGTATGAGACGGTCAGAGGATATGTGGGAGAGACCAAGGATAAGGTGGTTTTTGATTTATATAGCGGAACCGGTACGATTGCTCAGATCATTGCTCCGGTCGCCAAAAAGGTCGTTGGCGTGGAAATCGTTAAAGAGGCGGTGGAGGCTGCAAGAGAGAATGCAAAGCTGAATGGCCTTGATAATTGTGAATTTATTGACGGGGATGTACTTAAGATTATTGATGAGCTGAAAGATAAGCCTGATTTGATTATTTTGGATCCGCCGAGAGATGGGATTCATCCTAAGGCGTTGGGGAAGATTATTGATTTTGGTGTGGATCGGATGGTTTATGTTTCTTGTAAGCCGACCAGCTTGGCTAGGGATTTGGTTGTTCTTCAAGAGAGCGGGTATCGGGTGGAGAAGGTTTGTTGTGTGGATATGTTTCCTTCGACGGCGAACGTTGAAACCGTTTGCCTGCTGTCGAGGAAATCTTGATTCTATGCGGTTTTACAAGGTTTTGCCGGATAAATGATACTGTGTTTGTTTATAAATATGTTTGGTGAGGCTGATTTTTAAATGGGGATGGGGTAATGTCAAAAAGTTGAAAGTTGGACTTTTGCCATAAGGTAGTAATTAATTATGAGGGCAGGATATGCATTTAGAGAATGATAAATATATCGTAAATATAGCAATAGATACAACATATACGGTTAACTCGGCGGATAATAAACCATACGATATGGTATTTAACCCTGCAGTTATGAAACATAATGATTTATACAAGACATTTTGTATTGAAGTGGTAAAGTATGATCAAACGAAAACAATGGCTTTGATAGGCGATTTCTTCTGTTATGACAGTGACTGTGCTATACTGGAAGAGGATATATTGACGGTTCTTCAAGATAATATGATAACTCAAATTAATTTATCAGCCAATAGCTTAGTTTTGCATAAAATTCTGGACACGTTTGGATGTAATTTTGGAATCTACCGGAAATTCAATTACTATGTCATTTATGGAGAGTTAGAGATTACCCGGTTAAATGAACAGTTTGAAAAGGTATGGGCCTTTTCGGGAGGGGATATTTTTGTAAGTCAAAATGAAAAGTGTCCTTTTGAGCTGGCAGATGATAAAATAAAGCTTAATGATTGGAATGGAAATTACTATGAGATTGACTTAAATGGAAATCTTATTTTGATGCGATAGGAGGAAAAATGAGATACACTTTTTAGATTTAGCAAAAGAAGCTGACTTTTTATGAACTTTCCAATCAAATTTGGCTTTAGAAGCAACCTCTATGTACAGCTTTCACATTGCTAACTTTCTATCTTACCATGAGGCACTAATTCACTACACTCCTTATGTTTACTGCTTGAATCCAAAAATGACTGCTAATTATAGGAAAACGTTTGTCAACCTTAATAAAACCGATGATTTATATATGTTATCGCTGAAAAATGTGGAAACAGTAAAGAAGCGTGAGGCATTGAGGGGAAAGGTTGGGTATATCGGTTTTACGCCGGAGGCTCTGTACGCGGACTTCATGAAGGTAACCCCTAAAATTGGATTTTGGCTCGACACCTCAGAGCAGTCACCGGAGAAATCGGTTGAGGATATTTTGTTACACTTCAAGGGGCAATAGAATAGGAAAAATAAAATTCGAATTTGTCGAGCAGATTGAACAGCATATTATTTATATCATGGAAATTTCAATAACTTATTGTTCATATAAACAAGGCAGGAGAAGGCTAATGAAATTAAAACAAAAAAAATTGTTCACTTTTTTCGTACTGTTCACAGTACTGTTCAGCCTGGGTGCAGTTCCAGTATTTGCGAAAGAGGATGCGATACCGTCCATTAAGCTGGATGTCATTCTTCAGAGTGACGGCTCTGCGGTCATAACGGAGATCTGGGATGTGCGCGGTGTATCCAGCGGTACGGAATATTACAAGGCACTGAATAACATGGCTGGGATGAGTGTGCATTCCCTGACTGTATGGGACGAGTCGGGAACGCAATATAAAACGCTGGGTGTCTGGAACACAAAGCTCTCCAGAGAGGAAAAGTCCGGTACCTGCGGCATCATGAAAACCTCCGATGGATATGAACTCTGTTGGGGCATTGGCAGCTATGGCAACCATCAATATACCCTCCAGTATACCATAGATGGATTGGTAAAGGATTATGGTGACTATGCAGGATTCTATCATCAGTTTATATCGGAACTTTCAAGCGCTCCGGAATCAGCTTATATTAAAATCCGTATGGCGGATACAGGTCTGACGGAAAACAACGCCCGGATCTGGGCATATGGCTTTACAGGAGAAGTCGAGATCGGGAGCGACGGCAGCCTTCATGTTTTTTCTTCTGAAGCTTTGGATGGCGGAGACTATGTAAATGTACTCTGCCGCTTTGACAGAAGCTTGTTTCCACTGGCCTCGGCAGCCGACATGTCTTTTGAAAAGTTGCAGGAATCCGCAGAAAATATCAACTCTGATACGGCTTTGTATATCGTCCTTGCTGTTATAGGGACAGTTATTGCCGTGTCCGTTCTTTTAATCACTTTCTATTCATCACAATATAAACTGGCAGATGGCACAGTCGTACGGCTTCCAAGACAGAAACAAATAGATTCGAATTGGTCGGTTCCTTTTGGCCGCAGCATTCCTGCTGTATATTCCGCAATGTTGCTGTTGCGCAAAGGCATTTCAATTGAAATGCTTATGAGCGCGTATCTTATCCGCTGGCAGAAGGCAGGTTATATCCGCATAGAAAAGCGGGAAAACGAGCGAACTAAAAAAAGGACTCAAGAGGAAGTCATCGTATTTAGCCCGGATAAAATACTGGACCCAGGGGTGGAGCGGGAACTGTATAAAATCTTAACCGACAACACTAATCGTAACGGCATTCTTTGGACCTCTGACATCGGAAAGCGGGCGGAAGCGCTTTATGAGAAGCTCACTGCATGGGCGGCAGAAGTAAAAAGTGAAGGCGATCAAGCGTTAATCCTGTCAGGTGCGGCGGCAACGGATATAAAGGACACTGTCCGGTTTACTGTATCGGGTTTTGAGCATGCTGTCAAACTGCTGGGGTTCCGGAAATACCTGATAGAACTGCGCAGGCAAAGTGAAGACAGGTCAGTTCATGGAGAACTTTGGGGGGATTATCTTGTGTTTGCTATCTTATTTGGCATCGGAGAGCATGTCCTCGAAAGCATGAAAGCTCTTGACCCTGCATATTTTGATACCTTTGCAGGCATGTACGGCTACAACGCCTACACCATGGTATACCTTATGAATATGACGAATCACATTTCCAGCGCTGCGTCGCCAACCAATAACATGGATGGGATCGGCGGAGGAGCAAGTTCGGCCGGTGGAGGAGGTTTCTCCGGAGGAGGCGGAGGAGGCAGCCGGTAATAGTGGCAGCTTTCACTGTAAGCACAGTGCTACACCTTCAATGTGATTCATAAGGAATAAGATCTCTTATCGCATTTTCCATTAGGAGCATAATGCGAAACATACAGGATGTGGCATGGTTTAAATGTAGAATCACTTAATCAAGCTCAAGCTGAAATGTTTGATATGGCAGGTGGGGTCAGTTTTATGTTTGAAAATAATGAGGGAAAACATTTTATTAAACGCATGGGTGATATGTCATTCATAACAGAATGATAAATTCCAATTTTCAGAACTGGAAATTGAAAAATAAGATCAAAGGTAGAAAAGATGAAGTTACTTTTTTTGTGTAGCCAAAATAAACGACGTAGTTTAACAGCCGAAAAGATATTCGATGGGTATAATGGGCACGAAGCACGTTCCGCAGGTACAGAATCGAATGCCCGGATTAAAGTTACGGAGGGGCTTCTTGGATGGGCTGAAATTATATTTTGTATGGAAAAAAAGCATTTAAGAAGAATAAAGGAAAAATATTCTGATACGATTGCAGATAAAAAAGTGGTTTGTCTATATATCAGTGACGACTATGATTTCATGAACGAAGAATTAGTTGAAATTCTCAGGAGCTGTGTTTTTAACTATATTTGACTCAAATGTAAATTTCAAGTTATAAAGGAGACTGGTAGTATTCTAATGCTGATTAGCGTTTCCTGTTTGCACTTCGGACAAAATAAAGAGAAGTTCTCAAGCACGGCATCCTCCTGTATTTTATCACGAGTTTTATTGCCACATATAGGGCATGGTAACCACTTGCATTCTTTCATTATCACTTCATGTTTTACAATTATGGCTAATGCAGACGCTGCTTATTTTCTGAATATGTCAATTGCATGACTTGTTATGCCTAGTAAATCTTCGCGCTCACAAGTTGCAAAGTGGTATTGCAAGTATAAGTCAAATGTGACGTCGTCCATTGCGTCTACTGATTCACGCATAAATAATGCACAACCGTCCGCGGCAACGTAGTGTAGCCGAGTTACAGGAAATACGGACATCAAATCGTCAATACTTTCTTTGCGGACAAGTTCAAACAATTGCTGTAATGGTTAATTAAATATTGGTTTGCATTCATATTGCACTCCCTCTATTGATAATTAAAATTAAACGGATAAATTCCAATCTTGTTTTTCTTGTCTAATAAAAGCTGTTAAAGTGTTTGTCACCATTTTTTCAGCCTTATCTCTATCTAATGTTAATTTTTTCGTTGCAGCTAGAACTGCTATGCCATGCGTGTATAGAAATAAGTCTAAAAATATGATTTTTGATTGTTCTAATTCTACTCCAATGGTTTCCGAAAAAAGTTTTGCCTTTTTCTCATTGTCAATTTCTTTATAAAAGTCATTTGCTTTTGTCATTTCTAAATCCATATCATTTATAAATAATAGTTTAAATAAGTGCGTCTCTTTTTGAGCAAATTCAATATAGGAAAGGGGAAGGATTAAATATGCTCTGACACTAATAGAGTTATTATAATTGGTGACAAATTGCTCGTAGTATTTATAAGCAAAATCAAGAAGTTCTGTTTTTAGTTCGTAAATGGTAAATAACTCGTC
>DFCS01000004.1 GCA_002367105.1 Hungatella sp. UBA3048
TAAACTTAAATCCGGGCTTGCGTTTCCTTCACAGGTCAGTTGAAAGGACTGGCGGTTTCCATATATATCATAAGTATATTCTTTCTTTACATTTCCTGGATCGTCCTGGCGGGACAGCTGACCTATCTGATTGTAGCGGTACTTCGTCTCCAGGAGGAGGGTTTCTTTTCCTCCCACGGATTCCCGGCTGACTTCTCGAATCTTCTTGCCGTTTTTACCATAGGCATACTCCCGCTCGCTGATTACCAATCCATCAGGAGTTCTCTTTTGCACGGTTTCCTTTATCAGATGTTTCAGGGCATCATGCTGATAAGCAGTCTGGTCCTTGTTCCTGTCCGTTTTCTTCTGCAGTCTTCCGGCTTTGTCATACTCATAGTATTCCGTACAGCCACGGGCATCCGTCATTGCCGTGACATTTCCAAAGCGGTCATAGGTGTATTTTATCACCTCTCGCCCTTCGCCGGATGGAGTATCCCCAGTTCTCCTTAGAATGACCTGATTCATCGCATCATACCGGCAGGTAGTCTTAATCCAACTGCCCGGACTTAGGTACTGGTAGGTATCAGTCAAACGGTTCCTGGCATCATACACATACTGAGTCTCCTGCCAGCCATCTTTTTGTGCCTTCTTTTCCCATATGATATTACCGGCTCCATCATAGTAATATTTTACTTTCTGACTGAGGTGGTCAAACGGCGCTAAGGTTTGAACAAGACGTCCTGCTTTATCGTATTGGAATTCGGTTCTCTTTCCAGCTTCATCCCATTGGAACCGTTTATTGCCTAACGCATCATATTGAATGCTGGTAATTCTCTCCTGACCGGAGTCTGTCCGTATGGATTTTACTACACGGCCTGCATAATCGTACTCAAAGCATTCTGTGTTCCTGTCATCAATTTTACTGATATTGTTTCCTGCATTGTCATATATGTAGGTAAACACCCTTTCTCCGGCTAAAAATTCCTTCCTGACCTGGTCTTTTTGGTCTTTATAACATTCTGTCACTATATCCGGAGCGAAGGCGTCTCCTATGACTTTTTTTACTTCACGAAAGTATTTCATGCCATCTGCCGGATCGGTAAATACCTCATTGAATTCATGCTTCTCCTCATAGCCCACTTGTGGAATCGTGTAGGATAGCACCCGGCCAAATGAATCGTAGGAATAACGTTCAGTTTTTCTTATATTATCAGCTGCTGTGCCGTTCCCATCATATGTAACCGCTTCTATCAGCTCTCCCCATGAATTATACCGGAAATCCTGGAGCACAACATCACCAGTGGCCGGTTTCATGGATACGGCTAGGCAGACCTGCTGAATCTGTCCAAAGGGTGTGTATTGAATTCTTTTTTTTTGGTGGTTTCCATCGGTTGTCGTGATATAGTTTAAGCTGTCATTATAATCGGTTTCATTTACTGTCCGCGAGCCGTCTACCGGAGGTAGCGTCTCTGCAACCATCCGTCCCAGCTGGTCATAGCAGTAGGTAGTTATCTGATTCCTGGAATCTTTTTTGTAAATGAGCCGTCCCCAATTATCATATTGGAACTCTTCCTTGATTGGATCGCAGAGATTGCCGTCTGCATCTCGGATAACGGTATGTTCTTTTGACATCACACTATGTGTGTATCTGCTGTCAGTACTGGAAGGAGAGCTGTATTTATAAATCGTTTCTGCATATTCACCGGACTGTTCCAGGTTCCCGCTGTCTGCCAGGAAGTATTTTCTTTCGTTGGTCACGCAATAGGGATTGGCATTATCCATATAAACATATTCTGTCTTTTCTTTTAAGACTCCATTTTCATAGACCTTATGATATTTTATGACCCTATTTCCCAAATCCTTATGAAGTTCATTTTTTTCTATGATCTGGTCAGTGCCATTTATTCTTTCTGTTTTAAGAATGGTGCTGTAGTCTCCATACTCTGTAATAATTTCCTGGTCACAGGAAGAGTCATCCGTATAGGTTTCCTTAAACTTAATGACATTTGCTTTTTGATCGGAGGAATAAGTCCATTTGGTTTCCTTTTCCAGAAATTTTGAGTGATCGTTTCTGTCAAATACCTGGTCAACTGCTTTTACCAGTAGTTTATTGCTATATGTATAATCGCTCGTTGAAATAAGGGATTCCTGATGCCGGATTTCCTTTCTCTTTAGTTGTCCTTCCGAATTAAACTGATGGGTTTCCTCAATGTCCTGGTGATTTGTTACTTCTGCAAATTTAATATACTTGCCATTGCTGGCGGATCCAGAATCAAGCGTATAGTCATATACTCCCTGGTTGTATTCGGCTCCGTCAACAATATCCTTTTTCATCGTCAATGCAAAATGGTCAATATATCCACCAGTACTATTATTAATGCTAATTTTCCTGTCATAGGTAAACTGTGTGGAGGCATGATTGGGGTATGTGACGCTCTTTAGCAGCAGATACTCGCGATCTTGCGTTCCGGGGTCGTTTCCTACTACTCCAGAGGCGGCACATTTCATATAACCCTTGGAAGTTTCGTAGTTATACTCGGTCAAGCTGCCTACAGGGTCTATTACTTCGGTGAGTGTTTGGGTACCTTGCCTTTTGATATGGTAGGCAATTTCGCATGCCTCTCCTTTCGAACTTTTCGGTAAATCCCAGACAAATCCGTCATTGGTTCTATTCAGTGTGATTGGACGCCCCCAGGTGTCCACAATCTCCATACCTTGGGAGCCCCTAAGATTATAAAGAATGGTATTTCCAAACCTATCCTGGCGGGCGACCAGCTTAAAATCTGCTCGGCCCATATTTCGGTCACCATCACCTGTATTAGAATTAAAATAATCCCTGTTTCCATTCTTGTATTTAATTATGAGATGATAAGATTTTGGAGGATCCGCTTTATAAGGGTGCCGAATCTCACCTGACTTGGTATCAATTTCCACATCTTTTAAGTTATAATTTTCAAATACGTCGAAATCCCGATTCATTCTTAAACTTCTTCCATCTTCAAGATGTAAAATATAATCATAACTGCGAGTTGTTTTTAATTGGGGCCACCAAGTCCAACCAAAATTCTGCACAGTCTCAATGGACGGCAGAACAAAGGACCATCCGAGTCCTAGTCCATAGGTTGAGGTATAAAATGTGTTATTTATAGAACCTGTTCTTATAACTGAACCGAGGACATGTGGAGCCATATCCACTAAATTTGCACAGCCGGAATCATAGCGTCTGGCTATGGATACATCGAAGCCATCCCTGCCGGGCAGTACAAAATCGGTTGTATCATATTGGACATTGCCGGTGTTTAACTGGACATTTACCTGATTTGTTTCAAAGTAGTTAAATGGGGATTCCGGATACTGTTTTGTTTCGATAAATTCATACTCCGAAGATAGTGCCGCCCAGCGAACTCGTATTTTCGGGCTTTCTGCTTCAGATGATACTTCGCCTGATACGTCCTCATCCGCCTTTGTATCAGGCTCTTCCCCTTCATTTTTATCAATGTAATCTTCTATATTTTTATTATCGTTCATCTAATCCCTTCTTCATCTTAAAATAGTGATACTGCTGCGCTTCCAGTACCCTTGGCGATAAATTCTACCAATGCAATGGAACCGCTAAAGCATTCATTTTGACTTAATTGTCTGGTTGATTGAAACCACAGCTTTCCCGGAATACTGGAATATATTCTTAAATTTTCTTCCGAATAATTTCCTGGTTCTGTTATGCTTCTTAGGCTGCCAGCTGTGAGGTTTGTTAATTCTAATAAGTTTGGATTATATCGGAGGTTCATACGGATCTTATCCAGACCGCTGACCTCATGGGCTTTTAGCAGGACTACGTAACGATTGCCCGTCTTTACCGGGTATTCCATGGTACTGTTGCGGTAAAATATCGGAATAACCGGCAATTGTGCTGTTGTCAAATAATCAGATTCATCACTTTTAGTATCAAATGCTTTGATCCGGTACATAGCGTTGGACGCCCCAATTGGGATAGAATCTGTCATTCCCCGGTGTTCCTCAACATGTTTCTGTGTATCCAATTCATGGAAGGTCAATCCTTTGCCTTCCCATTCGTTAAATGTCAGCCATCTGGAGTCAATACTCTCCCACGAGATGCCAGGAAGCGTCACCTTTTCCCCTTCATCCCATGAATGTCCGTAATTTTCCAAGCTGCTCCAGGTTTTATTAAGTTCGCCCAGTTCCAGCCAGGTACACCCCTGCTCAATGCCAGGCCGTTCATCGCCGGAGCCTTTAAATATTTCAAAGCTTATTTCCCGGCTTTCTAACTGCTGCCAGGTATGCGAATGATTCTCAAACTGTGACCAGCTTAACTCCTCATAATCCAGGCGTTCCCAGTGCTGTCCTTTGCCAGTTCTGGTTTCGATTTGATGCCAGTTAAGGGCTTCCTGATCATACATGCTCCATGGTTCATTGGTACTGTCAAAATTATCCCAAGTGTATCCAGACAGGGCCTGTAAAAAGGATTCATTAAATACTCGTTCTACAATATAACTTTTATCTGCTTCCACCGCTCCCCAACTAATTTTTGCTTGTTCTCCTTCGAGGAGGGCGGGGATATGTAAACATTCCGGTCGGTTCATAAATAATAGGTTTCTCCTTTCATTTTCTATTGGTAATCTTAGTTTTTGTTTCATTATTGTATTTTCGATAAGTACTCCTTACCTGCTCCCCGTCGTGATTATGATATCTTCCATTTCAGTACCATGTGGTTTCTTGCCATATTTCGTTTGAGCCAATAGTAAACTTTATGATAGGAAAATAATTTATTATACTGATACTCATTCTTTTCTATTGAGGAGGAGAAGGAGTATCAGTTCCGTTTGACTCAAGTAAATAGTGATTTACAGAATCAGATTGCTACAACAAATAACAATTTAGCCAACACAAACACTGCACTAACCAATACAACAAATGCTCTTAATGGTCGAGTTCCGCACCGGATTGCTTTCCGGTGGGATGATGGAGGAGCATTGCAGCTATATGTAGACGGTACATATTTTGGGAGCGTCAAATTCATCGATAAATGATCATTTCGTCCACATAGTAGCCCAGGCACCATTAATACTTCTTGCAAACACTAGTGGGCCATCGTCGTATATTTCAAGCTGGTAAAAAGATGTGACTGACACTGAGAACCTTATGTATATTCTATCGCTTGCACGACCAAATATAACATTGGTTAATGTATCTAAGCTACCAGTAACTTTTGTGTTTAATTCGCTTTTGTCGGCCTTCATCGTTAAATTGCTATTTGTGTTTGCTAAATCATTGGCATTTGCCTTCAAAATTAAATCACTATTTAACTTAGTTATATTCTCATCAATAATAACATTATCATTGACAAAATCCTGTCTTACCGGCTTATCCGATGCTTCCCACATATTTAATCCTAATGATGTTTTATTTGTACTTGACATATTATTTCTCCTCTTTTAATTTGAATTTTTTTCTTCTTGTATATTCGAACATATGTTCTGTTTCGCCGACAACTGAATTATAATACTACCGAATCCAGTTGTCAATGTTTTTTTCGAACATATGTTCTATTTTTATAAATTTTCAGATTACTCCATCTCCCCAACCTGACAAAAAACTGCATAAACATACACAAAAAAATCCCCAATTTTTCTCCTGGGGATTTTTCGTGTATGTTTATGCACAATTTCTTGATATCATATTAATAATAAAAACGTCTTTTACTTAAAGAAAAGAAATAGCATATTAAATTCAAACCATTACGGCAGCCCTCTATTTACTGCCCCCCTGGAATATAAGAATTTAAAATAGCTTTGTCCTTTCTCACCACATACCCACTCCCTCCCCGATCCTTCACATCCTCTGTCATACTGACAAGAAGAATGGGAGTCTCCAGATTTGGATCTGTTGTAAAGACAGCAAACCAGCCAAGCTCCGTACCCGTTCTATCATCTTTTGATGCTTTGATCTCAGCCGTTCCCGTCTTTCCCGCAAGCCCAATATCATTTCGGAAAGCCGCGTGTCCGGTCCCGTGTTCGGAACTGATCACTTTGCCGAGTGCAGTCTGGATCCTGTCTGCAATCTCCGGGGAACATGCCCCCGGCAGCCAGACTTCCGGTTTTGGTTCCGCTTTGTACTGCAGATAAGGCTTTAAGACGCTTCCATGATTAGCAAACATGGTATAAAGCGACGCCAAATGTATGGGATTCACTAACATCTGACCCTGTCCGTATCCACTGTCAGCCAGCTGAACCTCAGTTTCGATCCGTTCCGTATTGGAGTATTGAGACTTTGTTACAGAAATATCAAAAGGAATCTCCTGATTAAATCCCAGTTTATCCAGACCGGACATGAAATCATCATAGCCGATTTTTAAGGCAGCCTTTGCAAAATAAATGTTATCCGAATAAATAAATGCATTCTCCAGGATAGCTGGGCTGTAATCATGAAGGGTAGTGACATAGTAATTCCCCCAGCTTTCATCCTTTCTCCAGCTTAACCCTTCCCTTCCGAAATCCTCGTTGGGATCAATCGCTCCGGTAGTAAGCCCGATGGCACCGGTTATGGGCTTAAAGGAAGATCCCGGAGCAAATCTCTGGCGGAACCGGTTGAACATGGGCTTTTTTTCGTCATCATTTAAAGAAGCCCATTTTTCTTCGGACATTCCAAGGATAAAATCATTGTCATCGTAGGATGGCGTGCTGACAAGGGCCAGTACTTCACCGGTATAAGGATTCATGGCGACCGTACAGCTTTTATCCTCTTTAAATGTTTGGTAAATCTCATCCTGAAGGGTACTGTCAATGGTCAGGGTAATATCCTTTCCGTCTACCCTAGGCTTTGCAGCCAGGGTTTTCTTAACAGTCCCCCCAGAGTCAGTAATGGTAATTGTCCGTCCATTGGTCCCTTTCAGTTCCTTCTCAAACAAGGCCTCCATCCCGTTCCTTCCAATCACGCTGTCCGAAAGATAATCCTCATCCGGATGCTTTTCAAGATCCTCTGCTGTCACATTCTGGACATATCCCACAAGATGGGCTCCACTCTCTCCCAACGGGTAATAGCGTACTTCCGTGTCTGTGATCAGGACTCCCGGAACAGCCAGAAGTTCATCCTGGAATTCCTTATTTTTAACATTATCTTCCCTGGGCTCCATGGAATTTAAATTTAACTCATCTACTTTTTTAATGGTTTTTAAAGGTACAAAAGAATCTTCTTTCACCCACTTGGCAGACAGTTTCTTCCCGATTGCATCCGCAGACATTCCAAGGAGATTCCCAAGGGTCTCCAGATCTCCGGCAGAATCCTCACTCATTTTTCCGGGAACCAGGCCTACGGAGGAAGCTGTGCCTTTTCCTGCCAGAAGCAGTCCGTTCCTGTCAAAAACGCTTCCTCTCTTTGCCTTGTCCGTTGATACTCTCACCTTATCGGAACGACCCAGTTCCGGAAAGATCACACTGTCGTCCCACACCATCTGATAGCCTTTTTTCTTTTCCTTCCGGAACTTTACCTGATTGCTGAAGTTTATTTCTCCTGCTATACTGTCAAGGCTCATATTATAGCTGACCGCTGCTTCCCCGTCTTTTTCTGCTACCTGCCCAACCTGGGCGGTTATTCCGGAAGCCTCAATTCCCTCGTAGATATTTTTATGCCTGGTGATAAAATCCTCTTCACTGATATTTAGATGACTCTGATCATCTAACATCCCATACATATCCGTATAGTCTGCCTTAGAAAGGCATTCCACATATTCCAGATACAACTCATCAGGTTTTTTCCTTGTCGCTTCTATTTTCTCCTGAATCCGAAAGAACAGAGCCGCCCCTGCCAAACCGGTCAGCAATATACCAAGTGTGCAAACAGTACTGAATAAGAATCTCCTTTTTCTATGCCTCATCGCATACCTCCTGTTAATCCGTCCGCAGATTATTGGAAACGCCGGAAGCAGTCCCGGTAAGGATATCAGCGGGATCCTCCAGATGAAAGTAATAATTGAATATCTCTTTTCCTACCCCGACCACATTGCCGGAACTGTAGCCGTTGGCGACCCGCACCGTTACGGCTATCTGCGGGTCCTCAAACGGGGCATATCCTATGAAAAGTCCGTGGTTTGGCCGGCTTTTGGATTCCTCTGCCGTTCCGGTCTTTCCGGCAGCATTCACTTTCAAGTCTTTTAAGGTTGCATTGGTTTTTACCAGCTCATTCATACCCTTTGCCACATCATTCCATATGTAGTCCGGAATTGAAACATTGGACCGAAGCACAGGCTTAAAGGACTGGATCGTATTGCCATCTGAATCTGTTACTTTATAAATCAGGGAAAGGTCATAGCTGTTCCCATGGTTGGCCAATGTTGAAGTATACCGCGCAATCTGCGTCGTCGTATAGTTGTGGGTTCCCTGTCCGATGGATGAAGGTATGGCAAACCGATCCGTAACATGAGGTTCCGCTTCTCCGATTTCAATGCCAGTCTTTTTATCCAGGTCAAGCAAACCGGAATATTCCCGAAGCTTATTAAGCCCTTTCTCTTCCGAAAACACCCCGTCCTCGACCGTTCCCAGCCGGTATGTGATTTCGGACAGATAAACATTACAGGAATTTTTAAGGGCATCGGCACTGGAGAGAATCGGACCGTGTCCTGACCGTTTCCAGCAGCGCAGAGGAGGCTGTACCTTATCAAATACGCCGGTGCATACAATACTGGTATCCGTACTGATGGCCCCTTCATTCAACCCTGCAATTACCGTTACCGGTTTAAAGGTGGAACCAGGAGCCGTCAGCTGGCTGGTGGCCCGGTTAAACAGGGGCAGGGATAAATCTGCTGCAAGTCCCTGATAGTAGTCCGTATCCATCTGATTTGCCAGCCAGTTGTTATCATAGCCTGGGTAACTTACGCAGGCGAGCACCTGACCGTCCTTGGGGTTAACCACTACAGCCGATCCGGAACAGGGGTTTAACGCCAGCTGAGCCGGGGTGATCTCCAGATTTTTTATTTTCTTGCGTATAAACTGCCAGGCATTCAGCTGTCCATTGATAAGAAGGGCATAATCCGGATCTTCTTTTGATAGGATTCCCTGTTCATAAAGAAGTTTTTCCACATCCTCCCCAGTTAAAGTACCTTCTGTTAACATTGTCTGAAATATCAAGAAATCAAAACCGGAATCTTTCTTTAAAATGTCCAGGATCATTTCTTCCGTCAGACTTCTGCTGTTTTCAAGTGTCATATATTTTTCAGAGGCTTCCACCTGGCCTAAATCAATCCAGCCATTTGCAATGCAGTCGGAAAGATACTGGCGGAAGCTTTTTTCCTCCCGGTCCCAATCCCCGCTTTTATCCGAAAGTATTTTTTTCTTCTTTACTACATCCAGAAGATAATCATAATAACCTTTCACCTCACTGCTTAAAGAGTCATACCCGGAGTCTGAAACATCAAAGGAATCAGAAAACTCCCTAAAAACCTGCTCTTTCTTATTCGAAAACTTATCATAGACAGCTTTCTCCAGATCCGTTGCATCCGCTTCCTGTAACCGTCCGGTATCAATGACATGATTCTTTATTAATGCAAAATACACTTCATCCGATGAAATCCGGATCTGGGAGGCATCGGCTGCTTTTGGCATGTCCGATCTTTTGCTCTCTGACATATTAGCAAGGAGGATTCCGGCAATCTGCTGTTCCAGCATCTGATAAACCGCATTCTGTAAATCCTTATCAATGGTTAAGTAAACATCGTTTCCGGTCTGGGGTACCCTGGTAATTTCCGGGTCCGATTTCCGGTTTCCCACGACATCCGTATAAAACTGTTCCGTGCCATCCTGGCCCCGAAGCCAGTCTTCCATAGATTTTTCAATTCCGCCTTTTCCTATCGTTGACTGGTTCGTGTACACGGTACCGTCCCGATTCCCTGCTTCCAGTTCGTCGGCAGAAATCGGCCCGGTATACCCCAATATGGAAGAAAGGCTTTCTCCTCCGTCGTAAACACGGATGCTGCCTTCCTGGATATCCGCCCCCGGCAGGCTGCGTTTCATTTCCAACACCGCAACCATCGCTTCCTCGGACACATCTGATGCGACCAGATATGGAAGGTACTTGCGGTATGAATTTAAGGAAATGCCGTAACGGATATTTGCTATCTGCAGGATCTCCTTAGCAGTAAGGGTATGAGGCAGTCCGTATTGATCCTGTTCTTCCTCTGTGTAAGTATCCTCAATCAGAAACTTTTCCTTGCTGCTTAACTTTTTCATGAGTTCTTCTGCTGTTACGTTCTTTTGTACTTCCGTCAGCTCATCTACCGTACTTTTCCCATAAAAATCAGCTTTGAAACGGCTGAGCTTCCACCCTTCTTCCGTAAATCCATAGTTTCCCTGTTCATCCACAGATATAGGCAAAACTGTATTCAGCTTGTTCTCATCCGGAACCAGGCGGATCAGCTGATAGGCAATTCCGTTCAAGGAACGCTGACGTTCTTTGTTTGATCTGTAATTCTGGGAATCCTCCAGGGTTATATCATAGGAAAGCCGGTTGGAAGCCAGTAACTTCCCATTCCTGTCATAGATGTTTCCCCTGCTTCCGGCAAGTCTCTGAGTCTTCATAATGGAACTCATAAACTCTTCCTGATTTGCTGCCCCCTCCAGGATCTGAAGACGGTACAGCCGTAAAATAAGCGCCAGAAACAGAAATCCGAAAAAAACACCCAGGATCGCCAGCCTTGGAATCCGGTCCAGTAATTGAAGTCCGGTGATATTCTCTTTTTTCCAAAATTTATGATTGCGCAAAATGTTTCTCCTTTAATCTTACACTTGTAAGATTTCATTATACACGGATTTGGTTCTGGTGTAAACTTTTTTTTATAAAATCACATCTGATAATTTATCAGGAAACACTTAATATTCCCCTCCAATCCCACATTGACAGTTACTGCAATCATAAGCAGCTTGTTTGCTATGCAGTTTCGATACAATTATCATAGAATCGCATTGAGAATTTCTAAGTAATTTGATAGAATTTAATTGATAAATAATCTGAATGGATTAAATCCACAGACATCTTAATTAAAATTCAAATGGGGGTAGAATCATGAAAAAAGTGAAACTTTTATTTGCAGCAGCCGTTCTTTCCATTACAATGAGTTTTTCCGCATTTGCCGGACAGTGGAATCAGGATGCAAAAGGCTGGTGGTACCAAAATGATGATGGTACCTATCCGGTAAGCAGTTGGCAATGGATTGATGGAAATGCAGACGGCGTATCCGAATGCTATTATTTCAATGAAAGCGGCTATTGCCTGACCAATACTACGACTCCCGACGGAAAAACGGTGGATGCGAACGGAGCATTGGTCATATCCGGCACAGTACAAATAAAAACCGCCGCCAATTCACCAACAAACACCACAACGTCAAACAGTAATACAGAAACAGCCGCGCAGCCGGCACGGGATACCTCTCAAAGTACTGCTGTAAGCAATAATAAGGAAAGAATGGTATGGGTCTCCAGAACCGGCACAAAATATCATTCAAATCCAAACTGCAGCAATATGAAATCCCCTGCCCATATGACACAATCAGATGCAGAAGCCCTGGGCAGAACTCCCTGCTCAAAATGCTATTAGGGTACTGTTAAACGAATCATCCCTCCTTTTACCCTCCCCACTCATAGATCTCCCCATATGAGAATAAGTATAAGTAATATTCAAAGGTTAAAAGAAAGGATCGAACATGGCCCAAACCGATAATTTCTATACCCTGAAGGGTTACTCTCTTTTGGAGCATACGCAAATCACCTCTTCCATGGAAGATTATCTGGAAATGATATGCAGGATCCATCGTGACGGTCAGCCTGTCCGCATCAAGGAGCTGGCNNAGGAGGACAAACACATGGATAAGATAAAGATGACAACCCCTATCGTCGAAATGGATGGCGATGAGATGACCAGGATTCTCTGGCAGATGATCAAAGACCACCTTCTGCTGCCATATATTGATTTAAATACAGAGTACTACGACCTGGGCCTGGAATACCGTGACAAGACAAACGACCAGGTGACCATTGACTCCGCCAATGCCACCAAAAAATATAAGGTCGCCGTCAAGTGTGCCACCATTACTCCCAACGCAGACCGTGTAAAGGAATACAGCTTAAAAGAGATGTGGAAAAGTCCCAACGGCACCATCCGGGCAATCTTGGACGGGACCGTATTCCGGGCTCCCATTGTTGTCAGGGGAATCGAACCATGTGTGATGAACTGGAAAAAACCTATTACCATAGCAAGGCATGCTTACGGTGATGTTTATAAAGGATCTGAAATGAAGATCCCCGGAACCGGTAAAGTAGAACTTGTCTATACCGCAGAAGATGGAAGCGAAACACGGGAGCTGGTCCATTCCTTTAACGGTCCTGGAATCGTACAGGGAATGCACAACTTAAATGATTCCATTGAAAGCTTTGCAAGAAGCTGTTTTAATTACGCTCTTGACACCCGTCAGGATGTATGGTTTGCCACTAAGGATACCATTTCAAAGAAATACGACCATACCTTCAAGGATATTTTCCAGGACATCTTTGAGGCTGATTACGAGGACAAATTTAAAGAGGCCGGCATCACCTATTTCTACACCCTGATCGATGATGCAGTCGCCCGTGTCATGAAATCAGAAGGCGGCTATATCTGGGCTTGTAAAAACTATGACGGTGATGTAATGAGCGATATGATATCATCTGCTTTCGGATCTCTGGCCATGATGACCTCTGTCCTGGTATCTCCGGATGGGGACTATGAATACGAGGCCGCCCACGGAACCGTACAGCGCCATTACTACAAGCATTTAAAGGGAGAGGAAACCTCCACAAACTCCGTTGCCACCATCTTTGCATGGACCGGGGCACTGAGAAAGCGGGGAGAACTGGATGGAAACGCAGAACTGGCCGCATTTGCAGATAAACTGGAGCAGGCTACCATCGATACCATCGAAGCCGGTGAAATGACAAAAGATCTGGCTCTCATTACTACCATTCCTGATCCAACGGCATTAAACAGTGAGGAATTTATAAAAGCCATTGCAAAACGGCTGTAAAGATACCTGGTTCCAAATAAACTAAGACAGAAAAAGAAAGCCGCAAAATCAGCTGCTTTCTTTTTCCTTTCAGGAGGTAATATATTATGGAATACAAACCAAAAGAAGTCCTGCTAAAAAACGGGACCCCATGCCTCTTAAAAAGTCCCGGCCCTGGTGACGCAGCCGCTATCTTAAGGCTTATGAGCCAGACTTCAGAGGAAACCAGGTATATGTCCAGGTACGCAGATGAGATCAACATCTCTCTCCACCATGAACAGGATTTTCTTTCTTCCCTTCTTAAAAGCCAGAAGGATTTGATGATCTGCGCCGTAGTAAACGGGAAGATTATTGCAAATGCCGGAATCAACCCCATAGCATTATTTGATCGTTACGCCCACCGGGCCACTTTTGGCATCTCCATATGCAAGCCATACTGGGGGCTTGGGATCGGTTCCCATCTCCTTGGAGCCATCATAAGGGGAGCCCGGGAAATGGGCTATGAGCAGCTGGAGCTGGAAGTGGTAAGTGAAAATGAACGGGGTCTGGCTCTTTATAAAAAGTACGGTTTTGAGATTTACGGCACCAGGGAGTACTGCTTTAAATACCGGGATGGAAGTTATGCTGCCGCCCATCTGATGATGGTAAGGCTTTAAATATTTTTGACATTTTTTTCTAAATCTCTGTTCATACCATTATCAAAATGATATAATGAAGATTGTTATATAACATCTTGGTAATGGAAGGATTCCTGATATGAACTTAAGACATCTTACTATCTTTAAAACGGTATGTGAAGAAGGCAGCATCACCGGAGCGGCCAAAGCGCTGTCCATGACCCAGCCCGCCATCTCCCATGCCATCAACGAACTGGAAGAATCCGTTGGTTCTCCTCTGTTTAACCGTGTGTCACGTCGAGTGGTCATCAATGAAAACGGAAAATTTTATTTGTCTAAGGTCATTCCTCTCCTGGAATTATATCAGGATCTGGAAAACTACTCCGGCTCCCTGCATCTGCAGGCGCCTTTACGGATCGGCTCCTGTGTAACCCTTGCCAGCTACTTACTTCCCAAAGTAGTATCCCGCTTTACCCTGACAAACCCTGATACCCAGCTAAAGGTCACCGTTAACAATTCTCTTGAAATTACAAATAGACTTTTAAAAAACGAATTGGATATCGGCCTGATCGAGGGTGTCATAGCGGATGAACAGTTGGAGAAAATCCCTTTTTCTTCCTATCCTATTGCAGTTATCTGCGCTCCCGGCCATCATTTTGCAGAACGCCTTGCACAGCCGGTGGCTCTGGACCGGCTTATTGAAGAGCCCCTGCTTTTGAGAGAACAGGGCTGTACCATCCGGGATACCTTTGACTGTGCCCTGGCACTAAACAATTTATCGGCCGAGCCGCACTGGGTAAGCACCAACTCGGATGTGATCCTGCAGGCAGTGAAGGAAAATATCGGAATCGGCATTGTTCCCAGGATTTTTGCCGATGAGTATATAAAAAGAGGGGAAGTTACTGAAATAGAAGTTAAAAACTTAGATATCAGCTGTATGAATCATGTGGTGTTTCATAAAGACAAATTTCAGACAGAAGCATTCCAGGCATTTATCAACCTGGTGCTTTTCGAATAGAAGATAATAATTGGCAAAAGAACGCCGCAAAATGATTATGATCGAATCATTTTACGGCGTTCCTTTTTATGAATTCATCTGAGCCAGAATCTTATCAATGCTTACGATCTTCACACAAAGGGCAAATAATTCCATCGCCAGGATCAGATCAGATAAAGGAGGATAAGAAGGCGCAATACGGATATTGTTATCCCTTGGATCCTTTCCATATGGGTAAGTGGCTCCTGCTCCGGTCATGACCAGACCGGATTTCTTGCACCTTGCCACAATGGCTTTTGCACAGCCGCCAAGGGAATCAAAGGAAATGAAATAGCCGCCTTTGGGACTGGTCCATTCTCCGATTCCAAGTCCGCCAAGCTCTCTTTCCAGGATCTGGTTCACTGCCTCGAATTTCGGTCTCATGATGTCTGCATGCTTTCTCATATGCTCTACCATGCCGTGAATATCTCCAAAGAAACGTACATGGCGCAGCTGGTTCACCTTATCATGGCCGATGGTCTGAATCTTTAACTGCTTCATTATGTCAACCAGGTTGTTCTGGCTTGCCGCGATGGTTGCGATACCGGAACCTGGGAAGCTGACTTTTGAGGTGGAGGCGAATTTATATACCATATCCGGATTACCGGCTCTCTTGCACTCTGCAAGGATTTCAATGAGATGATCCTGGTCCCTGTCATATAAATGATGAATGGTATACGCATTGTCCCAGTAGATGCGGAAGTCTTTTGCAGCCGGTTTTAACCGGGCAAAACGGCGTACCGTATCATCGGAATAAGAAATCCCCTGAGGATTGGAGTACTTCGGTACGCACCAGATTCCTTTAATGGAATCATCGTTTGCCACCAGCTCTTCCACCATATCCATATCCGGACCGGTTGGGGTCATGGGAACATTCACCATTTCGATCCCAAAGTATTCCGTTATGGAGAAATGTCTGTCGTATCCAGGAACAGGACATAAGAATTTCACTTTATCCAGCTTGCTCCAGGGAGTGCTTCCCATAACGCCGTGAGTCATGGAGCGTGAAACCGTATCATACATGACATTTAAGCTGGAGTTTCCGTAAATAATGATATGGTCAGGCGCAACCTCCATCATATCGGCAAGAAGCTCCTTTGCCTCCTTGATTCCGTCAAGCACCCCATAGTTACGGCAGTCAGTACCGTCATCACAGGTTAAATCGTCGTTGCTGCTCAGTACATCCATCATTCCCATGGATATATCCAGCTGTTCTGTGCTGGGCTTTCCTCTGGACATATCAAGCCTTAAGTCCTTGCCCTGAAACTCCTTATACTGCACATGAAGCTGTTTTCTCAGTTCCTGTAACTCTTCCTTTGTCATCTCAACATATGGCTTCATAGATTTCTTTTTCCTCCTCATATAGACTCCTTTAACCTAATAGTTCCTTAAGAATCTTATTGACCGCTCCCGGATCGGCTTTTCCCTTCATGGACCTCATGGTCTGGCCTACTAAAAACCCAAAAGCTTTTTCTTTCCCACTATGATAATCCTCCACGGACTGTGGATTTGCGGAAACGATTCCCTCAATTACCCTGTGCAGCTCCTCTTCGTCATTTACAACCCTTAATCCTTTTTCTTCCACATACTGCTCCGGATCAATGTTTTCTGCGAAGATCTTTTCAAAGACTTCCTTGCCCACGGTACGGTTAATGGTACCATTATCTACTAAAAGAATTAATTTTGCAAGGTTTTCCGCGGAAAATGTCATTTTTTCAGGATCCATGTCATGCTCTTTTAATAGCCGCATGGCTTCTACCATCAGCCAGTTTGCAGCTTCTTTCGGCTTACCGCAGATTGCGGTGACCGCTTCAAAAATATCTGCCATATGCTTAGAGCCGGTGATGATATCCGCATCATATTCAGAAAGCTTAAACTCCTCCTGATAGCGGGCCATCTTCTCCGTCCGCAGCTCCGGCTGCCTGGACCTTATGCTCCTGATCCATTCATCACTTATGACCACCGGAGGCAGATCCGGGTCCGGGAAATAACGGTAATCCCTGGCATCCTCTTTAGATCGCATGGCATAGGAGGATTCCTTGTTGTCATCCCACCGCCTTGTTTCCTGAATTACCTGCTTTCCTTCTTCAAGCAATTCGATCTGGCGTTTCCGCTCTCCTTCAATGGCACGGGCAATGGCCTTAAAGGAATTTAAATTTTTCATTTCCGTTCTGGTTCCAAATTCTGAGGAACCGGCCTCACGGACAGATAAATTCACATCGGCTCTCATGGAACCTTCCTGAAGCTTACAGTCAGAAGCACCCAGATACTGAATGATGAGTCTCAGCTTTTCCAGATAGGCGATTACCTCATCCCCGCTTCTCATATCAGGTTCTGAAACGATTTCAATGAGAGGGACCCCGCTCCGGTTAAAGTCCACCAGGGAACAATCCTCCCATTCATCATGGATAAGCTTTCCCGCATCTTCTTCCATATGGATCTCATGGATTCCGATTTTCTTCTTTCCTGCCGGTGTGTCAATCTCCACACAGCCATCGTGGCAGATGGGGAGATAAAGCTGGGATATCTGATAGTTCTGCGGATTATCAGGGTAGAAGTAATTCTTCCGGTCAAACTTGCAGTACTGGTTGATCTGACAATTTACCGCAAGGCCTACTGCAAGGGCATATTCCACCACCTGTTTATTAAGGACCGGAAGGGAACCGGGCATACCAGTGCAGACCGGGCAGGTATGGGTATTGGGCGCTCCGCCGAATTCCGTAGAGCAGGCGCAGAAGATTTTCGTGTTTGTGGCAAGTTCCACATGGACTTCCAGTCCTATAACTGTCTCATACTGTTTGCTCATTTACTTCTCCTCCTTTCCCGCGGGTCTTAATATAGCATCTGCCACCATAGGGGGCATCTCATAGCTTCTGCTCTGCTCAAAAGCAAAACCTGCCCGGATGATGTTCTTCTCCTTAAAACAGTCCCCAATAAACTGAACTCCAATGGGCATTCCTTTAGAATCCATGCCACAGGGAACCGTAAGACCTGGAAGTCCGGCAAGGTTTACGGAAATGGTATAGATATCACCCAGATACATCTTCAATGGGTCGCTTAAGCTCTCTCCAAGCTTTGGTGCCGTAGACGGGGAAGCAGGCCCTAAAATCACATCGTATTTTGAAAATGCCTCGTCAAATGCTTTCTTGATCAAAGCCTTTGTCTTTAAAGCCTTCAGATAATAGGCATCATAATAACCGGAGCTTAAAACAAAGGAACCAAGCATGATGCGTCGCTTTACCTCCGGGCCAAAGCCCTGGGAACGGCTCTTTTTATACATGCCGTGAAGTCCGTCATACTCTTTTGCACGATAACCGTATTTGACACCGTCAAACCTGGATAAATTGGAGCTGGCCTCTGCGGAAGCGATCACATAGTATGCCGGAATCGCATATTCCACCATACCCAGGTCAAAAGTCTCCAGGATAGCTCCCTTTTCCTCCAAAACCCTTGCGGCTTTTAAGACCGACTCCTTTACCTCTGGATCAAGGCCTTCTCCCAGATAATCCGCAGGTATGCCGATCCGCATTCCCTTCACATCATCTCTTAAAGCCTCAGTAAAGTCACAGTCTTTCCTCTCTACGGATGTGCTGTCCTTCTCATCATGGGAAGCCAGAACCTCAAGAACCGCGGCACAGTCCGTCACATCCTTTGCGACGGGGCCGATCTGGTCTAAGGAAGACCCATAGGCAATCAGCCCATACCTGGAAATGGTTCCGTAAGTAGGCTTTAATCCGGTAACTCCGCAGAAAGAGGCCGGCTGTCTTATGGAACCTCCAGTATCCGACCCTAAGGCATAAAAGCATTCCGCCGCCGAAACCGCAGCGCAGGAACCGCCGGAGGAGCCGCCGGGAACGTGATCCGGGTTCCATGGGTTTTTCGTGACTCCGTATGCCGAAGTTTCTGTGGTGCTTCCCATGGCAAATTCATCCATNNTGCAGGTGGTCTTCATTCCATCGATGCAGATATTATCCTTTACCGCCACCGGTACGCCTGCCAGAGGACCCGTCAGTTCACCGGCTGCAATCTTCTTCTGCACCTCCTCCGCCTGTTTCAGTGCTTTTTCTTCTTCTATGGTCACAAAGCTGTTAAGCACTGGCTCCATGTTCTTTATCTGACCCAGGACTGCTTTTACTGCTTCTACGGAAGTAACCTCTCCGTCTTTTATTTTTTCCCCCAACTGCACCGCCGTGAGGGATAATATTTCTTTCGCTGTCATACGAGTCTCCCCCCTATTCCACTGTTTTTGGCACCTTAAAAGCTCCATCCTTACTTTCCGGAGCATTTTTTAAGATGTTCTCTCTGTCGTCACCGTTTTCCACCACATCCTCACGGAAAACGTTGTGTACCGGGAATACATGGGACATGGGTTCCACGCCGTCGGTATTCAGTTCGTTTAATTTATCAATATAATCCAGCATACGGCCCATATCGTTCTTTGCCGCTTCCCTTTCCGTCTGGTCAAGTTCAAGCTGTGCCAGGATTCCTACGTATTCGATTGTAGCATCATCAATCATGTGTGCCATCTTCTTCCTCCATTCACAAGGTAATTACTTTTATGGTTCCAGTCTCGTTACATCTCTTGGAAAAAGGGTGGTCTCCCTAATATTTCCTTCGTCAAGAAGACGCATGGTAAGGCGCTCCAGACCGATTCCAAGGCCTCCATGAGGCGGCATACCATATTGGAATATCATTAAATAGGAAGAAATATCCTCTGGGTTCATGCCCCTGGCCTCCATTTTCTTGAGGATCGCTGCATAATCATGGATTCTCTGGCCGCCGGTAGTCACTTCCAGTCCCTTAAATAACAAATCAAAGCTTAAGGTATACTTAGGGTCTGCCGGATCGTCCATGGCATAGAAAGGACGCTTCTTTGACGGATAATGGGTAACAAATACAAAATCACTGCCATACTCTTCCTTAAAGTACCGGCCGATAAGCACTTCCTCCTCCGGTTCCAGATCATAGGGGTTTCTGATCTTGCGGTTGTATTTCTCCGAAACCAGTTTCTTTGCTTCAGCAAAACGGACCGTTGGGATACTGGTTACATCGGGGAGTGTTACCTTAAGCATCTTAAGCTCTGCTTCATATTCCTCGCATAGAAGTCCAAAGGTATACTGGAGCATGGCTGTCTCCATTTCCATGATCTCCTCAAAGCTGTCAATGTATCCCATTTCAAAGTCCATACTGGTATATTCATTTAAATGTCTTGTTGTGTTATGCTTTTCCGCACGGAAGACGGGAGCGACCTCAAATACCCGGTCGTATACGCCTACCATGGTTTGCTTATAAAACTGGGGACTTTGACCCAGTTCTGCTTTTTTATTAAAATAATCCAGTTTAAATACGTTGGAGCCGCCTTCTGCTCCGCGGGCTACGATCTTTGGTGTACGGATCTCCGTAAAACCCTGGCTGTGAAGGAAGTCCCTAAAGCCTCTTACAATGCCTTCCTGAATACGGAACTTTGCCCTCTCCATGGGATTGCGAAGGGTAATGGGGCGCAGCGTCAGCTTTGTCTCAAGGGAAGTGTTTAACTTCCACTTGCTGATTGCCACAGGGAGAGCCTCTGCCGGCTGGGACAAGCGTTCAATCTCCAAAAGGCGGATTTCAAATCCATGGGGAGCCCTCTCTTCCTTTGAAACGATTCCAGTGACCCGGACCGCTGACTCTTCTTTTAAAAGACTTAAGTCAAAATCCGTTTTCCCTTCCTCGTACACACACTGTACCAGTCCTTCTGCTTTCCGAAGGATCACAAACGCAACCTCTCCCATATCCCTTATGGTATGGACGCTTCCTTCCATTTTTACGGTCCGGCCTTCATAACCGCCGGATTTGATGCGGTCCACAGGGACCGTCTCCTTTTCTTTTACACCACTGATAAATTCCATATCTGCATTCTCCTTACCTGAATGTAATTGTTTTGATTCCGGCAAAGGGTATTTAATCGTTTAGCCGCGCTAAACATAAAAATATCCCGCCCCGGAATACAGTTACATATTCCGGGACGGGATTTATATGGCTATAAGTTCCCGCGGTACCACCCGCATTGAGACAGCTGCTTCTTCCTCCGGCCGCAGATATGACAGCCGGATAAGCAAATGTCCCCACTCAAACATTTAACGCATGTGTACGGATAAGCCTACTCATGTCACAATCAATCACTTTAAGAATTGACCGCCGCTTCGGCATATCAGCTCCGGAGTGTTCCCTTAGCCAAGTCCCACGTGACGGCGCTCTCAGTCGGTGACGCCCTCTTCCTGTNNACAATGAATTTCACTTATAATATCATAATCCATTTTAACCTGCAATATTTATTTTTCACAAATTATCACCAGCATTGGGAAATAGAACCTAATAAATCATACAATATTGACTTTTCCTGTCGAAGCAGTTACAATTATGAACACGCTTACGAAAGAATCAGGAGGGCCTTTTTTTATGTCTGAGACACTGGATGCTATAAGACCTGCATTATCCGTTCTGTTTTTCAGACTCTTGAAAACTGCATCAAAAAACTATAGGTTTTCCGCGCAACTGAATATGCAAGCATTCTGCTTGCTTCACTAGGAGGCAAACAATGAGTTCCGAATATCTTTTAATAGACGGCTACAACATCATATTTGCCTGGCCTGAGCTAAAGGAACTGGCGGAGACCAATATGGACTCCGCCAGAACGAAACTTCAGGATATTCTATGCAATTACCAGGGTTATAAAAAATGTAATGTCATTCTGGTTTTTGACGGCTACAAGGTCAAGGGTAACCCAGGCACGGTCATAAAATACCACAACATTCATGTGATTTTTACCAAGGAAGCGGAAACCGCAGACCAGTACATTGAAAAGGTCTCCCAACAGATTGGCAGACAGTATCAGGTGCGGGTAGCCACCTCGGACAAGTTAGAACAGATCATTATCCTGGGAACAGGCAGCACACGCCTCTCCGCCAGGGATTTAAAAAAAGAAATCGAAGAGACAAATTCTGAAATTAAGAAGGAACATCTGGAGAGAATTCCCTCAAAGAAAAACCGCCTCTTCGACAACGTAGACCCGGAGCTTTTTGAATATCTTGAGAAAATACGGCTGAATAAAAAGGATTAATTCTATCCTTTTTTTCCGGGGCATATATTTATTAAGCCTATACATAGGAGGAATATCACATGTCATTACTTGAATTGTTCATCATCGCGGTAGCCTTATCCATGGATGCCTTTGCCGTCTCCATCTGCAAAGGATTATGCATGCCAAAGATGAACTGGAACAATGCAGTCATCGCAGGCCTGTATTTCGGGGGATTCCAATCCGGGATGCCGCTTTTGGGCTACCTGCTGGGATCACAGTTTAAGGAGGCCATCACTTCCTTTGACCACTGGATCGCTTTTATTCTGCTTGGAGCCATTGGTATCAGCATGATAAAGGAATCCTTTAGCAAAGAAACGGAAGAATGTGAGGTTTCCCCCATGTCTCCCCAAAACATGATCCCGCTGGCGGTAGCAACCAGCATTGATGCTCTGGCAGTGGGGGTTACCTTTGCATTCCTGCAGGTACAGATCGTTCCGGCTGTTTCCTTTATCGGAGCTACCACCTTTACCCTGTCTGTCCTAGGAGTTAAAGTTGGAAATGTTTTTGGAACACGCTATAAATCAAAAGCAGAATTTGCCGGCGGACTGATCCTGATCCTTATGGGATTCAAAATTCTGGCGCAGCATCTGTTGGAGCTTTAAGCTTTCTCACAGGAATACAGCATGACTGCGCCATAGGGTTCCAGTACAAACTTTTTCCCATTGATCTTTGGAGCGCAGTCATTGGATAACAGGATCTCCCAATTGTCCAAGGCTTCCCTTCCTTCTATCTCCTGGTGCTTTCCGGTAAAATTTGCAAAGACCAGCAGTTTTTCTTTCTGCCCGCTTCTCTGATAGGCAAAAATTCCTTCCTGCTTAAGCGGAACCGGCTCATAGCTTCCTTCACTGATCACGTTGCAGCGTTTCCTCAGTTCAATCAGCTTCTGATAGTAGCAAAAGACCGAATCAGGATCAGCAAGGCTTTCCCTCACATTGATCTCATCACAATTTTCATTGACACCGATCCAGGGGGTGCCGGTGGTAAATCCGGCCTGCTCTCCTGCTTCCCACTGCATAGGGGTTCTGCTGTTATCTCTTGACCGAGCTCTTAATACCCGGTATATTTCTTCTTCTTTTCTTCCCTGTTCTTTCAATATTTCAAAGTAATGAAGGCTTTCCACATCACGGTACTGGGAAATATGGGTGAAATTCGCATTGGTCATGCCGATTTCCTCTCCCTGGTAAATATAGGGCGTACCCCGCATCCCGTGAATGACAGTAGCCAGCATCTTTGCGGTACGCTTTCTGTATATTCCATCATCACCAAACCTGGACACGGCCCTTGGCTGGTCATGATTGCACCAGAACACCGCATTCCAACCGTTCTCTTCGGCCATGGAAGTCTGCCATGTGTGAAAAATCTTTTTCAGTTTTTTAAAATCATAGGGCATTAAAGACCATTTATCTCCGTCCTTATAATCCACCTTTAGATGATGAAAATTAAAACACATCTTAAACTGCTTTTCATCGGGATTGGTATATCGGATGCAGTGATCAATGGTTGTAGAGGACATCTCTCCAACCGTAATGATATCATCGGCATCTAACCCCGTATCAACCACGATTTCCCTCAGATATTCATGAATCCGGGGGCCGTCCGTGTAAAACCGGCGGCCGTCTCCTTCCTCATCATCCTCCCAGGCGGAAGGCTTGGAGACCAGATTAATCACATCAAACCGGAATCCCTTGATCCCTTTTTCCTTCCAGAACCGGATCACCTTTTTTATTTCTTCCCGTACCATGGGATTCTCCCAGTTTAAGTCCGCCTGGGTCTTATCAAATAAATGAAGGTAATATTTCCCTACTTCCTCCGAATATTCCCATGCACTGCCGCCAAACTTTGACTGCCAGTTGGTAGGCGGATTACCTGGGGTTCCTTCCTTAAAGAAATAGTAATCCTGGAATTTCTTATCACCATTAAGAGCCTTTTGAAACCATTCATGGCTTGTGGAAGTATGGTTAAAAACCATATCAAACATCAGCCCCATACCCAGTTCTCCGGCTTTTGCAGTCAGCCGCTCCAAATCTTCCATGGTCCCAAACAGAGGATCGATCCGGCAGTAATCCTGGATATCATACCCATTGTCATTCTGAGGAGACAGGAAAAATGGGGTCAGCCAGAGGTAATCCACTCCCAGCGTTTTTAAGTAATCCAGTTTTTCCATCACTCCCTTTAAATCTCCGATCCCGTCACCGTTGCTGTCCCGGAAGGATTTGGGATAGATCTGATAAACACATGATTTCTTAAAGCTCTCCATTTATACAATTCCTTTCTTTTTTCCAACCATAACGGTCAGTGTAAAGGGTACTGCAATGGCAATCAGCATGCACAAGCCGAAGATTCCCATATACTGAGGCTGGATAGACAGGATACCTGGAATACCTCCCACGCCGATGGAATTTGCCATAACATTCATTCCCACGGAAACCGTAGCAGCTATGGCGGAACCGATCATAGCAGAGAGAAACGGAAAGCCCCTCTTTAAATTCACACCGAACATAGCCGGCTCTGTAACTCCCAGATAACAGGAAATGCAGGCAGGAATGGAAATCTGCTTTGCTTCCTCATCCTTTTTCTGGAGGTACATCATGCCAAGAACCGCTGAACCCTGGGCAATATTGGATAAAGCAATCATAGGCCACAGCATCGTTCCTCCAAACTCTGCCATGAGCTGTAAGTCAATGGCATTGGTCATATGATGAAGACCGGTAATAACAAGCGGAGCATATATAAAACCAAATAAGGTTGCAAACAGCCAGCGGAAGCTGGAAGTGAGCCCTGCATATACAATTTTTGAAATCCAGGATCCAATCACCCAGCCAATCGGGCCTACCACTGCATGAGCAGCGATTACCGCCAGAAGCAGGGAACAGAATGGAACCACGATCATAGAGATTGCCTGAGGCGTAATTTTCTTAAAGAACCTCTCCAGATAGACCAATACAAAACCAGCTAAAATGGCCGGAATGACCTGAGCCTGGTAGCCGATCATCTCCATTTTTACAAAACCAAAGTCCCAGACCGGAACCTCAGCACCTGATGCCATGGCATAGGCATTTAATAGCTGGGGAGATACAAGGGTAAGCCCCAGAACAATTCCAAGGATCTGGGTTGTTCCCATCTTTCTTGTAACAGACCAGGTGATTCCTACCGGCAGGAAATGGAAGATCGCCTCGCCGAGGAGCCAAAGAAAGCTATGAACGCCTGCCCAGAACTGTGACACAGAAATGAGAGTCTGTGTTCCCCCATTCATAAGATTGATCTCTCCTATTATGTTACGGAATCCAAGAATCAGACCGCCTACGATGATCGCCGGAATCAACGGAGCAAAAATCTCTGCGATATCCGCAACCGCCCGCTGCAATAGGTTTAAATTCCCTTTAGCTTCTTTCTTTACTTCGTCCTTGGATACTCCTTCCACACCGGATACGGATACAAATTCATTGTAAAAGGACTGTACGTCATTTCCAATGATTACCTGGAACTGTCCGGCCTGTGTAAAGGTACCCTTGACACTGGAAAGCGTTTCAATCTGCTTGGTATCCGCTTTTGCCGGATCAACCAGGGCAAAACGCATTCTCGTCATACAGTGGGTCACTGCCCCTATATTTTCCTTTCCCCCCACATACTCTAACAGTTTTCTGGCATCGCTCTCATACTTACCCATATTCATACTCCCTTCATACATGTTTTTGGTACTCCCAAACTTATACGTTCATTTTGTGATTACACTATAACATATACGTATATCTTTGTCAATATGCAGAAAAGATAATTTAACTTGTCCGTCTGCGGACTAGCGGCGCCGTATGCGTATTTGTACGGGCCTGATAAAATAGCGTAAGACTGTTTCGTCTGGAGTATATGAGAAGAGCGTTCTTCTATTCTTATAATTATAACTTCCGGCGGGCAAAATCCACGAACTTAAACTTGTCCGGCCTGTGGCGCGATTCCGTGTACTGGAACAAAGTAGAGTCCTCCAGATACGTATAGCTCTTCACTACCACCACCATATCATAACGGCCCATATCAAGGAGCCGGTAATCCTCATCCGTAGCTGTATGAACCGTGATTTCCTTCATGGCAAAGCCGATTTTAAGTCCCTGTTCATTCTCCAGATATTCATAAACAGAATCCTGGGCAGCACGCAAAGGCAGATTCTCCACGACTTTCCTTGAAAAATAATCCTTATCAATAATGATCTTTTCTCCATCGATTTCCCGGACCCGTTCCAATACAAAGGCTTCATCCTCCGGGCCGATCTGAAGGGCTTCCATCAGCTTTTTATCATTTTTTACAATTTCTAAATTCTCCACAAAGGTTCTGGGCCTGGAATCTGAATAACGGTAGATTTCCTTAAAGCTTGCGATCTCCGATACCGGGAAATTAAACTTACTCTTATCCAACACCTCAGCAGCCTTTCCCCTGGCTTTGCGGATGCAGCCATCCTCCTCCAAAAGCCCCAGGGCTTTGCGGACCGTATCACGGGATGCACCATATATCTCCATCAGCTCCCCTTCCGCCGGAAGCTTGTCTCCCGGACGGTATTCCCGCTTTTCTATTTTTTCAAGCAGCTCCTTATAAAGACGCCTGTATTTACTTTCCATAGATCTATATCCTCACTTTACCTGTCTTTTTCATTGATTTACATATCAGTCTTTATTTTAACATATACGTATACCTTAGTCAAATAATTCGGATTCATACAAAAAAATAAGCATACATCTATTTATTTTTTTCACATACACCTTTTCCTATATTAAGTTGAATTAATTATGCTATAGCCTTCTTTCTTTTCTTTCCATATATGGATAGATATGGTAAACTGATTTTAGAACAGCGACTACATAGGAGGACTCAGACATGCATATCCAATATACTAAAAGTTTTAATAATAAAGGCGTCTTTGGCATTATCCGGCGCTTCTGCAATTATATTGATCCACGGCTGACGGAACACGGTTCCCACGTGGCTTATATCATTTCCCGTATGCTGCAGGATACCGGACAATATACGAAACAGGAGCTTCGGGATATCTGTTTTCTGGCCCAGCTTCATGATATCGGAGCATACAAGACAGAAGAAATCTCCAGGATGCTTCAATTTGAAACTGATGATATTTGGGATCATTCCTTCTACGGATATCTTTTCATACGATATTTTTCTCCCCTCAAGGAATTAGCTCCTGCAGTACTCTTACACCACATCACCTGGAATTTCCTGGTGCAAGGAGATGAACCCAGCACGAAATTAAAAGATCTATCACAAATCCTTCACATTGCAGACCGCATTGATGTCTCCATGTCACTGGAAAAGCGTTCCTGGGACGAAACGCTCCAGCTGATCACCCAGGGAACGGATAATGTATTTGCCCCTCACATCGTAGATCTTGCAGCCAGGCTTGACTTTCAGGATTCCATTGAAAATGAATGGAGAAAAGATTCAGAATACTTTGACTTTTTAACCAGCATTCCACTTTCCGAAGAAGAGGCTACGGAATATTTGAAAATGCTGGTCTTTATCATTGATTTTAGAAGCCACTACACGGTAACCCATACCATAACCACCACCAGCATCAGCTATGAGCTTGGAAAACTCCTGTCCTTAAATGAGGATCAATTAAACCTGGTTCTCTGCGGCTCACTGCTGCACGATCTGGGTAAAATCGCCATTCCTGTGGAAATTCTTGAGTATCCTGGAAAATTAAGCCAAAAGGCCATGGGAATCATGCGGACCCATGTAAACTTCACGGAGAAAATATTTGGCGGCAGCATTGATAAAACCATTGAACGCATCGCACTGCGTCATCATGAAAAACTAAATGGATCCGGATATCCAAAAAAGCTGAAAGCCGAGGATTTAACTACGGAAGAACGCCTGGTGGCCATTGCTGATATCATCAGCGCCTTAACCGGTTCCAGAAGCTATAAGGATTCCTTTCCAACAGACGACATCCTGTCCATCCTCACCCGGATGAAAAATGACGGCCTCCTGGATGAATCCATTGTTGACCTGGCAGCGGAACATCTTGATGAGATCCTTGACACGACCTCCATCCGGTGTCAGCCCATATTAAGCATTTATGAGAAGCTGAGAAAAGAATATGAAACTCTGTCTCAATTTGAATCCTACAATGAAAAGCTTCGCTTTGCACTGACCTTAAGAGATCCGGAGCTTATTCCGTCATGGCCATAAAGCATAAAAATCCGGTTATTCATATGAAAGTACACCAAAATGGAACAGGGCATGCATTTGTGCATGCCCTGTTCCATTTTGAAAAGGTGTCTTATTTTACAACTATTCTTACAAATTTTTTCTTACCGCGTTTTACGATCATCCCATCTCCGGAAAACTGCTCTTTTGCAAAAACGGCTTTCACGTCGGAAACAGTTTCGCCTTCTACGGTTACTCCACCCTGTTCTACATTTCGCCTTGCTTCGGAACGGGTAGGAGCTAAACCGGATTTCTGAAGAATGGACAGGATGTCAATGTTTCCGTCCGTAAAATCTGCCTCTTCCAGCTCACAGGTCGGCATATCTGCCGCATTTCCGCCGGTAAACAGCGCTCTGGCACTCTCTCTGGCTCTATCCGCTTCCTCTTCCCCATGAACCAGATTGGTCAGCTCATAGGCAAGAATTTCTTTTGCTTCATTTAACTGACTGCCTTCCCAGCCGTCCATCTCGTTGATCTGCTCGATAGGAAGGAAGGTAAGCATGCGCAGGCATTTTAGCACATCTGCATCGGCAATGTTTCTCCAGTACTGGAAAAAATCAAAAGGAGTCGTCTTTTCCGGATCAAGCCATACTGCGCCTGACTGGGTTTTACCCATCTTATTTCCCTCGGAATTTAATAGCAGGGTAATGGTCATCGCATGTGCATCTTTTCCCAGCTTCCGGCGGATCAGCTCTGTACCGCCAAGCATATTGCTCCACTGATCATCTCCTCCGAACTGCATGTTACAGCCGTAACGGTTAAACAGCTCATAGAAGTCAAAGCTCTGCATGATCATGTAGTTAAATTCCAGGAAGCTTAAGCCCTTTTCCATACGCTGCTTATAGCATTCCGCGGTCAGCATGCGGTTAACGGAGAAGTGAGGGCCGACCTCTCTGAGGAAATCAATGTAATTTAAGTTAAGAAGCCAGTCTGCGTTATTAACCATAAGAGCCTTTCCTTCCGAAAAGTCGATAAAACGGCTCATCTGCTTTTTAAAGCAGTCACAGTTATGCTGGATTGTTTCCACTGTCATTACCTGCCGAAGGTCGCTTCTACCGGAAGGATCTCCAACCATACCGGTTCCTCCTCCGATCAGGGCGATGGGCTTATTGCCTGCCTCCTGAAGGCGCTTCATTAAGCACAGGGCCATAAAATGACCTACGTGAAGGCTGTCGGCCGTGGGATCAAATCCGATGTAGAATACGGCTTTTCCTTCATTTACCATTTTGCTGATTTCTTCTTCGTTCGTCACCTGGGCGATCAGGCCGCGGGCTTTCAATTCGTCATAAATTTTCATCATTATTCTCCTTTTTCAATCGAGTAGGAGAACATTT
>DFCS01000044.1 GCA_002367105.1 Hungatella sp. UBA3048
ACGAGTTATTTACCATTTACTCACAAAATGGGATTCTGGGACATTTTGGGAGAACTTCTCTAATAAACTATTTAATTTTAACTATACAAAGTCATTACAGGAATCCTGTACTAAGTACTTTAATAAAGCCTTTTCTTCAGACAACTTTATGGAGTTTGGAGAAAACATAGTTAAAGGAATTGGGACTGGGATTTTATCTGGATTGGCTTACCTTGGAGAACCCGTTGTTGATTTAGTGACATGGATAGGTGACAGTATCAAAGGAGCCCTTGGAATTAGTGTTCCAGAAAAAGAATCGAAAGAGTATGGTCAAGAAATTGTAAACAATATTGGTGAGGGTGGTAAGGCTGGGGCGCCAAACGCAGCTAACGCCATTACAGATGCTGTAACTGCTGGAATTCAGAGTGGAGAAAATACATCAAAGTTTGTAAACTCTGGAATATATGGAGCAAATAAAGTTTTAGAAGGCGGCAAGTCATTAAACACGGAAATGCAAAACTTGGGTTCCGGTTGGGCAGCCTATTCCAATGAAGGACTTAAGCAAAAGTTTGAAGAACTACAAAGGTCAAGTACTCCGCAGGTTTTACAGACATGGGCTCAAACTGGCATAATTAACCCGTTTACCAGTATAATGGGTATTCATTCTCCGTCAACGGTATTTTCGGGATTTGGTGCTAATATTGTCCAAGGATTAAATGATGGAATTGGAAATAACCAGGGTAGCAGTGAAGGTGTTATAAGTACTTGGGTAGGTAAACTGACAAGTTGGTTTACTGGATTGCTGGATATACATTCCCCTTCAGGACTCTTTTCAGACTATGGTGGATTCACGGTGGCTGGTTTTAATACTGGCATTGCAAAAAATATGAAATCGTCCGGTGATCTCATGAAACAGTGGGCCAGTGATGTGTCAAATGCCTTTGATGTATCCAATGTAGTGGTGCCGGATATGGGAGTACAATACAGTGTGAACAGGGAATTTTTTGACATGGTCGATACGAAAGCTTCGGTTTCATACGATCCCCCTTCTTATGACTTCAAAGCCGGTATATCCGCAGAATTGAATGCAGCGTTATCTGGAATTATTGATTATGAGAAGATGGCAAAGACTATGGCGCCGATTGTAGCTAATGCTCTAGAGCATGCAGACATAAAAGCAAAGATAGGCCAACAAGAAGTATGGAAAAGTACAAAAGATAGTTGGAATCAGGATTATAGAAAGTTAAAAAAAGCACCAGTACCAATTTGATTTAAGGGCCATAGACTCTTCCAATGTGGATAGCCTATGGCCTTTTTTATTTCAGTATTTTAAATAGCAATTTGAGTTATAAGTCTGATAAAGCATCTTTCTATGCAGTTACCGGTATCTTAACCGAAAATATTACACAGACATGGAATTTAACTACTCAGAATGGTAAAACGCCTTATTTACTGGCAGCTCAAATCCAGTTTGACGCAGGAATATGGTCTGATATGCGCACTATATCAAAGATAATGCAAATTGCAGCAAATAGTTTACAGGTGTCTTTGGTCAAAGAGAATGCGGCTCTTTATGTAGGATATCAGGTACGTTTTTTATTTATGGTGGAACAATGATCATTTAAGCATCAATTAAATCAAACATAAGTGTAACCCGGAAAGCTGAAGGTATCGGAATATTAAACCGGACTTGTAGTGTGGTATCATCATATTTGGTGCAATATACAACCCAAAAGCCATTTCCAACATTCCACGATATACATGCCATTGAAGCGCAGACATCTGATAACTTTTTACCAGTTATGCCCAGTTGAGACAAACTAACATTTACCCAGTCATTGCCGTTAGTATTCGAAAAGCCAACTTGCTTAGCTGCCAAATACTTCGAATTAGAATTAAGCAAAAACTTATTATTCAAGGTATTGCTCACCACCGTCAAATTGCTATTTTATCTACATTGTTAAAAAAAGAAATAAAAAATAAACGAAATTAAAATATATTGATTTAAAGTAAATAGTAACACACTATACAACAAAACAGAGAAACGCACTGTATTTAAGCCATTTCTCTGTTTTGTGAAAAAACTGTGAATGAATGGTATTAGCTTTTTATAAGTGATTACTGCTGATTTATGCAACAATAGCTGATTATAAGTGAATAATTATGAGATTAGAGTATTATAAAATAGTAAACCATTCAATGTCCATGTGAGTATAAACTCTATCTGTTAAATCTTTTATGGAATGTCCCATAAATTTTTTCCTGGCGTATTCATCAACTCCATATTCTTTCGCGAATGTTGAAAATGTATGCCTGCCATTATGTAGAACATGGCCCCAAATGCCAAGTTCGGATTCTTTCTTTAGTAAATGGTAATTAACCCGTCCAGTCCTTGGCTGTGAAGCCAAAGGGAATATTATCTACTATAACTGGTAACTACTATGATTGGAGCTGTGTCTTGTCAGTATAACGCTCTTAATATAATTCCGGGCCAAAACGCATAGAACTATGAAGAATTTACAAAAACATAAGGAGGATGGGATCATGATTCATGACCGCAGATTTGCATTTGCATTTAGATTGTTCGCATTTGTCTTTACATTTTCAGGGTTATTGGATGCCTTAGGCGCTTTTCAAGGCAATATTAAACCTGAAAGATTCATTTTTTATACCGTACTAAGCAATGCCCTGGGCGTTATTTTCTTTTTAATTATGGTTATAAAAACAGGGAGAGAATGGCGAGGGAAAGGGGCTATTGGGAATAATGGATTTTATTCGGGTTTTGCAGTGGCCTGTACGATTGACTTATTGCTTACTTTGATAGTTTACTGGATTATCCTTGTACCAGCTAATTTTTCAATGTACGACGCTTTTACCCCATGGAGGCTTAACAATTTAGTAGTTCATTTAATTACCCCTCTTTTATGTTTAATAGATTGTATTTTGTTTGTGGATTCACTAAGCATAAAATACAGAGACATTTATTATGTTTTAATTTTTCCAATGATATATGTCATATTTGTTTATTTACCACTAATTTTTATATTACCTAATGGAAAAACAATGAGCATTCCCTATTATTTTATGGACTACAGTAGAATCGGGAACAAGGTTTTTTTAAGTATATTTGGTACAGCCATTTTTTTATTAATTCTTGGGCATATTGCATATTTTCTTAATCGAAAAATTAAAAAACCCTTTTTCCCTCGCGAAAACAAAGAGTAAAAAATGCTGTGTAAAGGGTATTTTGAAAAAACAATTAGAATTTACAAAATTAATTACATTGGAAACTTTATATTGATAGTTTGTAAGTATTCTGGTATTCTACGCATGAAGATTATTCATATAATGGAACTCATTCCTGATACGCATTGAGATTGGAGGAATAGATATGAAAAAGCATTGGAACGTTGGTATACTTCTTTTTAATGACGTTGAATTGCTGGATTTTGCTGGCCCATTTGAAGTTTTTTCAATTGCTTCATATTCAAGTTGTCAACAGAAGCCTTTTACGGTAAAGACTGTCGCCCAAACAACAGATTTAATCAGCGTCCGAAATGGTCTTAAAGTTCAACCCGATTTTGATTTTAATAATAGTCCTCATTTTGATATTTTAATTGTACCCGGCGGGTATGGAGCAGAAGAAATAGAAATTCAAAATGAAATTCTTAAAAAATGGATTAAGATCAGAGCAGAGGAATGCGATATTATCGCGTCTGTGTGTACAGGATCATTTTTATTGGCTGAGACTGGGTTATTAGATGGGAAAAGAGCAACTACACACTGGATGGATATAGATAGACTAGAAAGTGAGTATAAGGAAATAAAGGTTCAACGAGGAGTTAAATATATTGATGAAAATGACATAATCACATCTGGTGGTATTTCAGCCGGAATCGATATGTCTTTTTATCTTCTTAATAGACTTGTTGGAAAAGAAATTGCCATTACGACAGCTAAAAGAATGGAATATGATATAGACCTCAATAATTTTTAATGTATTGAAATTCTTATTATGAGCATAATGCGAAGTCAATAAAATGAAAATGTAAAGAAAACTACTAGCTATCAGCAATTAGGTTAGTTTCCGTGTTGTTGGACGGAACAGATATAAGCAGATCCTTATCTGGAATTGATTTGAAGATAGAGGCCGGCTGTTTTCCAAAAGTAGTTCTACATAGTGCAGCAATGCCAGGATCTTTGAAGCAGTTCCCTTATACGGAATGCCATTTCGTGGTAATGAATTGGAGTATGAAAGAAGAACTATAGGAAAAAAATAGACAGATTTTTAACAAGGAAAAGCGATAAATAGCATAATAGATGGGGATTTTATTTATTAAGTAATAATTGCTTGACACAAGTATTTGATTTGATATACTTGTGTAAGTTTGCATACAAAGGAGAAATATAAATGAGCAATGAGTTATACACAAGAAATAAATTAAGTGACGAAGAGATATTGAAAGCTTTCGCCATTACCCTACAATATTTTAATGAACTTAATAGGGACGATACGGCCTACGGTTTAACTGACCGTGAAAAATATATATATTATCAGCCGGCCAAAGGATTTGAATTAAAGATTAATCCGGGGGATGAAATTTCTGCGGAATTTAAGGATTGTATCCGTACTGGTGTTGTTAAAAAAGGAGAAATGGATAAATCGGTATATGGGAAATCTATTCATTATCGTGCTGTTCCAATTCGTAATGCTCAAAATGAGATTATTGGTATAATTAGTAATGGATTTGATTTAGACGACACTGTCCAGCTTCAATGCAGCATTGATGAAATTGCTACGTCTTTCAACCAGGTAACAAGTACTATGGAAATGCTTGCTGATTCGGCAGCTCAATTAGCTGAAACATCTCAAAATATGATGGATCAAGCACAAAATACAACAAATAATGCGCAGAAAACAGCTGCAGCATTAGATATTGTAAAAAATATCGCCAGTCAGACTAACCTTTTGGGGTTGAACGCATCTATTGAAGCAGCAAGAGCTGGAGAATATGGAAAAGGTTTTACTGTTGTAGCAAATGAAATAAGAAATTTGGCAGCGCAAAGTAAAGATTCTACCGATTCCATAAAATCAATTGTCGAACAGATGAACCATTCAGTAGAGCAAATTACTTCTTCAATTGCCAATTCTGCTGCAATCACTGAGGAACAGGCATCTTCTATTGAGGAAATAAGTGCAAGTATTGAAAGTATCAACGAGAATTTAAAAAAGCTAGTAGTATTTAGTAAGCGATTTGCGTAGAGCTTTTAATAATAGTCAATTAGCAACTGTAATATCATTTGCAATATTCCCACATTTCCCATTTCCAATATGTTAAAATAGTATCGTGGTATTTGCAAAGGAAGCGTTGTCTTAGAGATGGCGCTTTTACTTGCGTCTGGAGGTGGGAGAGTGGCATTTGAAGGCTGGCTATTAAAGATAAATGGGACAGTGTTTCCCGATGAATTATGCACTGAAATCATATAAATGCACGCCGGACCAGATCATAGACCTGGCCCTATATCGTGATGGTGATGGTGTTCTTCATCGAAATGCCTTGCACACACTGCTGCCTCTATGGAGTTTTCCACCACACATTTACGGTTGAGAGACACTGAAAGGCTGAACGCGTCTGGCATCTTATGAAATACCACCTCATTTAAAAGACAGTATTACTAAACCACTACCTAGAATTTGAACGCCATACTTTGTTATTGATAATTGACTCTAACCCTTTCCTATATATTGCATAAATACTAATTGATTTTTTTTATCACTAGGTGTAAATTAATGATATAAAATATAAAGGAGGCAATAAAATGAGTGAACCAATTGAAGCAAAAAAAGCTCCATATGCGGCTGATGTAGAAGAAGGAAAAACATATTACTGGTGTGCGTGTGGCAGGAGCGAAAGCCAGCCTTTCTGTGATGGATCGCTTAAAGGGACAGATATAACGCCTCTGGCATTTACAGCGGAAAAAACAGAAACCATTTATTTGTGTGGTTGTAAAAAAACAAAGAACCCGCCGTTCTGTGACGGTACACATCAATCTTTATAATTTATTTAAACCGGATACAGTTTATATTGTCTCCGGTTTATTTTTATATTTGAACATTTATTTTTAGCCCTCAACAGGGCTTATTGGAATTACCTAGACAAAGAGGGAAAGATGAGTACTGAATCGGTTACATTGACACCGGATCAGTGTTGGTAGCACCGGGCGGTTTTTACTGTTTATGAGCTATAAAGTATAAGAAGCTATAAGTTGACCAATTCGCTCTATATCACATGTACGAATTAGAATTTAACGTATGAGTGCACATTGAAAACTAAATTTTGATAGTTAGAAGGGGTTACTATATTATTAAATAATGTAAAGTGGAATTTTTTGTTATATGCGACAATGAATGAGAATAAAATAAACCAGAATTATGTAGTAAAAGGAGACTATGAAAGTGATAGAGATTATTAAAGCATTTATATTTGGGGTTGTTGAAGGCATTACAGAGTGGCTACCCATAAGCAGTACAGGGCATATGATTTTGCTTAATGAATTTGTAAAATTAGATGTATCTAGAAAGTTTTATAGTATGTTTGAGGTTGTCATTCAGTTTGGAGCAATTATGGCGGTAGTTGTTCTTTTTTGGAAAGATATTTTCCCACTTGGACAAACAAATAATAATATTTCTGCCAAAAGTCAAGTGTATATAAAAAAAGATGTATTAATTCTTTGGTTTAAAATATTAGTTGCCTGTATTCCAGCAGGGGTTATAGGAATACTTTTCAATGATAAGTTTGAAGATCTATTTTACAATTATCAAACAGTAGCATTTGCTTTAATAGTTTTTGGTGTTGCGTTTTTAATAATCGAAAGTAAATATAAGGATAAAAGTGCAAGGATAAATTCATTGTCAGAGTTAACATTTGACATCGTCTTTACTATAGGAATTTTTCAGTTGATAGCGGCGATATTTCCAGGCACTTCCCGCTCCGGTGCTACTATTGTAGGAGCTTTACTTTTAGGGGTATCAAGAAAAGTAGCAGCTGAATTTACATTCTTTTTAGCCATTCCTGTAATGTTTGGAGCTAGTTTATTAAAGATTTTGCAATTTGGGCTTTTGTTTTCTACATTTGAGTTCACGATTCTTTTAGTGGGTATGATAACAGCATTTGTTTCATCTATGCTTATTATAAAGTTTTTGATGGCATACATTAAAAAGCATGATTTTAAAATATTTGGATGGTATAGAATTGCTTTAGGTATAATAGTTCTAATGTATTTTATGTTAAAGCAATAAGTTTCAGTTTAATAATGTTAATATTGAACTATTAACTATCAGTATTGAGCTGGTAGTTTTTTTATAGTGATAAATCCATAAAACTGATATTGGCCGGTGCTTCGGCTCTTGCCAAAGAATTATTATTTAGCGAATTATTGCACATTGGATATTTAATATTGATAGTTAGAAGAGTTTGTTATATTATTATATGAAAATTGAATTTGTGGAGGAGTGGTAAAATGAGACTTCGTTTAGTAAAATTAGATAAAAAATATAAAATGCATCTAAATGATATGATGGAAGAATGGTATGCTTCGGGCGAAAAAATCGTTCCTTATGCAATCGTAAAATATGATTATCGTGATTTTGATAATTATATAAATTGTTTAGATAGCAACGTTGAAAAAGAAGGATATGTACCATACTCTACGTTATTTTGCCTGGATGAAGAAAGAGATTTGTTTGTTGGAGCCGTTAATATCAGGCATTATTTAAATGAATCTCTGTTATTAAACGGTGGACATATCGGAGATGGTGTACGGCCTTCGGAAAGAAGAAAAGGAGTTGCAACCAAGATGATTGGTCTTGCCCTTGAGGAGTGCAAAAATATTGGATTAGATAAAGTTTTAATGGTATGTGATAAAAAGAACATAGGTTCTGCGAAAAGTATAGTGAATAATGGCGGCGTCATGGAGAATGAAATTTTGGTTGAGGGTATTGTGGAACAAAGATATTGGATCAGTTTTAACTAAATTACAAGACTTTAAGGCCGGCATATGCGCAGATTGAATGCAGCGTTATCTGGAATTATTGATTATAAGAATTGCAGCAAATACAGCATTCAGACATTAAAACAAAGATTGGCCATCAAGAAGTATCGGATTCCATGCAAATGCGGCGGTGGATTGTTACGTCTTGTTTTAAGTTGCCACATTTTCGTGATTTATTCCTTCTTTAAATGACCATATTTAAACGCATATATTAAAAGATAGAGACTATTTGTCAACAGCAGGTCCAGACTTTCACAGACTCGATTCGTGAAGGAGTTTTACTTGACAACTCCATAAACAGGTTTATAATATTAGTGGCTAGAACCAATGAAATATAGCCTTATCCTAAACTATTGTTAAAATATAATTACTAAGCTGATATACTAATATTATAAAAATTAGGAGGCCGTCATGAAACGCAACCCCTTTCTCAAGAAGACCTTATACCTTTTGCTCTCATCCGTATTTCTAGTAGTTCTAAATGCCTGCGGGCAAAACAATACCAGCACTCCGGCAGCAACGGATGCATCAGCTGTACCAAGTGAGATGGTTACGACGAATTCTGCCCAACCTTCAGATAGTGGTTCTCCACAGACATCTGTTTATGAATCTTCTGCAAATGATGATGCGCTTGCAGCATATAAAAATTTCTTATCAGGAAGTATAAATGCACAAGACTTAAAACACGAGATAAGTGATGGAGTTATTACAATGAAAGATATTTCCTTGGAGCCAGATTTAAAAACTTATTATGCTTTCTTTGATATGAACGGGGATGGAATACCGGAACTTCATCTGCGCCCTATCGTGGGTGGCAGTTATGCTATTTTTACATATCTTGATGGACAAATCGTTTTATGGCATAATGGTCCTGATTATGAAACTCCGCTAAATAACGGAGCGATCTTATATGAACGCGATGGTGCAGCACCGACTCACATAAATTATTATTATTTAGTGTTGGACTCCGATGGAAATGAAATCTCAAAAGTAAATTTCTCAAAATATCACAGTGTTGATGAAAATGGTTTGACAGAAAGTACCGATTATGATGTATTTATGTTTGAAGATAATGAAGTTGATGTAGATGAATGGAATTCACTGACAACTGAATATCTTTCGAATTCATCTGACTTAATCATTTGGAATGAATTATAAGGGACTTTCGCACTAGATTATTTAGTGCGACAGCGAATGAATGGTATAAGCTATTTATAAGCGATTGCAGCTGATTTATGCAAGCCGAATATAAATGAATAATTATGAAATTAGAGCATTATTAAATCACACTGGTGTCAATTTAGTCAACTTTTTTTTCGAATTTTACTTGCATTTCTCCCCAATCCTCTAAAGCTATTAAAACAGGAATAATTTTTTTCCCTTGGTCAGTTAATCCATATTCTACATGTGGAGGGATCTCGGAGTGTTGTTTTCTCCAAATCATTCCATGGCCTTCTAAATCCTGCAAAGAACGGGTAAGCATAATATTTGTAATACCATAAAGCTGTCTCTTTAGTTCGTTATATCGAAGATTCCCTTGGGACAAATACCATAAGATGGGGAGTCTCCATTTGCCGCATATAAAATTAAAAGCATTAACCATGTCACATGAGCCATTGTACCATTCAGTTATATTCATTTTAACCACCTCAAAAAGATATTTACCTGGCACAAAAATGTGCGTACTTGTAAAAATGTATCTTAAAAATATAATCATATTAAAAGGCTTCTAAAATATAGTAACACTAAATCCTAAAAATTAAAAGGAGAGTATGATATTTTATTTTTCAGGTACAGGGAATAGTTTATGGGTGGAACAGAGGATATATTTGACTGCTATAGTGGAAGCTTTCCTTAGTTTAGAACGCAGAATATCAATCTGTATTTTATTAACCTTATATATTCACTTTTTTAGCCGATATCAATAATAGCAATGAAAAGTAACAAGAAAAGGGGATATCTTATGTATATTGGAAAAATGAACGGGCATAAGCCTTTCCAAGCTATCAATGCCATCAACCGTTCCGCCGCTAACCAGACAGAGGCATTGTTTGGAAAAAAGAAAGACGATGAGAACCGGGATACCACCGTCATTTCTCCTGTTGGCAAAAACCAGAGTATGCTAGAGCTGCTGATGAAACAGAAGGAATTCTTACAGGAACAGAAAAAGTCCCTTATGGACTCAGCTCAAGAAAATGGAACTGATGTAAAAGAACAGCTGAAAGAATTCGAAAAACGGCTGGAGGAAATCGACAATCAGATTTCTCAACTTCAGGCAAGGCAGGCAGAAGAAACGGAGGATGAGGATTCTGATGGCAGGATCTACGATAAGCCAAAGACAAAGGAGGAAGCCCAGGCAGACCAGCTAAACAGCATCTCCGCCCTTTCTGTCAACCAAGAGCAGGCGGAAACAATTCACCAGGAAAAAAAGCATCTGGATGGAACCATCCGGGTCCTGGAGGCTGAAATATCAAGAGGTCATGGCAATATAGAAGCCAAATCTAAAAAGGTGACAGAGCTTAAGGGCCGGTCTCTGGAAATCGACGATAACACCAGTCAGAAGTTGGAGAATGTTCACAAATCCATTGAAGAGATAAGGAATGAATCAAGCGAAGCTGTTATCGATGACGACGAAGATATGAAAACCGACGAAAAAAATGTGAAAGATGGGCAATAAATAGTGCAATCGAAAACACCTCCTGCAATCCAATTCTTTAATTGCAGGAGGTGTTTTAAGTTATAACCTGTGTACCGGAATATTATTATTTTAATTACCAGTATGACTATGAAAATAACAGCTATACAACACTATAGATTTTTTCTTTTTCCATTCTAATCCAATCAAATGTCCATGAAAGTGTAAACCTAATTTTTAAAATCTTTAAGTCCCATGAATTCTTTTCTGACATATTCATCAACTCCAACTCCATATTCTTTTGCAAGCGTTAAAAGTATGCCTGATATCATGTAAAACATGACCAAAATATTTAGCTCGTACTTTTCTTCATAATCCGATTATTTGCTTTTAATGACAATTGTGATCTCTGCTGGTTTAATAATTAGTAATTTTATTATAATTACAGTCTTCTTAAGATTTGAAATTTTTACTGTCAAATTTTTACAAATAGTTTACTTGTTTTTACAAATATATAAACTTCATTGACTTAAAATTGCTTCAGATTATATAATTTATCTGAATTTAAAATAACCTATGCAATTATAAGGAGGTCAAGATCTATGAAAAAAAAGTATTTAGCGATTACAACTTTATCTATAGCATTAGCCATAGGAAGTGCTATATCATCATTTGCTGCAGGATTTGTGAATACCCCGCAGGGGGTAAAGTACCAGTGGGGATCTGGTGATTATTGTACTAATAACTGGGTCATTTACAAAAATCATTGGTTCTTCTTTGGTAATGACCAGCTTATGCGTACCGGGTGGATTCAAAGGGATAACACATGGTATTACACAGCTGACACCGGTGAACTTCAGGGCGGGATAATGAATATAAATGACAATGTCTACTACTTTGACACCAATACCTTGAAAATGATAACCGGTCCCTACACTTACAATGGTGTCACACATAACTTTACAGAAAATGGAACCACTGACGGCGGCCCATACGTCTACACAGAATGGAACAGTGATGGCACCATCAGGCGTGGTACAAAATTTGGTGTCCGTTAAGTAGGGAACCGCTTTTGATATTTACCGTACCGGAGGCCAAAAAGTTCGCCCATGGTTTAGCTGTAATAAAATATTTTATTTAATTAGAAAAAGTAGGTGAGTTTTTATGAAGTACTTTAGGAAGTTGGTGGCCTGGGCTTCTGTAATAACAGTACTCTGGATTAGCATCCCACTTGAATCCCTGGCAGCTTCATCGAAAACTATATCATCGGTGACTATTTATGTAGGACTGGAGGATTTGGAAGAAGGAAAGACGTTACCGTCAGAAGTTTCCTTTAAAAAAACGGAAAAATCAGGAAATTATGTCTGTAGCAATAATAGCATGTATGAAGTTACGGATTTAAATTGGATAACCTCTGACAATAAGGAAATGGTGATTGGTTCAAAGCCGAAAATGAAAGTAACTTTACGGGCTATAGATTCCGATGAATATGCTTTTAAAGGAGGATATAATTCCGGTAATGTGTCAATAAAGGGAGGAGATTATGTAACATCCAGCCGTTCCAGGGCAGATACCTTATCTGTGACATTTACGTTCAATCCTTTAAAAGGAACCTATAATTCACCAGAAAGTGCTTACTGGGGGGATTCAGGAATCGGAGATGCCGAATGGAGCGAAGGGGAATACAGTTCCGGAGCATATGATGTCTATTTATACCGCGGAAATACAATCATAAAAAAGGTTGAGAGTTTGAAAAAAACTTCTTATGATTTCTATCCTTACATGACAAAAGCAGGCAGTTACATTTTTAAAGTCAGAACTACACCAGGTACGGAAACAGAAAAGAAATATGGTAAGAAAAGTGAATGGACAGAATCTGATGAAGCATATCTTACGGAAGAAAACGTGTCTGACGGAAGTGGACAGAATGGCCCCTGGAATTCAAATTCGGAAGTTGGTTGGATTAGGGATGGAAATACCTGGTATTATAAGTACCCTGATGGTACTTATCAAAAATCCTGGTTAAATATAAATAACAAATGGTATATGTTTAACAGCAATGGAATGATGGTTATTGGATGGAAGCAAAGCAACGATCACTGGTATTATTTTAATAGTAATGGAGCCCTGGTGACTGGCTGGATTGTCTCCGGTAACAACTGGTATTACTTCAATGCCAATGGTCCCATGGCAACTGGCTGGGTTAAGTCCAATAATAGGTGGTACTACCTAAATCCTTCGGCGGCCACTGGAGTAGAAGGAGCTATGGAGACTGGCTGGATTATCTCCAATAATCATTGGTATTATTTGAACTCTTCATTAGATACAGGAGTGGAGGGCTCGATGCATACTGGCTGGAGACAGATAAATGGAAACTGGTATTATTTCAATGCCAATGGTTCCATGGCAACTGGCGGGGTCTTTTATAATAATAAGTGGTATTATACAGATTTTGCCGGAGCCATGCAATCAGGCTGGAAACAGATAAATGAAAACTGGTATTATTTCAATAGTGATGGGGCCATGGCAGTCAACACAATAATCAACGGTTTCTTTATCAATGAAGATGGTACATGGTACAAGTAATTAAAGACAGGAATGATAGGTTTTTCTCAAATCTCCGCCATAACTCATGCTGTTATTAATGATATTAAAGCTGCTGTTAACGACGTATTACAAATAATATTAGTATTTATTTTAAAGTGATTACTGCTGACTTATGCAACGATAATGGAATATAGGAATTAAATAATATAAAGGATCACCTTACAAAAAAGAGGTAGAGATATTAATGTCTTTACCTCTAATATTTTATCCATGGACGAGCATTCCGCACTCTTCACAATATAGCCAAGTAGACTTATTACGAACTTTATTAGGTGTTTTAATCCTTTTAGCGTTGGCATTGTTATACCCACATACAGGACATATAAATTTGGTTTCGCCATACCAGCCTATTTTTTCTAAAGCATTTAATCCAGTTTCAATAAAAACGAAACATTCATCATTTTTTAATTGTTTTTCCATTGCAATTACTCCTTTGTGTCTTTTCATAATCAGTATAACATATTCAGAAATAAAAATCAAACATATGTTCGGCAATGCGTTTTAATAGCAATTTAAGCAATTTATAATAAGCTTTTATCCGGATTTATAAGGGAAGGAATTAGTGGTGCAACCATATTGGACAGCCAGGGAGTGGGAAGTGCTATTGTGAATAATGAGAATAGGAGCGCCCCATTATTCAACACTTTACATATGCTTCTAAGTGATTCACATCCTTATAGTAAAACAATTTTTACGGTTCTTGAAAACGAGAGTTTAGTGGATAAAGCGGTAGCAGTCATTTAGGAAGCAGTTGACGGCATATCAGGTATTGGGGAAGGATTTATGTTTACAGTCCCCATCGGAAAAGTCTATCAGATGAATCGATAAGACTGATCGGATCGTTGAGGGGCTCATTGGACGACACTTGTTGGAGCGTTTCAGTACTTTCCGAAATGTACAAGCATGACTAAAATATCATATTTTACAGGGGTGTTGCAGAGCAAATGCATTGTTCTGCAGCACCCTTTTACGTTACGAATAACCGTCAGGAGGTAGATGATATTCATATACGAATATTTAAGCTATAAAATTGGAAATGCATACATATTATAAAGTGAATATTATGCTGAAGTATAGTGCATGTGTATTTTGATGAGAGGTATAATATGTGGAATGAGAAGATGAAAGCACTATCCAAAAGAGGAATCATAGGAAATACAATAATTGTTATTGCTTCGGTTATACTGATATATTTACTTGTATCGTTATATTTTACAAATCATTTCTATATTTCCACAGTAATAAATGGAGTAAATGTTTCGTTAAAAGCGAATGATGATGTGGATCGGATAATGAGAAACTACATAAAGGACTATAAGCTGCAACTCATAGAAAGAAACGGGGAAGTCGAAAACATAACCGGGCGGGAGGTTGGATTGGAATACAACGGGGAAGATCATATAACAAATCTTCTCCATAAGCAGAATTCTCTAAAATGGATCGTTTCATTATTTAAAGATCAAAAACTATATTCGAAGGATTTATTTACTTATAATAAAAAAGCTCTGGAAAATAAAATAAGTGAATTAAATTGTTTAAATAATAATCTGATAGAATCACAAAATGTGGGTTTTAAATATTCTAACGGTTCCTATGAACTGGTGGAAGAAGTGTATGGTAATAAAATAAGGAAAGATAATCTGGTGAAAGCAATTCAGTCAGGTATTTTAATGGGAGAGACTAAATTAGATCTGAATGAAAAACTTTGTTATGAAAATCCCAAATATACCTTAACCTCGGCTAAAACTCATAAAACGAAAGATATTTTAAATAAGTACGTATCAACCAGTATTACCTTTACATTTGGTACAGAAAGGGAAATACTAGATGGGAACATGATACATAAATGGTTAAATGTTGATGATAATTTGGATGTGGAAATAAATAAGACCTCTGTTGCAAAGTATGTGAATGGATTGAGCAAAAAATATGATACTGTCGGAATTACAAGAAATTTCCGGTCATCGGTTGGAAAAGTAGTAGAAGTTAAAGGCGGACTTTATGGTTGGAAAATTAATCAGGACGCAGAAACTAAGGAACTGCTGAAAAATATAAGCCATGGGCTGATACTTACCAAGGAACCTGTTTATACACAAAAAGCTTTGTCCCGAGATGAGAATGAGATAGGCAATACCTACGTAGAAATCAACATAACCAGACAGCATTTATGGTATTATAAAGATGGGAAGTTAATGATCCATGGCCCAGTGGTAACAGGGAATCCTAACAGAGGATATTCAACTGTGGTTGGAGCCTATATGCTTAACTATAAGCAAAGAGATACAGTCTTAACAGGACCGGGTTATGCGGCGGGTGTGCAGTACTGGATGCCTTTCTATGGGAATATAGGAGTTCATGATGCGAGCTGGAGGCGTTCCTTTGGAGGTGAGATATACAAAAGAAATGGCACACATGGATGTGTAAATGCTCCATTATATTTAGCAAAAACGATTTTTGAACATATAGAAGAAGGGATTCCTATTATCTCTTATGAGGAATAGTAAATATTAGATATTAAAACATATTGGGGTATTGATGGAGATCCGGTTGTCACTACGCCAACAACCAAACGAAATCATACAATAAATCATTAGAGAACGCCCTTTACAGGACGTTCTTTTTGTAACCTTACGTAGGATTTATGAAAAGAAAGGAAACGTAAAGCGAATGGATGGATGATTTAAGACTTTTCAGACATATTATTAGCCTGATCGGAGGAAGTGGTATTTGATGAGGATTTATCGTTTGCAGATGAATTACAGATTGAACGGCGAACAGCGATTGCACTTAATGCGTCACTTAACAATAGCGTGTCTGCAGCCAAAAGTGATAATTCATCATCATTTAAACAATCTGCTATTTGACAAGCCAATGCAGAAATAAATAATACATCGCAACAATAACTCATATTATCCCTCCGATTATATATATGAATGAGTTATTGTTTTATACATTTTTCAAAAGAATGGAAGAGGTACAATGAAAAACTTAATAATACTTACAGAAAGAATTCCATTACAAAAACAACCATGCATGCGGCTAAGGAAACCTGTAACAGGCTTTTTTCCTTATAAGCCAGAATGGCCGCTGCCAAAAGAGCAGCGATACCGGACCATAAGCTTTTGGTGGCCGAAAGAATGGCAGGAAAGGTCATTACCGACAATGTCACATAGGGGACATAGTAAAGGAAAGACCGGATGAAGGTTGTCCTTATTTCCTGCCGGATCAGGGTCAGGGGAAGGACACGGATAAAATACGTAACTGCGGCCATGATCAATATGTAAAGACAGATTCGGTTATTCATGGGAAACCTCCATAGTATCCGGTACCGGGAACAAAACAGCAGCAGCTCCCGCGATCAAAACCGTCAGAATGATCAGTCTTAGTCCGGAAGAAACCCTGTGAAGAGCTGGAATCAGGAAAAACATAAGACTAAAGACCATGGAAACGACGGTCACTCCCGCCAGAATGCGGTCTTTCTTTGCAGGGGGGATGATAATTGCCAGAAACATTCCATATAGGGCTACCCCCAAAGCGCTTAAAGCCCTTTCGGGAAGAAGCTGGCCCAAGAATGCTCCTGCTGCGGTTCCCAGGGTCCAGCCGGGAACGGCCAGCAGAAACAGGCCGTAACAATACCAGGGATTTAACGGTCCCTGCCTGCACACGGAAACTCCGAAAATTTCATCCGTTATCCCGTAGCCGATCAGCAGACGATGATAAAAGGGGGTTGTTTTATCAAGCTTTTGGGATAGGGAGCAGGACATGAGACTATAGCGCAGATTGATGACCAGCTGGGCAACGGCCATTTCAGCAAAGGGAGCACCTGCTGTGATGATGCCCAGGCCGGCAAATTGTCCTGCTGATGTCAGGCTTGTAAGGGAGATTGCAATGGACTGCCAAGGCGACAGCCCATAATTTATGGCCATAATTCCGAACGTAAAGGATACGGCAAAGTAACCAAGGCAGATAGGGATTCCATCCTTTATTCCGGATTTTAGCTGTTCTCTTCTGGTATTCATAATATTCCTCCTCATAGTGTGTGACCGTCCTTCTTATGCTATAAAAATATATCATGATCCTTTACATCAGTAAAACAAATGTTTATAATGGAAACATTAGAAAAACTAATGATAAGGAGCTGGAGAATGTGAAACGGTACCGGGCAGTTGTGAAGATTGTGGAAACAGGAGGATTTACCAGGGCCTCCGAAGAACTTGGATATACTCAGTCAGCCGTCAGCCAGATGGTGCAGTCCTTAGAAGAGGAACTGGGTACGGTACTGTTTATCCGTTCTAAAAAAGGCGTGGTATTGACCCCCGACGGAGCAGAACTTTTACCTTACATAAAAAATATATACCATGCTTACAGGGAACTGACGGAGAAGAGAAAAGAAATGGAGGGGATCCAGAATGCTACCATCCGGATCGGCACCTTTGCCAGTGTATCCTGTCATTGGCTGCCGGGATTAATAAAGACGTTTAAGGAGAAATACCCATTGGTCAGTTTTGAACTCTACCAGGGTGATTATACGGCCGTTGAGCAGCTGGTTAAGGATGGAAGCGTGGATTTTGGCCTCATCAATCCCCAGGCAGTGGGAGATCCGGAGCTTAAGACTATCCCTTTAAAAAAGGACCCCATGCTGGCCGTCCTTCCCCTTTCCCATCCCCTGGCAGAACATAAAAAGATCTTATTGGAGGAACTGGCATCAGAACCATTTATTCTCCTGGAAGAAGGAAGCTTAAGTGAACCCATGGAAAGCTTTCGTGAGCATGGGATCAAGCCCAATATCCAGTATATCGTCCATGATGATTATACGATCATGGCTATGATTGAAAAAGGACTGGGAGTCGGTATTTTATCAGAACTCATATTAAACCGTGCGGATTATAAAAATTTGGTTAGAGAGACAGAACCGCCATTAGCCAGAACCATTGGCGTTGTTTTTAAGGATAAAAAGATACTCCCTGTTGCCAGCAGGCAATTCCTGGAGTATCTCACAGAAGAATATGGAGAACTGTGACCCAGTTCCTAAAGGGGCATGGTAAAGATGAACAGCTTTAAGAAAAAAGCTTAACTATGGAGGAGAAAGAATGGGGCATAAAAATTTAACAACACTTTGTTATATCCAGCAGGAAGACAGCTATTTAATGCTGCATAGGATTAAAAAGAAGGACGATATGAACCAGGACAAGTGGCTGGGAGTAGGAGGTCATCTGGAGGAAGGGGAGAGTCCGGAGGAATGTCTTTTACGAGAGGTAAAGGAAGAGACCGGATTATCCCTGACTTCCTACTTACTTAGAGCCATTATCACCTTTGTATCTGACAAATATCCGGATGAATACATGTTTTTATACACCGCTGACGGATATGAAGGGACCTTGACCGAGTGTGCGGAAGGAGAACTTAAATGGATTCCCAGGGAAGAAATAGGCGGGCTGTCTCTTTGGGAAGGAGACCGTATTTTCTTTGAGCTGTTACTCACGGATATTCCTTTCTTTTCCTTAAAGTTTGTGTATACCGGGGATCATCTCTCGGACGCTTTGTTAAATGGTAAACCATTGGCGCCCCCACCGGCTCTTACAAAAGTTCCTTCCTGGCAAAGAGTGCATAGCTGATCTTATACATCAAAAAATTCCAGGCCAGTGCAAGAAACGGAGAGCAGCACAGAAGGATAAATATAATTTGATCTGTAAATGAAACACCCAGCAAGGTGAATAGCTTATAGATGCCAAAGAAGATGGAAGCAGGAATCAAACAGGAAACAAGCATTAGTATGCGGGCCTTTTCTGCACCGAATTTAAACAGAAGAGGAATTGACATGCTTCCTGCAAATTCTGAAATCACCAGGCTCAGGGCACCGGTAAACAGCAGGGAAAGCATGTTATTTACGCTGCTGAAAACACCCTTATGCAATATGGTGCCGCCAATTGCACCAATTACCAGTCCGGTAACAGCACCAATGGCTGAGAAGATCAGAAGAACAATAAATTTGCTGATTACGATATCCTTTTTAGTAACCGGCATAACCATGGCGTACTTCAGCCATTTGGATTGATCATCAAAGCTGAATGTCGTGATGATCATCATGCTGCATAGAATGCCGCTCATGATAATGTAACCCTCAGCTCCGGATGAAGGAATAAGACCGAAAGCTAAAACCAGCAGTATAAAAATCATGGATTTGGCATTGTGTCCGATGTTATATAAATCTTTTATAATCAAACTTTTCATTTTATCTGCTCTCCCTTTACATAGAGAAGAAGGATATCGTCAATAGTGGCATCATCGACCACTGACGTTTTGTACTTACGGCGGGCCTTTTCTTTGTCTGCCACCAGCACATCCCATTGATAGTCCCGTTTCCGGTAAGCAAGAATCTCAGATCGGTCGATAGCATCGAACTGATCTGTTTTACACCGGATAATACCATATTGGTAGCGCAATTCATCCTTTTCTTTACAGAACAGAGCCTTCCCTTTATGGATAAAAGTAATATAGTCCGCCACCTTTTCCAGATCCGTAGAAATATGGGACGACATCAGAATCGAATGGTTCTCATCCTGCACGAAGTCCAAAAACAAATCCAGCATATCGTCACGCATGACCGGGTCAAGCCCGCCGGTTGCTTCATCCAGAATCAGAAGCTTTGGTTTATGGGAAAGCGCAACAGCAATGCTAAGCTTCATTTTCATTCCCCTGGAAAATGCTTTGATCTCCTTGCGGGGAGGAAGCTGCAATTTTTTCAAATAGTTTTCGTAGGCGGTTTCATCCCACTGCTTATAGGCAGCCGCCGATATTCTGCCTATTTTGGCCGGTGTAAGGGTTTCATAGAAATTGATGCCGTCAAACACAACTCCTATGTTTTCTTTGATGTTTCTGGGATCGGAAGCAAGCTCCTGGCCCCAAAACTTAACCATTCCTTCGTCCTTTTGGATAAGATCCAGGATCGCGTTGATCGTGGTACTTTTACCAGCGCCGTTCTCACCGATCAATCCCATTATAGCTCCTTTGGGAATGGAAAATGATACATGATCCAATTTAAAATCAGGATATTGTTTCGTCAGATTCTCAACTTGCAAAATTGGTTCCATTTTTACTCCTCCTCCTGGTAAAACATGGTTAACAGTTCTATCAGTTTGCCCAGTGATATGCCGCTGGTACGGGCAATATCGGCAGCCTCCTGCAGATGTTCCTCAGCTTTTCGCTGTTGCTCTTCCTGAAAGAAATCTTTGTTTTGTGCCGAAACAAAACTGCCTCGTCCGACGGTGGTTTCAATGAAGCCGTCCCGTTGTAAATCTTCATAGGCTTTTTGTACGGTAATGACGCTGACATGAATGGATTTAGCCAATGCCCGCATGGAAGTAATAGGATCTCCGGTCTGCAGTTCTCCGCTCATAATCAGCGCTTTTATTTGCGAAGTGATCTGTTCATATATGGGCTTATTTGTATTACTGCTGATTATAATCTCCACGGTGGGTCTCCTTAGTGTCGTGTAGTGTACTTATTGAACAAGTACATTATAAGCAATGCGTTCCGCCATGTCAATAGGGAAAAGAAAAAAAGATTGACCGTTTTTTCTTTCCGTGGTATAGTGATGAAAGTATAAAAGATAGGATGTGTGTGTTTGTTAATTGTATATAATCATGGAGCATAAGGCAGTTTAATATGAAAAACAGGAATCGGATCAGGAAGGCCATAAGTCTTTCCTTTATTTCGTGTACCTGTTTTGCCCATGAGATACAAAGCAGACAGTATAAGGTTGAAAGCCTGTAAGACGTCGGTTTGTGGTCTTACAGGCTTTTTTTGCGCGAACAATGAGCTAAACGGATATGCCTGCATATTCATCCGGCGAATGGTTTTGCCTGTCCTTTGCTCCATGAGCCTCAGGAAACCAATTGGAAAGAAAGAAGGAACAAGGAGAATTACATGAATCACACATTTCAGATTTTAGAATTTAATCTTATATTAGAAAAACTAGAAGAATTTGCACACACGGAAGCGGCGAAGGAGAAAATAAGGAATTTGACCCCATGCCTGAATGAAGTTGAGGTGAAAAAAAGCCTTCGCGATACGACGGAGGCCAGGACCATCATTGACCGGATAGGGCTTCCTCCCGCAGTCAGCATGAATGGTCTGCAGGAGGTCATGAACACGGCAAGGCAGGGCGGCTGCCTGTCCGCGGAAGAACTGGAACAGACAGGGGGAATGCTCACCGCAGTAAAACGGTTTAAGGACTTTTTAAACCGGTGCAAATACTTAGAGCTTGGCCTGCCTTATTATGAGCAGGATTTAAACCCATTGGAGGATCTGGCTAGGGAGATTTATGAAAGCGTCAGAAACGGCAAAGTTGAGGACCGCGCCAGCAAACATCTAAAAAACATCCGCCAGGATGTGGCTAGATTAGAAGAAAAGCTTCGGGCAAAAGCAGAGGCCATTTTAAGAGGAAATAAAAAATATTTTTCCGATTCTTATGTGACTTTAAGAAACGGCAGACTTTGCCTCCCTGTAAAAAAAGATTACAGAACAGGGGTTCCAGGCAGCGTCATAGACCAGTCGGCAACCGGCTCCACCCTTTTTATTGAACCGGCAGCTATTGCAGTGCTTAACGGGGAACTGGAGCTTTTAAGGATTGAGGAGGAAAATGAGGCAAGAAGGATCCTGTATATGCTTACTGCATCAGTAGAAGAAAATTTAGAGGTTCTGGAAGAGGATAAACGCCTTCTTGATAAACTGGATTTCCTGTTTGCAAAGGGAAGCTTAAGCGCCTCCATGGCTGGCACCAGCCCAGGCATTAATACGGATCGGACCATAAAAATCGTAAATGGCCGCCATCCATTCATGAACCCGGAAACAGTGGTACCACTGAACTTTGAACTGGGTGAAAAAGAACGGGGAATCGTAATCACAGGGCCCAATACAGGAGGAAAAACCGTATCCATCAAGACTGTTGGACTGTTCTCCCTTATGGCACAATGCGGTCTTCACCTGCCCTGTGATGAGGCCGATCTTTGTATGAACAGTCAGGTGCTCTGTGATATCGGAGACGGTCAGAACATTACGGAAAACCTATCCACCTTTTCCGCCCATATCACTAATGTAATGACGATTCTAAAGGAAGCCGGCCCGGAGAGCCTTGTCATCCTTGATGAACTGGGTTCTGGAACAGACCCGGCAGAAGGTATGGGAATTGCCATTGCCATACTGGAAGAGTTAAGAAGCAACGGATGCCTTTTTCTGGCAACCACCCATTACCCTGAGGTAAAGACATACGCCAAGGAGGCGGAGGGCATTACCAACGCACGAATGGCTTTTGACAAGGAAACCCTTAGGCCGCTTTATCGTATGGAAATCGGGGAGGCCGGAGAAAGCTGTGCCCTTTATATAGCCAAACGGCTGGGAATGCCGGATTCTATGATAAGAAGAGCCAGAAGATACGCATACGGAGAGCAGGAGGGGGTAAGGGAAGAGGATTCGGAGGCGATAAAAGAGAGTGCCGGACACTTAAAGTTAAATGGCCCCAAAATTGAAAAACAGAAAAAGACAGCGGTGAATAAAAATATAATGGAAAAAAAGTTCACCATCGGAGACAGTGTGTTTGTTTATCCGGATAAGAAAAAGGGAATTGTGTGCAGACTCGTGAATGAAAAAGGGGTACTGCAGGTCCAGATGCCGGATAAGAAAATCTGGGTCAACCAGAAAAGAGTAAAGCTTCTGGTAGCCGCAGAAGAGCTATACCCGGAGGATTATGATTTTTCCATAATTTTTGATACCGTGGAAAACAGAAAGGCAAGGCATAAGATGGAAAAAGGATATCAGGAGGGACTGGAGATTAAAACGGAGTGGCCTTAAGGCCTAAAAAGGCCGTCGCTTAACCAGGCCAGGATGAGCCGGACGTCAAAACGTCCGGCTCTTCTGATGTGTTTTTATCTGCCCCAAGCCTGAAGTGTTATGACAGGATTAATCGAAATAACAAGAGTTTTTTGTTAATTTGACGACATTGCATACACATGGTAAAATAATGTAATATAGCTGAAGTTCATACTGGGGGGATTATCATAATTATCATAAAACGAATTATATGTTATTTTCTGCTCATGCTGTTTTTAAACATCATTTTAGTGACGTACGTAATTCCCGGTACTGCGGCAGCAACAGCGGCAGGGATAGCCCTTGCTTTATTTTATATTTATTTTAATATTGCTCCGCGGAGAGATAAATCGCATCAACATAGGCTTAGGGTACTGATCGGCGGCTATGAGCTGGTACTTTCAGCTTTTTTCTGCTTTATGTTTGAGGCACTTTCGTATCTTTGTGTTTTAGCCAAAGGCACGGAAATTGGAGTACATATCCTAGTAATAAACATATTTGTATGTACGGGTCTGCTTTTTATTCTGCTATTCAACGGGATTATACGAATATTCACCTGTTCCGGTCAGTTGGGGATCGTGCCGAGGATATGCTTGCTGCTATTTTGGTGGATGCCTGTTGTGAATATTGTCATACTCAGGAAATTCCTTGGCGTATCGGCTTCTGAATATAAATTCACTGTCGCGAAACATCAACGAAACAGAGATAGAAAAAACGAGGAATTATGCAAAACGAAATACCCCATCCTGATGGTACATGGGATATTTTTCAGGGATTGGAAGAGCTTTAATTATTGGGGCAGGATACCGAAGGAGCTTATAGATAACGGAGCTGTAATCTATTACGGAAGCCATCAGTCGTCCGCATCGGTCGAGCAATGTGCGAATGAACTAAAAGAGTGTATTCTGAATATTGTCCGGGAGACGGGCTGCGAAAAGCTCAATATTATTGCACATTCCAAGGGCGGACTTGATTCACGGTATGCGGTAAGCTGTCTCGGAATGGATCAATATATTGCGTCGCTTACGACGATTAACACGCCGCATCTGGGCTGTAATTACGTGCGTAAGTTATTGGAGAAGATTCCGCAAAAAGCGGTTGCGGCCATAGGGAATAAGTACGAATCCATCTATACCAGGCTTGGCGACGACGATCCGGATTTTTTCAATGGCCTGAAAGACTTGACCGATATGGAATGTGAACGGCTGAACGGAATTATGAAGGATGTCCCCGGTGTTATATATCAAAGCGTCGGCTCACGTATTCGATCCTATTCTGGAACTATGTTTCCGCTTAATGTAGGATACGGTATCATAAAATTTTTCGGGGGCGGTGAAAATGACGGGCTTGTTTCCACGAAATCAATGGTATGGGGGGATTTCCTGGGCGTAGTGATTCCTGAAAGCAGGCAGGGGATTTCCCACGGAGATATGATTGATCTAACAAGGAAGAATATCGAAGGCTTTGACGTCTGCGAGTTTTATGTCGATTTGGTAAATAAATTAAAAGTAAAGGGTTTGTAGAAATGAAAATACGATTCTTATGAAACAGGTGAAAATAACCTCCGGCATGAGAAAACCTGTAAATGCCGGAGGTTATATGGCAGTAAAGCTTTGGGCTATGCTGCCTTAATTTTGATTGAAAAAGGAGAGTGCCGTGAGATTCAGATTAAACATGAAGTACCTATGCGCCTTTATCATGGTCTTTATTATTGAAGTACTGATAGCTGCTTTCGTAAATGATAAATTCATCAGGCCATACGTTGGCGATGTTTTGGTTGTGGTTCTGATTTATTGCTTTATCAGGTCATTTGTGAAGATGGAAGTTAAGCTGCTTCCTTTGTACATATTTATTTTCGCCGTATTGACGGAGGTGGGACAGTATTTTCATTTGGCGAAGCTGCTTGGCCTTAGCGACTATAAAATCGCAAGGATAATCATTGGTTCAACCTTTGATTTTAAGGATATTGCCTGCTATTTGGCAGGCTGTGCCGGATTATTCTTGTATGAGACAGTAAAGGGGCGTAAGTAATCAGGTGAAATGCTGCCTATGCCTGGAATGCACGGGGGCTGGTAAAGTCGTCGTCAAGCTCAGCCAGGATGAGCCGGAAGATCTGTACGTGACAAAGTTCATCTGCAATGATCCTGTTTAAAATTGCCTTGATCCGGCAATCGTCGATCCATTGGGCCTGGAACTGGTATTTCCGGATGGCTTCCAGCTCACTTTCCAGAGAGTTGGCAACCAGGGGGCCGATCCGGGTGGGATAGCGGTTGCAGGCTGGAGTCCAATACCTTAATCGTCCGCTTTGATAGCTCCACAGCCTGGGGTCGGCACCCAGCATGATGGACAGTTCGCCAAAGGTATTAAGATGATGCATTTCAACAATGCTGATTTTATGGAAGCATTCTGCTATATCAAAGAAGAAGTTTCTTGTAATCATGCTGTTGTAAATATAAAGGCTGATTGCAGACATTTCGGAATTGCAATCGCCTATGTTGGAAAGCATAGCGGCGGCATACGCTTTATTCTGAGACAAGATCTCTATAGGAGGCCAGGGATCCTTGTCGGCAAAAACAAGAGCTGATAAATCCATATAATACCCTCATTTCTATTTATTCTATTAAAAATATATCCGACAGATGGTAGAGTATGACTTAAAAACACAGGAAGATGGAGGAACGAAGGACATGGACTGCAAAGAGAAATTCAGGAAAACTGTAGAAGACTTTTTACCATATAACGAGCAGGAAGAAAGGGATAAGGAAATGCTGCTCCAATATCTCTCGTCAGGAGAAGCCATATTTTCCCGTGAAAGTTTAGGCGCCCATATGTCGGCATCAGCTTGGGTGGTAAATCAGTCCCATGATAAGGTTCTTATGGCCTATCATAACATCTATGATTCCTGGGCATGGACCGGAGGCCACGCAGATGGGGAGATGGATCTGCTACAAGTAGCGGTCCGGGAAGCCATGGAAGAAACCGGAATCAGAACGGTAAGACCGGTTACAGAGGACATCTTTTCCCTGGAGGTGCTGACGGTGGACGGCCATGAGAAGAGGGGAGCTTATGTTTCTTCTCATCTTCACTTAAATGTAACCTATCTTCTGGAAGCGGATGACAGGGAGGTCCTTCATAAGAAAGAGGATGAAAACAGTGCAGTGGGCTGGTTTAGTGTAGAAGAATGCTTAAAGGCAGTAAATGAGCCATGGATGAGGGAGCGAATATACCGAAAGCTGCTTGATAAAATGAGAGATATCAATTTTTAACAAAGAAATGATAATTATTTTCCATTTTACTGTTTTATTTTTCCTGATTATGATTTATAATAGAGGAATCAAATAAATAAAGTTTTGCCAAATAAGACAGCGAGGTGGTAGATATGAAGATTATTTACGCAATCGTCAGCTCAGATGATGGAAACAGGGTGACTGATGTGCTGAATGAACACCAGTTCAGCGTGACAAAACTTGCCACAACAGGTGGTTTCTTAAAGAAAGGAAACTCTACATTAATGATCGGTACGGATGACGGACAGGTAGAAGAAGTCATCACTCTGATTAAAGATACCTGCGGAAAACGCCAAAAAATTACCTGCAATGTTCCGGCGCCAAATATCGCGTCTGTTTCAGCCGGATATATGATGATGCCGATGACAGTGGAACTTGGCGGAGCTACCATATTTGTAACTGACGTAGAACGATTTGAAAAGATTTGATGAACCGGCAAAGGGATTGCAGAGCAATCCCTTTTCGTAACTGCTGGAATGAATAAGCCGGAGAATAATAGGAGGTGTGTCTTTGAATTTGGATGAGAGGACAAAAAACATGCTGGTAGCAGAGGCTTACGAAGCTCAGAAAATGGCTTACGTACCTTATTCTGATTTTTGCGTTGGAGCGGCCCTGCTGGCAAAGAACGGAAAGGTCTACCGTGGCTGCAATATTGAAAATGCATCCTTCACGCCTACAAACTGCGCGGAGCGTACGGCATTTTTTAAAGCGGTCTCTGAGGGAGTTGTGGAATTTGATGCCATAGCCATCGTGGGGAATAAAAGGGATGAAAAGGGAGAACTGTGTGCTCCCTGTGGGGTTTGCCGGCAGGTAATGGCCGAATTCTGTGATCCTGAGGAATTTAAGATCATTCTGGGTGCGGGAGAGGAGTTTTCCGTCTATACCTTAAAAGAACTGCTTCCTTTAGGGTTTACAAAAAAGAATTTGAATTCTTAAATGCCCGGAAAACATAGGCAGTAAACGGAATGGATAAGTATAAGGGAGGTTTTTGAGTGTTATGAGAATGTATGACGTAATTGCAAAAAAGCGGTATGGGGAACCTCTGACGGAGGAAGAGATCCGCTTTATGATCAAAGGCTATGTAAAAGGGGATATCCCCGATTATCAGATGTCCGCCATGCTGATGGCCATTTATTTTAAGGGAATGAGCGATGAAGAAACAGCTATTCTCACGGATGCGGTGGCTCATTCCGGTGATATGGTAGACTTATCGCCCATTCAGGGAATAAAAGTAGATAAGCACTCCACCGGAGGCGTGGGGGATAAGACAACTCTGGTGGTGGCGCCAATTGTGGCTGCCTGCGGGGTCAAGGTTGCAAAGATGTCAGGCCGCGGTCTGGGCCATACCGGAGGAACCGTTGATAAAATGGAATCCATACCGGGGATGCGGACTGTCCTGACAGAGGAAGAGTTCTTTCAAGTGGTCAATGCCGCCGGGCTTTCCGTTATCGGGCAGTCCGGAAATCTGGCTCCAGCGGATAAAAAACTCTATGCTCTTCGGGATGTGACTGCAACCGTGGACAGCATTCCCTTAATTGCCGCTTCCATTATGAGCAAAAAGCTGGCAGCAGGAAATGACTGTATTCTTCTGGATGTGAAAACCGGCAGCGGAGCATTTATGAAGACCTTAGAAGATTCCATCACCCTGGCAGAGAAGATGGTAGCAATTGGGGAGCACGCAGGAAAGAGGACCATGGCTCTTATAACGAATATGGATATTCCTCTGGGAAGCCTGATCGGCAACAGCCTGGAAGTCATTGAAGCAGTGGAAACTCTTCATGGAAGAGGGCCTGAGGATTTAAGGACGGTATGCTTAAGCCTTGCTTCCGGTATGCTTTATCTGGCAGGAAAAGGGAGTATGGAAGAATGCCGGGCCCTGGCAGAAGGAGCCATTGCCGACGGAAGTGCTTTGGCACGGCTTATAGCCATGGTAGAAGCTCAGGGAGGAGACTCTTCGGTGATCAGGGATACTTCACTTTTTGCCAGAGCAGCCTTTGAAAGGGAAGTGAAAGCCTTAGAGAGCGGCTATATCACCCATATGAATACAGAGCAATGCGGGATCGCATCTTCGCTTTTAGGCGCAGGCAGAGTTACGAAGGAGAGTATGATTGATTATACGGCTGGAATCGCCCTTAAGAAAAAGGTGGGCCAGAAGGTGGAAGCGGGGGAGACTATAGCCGTGCTTTATGCTTCAAAGGAAGAGCTGTTTGCGGCTTCTGAGGAGGAATTTTTAAAGGCAGTCACAATAAGCAGTCAAAAGCCGGAGGCTGAACCCTTAATTTATGCCAGTGTTACCAAAGAAGGCGTAAAACGCCTGACAGAATAGAAAGGTAGGAAAAAATAATGACAGATTTAGAAATGTTAAGCTACGTAGACCACACACAACTAAAGGCGTTTGCCACCTGGGAGGACATTGAAGAGCTTTGCAAGGAGGCTGCGGAATATAAAACCGCTTCCGTGTGTATCCCTCCCTGCTATATCAGCCGGGTACATGAACGATTTCCAGGCCTTAATATCTGTACTGTAGTCGGATTTCCTCTGGGCTACAGTGTGGCAGAATCAAAGGTCCTCGAGACAAAAAAAGCCATTGAAGACGGAGCCTCTGAGGTGGATATGGTAGTAAATATCAGCGATGTGAAAAATGGAGACTACGACAAGGTAGAAAAGGAAATCGCAGAACTGAAAAGAGCAGCCGGCGAAAACATCTTAAAGGTAATCATCGAGGCCTGTTATCTTACAGAGGAAGAGAAGATTGCCATGTGCAAGGCAGTTACGGCAGCCGGAGCTGACTATATTAAAACTTCCACCGGGTTCGGTACCGGGGGTGCGACTCTAGAAGATATTGAGTTATTTAAAAAACACATCGGACCCGATGTAAAGATAAAAGCGGCTGGAGGAGTCAGAACCCTTGAGGATTTAAGGGCTTTCATTGAAGCTGGATGCAGTCGTGTGGGTGCCAGTGCGGCTGTTAAGCTGGCAGCACAGAAGCAGTAAGTCATTTCAGAAAAATAAAATATACTTTCAACGCTCCAAAACCAGTGCTTTTACAAGTGTCTGAATTTTGGGGCGTTTTCTAATTATTTTTATACAATTTCCACAAGTAATAGCATGCTGTTCTCTGGCTAAATTTCACGAAAATGTTTAAATAATTAAAAAACACTGACAAAAAAATTTTAAAGTGTTAGACTTAATATATAAATTGTAACTTTATGTATCAAGGTGTTGGCATTCAGGCAGGAGGAATAATTATGTTTCAGGTAAATGATCTAGTAGTATTCGGAACCCATGGAATATGCAGGGTAGAGGCGATAGGGAGCCTTAACATGTCCGCAGTGGATGATGACCGCCTTTACTATACGCTGAAGCCTCTTTATGAGGCACAGCAATGTGTTGTTTATACGCCCGTAGACAATCTAAAAGCACCCATGAGAGAAGTATCTACCAGAGAAGAAGCCATAGAGCTGATTAATCTGATTCCAGATACTCCAACCACATGGGTGCTTGACGAAAGGCAGCGAGAAGGAAACTATAAGGATATTATGATGAAAAACGAGTGTTCAGGCTGGCTTCAGATCATCAAGACACTATATTTAAGGAAACAGAAAGGGCTGGTAGAAGGTAAGAAAAATTCGGCAAAGGATGAATTCTATTTTAAAATGGCGGAAGATCTGCTTTACGGTGAACTTGCGGTAGCTTTAGAAATGGAACCGGCCGTAGTGAAAGACATGGTGGTGACACGGGTGAGTGCTGAGTAAAGTAAGATAGATAATCATCCTGTTTACTATGAAAAAACTGGTTTAGGAAAACCAGTCCATTGTATTCATGGGACCAGAAGATCATAGAACGATATGTTTTTTCTTGCTTTGCAGCTTCGTTTATTATAGGGAATGCTATCGTTTGATTTGAGTCAATAAATTGAATATGGATAGAAGACTACTAGCTGTCAGTAATTAAGTTAGTAGTTTTTTTGCAATAATTTAACCTTATCAAGCAAGCATCGAAGCGGATTGCGAATATCCTATTGACTAATCGTAAAATGGTGCTAAGATAAAATTTGTTTTTATTATATATGTAATAGTAATGTGCAAGCCATAAGCATTCATGAATGAAGGACAGCAGATGAATTACCAGGATTTAATTGTCAGCATGGAGTGATTTGGATCTTCATGGAGCGCGGATATATTATATTTACAGTAAAGGAGAAATAAATGGCTAAATTGTTTTTCAGATATGGTGCGATGGGAAGTTCTAAGACAGCTAATGCACTAATGACAAGATATAACTTTCTAGAAAAGGGAAAAAACGTTTTATTAATAAAACCTGATTTAGAAACCAGGGATGAAAAAACGAAAATCAGATCAAGGATCGGGCTGGAAGCAGATTGCATTTTATGGTCTGAATTTAAATATGACGATTATAATTCAATCAAAGAATTGGATGCAATCATTGTGGATGAAGTGCAATTTCTTTCTGAAAATGATATTGAACAGCTTTCCTATATTGTTGATGAATACGATATTTCGGTTTTCTGTTATGGTCTCAGAACGGATTTTACATCCCATCTTTTTCCCGGGTCCAAGCGTTTGATGGAACTGGCAGATGAAATTGAGGAACTAAAGACAGTCTGCTGGTGCGGGAATAGTGCCAATATGAATGCCAGGATTGATAAAGATGGCAACGTGATCAGAGAAGGACAGCAAATATTAATGGGCGCAAATGATAAATACATTTCATTGTGCCGTAAGCACTATAAAGAAGGTAAAATCAGGCAATAGTTTATACTAAATCATATGCTTATTAACAGCCGGGGCGATGGCCCCGGTAAATAACACATTTTCCACTGCTTTATGCTCATGGAGCAATATCGTAAAAGGCCATTTCTGGCCAGTTTCCCCACATACCATAATTCTTGCAACATATCACATAAAACCATTAACTGCTGCAATACCTGTTGAAGCAATCGAATTACTATTTGTGTTTGATTAAAATAATTATTATTAAAAAATGATTGACTAAAATAATTTTATAAAATATAATGAAATCAACCAAAAAGAAATGCATATTGAAATATTACTTGTACAATATGCGACCAAGGAGGAGGTATATTTTTATGTTTAAGCAGCTTCAAAAATTAGGTAAGGCATTTATGTTACCCATTGCCATTCTTCCGGCAGCAGGTCTCCTGTTAGGAATCGGCGGGGCAATGTCCAATCCAAACACGATCGCAGCCTATCCATTTTTGAACATTTTTGCTCTGCAGGCAATATTTACTGTTATGAGCAAAGCGGGAGAAGTGGTGTTTGGAAATCTGTCGTTAATCATGTGTATTGGTCTGGCAGTGGGGCTTGCAAAAAAAGATAAAGGAACGGCGGGGCTGGCAGCTGCGGGTTCGTTTCTTGTTATGAATGCATCGATCGGTGCACTGCTGTCAGTCTTTAAACCGGATGGAAACACAATTGATACCGGAGTCGTAGGTTCTATTGTTATTGGCTGTATGGTAACCTATTTTCATAACCGGTACCGCGATATACAGCTGCCTCCGTTTCTGGGATTTTTCGGAGGATCACGTTTTATACCGATTGTATCCTCTTTTGCGGCAATTTTTATCGGCGCAATATTTTTCCTGATTTGGCCTCCTTTTCAGTCATTATTGATTTCCAGCGGCCAGACCATTGCAAGTATGGGAGTTTTTGGGACTTTCCTGTATGGATTTTTGATGAGGCTTTGCGGAGCAGTGGGCCTGCATCATATGATTTACCCTATGTTCTGGTATACGGAATTAGGCGGAGTTGCTACTGTGGCGGGCCAGGAAATTGCAGGAGCCCAAAAGATATTCTTTGCCCAGCTGGCTGATCCTAATTTTACAGGAATGTATACCGAGGGTACACGGTTTTTTGCAGGACGTTTTGATACAATGATTTTCGGATTACCGGCCGCATGCCTAGCCATGTATCACTGTGTTCCACAAAAACGCCGTAAATTAGTATTCGGTTTATTCTTCTCGGCAGCCCTTACATCATTTTTAACCGGCATTACGGAACCCATTGAATTCATGTTTCTGTTTGTAGCTCCCTGGCTGTATGTGATTCATGCATTTTTAGATGGTCTCTCTTTTGCGATTGCTGATCTTTTAAGTGTTCGTATCGGCAACACATTTTCCGGCGGAATCATTGACTTTACTTTATTTGGAGTCCTTCAGGGCAATGCAAGGACACACTGGATCTATGTGGTAGTGGTGGGAGTATTCTGGGCGCTTCTGTATTATGTGCTGTTCCGTTTCCTGATCACAAAGTTTAATATCCCGACTCCTGGCCGTGAGGAAGGAGAAGAAGATGAGGTAAATGTAGAGACAAAGGGTACAATCGCTGAAACGGCAGTTCGTGTACTTGCGGCTCTGGGCGGTAAGGAAAATATCGAAGATTGTGATGCTTGTATTACCCGTCTGCGTGTAGCGGTAAAGGATATTACCAAGGTTGACAAAGAGGCCATAAAACGGGAAGGCGCAGCGGCCGTACTGGAGGTTAAAGGTGGTATTCAGGCAATATTTGGAGCGAAAGCAGATCTGATAAAATCGAAAATAAACGACATAATTGGCGAAGATTAGGGAGATGTAATACTTATGAATAGAGGTTTAATTGTATCCTGTCAGGCGCTTCCGGAAGAACCCCTGCACAGTTCATTTATCATGGGGCGTATGGCTCTGGCAGCAAAAGAAGGAGGCGCAGTCGGTATTCGTGCAAACAGCGTGGAAGATATTGAGGAAATCAAGAAACATGTGGATCTTCCGATTATCGGAATTATCAAAAAGGTATATGAGGAAGGCAAACCTTATATTACACCTACATTTGCAGAGGTGGATGCACTGGTTCGGACCGGTGTTGATGTAGTTGCCGTAGATGCTACCATAAATCAGGATGTGGATTTTCTATATAAGCTTCATGAAAAATATCCTCATCAAAAATTCATGGCTGACATTTCAACGGAAGAAGAGGGACTGCGTGCTGACGAGATTGGTTTTGATTTTGTGGGTCTGACACTGCTGGGATATACGCCTCAGTCCCAAGGACTGGATAAATTTCAGGTGCTCCAGTCTTTGATTGCGAAATGTAAGCACCCAGTAATTGCAGAAGGAAATTTCAACACACCGGAGCAGGCGGCAAAGGCGATTGAATCAGGAGCTTACGCAGTTGTTGTGGGAACTGCAATTACACGCCCCCAATGCATCACACGTGGATTTGCCGATGCAGTATCAAAGGTTTTTTAAATAAATTGATTCCTCCTTCCTGTTTCCTCTAAAATCTTTTCGTTTTTATTAAAAGGTGATATAATAAGAACACTTTATTAATATGGGTTCAGTTTTTCACAAAATAAAGACGAAAGTATAAGAGGTACAATATGGATATTCTTTCATCAATTCAAAAGAAATATAATACGTTTACTGATAAAGAACGAAGTATCGCTGATTACATTTTGAAGGAAGGCAATAATATTCGGAATATGAATATCTCTGTTCTTGCAGCTACCGTGGGAGTTTCTGACGGTACAATCACCCGCTTCTGCAAAAAGGTAGGACAGAAATCTTTTGCAGAACTGAAAATTCAGCTTGGAAGCGCAGGAGCAGGAAACAAGATTGCTCACTCAGACGATCTCGTTTCTCAGGTTTATGATTTTTATAAGACCGTAATTGAACATTCCAATCAGATGATAGATAAAAAAGCATTGGAGTACCTGGCAGACCAGATTGAAGCGGCAGGAAATATCTATATATTCGGAGTGGGATCATCGGGGCTGACTGCCTGTGAAACCATGCTACGCCTTTCCCGTATGGGATTTCATGTACAGAGTGTAACAGATTCTCATTTGATGGTAATATACAGCTCAATTTTAGGCCCCGGTGATCTGGTAATTGCAATTTCCATATCCGGTGAAACCGCGGAAGTTATCAATGCTGTCAGGGCGGCGAAACAAAATGGAGCAAAGCTCATCGGACTGACCAGTTTTACCGACAGCACGATCGCACAGTGCGCTGATTTTTGTTTTCCCGTAGTAAATCCTTTGTTTGTTGATCAGGAAAGGTTTGTAAACAGTCAATTATCAACTCTTTATACGATCGATCTTCTTTGTCTGATTCTTCTAAAGGATGAGGCCCGAAAGAAAAAGATGAATATTACGGTAGAAACCATTGTCAAACAGTCTCATTTAAAATAGCTTACTGCAAAATAAGCAGAGGATTCTCTTATATTGAACCAGTGGCGGCTTTGAATTCCCATTCAAAGCCGCCACTGGTTTTATGCATATTGTAAGACAAAGAGGAGATAATAGACCAAAATAAGGATTGGAGAAATATGGTTTCCCGAGTGATACCATGATAAAAATATGGATAAAACACTGGCATTTCACGATCTTTTCATCATTTTGTGCGGTATAGTAATGGGTACTATTGCGCGGATTTTTACACTTCGTATAGATACACGTCAAAATCCCAGTTATCCTACCGGTGGCTTCATTAACATTGTGATAGGCATTCTGGCTTCCTCTCTGGGGGCTGTTGCAATTCCAGCCCTGTTAAATAAAGAATTTACGGCTGTAACTTTTATTGCCTTAGCCATCCAGCATTTCCGGGATGTAAGAAAAACTGAAAAAGAAAGCCTTGAGGATCTGGAAAAAACAGAATATTCAAAAAGAGGGGCTGCTTACATTGATGGCATTGCCAAAACCTATGAATCCAGAAATTATTTATCCCTGCTTACTTCCCTGTTTGTTGTATTGGTTTTAAGTATTGTATCTGCTGACAGTCTGGTCATAAACATAATAGGTGCCGCAGTCAGCGGTTTTGGTATGATTTATTTCCTGACAAGAATAACAAAAGGCAAATGTATTGGTGACATCTGCAACATAAGAGAAGGGAAAATTACCATAGACCATTCGGACCTGTTTGTAAATGGCATGTATGTTACCAATGTACTGGGAACTGAGAGAAGCCGGGATTTGTTTTTGAAAGAAGGGATCGGCATTGTTATAGAGCCCAAAACTGTTAAATTCAGAATTACGGTTGAGAATTATGGGCAGAGGCAGGCCATGCTATTTGAGGCTACCCGGACCTTTGGTGTAAAACGGTACAGTTTTACCCGGAAAAATTATACAAATGGAGCGTTGTTATTGGCTTTTGTTCCAATTATCCGTGATCCTGATGCCATAATAGACGTAATCAAAAAGACGCCAGTCCTGGAAAGCAGCAGAAAAATCACTACAATTATGGATATAGATATGGGAGGGAATATCAATGGGGAAGAGTAATCCGGAGATAATGGTATATATAACAGATAACAAAGAAAGAATCATATCAGGTGATCCTTTGACTCTTTATATCCCGGATTCCAAGGAGCGGGAAATATGTCTGACTGATTTAGGCAAAGCACTTCGGGCGGATGTGGTGCAGCTGAAAAACGGTGATCATGTATTAATAAGCAGGTAGAATTTGCAGGAGGCAGTCAATGGAAACCCAGCTGGGAAAAGACACGGTAAGGAAAGAGGCAAAAGATAAAGTAGCAGGCTTAGCCCAGTATACAAATGATATAACAGATTCGCCGATGCTCTACGCCAGATTATTAACAAGCGTTCATGCTCATGCCCAGATCGTATCCATAGATACCAGAGAAGCTTCTGCTATGCCGGGGGTAAAAGCGGTCATTACTGCAAAAGACCATCAGGTTATCTGTGGATCCATGCTTCAGGACAGACCTCCCTTAGCCAGAGATAAAGTACGTTACTGCGGTGAACCGGTTGCCATCGTTGTTGCAGATGATGAAATGCAGGCAAAGGCAGCAGCGAGAAAGGTACTTATAGAATATAAGCCTTTACCGGTTGTAAATTCCGTAAAAGAAGCGATCAAAAGGAATCCTGTGATCATACATGAAGCTCTCATGTCATATACAAAAGCCACAGAGGAAGTCTATCCTGTAAAAGGTACCAATATCTGCCATCATCAAAAGATTAGAAAAGGTGATATGCAGAAAGGCTGGCAGGAAAGCGAAATCATTGTAGAGGGCAGTTTTTCCCTGCCCCAGTCTGATCACGCCGCCATGGAAACAAGAGCAGTCCACTGCATGTTCATGCCAGATGGCAGTGTAAAGATCAAGACATCATCCCAAGCTCCTTATGAGGTCAAGGAATCAGTCAGTAAATATCTTAATATTCCGGAGGGAAAGATTATAGTTCAGGTTCCTCTGGTTGGCGGTGCATTTGGAGGAAAGGCATGTGTACAGCCGGAGGTTCTTGCAGTGATTGCGGCAATGAATGCGAAAGGGAAATGGATTAACCTTGCAAATACAAGAGAAGAGGATATGGTCACTTCTCCATGCCATTTGGGGTTGGATGGAACCATAAGGATCGGGGCGAAAAAAAGCGGGCAAATCATGGCGGCTGAAATGACATTCCAGATAGATACCGGTGCTTACTCTGACATTTCTCCTAAGATAACGAAGGCAATCGCAGCGGAGTGTGCCGGTCCCTACCGGATACCAAATATTCAGTGCGATTGCTACAGCATTTATACAAACCATCCCTATATAACCTCTTTCCGTGGGTTCGGCCATGAGGCACATAACTTTTGTCTGGAAAGAATGATGGATAAACTGGCTTTCGAAACAGGGCTGGATCCTTTTCAGCTAAGGCTTATAAATCTGGTTCAAGCCGGCGATTTAACTCCCACCCAAGTCAAAGTCACCGCCAGCAATACAGGGAATGCGGCAGAATGTCTTGAGAGGCTGAAAACAATCATTAACTGGGAGGAAGGTGCCCGCATCGCAGAGGAGAACGGTTTGGTCAGAGCCAAGGGGATCAGCTGTCTGATCAAGACCTCTGATACCCCAACAGATGCAGGTGCTAGCGCTGTTTTATCTTTTAATTCTGACGGAAGCATAAATCTGGATTGCGGTGCTGCAGAAATAGGGCCCGGAATGAAGACAACGGCAGCACAGATATTGGCGGAAAAAATGAGAATCAGTGTCAATGACGTTTATGTAAAGCTGGATGTAAATACCCAGTCAACCCCGTATTTATGGAAAACCGTTGCCAGTATGACTACATTTCTGGTCGGACGGGCCGTATTAAATGCGGCAGATGATGCCATATCCCAGCTGATGAGTCTAGCCTCGATTGCCCTGCGGTGCCCGACGGAAGACCTGGACTTTGAGAATAAGATGATATATGTAAAACATGATCCGGAGCTCTATATCATGTTTGAGGACCTGGTAAAAGGCTACAAATTTTCTAATGGCAATTCTCTCAAAGGGCCTGTGATTGGAAGGGGCAGCTATGTTATGAATCATCTGACGCCCCTTAATGAGGCATCGGGACGGGGAACACCCGGCCAGAGTTGGACGGTAGGAGCCCAGGCTGTTGAAATTGAATATGATACCAGGCAGCATACCTACCGGCTGCTAAAAGCGGCTACTGTGATTGACGCGGGTAAAGTCATAAATCCCAAGACTGCAAGAGGCGTGGTTATGGGCGGTATGTGTATGGGACTTGGGCTTGGTACCAGTGAGGATTTTGTCTATAATGAGGATGGAATTGTAGAAGATACAAGCTTTCGCACTTATAAAATGATCCGATATGGTGAAAACCCGGAATATGTGGTTGATTTTGTAGAAACACCCCAAATTGATGCGCCCTATGGGGCCAGAGGGATTGCAGAGCACGGCATTATTGGAATGCCTGCAGCATTGGCTAACGCTATATCATTGGCAGCTCATATTGATGTAAACCGGCTTCCCATTACGCCTGAATTCATATGGAGAGAAAGGATGAAACTATGATTCCTTTTGATTTTGATTATTATAAACCAGAAAGCATGGATGAAGCATTTAAATATTATCAGGACTTGCTTATTCATAATAAAAAACCTCTTTATTATGGGGGAGGTACGGAAATTATCAGTATGGCCAGGGTAGGGGGGATAGAATTTGATTCGGTTATTGATTTAAAGGGAATACCCGAATGCAGCCAGCTCGAGGTGAGCGGAGGGAAATTTAAGATTGGAGCCGCGCAAACCCTTACAAACATTGCGGAATTCAATGCATTTCCCTTATTATCCAAAACCATTAAAAGAATTGCAGACCACACGATCCAGGGGAAGATTACCATAGGAGGCAATCTGGCCGGCACAATCAAGTACCGTGAGGCAGCCTTACCGTTAATGATAAGTGATTGTACCCTGCAGGTAATGACACGGAGAGGTTTGGCCGAATTGCCTTTTTCTAAGGCATTCAATGGAAAACTACAGCTTAAAAAGGGGGAATTTCTGGTATCCATATTGATTGAAGAAAATGATTTGAGTTACCCTTACAATCATGTAAAAAGGACAAAACAGGAGAAAATAGATTATCCATTGATCACCATGGTGGCAGCAAAGCAGAACAAGGCCATAAAAACGGCGATTACCGGATATGGAGATCATCCAATAATTTTATCCGAAAGGATTATGAATCATAAATTATACAACATGGAACAGAAGATCAAAAAAATTATAAATTCAGCCCATAGTGATTGTAAAGGTGATTTATCAGGAAGCAGGGAGTATAGAGAATTCGTATTAGAAAACATGCTTCAGGATATGTTTCATAATTTTGAAAAGATCGGCTGATCCTTTCAGGAATTGAGGGATTGTATGCATTTATCAGGTGATAGTATTATAGTTCTTAATGTAAATGGTGAAGATAAAACTGTTATGGTTAAACCAGCTTATACTCTGCTTCATGTTCTTCGGGAGGAATTGTCATTAACCGGAGCCAAAAGCGGCTGTGAGAACGGAGATTGCGGCGCTTGCACGGTACTGGTTGATGACATGCCGATCAAATCCTGCCTGATGCTGGCGGTGGAGGCGGTCGGTCATAGGATCACCACAGTGGAAGGGCTTAAGAACGCTCCGATACAAGATGCATTTATTAAAAACTGGGGATTTCAATGCGGTTATTGTACTTCCGGGTTCCTGATGGTTTGCCACGCACTGGCCAGGCACAAGCCAGATGCGGATGATGAAACCATAGAGGAATGGTTACAATCCAATCTATGCAGATGTACCGGTTATGAGGAAATTGAGAATGCCGTAAAATCAATATTATCAGTGGATTATAATTGAGAAAATCCGAATTTATTCGTATGATTCACATCTTGTCTGGTCATCCCATACAATATAGTATCATAATGAAATGAGGTATATGATATGGGATGTTCTAATTCTTGGTCTGGTGGCTGCAACTGTAACAATACTTGCAACAACCGGAATAATTGCTGCAATAATAGATGCCGTAACAATTGTAATGTTGACCCTTGTGCAGAAGCAAAAAGGGAGGCATATTGTGAAGGGTTCAGAGATGGATGCAACGATCCATGTTGCAGAGGCAAAAGATAGGCGAGGCTGATAGCAGAATGAGCGGGTATCCGGTATTCCGGACCCGCTTTTTATATTCATCCAACCCGTTTTTTTAGTTTCTTGGTTTACAGAATCTGCTTTTTCATGATATGATAATTCCAGAGTTAACCAATAGTTTTCATAAATTTGTAAGAGAGGAAGCATGTCTATGGGAAATAAAAAAGGTATTATAGCTGAGTTTAAAGAATTTGTTTTACGCGGGAATGTGGTGGATCTGGCAGTTGGCGTTATTATCGGTGCTGCTTTTCAGGCGATCGTCAATTCTCTGGTAAAGGATATTATATCTCCTTTGATCGGAGTGATTACCGGAGGAGTGGACTTCACCAATAAATTTGTTCCGCTATATGCGGTTCCGGCAGGTGCGGATGTTTCCACGCTCTCTGCTGCACAAGCACTTGGTCCGGTATTTGCTTATGGTTCCTTTATTACGGCAGTAATCAATTTTTTAATTATGGCTTCTGTTATTTTCATGATGATAAAAGTGATTAATACCCTGCGGGGTAAAAAGCAGCAGGCGGAACCGGCTGCTGCTACGGACAAGGAATGCCCATATTGCTTTACCCGTATCAATGTAAACGCTACCCGCTGCCCAAATTGTACAAGCAAACTTCCTGTACAGCCTGAAACAGTACAGGAAGATTAAAGGTTAAATTATTTGATCGTGGAAAAGAGATCGAATACACGGTTCACATCTAACTGCCCAAATCCCCATATATTGTTGGGATAGCTGTAGGCAGGATTTCGTTGTGCTCCTCTTATAATGATACGGTTGACTTGTTCGCCTGTAATATAAGTAAAGTTGCCTTTGTTCTGAGTCCATTCAAAAACGACGGCAGAAGCACCGGCTGCAATGGCTGCAGAAGCACCGGCGCCTGTTAAGGTCCCGTATTGATTATCAGGAACCGCACAAGGGATCTTAAAGCCTGGAGCTGCAATATCAGGTTTGACATAGCCGTTTCTTGTGAAACCTCTTCCTGATTCATCTAATATATTAGAGGTTATCTGATTGTAAGCGGCAGCGGTTAAGGTACGTCTGGAATTTCCGGGAGAGGTTATGGTGATATCCGGATTGGAATTTAAAAAAAAGGTCTCGTCTGATATCAAGTTTCCGCTAGGGAGCCAGGAATTAATAGTAAAAGGTTCATTTTCTATGTTTTGGACACGGAAGTACCAGATTCCGGGAAGGGGATTCTCAAACCTTAATAATATCAGCTGGTCGCCGCTTTCCCTTTCAAAAATCATATTATTCACCCATAAGATGCTCTGGCTGTTCTGGAAAACATACTTATGGCAATCATTGAAGGAAGGATTAATCGACGAGACCATTTCCCGGTCAGGTGCGGTAATTTCAATAGAAAGCCGTCCTGGAATGTGTGCCCAGATTTCCATGGAAAACAGTTTGTCACTTCCTGCTATATTCATCTGGAATTCATTAAAGTGGGGTGCAGATATGGTTCTGTTAAAATAGTGCCTGCCGCTGTTTCCCTGGTTTCCTGCTGATATGGTAACATCCACATCAGGACGTTGAACCAGGCTCTCAAGGTAGGTGCTTAAAACTCCCCTGCCATCGTGGCTGCCCTGGCTGCTGCTTAAAGCAATGCATATGACTAGAGGACGTTTTAAGCGCTGAGCTACGTCAATTAAATAGCGTACTCCAAGAACAATATCTGATTCCTGAAAACATAGTTTGTCTTGCGGAACAGAAAAAATCATTTTAAGATTTGACTTGGCTTCTTTTAATTTCACAACAACCAACTCTGAATTTGGAACAACGCCGCTAAAAGCGCTCTTAGTGTCTGGAGAGCCTGCAGCGATACTTGCTATGGCCGTACCGTGGCCAATTGTATCAGTGGAAGGAACAGCGGATAGTGAGTTTTCATATTGCAGTGCGTCATTTATGGCAGCTTTTGTATATTCCGTACCGTAAGTAAACCCATTGGGAGGTGGCCCATTCTGTATGGTCTGGTCCCAAATGGAAAGAATCCGTGTTGTTTTATCCTTATTCATGAAAGCGGGATGCCGGTAATCAATTCCGGTGTCTACGATGCCGATAATCACACCTTGCCCTAATAAGGTATAATCTTTTACTGGGGCGGCGCTTACCATGCCGGGTGTTGGAGGTGCTGCGTCAGCAGAAACGGTATAAAGGGTAGGAAAAACATGGTAAGGATTTTGGCCGAGATCACATGGCTGCATATTTTTTTTGGTTAGATGCAGCAGGGAAAACCTGTCATTCAGCAACGTAACATCATCACTGACACCAAAGGTAGGAACTAATAAATTACTTATAATCAAGTCGTAATAATTATTGTCCAGTATTTTCTCCATAATTAAATCTCCCTGATAAGATCTGGTTATAGAACATATAGTATATTTTATGCAGCAATGCTTCTGATATGAGCGATGCCTGCCCGCAGGTGACGCCTCTTATTTTCTTATACTCATAATAGAGGTCCGGTTGCATAAAATATATCATATGTGCCAGTAGTATAGACAGGGAGGCCTGATCATGCAAAAAATATTGGATGATAATTATTATGACTTGATCATCAGTAATATAATGATTCCCACATATGATACCGGAGATAATATAACACCTATGGACTTAAGGCATTCTTTGGCTCATATCCCTGTTGTTTCAGCGAATCCCTGCGACTTGGGAGTTTACCCTTATAATGCATTTCCTTCTTTGCTCACCTTAAGCTCCACCGTCAGCCTTGAAAAATCCGGTATCGGAACAGTTCAGAGAAATCCTTATCTGGCGTTATTCGGCCGGGGGGTGCTTGTTGCGGTCATAGATACCGGAATTGATTACCGGCATCAGGCGTTTTTATATAATGACGGAACAACCCGCATTCTTTCCATATGGGACCAGACCATTCAGGATGGCACGCCGCCGGAGGGATTTACGTACGGCACCGAATACACCAGGGAGTATATCAATGTTGCACTTAAGTCGGAAAATCCCTTATCCATAGTCCCTTCTGTGGATACCAATGGTCATGGAACTGCAATCGCAAGTGTAATTGCGGGAAAACCGAGCCTGGAGCAGGCTTTCAGTGGTGTTGTGCCGGAATCCGACATTCTGGTCGTAAAATTGAAGCAGGCAAAGAGCAGTTTGAAAAAAATCTTTTTTGCACCTCCTGATGCTGAATGCTATCAGGAGTCGGATTTAATCATTGGGATCAGTTATGTGACTACCATTGCCCAAAGACTGAACCGTCCCATCACCATATGCATTGCAATGGGAACAAACCAGTCAAGCCATGACGGACGGGGAGCGACCAGCTTCATTACCAACTATTTGGCGCAGCAGCCCCATATAGGAATAACGATAAGCACCGGTAATGAAGCAAACAAACGCAGACATTACTTTAACAGCACCACGGCGGAACCCTACCAGAATAACTTTGAATTAAGAGTTGGGGAAAATGACAAACTGTTTGCCATTGAGCTATGGCCGTTTGCTCCGGCAAGGCTGTCAATCGAAATAACAGCTCCAAACAGAGAGACAACGGGGCAGGTTTTTCCCGCCCTGGGAGAATGCAGAAGATTTGCCTTCGTATTTAACCCAAGCGTCATATGGGTGAATAATTATATTTTTGAAGAAGAGACCGGGGACCAGCTCATATTGATGCGTTTTCAGGATCCCCTTCCAGGAATCTGGAACATTCGGGTGCAGAATCTTGATAACGGACCATTTTCTTTTCATACCTGGCTGCCGTCAGGAAAATTGATTTCAGAAGACACCTTTTTTATAAATTCCAATCCGGATACTACCATAACTTCACCGGCAAATGCAACCAATCCCCTGGCAGTTACCGCTTATAACCAGTTTAATGATACCGTATTGCCTGAATCCGGAAGAGGTTATACACGAACAGGATTTGTTAAACCAGATATCGCGGCACCGGGATTTGAGCTTACCTGTGCAGTTCCGGGAAACCTATATGGCAGCATAACAGGAAGCGGCTCTGCTGCAGCTCAGGCAGCAGGAATTGTTGCCATGGTTTTTGAATGGGCGATTCCAAGGGGAAATTATACCAATATTACCGGAAACGATGTAAACCGTCTGCTTATTCGCGGAGCAGAGCGAACCAGCGGAACTACATATCCCAACAATATCTGGGGATACGGTCGGATCGACGTCAACACGCTGTTTGAAAGGCTTACAAATATTTAAACGGAAAACAGATCAGATCAATGGATAATATTGCAGTTCGTTTTTATTTTATGATTGAGGTTATTGAAAACATTCGATATAATGTAAAGGCTGGCTTTCAGGAAAAAGAAAAGTGTTAAATAATAATAGGATACAGGAAAGAGGAGAAGGAATGGAAGATACGAAAAGGTGTGGGTTGGAAGCGATTGAAAAAACGACTGAAATCAGTGAATTCAAATGGTATATTTTTGATATCATAAATGAAGGGATGGAACAGGACGGAATTGAAAATAGTAAATTCAGCCTGGATACGGAGAAGGCTGATGCAGTCTGTTTCGCAGTAGGGGATGGAAGTTTTTCTGTTTGCGGCCGAGGCAGGGAAGCAGTTAAACAGCACCACAATATTTATCATGCTGTCTGTGATTTTTTTAACAGAATCTATGAGAACGAGGGAAATGCAGAGAAAGCTGTGACTCGTTTCCTCATAAGAACTCTTGATTTACCGGCCCTGATGAAGAAGCCAAGCCGTTCCATGCTGATCGACCAGATAAGCAGATGTCAGGAAGAGGTTGATGCCCTGGAGGAAAAGATAAAAAAGGAGCCGGGAAAAAAGGAAGAAACCATGCTTTCCCTTAATAGAGTTTATTTAAAAGAATTAAAAGAGAAAATGGAAAGAAATTTTGGGGAGACGATATAAGAAAAAATAATCTTAGTTTTATATGAATAAAACATATGGATCAGGCCATAATAGAATTATACCAAAGATGAGTGAATACTTATCCTCCCCTTTTTAGTGAGAGAAGTCACGTAAACCAATGTTTATATGGCTTCTCTCATTTTTTATCGGCGTTTATATGGTGAAATGGCTGCCCAATGGTTATCCATATGATTAACTTCAATAATGCGAATGAACAAACTTGCAAAGTGTCTTTGTCATGAAACTGACCATTTAAATGGAATACTGTTTACAGATAAAATAATTGGGTATGTAGACATCAAATAGAATTCTGACTTGTTTTCAGGGAACTTTACGGGTGGTTTCGGAGGTTATTAAATAACTGATTTATTGAGTATATGTTTTAAAAATAATATTTTACCATCAACTATCAATAATTATATTGGTAGTTTTTTTATACGAAATATTTTTGCGAACTTAAATTAAAACACTCGATTCAAGGTAAATCCATTAGTTTTCTTTTCGCAGGCTTTTTGTCGGAGGCAACATTTATCTAAACTGTTGACATTGTAATATCTCTGGATTTATAGTATTAAAAAGTATATAAGTACGAAACAATTAATTTGATTGAACAGCCGAAGAAGGGAGAACTAATGAAAGAATCAAAAACAGTAGAGGAATCCATGGTAGAGCAGGTTCACCTTTTGATGCCTAACCATATCAATGGAAGCGGCAGACTTTTTGGCGGGCAGCTTTTGGAGTGGATTGACGTCGTAGGCGCGATAACTGCAAAGCGCCATGCTGAATGCAACACTACGACAGCTGCAATAGATAATCTTCAATTCAAGGCAGGAGCCTTTATAAATGACACCATTGTGCTGATAGGAGATTAACCTATGTGGGTAATACCTCAATGGAAGTTAGGGTAGATACCTACTCGGAGGATCTTTCGGGAATACGAAAACCGATTAACCGTGCCTATCTGGTATATGTAGCAATTGATAAAGATGGAAATCCTATTAAAGTGCCGAAACTTAAACTTACGACAGAAGGCCAAAAGGCTGAATGGGACAGTGCGGTAAAGCGGAATGATTTACGAAAGTTAAGACGCAAGGAAGGCTTCTAAAAATATTTTTATAAAATACAATATTTAATTTTGTGTCCTAAATCTTCGCAATGAAGGTTTATGGTAAACAAGAAAATGATATTAATCAAGCTTAATTCTAAATGAATAACTACGAACGAACAAACGAAACTTAACATTGATATTTATTGAGATTTGCTGTATTCTTCGTAATATATAAATGAAACTTGAAAGGAATTTTAAATATGAAAACTGATATAACAGTCGCTTATGATAATATTAGTGAAATCAAAGAATTATTTTTAGAGTACACTCATATGTTGGTTGAAAATGACCCTGATTTTGCTGAATATTTAAAAATCCAAAATTACGATTCAGAACTTGATCATTTGAAGGATAAATACGCACGTCCAAATGGCAGATTATACATAGCAAAAGTAGAAGATGAAGCAGTCGGCTGCATTGGTTTAAGAAAAATTGATGATGAGAATTGTGAAATGAAAAGATTGTATGTTAAACCGGCATTCCGAGGACATAAAATTGCTAATAAGCTGGTAGAACTAATTATTAATGATGCGAAAGAAATCGGTTATAAAAGCATTCTGCTGGACACACTTCCCTTTTTGGAGGGAGCGATATGTTTGTATAAAAAACTTGGATTTTATGAAATTGATTCTTATAATAACAGTCCGATGGATCATTTAGTATATCTGAAGTTAGATTTAAATTAATAAATCATCATCAATGAAAAACCAGAGAGGAAGGATGTTATGGAATTTTATTTTAAGTCAAAAGGTGCAAAAACCCATCTTTACCGGGAAAGTGGGTTTATTGATGAAGATTTGGGGGAACTGACGGAAACATTTTCCGGTAAACTGAAGACTAAAAATTTTCTGGGTGAAAACTTTGAGTTGGAAGATATTTCTGGCTTTTTTTCAAAAGGAAACAGGTATTCCATTAAGAGTTCGAAAGGATTAAATGGTATTATCGAGAAAAAGGGCTTTGGTGACAGGTATATATTAAAATAACGATTTTTTTTATAGATATGCAGTAGGATAAGGCATTGTAGAATCCAGTGCCCTTTTTTATTACTTTTATTGTAATAATAGAGACAGGTAACTGAAGGTGTCCGATACGCATCTAAAAGCGGCAGCCAGGCGAAAAAATCCTGGAAATTTAAAAAAACAGAACATATGTTTGCATTTGCGGTATATCTGTGTTATAATATGCATAAGGATTAAACGAAAAAGGTATTCCGTTAATACAGTAAGAAATCTGGACTTGCGCCGCCGATTTATGAAAGCATCAATAGAAGGCCACTCAATAGTTCATTGCAGTATAATGACAGGGCTTTTCTGCAAACGCAGAAATCATAATTACCCAAAGTAGTATAAGGATATCTGCTGTTTCCGAAATAGCTAATTGCTCAATCTGCTGCAAAAGAAACTGTTTTTATTCATCTTCATGATCTAAGAATTTCTCTACTGAAGCATGCTGCTCTCTAAGCATTACCGCTACATGCTGATAATCAGATATTTCTTTTAATATAGTACCCTACGATAAACCGGCATTTACTGATGCATAAAATCTAAAAGCATATAAACTGGAATATAGTTTTTCATTTAACCAATAAAAAATAAGCCGGCATACGAAAGGCCAGTTTATTACCTTAGAGAAACAGATGTCAATTATTCAATACCAGATAGAGGTTCCTTAGAAAATCACTGAGATGTGGTTTTAATTTTTAACCATGAAACGAACATTTGTTCTAATGCGAAAGGAGACACGCGTATGATGATCACAAAAAATAACTTGAATGAAATATTATTTGAAAACCAGGATGCAAGGCTGTTAATAGAACGGGTAGTTTCCTTTACGCAAGCGACTCTATATTATTACCATGACGATGAGATTACCGTAGAGAAGGCATTGGAGATATATAACCGTGCAATGAGGGCGGAAGAGGAAGATGCCACTTCCTGTGTATCATTCCTGGATTTTTCAAGAGAAAAAAACAAAGTTCTGTATTCAGGGTGTTCTTAATGAAAGGGCTCTTTGTATATGTATTAACTTCAATGATAAATTAAAACAATTCAAAACAGGATGAAATAATAAAAAATATTGACATAAATAATATAATTATGTATAATTCAAATAATTTCATAGGCGAAATGCTGATGAATTAAGACGAAACAAGAAAAACAATATCAAAAGGAGAGGGAAAAATGAAAAAAAGAGTATTAGCTTTAGGCACTGTAGCCTGTCTTGCTATTGGAACCCTGACAGGTTGTGGCTTTACCGGGTCAACCAGCAGCCCCACCACCGGAGGATCTGCCCAAAGTGTGGAATCAAGTGAAGCCGCTACTGACAAAAAGGAGGCTCAGGCAGCCGGCGAACAGGTTCTTAGCGTATATGCAAATGCTGAGATCAAAACCCTGGTACAATGGGCGGCTTCTGATAATCAGTCATCAAAGGTAAACAATAACGCATTTGAAGGTCTGCTTCGCCTGGATGAAAATCATGATGCGCAGCCTGCACTTGCGGAAAGCTTTGATGTTTCCGATGATAAACTTACATACACCTTTCATTTGAGAGACGGCCTGCAATGGAGTGACGGAACTCCTTTGACAGCAAACGATTTTGTATTTGCCTGGTTAAAGCAGATGAGTGCGGAAGCTACCAATGGCTACAGCTTCATTATGACAGACTATATTGTAAACGGTGCTGAGTATAACGAAGGCAAAGCCAGTGCAGAAGATGTGGGAGTAAAGGCCCTTGATGACAAGACCTTCCAGGTGGTTTTAAAAGCACCTACCCCTTACTTCACCAGATTAACTGTTCTATGCCAGTTCTTCCCGTTAAATGAAGCATATGTCACCTCAAAAGGGGACCAGTATGGTTTAAGCGCAGAGAACATGATTTACTGCGGCCCATATGTTATCACCAGCTATGATCCGGCAGTAGGTGCTACCTTGAAAAAGAATGATAAGTACTGGGATGCTGCAAATGTGAAGGTTGAAAATGCTCAGGTAAGGGTAATGAAGGATGCTTCTGCAGCCCTTAATGCTTATCTGGCTGATGAACTTAGCCAGGTAGCTCTTGATTCTGCCAACGTAGCCGCTTATCAGAATAATCCGGAATTCAGCTCTAAGAGTGAGTTCAGAACCGAATATCTGCAGTTCTCCTTAAGCAATCCGGTTATGGCAAATAAAAATATCCGCAGGGCTGTTTCCATGGCCATTGACCGTGAGACCTTAGTTAAAGCAATTCTTGCCGATGGCTCTGCTCCAAGTGCCGGTCTGATTGCAGAAGGCATGTATGGAAACGAAAGCAAAAGCTTCCGTGATTTAAACGGAAACATTTGCCAATTTGATCCGGAACAGGCTAAGAAATACTGGGAAGAGGGCTGTAAGGAATTGGGACAGACACCAACTCTCACTTTGCTGGTAAGAGATGATTCTGTGACAAAAGCGGTTGCAACCTACATACAGAGTGAATTAAATAAGAATTTAGGCATTGATATCGTGATCGATACCAAGACGGTTCAGGCAAGAAATGAATTAATGGATAACGATAATTACATGTTTGCATCTACCGCATGGGGCGCCGATTATGATGATGCCATGACATACCTTGATTTATGGACCAACGGCACTCCATACCGCGGCTCCTATCAGAATGAACAATATAATAAGCTGATTAACGACGCAAGAGTTGAAACCGATGACGCCAAGCGTCTGGATATGCTGCTGCAGGCGGAGAACCTTCTAATCGATGAGGATGTGATTGTTGCACCTTTGTATCATAGAGGTTCTGCAACCCTTACAAAATCCAATGTGAAAGGACTGATCAATCATCCTTTCGGGCCGGATGTGGAATTTAAATACGCTTATTTTGAGTAAGCCGCAGCGGACAGGGATTTGACCTGACCAACGGAATGCGGAAAATGAGAAGAGCCGTCCTTCCCTTTTAAAGCTGGAAAAGGGCGGCTCTTTTTAAAATTTCGTGAGAATATGAATGCAAAGGAGGACACAGCATGATAAAATATATCTGCAAGCGACTGATATATCTGGCGCTGACATTATGGGTCATTGTAACAGCTACTTTTTTTCTGATGAAAAAGCTGCCAGGATCTCCTTTTGATGCGGAGCGCTTTAATATGATGTCTGTTCAGCAGCAGCAGGCCATTTTAGAGCAGTATGGGCTGAATGAGTCCGTGCCCCGGCAATACCTAAAGTATATGGGAAATATCCTGCATGGAGATTTCGGAACATCCTTTACCTATACCGGACAGAAGGTATCTACCGTAATCGGAGGAAGGATCGGTCCCTCCGCTTTAATTGGCCTTCAGGCAGTACTGATCGGTCTGGCTGTTGGATTGACCTTGGGAATTATCGCGGCGTGGAGACATAACAGCGGAATTGATTATTTCACTATGATCGTAGCTGTTCTTGGAGTTTCTGTACCTAATTTTGTAGCTGCGGCTCTTTTGCAGTATTATGTGGCCTTAAAATGGGGAATCCTGCCCGTTGGTTTTTGGACAGACTGGAAATGTTCGGTTCTGCCGTCCATTGCTTTATCCTTTTCTGCGACTGCCATGATCGCCCGGTTTATCCGGACTGAGATGCTGGAGGTGTTGGAGCAGGATTACATCGTCACTGCCAAAGCCAAGGGTCTTAGCCCAATGAAGGTGCTCATGCGCCATGCAGTAAGGAATTCGATCATCCCTGTGGTGACGATACTGGGACCTATTGTTGTAAATCTTCTGACAGGCTCCTTAGCTGTTGAGAATATTTATACCATCCCTGGAATTGGCAGCTTATTTGTAGACAGTATAAAGGCTAATGACTATTCCACGATCATGGGAATCACGATTTTTTACAGCGCTTTCTATATTTTTGTAGTGCTGATCGTTGATATTGCTTATTCCCTCATTGATCCCAGGATCCGTCTGGCAGCCGGTAAGGAGGGGTGAGCATGGATGAATTATTTGTAAAGGCATATGTGGATGAATCGGAGAAAGAACATATTGCCCGACCCAATTTAACAGCCCTTCAGGATGGCTGGCTTCGTTTGAAAAAAAATAAGGCGGCAGTTGTTTGTCTGTTTACATTGATAGCTATCGGGCTTCTTGCTATACTGGCGCCGGAGTTTTCAAGATATTCTTATAAAGAAACGAATTATGACATCATTTATCAGATTCCCTCTATGAAGCATCTCTTCGGAACGGATCAGTTCGGACGTGACCTTTGGGTCAGGACATGGATGGGAACCCGCATTTCCCTACTCATTGCCTTTGTGGCAGCTCTTTTGGATTTAACATTGGGAGTGACCTATGGAGCGGTTTCCGCTCTGGCCGGCGGGAGAGTGGATGCCGTTATGCAGCGAATCATTGAAGTACTGGTGGGAATTCCTCATCTGATCATCGTCATCCTTTTGATGATGGTTATGCCGGCAGGTATCTGGACGATTGTAGTAGCTCTTTCCATTACCGGCTGGGTGAATATGGCACGTCTGGTCCGCGGATCCATATTAAAGCTTAAAAATCAGGAGTTCGTGCTGGCAGCCAGAGTGCTGGGAACCAGTACTGCAGGAATCATATGGAAACATCTGATCCCCAATACAGTGGGAGTCATTGTCATTAATGCCATGTTTACCATTCCGTCCGCCATATTTACAGAGGCATTTTTAAGCTTTATCGGCATTGGCATGCAGGAGCCGAAAGCATCTTTAGGAGTTTTGATCAACAACGGATACCAGGTGCTCCGCAATTTCCCCCACGTATTGATTTTCCCGGCAATCGTGATCGTCCTGATTATGGTATGCTTCAGCATTCTTGGAGACGGCTTGCGGGATGCTCTGGATCCAAGAATGAGAAAGTAGGTGAGATGTCATGAGCAGATTATTGGAAGTCAATCAGTTGCAGGTACATATAAAGACACAGCATGGCGTAGTTCAGGCGGTGCGGGGGATAAGTTTTTACCTGGATGAGCAGGAAACTTTGGCAATCGTGGGAGAATCCGGCTCCGGTAAATCCATTTCCGTGAAAAGTATTATGGGCCTGCTTCCGAAGAATGGAAAGATCGTAGGAGGCAGTGTTCTCCTGGAAGGTAAGGATCTTTCCAAATACAGCGAGCGGCAGATGCAGACGGTACGGGGATCGGATATTTCCATGATATTTCAGGATCCCATGACCTCTTTAAACCCTACTATGACCATAGGAAAGCAGATTGTGGAGGTATTAAAAGAGCATCGGAAGGATATGACTAAAGTTCAAATGAAGGATCGGGCTCTTGAGTTGATTTCTCTGGTTGGAATTTCCAACCCGGAAACAAGATTTGACCAGTACCCTCACCAGCTTTCCGGCGGTATGAGGCAAAGAGTCGTGATCGCAGTGGCCTTGGCCTGTGATCCAAAGATTTTGATCGCAGATGAACCGACTACGGCTTTGGACGTAACCATACAGGCACAGATTCTGGATCTGATGAAGGACTTGCAGAAGAAAATTAAAACCTCTATTATTATTATCACCCATAATCTGGGAGTTGTGGCGAATATTGCGGACCGGGTTGCCGTTATGTACGGAGGTCAGCTGGTGGAAAGCGCTGATGTGCGTGAACTGTTTTACCAGACGGAACATCCTTATACGAAGGGACTTCTGGCTTCCATACCAAAAGCTTCCCATAAAGGAGGCGAGCTGACGGCCATTCATGGGACTCCGCCGGATCTGATGGATCCGCCAAAAGGCTGCCCATTTGCAGCCAGATGCACAAAAACCATGGAGGTCTGCAGACAGTATCCTCCGGAGGATATGCTTTGCGGCGAGAGCCACCATGCGCGCTGCTGGCTTCTTGATGAGCGGGCAAAAGCTTTCAGGGAATAGGAGGAAATCATGATGTCGGCAGAAAAGAAACCATTATTAGAAGTAAAGCATTTGAAAAAATATTTCCAGGTAGGGAAAAATCAGATATTGAAAGCAGTGGACGATGTCAGCCTGGATATATATAAGGGAGAAACCCTTGGTCTGGTTGGAGAAAGCGGCTGCGGGAAGTCTACCTTTGGCCGGACCGTGATCCAGCTGTATGAGCCAACGGATGGCCAGATCGTATATGGCGGACAGGAAATTAACAGCAGCATGGCGGCGGCGGAGCGTCATAGCTTCACAAGAAAGATGCAGATGATTTTTCAAGATCCTTATGCATGCCTTAATCCTCGGATGAAGGTTATAGATATTGTTGCGGAGGGAATTGATGCTCATGGAATCTTGAGCGGAGAGGAACGGAGAAAGAAGGTACTTGAACTTCTGGAAACAGTAGGACTTTCCGAAGAGCATGCAAACCGCTTCCCTCACGAATTCTCCGGCGGACAGCGTCAGCGGGTGGGGATAGCCCGGGCATTGGCTGTGAATCCGGAGTTTGTGATATGCGATGAACCCATTTCCGCGCTGGATGTTTCCATTCAGGCACAGGTGATCAACTTGTTGAAAGAGCTGCAGGAGAAGAGAGGGCTTACCTATCTGTTCATTGCTCATGATCTTTCTATGGTTAAGCACATCAGCGACCGGATCGGTGTTATGTACCTGGGGGCTATGGTGGAACTGGCAGACAGTGAGTGCCTGTTTGAGGATCCGCTCCATCCCTATACCGAGGCATTGCTTTCCGCAATTCCGATCCCTGATCCTGATGTGGAAAAGAGCCGCAGCCGGATCATGCTGGAGGGAAGTCTGCCAAATCCTGTTAATTTGAAGGAAGGCTGCCGGTTTGCTTCCCGCTGCCCTTATGCAGAGCAGGTGTGCCGGGAAAAAACACCGGAAATGAAAGAAGTCAGGCCAGGGCATTTTGCAGCCTGCCACAAGGCAATGCAGGATGCCGTCAACAAAAAATAGATGGTTAGGAGAAAATAATGAAAGACTATATCTTGGAGGTCTGTGTGGATTCTGTAGAATCCGCTAAAGCAGCGGTACAAGGGGGTGCCGACAGGCTGGAGCTCTGTGCAAATCTGGTGATTGGGGGAACGACCCCTGGCGTTAGTCAGTTTAATCAGATCCGCAAAGCCTGTGATGTTCCGATCAACGTTCTGATACGGCCCCGGTATGGAGATTTTCTATATACAGATCATGAATTTCAGATGATATCAGAGGATGCGCAGATGTTTCGTGACCTTGGCGCGGATGGGATCGTCGTGGGATTTTTAAAACCGGATGGGGATCTTGACATGGAACGGCTGAAAGTGCTCAGAGAAAATGCGGGAATGGGAAATATGACCCTGCACAGAGCTTTTGATGTATGCCGGGATCCTTACAGAAGCTTAAAGGAGGCTATTGAGGCAGGGGTGGATACCATACTGACCTCCGGACAGCAGAACACATGCATGGAAGGAAAAAAGCTTTTAGGGAAGCTGATGGAGCAGGCGGCTGGCCGGATCGACATTTTGGTAGGCAGCGGAGTCAATGTAGATGCCATTGCCTGCCTGATGGATGAGATAGATGCCCGGTGCTTTCACATGTCTGGAAAGACAATCGTGGACAGCGGCATGATCTACCGGAAGGAAAATGTAAATATGGGTATACCGGGAATCGGGGAGTATGATATTTTCCGTACAGAAGAGGAGCAGATTCGCCGGGCAAAAAGGCTGATGGAGGAGAGGGCATGTTTACGGAAGAACGTTTAGACAGGGTTTTACAAATCCTTCACGATCAAGGAATGGTGAAAGTAAAGGATTTGAGCGCTCTTTTTCAGGTGACAGAAGACTGCATACGCAAGGACTTAAAAAACCTTGAAAATGCCGGAAAACTGAAACGGACCTATGGCGGAGCCTTATTATCCCAGGATTATCCGCTGAAACGGGATGTCATTGACCGGAGAGATACGAATATTGAAAAAAAGAATTTAATTGCACAGAAGGCTTTTGAACTGATTAGGAGCAATGAAACCATATTTCTGGATATTTCCACCACAAATATCATGGTGGCGGAACGGCTTGCCAAATCCCACAAACGGTTGACCGTGGTGACGAACATGATCGATATTATGCAGACACTGGCGGTAAATCCGGATATCACCTCCATTGGAACCGGAGGAATCATGTACCGCACGGTAAACGGCTTTATGGGAGCAGCCGCCATTGAGATCATCAAGCAGTACAGCTTTGACAGGGCCTTCATAGGGACCTGCGGACTGGACCTTACGGACAATTCCATTACCACCTTAGGAGTGGAGGATGGTCTGACAAAAAAGGCGGCCATTGCCAGCAGCAGGCACAAATATCTGGTAATGGAAAAGGATAAGTTTTATTTTAATGATTCCTATAAATTCGCTCATTTTGATGACATAGACGGGATCATCACGGACTCCATGCCTGATGAAGCCACAGCCAGAAAGCTTTACTCTGCAGGAGTTACCATTCAATAATTCGGCCGGACTGTCTGGGTCAGAAAATAATTAATTGATTTCGCAAAGGAGAATATAGTCATGTTTTCAGAACATTTGCAGAGATATGCCCAGGAAAAATATGAGCTTAGACTTCCCTTTCTTGGAGGTCTTAAGGAAGAAATCGAAAGGGCTATGGAACGGTGTACTCCCATAGAACAGGTACTCATGAAGTTTTTATATGGGACAATGCCCTTACGGGATGCCGGGGAGTATGAATTTGATCTGTTTCTTGGATTTGTCAGGCATTCCATCATGGTTTATGAACAAATGGAATGGTGTCAGGAAATTCCGGAAGATATGTTCCTTCATCATATTTTATATTACAGGATCAATACGGAAAATATCGAAAACTGCCGAAGATTTTTCTATGACAAATTGATCAGCCGGATCAAAGGGCTTTCCGTAAGGGAGGCGGTGCTGGAAATCAATTATTGGTGTGCGGAGAATGGAACTTATGAGGCATCAGACAACAGAACCATATCTCCTGTGACTGTGTATAAATCCGGGAAGGGCAGATGCGGGGAAGAATCCACGTTTGCTGTAACGGCTTTCCGGAGTGTGGGAATTCCTGCCAGACAGGTGTATACCCCAAGATGGGCTCATTGTGACGACAATCATGCATGGGTTGAAGTGTTTGTGGAAGGAAAGTGGCATTTCCTGGGAGCCTGCGAGCCGGAAGAAGTGCTGGATAAGGGGTGGTTTACCAATGCTTCCTCCAGGGCATTGCTGGTACACACCAGAACCTTTTCCGATTATTCCGGTGATTCGGTGACAGAATGTCTGGGGAAGGAAGATCTATTGGTTTATTATAATGGGACTGCAACCTATGCCCTGACCAAATCTTATGAGATTCAGGTGCTTGATGAGGATAAAAACCCAGCAGAGAATGTCCAGGTTTCCTTTGAGATTCTTAATATGGCGGAATACTGCAGCGTGGTAAACTTACATACAGACAGGAATGGAAAGGTATCCCTTACCGTTGGTCTTGGAGATGTCCATGTCCGTGCTATGAAGGAAGGGTTATGCTGCGAGGCGTGGATTTCTCCGGAGGATGAAGATGGAACGGTTCTGGTATTAAAGAAGGAAGAAGACAAATCCGGAATAAATGCCTGGGTGGATGCGGACGTCAGAGCTCCAAAGGATTACCCCGTAAATCCGGTGAAGCTTACAAAGGAAGAAAAGGAAAGAAACAGAAAGCGGATCCAAGAGGCTAATCAGATGCGGGAAGGCAGGATCGCAGGCTACTTTAAGGCGGAAGAGGCTTCCTCATATCCTGATGAAACAGAGACACTCCGGTTGTCTGCCGGTAACTTTGATGAGATTTACAAATTTCTATCCAAAGATCATAATCCTGACCGTAAGGCCATGCTTAACAGCCTGACCGTAAAAGATTATAAGGATGCAAGGGCAGAGATTCTGGAAAGCCATCTTACAGGGGCCGCCCAATATCGTAAGGAGTGGGCGGAGAATGGACATCTTGATATTTATGTAAAATACATTCTTTGTCCAAGAGTTTTGCTGGAAGAAATGACCGATTACAGGGGATTTATTGAGGAATATTTCGATGAGGACGAAAAGGCGGGATTCCGTAAGAATCCTGAAACCATTTGGGAATATGTGAAGCAGCATATCGGTTTTGAATCAAAGCTGGACTACAAGACAATTTGCTCCACACCGGCAGGAAGCCTTAAGCTTTTACAGAGCAATCCCCTTAGCCAGAAGATATTATTTGTTTCTATCTGCAGGACGTTTGGCATTCCGGCCCGGATCAACCCGGTAAATCTGGAAGCTGAGGTTTATGAGACCGGAAGATTCGTATCAATAACCGGAGCAGATGAGATCGTTAAAGACAGGACCGAAGAGTCAGGAAAGCTGGTACTCTATGGAGAAACAGACAATCTGTGGACCTACTACCAGACATGGACCGTTGGAAGGCTAAAAGAGGGGCAGTTTGTGTCTCTTGATTATACCGGTTTAAAATTTTCCGACGGCGTTTTAAAGCTTGATTTAGAGCCTGGTATTTATCGTCTGATCACTTCTGTCCGCCTTCCAAGCGGGAACCAGAACGCCAGTGAGTACGTCTTTGAATTAAAAAAAGATGAAGAAAAGTCTGTAACCATGCGCCTGCGGGCCGGAAGCCTGGATGATATGCTGGTTGATAACATGCTGGATGATTTTGAAATAACCGTAAAAGAGGAAAATGAGAAAGAAAAGACGGTTCCGGCATCAGCGCTTATGGAAGGTAAGAGCAATATTCTTGCTATCCTGTCTGAGGGTCAGGAACCAACCGAGCACGTTCTTAACGAAATGCTGGAACAAAAGGAAGCTTTGGAATCCCTTGATGCCCAGATCATTTTCCTGCTGCAAAGTGAAATGTCATTACAGAACCAGACCATCAGTAAAGTTCTGGAATCCATTCCTCAAATAAAGGTGGGTTACATAAGCTTTGATGATACGGTAGAACCACTGGCCAGGAGAATGTATGTGGATCCGGAGAAACTTCCTCTTTTAATTGTTACGGACCCTGGCTTGAAGGCGGTCTATGGATGCAGCGGCTATAATGTTGGAAGCGTGAATCTAATGAGGAAGCTTCTGGGTTTAAGCAGGAATAGGCTTTAAAAGAACATAAGTGTATAGGAAGAGATGCAGAGAATTATAAAAGTAAGAAAAAACATTTTGCAAAATATATAAAGATGTTATATACTGTTTGTTGGAGTACTACTGGAAGTCAAATACCTTACAGCAAGCTGGGGGCCGTTTGACTCCGTTGGCAGTTGCCAAAGTCAGGCTTATTTGATTTTGGCTCATTGCCTTCATGAGAATAACAGACAAAAGGATGGTTTGAACATGGCTATTTTAGAAAATTGGAGAAACTTGGCATACGGCGATGGGCTGGATGATAAAGGGAAAGAAGAATTATGGACCGAGTATTTCAAAGTAGAAAAGGGAATCTATGAGCATATTCTTTCCAAACCAGAGGAAGCGGTTGAGGGAACGGTAGAAGATCTGGCGAAGAGATATGGTACAGATGTCCAGACAATGACCGGTTTTTTAGATGGAATCAATGAAAGCTTAAAGGGATATGAGAATCCTATTGAGACCATGGACGAGCAGACCGTGGTAAAAATAGAGATCGATCCTGAAAAGCTGTATTATAATATGGTAGAGGCTAAAGCAGAATGGCTGTATAATCTTCCGGAGTGGGATGCAATACTGTCAGAAGAAAAGAAAAAAGAGCTTTATAAAAAGCAGAAAGCTTCTGGAACCATTGTTAAGGGAGCAAAGGTTGGAAGAAACGATCCATGTCCATGCGGCAGCGGCAAGAAGTATAAAAAGTGCTGCGGATCCAACCAGTAATCCAATGCTGCCCTGGCAGCAGGATAAAGAGACAGGAAGGCAGGTACCTCTTTATGAGTTACCTGCTTTGTTTTTGGATACCTTAATAATGCCCAGAAAGCATGGGCGAGAAAGAGGAAACTGTGAATGGAAGCGTACACTAGCTTTGCAGAGGTCTATGACCGGTTTATGGATAACATTCCATATAAGGACTGGTGTGAATACGTGACTGGTCTGCTGAATGAATATGGAATCAGGGATGGCTTGATTCTTGACCTGGGATGCGGTACGGGAAGTCTTACGGAGCTTCTTGCTGACCGGGGGTATGATATGATCGGAGTGGACAACTCCGATGACATGCTGCAGATAGCCATGGAAAAGCGGGAAAAGTCAGGAAAAGACATCCTTTATCTTATGCAGGATATGAGGGGATTTGAGCTTTACGGCACGGTACGGGCTGTTTTAAGCATCTGTGACTGTATGAACTATATTCTGGAATATGAGGAATTGGCGGAAGTTTTTAAGTTGGTAAACAATTATCTGGATCCAGGAGGAATTTTTATATTTGATCTGAACACCATATATAAATATGAAACCCTTATGGGTGACTCTACCATTGCGGAGGACCGGGAGGAATGCAGCTTTATCTGGGATAATTATTATGATAAGGAAACCAGGATCAATGAATATGACCTTTCCCTGTTTATCAGACAGGAGGAAGACTTATACCGGAAATATACGGAAAATCATTACCAAAGGGCATATTCTCTGGAGGAAGTAAAGACGGCGATAAAAGAGGCCGGCATGGATTTTGTGGCAGCTTTTGATGCTTTTACCAAAGATCCCGCAAAGGATACCAGTGAAAGAATTTATATCATAGCAAGAGAACGCGGAAAGGAATTATAAAATGGCAGATTATATTGTCAGAGCTACGGCAGGGGATCATCAGATCCGTGCTTTTGCGGCTACTACCAGAGAACTGGTAGAACAGGCAAGACAAGCTCATAATACAAGCCCTATCGCTACGGCTGCCTTAGGCAGGCTTTTAACTGCGGGAAGCATGATGGGCATTATGATGAAGGGCGAAGATGATTTACTGACCCTGAAGATTCAGGGAAGCGGTCCTATGGAAGGCCTTACGGTGACTGCAGATTCAAAAGGAAATGTAAAAGGTTATGCTTACAATCCTGGAGTCATGCTTCCTCCCAATCAGGCAGGAAAGCTGGATGTAGGCGGTGCAGTAGGAGAGGGAGTATTAAGTGTAATTAGAGATATCGGACTCAAGGAGCCTTACGTTGGACAAACCATACTGGTGGGCGGTGAGATTGCAGAAGATCTGACTTATTACTATGCTTCTTCTGAGCAAACGCCTTCATCGGTGGCACTGGGCGTTTTAATGAACAGGGACAATACCGTAAAACAGGCCGGTGGCTTTATCATCCAGCTCCTGCCGGGAGCATCTGAGGAGATCATTGGAGGACTGGAGAAAAAGCTGGGAGAAATCACCTCGATCACAGATCTGTTGGATCAGGGAAAGACACCGGAGATGATCCTTGAACATATACTTGGAGAGTTTGGCCTGGAACTGATGGAACAGGTTCCTACCCGCTTTTATTGCAACTGTGATAAAGCCAGGGTGGAAAAAGCCTTGATCAGCATCGGAAGGAAAGAACTTCAGGAAATGATTGACGAAGGAAAGAGCATTGAGGTGAACTGCCATTTCTGTAATAAAAATTATGAGTTTACAGTAGAAGATTTAGAAAGTCTTCGCGATAAGTCGTAAGACAAGGATATCAAAAAGAGCCATCCACTGGATGGCTCTAATCGTAATCATGTGAAACAATATAACTTCTTCCTGTATATTGAAAAAAGGTACACTGATGAGTCAATGATTATAATTTGGTAACGTTTGTAGCCTGTGGTCCTTTAGCTCCGTCTACAACATCGAACTCTACCGCAGCGCCTTCATCTAAGGATTTGAAGCCGTCCATGCTAAGACCTGAGTAGTGAACAAATACATCGTTACCCTGTTCGTCGGAAATAAATCCGTAACCCTTTTGGTTGTTAAACCACTTAACTGTACCTTTCATTATGATACCTCCAAAATGAATAAAAAAATTGTACTGTTACAGGATATCTGTAACCTCCCTAAGAATAGCATAAAAAGGGAGAGGTGTCAAACGTTTTCCGTGTTAAAAATCAATAAATCTTCATTAAAAAATAAAGGGGAAATAAGTAGTGAAATCGGAGAAATTTGTGGTAAAATGGGAAAAGATTCTTTTGCAAGGATAAAAAGGTGAATGCAATGAAATTTATGAATTTGTGGGGGCATTTTTGCACAATCAATATACATAAGATCAGAGTCATGAAAAACTGTTTTCGTGTGGGTCTTATTAAGCAGGGACTGCTTCATGATTTGTCAAAATACAGTCTGGAAGAGTTTGTTCCAGGTGTTATTTATTACCAGGGGACCAGAAGCCCCAATGCTGCGGAAAGAGAGGACAAGGGTTTTTCAAGAGCCTGGCTCCACCATAAAGGCCGCAACAAGCATCACTACGAATACTGGATCGACTTTACCACCGATATGTCGGAGGGTCTTGTTGGCCATAAGATGCCCCTAAACTATGTCATCGAAATGATGATGGACCGGATTGCAGCATCGAAAACCTATAAGGGCAAGGATTACACCGATGCATCGCCTTGGGAATATTACATGCATTCAAAAAGCTACATGGTCATTGCCCCTGAGACAAAAAATTTGTTGGAGGAGCTTCTTTTGATGTTAAAAGACCAAGGGGAACAAAGAACATTTTCTTATATCAGACATTTATTGGAAAAAGGAGATTACTAGCTCCCATTATATAGGGATTTTAGCGAAGAGTTCTTATTCTGTATGTGAAGGGTGTTTATAAATATTTTTGATAATAATGGGAGATGGGCAAATGAATGAGGATATAAAGAATTACGTTGACCAAAACAGTGAAGAAATAACAGGACTTTTTATGTTTTGCGAAATTTGGTTATTAACCAAGTAAATGTGAAAGAAAAACTATGGGCCAGATTACCGAGTTATTATATTGAGGATAAGTTTATAAGATTAATATATTTAAGGATCACATAAACATTGAAGCAAAATCAATATTGCAGTATAGAAAGGAATTGAAAGAGTTCCAAATAACACCTAAGGGTATGCTGCAAATATATATCGGACAGGAGATACCAGAATCTCTTTTACAGGAGATATTTATAGAAACTTTATTGGGATAAGAATTATTAACGGCGAAGATCATTAATTGAATATGCAAAAAATAATAACGATCAGTATGAAAAAGATCGTTTGATTTTTATACTGAAAAAAGAGAAGGCTGATTCACAAAATCACTATGTTAGAAGGTACATAATGAAGGTGATATTTATTGCTATGGCTTTGTTGTGAATCTTGGGGAAATCCGGCATAATCCTAGGATCCTATCAATGTATATTTAATAAAGAACGGTCACTATATTTTTACACTTATCATATATTGTATATAATAGTATAAGCGGAGATTTAAGGTGAATTTCGCTGTAAACAAGCATCTACAAAAGTCATGCATGCAGCAAGCTCCAAATAAACAAAGGGAGCTTGAACCTGATAGAATAAGTGTACCTCTAGGTTATCAAATAGATGTATTTGCTCAGGGATTAAATGCACCTATTGGTATGGTTTTTACAGAAAACGGTGATATGTTAATTGCTGACTCCGGATTGGCTACAATGAATCCTAAAGTTATGCGTATGAGCAATGGAAATATTGATGTTGTAGCTGATGGCTTTAATGTTCCCATAACTGGTATCAATTATAAAAATGGATATATTTATGTATCGCATAAAGGCGTAGTAACTGTTCTTAGACCGGATGGTACAAGACAGGATATCATAAACGGCTTGCCAAGCAATGGAGACTTCAGCAACAACCGTGTCGAATTTGGTATTGATGAGAAAATATATTTCGGACAGGGAACAACAACGAATTCCGGTGTAGTAGGACTGGATAATAGCTGGGTTCTTGAGCATCCTCATTTACATGATTATCCAGGTTCCTATATATTTCTTAACTACACTAATTTTGAAACTAAAAATGTATTGATACCAGCCATGGGGACGGCTGTTACCGGAGCTTTTTCCCCTTTTGGAGTACCAAATATTCAACAATATCAAGTAAAAGAAGGCAGAACTTTAGCCTCTGGCAGTGTATTAAGGGCAAATATGGATGGATCTGGAATAGAACAGGTTGCATGGGGGCTTCGTAATCCGTTTTGTTTGAAATTTGATGCATTGAAACGGCTGATCATATCAAACCAGGGAATGGATGCAAGAGGAAGCAGACCGATTGCCAATGCATTAGATGAATTGCATTTGTTAAATATAGGTGCGTGGTATGGTTGGCCAGATTACACAGGAGGAGTTCCTGTGACATTGCCCAGATTTACTCCGATCAGAGGCAGAAAACCAGAGCCATTACTTCATACCATTCCATCGGTACCTCCGACACCAATTGCTGTTTTTCCGTCTGGATCCAATATCATGGGATTTGATTTTAACGAGTCATCAGATTTTGGACTGATTGGAGATATTTACATTGCATGTTTTGGTGGAATCCAATTCGAAGAGCCTGGCGATATACGTTCAGGTGTAGGACATAGGGTATTGAAAGTTAATGTTGTTAATGGAGAAATAGCGACATTTGCTATCAACAAATCAGGATTTCCGGAAGAAAGAGGGCTGAGCAGGCCCACGGATGTTGTTTTCGGACCTGATCATTCCATGTATATATCGGATATGGCGATCGCTGATTTAGAGATGCAAAATATTTATTTACCAAACACAGGAGTAATTTGGAGAATAAGAAAAATAGTTCAGTAGAAATAATTTAAGGGAAGTCATTTAGCTTCCCTTAAAACATCCAAATGTAACACTAATAAAAACAAAAGCTCCATATATAAGACGTGCCCGGAATACATTCGGTAAAGTACCAGAAACCGGGGGAAATGATTCTGGATTAACGGCACAGGGTATCCAACAGGTGACGAACGTAGATCCGAAGCTTTTCGCCATCCTCAAAGAAGTCCGGTTCATAGGAAACATAAGTGATTTTATCCTTGAATTCCATTTGCAGGCTGGGTGTCCACAAGGAGGAAAACTGGGGAAGATAGCAGCCAGCCCTGCGTGTGTAGCATGTCTTGGCCGTAGCTTTTATCCGGGCTTCCTTATCCACATATTCCGCCACGCTTTTGTGAATGGCCTTGTCTTCATAAATCAGATAATAGTAATTTTTATAATCAGGATAAAAGTATTTCAATTCACCCTCATAGAGGTCAATGGTTATGGTCAGGTGTTCTCTTTCCGCATCCATGGAGACCAGAGAATTGGATTTGGAAAAACCAACAGGAACGGCAAAGCCATTTTTACAGGTAAGCCGCAAAGAGTGGAATTCCCGGCCGAAGATGTCCTCCTGGCTTAATAACTCCTGATGTTCAAGGAGAAAGCTGTGCTCTAAAAAGTCCGGGTAATTCAATATAGGGAGGATCAGTGGCATTCCTTTTAAATCATCTTCATTATGTAATATTAAAAGATCAAATAGAAATTTATCATGGGAGATAAGATAATCTTTATAAACTTCGATCAGCTGCCCGCCGGAATAAAGATCCTTCCGCTCTACGTTTAAAAACTCCTCAATGGACTTTTGCTTCATGGAAGGAAGTCCAAGAAGCCCCCGGTAAGGACGTATTTTTTTGTAAATATCCAGGCTTTCCACACCGGAAAAATTGTAAGGCATGCCATGGGCAAGGCATCGCTTCAAAAGATAGGGAATATCGAAACCATCCCCGTTAAAATGTATGACTGCAGTAAAATCTTCTAAGAAATTAAAAAAGGTTACCAGCAGTTCTTTTTCCGAATCCAGGGTGTCAGCGAACCACTGGACCAGGTTCCAACAGTTGTTTCTATAATAAACACATCCGATCAGATAAAGGGTAGAATACTCCCCGGAGAAGCCTGTGGTTTCTATATCAAAGAACAGCAGATCCTCTTTCCGGCCGATCCGGTCTAAGGGATATGTCTCATGAAATGCAATGGTTTTCTGTAAAGTGATCATGTATGATTCCGCCCTTTCCTTAGTACTGTCCATGTTTTTTGAACAGGGCAAACCCCGATTTACCGGGTATATGGGGATACCCGCAGGGGATTTTCTCTCCCAATATTATAGCGGAAAGGCACCGGTCCGTCAACGGGAACAGAATATTTGTTCGACTATCCGCTTGCATAAGAACAGGCTGTATGCTATGATAAATAATATAGATAAGATTTCCAGCATAACAAAAGGAGACAGAGGTCGTGATTTCTTTCGTAAAAGGACCATTGGTTGAACTATTTGAAGATACCGTTGTTATAGAAAGCGGAAACGTGGGATATGAGATACATGTTCCTATATCCGTGATTCAAAATATGCCGGGAATTGGCGTAGAGACAAAATTGTATACATATTTTCAGGTAAGAGAGGATGCCATGTGCCTCTACGGTTTCTTAAACCGTCAGGATTTACAGATGTTTAAGCAGCTCATAAGTGTGAACGGGATTGGCCCCAAAGGAGCCTTGGGAATTCTTTCTGCTCTTGACCCGGATGATTTAAGAAGGGCCATTGTTTCGGGAGACGCCAAAGCCATATCCAAAGCGCCGGGGGTTGGAGCAAAGACTGCTCAGAGAATTATATTGGATTTAAAAGATAAAATTGATATCGCTGGAATTCTCCCTTCCGGGTTTGTGGAACAGGGGAATGGGCCTGTTTTATCCGGCGGCGGGGTAGCGGGAGAAGCCATGGAAGCGCTGGCGGCTCTGGGATATTCTGCAGTTGAGGCTGGTAAGGCGGTTCGTCAGGTGGAAGTAACGGAATCCATGACGGTGGAAGATGTGCTTAAGGCCTCCTTAAAGCATCTGGCATTTATATAAAATAACGGGTAAAGGCAGAGATGGAACGTAGAATTATAACCACAGAGATAACAGAAGAAGATAAAAGAATAGAACCAAACTTAAGGCCCATGTGTCTTGCTGAGTATATTGGACAGGAAAAGATACGTACCAATTTAAAAGTATACATTGATGCCGCCAAAGCCAGGGGGGAATCCTTAGATCATGTTTTATTTTACGGGCCTCCCGGCTTGGGAAAGACAACACTTTCAGGGATCATTGCCAATGAAATGGGAGTCAACATGAAGGTCACATCAGGACCTGCCATCGAAAAACCGGGCGAGATGGCCGCCATACTGAACAATCTCCAGGAAGGGGATGTGCTGTTTGTAGATGAGATCCACCGCTTAAACCGCCAGGTAGAAGAGGTTTTGTATCCGGCAATGGAAGACTTTGCCATAGATATCATGCTGGGAAAGGATTCTTCAGCCAGATCCATAAGACTGGATCTTCCTAAATTCACTTTAGTGGGAGCGACTACCAGAGCGGGGCTTTTAACCGCTCCGTTAAGAGACAGGTTCGGTGTGGTGCAGAAGCTGGAATTTTATACGCCTCAGGAGCTTAAGATTATTGTTTGCCGTTCCGCCCGGGTCTTACAGGTGGAAATCGAGGATGAAGGGGCCGCAGAGATCGCCAAGCGATCCAGAGGAACCCCAAGGCTGGCCAACCGCCTGTTAAAGAGAGTCCGGGATTTCGCCCAGGTAAAGTATAACGGTATTATTACTAAAGAAGTGGCGGATTTTGCCCTGGACATTCTGGATGTGGATAAGTTTGGCCTGGATTATAATGACAGGGCGATCCTGTCCACAATGATTGAGAAATTTGCCGGCGGTCCGGTAGGCCTGGATACCCTGGCAGCTTCTCTGGGAGAGGATGCCGGGACGCTGGAAGATGTTTATGAACCGTATCTTCTGATGAACGGCTTTATAAACCGCACCTCCAGAGGTCGTGTTGCCACGGAACGGGCATATGAACATCTTGGAATCTCCTTGGGATCATAATCTGCCTGGATTTTAGAACTTTCCTATTATTTAGCCGTACTTTTTGGACATAAAGGTATGCAGGCAGGGCTTTTCTATCTGCACAAAATATGTTATAGTAAAAAGGAGCAAATGAAACAGGGAGAGAACAGCATGGATTCCAAACGCAGTACAGAAGTTTTAATAGATGGCAAGATTTATGCTTTGGGCGGAAGTGAGGAAGAAAGTTATATCCACCGCCTGGCAAGCTACATCAATGAGATGATTATAACGCTGAAGCATCAGGAAGGATTTACGAAGCAAAGCGCAGAATATCAAAATATCATGATTCAGTTAAATATGGCGGATGATTATTTCAAGGCCAGAGAACAGACCGCCAGGCTGGAGCAGCAGAAGGCGGAGATGGAAAAGGAGATCTATAGCTTAAAGCATGAACTTGTGGCCACTCAGATGAAGCTTGAGTCGGCAAAGCTTGAACTGGTGGAAACCAGGAAATCTGCGGATTCCGGTAAGAAAGAATAAGTCAGGAGGGGATGTTGGGCGGCAGGGCCGTGACATCCTCTCTTTCATCAATAAAGGGCAAACAGGAGGAACTTGTGAAGAAAGCAGTTGAAATTCTTGCTCCGGCAGGATCATTTGAAAGTATGAAGGCAGCGGTGGCGGCAGGCGCCGATGCGGTCTATATGGGCGGCAGCCGGTTTGGGGCAAGAGCATTTGCGGAAAATCCTGAGGAGGACAAGCTGCTGGAAGCCATTGATTACGTCCATATTCATGGGCGGAAGTTATACATGACCGTTAATACGCTGATGAAGGAGCAGGAGATAGGGGAGCTTTACGATTATCTTGTTCCATATTACAGGCAGGGCCTGGATGCAGTCATCGTACAGGATATGGGAACCTTCCGGTTTATCCGGGAGAATTTTCCGGGACTTACCATTCATGCAAGTACTCAGATGACCATTACCGGCGCTTATGGGGCCAGGATTCTAAAAGACTTAGGAGCTGACCGGGTTGTTACTGCCAGGGAATTATCCTTGAAGGAAATTGCAAAGATCCGTGATCAGGTGGATGTAGAGATCGAGAGTTTTGTACACGGCGCATTATGCTACTGCTATTCCGGTCAATGCTTATTCAGCAGCCTCATCGGAGGGCGAAGCGGAAACAGGGGAAGATGTGCCCAAACCTGCCGCCTGCCCTACGAGGTGAAACGGGAAGGCCAGATTCTTGGAGGTAAAGATGACCGTTATTGTCTCAGCCTCAAGGATTTGAGCACTTTGGATATCATACCGGACATGATAGAAGCCGGAGTCTATTCCTTGAAAATTGAAGGAAGGATGAAGAGTCCAAGGTATACGGCCGGGGTAGTGAGCATTTACCGAAAGTACGCGGACCTTTATCTGACTAAAGGAAGAGAGGGCTACCGGGTCGAAGAGCAGGATAAAAAAATGCTTCTGGATCTATTTGACCGGGGAGGTCAGACCGACGGATACTACAAACGCCAAAATGGGCGGGATATGGTGGTCTGGAAAGAAAAGCCTGCTTTTCGGGAAGGCAATCAGGAGTTGTTTGATTTCCTTGATAAAAACTTTGTAGAAAAACAGGTAAGAGAGCCGGTGGTTGGAACCGTACTTCTGGAAGAAGGACAAATGGCCTCTTTGCAGTTAAGTGCCTGCGGCCATAATGCCGCTGTCGAAGGAGAGATCGTGCAGACTGCCCAAAATCAGCCTGTAACAGAGGAAAAAGTAAGGAAACAGCTGGATAAAACCGGAAATACACCTTTTTATTTTGAAAATCTTGATATTCAGATAACGGGAAATATATTCCTGCCGGTTCAGGCTCTTAATGATCTGCGCAGGCGCGGAATGGAAGCCTTGGAGAATGAGATTCTAAAAGATTACAAAGAGAACAGGCAGGCAGAACCGCTGAAAGCTGTAAAAGAGGCTGTTTATAGCCCAAAGTCTTCTTCAGAAGGCCCAAAACTTACGGTTTCACTGGAGCGGCCGGATTGTTTGGAAGAAGCGGTGTCCAGCCCTGATGTAAAGAGAATTTATATTGATTCTGCAGAATTTAAGCCGGAACAATGGAAAGCATCTGTGGAGTCATGCCACAGGGCCGGTAAGGAGTGTATGCTTACCATGCCTCATATTTTCAGGATCAGGGCAGAACAGTTTTTTGATAAACATTTAACGGAGATGAAAGCTGCTGCATTTGACGGATTTCTGATCCGTTCCCTGGAGGAAACAGGTTATTTAAAAGAGAGGGAAGTCAAGGGGGCACTGGTATTTGATTTTGGTATGTATGGGATGAACAATTATGCCCAGAAGATGCTGATAGAGCTGGGAGCGGATGAGCTTACCTGGCCGGTAGAATTAAACAACCGGGATTTGGGAAAACTAGAAGTTCCAGGGGAGCTTTTGGTATATGGCCGGCTGCCAATGATGGTGACCGCCCAGTGCCTTCATCAGGGAATGGAACAATGTGACAAGACACCGGTTGTATTGACATTAAAGGACCGGATGGGGAAAGCATTTCCTGTTAAAAACCATTGTACCTTCTGCTATAATTCCATTTATAATTCAGCGGCCGTTTCCCTTCTTGGCCTGGAGGAGGCAGTAAAGGGATTATCTCCCTCATTGTTACGGCTTCAGTTCACTACAGAGAACAAAGCACAGACAAAAGCGGTGATACAAAGCTTTTCTGACGGATTCCTTTACGGAAGAGAAGCAAAATTGCCGTTTGAAGAATTCACAAGGGGTCATTTCAAACGCGGTGTAGAGTAGGTGACATATGATTAATTTAATTATTGACGTCTCCAGATATCTGATGATACTGTTGATTGCATTATACACATATTTGAATTTTCGTTTTTTTTCTTTTCCGGATGAAATCAGGAAAAGGAAGATTTGCAGACGCCAGAATTTTGCAATGTTTCTCATTCATCTGCTCGCCTATTTGGTCATCTGGCTGGAGACTGAGGATGAAAAGATGCTGGTTTTTTACGTGGCCCAGGTAATCTTCTTTTTCAGTTATCTTTTCCTGTACCGGCTGATTTACCGCAATTTATCCAGGCTGCTGGTCAATAATATGTGCATGCTCCTTACCATAGGCTTTATTATGCTGACCAGGCTTTCTTTTGACCGGGCCATGAAGCAGTTTGTCATCGTCGCTGCCGCGGCTCTGGTGACATTTGCCATCCCCTTTGTCATAGACAGAGTATGGCAGCTAAGTAAGATTCCATGGATCTATGGAATTGTAGGAATCCTTCTCCTGGGAATTGTATGCCTTGCCGGAACCAGCAGCTACGGTGCCCAGCTTTCCCTGGAGTTCGGAGGTTATTCCTTCCAGCCCACGGAATTTGTAAAGATCATTTATGTCTTTTTTATAGCCACAATGTTTTACCGGTCAACCAGCATGAAGACGGTACTTGTTGTCACTTCGGTGGCGGCCCTTCACGTGCTTATCCTGGTGGCCTCCAAAGACCTTGGAAGCGCCCTTATTTTCTTTGTGACTTATATTTTTATGCTCTTTGTGGCAACAGGAAAATGGCTGTATCTTCTGGCCGGGGCCGGAGGAGGGACCCTTGCCTCCATGCTGGCCTATCAGCTGTTCGGGCATGTAAGGACCAGAGTATCGGCATGGCTAAATCCCTGGGCGGATATTGCAGGGAAGGGGTACCAGATCACCCAGTCTTTATTTGCCATTGGCACCGGAGGCTGGTTTGGTATGGGACTGTACCGTGGGATGCCAAGAAGGATCCCGGTGGTAGAAAAGGATTTTATATTTTCAGCGATTTCGGAGGAGCTGGGAGGCATCTTTGCCCTGTGTGTCCTTCTTATCTGTCTGGGATGTTTTTTACAGTTCATGATGATTGCCAGCCGGATGCAGGCGGTATTCTATAAGCTGATTGCATTTGGCCTTGGAACGATTTATATCATTCAGGTATTTTTAACTGTAGGAGGAGTAACGAAATTTATCCCTTCCACAGGAGTAACGCTTCCTTTGGTCAGTTATGGGGGAAGCTCAATTCTAAGCACCTTTATCATCTTTGGAATCATCCAGGGACTTTATATACTCAAACGCAATGAAGAGGAAGAAGAAAAATATGAAGGCTAACCCGAATCCAAAAGCAAATCACCATATCCTGATACTTACCTATGGGGTCGTACTACTTTTTGTAGGGCTTGCGGCTTATTTTGGTTACTTTTTGCTTGTGAAAAGCGACAGTGTGATCAATAATTCCTATAATGCCAGACTCGACAGCTTTGCCGACCGGGTGGTACGTGGGGAAATCTACAGCAGTGACGGCAGGATCCTTGCCAGGACAGATGTGGACGGAGAGGGGAAGGAAACAAGAGTTTATCCCTATGAATCGCTGTTTGCCCATGCGGTGGGATATTCCACCAATGGAAAGACCGGCCTGGAAGCCCTGGCTAATTTCTATCTCCTGACAAGCCATGTTAATCTTGTAGAGCAGGTGGCAAATGAGCTGTCTGGCAAGAAGAATCAGGGGGACAGTGTTGTCTCTACTCTTGATGTGGATCTTCAGAAGACGGCTTATGATGCGTTAGGTAAGCGAAAAGGAGCAGTGGTAGTGATGGAGCCGGATACCGGCAAGATCCTTGCCATGGTATCCAAACCCGATTATAACCCCAATACACTGGCTGCTGACTGGAGTCAACTGGTGGCGGAGGAGAACACTTCAGGGCAGTTATTAAACCGGGCGACTCAGGGACTTTATCCTCCGGGGTCCACTTTTAAGATTGTTACGGCATTGGAATATATAAAGGAAAACCCGTCTAATTATAAAGACTATACCTTTGACTGCAAAGGGATTTATAAAAATGGGGAGTATACCATCCGGTGTTACCATGAGACAGTCCATGGACATCAAAACCTGGAACAGGCATTTGCAAATTCCTGCAATGGTGCTTTTTCAAATCTTGGTTTGCAGCTGGACTTAAATGGATTAAAGAATACTGCGGACCAGCTTCTGTTTAACACGGATCTTGCTTTACCCATTGCAAGCAGCAAAAGCTCTTATACCATGGGAGGCGGTGCTGATACGTGGCAGATCCTTCAGACTGCGATCGGCCAGGGCCAGACTCAGATCACGCCCATTCATAATGCCATGATTGTTGCGGCCATTGCCAATGGCGGAACTCTTATGAAGCCTTATTTTATTGACCGGGTGGAAAACGTAGGGGGAGATGTCATTAAGAAATTTATGCCTCAGTCCTATACGAATCTTATGACTGCCGTGGAAGCTTCTGAATTAACCGAGTTTATGCGGGATGTTGTAACAGAGGGAACAGGCTCCGCCCTTAGGACTGATGCCTATACGGTCGCCGGAAAGACCGGATCTGCGGAATTTGAAAAAGGGAAGGAAACCCATGCATGGTTTGTAGGATTTGCTCCGGCAGAGCATCCAAGAGTCGTTATAAGTGTAATTGCAGAAGAAGCCGGCTCAGGCGGGCAGGCAGCGGCTCCAATTGCCAGAGCTCTATTTGATGTATATTTTTCCAAACAATAAAAAGAATGCCAGTTGTTTACAATAATTACGCACTTGCATATGAAACCAAAAAGAGGTATACTAGAGCCAGTCTGTGTGACACACCAAAACCGGACTCCCCATGGGAGTTACGGTTTCACTCTGGAGGAATTGCAATGATAGAAGCAACGAGTTGTGGCGGTGTGGTTATTTTTCGAGGTAAAATTCTGGTTTTATATAAGAATTACAAAAATAAGTATGAAGGTTGGGTTTTGCCAAAGGGAACAGTAGAAGCGGGTGAAGAGTATAAGGAGACGGCTCTCCGGGAAGTAAAGGAAGAGACAGGCGTAAGTGCGTCCATAATCAAATACATTGGTAAGAGCCAGTACTCATTTAACACGCCTCAGGATATGGTGGAGAAGGATGTGCACTGGTATCTAATGATGGCCGACAGCTATTACAGTAAACCACAGCGGGAAGAATATTTTATTGATTCAGGATATTACAAGTTCCATGAAGCGTATCATCTTCTGAAGTTTTCCAACGAAAAACAAATATTGGAAAAGGCCTACAATGAATATCTGGATTTAAAGAAGAGTAATTTGTGGGGCAATAAGAAGTATTTCTGAAAGGTCAGTTCAGGGAAATACCTGGGCTTTCACTGGGAGAGCCGGAAAAGTTTAACAGCAACTTTTCCGGCTCTTTTCATATCGTATCTATCTTTTAATAAGCAGCTTCCAGTTCTTTTAATTTGGCTGATAAGGACTTTGTGTTCAGCTCGAAGATAAGATCTTCGCTTTTAGGACTTTCCATTACCTGATTGATATAGGAACAATGGCTTACCATAGGATCCTGATCCCTGCCTGCAATCGTATCAAGCTCTTCAACGGAAACGATCTCGTCAACCACGATTCCCCATCTGATGCCATCCAGTATAAGAACCATCTCTTTGTAAATCGTTGATCGGAATAGTTCCTTTGTCTGGTCCAAAAGGTTGAGTATGGTTGGCATGGATTCTTCCTTTGCCCGTTTTAAAATTTTATAGAGGCATTCCTCTCTCTGGCAGTTTTCACAGTCTTTTTTGCAGCGGTCTGCTTCATCGGCAGCCAGATGAAGCCTTTCATGAGGCTCCTCTATTTTGCGCAGATGATTGGTGATGGTAAGATTGTCAGTTTTAAAACTGTCATACCATTTTCCCAACGCGCACTGATGGGGATCTGTTGCCAGGTGGAAGGAGCCGCCTTCATTAATAAAACGCTCCAGTTCCTTTACCCAATTAATGTGGTCCTGTTTTCTGGCATCAATCATATCTTCAAAATCCCTGCACTCATCGGAAATGGATTTTAGTCCAAAAGTAACCCGTAAGTCAAGCATTTGTATGACTTCATTCCGGTATTTGAACATTCCGGTCACATTAGCCGGAGCAGCTGGTATTGTGCTGTAGTTTGGCAGCTGTACAATGGTTGATATGTATTTACTGTTGATGCAATAGAGGGAACCGGCAATTTTAAATAAAATATACGGACATCTGATCTCTTTTTCCATTTTCTGATAGTACCTTCCCTTTTTTATACTTGATATCTGTATTATATAGCCTATTGCTACATAGTTCAACGTCTTTTGAGGAAAATTATATTTTAAAACTTAATGATTGGACTATGAATAAATGGAAATTCAGAGTATAATGGAAGGGAATATCTGATCGGGATAGCACATATTTATCAGGGAGGAAGGATCATGGCAAAAGTAAGCTCTTTAAGCCGCAGCATCAATGCGTTCTATGTGGAATGGAGTGCTCTCAATCACTACTTGTCATCCTATGAATGCGAGCGGAATGGAGTATCATACATCGGTTTTGGGGACCCTCGCGTCCAAAAACTGTGGAAGGGATTATCTGCTCAGGAGCGAAAAGAAGTCATGAAACGCCTGGGCGCGAAAAATGAAACAGAACTGCAGAATTATTTTACCTGATTTTGCTAAGATTTAGAGAAATGGAGAAATACATGTCTGAAAGAAAATTTGTAGTCGTTGACGGTTCTTCTATGCTGTCAACCTGTTATTATGCAGTTTTACCAAGGGAGATTATGTTTGCAAAGTCAGAGGAGGAGAAACAAAAGCATTATGATAGGATCCTTCATGCAAAGGATGGCACTTATACCAACGCCATTTTCGGTATGCTTAAGATGGTGGTCTCTCTGATGAAAAAGCAGCAGCCGGATCACATAGCCTTTGTATTTGACAAAACCAGGGATACATTTCGAAGAGAGCTGTACCCGGAATATAAGGGGACCAGGGGAGTGACACCGGAGCCGTTAAAAAGCCAGTTTGTCCTGATGGAAGAGATCTTAAGAGACGTGGGCTTTCAGGTACTTTTAAGTGAACAGTACGAAGCTGATGATTATGCCGGAAGCCTGGTCATGAAATTCCGGGAGGAGATTTCCATGATCCTTCTGACTAAGGACCACGATTACCTTCAGCTGGTTAATGATGAATACAATGTCCGTGCGTGGATGGTTCAGTCACGGCAGGAGAAAGCGGACGAACTGTACAAAAAATATTATTCTTTTTACGGTGTTAAGAAAGATGAGGTCAATCTTCCTGAAAAAGTTTTTGAATATACCTCCGATACGGTACTGAGTGAAGAGGGTGTCCGGCCGGAGCAGATCGCAGATTTAAAGGGAATCCAGGGCGATCCTTCTGATAATATCCCGGGAGTAAAGGGTGTCAGCAGTGCGGCGCCTCCGCTTCTTCGGGAATACGGCACAGTGGAAGAGGTATACCGTTCCATTCGCGAGGCCGAGTCTGATAAAAAGAGCCTGAAAGCACTCCAGGATTTCTGGAAAAATGAATTGGGGATTACCCGTTCTCCTTATAAAGCGATGACAAAGACCAGTGAAGAAGAATTGTGCGGGGAAAAGGCAGCCCTGCTTTCTAAAACCCTGGCGACCATGAAAACGGATATTCCTATTGATATGGAGCTTGAGGATTTTTCTGCAAAAGCCTATCAGGAGGAAAAAGTAAAAAAATGGCTTAAATCCCTTGATATAAAAGAAGCTTCCATTTTTGGTACCGGAAAATAATGCTTAAAAAGTATTTTTTCATCCTGCCTGGAGACACTCATACAGAGCGTCCCTGATTTTGAGTCAAATATTAGGTTCATTACTTAGTAGAAATAAAGGAGAAACAGATTATGAGCAAATCTTATGAGATTTTGTCCTCTTTATTGGAAAAGACTATGGCACTTCAAACTTCCCTCGTTCTTTTTGAATGGGATAATGAAACTCTTGCACCGGAAGGTGCCGGTTCCTACACTTCAAGGGTAATCGGTGCGCTCTCTGAGGAATATTACAGGGTTATGACAGGGGAAGATATGGGGAAAGCCATTGCTGACTGCGAGGAAGATAAAAGTCTGTCCGATGTGGAGCGGGCCATTGTCAAGGGAGCGAAGGAGGCCAGAGAAGAACTGGTATGTATTCCGTCAAATGAGTACCGGGAAAATGCCCAGCTCATCGCCGAGGCCGCCAGAATCTGGTCAAAGGCAAAAAAAGAGGAAGATTTTGATTCCTTTGCGCCGACACTTGAAAAAGTAATCGGATTTAAAAAGAAGTTTGCTTCTTACCGGAAGAAAGAAGGCCAGAAGCTTTATGATGTCATATTGGATGAGTTTGAAAAAGGATTTAATATGGAGCTTTTGGATGAGTTTTTCAGCCGGCTTAAAGAAGAACTTGTTCCCCTTTTAAAAGAAATAAAGGAGAATGGAAAAACCATTGATGATTCCTTTTTATCAGGCGGTTATCCGGAAGAAAAACAAAGAGAAATGGCACACTATCTCGCTGAATATGTTGGTTTTGACTTTACAAAGGGTGTGCTTGCAGAAAGTGCCCATCCGTTTACGACAAATCTCCATAATCACGATGTGAGAATTACTACCAGTTATCGGGAGAAGATGGATAACGCCATGTTTTCTGTGATTCATGAAGCCGGTCACGGAATTTATGAACTTGGAATCAGTGACGACATCACCCAGACACCGGTAGGGCAGGGAACTTCCATGGGAATGCATGAATCTCAGTCCCGGTTTTTTGAGAATATCATCGGCCGCAGCCAGGCTTTCTGGACTCCTCTTTATGGAAAGCTTCAGGAATTTTATCCTGAAAAATTAAAGGAAATCTCCATTGAGCAGTTTATGGATGCAGTTAATAAGGTGGAACCAAGCTTTATCCGGACAGAGGCTGACGAACTTACCTATAATCTTCATATTATGATCCGTTATGAAATTGAGAAAATGATTATGGAAGAAGACGTGGACTTAAAGAAGCTTCCGGAAATCTGGGCAGATAAATATGAAGAATATCTTGGGGTTCGTCCTGAAAATCCTTCAGAGGGAATCCTGCAGGATATCCACTGGTCTCAGGGGCTGATCGGTTATTTCCCGTCTTATGCCCTGGGAAATGCTTTTGGAGCGCAGTTATATTACCATATGAGAAAAGAAATGGATTTTGACGAGCTTCTTGTAAGTGGAAAGCTTGATGTAATAAGTGATTATTTAAGAGAACATATCCACAAGTTTGGTAAGCTGAAAACCAGCCGTGAGATATTAAAAGATACTACTGGAGAGGATTTTACCCCGGATTATTTCATTCAGTACCTGAAGGAAAAATATCGCAGCCTGTATGAGCTGTCATAAAGCCTTGGCTGGGCCTGTTCTGTCCTTTAAATGGAAGGGCTGGCAGGCCTTGCTTGGCTGAAATTAAAAGGGAACGCATAGTTCACAGTTGAAAAGAGGATGAATATGGAAAATATCAAAAAAAGTGCATCAGAACTGATCGGCCATACACCCATGGTAGAATTTTCCAATTATGGAAAAAAGCACCATGTGACGGCTGTCATTATAGCAAAGCTGGAATATTTTAATCCGGCAGGAAGTGTTAAGGACCGGGCGGCTCTCTATATGATTCAGGATGCAGAGAAGTCCGGCATTTTAAAGACTGGCGCCACGATCATAGAACCGACTTCCGGCAATACGGGCATCGGTATTGCGAGCATAGCTGCTATGAGAGGATACAGAGCGATTCTTACCATGCCGGAGACCATGAGTGTGGAACGGCGTAATCTTTTAAAGGCCTATGGTGCGGAAATTGTATTGACAGAAGGATCAAAGGGGATGTCTGGCGCCATTGCAAAGGCGAAGGAGCTGCAAACAGAAATAACCGGTTCCATTATTCTGGGACAGTTTGATAATCCGTCCAATTCCAGGGCTCATTATGAAACAACCGGTCCGGAAATTTGGGAAGATACCGATGGAACGATCGATGTTCTTATCGCTGGTGTGGGAACCGGAGGTACCATTACCGGAGCTGGAGAATATTTAAAAAGCAAAAATCCTGAGATAAAGGTGATAGCAGTAGAACCTGCCGCCTCGCCGGTTCTCTCCGGCGGAAATCCTGGACCTCATGGAATTCAGGGAATCGGAGCCGGATTTATCCCTTCGATCTTAAATACTGATGTTTACGATGAAATCATAACGGTGGAAAATGGAGATGCATACGAGACGGGAAAGGAAATCGCTCAAACAGAAGGGATTTTAGTGGGAATTTCCTCCTCTGCAGCCGTATGGGCAGCCAGAGAAGTTGCAAAACGTCCGGAATATGCGGGAAAAAGGATTGTTGTAATTCTTCCCGATACTGGTGACAGATACTTATCCACTCCTTTGTTTACGTGAACAATAAAATAATAAATATGAAAAACCAGGGCTGCCTTTTTCTGCAAGCCCTGGTTTTTGATTAAGAGCGCATATGCTCCCTCCAGTTTAAGGAATAATAGTAATTGATTTCAGCACCATAAAACAGGATACAGATACAGGCATAAATCCACAGCATTAACAGCACAATGGCTGTAAGGCTTCCGTACATGACTGAGTAATTGCCGAAATTATTAAAATAAATGGAAAACGCAAAAGAAGAAGCGATCCATCCCAAGGTACAAAAGGCGGCTCCGGGCAGCTGGCTTAAAAAATGCTGCTTTTTTTCCGGAACATAAGTATAAAGTACAGCAAAGCAGATCGTCAGCATGAAAACGAGCATGGTACGAAATGTAAGAACATACTGGGTGATCTCAGCAAGCAGCGGAAAGTGGTGATTCATAAAGCTCTGAATGGAACCTCCAAGGACCAGCAGAACAAGGGTCAGGAGGCAGATAATCATAAAAATGATGGTATAGCCGGCGCAGATGATCCTGGTCACAATATAGTTTCGCTTTTTCTCCTGGCCAAATACCCGGTTTAAACCCCGCTCAATGCTGAGCATCCCCTTGGACGCGGACCATATGGCAGCCACTGCGGTTGCGGAAAGGACAGCTACCGGAGAATTCGTATAAAGGTCATCGATAACTGATACGATTAAGCTGTTCATTTCCAGTGTACTTGGGATGATTGTAATCATAAGCTGGAGTAAATTAGCTTTCGTAATGGATGGGATGAGCTGTATCAATGCCAGTAAAAGCATCATAAAGGGAAATGCTGCTATAATGGTGAAGAAGGAGGCCTGGGCTGCATATACAGTCATTTCATCCCTGCTGTATTTGTCATATATTTGCTTACAGCGCAATAAGAATCGAATCATAATTTCTCCTTTTACTGCCATAATTTCTTCGCTGGTATTAGCATATTATCATGGAACAAAAAAAATATCAAGGCATTCTGCCGACAGGTAAAAATACGTGCATGATTGACAGATCCTGCCATAAATCATAAAATAAAACCAGCAAGTATCAGGCTGGCAGTGAAGAAAGGAACGAAAACGAATGGAGTATATTCCTGCAAAGACCATAGTGACCAGAACAAAAGGCTCCCAGTGGTTTGGTATTGACTATAATATGAACATCTATAAAGGGTGCTGCCATGGCTGCATTTATTGTGACAGCCGCTCGGACTGTTACCGGATTGATAATTTTGATTCGGTGCGGGTCAAGGAAGATGCCCTTCGGATCATCCGGGATGATTTAAGGCGTAAGGTAAAAACCGGCATTGTTGGGACAGGAGCCATGAGCGATCCCTACAATCCTTTTGAACAGGAGCTTGAATTAACACGGCATGCCCTTGAGCTTATTGATGCATACGGCTTTGGGGCGGCAGTGGCTACGAAAAATGCCCTTCTTAAGCGGGATATAGATATTCTAAAAGGAATCATGGAGCATTCCCCTGTCCTGTGTAAGGTGACGGTTACCACAACAGATGACAATCTGGCGAAAAAAATCGAACCACATGCATCGAACCCCTCGGAGCGTCTGGCTTTGGTTGAGGCATTGAGGAAGAACGGAATATTTACGGGAATCTTATTGATGCCGGTTCTTCCGTTTCTGGAGGATAACGAGGAAAATATCCTTTCGATCGTAAAAGCTGCCCATGAAGCCGGAGCCAGCTTCATTTATCCGGCTTTTGGTGTGACTTTGCGCAATAATCAAAGAGAATGGTATTTTGACCGCTTAAAGGAGCTGTTCCCCCAACAGGATTTGGTGTCGGAATATATCAGGCGGTATGGCAACAGTTATCAATGTACAAGCCCGGGAGCCAGAAAGCTATGGCAGGTATTTTCCCGGGAGTGCGAGCGGTATGGGATATTATACCGGATGAAAGACATCATTCATGGGTACAAAAAGAATTATGAAGTAACCCAGTTAAGTCTTTTTGATTAGGAAAGGGACATCAGTTCTCCGAAATAGGAAACAAATTCTTTGGCTATGTTTGAAACATAGCCATTTTTTTTATACACAGCCGCCATTCTGGTAACAGTATCAACAGAGTCGATCTCCCTGAATACGAGGTCCGTATGTTCCCCTATTTTGCTGATGGATTCAGGTACCAGAGCGATTCCCAGGCCGATGCCTGCCCACTGGAGACAGGTTCTGGCATCATCGTTGCGGCAAAAAACATTGGGCATGATACCGCTGTTTTGGAAGGCAAGGGAAATGATGGAATCAAACCTGCGGTAATAGATCAAGGGTTTGCCGGAAAGGTCCGTCAGCCTGATTTTATTCTTAGGGACGCCTGAAAAATAGGACGGGTTTCCAACCGCTATTAATGGTTCCTCTTTTCCGTACACGCATTCAAAGCCCTCCGCATTAAAAGGAGTCCTGATAATCGCGCATTCCACAATCCCGTTTTTCATCTTTTCCAGAAGCTCGTAGGTATTTCCTTCTGTGACCTCAAACCGTACCTTTGGATGGGTGCAGCAGTATATCTTTAAAAAGTCATGAAGCAGATTGCCGGAAGAAGAGATGGTTCCCAGCTTTAAAATTCCTTTGGAAGCAGTCGGAAAATGATCGAGTTCTTCCACAATAGAGTCCATCATGGACAGAATGTCTTTGGCTCTGGAATAGAGAAAAGCACCTGCTTCCGTCAGTTCTGTTTTCCTGGAGCCGCGTTCAAAAAGCTTTACGCCAAGCTCTTCTTCCAGCAAAAGGATCTGCTTACTTAGAGGTGGCTGGGATAACCCCAGCTTTTTTGCTGCGGCTGTAAAGCCTCCGGTTTCTGCAATTGTGGTAAAATAATAAAGCTGCTTTGAATTAATTGGATTCATTGGGATATCCTCTATTTCATATTTATGTATTGTATTATTATACCAAAATGGTATAATGTTACAAGGTATTATTCCAAAAATGTATTTAATTTTTAAAAGCGGAGGAATATTAGGATGAAAAAGCTCCTGAAATATTTAAAGGACTATAAGGTTGAAAGTATTATGGGGCCGTTATTTAAGCTTCTGGAAGCCTGTTTTGAATTATTGGTGCCTCTTGTAGTGGCAAAGGTGATTGACGTAGGGATCAAGTCTCAGAATATGCCTTATATCCTTAAGATGGGCGGTTTATTGGTACTGCTTGGCGTCATAGGACTTGTCTGTTCAATTACGGCCCAGTATTTTGCGGCAAAGGCCGCGGCAGGCTTCGGAACATCTCTCCGAAATGATTTGTTTGCCCATATCAACAAACTTTCGTACCAGGAAATAGATTCCATTGGAACTGCGACCCTGATTACCCGAATTACCAGCGATGCCAATCAGGTACAGTCTGGAGTGAACTTATTCCTTCGTCTGTTCCTTCGTTCCCCGTTTGTGGTATGTGGTGCCATGATCATGGCATTTACCATCAATACAAGGGCAGCTCTTGTTTTTGCAGTACTTATTCCTGTTCTATCCATTGTTGTATTCGGCATTATGTTAATCAGCATCCCATTGTATAAAAAGGTGCAGAAGCAATTGGATCAAGTGCTTTTGGCTGTCAGGGAGAATCTGGAAGGAGTCCGTGTCATCCGTGCATTTGACCGCCAAAATGATGAAATACACCGGTTTGATGAGGAAAATGGACTTTTAGTACGTTTTCAGGTTTTCGTTGGAAAGATTTCAGCCTTAATGAATCCCCTTACCTATGTGCTGATCAACTTAGGGATCATCGTTCTGATAAACACCGGTGCCAGACAGGTGCAGAGCGGTATCATCACTCAGGGAGAAGTGATTGCTTTAGTAAATTACATGTCCCAGATTTTAGTTGAGCTTGTAAAACTGGCAAATCTGATCATAACGATTTCAAAGTCCTTAGCCTGTGCAGGCCGGATTAGCGCTGTGTTTGAACAGGAGCCAGCCATAACAGAGGTTTCTCATAAGGATGTGGCAGAAAAACAGGATGTACCCAAAGTGGAATTTGACCATATGACCTTTGTCTATGCAGGTGCCAAGGATGCGGCATTAAGCGGTTTATCCTTTCAGGTCATGAAGGGGGAGACCATTGGAATCATCGGAGGAACAGGTTCCGGTAAGACCACCCTGGTTCATTTAATTCCCCGGTTTTATGAAGTCACAGAAGGATCCGTAAAGGTGGGAGGAGTTGACGTAAGGCAATATCCTTTGGGCCAGCTGAGGGAGCTGGTGGGAATTGTCCCCCAAAAGGCGGTGCTTTTTAAAGGAACCCTTCGGGAAAATATGAAGTGGGGGAAAAAGGAAGCAACGGATCAGGAGATTTATGAAGCTCTTGCCACTGCCCAGGCAAAGGATTTTGTAGAGGAAAAAGGAGAAGGACTGGATCTTCTGATCCAGGCCGGAGGAAAAAACCTTTCCGGCGGGCAGCGGCAGAGGCTTGCCATTGCCAGGGCATTGGTAAAAGATCCTCAGATTCTCATCATGGATGACAGTGCTTCTGCCCTGGATTTTGCTACTGATGCCAGGCTTAGAAAGGCAATTAAAGAAAGTACCGGGAATATGACTGTATTCCTGGTATCCCAGAGAGCTTCCAGTATTAAAAATGCGGACAGGATCCTGGTCTTAGATGACGGGCAGATGGCAGGCTGGGGAACTCATGAGGAGTTGCTGACTTCCTGCCAGGTTTACCGGGAAATATGCTTATCCCAGCTGTCAAAAGAGGAGGTGCAATAACATGGACGTAAAAAAATACAGATCCACTGTCAAACGGATCTTTCACTGCATTGGCCGTTATAAATGGGGAGTTGCTGCTTCCCTGGCCTGTGCATTTGTTACAGTTTTGCTGACTTTATACGTTCCCATCCTCACAGGCCGGGCCATTGACTGCATTGTGGGAGCAGGGGCTGTTGATTTTGCCGGCATGTGGACGATTTTAAAGCAAATCGGCGTCATCATCGCAATAACAGCGGCAGCCCAGTGGCTAATGAGCCATATTAACAATCTGGTTACCTACCGGGTGGTAAAGGATATCAGAACCCAGGCATTTAATAAGCTGGAGATCCTTCCTTTAAAATATATTGATTCCCATTCTCACGGAGATATCATAAACAGGATTATCACGGATATCGACCAGTTTTCCGATGGGCTTTTAATGGGCTTTACCCAGCTGTTTACCGGAGTCCTTACCATATTAGGAACATTGGTTTTCATGTTTTCCATGAATCCGGCCATAACGGTTGTGGTGGTTCTGGTAACACCGGTTTCCCTGTTTGTTGCCAGCTTTATTGCAAGAAAGACCTTCCGCATGTTCAAGATGCAGTCTCAGACCAGAGGGGAACTGACTTCCCTTGTGGAAGAGATGCTGGGAAATCAGAAAGTGGTGCAGGCCTTTGCCCATGAAGCCGATGCACAGGAAAAATTTGAAGATATTAACGAAAATTTGCGTGTCTGGAGCTTAAAAGCCACATTCTTTTCCTCCATTACCAATCCAGCAACCCGCTTTGTGAACAGTCTGGTTTATGCCAGCGTTGGAATCGCCGGAGCCTTTGCGGCTGTAAAAGGTCTTTTAACCGTAGGCCAGCTTTCCAGTTTTTTAAGCTATGCCAATCAGTATACAAAGCCATTTAATGAAATATCCGGAGTGGTTACTGAGCTTCAAAATGCTCTGGCCTCTGCTGCACGAGTGTTTGAACTGATTGACGAGGAGCCTGAAGTCCCGGAGGAGCCGGACGCTGCAATTCTTGGCAATGCAAAGGGAGAGATAGCTCTGGAACATGTGTACTTTTCCTATAATCCGGAGGCCGCCTTGATTGAGGATATGAATTTAAACGTACGTAAGGGCCAGAGAGTAGCTATCGTAGGCCCTACGGGCTGCGGAAAAAGTACGGTGATCAATCTTCTCATGCGTTTTTATGATGTGGATTCCGGTTCCATCCGGGTAGATGGGACAGATATACGCCATATGACCAGACAAAGCTTAAGAACCAGTTACGGTATGGTGCTGCAGGAGACATGGCTTAAGTCAGGGACCATTCGTGAAAATATTGCATATGGAAAGCCGGATGCGGATGAGGAAGAGATCATTCTGGCGGCAAAGGAGGCTCATGCCCACAGCTTTATCAGGCGAATGCCGGAAGGATATGATACCGTTATATCGGAGGACGGCGGAAACTTATCCCAAGGCCAGAAGCAGCTTTTATGCATTGCCAGAGTTATGCTGTGCCTTCCTCCCATGCTGATTCTTGATGAAGCCACTTCATCCATTGATACCAGAACCGAGATAAAAATACAGAAGGCTTTTGGAAAAATGATGGAAGGGCGTACCAGCTTTATCGTCGCTCACCGTCTTTCTACGATTAAAGAAGCAGATGTGATACTGGTAATGAGGGATGGCCATATCATTGAGCAGGGAACTCATGAAAGCCTGCTTTCTCAAAATGGATTTTACGCACAGCTTTATAACAGCCAGTTTGCTGTGTAGTTCTATAAAATAATAAAAACAGCGTCAGAAAGATATCTGGGATATGCTTTCTGGCGCTGTTCTTTTTTTCTCTGTTATGATATACTTTAAAAAGTTCGATATTAGTTATAATAACGATATAAAAGGCGGTAGGATTATGTTTAAAATCATTATGGAAGCCAGGAGAGCAGTCTGTTTCATTCCCGTAAGAATTCCTTTGCAGTACACGGATAAGGGGAGGGGGGATGGCTGATTATTATGATCACATTACAGGCGGTTTAAGATATTGATTTTGTAAAAGACAGTATAAAAATCTTGGCCGTATTTTATGTTTTAATAGAACAGGGGGAAAAAATGAGTTTTTTAGATATTATGTTGTTGGGTGCATTGTTAACAGAGAGTGTGCTTTTAGTTGCGTTGGCCCATTTTTACAATAAAGAAAAAGAAAAAGTTCAGATTGAGAAAACAAAAAGAGCCGAAGATAAAGAGTATATTGATATTTTTATAGAGCATCTGGAAAAACGGGCTGAAACCTATGAAATACTCCTTGAATTTAAAAGAATTTTAGAAGAATCTTATAAGGATGCGATTTAAATAAGGAAAACGGGCGGAGACCCGGCTTAATTCCTTCTGATGTAATCCATATGAAAATAATCCTTGACATTTTGAACATCCGTTATTACAATGGTACGTAACGTTACAATTAAAAACATCAAATGCAATGAAGGTGTAAGTAAATCCTTATTTTCTTTCAGAGAGAAGGGGCCATCGGCTGTAAGCCCTTTTAAGTTCAGATAAGAGATTGAATTTCCCACCGAAGCAGCATGATTGAAACCAGTAACAGCTTTGGCTGCCGGTCTGGCGGGTAAATCATGACGTCAATACACGTTACGTATACCGAGTGCCTGTGTCATACGCAGGAATCAGGGTGGTACCGCGAATATAGCTTCGTCCCTTTTTGGGGCGGAGCTTTTTTAGTTCATTTCGCTGTGAAAGCAGCAAAAGTAAAATTTGATCATGAAAAGAAGGAGAGCACGATGAAGGACCAATTGGAAAAAATCAAACAGGAAGCATTAAAGCAGATTGAAGCTTCCGATGCGCTGGAAAAACTAAACGACATTAAAGTTGCTTATCTTGGAAAAAAGGGTGAGCTGACCAGTGTATTAAAAAGTATGAAGGATGTTGCTCCGGAAGACAGGCCAAAGGTGGGCCAGATGGTAAATGACGCCCGGACCGTGATCGAGGGGAAATTAGAGGATGCCATATCCGCCCTGCAGAAAAAAGCCAGAGAAGAACAGCTGAAAAAAGAAGTAATTGACGTAACCCTTCCCGGCAGACGGAATAAGGTAGGCCACACTCATCCAAATACCATTGCTCTGGAAGAGGTTGAGAGAATCTTCGTTGGCATGGGATATGAGGTCATTGAAGGGCCGGAAGTGGAATACGATTCCTATAACTTTGAAAAACTGAATATTCCTAAGAATCATCCGGCAAGAGACGAACAGGATACCTTTTATATCAGCGACAACATTGTACTAAGAAGCCAGACATCACCGGTTCAGGTCAGGACCATGGAAAAGGGCAAGCTGCCGATCCGTATGCTGGCCCCCGGCCGTGTATTCCGGTCTGATGAGGTGGATGCAACCCATTCTCCTTCCTTCCACCAGATTGAAGGACTTGTAATTGATAAAAACATCACATTTGCAGATTTAAAGGGAACCCTTGCAGAGTTTGCCAGAGAGCTTTTTGGACCGGAGACAAAAGTAAAATTCCGTCCCCACCATTTCCCGTTTACAGAACCAAGCGCGGAGATGGATGTTACCTGTTTCAAATGCGGCGGAAAAGGCTGCCGTTTCTGCAAAGGCTCCGGCTGGATTGAGATTCTTGGCTGCGGCATGGTTCATCCAAATGTGCTTACAATGAGCGGAATCGATCCTAATGAATATTCCGGTTTTGCATTCGGCGTTGGATTGGAGCGGATTGCCCTGTTAAAATATGAAATTGATGACATGAGATTATTATATGAGAACGACATCAGATTCTTAAAACAGTTTTAAGGAAAGGGAGATAGATCAATGAACACACCATTATCATGGATTAAAGCATACGTTCCGGATTTAGACGTAACGGCGCAGGAATATACAGATGCTATGACGCTTACCGGATCAAAGGTTGAGGGCTATGTTTGCCTGGATAAAAATTTAGAGAAAATCGTAGTTGGACAGATATTATCCATTGAACGTCATCCGGATGCGGATAAACTGATCATCTGCCAGGTTAATGTTGGAGCGGAAACCGTACAGATCGTTACAGGCGCATCCAATGTAAAGACAGGAGATAAAATTCCTGTGGTATTAGACGGAGGTAAAGTGGCAGGAGGCCATGACGGCGGCGCCCTTCCGGAAGAAGGAATCCAGATCAAAAAAGGAAAGCTGAGAGGAATCGAATCCTGCGGCATGATGTGCTCCATAGAAGAGCTGGGTTCTTCCAATGAAATGTATCCGGATGCACCGGAAAGCGGGATTTACATTCTGCCTGAGGAAACGGAAATAGGTGTTGATGCCATAGAGGTGCTGGGCCTTCGTGATTCCGTATTTGAATACGAAATAACCTCAAACCGTGTGGACTGCTACAGTGTAATAGGAATTGCAAGAGAAGCGGCTGCCACTTTCCGCAAACCCTTTGTACCTCCGGTGGTAACAGCCACAGGAAACAGAGAGGATATCCATGACTATTTGAAGATTTCCGTAGAGGATAGCCGTCTTTGTCCCCGCTACTGTGCAAGAATGGTAAAAGATATCAAGCTTGCTCCTTCTCCGGCCTGGATGCAGAGACGCCTTGCAGCATGCGGCATCCGTCCTATTAATAATATCGTTGACATTACCAATTATGTAATGGAAGAGTATGGTCAGCCAATGCATGCTTTTGACTATGACCTGCTTGCAAATCATGAAATCGTTGTAAAGTGCGCGGGAGAAGGCGATACCTTCCAGACTCTTGACGAACAGGAAAGAAAGCTGGACAGCACTGTTCTCATGATCAATGACGGAGAAAAGGCAGTAGGAATTGCCGGCATCATGGGTGGAGAGAACTCCAAAATTACCGATGAGGTGAAGACCATGGTGTTTGAAAGCGCCTGCTTTGATGGAACCAATATCCGCCTTTCTTCTAAAAAAGTCGGATTAAGGACCGATGCTTCCGGTAAATTTGAAAAGGGACTTGATCCTAACAACGCTGAGGAAGCGATTAACCGCGCGTGCCAGCTGATCGAGGAACTGGGCGCAGGAGAAGTCGTAGGCGGTATGATTGATATATATCCCGAGAAGCGGGAGGGGGAAAAACTTCCCTTTGAGCCAGAAAAAATGAACCGGCTGCTGGGTACTGATATCGAAGCGGAAACAATGCTTGGATACTTTAAAAAGCTGGATCTGGAATACGATAAGACAGCAAACGAAATCCTTGTTCCCACCTTCCGCCAGGACTTAGTCTGCATGGCAGATTTAGCGGAAGAAGTTGCCAGATTCTTTGGATATGACAAGATCCCCGTATCCCTGCCCACAGGTGAGGCAACGACCGGAAAACTGTCATACAAATTAAGAGTAGAAGAGGTGGCAAGAGAAGTGGCGGAATTCTCTGGATTTTCCCAGGGAATGACCTATTCCTTTGAAAGCCCTAAGGTATTTGACCGTCTGCTGATCCCGGAGGAAAGTCCGCTCCGCGTGACAGTAAATATATTAAATCCTTTGGGAGAGGATTTCAGCGTTATGAGGACATCACCTCTTCATGGAATGTTAAACTCCTTATCAACCAACTACAACCGCCGCAATAAGAATGTCCGCCTTTATGAGCTGGCCAATATTTATCTTCCAAAGGCGCTTCCATTGACAGAGCTTCCCGATGAAAGAATGCAGTTTACCCTGGGATTTTACGGTGACGGAGATTTCTTTGATATGAAGGGCGTGATTGAAGAATTCTTCGATAAAACCGGGATGCACAAACGGCCTCATTATGATCCAAAGAGCGGAAAAACATTCCTTCATCCAGGAAGACAGGCAGATATCATTTATGATGGGGTAACCATCGGATATCTGGGAGAAGTTCATCCGGAGGTGGCTGACAACTATAAGATTGGTGACCGGGCCTATGTGGCTGTGATCGATATGCCATCCATGATTCCGTTTACAAGCTTTGACCGGAAATACACCGGAATAGCAAAATATCCGGCTGTTACCAGAGATATCAGCATGGTGGTGCCAAAGAATATTCTGGTCGGACAGATCGAAGAGATCATCGAACAGCGGGGAGGAAAGATACTGGAAAGCTATGAGCTTTTTGATATTTATGAAGGAACCCAGATTTTAGCAGGATATAAGTCCGTTGCATATTCCATCACCTTCCGCGCAGGAGATCACACTCTGGAGGAGCAGGAAGTTCTTGCTGTAATGAAAAAGATCCTTAACGGATTACAGGGATTGGGAATTGAACTTCGGGCATAAAAAATGCCATTTTATAAGTATAACATCAATGAAAGATGCCGGGATGAAAGAAAATCTCCTGGCATCTTTTTTCTCTGCACCTGCATGGACGAGATAAATTCCGTCAATCCTTACGGTAAGAATGTATGAAAGGACAGGAGGCAAATAGATGTATAACAGCCTTGATATTATAGAAATAACAGGAAGAATTGTCCAGGATTCCTGGGGGTATCCCGGTGTAGAAGCTGAAGTGATCCTGGAAAACGGTGCTCATGGAAGAGCGACGGTTTCCCTGGGAAACACCGGAAGGGCAGAGAAACAGGCAGAGCTTGTTAATGACTGGCTATCAGAAACAATATTGTTTGAGGATGCATCAGACCAGGGAAAAATCGATCGGCTGCTTTCCCAGGCAGCAGAGGAGAATCAGACAGAAGGAGGCGGGAACCAGGGAGTTCTGGCTTTATCCATGGCGGCTGCAAGAGCGGCAGGGGCAGGACTTCATCTGCCGCTTTACCGTTATCTGGGCGGATCCTCAGCTCCTGTGATGCCGGTTCCCATGATGAGTATGATAAGTGGGGGAGGCGGGGAAAAAGGTATTGATTTTCAGGAAATCATGATTGTTCCTCAGGGAGCAAATTCCTATTCGGAAGGGCTTCGTATGGGAGTGGAGATCTACCAGGCATTAAAAAAGCTTTTATCCATGAGCGGCTTAAGTACCTCAACAGGAGATGGCGGCGGCTTTGAACCGGATATGAAAAATTCAGAAGAAGCACTGCATTATTTAATGGATTCTTTTAAGCTTACCGGATACAAGCCGGGTACAGATGTGCTGGTGGCCATCAATGCTGATGCAGACCGTCTGTATGTAAAGGAAGACGGCACTTACTGTTTTTCAAAAGAGAGCAGGAAAGGTGGAATCTCCATAAACAGGGCGCAAAAGGATATGCTCGCCTATTATCTGAGGCTGGCAGACGGCTTTCCCATCTGTGCGGTCTTAAACGGGCTTTGGAAAGAAGATCTGGAAGGAAGAGAACAGATGATGAAGCTTTTGGAGCACCGTACGCTTTTGGTATCCGATGATTTTGCTGCGGCTAATGCGACGATCATCCGTATGGAACAGGCGGGGACTGTAACCGGGGCATTGGAAATGGTGGAGAAGGCAAGAAAAGCCGGACATAAGGTGATCATTGCCAGCGATGGTAAGGATACAGAAGAGTCATTCCTAGCGGATATGGCAGCAGCTGTCGGTGCCGATTATGTGAAGAGCGGAGCACCGTGCAGAGGAGAATACACCGCCAAATACAATGAGCTTTTGCGCATTGAAGAATTTTATATAAAATTTGGACGGGCAGTCATGGAATATTCTTTCTGACCGGCCCCGCTTTTTTGTCCAAGATAATGCATAAGAGGTGCTTTACGCCATAAAGGCGCTGCCAATCGGCTTTCAGAAAGGCAGCGCCAATGCTGTTATCAGTAAGATATTGTTGCTTATTCTTCGTCATCGTGAGGAGCTTCAGGCTGCTGAGGCATATGCCTGCCGTCACCATGTCTGCCAAAGCAATTGGAACCGTGTCTATTGAACCTTGGATCATTGTGGCCCGGTTCAAAATGTCCGGCACCGTGAGCACCTCCCGGTCTTCTGTCGGGACAGCCATGAAAGCATTCTCTGCGGTCAAAAGGATGCCTGCCCCCGCGCATAAACATCATGTCAAACCTTTCATCGCCCAGTCTTTCACGGGCAGAGCGCATCCATTCAAGCCTTTCGCCGTCTTCATCATCACCAAGCTGGGCTTCAAGTGCCGCAGCGACGCGGTCGAGATATTCACCGAAGACCATTTGTTCCTCCTCGTTGAGACAACTGAAAATATCTCCGCAATCCGGGCGGGGCTGCTGTTCATTCTTTCCTTTTTCTGTTAGCTGTACCAACATGACGCGTCTGTCAGCTTCCGAAGGGATGCGGGTGATATAACCGCCTTTCTCCAGTTTGTTAAGAAGTTCATTAAGAGATTGTATCCGGATACCTAACAGATAAGACAGGTCTTTTGTGCTGATTTCAGATTGCATTTTAAGCATCGCCAGAACCCTGCCTTGCCCGCGGGTTGGATCAGCCATGGGACCATGTTCCGCATGTTTTTGTAAATGGTGGCGCTGCAAGAGCCATTGCAGCTTTGAGAATTTTTCATAAAGTTCTGTAAAGTTATTATCTTCCATCATATTAAAACCTCCTTAAAATGAATAATCATCAGGTACCTTAAAATATATTGTACAGGTACCTGATGGAAATGTCAAGGAAAACTTCATCAGGTACCTGTATGTTTTTTTGTACCTTATATATTTGCTATTAAAAATTCCTGATCAGACAAAAGTAAAGTTAAATTTTCTGAAAGACGAAAAAGCATGAATACGGGAACAATGGAAGAACATACCTGGAGCATGAGGCCAAAAATGAAGAATAATGATATAATAAGGATGGATACGAAGAAAATCATTTTAAGATAAATTATGCAGGGATAAGAGATAAATACTTATCAAAGGTGATTGAACGATTAAGAAGCTTCTATATAATAAGGACAGAAATAAAAGGATAGCTTTTTTATGAAACATGGTGTTGCAAAGGGACACATGAGCTATGGAATATAAAAATATAAAAATATATTGTATTTTCAGAAAAATTATGGTATGATATCCTTTGTTTGACTATAGGAGGTGGGAAACGTGATCAGGATTATTTTATCAATCATATTTGTTATCATATGTGTTGCTTTATCAGCAATAATCCTTTTACAGGAAGGAAAGAGTCAGGGCCTGGGTTCTATCGGCGGTATGGCTGATACCTACTGGGGCAGAAATAAAGGCCGTTCCATGGAAGGAAAACTGGAGAAATTCACAAAATACGGTGCAGTCCTGTTTTTCATTTTGGCGCTGGTACTGAATCTGAATATACTGTAAAGATTAAACACTCTTGTGATATGGCAACAAGGGTGTTTTTTTCGCATTATGGGGAAGTTTCGTAATACCTACTGGTAAAGTGCAGATAATATAGAAAAGATTAAAAAATAGATAAAAATTAAGAGAGGAAGACAATGACAGAAGAACAGTTAACGCAAAGAAAAGCCATGCTTCTCCAGCTGATAGATGATCCTGCGTATGCACCTATGAAATTAAAGGAGTTAGCCATTTTATTTGACATTCCAAAGGATCAGAGGGAAGATTTAAAAGAGGTACTGGATACACTATTGGCAGAAGGAAAGATTGGTATATCACAAAAAGGAAAATATGGTAAGCCAGATATCGGCTCCATTGCCGGAGTGTTTTCCGGACACTCCAAGGGCTTTGGGTTTGTAGCAGTAGAAGGGCTGGATCAGGATATTTTTATTCCTGAAGACAAGACAGGCGGTGCGCTTCACGGTGATACCGTGCTGATATCTGCAGAATCAAAGCCAGGAAACGGAAAAAGAGCTGAGGGCCATGTGATCAAGGTACTGGTTCATGCAAATGAGCAGATCATAGGGTTCTATCAGAAAAATAAGAATTTTGGTTTCGTTATTCCGGACAACCAGAAGATTTCGAAGGATGTGTTCATTCCTCAGGGCAAGGACATGGGTGCCGTGACCGGTCACAAGGTTGTGGTTAGAGTTACGGATTTCGGCGGGCCGGAACGGAAACCGGAAGGAATAATAACGGAAATAATTGGACACGTAAATGATCCTGGCACGGATATTCTTTCAATTGTAAGAGCATACGGGCTTCCGGAGGAATTCCCGGACAGCGTAATGAAGCAGGTGGAAGCAGTACCTGATGCAGTAACCGGAAAAGATATGCAGGGCCGTCTGGATTTAAGGAATTTACAGACTGTTACCATTGACGGAGAAGATGCAAAGGATCTTGACGATGCCATTACTTTATCAAAAAAAGATGGAATCTATACTTTAGGCGTTCATATCGCTGATGTTACGAATTATGTAACGGAAAACAGCCCATTGGATGAGGAAGCATTGAGACGGGGAACCAGCGTTTATCTTGTGGACCGGGTAATTCCCATGCTGCCACATAAGCTGTCAAATGGAATTTGTTCCCTGAATCAGGGAGAAGACCGGCTGGCCTTAAGCTGCATCATGGACATTGATGAAAACGGCAATGTAATGGGACACAGGATAGCAGAAACCGTCATAAACGTGGACCGGAGAATGACCTATACGGCAGTCAACGCCATTATCACTAACCGGGATGAGGCGGTTATGAAAGAATACGAAGCATTTGTTTCCATGTTTGATCAGATGAAGGAACTGGCTGATATTCTTCGGGAGAAGAGAAAGAAGAGAGGCTCCATAGATTTTGATTTTCCGGAAACCAAGGTGATTCTTGATGAACGGGGAAAGCCTTTGGAAATTAAGCCCTACGATAGAAATGCAGCAACTAAAATCATTGAAGATTTTATGCTGATGGCAAATGAGACAGTTGCAGAGGATTATTTCTGGCAGGAAATTCCTTTCCTTTACAGGACCCATGACAACCCGGATCCGGAAAAGATGAAGAGTCTTGCCACTTTGATTAATAATTTTGGATATTCCATCCGTTTTCACAATGGTGAGGTTTACCCGAAGGAAGTCCAGAAGCTGCTTGCCAATGCGGAGGATACGCCGGAGGAAGCCCTGATCAGCCGTCTGGCCCTGCGTTCTATGAAGCAGGCCAAATATACGGTATCAAATACCGGACATTTTGGCCTGGCGGCTAAATATTACACCCACTTTACTTCTCCAATCAGAAGGTATCCGGATTTACAGATCCACCGTATCATTAAGGAGAATTTAAGGTCAGGCTTAGCTGGTAAGAGGATCAGCCATTACGATAAGATCCTTCAGCAGGTAGCCGTCCAGTCTTCTGCCATGGAGCGAAGAGCCGATGAAGCAGAGCGTGAGACCATTAAGCTTAAAAAATGTGAATATATGTCAAAACATGTTGGAGAAGAGTTTGACGGAGTGATTTCCGGTGTAACAAACTGGGGGCTTTATGTGGAGCTTTCCAACACTGTGGAGGGCTTGATTCATGTGAATCAGCTCCAGGATGATTATTATCATTTTGATGAAGAGCATTATGAGCTGGTAGGTGAAATGACAAGGAAAACCTTTAAACTTGGTCAGCCTATCAGGGTCATGGTATTGGGTACGGATAAGCTATTGCGTACCATCGACTTTATTCCGGCGAAGAGTATTGAAGAGGAATAACAGGAGGAATAAAAATGGGGAAAGAGAGTTTCAACACTCTTTCTCCCAGGTTGAATGATTACCATTCCGGAGACTGATTGAGATCGCAATGGATGTATTGGTAAATCAAGGTAGGAATTTGGAACTCTAATAGAGGTAGAAAGCAACTGTTTTGGCTAACTCAACCGCTGGTTCGTTCAATATCTTATTGAAATTTGGTAATCTAAAGGCAAGAAAGGAGGATTTCCCTATGGATCAGATTAAGATCGGAAAATTTATTGCTTCTTGCCGAAAGGAGAATAATCTGACACAGGCTCAACTTGCCGAGAAATTAGGAATTACAGACAGAGCGATATCAAAATGGGAGACTGCGAAAAGTATGCCAGATACCGGATTGATGCCAGAACTATGTGAGCTTCTTGGAATAAGTGTAAACGAGCTACTCAGCGGGGAAAAGTTAAATCTTATGGAAGATTACAGAAAAAATGCAGAATCAAATTTACTGGCGCTTAAAGAAATGGAGGAGAGCAAAAATAGTGAGCTTTTGAATCTAGAATGGGTTATTGGGTATATGGGAACAATACCGTTTTTGATTTTGATATTCACAGCAAGTTTCGGCAACGTATCGACCATTATTCGTACTATTTTGTTTGGATTGGCTGTTGTCCTCTTTATACCAGCCATATATTTTTCCCTAAAAATAGAACGTGATGCAGGATATTATGAATGCCAACATTGCCATGAGCGATATGTGCCTACTCTAAAACAGGTCGTGTTTGCACCACATAACGGAAGAAATCGCTATATGAAATGCCCCAAATGTGGGAAAAGGACTTTTCAAATAAAAGTGCTGACGAAATAATAAAAAATCCATTATAATCTTGAACTACTAACGATCAGTTAGTAGTTTTTTTAACATTAAACTGATAATGGCCGGGATCAGAGGCCCGGCCGGTGAAATAGAATATACTTTGGAGACATCAAGAACGGAAAGGTATTAAGTCAATATCGAAATACACCTTCAGCCAGAGGTAATAGGCCTGTAGTTCACTGGATCTTCGATTACACGGTCATACCGGTAAGCTGAAAAAATTAGTCCAAGAAGCAACATATTAAAGAAGATACTTAACCGTCCCTCTGAAATCAGAGGCAGATTGGGAAAGGTTGCATATTGATGGCCAAAATTTCCCGCTAAGTAAAGTACCCCCTGCCAGAACAAGCATTGGCTGCAGCTAAAGGCCAGGGATGAGGCCAGATGCCCATGTATCCGGTTAATATATGAAAAAAGGAGCAGGTAAAACAGGCCGATGGCTCCTATGAGCAACATTCCTGGAATCCATCCAAACAAGAAGATACATACGGCGATCAGGTATTATGATAGTGCTGAGGAAGGATATCCCAAATCGTCACATTATCCACCTGGTAATTGATGTATCGCGGCAAATATCCCTGTTCCCAGAGGTCATCCACTATTTCTTCAAATTCCTGCTGTTGTTCGGCGGTCTGAATTCCGGTGGTGTCTAAGCCAACCTTCTGTGGATCACGAGAAGCAAAGTACCACGCACCGGAGCCGTAATCCACCATTTCCTCTGGTGTCAATTCCAACCCGTGTGTAAGCGGGGTTCTTGAAAGCAGCTCCTGAATCAGTATTCCATTGTATGTATCGTCCCAGGTACTGTGAACAGAGGACTGCGGAAACAGAAAATCTTTCGCTTTTCCGCGACCGGAAGCTGTGAGAAAAAGAGGGCTTCCGAGAAAGATCAAAAAAGCCAGCGCAATGGGATAAAGGTATTTCTTCCTGCCAGAAAGTATTCCACGGTGAATCATAAAGCAAACAGTTCCGAATGTACTCAGGAGAAAAATAACTTCTGCAGTATCACCAAGGAACAGACATGCTGAATACATGAAAATCATCCATACTACGGCACCTCCAAAAGAGGCTGTCAGAAAAATTTTTCTATTTTGGCGGGAGCAATACAGCAGAACCGTAATAACAGGGATGAGGAGCAATGTGGCAAAATAGGCAATGCTGGGTATGCCATACCGAATTCCGCTATAAAGTCTCAGGAGGAGTATTACTATTTGAGCCAGATACAGAAGGCATACAACGATTGCCAGTATCTTTCTATACCGGATCAGGAGAGGGTACCCTTTTAACACAGTAAATATAAGCAGAATTCCTCCTGGAATGTAGTAAAGAAAACCGTTTGCCATCTGCTCAGGCGTCCATTGCATAAAGCCGGAGAGAATAAAACCTGTGAGTAAGAGCAATGCGGAAATAAATGCAAGCTGCGGGAGTTTTTGTATCTTGTGGGCTTCATTTAGCTCAGTACCTATGGAAACAGCATCTCCCATACTGCGAAGAGCCTGACGCTCTGCATCGGCAGAGGAGAGTCCCTGGGATTTAAATTCCTCTATCCTGTCCTGGATATGAGATTCCAGCTCCTGGTGGATGGAAGGACGCAGCGGATGATAGGAAATCTGGTCAGTCACCTCATTAAGAAATTGGGAAACTGCTGAATCAGGCATGCTTTTATTCAAACAGAACACCTCCCATCATTTGGTTGATGGCGGTTTGATAGACCTTCCACTCTTGTGATTTTTCCTCCAACAGTTTCTGGCCGTGAGGGGTTATTGCATAATATTTGCGGATTCGCCCATTGTCCGCAGCCAGTTGGAAACTTATAACTGCTCTTTGTTGCTCCAGGGTGTGCAGGATCGGATAGAGTGTGCCTTCCTTAAGCTGAAAAACATTCTGGCTTTGCTGTTCCAGCTCACGAATTATTTGGTATCCGTACATGCTTTGTTGTTTCAAAAGATTCAGTACCAACATGGAAGTTCCGAGTGCCATGTATCGTTTATCCACAGAATCAACTCCTTTCTTAAGTGTCTGTTATTATATGCCTAGATAATCTAAGTACATATAATATTATACTTAGATTATCTAGGTATGTCAAGCAAATAGAGCAGCATGTTTTTGTTTTTTAAAGGAGCAGTTCATGAAAACTGAAATTTCAGGATTCCGGCGTGCGTGGACAACTGGTTGGAATCCATGAAATAATTCAGCATACAAGGATAACGTAACTATGATATTTAGTAAAGCCTTTACTTGAAATAAACAATGTAGTATGATTATCTAAATACGGAACCAGGAGGACTATTAATTTGGGAGAAAGTATTAAATTAATTGCCAATAACAAAAAGGCATACCATGATTATTTTATTGATGAAAAATTCGAGGCTGGCATTGAACTGGCAGGTACAGAAGTAAAATCCATCCGCATGGGAAAATGCAGCGTCAAGGAATCCTTTGTGAGAATCGATAAAGGAGAGGTTTATGTCTACGGCATGAACATCAGCCCGTATGAAAAAGGGAATATCTTTAACAAGGATCCGTTAAGGGTCAGAAAGCTTCTGCTTCACAGGGCTGAGATCGGAAAGCTGGATGCAAAGATTGCTCAAAAGGGCTATACTCTGGTCCCTCTGCAGGTATATTTTAAAGGCAGTCTGGTGAAGGTGGAGATCGGCCTTGCCAGAGGTAAAAAGCTATACGATAAGAGAGATGACATTGCGAAAAAGGATCAGAAAAGAGAACTGGAAAGAGACTTTAAGGTGAGAAATCTTTCATAGAGCGCCACTTTAAGCCTCCTGAATAATCTGTACAGAAAGCTGTTTTAATGCTAAAATAACCTTAGAAAATGTTGGAGGGAAAACGGATGGCATTATATGATTACGTAGGGGCGTTAAAGCGGGGCCGCAGGCAATATCAGGCTTCCGTGTCAAAGGGAGAATATCCGTATCTGCCGGTCTTGGATCAGATCCTGTCTTATACGGATATTGTTTCGGAAGTGAACTTGGGAATCATGGATATTCCTTTAGAAAAGGTGGTAGGCACGAAAACGGAGGGACGCACCAGCGCCTTTGCCAGTAATTTCATGCCTCTATTGTCGGAGAAATCGGAATTTGGGGCGAAATGGGCATATTTATATGACCATCAGATTGAAGAGGGTATCCATGATCCTATCGAAGTCTTTGAATTTATGAACCAGTATTACGTTCAGGAAGGCAACAAAAGGGTCAGTGTCTTAAAATATGTAGGTGCTTTCAGCATCTCTGCCTCTGTCACCCGCCTGATTCCAAAGAGGACTGATGATTTAGATAACAGGCTTTACTATGAATTCCTGGATTTTTACCAGGTTTCCTTTAACTGCGATGTCTGGTTCAGTAAGGAAGGAAGCTACGACAAGCTGATAAAGGCCATGAATAAGAATCCGGGAGAGCCTTGGAGTGAGGATGACAGGATCATCTTCAAATCTGCGTATGACCGTTTTTCTAAAGCATTTCATGCCTTTGGCGGCGATGATTACGATATGACGTGTTCGGATGCGTTTCTAGTTTATGTGGAACTATTCGGATACCGAATCGTGAAAGACCGGATTGAAGGGCAGATAAAAAAGGACTTGGTCAGAATAAAGGATGAACTGCTCCTGGCCTCCCGAGGCAATAAGATCACTTTGGTTGAACAGCCGGAAGAAATTGAGGAATCATCGGACAATAGTCCTCTTAAGCTCATTAATTGGCTGCGCCCGTTCCAGTCCATTGAACCCGAGATGCTAAAAATTGCATTTATCCATGCGAAAACAGCAGAAACTTCAAGCTGGACTTATGGACATGAGCTGGGCAGAATGTACTTAGAACAGGCTTTTAATGGAGACATACAAACGATTGCATTTTTTAACGCAGATTCTGAGCCGGAGATCGCTAATGCCATTGAACTGGCCATTGGGGCCAGGTGCAACGTAATATTTACTACGGCCTCCCAGATGATCAATTTAAGTGTGAAAGCTGCAATCGATCATCCGGAGGTAAAGGTGTTCAACTGTTCTGTTAATATGTCCTATTCATCCATCTGCACCTATTATGGAAGAATGTATGAATCGAAATTCCTTATGGGCGCGTTGGCAGCTTCCATGTCCCAGGCTGAGAAGATCGGATATATTGCTGATTATCCGATCTACGGTACCATTGCCAATATCAATGCCTTTGCACTGGGAGCCAGAATGATCAATCCTTATGCCAAGGTTTACTTAGAATGGTCGAGGGTAAAGGACCGGGATGCTCACTCGGAGTTGGAAAAAGAGAAAGTCACCTTTATTTCAGGTGATGACATGATTACTCCTCAAACGCCCACCAGAGAATATGGACTTTACCAAAAGAATTCAGATGGAAGTCTGAAAAATCTGGCGACTCCTATCTGGCATTGGGGAAAATTTTACGAAAGAATTGTTAATATTATATGTCACGGGGATTTCGGCAGGAAGGAAATGAAGGGGAAGCAGGCCATCAATTACTGGTGGGGGATGTCGGCAGATGTGATCGATGTCATTTGCTCTCATAATCTGCCTCACGGAACCAGCCGGCTGATTACATTTTTGAGGAATTCAATACGGGCTGGAAGCTTTCAGCCTTTTGAAGGAACCATTTATTCTCAGGGCGGACAAATCCAGTGCGGGGCAAACGAAAGTCTTACTCCGGAAGAAATAACTACCATGAACTGGCTGACAGAAAATGTGGTGGGACAGATTCCGGAATTTGACGAGCTTACGGAAGAGGCTCGGTCTCTGGTACGTCTCCAGGGACAGACAATATACGAGAACATGGATATGGAGGAACAGCGTGAAGATCCTGGTACTGTCTGACCATGAGTCAAAATCACTTTATGAATACTATTCACCGGAAAAATTGCAGGGCATTGATCTGATTATTTCCTGTGGAGATTTACGAGCGAATTATCTTACGTTTTTTGCAACATTTTCCCATGCCCCGGTCTATTATGTCCGGGGAAACCATGATTGCAGGTATGAGGACTGTCCACCTGAAGGCTGTACCTGCATTGAAGATGATATCATAACCTACAAGGGAATCCGGATTATGGGGCTGGGCGGTTCCATGCAGTACATTCCAGGCTCAGCGAACCAGTATACGGAACGGGGAATGGAGCGGAGAATCAAAAAGATGTGGTGGAAGCTTAAGAAGAACAAAGGTTTTGATATTCTTGTCACCCATGCTCCGGCATTTGAACTCAATGACTTGCCGGACCTGCCTCATCAGGGATTTTCCTGTTTTAAGGCACTGATGGACAAGTATTCTCCCAAGTATTTTCTTCATGGACATGTCCATGCCAATTATGGAAAGAGTTTTAAGAGGGAAGACCAGTATGGCTGCACAAAGGTTGTAAATGCCTATGAGTATTATATTATTGAGTATCCGGAAAATCTGTAACACCCTTAACACTCGAGTGCTGGTAATCCAGGGAGATTATGAAGGGACCGGTCATTGTATTCTAGGGTAAGGAAATACGGAATACCCCAGGCCAAGCCAAGAAAAGAATATGCAATTATATACATAGAATAGAAGAAACAGAAAAACGAGGACTGCGTTTCATGACGCGGCCCTCTTTGCTTTATTTTAGGTATAACCTCAAATTATAATACACATTCCTATTAATTAGTTGACAAAAAGATGCTGGATTGTTATCATTTAAGTTACTATACAAAAAGGCGGGGATATGGATGGAGAGAATCGTATTATCATTGTTGGTTGATAACACCTCCGGCGTTTTGAGCCGTGTAGCCGGACTGTTCAGCCGCCGTGGCTATAATATTGAAAGCCTTACGGTGGGAGTGACTGCGGATGAGAGATATTCCAGAATGACGGTGGTGTCCACAGGCGATCAGGAGATTTTAGACCAAATTGAAAAACAGCTGAGAAAGCTGGAAGATGTCAGGGATATCAAAGAATTAAAGCCGGGCCATTCTGTTTACAGGGAGCTTATTCTGGTCAAGGTACATGCGAATGCCGGCCAGCGTCAGGCGATTTGTGCCATAGCTGATATTTTCAGGGCTACCATTGTTGATGTTGGCAAAGATTCCGTAACCGTCATGCTTACAGGAGATCAGTCCAAGCTTGATGCAGTTCTTAACCTGCTTGAAGATTACGAAATATTAGAGCTTGCCAGAACTGGTCTCACAGGACTTTCCAGAGGCTCTGACGATATTCGGTATCTGCCTTAGGCAGTCAGGATTTGTAAGCTAGAGGTTATTGCCAAAGGCGGACAGTGAGCCGTCGGCATGGTTCCTTTAACAAAATATATCAAGAGTCAGTATATGAGGAGGAAATAAAAGATGGCAAAGATTTACTATCAGGAAGATTGCAATTTATCCTTATTGGAAGGTAAGACCATTGCAGTTATTGGATACGGCAGCCAGGGCCATGCCCATGCACTTAATTTAAAGGAGTCTGGATGCAATGTCATTGTAGGACTTTATGAGGGAAGCAGTTCCTGGGCAAAGGCAGAGGCACAGGGTTTAACCGTTTATACAGCAGCAGAAGCTGCAAAGAAGGCCGACATCATTATGATCTTAATCAATGATGAGAAGCAGGCTGCTATGTACAAGGAGTCTGTAGAGCCTAATTTAAAGGATGGGGACATGCTGATGTTTGCCCATGGTTTTGCCGTTCATTTTGGGCAGATCGTTCCTCCTAAGAATGTTGATGTTACCATGATCGCGCCAAAGGCTCCCGGTCATACCGTAAGAAATGAATATCTGGTAGGCAGAGGAACCCCATGTCTGGTTGCTGTTCATCAGGATTATACAGGCAAGGCAAAGGACAAGGCTTTAGCTTATGCATTGGCCCTGGGCGGCGCAAGAGCCGGCGTACTGGAGACAACCTTTAAGGTAGAGACAGAAACAGACCTTTTTGGGGAGCAGGCTGTATTATGCGGAGGCGTTTGCGCTCTGATGAAGGCAGGCTTTGAAACTTTGGTAGAAGCAGGATATGCTCCTGAGAATGCTTATTTTGAATGTATTCACGAGATGAAGCTGATCGTAGACCTGATTTTTGAAAGCGGCTTTGCAGGCATGAGATATTCTGTTTCCAACACTGCTGAATACGGTGATTATATTACAGGACCAAAGATCGTTACCGATGAGACCAAGAAGGCGATGAAGCAGGTTCTTGCCGATATTCAGAATGGAAACTTTGCAAAGGACTGGTTGCTTGAGAATCAGGTTGGATGCGCTCACTTTAATGCGGTCAGAAAGAAAGAAGCTTCCCACCAGTTAGAAAAGGTAGGCAGCGAGCTCCGCAAGCTTTACAGCTGGAACGACGGCGGAAAGCTGATTGATAACTAAGTTTTATAACTGCAGGCAGCGGTCTGTTAAATAATAGAGCCCGGAAAAAGCAAGTCTTTTTCCGGGCTTTTTATTTACTTGAGCAATGGGCCGGCCCCTCTCATGGCATCAAAAAAGTTCTCCATAGCCGTGGATAGTCCATTGGGATTATAAGCAAATCCAACAGTTCTCTTCTTAATCGCCGTTTCCATGGGAATCTGAACCAAATCTCCCCGGTCCAGTTCCTCCTGAACAAACTCCTTGATCACACAGCCGATCCCCAGTCCGATTTTGGCAAATTCAATCAGCAGATCCATGGTAGTGACCTCTAAAAGCTGATTTGGCACAATCTGATTTTCTTTCAGATATTCATCAATATATTTTCTGGTCATGTTGTTCTTATCCAAAAGAAGGATATTTCCTGTCTGAAAAAAATCTGCATCCGGTCCTTCTCTTAAATATAGGTTATCCAGATAAGATTTCGTAGCTACGAAAATATCCTGGACGTCCATAACCGGCTGAAACAAAAGAGGGCGCCGGTTGCTGGGCTCTGCTATCAGCCCCAGATCAATGCGCTGCTGTTCCAGCATAATGATCGTATGGGAAGTAGACTGGCTTTCAATGGAAATCTTAATATGAGGATACTTCTCAATGAATCCCTTTAAATAAGGAAGAAGGATATACTTGCAAAGAGTATTGCTGACACCTAACTTCAAGTGACCGATATTAAAATCCTTCACCCGCTTCAGTTCCAGTTCCCCGCGGTTTAATTCTTCAAAGGCCGCTTTTGTATGATTATATAGAAGCTTTCCTTCTTCGGTAAGCTGGACGCCTCTTGAATTTCTCGTAAATAAGGTTACCTCCAGGCTGTCTTCCAGCTTGCTGATGGATTTACTGATGGCAGGCTGGCTGATATAAAGCTCTTTGGCAGCTTTTGAGATATTTCCGGCTTTGGCAACTTCATAAAATATCTTATATTGGGAAAGGTTATGATCCATGTTAAGTCTTCCTCTCATTGAACGATACTTTTCGTTCCATTTTATAACTAACTATTATATTAAATATTCGTATTATGTATTTCTATTATACCAATAAGTGTGTTAAAATGTAAAGCGAGAAAAAGATGTTACAATTTAAACTGTAATGGTAATAAATTAACAGGAGGACGCAGACAATGGGAATGACGATGACCCAGAAAATATTGGCAGCCCATGCAGGGCTTTCCAAGGTAAAGGCAGGCCAGCTGATCGAAGCGGAGCTGGATCTGGTATTGGGGAATGATATCACATCTCCGGTTGCCATTAAGGAAATGGAGAAATTTGATAAAGATACAATCTTTCATAAAGATAAGATTGCCTTGGTCATGGACCACTTTATTCCAAATAAGGATATTAAATCCGCGGAAAACTGTAAATGCTGCCGTGATTTTGCCGGCAAACACGAGATTACCAATTATTTCGATGTAGGACAGATGGGAATCGAACATGCCCTTCTTCCGGAAAAGGGACTGGTGGTTGCAGGAGATGCAGTCATTGGAGCAGACTCCCATACATGTACCTATGGAGCACTGGGAGCTTTTTCTACCGGTGTGGGCAGTACGGATATGGCGGCAGGCATGGTAACTGGAAAAGCCTGGTTCAAGGTACCGACCGCAATTAAGTTTGAATTGGTAGGGAAACCCTCCAAATGGGTCAGCGGCAAGGATGTTATTTTGCATATCATAGGTATGATCGGTGTAGACGGTGCCTTATATAAGTCAATGGAATTTTCCGGAGAGGGTATCAGGAATTTATCCATGGATGACCGTTTTACTATTTGCAACATGGCCATTGAGGCTGGCGGAAAGAACGGTATTTTCCCGGTGGATGACCTTGCGATCCAGTATATGAAGGAGCATTCAAAGCGTGATTACAAAATCTATGAGGCGGATGCGGATGCAGAATATGAAGCAGTTTATACCATTGACTTATCCAAATTAGAGCCAACGGTTTCGTTCCCCCACCTTCCTGAAAATACCAGAACCATCGGCACATTTGGTGAAATTAAAGTGGATCAGTCGGTAATCGGCTCCTGCACCAACGGCCGGCTTGACGATATGCGCATAGCAGCTGCTGTCATGAAAGGACATAAAGTGGCAAAAAATGTGCGCTGCATCGTAATTCCAGCTACTCAGGAAATCTATTTGCAGTCCATGAGAGAGGGCCTTTTAGAAATCTTTATTGAAGCCGGAGCTGTGGTCAGCACACCAACCTGCGGTCCGTGCCTTGGCGGCTATATGGGTATTCTGGCGGCAGGAGAGCGCTGCATCTCTACCACCAACCGTAATTTTGTGGGACGGATGGGCCATGTGGAATCAGAAGTATATTTATCCAATCCTGCAGTGGCTGCTGCAAGTGCGATTACCGGCCATATATGTGCGCCGGATGAACTGGGATTATAGGAGGTTATAAAAATGAAGGCATGTGGATCTGTTTTTAAATACGGAGATAATGTGGACACGGATGTTATCATTCCGGCAAGATATTTGAATATTACAGATGGGAATGAGCTGGCTAAGCACTGTATGGAAGATATTGACAAGGATTTTGTTACTAATGTAAAAAATGGAGACATTATTGTCGCAAATAAAAACTTTGGATGCGGTTCTTCCAGAGAGCATGCGCCCCTTGTCATCAAGTGTGCCGGAATAAGCTGTGTGATTGCCGAAACTTTTGCCAGGATTTTCTACCGGAATGCAATTAATATCGGACTTCCTATTATAGAGTGCCCGGAAGCTGCCAGAGCCATTCAGGCAGGAGATGAGGTTATGGTTGATTTTGACAGCGGCATTATTACCAATAAAACCACCGGTGAATCCTTTGAGGGGCAGGCATTTCCTCCCTTTATGCAGGGGATCATTTCAGCGGGAGGGTTATTCCCCTATATTAATAAGAAGAAATAGCTTGTTTTTCCATGGAAATGAAGTCCGTAACTGTCAGGAATTGTATTTGACAGTTGCGGACCTTTTTGCTGTTGTATTTGACTTTCTGGCATTGCCAATAAAAGAAATGCGTATTATAATTAGAAAAAATTCAAGGAGTTGATCGATATGGTAAAGACAAATGCAATGAGAATGCTTGACAAGGCAAAGGTAGAGTATACCATCAGGGAATATGAAGTGGACGAGCAGGATCTATCCGGCAGTCATGCGGCGGATATGATGGGGGCGGATCATGGAAGCGTATTTAAAACTCTTGTATTAAAAGGTGAAAAAATAGGATATCTGGTCTGCTGCATTCCGGTTGATGGAGAGCTGGATTTAAAAAAAGTGGCGAAGGCTGCCGGAGATAAGAAGGTAGAGATGATTCCGATGAAGGATTTACAGGGAATTACAGGATATATACGCGGAGGCTGTTCTCCTATCGGCATGAAAAAACAATTTCCTACATTTGTCGAAGAAACGGCCTGCTCTTATGAGGAAATTGTCGTCAGCGGAGGCTTAAGAGGACAGCAAATCGTCATTTCTCCCCAGACCCTTGTTGAGTTTATAAAGGGCAGTTTTGCCCCTCTTACCCATAATTAGTTTACATAATACAAGAAATGCTGAGGACAAGTCATACAGGTGAAGTTGAATAATTAACATAAATGTAACACTATTGTAAAATATAGTTGCATTAATAGCATAAATAACGGGGAAATACATGGGTTGAAATAGTGCAAAATATACAAAGAAAAAAGGGGGATGAAAATTTAGAAATTAAAATATCACAAAAATGTTAAATAGCCATTGACTTTTTTGGCGGGCTTCTTCTATAATTACGGACGTCACCAGGAAACGGCTGTGGAATGTAACCCGGCCCAGGCAAGTGATATAAGAGAAAGAGGTGTATATATGCTTACACTACGCTCTATCCTTCAGCAGATTTGTCAATTCTTCAGAGGGATGACCTTTAAGGTCACAAAGCGGATGTATCGTTCTTCCGCAGTTTTTATGGCGGGGGGGGGGGTTATTTTTTTTTTTTTTTTTTTTTTAAATATTTATTTAATTTTTTTTTTTTTTTTTTATTTTTTTTTTTTTTTTTTTATATATTATTTTTATTTTAAAAAAAAAAAAATTTTTTTCTAAAAAAAAAAANNTGTCAATTCTTCAGAGGGATGACCTTTAAGGTCACAAAGCGGATGTATCGTTCTTCCGCAGTTTTTATGGCGGGTGCGGCAATTATTACTGTTGTGGCGTTTACCTCAGCAGGATTTGGAAGCGGCGGCAGAAATGCTTTAACGGCATTTGCGGAAACGCCGGAGTCAGAAGACTCTCCGGATAAAGAAGATGTGAAAGATGAAACAGTGAAAGAAGAAACTGTTACCCAGGAAAAAGCCCAGATAAAACTTACGGAAGTCAGAATGCAGGCACAACAGCTGGCCGGTAATTTCCTGGAGAAAGATGTGATCCAGAAACAGGAACAGGCGGAGGAGTCCAAGGCAGAGATTGAGCGAATCAATACAAAGATCGCCATGGAAGAGGAGGCTAAACGGCAGGCAGAAGAAGCAGCTAAAAAAGAGGCTGAAGCAAAGAAAGCGGCTGAAGAGGCAGCAAAGAAGGCAGAGGAAGAAAAAGCCGCCCATTCAACGTCAGTGACTCAGGACGATTATCAGGTCTTACTGAAGATCGTGCAGGCGGAAGCCGGTATTTGCGATGACAAGGGTAAGATCCTTGTAGCCAATGTAATTATTAACCGCGTAAAGAGCGGAAAATTTCCCGACACGGTGAAAGGAGTCGTTTATGAACCCTCCCAGTTTTCACCGGTATCAAACGGCAGTATTAATTCCGTAAAAGTGACAGATGATACGAAACAGTGTGTTGACCGTGCGCTGGCAGGAGAGGATTATTCAAGCGGAGCCCTGTATTTTATGAATCGGGGTGGCTCCAGAAGAGGTGCGATCAGCTGGTTTGATTCCCATCTGACTTATTTATTTCAGCATGGCAACCATGAATTTTTTAAATAAAAACATTGTAGAATATTCTGCTTTAGGTGTATACTATATGTGCATAGCAGGTACCCCTTGAATCTGCGGCCAAACTATACGATACATAAAAGGAGAGTAGGATTATGATTTTTGATTCAGCAAAAAACCTTGATTTTTACAGAAGCCTTGGAGTGGACGGAAGATACGAAAAGGCAGTTGATTTTCTTAAGAACACTGATTTAGAGAGCCTGGCGCCAGGTAAATATGAGATTGACGGCAAGAATGTTTTTGCGAATGTAACAGAGTATACAACGGTTCCTTGGGAGGAAGCCAAGTACGAAGCTCACCATAATTACACAGATATTCAATATGTGATTTCCGGTTCTGAAACCATGACATATGCACGGATCGATGAACTGAATGAAAAGGTACCTTATAACGAAGAAAAAGATGTTGTATTTTACGACAATGAAAATCCAGGCTTAAAAGTAGTGGTAAAAGCTGGAGAATATATGATTTTCAATCCCTGGGATGGTCATAAGCCAAAAGCTGCTGTAAGTGAACCGGCTATGATTAAAAAGGTGATTGTTAAGATCAAAGAGAACTAATATAAAAACGGGAACCGATCCTTTTTGCAAGGGATCAGCTCCCGTTTTCTTTTTGTGGATTCCAGTTGTCCGGACAGGACAGGACTGCTTCTTTTGTGAATCTTTGAAGATCAGTCGGTTCATCAGTATGATCAGATGGAAGAAAACGAAGTGCCTTTCCAATGCTTTTGAAATCTCCTGTACCATCTTTTGAAATATGAATCATAATTATCCCTTCTTTTGCTTATTGTACACAAAATGCATAATATATTTATAATATATCCATTATTTAGGAAAATTGCAATGAAAATCATTGACTTTTTCTTAACAAAGTGAGATAATAGTGACAAATTTGGATTTTGTAAAAGGAGGATTTTTCTATGTCAACAAAAGCATATTATCCAATCAATGAAATTGGAAAAGGCCAGCCAGGTTTTGCAACTACGCGTTCGATCATTGAAGCTCCGTTTTATGGAAATAACGTAATTAAGGTTACTACACTTAGAGAAGCATATGAACTTGCTAAGAATTCACCAGGAACCGTGGTGACGGACATGCCTGTATACAGGGGAGAGGAATTTGGCCTTGATAAAGATGCCAAAGTTCTCTTATTTAACGATGGTGCAATTACCGGACGCTATGCGACTGCTAGAAGAATCGCAGGAGAGCCCGGTGTAAATTGCGGTGCTCTTGACAAAGTTGTTATGGATGCAGTTTATGAAACCCGTTGGAAAACAATGTATCATGCAGAGGTTTATGCCGGACTTGATCCTGAATTCATGGTGAAGGTACATCTCCTTATTCCGGAAGGCGAAGAAAATATTCTGTATAACTGGATGCTGAACTTCCAGTATATGTCTGATGAGTATGCGAAAATGTATAAAGCTTCTAAACCAGTCGGCGATGGAAAAGAAGCAGATATCTATATCTTCTCTGATCCTCAGTGGAATGGTTCCGACCGTCCAGGCGTAGATCTGTCCTGTTTAAGCGATCCAAAATGCTTGTGCTACTTTAATACGGACCAGAACTGTGCGGCAATCCTTGGTATGAGATACTTCGGAGAGCACAAGAAAGGAACCCTTACAATGGTATGGGCTCTTGCTAACCGTAACGGATATGCTTCCTGCCACGGCGGACAGAAAGAATATAACTTAACCGATGGTTCCAAATATGTTGCATCTGTATTTGGTTTATCCGGCTCGGGAAAATCCACCATCACTCATGCAAAGCATGGCGGAAAATATGATGTTACCGTTCTCCATGACGATGCATTCATTATCAATACCGACACCTGCTCATCTGTTGCAATAGAGCCTACGTACTTTGATAAGACGCAGGATTACCCAACTGGCTGTGAAGATAATAAATATCTCTTAACTGCCCAGAACTGTTCCTGTACCTTAGACGAAGACGGAAAGATCCAGCTGGTAACAGAGGATATCAGAAACGGCAACGGACGTGCCATCAAATCAAAACTGTGGTCTCCTAACCGTGTGGATAAGATTGAAGCACCGGTTAATGCGATTTTCTGGATCATGAAGGATCCTACCATTCCGCCGGTAGTAAAATTAAAAGGCGCTTCCCTGGCATCTGTTATGGGCGCAACTCTTGCAACAAAGAGATCAACAGCGGAAAGACTGGCACCGGGAGCTGATCCCAATGCTCTGGTGGTTGTTCCTTATGCCAACCCATTCAGAACCTATCCTCTGGCCAATGACTATGAAAAATTTAAAAAACTGGTAGAAGAGAAGAACGTAGATTGCTATATTATTAACACTGGTGATTTTATGGGCAAGAAGGTTCAGCCAAAGGATACCTTAGGCATTCTGGAAGCCATTGTGGATAAGACTGCCCAGTTCAAACAGTGGGGACCATTCTCTGATATCGATATCTTTGAGTGGGAAGGATTTGTTCCGGACCTTCATGATGCCTCATACGCAGAGCAGTTAAAGGCACGTATGGAAGACCGTGTGAAATTCGTTGCAAATACTGCAACCATAAAGGAAGGCTATGACAAGCTTCCGGATGATGCCCTGGCAGCACTTCAGAAAATTGTTGAGGAATTAAAATAAAATTTCATAGAGACGAAGAAGGAGTATCCTTTTTCGTCTCTGTTTTTACGTGGATATCACAGCAGCTAAGAAAAACCCGCAAAGCGTGTTTTTCTTAATTTCACCATACAGGAGGCACCATGAATAAAGAATATTTGTTGTTTGATTTAGATGGAACCCTTACGGACCCCAAAGAGGGCATAACGAAGTCTGTCCAGTATAGCCTCCGGCATTTTGGGATTGAGGTGGAGAATTTAGATGAGCTTTGCTGCTTTATCGGGCCGCCTTTAAAGGACAGCTTTATGGAGTATTATGGATTTAGTGAGGAACAGGCAAAAAAGGCCGTTGAAATTTACCGGGAATATTTTTCGGAAAAAGGATTGTATGAAAATAAGGCCTATGAAGGAGTTCTGGATGTACTGCAGTTTCTTCTTAAGGCAGGGAAAAAGCTTTATGTGGCCTCCTCAAAGCCGGAAGTGTTTGTCCGGATGATCCTTAAACATTTTGAGTTGGATTCCTGTTTTTTATTTATGGGAGGTGCCGACATGGATGAAACCAGGGTAAAAAAGGCAGATGTGATTCGTTATGTTTTAAAAGAATGCGGAATCACCGATCTGGACAAGACGGTGATGATCGGAGACAGGAAGCATGATGTTTTGGGGGCAAAAGAAACCGGAATAGCATCGGTAGGAGTGTTGTATGGTTACGGAAGCAGGCAGGAGCTTTCAGAAGCCGGAGCGGATGTTCTGGCAGAAACAATTTTTGATTTGCAGAAACTGTTATAGTATGTTATACTAGGTCTCTAACATTTTAAGCAGGAGGAATACAAGAGATGAAAAAGGTGGAGATCGGATTCTGGGGAGTTGAGTCCATCCTGGAATTTGTCTCAATTGCGGGAGCATGTAAAGAAAAAATTAATTTGGCCTGCGGAGAAAGAACGGTTAACGCAAAATCGCTGCTTTCTGTGCTGTCTTTGGCCACTGCGGAAGGGTTGGAACTGATCATTCAAGAAGACTCCAGCGACTCTCTTTTAAGACTTCTGGAACTGTATGTAGAGCATGGAAGACTGCTTGGAAGACTGCTTGGCAACAAACATATTGCTGTCTGATCCAATAGATTAAAATCAAAACTGACAGGAAAAGGAACTTGAAAAACAAAACAAAGTAGTGTATACTAAGACCATAGAAAACATGGGAAAGTAATTCCTGAAATGTGCGACACTCTTACCTTTTTTGAACCTACATTATGACTCATGGGATTCCAATATTTTCAGGTGGATGTCAAGCCTCCGTTTGCAGTGGAAGGCAGAAACTTGAGTGAGGTTGCCCACCTAGCAAGGCTAGGCGTCAATAAGTAAGAACCGGCATTTTGGGGTTACCAAAGAAAAAAGCAGCGAGAAATCGCTGCTTTAATTTTATGTAAAAGTATGGTAGAGTATAGAATAGACAATAGTCAATCTTAAAAACTTAGGAGAATTTTTATGAAAGAGACAAATTTTCGGAATTATATATGCTGGGGAGTCACAGCACTTTCCGTTATTGCCTTGAGCATAACCTTTGCCTTTTTTCTTTCCAGATTCCAGGCTGTGAAGGGTACGGTAAAAATAATTGTGGGGATTCTTATGCCTGTCATTTACGGGGCAGTCCTCGCATATCTTTTACTGCCGGTATATAACAAGTCCAGAGACATTACGGTACGCCTGCTTTCTTCCAGATGGAAAAATAGGAATGGGGTGAAGTCCATATCCCGGGCCGCGGGAACTATGGCCAGCTTGATTTTTCTGTTTGTAATAGTAGTCGGACTTTTCTGGATGATCATCCCCCAGATTTATACGAGTGTCATGGGACTCCAGGAATCACTGGGCGAGAATATGAACGATCTGGCTCTGTGGCTTCAAAAGATGCTTGAGGATAATCCTTCTGTGGAACGGGCGGTCATTCCCATATATGACCGGCTGACAGGCCAGCTGCAAAATTGGATGACCTCTGACCTGGTCCCCAACATGTCCATGTTGATCGGCAGCCTTTCCAGCGGACTGCTAAGCGTGGTACTGGTTCTAAAGAATATACTGATCGGTGTAATCGTAATGGTTTATCTCCTGAACATAAAGGGAACGCTTTCTGCTCAGGGCAAAAAGATCATTTACAGTATATTTCCTATTAAAACGGCTAACCAGGCAATCGATGAAATCCGTTTTGTTCATCGGGTGTTTGGCGGGTTCATAACGGGAAAGATTTTAGATTCCCTGATTATCGGGATTATGTGTTTTTTCCTTTTGAATGCTATGAATATGCCTTACACACTGTTAGTAAGCGTGATTGTGGGCGTAACTAATGTGATTCCCTTTTTTGGTCCGTTTATCGGAGCCATTCCCAGTGCATTTTTAATCCTGCTGGTCAGCCCTATCAAGTGTCTGTATTTCCTGATATTCATTCTTTTGCTCCAGCAGTTTGACGGAAATATCCTGGGTCCGAAAATATTGGGACAATCCACGGGGCTTCCCAGTTTTTGGGTGCTGTTTTCTATCCTGCTTTTTGGCGGACTGTTTGGTTTTGTGGGAATGATCATTGCGGTGCCGACCTTTGCGGTGTTTTACAGTGTAGTTTCAAGGCTGGTGAACCGTTCCCTGTCGAAAAAGGATCTCTCCCTTAAAACGGTGGACTATTATGACCTGGAGCGGATTGATGAAAACAAAAAATTATATGAGACAAGAGGAGCGCATGAATAAAAAGACATTTATCGGATTTATAGTCGGTATTCCTCTTTTGGTTTTGATTCTCATTATTATTATTCTGGTAAGTGAACCGGAACCGGAGGGAATATCAAGGGGGGTAGCATATAAGTCAGCTGCTCTTCTTCTTACCGATAGAGAAAACTGTGAAAAAATGCTGAAGGAACATAGCCAGGAATACTTTCCGGAAAAGGAACAGAATAACTGGTATGTGAAATATATGAATTACCTGTATGCAGGCGGTTATCTTGACCCCCATGAAATTCCAGCAAAAAGTGATACTGCGGAAGGTTTTCTGACCTACAAAGAGGCGGAAAGCCTGGCGGAAGCTCTGGTTCCCGGATCAGGAAAGAGGATTCATGAAAGCAGCAAAAAACAAAATAAGAAGCTTCCCGCGGATGAATGGTGGTATTTGTATGAAGAATTGAGGCAGGCACTGGATAAGGAAGGAACGATCAGAGTGCTTGACGTATTTCTTTATGGCACGCCTACCAATGTAAATACTGCAGCAGCCTGGACTGCCTATACCAGCGGAGGTAATTTTCAATTTGAAGGCATCAGCCTGGATTCTTACATAGACTGGGAGTTAAAGCTCCTGGTAAAGGGCAATGAGATCATTGCATTAAAAGAAGCGGTGACAGATTCCATAACCTATAAAAATGTCTGGCTGACCACAGGAACGGGAGGAACGTTCCGTGTATACTTAGGGTCAGTGGAACGTACCTTCCCCCTTGAGGCCTCTTTGGGGCAGCCGGAGGATTTTGCCAATAATATTGCGGATATCAGTCTAAAAAGAGGGAGCCTTCAAAAGGTTACCTTGAAGAAAAAGAAGATATCGGGAAAGGTTCTTTCGGTGAAGGAGGATTCTGTTGAAGTTGAGGGGTATGGCAGCTTAAAACTGGATAAAGATTTTAAAGTATACCGGTTATACGGTCAGTTTGAAGAGCGCAGTATCTCCGATATTCTGGTAGGATATGATATACAGGATTTTGTTGTTGCCCATGGCAGGATTTGTGCTGCCTTGCTGGTAAGGGAATTTGATGCAAAGAGCATTCGTGTCCTTTTGATGAGCACCAATTTCCAATCCATCTTCCATCCTTCTGTAACCCTGTCTGCCGAAAGCGGCCTGTTATTGACCTATGGCGAGAAGGAGGTAAAGGTACCTCCAAAGGCAGAAGTAATTATTGATACCTCAGATGAGCGGCTAAAGGATGGACGGATTGTAATCGCACCTTTAGAAAAAGGAGATTCCATTTCCGTTAATTCCATTAAGAGGTCCTATGGCACCCCGGCCTATGGCGGAACGATTGAAATACGTAAGGAAGCCGATGGGCTGCTGTTAGTCAATGAGTTGTACCTGGAAGATTATCTGACAAAGGTTGTTCCCAGTGAGATGCCTGACAGCTATGAAAAGGAAGCCTTAAAAGCTCAGGCTGTCTGTGCCAGAACCTATGCGTTCCGTCAGATCCAGAGCAACACCTACAGCAAATACGGAGCCCATGTGGATGACAGCACCAGATTCCAGGTTTATAACAATCTTCAGGCCGCATCAAAAACAGAAGAAGCGGTACGTGAGACTTATGGAAAGCTGTTGTTTTATAATGATAAACCTATTGAAGCCTTTTATTTCTCAACCTCTTGCGGACATACGACCGACGGGAGCGTATGGGGAGGCGATCCGGCAGGGTTTCCCTATCTCGATGGCAGTCTTCTTCAGGATAGCAGGGGAGTATTAAATCTGTCGACAAATTCTGATTTTGATGAATTTATAAAGAAAAAAGATTATCCGGCCTTTGATTCAGGATTCCCCATGTACCGATGGGAAACCACCGTCACAAATCGGCAGCTGGAGGAAGAGATCACAGAAGTCGGATCGATCTTAAACATTACTGTAACAGAACGGGGAGTAGGCGGAATTGTTAAAAAATTAAGGGTCGAGGGATCCGACGGCGTCATGACCATCAATGGGGAAGGACAGGTAAGAGCAAAGCTTGGAAATAAATATATGACCATTACAAAGCTTGATGGTACGCTCATGAAGAATTTTGACTCTCTTCCCAGTGCCTATATTGCAATAGAAAATCAGGGTGTTGATGACAATAACATAACAACCTTTCATATCTATGGGGGAGGCTTTGGGCATGGTGTCGGAATGAGCCAGAATGGGGCTCAGGCCATGGCAAAGAACGGAAAAAATTATGAGGATATTCTGAAATTCTTCTATCATGATACAGAAGTACGGGAAGCAGAGCAGAGTAAGGAATGAGAATGACAGTTCCAGCGTAGGATGATAGAAAAACACAGGAATGTCGTATGCAAGATCAAAAGCTGGAAGTCCTGTTAAATCTTGCCCTCAGCGCAACTCCTGAAGAGCGTGAAAAATCAGGCAATTTAAATGTAGGATATAATCCCGAGGAAAAAACATGGGATGTGATCGTTAAGCATTCCGGAGATATAAGCAATCTTTCCCTTATTGGAATCCGGGTGGAGCAAATGGTAAACGAATACTCCATACTTACAGTTCCGGAATCCCTTATTGACCAGTTAAGTGCCTTGCCTCAAATCGAATATGTTGAAAAACCAAAGAGGCTGTTTTTTGCCATCAACCAGGCAAAGTCGGCCTCTTGTGTCAATTTGGTCCAGCAGGGAAGCAATCCTCTTACCGGAAGGGGAGTTTTGGTAGCCATCATTGATTCGGGAATTGATTATTACCACGCTGATTTCCGGAATGATGACGGTACGACCAGGATCGTAGCTTTGTGGGATCAGACACTGGACCGGGTGTTCACAGCAGAAGAAATTAATGCTGCCCTGGCTACCGGAAGCAGGACAGAGGCCAGAAGGCTGGTTCCATCCGTAGATATCACCGGTCATGGCACAGCCGTGGCATCCATAGCGGCCGGAAACGGAAGGGAAAACAGGGGACAATACCGGGGAATCGCTTTTGAAAGCCCGCTTTTAGTTGTAAAGCTTGGAGTTCCTCAGGAAGGCGGATTTCCCAGGACAACAGAACTTATGCGTGCAGTCAATTTTGCAGTACAACAAGCCGTAAGTATGCAGATGCCCCTGGCCATTAACTTAAGCTTTGGAAATACGTATGGATCCCATGACGGCACCAGTCTTTTAGAGACATTTCTTGACGACTTATCCAATTACGGGAAAACAGTGATCGTTGTAGGAACAGGTAATGAAGGGGTGGCTGGCGGCCATATTTCCGGAACCCTGACAATGTCAAATCCCGAGGAAATTGAGCTGAGCGTGGGAGGATACCAGCGAAGCTTCAGTGTACAGCTTTGGAAATCTTATGCGGATTTATTTGACATCAGCATTATAACACCTTCCGGAGTGGTGATCGGTCCCATCAGCAGCAGCCTGGGACCTCAAACCCTGAACTATGGAAATACAAGAATTTTGCTGTACTATGGGAAGCCCGGACCTTACAGTGTGGCACAGGAAATTTATATGGATTTCCTTCCGCTCGATACCTATATTGACAGCGGGATATGGAAATTCCGCCTGACTCCCAGACAGATCGTGGAAGGCAAATACGATCTCTGGCTTCCATCCGCCGGAGTGCTGAGCGAGTCTACCAGGTTTTTAAGAGCTACACCTGAAACTACTTTGACCATTCCATCTACGGCCAATAAGGTCATTTCCGTGGGAGCCTATGATGATACCTATCAGTCTTATGCGGATTTTTCCGGCAGAGGCTTTACAAGAAGAACCAATCTGGTAAAGCCGGATCTGGTTGCTCCCGGAGTGGGGATCATTGCTGCAAGAGCCGGAGGCGGGTATGAATCGGTAACAGGTACGTCCTTTGCAACTCCTTTTGTCACCGGCAGCGCCGCCCTTTTGATGCAGTGGGGAATTGTGGATGGAAGGGATCCGTTTCTGTTCGGGGAAAAGGTTAAGGCTTATTTCATTCGCGGTGCCAGGCCCCTGCCTGGAATTACGAGATATCCCAATCCTGAGCTTGGATACGGCGCTTTATGCGTGAGCGACAGCCTTCCCGTATAACATGGGAAGAACGCCCTGACAGGAAGAAGAAAAGCCATTGGAAAAATAAGAAAAATGATTTATAATATAGTTTAGCTGAACTTGCGGCGCAAGTGAAGATAAAAGGGCTGCCTTTTAGCCCGTCCATCCGATTATGAAAACATCTTTTGTTTTCATAATAGAATCAGTACATTTGGGGAGGTGTAAAATGGAAGTCAGACATGAACTGGTCATTCCCAATGATGATCTGCCTTTTCGGCTGTTTATTTTTGAGGGAAGAGATGGAAATTACAAGGTCACGAAACATTGGCATCATTCCGTTGAGATATTTCTGGTTCAGGAGGGCCGGATTGATTTTTATATCAACAACAGCCACCTATCTCTTGAGAAACAGGATTTTGTACTGGTCAATTCCAATGAAGTCCATTCCATTGAATGCCCAAATCCTAATATCACCATAGTTCTTCAAATTCCGGCGGAAACCTTTGAGGAGTACATGGGAGAAGAAAATTATGTGAATTTTGAAAAAAAGGATGAGATCCAAAATAAGAAACTGACGCAGCTGGTGATTTCCATGTTTTCCATATATGAGGAACAGGAATATGGTTATAGCCTGAAGGTAAAAAGCCTGTTCTATGAACTTCTGTATCTTTTGGTTACGGAGTTTAAGGCGGAAACCATGGATAAGGAGGTTATCCGCCAGAAAAAGCAGCTCGATAAGCTGTCAAAGGTGACCCAGTATATGAGAGAAAATTATGACCAGGACTTAAAGCTTGACGAGGTGGCGGGGCGATTTGGCTTCAGTCCTACCTACTTGTCCAGAATCTTTCAAAAATATGCGCAGGTCAATTACCGCACCTATCTTATTGACCTGCGTGTCAAATATGCGGTCCGGGAACTGGTAGGGACCGGCGGTGAGATTGGTGAGATCGCCATGAAGCATGGATTTCCGGACAGCAGGGCCTTTTCCAAGGCATTTAAGAAGCGGTATGGCTGTCTTCCCAGTGAATACAGGAAATATCTGGATGCAGGCAGATGACGGAATTGCAATTATTTTAATATAGGGTGTTATAATTACTGAAAATATGATATAATGTACCATAACTTTGTGCGAAGGATGTGATTGTATGAATATCAGGGAATCCACTGAACAATGGGAGGAAGCATATTTAAGTCCTTATGCCGCTTTCAGTAAGAACAGCAAAGGAAGAGAGCGGGAAGAGGAGGCTTGTGATATCCGGACTGCCTATCAACGGGACCGGGACCGGATCATTCACTGCAAGGCATTTCGCAGGCTGAAACATAAAACCCAGGTTTTCCTGGCCCCGGAAGGGGATCATTACAGAACCAGGCTGACTCATACCCTGGAAGTATCCCAGATAGCCAGAACCATAGCAAAATCTCTGCGCATGAACGAAGACTTAACAGAGGCCATTGCTTTGGCTCATGATCTGGGCCATACCCCATTCGGCCATTCCGGGGAAGCAATTTTGAATAAGATCTGCTCCCAGGGTTTTGCCCATTATAAGCAAAGTGTACGGGTAGTAGAGGTTTTGGAAAAGGACGGCATGGGCTTAAACCTCACCTGGGAGGTCCGGGATGGAATCTTAAATCACCGCACCAGCGGCCACCCTTCCACATTAGAAGGGGGGATTGTCCGTCTGTCGGATAAGATTGCCTACATCAACCATGACATTGACGATGCTATCAGGGCAAAGATGTTTGTAGAAGAGGATCTGCCGGAGTGCTATACGGGCGTTTTGGGTCACAGTGTTCGTGAAAGACTTAATAATCTCATCCATGATATTATCCGCAACAGCTATGGAAAGCCGGATATCATCATGTCTCCTGATATGGAGAAGGCCATGCAGGGGCTGCGCACCTGGATGTTTGAAAACGTTTATAAAAGTGATATCCCAAAAGCAGAAGAAGGGAAAGCACAGCATCTCATCGTCATGCTTTTTAATTACTATATGGAACACCCGGACAAGCTTGCGGAGGAATACCGCAACTTAATGGAGGAAGGTGAAGAAAGCCGGGAACAGGCGGTCTGCGATTACATTGCAGGCATGAGTGACAGATTTGCCATTGATAAATTTGAGGAGCTGTTTGTCCCAAAAGCCTGGAAAATGGTTTAAAGCAAATGAAACTGAAAAGGAGAAAGGAGAAATGAAGCTTCATGCGATATTCGGAAGAAGTAATTGAAGAGGTCCGGATGAAGAATGACATCGTGGATGTGATCTCGGGATACGTCAAGCTGCAGAAGAAGGGAAGCAATTATTTTGGTCTCTGTCCTTTTCACAATGAAAAGTCCCCTTCCTTTTCCGTATCTCCCGCTAAACAGATGTACTACTGCTTTGGCTGCGGTGCAGGCGGAAATGTACTGACGTTTATCATGGAATATGAAAACTATTCCTTTTCTGAGGCCTTAAAAGTTCTGGCTGACCGTTCAGGCGTGAAGCTTCCTGCTGCAGAGTACAGCAAGGAGGCGAGAGAGCAGGAAGATCTTAGGTCCACTCTTTTGGAAATCAATAAGCTGGCCGCCAGTTACTTTTATTACCAGCTTAAAAATCCTCAGGGTGAGACCGGATACCGCTATTTAAGGGACAGGCAGTTAAGCGACGAAACCATCACAAGATTCGGGCTTGGCTACTCCAATAAAACCAGTGATGATCTTTACCGGTATTTAAAGGGCAAGGGGTATGACGATAGTCTGTTAAAACAGACCGGACTTGTGACCATAGAGGAGCGGGGGACCTATGATAAGTTTTGGAACCGGGTCATGTTTCCTATTATGGATGTGAACAACCGGGTAATTGGTTTCGGCGGCCGGGTTATGGGGGCCGGGGAACCAAAGTATTTAAACTCGCCGGAGACTAAGCTTTTTGATAAAAGCCGGAATTTATATGGTCTTAATTATGCCAGACTTTCACGGGAAAAGTACATATTGATCTGCGAGGGGTACATGGATGTGATTGCGATGCACCAGGCCGGATTTACCAATGCGGTGGCTTCTCTTGGAACGGCTTTTACCACCCAGCACGCCCAGCTTTTAAAACGGTATACGGATAAAGTGGTTCTCACCTATGACAGTGACGGCGCAGGTGTTAAGGCTGCCCTCCGTGCCATTCCCATTCTTAAGGAAGCGGGAATCTCCATTCGCGTACTAAACATGCAGCCTTATAAAGATCCGGATGAGTTCATAAAAAATCAGGGAGCAGAAGAATTCCGCAAGCGGATCGATGAGGCCCGCAACAGCTTCCTGTTTGAAATTGATGTGCTGAAAAAGAATTATAAAATGGATGATCCGGAGCAGAAAACAGAATTTTACAATCAGGTGGCCAGGAAACTTCTGGAATTCCCGGAAGCCTTAGAACGGGAGAATTATCTGGAGGCGGTATCCAGAGAATATTTTATCAATTATGATGATTTAAAACGTCTGGTCAACCGCTTGGGCGCTTCTCTTGGACCAGCGGTTTCTGCCCAGAGGGAAGAAGAGGGGAACTTAAAAAACCAGAGGAAAAAGGAAAAGGAAGACGGTGTAAAGCAGTCCCAAAGGCTGTTACTCACCTGGCTCATTGAAAATCCATTATTATTTGATAAGATTGTGGGAGTGATTACTCCCGATGATTTTATAGAAGAACTGTATCACAAGGTGGCACGGATGGTTTTTGACGGACACGCTGCCGGAACATTGAATCCGGCTGAGATCTTAAATCATTTCATTCATGATGAAGGTCAATACCGGGCAGTCGCAGGTCTTTTTCATGCGAGCTTAAAAGAGTCCCTAGATAATGAAGAGCAAAAAAAAGCGTTTTCGGAAACAATTATGAAAGTGAAAAAAAACAGTCTGGATTATGCCAGCCGTCATGCAGCGGGGATTTTGGAACTGCAGAATATTATAAAGGAACAGGCTGCGCTAAAGGATTTGCATATTTCGCTGGATTAGGGTGTACACTATAGGCAGGCTGTGGAAGGATGGAAGAACATGGACGAGAATGTGAAGAAGGCAGCAGATAAAATGGCGGGGTCAAAAAAAACGGAAGAGGAACAGGCTGCAGAGCTTAAGGCTTTGGAGTCAGCCGCTGCATTTGAGGAAAAATTAAATCAGCTTCTTCTCCTTGCAAAAAAGAAACGGAATGTACTGGAAAACCAGGAGGTTCTGGATTTTTTTGTGGGAGAGAACCTAGACTCGGATAAGCTGGATCAAATCTATGATTTTCTGGAAAGCAATAAGGTGGATGTACTTCAAATCGGCGGTGAGGATCTGGACCTTGATGAGGATCTGTTCATAGAAGAAGATATCGAGGATGAAGAAGAAATCGATATGGAAAGTATTGATTTATCTGTTCCGGAAGGTGTCAGTGTGGAAGATCCGGTCCGCATGTATTTGAAGGAGATCGGCAAGGTTCCTCTTCTTTCCAGTGAAGATGAAATTGAGCTTGCCAAGAGAATCGAGCTGGGTGACGATGATGCAAAGCAGAGGCTGACAGAGGCCAATCTGCGTCTGGTGGTCAGCATTGCCAAGCGTTATGTCGGGCGGGGAATGCAGTTTTTGGATCTGATCCAGGAAGGAAACTTAGGACTTATTAAAGCTGTGGAAAAGTTTGATTACCGGAAAGGTTATAAGTTCAGCACTTATGCGACCTGGTGGATCAGACAGGCCATCACCCGCGCCATTGCGGACCAGGCCCGCACCATCCGGATTCCGGTTCATATGGTGGAGACCATCAACCGCCTGGTTCGTGTGTCCAGACAGCTTTTACAGGAGCTGGGCAGAGAGCCGGTGCCGGAGGAAATCGCAGCCAGAGCGGATATGCAGGTCGACCGGGTCAGAGAAATCATGAAGGTATCTCAGGAACCGGTATCCTTAGAGACTCCTATCGGAGAGGAAGAGGACAGCCATCTTGGAGACTTTATCCAGGATGAGCAGGTAGCTGTTCCGGCCGATGCAGCCACATTTACCATGCTCCATGAACAGCTGATGGAGGTGCTTGACACCTTAACCGAGCGGGAGCAAAAGGTTTTAAAGCTGCGTTTCGGACTTGATGACGGGCGGCCCAGAACCTTGGAAGAGGTAGGAAAAGAATTTAATGTTACGAGAGAACGGATTCGCCAGATAGAGGCAAAAGCATTGCGTAAACTGCGCCATCCCAGCAGAAGCAAGAAGCTTAAGGACTATCTGGATGATTAAAGATACAAGACGGAGTTTAAGATGAAGTTATCAAGGCGTTTGGAAACAATCGCTTCCTTTGTTCCGGAAGGAAGCAGAATTGCAGATATTGGAACGGATCATGGTTATATTCCTATTCATCTGGTACAGGAAGGAAAAGCAAAATATGCCATTGCCATGGATGTGCGGAAGGGCCCCTTGTTAAGGGCCCAGGCCCATATCCAGGAGGCAGGTCTGCAAGCTCATGTGGAAGTCCGTTTAAGCGACGGACTTTTAAAATTAGAGCAGAACGAAGCAGACTGTGTGGTCATAGCTGGCATGGGCGGTGAGCTGATCATACATATACTTGAGGAAGGCCGTAATTTATGGGATGGCATTCCCTACTGGGTCTTATCCCCCCACTCAGAACTGGACAAGGTGCGCAGATTCCTGGAAGAACAGGAATTTTTTATTGAGCGGGAGACTATGATAAAAGAAGAAGGAAAGTTCTATTCCGTAATGGGGATCAGCAGAAGGATAAAAGCAGGCGATAAAGAGGAAAGCGAGATTTCCTACCGCTATGGCAGGAGCCTGCTGGAATCCAAAGATCCTGTTTTAAAGGATTATTTAAAAAAGGAAGAAGAACAGCTGGAGCAGATCATGAGAGGACTTGCCGGAAGCCAAACGGAGGCAGCGGTCAGAAGAATGGAAGAGCTGAAGCTGGAACTTGCCTATAACAAGGAGGCACAGGATGCAGTGCGATAAACTCATAGAAAAACTGGAACAGCTGGCGCCGCCAGCCTGTGCCTGTGATTGGGATAATGTGGGCCTTTTGGCAGGCCGTAGTGATAAAGAAGTGAAAAAGGTTTTTATTGCCTTAGATGCTACTGACGAAGTGGTCGGAAATGCAGTCCGGTGGGGAGCAGATTTACTGATTACCCATCATCCCCTTATTTTCAAACCATTAAATAGAATTAATGACAAGGATTTTATATCCAGACGTATTATAAGCCTGATCCGCAATGATATTTCTTACTATGCCATGCATACAAACTTTGATGCTGCGCCTGGATGTATGGCTGATGCGGCCGCAGAAAGGCTTGGACTTTCAGATTTAAACGTGCTGGATAAAGAAGGCGTGATGCTTAAAGAAACAACGGAAGGTTCCAGGGAAATGATATATGGAATCGGGAAAACGGGGTATCTTAAGGAAGAGATGACAGTAAAGGAGATCGCTGTTCTTGTTAAAGAACGGTTTCAACTTCCCTTTGTCACGGTTTATGGAGAGGCTGCACCAGGAGAGACCGTGCGTTTTGTTGGCATAAGCCCTGGATCCGGAGGAAGCATGATCAAACCGGCTCTGGCTGCAGGTGTGAAAGTCTTTATAACAGGCGATATCGGCCACCACAATGGGATTGATGCCGCTGCAAACCATATGGCTGTCATTGATGCCGGTCATTACGGCCTGGAATATCTGTTTTTGGACTTTCTGGAAGAGTATCTGAAGAAAGAAGTAGGGGAGGACTTAGAAATCTGCAAAGCAGAGGTGGAATTTCCTGAAACATTCATATAAGGAGGAAGCGAATGGCAGTTGTTACTATAAACGGTGTTGAAAAGCAATACCCAATTGGCACGTCTTATCAAGATATTGCTAAAGAATATCAGCCCCAGTATGAAAATGATATCTTACTGGTCAGCATAAACGGTAAATTAAGTGAGCTCCATAAAAAAGTCCAGTTCGACTGCAGCCTTCGTTTCTTTACAGGGAAAGATCAGCCCGGAATACAGACTTATCACAGAAGCGCTATATTTGTTATGATGAAAGCCTTTTACGATGTGGCCGGCGCAGAAAATATTGAAAAAGTGACTGTGGATTTTTCTCTTGGAAAAGGCTATTATATGCAGGCTCACGGAAAGATAGGACTGACTGAGGAACTGCTATCCCGGGTAAAAGCCCGCATGCAGGAGTATGTGGGGCAAAAAATCCCGATTATGAAACGGAGCGTAAATACGGACGATGCCATTGATTTGTTTCATAAGCACCGGATGTATGACAAAGAAAGACTGTTTCGCTACCGCCGGGTTTCCCGTGTCAATATCTACAGCATAGGCGGCTTTGAAGATTACTATTATGGATACATGGTACAGAATACCGGATATATTAAGTATTTTGACCTGATTTTACATGACGACGGCTTTATGCTCATGCTGCCCCAGAAGGAAAACCCCAAAGAAGTTCCTGTTTTCGAGCCTGAAAAGAAGAAGAAGCTGTTCCGGGTGCTGAAGGAGAGTGTAAAATGGGGGGAACGGCTGAATGTGTCCCATGTAGGCGCTCTGAATGAAGAAATAGCATCGGGCAATATCAATGAACTGATTTTAATTCAGGAAGCCTTACAGGAAAAGAAAATTGCTGAGATCGCGGAACGGATAGGCGCCGACAGGAGCAAAAAATTTGTTATGATCGCCGGGCCGTCCTCGTCCGGAAAAACCACATTTTCCCATCGGCTGTCCGTTCAGCTAAAGGCTCAGGGAATGATTCCTCATCCCATTGCAGTGGACGATTATTTTGTTAATCGGGTAGACAGTCCGAAAAATCCGGACGGAAGCTACAATTATGAGGTCCTGGAAAGCCTGGATATTGAACAGTTCAATAAAGACATGACGGCTCTTCTGGCCGGAGAAACAGTGGAAATGCCGCGGTACCAATTTAAAACAGGAGTCAGGGAGTATAGAGGCGATTATCTCAAACTGGGAGAAGATGATATCCTGGTTATCGAAGGGATCCATTGCTTAAATGACAGGCTCTCCTATACCCTGCCAAAGAATAGTAAATTCCGAGTATATGTAAGTGCACTGACTCAGTTGAATATTGATGAACACAACCGGATTCCAACAACCGATTGCCGCCTGATCCGGCGGATGGTACGGGATGCCAGAACAAGAGGTGCTTCTGCGCAGGATACCATACGCATGTGGCCGGCGGTGAGAGCAGGAGAGGAAGAGTATATTTTCCCCTTCCAGGAGTCTGCGGATATGATGTTTAACTCAGCTACGGTCTATGAACTGGCTGTGCTGAAGCAGTATGCAGAACCGCTGTTATTCGGCATTCCAAGAGAATCCCAGGAATATATGGAAGCAAAGCGTCTGTTAAAATTCTTGGATTATTTTCTTGGGGTCAATTGTGAAGATATCCCCCGCAATTCCATTGTCAGAGAATTTATTGGAGGAAGCTGTTTTAAGGTTTAAAACAGAAAGTAGCTTTACAAATAAAGAAATGTATGATATGTTAGTATAGCTTATGAGAAGCTGTCTTTTTCGCTTCTCATAAATAGGTGTTTTTTAGCACCGTCCATCCGATTATGAAAACAGTTTTTTCATAATATAGTTTTGAGTAAGACAAATGGCCGCAGCTGCAAAGCCGAAAGGCTGCAGGTGAGGAAAGTCCGGGCTTCACAGGGCAGGATGCCAGATAACGTCTGGCGGAGGCGACTCCAGGGAAAGTGCAACAGAAATATACCGCCGCTTAATGCGGTAAGGGTGGAAAGGTGGTGTAAGAGACCACCGCCCTTCTGGTAACAGGAGGGGTCCATGTAAACCCCATCCGAAGCAAGACCGAACAGGGAGCATAAGGCGGCCCGTCTGCTCCCGGGTAGGTCGCTTGAGCCTGCTGGTGACGGCAGGCCTAGATAGATGGCCATTCAACGACATAACCCGGCTTATCGTCTTGCTCAAAACTTAAAGAAGTGTTAATATCCGGAAAAATCCGGATGAAAACAGACCAAAAAGAGAACTACTCTAAGCAGAGCAATAGGATTGATATTCCTATTGCTCTGTTTATTTTTATGCCAAATCCGGCTTTACCGGATTCCGAAACTCACTAAAGTGAGTTTTCCTTTTTTTGAATGGCTGATCTATTCGTTAGAGTCCAAGGATAAGTATAATGTGGCAGCAGGACCTGGCACTACTCATTTACTGTTGTTTTTGAATATAAAAAATCAGCTACTAGCCGAATCAAGGGAAAAACCCTGGTTTTGTTAATAACTGAATAGAATAGCTCTGTAACAGTTAAAAATCTCTGTACAGCATTGTAAAATTATGGTATTATTATTTTTGTCGAAAGATGTTAGGAGTGTTTGTACATTTATTGTGCGCTGGAGTTGCTCCTAAGTTTAGATGTTTCACATCACCTTTCTTTATGTGAGGGTTGTATGTCCCTGAAAGTCTCATACGTTTATGAGGCTTTCACGGGCATACAATTTTAGCATTATGAGAGGAGGACATCGCCCATGGGTATGAATTTATTATCTACTGTAGGTGTGATAATTGGCATTCTTGCTGGTTTTACCACGATTACTACAGGTATCTGTGCTTTTGTGAGATACATACGCAAAAGAAAAGGCTCGTCTGATGCTGGAACATCTGACAAGCCGAAGGGTGATTGCATAAGCAATCATTAATGGCATGAAGAGACACCTTAGGGTGTATTTTCTATTGTTAATTAAACTATAACAAAATTCTTTGACTCTGTCAATAATCTCCCTTCAACTGTTCTACATAAATATTATGATAATTTTTCTTTAAAATAACATCTAATCTATCAGATTTTCTATTCTATTCGGTTATCAGAGTACGATACACACATAGTCTACAGGAGTACATTCAATGCAGGCCTGTATAGCTATAAGAGCAGATTCCTTAAATAAGCTTGATCACAAGTTTGCTTACATCGAAGATGAGTAACATTAGTTCCTTGCAGCACAGATGAATGTGCAAGCGCATAGATAACTGAATAGAATAGAAAATTTGACTAGTTTAGAGTTATACTTAAATAAATCTGACATACTATTAAGCTAAATGGAGATAATTGACATGTTCAAAAGAATCTGATATAGTTGTAGTATAAAAAGAAGCAGCACCATATAGGCACTGCTTCACACCATTTAGCGATTGCTTGTGCAATCACAACCAGGCTTGTCAGATGCGCCAACATCTGGCAGGCTTTTTCTTTTAGCAGATTCAGCTTTTTTAGCTTTTATGTATCCATAGGATCAAATCCTGCAAACTTGACTTGTTGAGGTTCGAAATCCGACAAAGTCGAATTTGCAAATCCCGCTCTGTGTGAGTTCGAATCCACTGAAAGTGGATTTGCTTCTGGCGCTGTATTTGGACTGTATTTGTCCCCAAAAAAGAGAATACAATGGAGAATCAGTTTATGCAATGTCTCTGTTCCTTATCAGAGCAAATCATATGGAAAGAATAAAAAACTGCCTTCCTTTTATTCAGGGAAGGCAGTTTTTGAATTATTTTGAATACTTTTCTTCGCAATACCTGCAGCGGTAAACTTCTTTCTGTTCATCGGCAAGATAGAATACATGAGGAAGCCCCTGCTCGATGGAGGTAATGCAGCGGGGGTTTTTGCATTGTATCACGTTGGTGATCTTATTAGGAAGGCTTAAGGTTTTCTTTTCCGCAATCAGGTTATCCTTTATAATGTTAACCGTAATGTTATGGTCAATGTATCCCAGGATGTCTAAATCAATGTGGTCTAAGCCGCCTTCAATTTTTATGATGTCCTTTTTTCCCATCTTATTGCTTCTTGCATTTTTAATGATGGCAACCTGACAATCCAGCTTGTCCAGACCCAGGTTATAATAGATTTCCAGGCTTTTGCCGGCTTCAATGTGGTCTAATACGATACCTTCTTTTAATCCGCTGATATTTAACATGATTTTTCTACCTCCAGTAATGTCATGATAAGAGCCATACGCACATACACGCCGTACTGTGCCTGCTTAAAGTAAGCAGCTCGGGGATCCTCGTCAACCTCCACTGAGATTTCGTTGACTCTTGGAAGAGGGTGAAGAACATACATATCTTTTTTCGCCAGTTTCATTTTCTTTTTGTCCAGAATGTAGCAGTCTTTTAAACGGATGTAATCCTCCTCATTAAAGAAGCGTTCCTTCTGGACGCGGGTCATATAGAGGATATCAAGAGAAGGCATAGCATCGTCAAGGCTGTCCATTTCTACAAATTCAATATTGTTGGCTTTGAGTACATCTTCTCGGATGTATTCAGGCACCCGTAGCTCTGGGGGGGAAATTAAGATGAATTTGATGTTTTCGTAACGTACAAGAGCGTTAATCAGAGAGTGAACCGTGCGGCCAAATTTTAAGTCGCCACAGAGGCCAATGGTCAGATCATTCAAACGGCCTTTTAAAGAATTGATGGAAAGCAGATCAGTTAGGGTCTGGGTCGGATGCTGGTGGCCTCCGTCACCGGCATTGATTACCGGAATGCTGGAATGGTTGGCAGCTACCAGTGGAGCCCCTTCCTTTGGATGTCTCATGGCACATATGTCTGCGTAGCAGGAGAGAACCCGAATGGTATCAGCAACACTTTCTCCTTTTGCGGCAGAACTGGAGTCGGCAGAAGAAAAGCCTAGTACACTGCCGCCCAGATTTAACATGGCAGCCTCGAAACTCAAACGAGTTCTTGTACTTGGCTCATAAAATAATGTCGCTAATTTTTTTCCATCGCATACATGAGAATATTTTGGAAGATTTTCTTCGATATCTTTCGCCAGGTCTAAGAGTTGTCCTGTCTCTTCCACACTAAAGTCTAACGGGTTAAGTAAATGTCTCATAAGAATCTCCTTTATCCACTAAATTATGGTTTAAAATTCTATCCCATCTATTATACAGTATTCGTTAGAATATTTCCACACTTTTTTTAAATTTATGATATAATCTTTTCGTATGTCATTTTTCCAGTAATTAGCAGCTTCCCTCCTGTAAGGAATATTTAAGGAAGCGTAAGAAAATAAAGAATGACCGATTGAAATATCTTGTTGTATAATGTTCATGAAAGCAATGAGCAGTGCGAATAGGAGCTAGGACAGATTTTCGTTGTGCCTGCACATAAGAAAATCTGTCCTTGCTCCTATTCATAGGGCGAATGCCCGTGAGCCAGGGAACCGTAGGTTCCCTGGCTGCACTGCGGATTAGCGGACTACCCAAGAGTTACCCGCTTTGCTGCAGACTTATAATAAGGAGGAATCTGCTTTGAAAAAAGACAAAATACCTATGATTCAGGTCAAGAATCTATACAAGGTATACAAAGTGGGAAACACAAAAGTCTATGCGTTAAACGGCGTGGACTTTAGCATATACAAAGGAGAGTTCTGTGCCATCGTAGGCCCTTCCGGCTCCGGTAAATCCACTCTTTTAAATATGCTGGCCGGCCTTGAAAAGCCGTCAAAAGGAGAGATTGTCATCGGCGGAAACCATATAGAAAAGCTTTCGGAAAATCAGCTGGTATCATTCCGCAGAAAGCATGTGGGTTTTATATTCCAGTCTTATAATCTATTGCAGACCATGAATGCGGTAGAGAATGTAGCCCTGCCTTTGTCATTCCGGGGGGTATCAAGGAAAGCCAGGAATGAAAAGGCAAAAGAGTACATAAAGCTGGTGGGTCTTGAAAAACAGATGAAGCATATGGCCAATGAAATGTCAGGCGGCCAACAGCAAAGAATCGGAATTGCAAGAGCTTTGGCGGTAAATCCTCAGATCATCTTTGCGGATGAACCCACCGGAAACCTGGATTCCAAGACGACCAGGGAAATTTTAAGCCTGATGCAGAAAATTGTGAGGGAACAGAATCAGACTCTGGTCATGGTAACTCATGATAATTATATTGCAAAGTTTGCAGACAGACAATTCCATATTGTAGATGGAAAGATCGTTAAAATTGAAGAACAGCATCATGAGGTTACAAAGGAGGATATGGAACATGAAGTATGGTAAAAAAGGATTTGTATGGCTGCTTGCAGTCCTTATGATTATTTCGGCTTTACCGGGGGTGGCTTTTGCTCGGTCAGGATCAGACGAGAGTTATATTGAGGTTAAAAAAGTTCCGTCTGGAAAGACAGGGCAGAACATGACCATCAATATGGTTTTCAAAAACAATGAAGGTATTGACTTAAATAATGTGGCAATTCGCTTTTCAGATGAAGCAGTGAATGAGGAAAGTGATGCAAAGGCAAATGGAGAAACTTATTCAGGAAACACGTTTCCTTTTGAGATCACCTCTGACACCTTTAATAATAAAATGATAGGAACAGTAAAAAACGGAAGCTCTAAGAATGTATCCCTTACCGGGAAAGTTAGAAGAGATCTGGCAGACGGATATTACTCAGTGCCCATAGAGGTTGTATTCGGTGCGACCGCTGGCGGAAATGACGGATCGCCGATTTCTTTTCCTGATGCCCGTCCCGCAACGATCAACATCTGGATCACAAAATCCGCTGCAACCACGGAATCCGGGAAAGATGAAGGGACGATCCAGTTTGAGCTGGGTGAAAACCAGAATACGCCTTTTGGCATCTATCCCCAAACCATGAATTTTAATATGAACGTCCGCAATGCTTCCCAAGTTACGGCTTTTGATGTGAATGTCCGCATGAAGCTGGATCAGGACAGCACAAAGTTCCCCTTTGATATTAACGATGGAAACTACACCAGACATTATGACCGCATGGGCGGCGGTGAAACGGTGGAGATTCCCTACAGCATGAATATACGCAAGGATGTTTACAGCGGATACTATCCCATTACCTTTACGATCGAATACCGCGACAGCACGGACGGAGACGTCCAGAAAGCGGAAGAGACCTTCTATGTCAAGGTTCAGAATAAAGACAAAGAAGAGGAGACCGGTGATTTCAATGCCAATGACAGAACAAAGGCAAGAATTATTGTAGATGGGTTCCAGACGAACCCGGAAACAGTTTATGCCGGGGAAGAATTTGAAATGATCCTCCATATGAAAAATGCCTCCGAAAACGTTGCAGCAAGTAACCTCCTCTTTAACCTGGAATCAGAAAAAGTTACGGACAGCGCGGTATTTACCATGGATTCCGGCTCCTCATCGATCGTTGTAAATTCTCTTCCCGCTGGCCAAACCACGGATATAAAGTTAAAGCTTCGTGCGGGAGCATGGGTGGATCAAAGAACCTATGCCATCACCATCAATGAAAAGTATGACAGCCCTGAATTTAAAAACGCGGAAGAAAAGGTGACGGTAAACATTCCTGTTAAGCAGGTCTCCAGGTTGAACACGGGAACGATCGAGGTAATGCCTGATACGATTTCCGTAGGTTCAGAGACAAATGTGATGTTTCCTATTAATAACACGGGAAAGGTTCTCCTCTACAACGTAATGGTGGCCTTTGTGGGAGATTCCATCCAGCAGACTAACAGCTATGTAGGAAATATAAAGCCAGGAGAGTCTGGAAATGTGGATGCCATGCTTACCGGAACAGCGCCTTCCATGGATGACGGGAAAATTAAGATTATGATCACCTATGAGGATGAAAACGGGGTGGTCAGCGAACCCGTTGAAAAAGAGATAAGTTTAACGGTAACAGAACAGGAAGATTTAGATCCCGGAATGGATGGTTCAGGAGAATTTCCGGCAGTAACAGAGCCGGAAGGCATTTCCAAATATGGAAAGATCATCATTCCAGCGGTGATTGTCGTCCTGGTGATAGGAACCATTGGAACCGTATATGTGCTTAAAAGGCGTAAAAAGAAAAAGGAAGAACTGGAAGAAATAGAAGAACTGGAAGAGGAAAAAGACAATGAAATTTAGCGATTTGCTTTCCATGAGTGTAAATAACTTAAGACGCAGGAAGCTAAGGACATTTTTAACGGTTCTGGGAGTTTTGATCGGTACGGCTTCCATTGTTGTCATGGTGTCTTTGGGGATCGGCTTTAATGAACTTACCATGGAACAGATCGCATCCTATGGAAGCCTTACGGAAGTTTCCGTATATTCCAATTCCATGTGGGGAGGAAATGAAAGCAGTAAGGACCCTAATTTCATGACGGATGATGTGATTGCGCAGTTTGCACGAATCGATCATGTGAATACTGTTTCCCCCCTTCTGGAAGCCAATGTTTTGATGACTCAGGGGGCTTACCAGGCAAATATTAACCTGACTGGAGTCACCCAGGAGTACATGAAAAATATTAACTTAAAGGAAGGGCAAATTCCGGAAGCTGGAAAAAGAGACTTACAGATGATTGTAGGGAATATGGTTGCCAGGAATTTCAGCAACCCCAAAAGCAACCGTAACAACTATTATGATGATCCTTCCAGCATTCCTGACATTGATTTTATAAATAGACCTATGTTTGTGATTTTTGATACGGATGCCTATTATCAGTCACAAAACGGAGGAACCGGGGAAGGCGGTGCAACCGTCAAACCGCCCAAAAAGTATCTCATACCAACGTCCGGCCTGGTGGAAGGAGGGCCGGAGGATTGGAATAATTACAGTTATAGCGTTTATGTGGATTTAGATGCGCTAAAGGCCCAGTTAAAACAGATTTTTAAAAAGAAGCCCATTCCCAACCAGCCAACCAATAAAAAGGGAAAGCCATACAACTATTTTATTTATGAGCAGGCGGTTGTGGAAGTGGATGATATGAACAATGTAACAGCGGTACAAAAAGCGATTACAGATATGGGCTATCAGGCCAACAGCAACATGGAGTGGCTGGAGCAGTCTCAGAAGCAGGCCAAGATGGTTCAGGCTCTTTTAGGAGGAATCGGAGCCGTATCCCTGTTTGTGGCGGCAATTGGTATCGCCAATACCATGATGATGTCCATTTACGAAAGAACAAAGGAAATCGGGATCTTAAAAGTCCTTGGCTGTGATATGAATAATATCAGGAACATGTTCCTTCTGGAGTCAGGCTTTATCGGCTTTTTAGGAGGCATAACGGGAATCCTGTTCAGCTATGGGGTTTCATTCCTTATTAACAGGTTCCTTTCGGGCCGCTTTCTGTCAGATATGCCTGGAGATCTTTCCAGGATTCCGCCCTGGCTTACCTTAACAGCCATTGGCTTTGCTGTTTTTGTGGGAATGGCCGCAGGATTTTTCCCTGCCCTAAGAGCCATGAAGCTTAGCCCTCTTGCAGCCATAAGGAATGAATAGTGGTAAAAATAGGGTTGCATTTTTTCTGAGAATATTATATGATGATGTACAAGGTACGTGCGACTGGCGGATAAGTGGATTTTTACCACGGGGAGCACGATACGTAAAAAGCCGACCGCCTCAGCCCCCTATGGGATGCCCAGGCGGTTTTTTGCGTGAACGGCGAGCCAAATGAGTTCATTGTGTTTTCATTCAGAAAGGAGACCAGATCTAATGAGTTTGATTTCTTTACAAGACGATTTAAAGAGTAATTCCTACCCGGGAAGAGGTATTATCATGGGAAAAACGCCGGATGGAACAAAGGCGGTTGCCGCTTATTTTATTATGGGAAGAAGCGATAACAGCCGCAACCGCGTATTCGTAGAGGAAGGGGAAGGGATCCGTACCCAGGCCTATGATCCCTCAAAGGTCACAGACCCCAGTCTTATTATTTATGCTCCGGTGAGGGTTATGGGGAATAAGACCATCGTGACAAACGGAGATCAGACCGATACCATTTATGAGGGAATGGATATACAACTGACGTTTGAACAGTCCTTACGGTGCCGGGAATTTGAACCGGATAGTCCTAATTATACCCCCCGTATTTCTGGGATCATGCATATAGAAGGCGGGCGCTTCAATTACGCCATGTCCATCATAAAGAGCAATCATGGGAATCCGGACTCCTGCAACCGTTATACCTTTGCTTATGATAATCCTGAGGCAGGTGAAGCCCATTTCATTCATACCTATATGCATGATGGAAGTCCTTTGCCAAGCTTTGAAGGGGAGCCAAAGCTTTCAGCGACCCTTGACGACTTGGATGAATTTACTGCCTTGATATGGGAAAACCTCCATGAAGAGAATAAAATTTCTCTCTTTGTAAGATATATTGACATAGAATCCGGAGCTTATGAAACACGGATTGTAAATAAAAATCAATGACAGGAGTACAAAAGATGAATGAGCTGGAATTAAAATATGGATGTAACCCGAATCAGAAGCCCTCAAGGATTTTTATGCCAGGTGGGAATGAACTCCCCATTAAGGTCTTAAGCGGCCGGCCGGGATATATCAATTTCCTGGATGCGTTTCATGGCTGGCAGCTGGTAAGAGAATTAAAGGAAGCGACCGGCCTTCCTGCGGCGGCTTCTTTTAAACATGTTTCTCCGGCAGGTGCCGCAGTGGGACTGCCTCTTGACCGGATACTTGCAAAGATATACAGGGTGGAGGATATGGAAGGGCTTTCTCCCATGGCCTGTGCCTATGCAAGGGCAAGAGGTGCTGACCGTATGTCTTCCTTCGGTGACTTCATTTCCCTGTCAGATACCTGTGATACGGATACCGCCAGAATTATCAAAAGGGAAGTATCGGACGGCGTCATTGCCCCGGGGTATGAACCGGAAGCCCTGGATATCTTAAGGTCAAAGAAAAACGGCAATTACAACATCATTCAAATTGACCCGGATTACCAGCCAGAGCCGCTTGAGAGAAAACAGGTTTTTGGGATTATGTTTGAGCAGGGAAGAAATGAAGAGAAGATTCAGGGAGACCTTTTAAAGAATGTGGTGACAAAGAACCAGGATATTCCCGGGTCAGCTAAAATTGACCTAATCATTTCTCTTATTACTTTAAAATATACCCAGTCCAATTCTGTCTGTTTTGCAAAGGGCGGACAAGCGATTGGGATCGGGGCTGGTCAGCAGTCCCGCATCCACTGCACAAGACTGGCAGGAAATAAGGCGGATAACTGGTTTCTTCGCCAGGCGCCTCAGGTCCTGGAGCTGCCGTTCTTGGAGGGGATCAGCCGGGCGGACCTGGACAATGCCGTTGATGTCTACATTGGAGAAGATTATATGGATGTCATTGCTGACGGCAGATGGGAAAATATTTTCAGGGTAAAGCCAGCCGTCTTTACATGTGAAGAAAAGAAGGCCTGGCTTAGCCATCTGACTGAGGTTTCCCTGGGATCTGATGCATTCTTCCCATTTGGCGATAACATTGACCGCGCATACAGAAGCGGTGTAAAGTACGTGGCCCAGCCTGGGGGATCGGTCCGTGATGACCAGGTAATTGAAACCTGTGACCAATATGGGATGGCCATGGCTTTTACAGGGCTTCGTCTGTTCCATCATTAAATGGGAAAGGAAAATAAGTACCAGCCTATATTTTTTGTAAAAGCACTATAAAGAGAAGGCCGGCATAAAATGAGAGTAAGTAAGTTTAAGGTGGCTTTCTTTGAAAACTTTTCCCAAACCTTTAACTGCGCGAGAAGAACGAGAGTGTCTGGAACGATACCAGGAAGGGGATCAGGAGGCGAGAGCCACACTCATCGAGCGAAATATGCGTCTGGTGGCACATGTGGCAAAAAAATATCAGAATACAGATTATGATATGGAAGATCTTCTTTCCGTAGGTACCATAGGACTAATAAAAGCCGTCAATACCTTTCACCCGGACAGAGGCTCCAGACTAGCCACTTATGCGGCCAAGTGTGTGGAGAATGGTATCCTATCATAACGGCTCCAAACGGAGGAAAGCAAGAAACCGGTGTAAGCCTGCGGCAGCAGAGTGTACACCGGTTTCTGACGGTTATATGTTAAATTCTAAGATCATATCATACATTTCTTTTCCCGTGTTGCTTAAGTGGACAGAAGCCTTCTGCAATTCCGAAACAATTTCTTCAATATTATTCCTGCATGTTTCAGGAATAATATTACCTTTCCGCCAATAATCCTCCGGTAAAGAATATTTAAATTTGTCCAACATATATATTGATAAATAACAAATTTGAGAAGGGGGCAAGGGTATGGTGAAGTTAATTGCTGTCGGCAATCGTTTTATGAAGGATGACGCCATAGCAATTAAAGCTGCCGAAATCTTGGAAGACCGGCTGATCCGCCAGGAGATCCATGTGATCATTGGTGAAACCGATTTTCAAAACTGCTTTTATTTACTGGATAAGGATGACTTTGTTTTCATCCTTGATGCACTTTCTTCTGGAGCAGAGCCGGGAAGCGTTCATCTGACCAGACTTGAAGATGTGATGTCACAACCTTCCTTATTCTCCATGCAGCATGATTTGAGCATGGTGGAACTCATGAAGCTATATGGCAGTCAATTTAAGGGGTACCTGATGGGTATAGAAATCTGTGAAATCGGCTTTGGCCAGGAATTAAGCACTGTTTTAAGGGATAAATTGCCACAGATCTGCAGGGTAATTGAATGCGCAATTAATAAAATCATATCGGAGGAAATCACGAATGCATGATACGTTCCTAAATCAAAATATATATGAAGCGATAGTTGAAATATGCGGGGAGAATTTTATTGATAAGATTTTTTACTTGACCATCACGGTACATACAAACAGCCATATAAGTGAAGACAGCCTCCGTGACTATTTTACAGAAAGAAATAATACGCTTATTGGAGACTGGACAAACATACAGGTTCTTAAACGGGAAATAGAGCCGCTTACTGCGGTTATAGACGAAATTGAAGGTGAGATATCACAATGAGAAAGGCCTGACTGCTGTCCGGCAAATGTATCAATCATTCAGTATTTTTTATGGGAGGTTTTTTCATGGAATTAAATATGTTTTTGAATTACATCGGGAACTGCGTCAAGCACATAAATGAGGATATAGAGAGACTTCATTCCAACCAGTACAACAATAACGTTGTGTTGGATCATTTGAGCAGCGAAGTGATCATGCTGGAAAGTCATATCAAATATTTTAGTCAGTCAAATCAAGTGGATATGGAAGAAACACAATATCCGTATCAGGCCATCCATGCAAATCAAACCGAGGAGGAAGTTCCAAGATACTTTACCCTGGAAGAGTTATCCAGATATGATGGAAAGAACGGAGCCCCTGCTTATGTAGCGGTAAACGGAGTGGTGTATGACGTGACAAATAATTCCGTCTGGAAGGGAGACAGCCATTTTGGTCTTAATCCTGGAAAAGATTTATCAGTTAATTTTGCAACATGCCATCCGGGAGCAATGGTCCTGACCAGATTACCGATCATCGGCTATTTGGCTACAGAGTAAAGTTGGTGAAATATTTGGATTGCGGAAGCTTTGAATGTCCTTATCAGGAAAGCAGGCTAAAAACAACGGAAAGCCTTGTGAACAGGGTAAGGGATGAAATCGCTGGAGAGACGCGGCAAAAGCGGAATCTTGTCTGGCTTGAATTAAATGGCTGCACTGGTAATACCATTTCCCTTTTAGACGGACAAAATCCGGATTTTAAGTATCTGCTCACTCAAATGTCCAATATTATATACAGCAACAGCCTGATGAATTCTTATGGAAACAAGGCTATGGATCAGCTGTTTGACGTCATAGGCAGTGATTATATCCTAGCTGTGGAAGGTGCAGTATCTTTAAAGGATAACGGTTCTTATAACGTCATCGGCCGGCACAACGGCAGGGAAATTACCGGGTATGAGGCGGTTAAAAGACTGGGAGAACAGGCTGCCCATGTGATTGCCGTGGGAGCCTGCGCTTCGCACGGAGGCGTGTCGGCGGCAAGGCCTAATCCATCCCAGTGTGTGGGAGTACAGGAGGTTTTGCAGAGAAAAGTGATTAAATTAACAGGCTGTCCATGTCATCCGGACTGGTTTATGGGCACTCTGGCCTATCTGCTATTATATGGGGAGCCCCCTCTTGATAGCAGGGACCGTCCCTTGATGTTTTACAGCATTACCATTCACGACAGATGTCCAAGGAGATCTTATTTTGACAGCGGCATCTTTGCAACGAAGCTCGGACAGGAAACCTGTATGTTCATGATGGGCTGTAAAGGCCCGATTACCCAGATCGACTGCCCCATTCGCCAATGGAACGGGCATGTCAACTGGCCTATAGGGGATGATTCGCCCTGCATCGGATGTGCTCAGTTTGGATTTCCTGATGCAATGGAGCCTTTTATCACCTATGACACCATGAGAGGGGAGTAAATATGGCGGAGAGAATAACCATCAATCCTGTTACCCGAATCAGCGGTTTCATGGAAATTGATGCCGATATCGAAGAACAGTCAGTGGTGGATGCAAAAATGAGAGGTCTGATGTTCCGTGGATTTGAAAAAATGCTTCAGGGCAGAAGTCCTTTTGATGCTGTATATTTTACACAGCGCATCTGCGGTATCTGTTCAACCGCACATTCCATGGCTTCAGCTCTTGCCCTGGAAGAAGCATTGAACATTGTCCCCTCTGAACAGGGAAGGTATTTAAGGGACCTTCTTCATGCCTGCGAATTCCTGCAAAATCATCTAAGGCATTTTTACCAGTTTACCTTACCGGATTTTGTAAAGCTTCCTGAGGATTATCCACTGTTTAAGACAGATCACAATGATTACAGGCTGCCAAAGGACATAAACGATAAAATGGTGAACGATTACTTTGAATCCCTTCAGTTCAGCAGGGATGCGCATCAGATGCTGGCCATTCTTGGAGGTAAAGCTCCTCATAATCACGGAATATTCATTGGAGGTATCACATCACCGATAACAGCAGATAAGATCATTACCATAAAATCTATCCTATATGATATAGGACAATTTATTATTGAAAAAATGGTTCCGGACGTATACACAATCGGAACCTTTTATCCGGAGTATTATCATTACGGAGGAGGCTATGGCAACTTACTGTCCTATGGGAGCTTTAACCATTATAAAAATTTGGGGACGCTCTATGTGGATCCTCTTGTTTATTCCAATGGTCAGACATCTCCCTTTGATCCTGCCTTTATAACCCAGGAAGACGAATACGCCTGGTTCAACGAAAATGATGAACCGGACAGGAATAAACCCCAGGCATATTCCTGGATAAAAGCGCCGAGATACCATAATATCCCTTATGAGGTAGGGCCGTTGGCAAGACAGTGGCTCTCAGGGGAGTACAGAAATGGGATCTCTGCCATGGACCGGACCATTGCAAGAGTGCTGGAAACTAAGAAAATTGTGGAAATTATGCAAACCCTTATAGATAATCTGATCCCGGGAGTATCCATGCAGAGGGAATATGAGATTCCTGTGCAGGCATCGGGAAAAGGACTGGTGGATACGACACGGGGAGCGTTGGGCCATTGGCTGTATATTGACAACAGTAAGATAGCCTTTTACCAGATCATAACCCCGTCTGCATGGAATCTGTCAACACAGACAAATGGAATGAAGGGAACCGGAGAACAGGCACTGATGGGGACACCCGTAAAAGTTGTAACAACGCCTGTGGAAATCGGAAGGATCATACGGTCTTTTGATCCCTGCGTGTCCTGTGCCACCCATGTCTTCTTAAGCGGGGAGTATATGAATACAATTCAGGTTGTGTGAAGCTCTTCCACAAGAGCCTGTTTTTGGTCATTCGGGCAGGAAAGCTGCTGGATATATTGAAGGACAGCCTGACTATGCAGGAGTGCAGCTTTTTTTCTCAATTCTTTTCTGTCTTCTTCTGTTTTGGGCTGATATACTATCATATTCATAACAAGGACCTGATATAGACTGTTATTATAATGTATGATGCCTCCCATGTCCTGTATGTTTGGATTAAGGGGCGGGCGCTATGCTTTAGTAAGGAGGAAGGTTTAGGTGGAAGCCGGGATAGAGCGGTTTGCGATTTATTCAAGAAAATCAAAATTTACCGGAAAAGGAGAGAGCATCGGAAATCAGATCGAGCTGTGCAGGCAATACATTTTTGCACATTATGGAGCGTGTTTCGCTGACAGCGCCTGTGTATACGAGGATGAGGGGTTTTCCGGAGGAAACCTTGAACGGCCTCAGTTTAAAGTCATGATGCAGGAAGCAAAAAAGAAGAAATTTACGGCAGTCGTATGCTACCGTCTTGACCGGATAAGCCGTAACATCGGTGATTTTGCAAATCTGATTGAAGAGCTTAATGAGCTCCATATTTCCTTTATCTCTATAAAAGAGCAATTTGACACATCCTCTCCCATGGGGCGGGCCATGATGTACATAGCTTCTGTTTTCTCTCAGTTGGAGAGAGAGACAATCGCGGAACGCATCCGGGATAACATGCTGGAGCTCTCCAAAAGCGGAAGATGGCTGGGAGGAAATACTCCTACGGGTTATACGTCAGAGAGTGTGTCCTCCGTGACCATAGACGGTAAGGTGAAAAAAGCATTTAAGCTTAAGATGATTCCGGATGAGGCAAATCTGGTCAAGTTGATTTATGAGAAATTTTTAGAGACAGGATCACTGACTCAAACAGAAACCTATTTGCTCCAGAATGGCCATAGGACAAAATATGGCCGTTTATTCAGCCGTTTTGCGATAAAAGGAATATTGACCAATCCGGTTTACATGATAGCAGATCATGAAGCCTATGAGTATTTACGGAAAAAAAACGTGGATCTGTTTGCAGAAAGAGATGCCTTTGACGGAAACCATGGAGTGATAGCATATAACCGTACCCTTCAAAAGGCAGGAAAAACCCACGAGATGAAAGATATGGAAGAATGGATCGTGGCAGTTGGAAAGCATAAGGGAGTGATTTCCGGCTCCATGTGGGTCAAGGTTCAGCTGCAGCTGGATCAAAATAAATCAAAAAATTACCGGAAACCCCGCAGTAATGTAGCGTTGCTGTCCGGAATCCTCTTTTGCGGCGGCTGCGGCGGTTATATGCGGCCAAAGCTGTCCGGCCGGTACAATGACGAAGGGGAACAGATCTATTCTTATTTATGTACCATGAAGGAAAAAAGCCGTATGAAATGCTGCGGAATGAAGAATGTTAATGGAAATATGCTGGATCAGATGGTCCTGGAGGAAATCAAAAAGATATCTGTGGATTGGGGTGAATTTCAAAAGCAGCTTTGCCGGAACAAAAGGGCAGTGGAAGAAAGCAAAGAGGAAGCGGAATGGGATATATCCCGTTTAAAAGATGAACGGAAGAATATGGAAGAAGAAATAACCGGACTGGTGGCCTCCCTTGGAAAAGCCGGTGGGACCGGGGCGGAAGGATATATCATACAGCAGATCGAAGGGCTCCATAAAAGAAAAGGAGAAATGGAGCAGCGGTTATGGGAGCTTACCCTTGATGAAGGAAATAAGGAGCTTTCCGATACGGAATTACAGTTTATTAAGCAGACCCTGTCTTCCTTTCAACATGTGATCGGCCTCATGGATGTCCGGCAAAGACGGGCGGCGGTCCGCACTTTTGTGGATAAGGTCATATGGGATGGTGAGAATGTTCATCTGTACCTGTTAGGCTCGAAGGTGCCTGAGTTACCAGAGCCGCAAGGTGACCATAGCAAATGAAATCCTAATGCTTCTTCGTGCGAACAAGAAATATTCAAAAGAGGTTTCTTTGTTTGAACCCATTGGCGTAGACAAGGATGGAGAGACTGTAAGTTTAGTAGATGTCATTGAAATGGAAAATAAGGAGACTCTGGAATCTATTATTTTAAAACAGGATATTAAGGAACTGTATGAGGCCTTTGACAGTTGTCTTAAGGATAATGAAAAAACCATAATCGGAATGAGGTACGGTCTGCATGGAGGAAAAGAGTATACGCAGCGGGAGATCGCGGATGTCATGGGAATATCCAGATCCTACGTATCCAGGCTTGAAAAAAAAGCTTTGGAGCGGTTAAGAGACGAACTTAAAAAGAATTGTATTTAAAAAGAAGCATTATTAAATCGTCCCATCTCTGATGGTTGAGTAAAAAGTCTGGGAGGCCCGATAAACAGGGCGTTCCGGACTTCTTTGCTGTCATAAAACAATGCGTAAGCCGGTTAGGGTGTTCTTATAAAGACTTGCTGCAGATTGTAATGAATATGGTTGACAAAAAAACAAAATCATAATACTATGTAAAAAAGGATATTTCATACTAAACATATATGTATTCTTTAATATAAGAAATGCGTACAATGCGCAGGACAAATATCTGAGAAAATTTTTGCTTATATAAGGAGGAGGACAATTATGAAAAAAGTAGTCTTTCAAAAACTGCATAAGGTAATTGGAGCTATGCTTGTTTTCGGCATGGTGGTATCTCTTGCGGCCTGTGCAAAGTCAAATTCCAATCCGGGAGCTGAGAATCCGGCTAAGGGAAATACGGCAGAGAATAATTCTGCAAAGGGTGAGAATACGGAGGATAAAATCCTTAATATTGGAATGACCGATTCGATCAGCAGCGTAAACCCACTGTTGATGGATGCAACTGAGATCATGAAGACCTCCACGGCAATGGAATTCCTGCCTTTAGTAGAATTAAACAGCAATCTGGAGTTTGAGGGTAGGCTGGCTTCTTCTATTACTACGGAAGACAATATACATTTTACAGTGAATATTGATCCCAATGCAAGCTGGTCCGACGGTCAGGCCGTAACTGCGGATGACGTCGTATACACCGTTCTTAAGCTCTCAAGCCCCGTCCGTGCCAATGCAAGCATGGCACTCTATGCCATTGAAGGTGTGGGCGACGACGGTTTTTCAGAGGCGGGAGCGACGGAGTTATCAGGTGTTAAGGCAATCGACAATAAAACCGTCGAATTCACGACCAAATATCAGATGGCCCTTACCACCTTCCAGAATACATATGGACGCTATATACTGACACTGCCCAAACATGTTCTTGAGAGCGTAGCGGATGAGGACCTGGCAGGTTATGACTGGTTCAATGCTCCGACGGTAGTTAACGGGCCCTACCGCATCACAGCCGTTGATTTGCAGCATTATGTGTCCTATGAGGCAAATGATACATACTGGAAGGGTGTTCCAAAGATTAACAGGATCAATATCAAGATTGTACCTGCGGCACAATTGCTGACCGGGCTGCAATCAGGAGAGATTGATTTTGTGCAGCAGACCACCGGTAACATCCTGCAGGAGGATTATGCCAGCGTAGAAGCCCTTGCCAATGTGACGGTCAACTATGGTGCTCCTGTTATCAACCAGTCGATCTTCTTTAATACCACCACGGTAACGGATCCCCGCATCCGCCAGGCGATTCTTTATGGAATTGACCGCCCGTCCATAATAACAGGACTGCTAAACGGAAAAGGTGAAGTGGTTGACGGCTTCTTATCCAGTGCAGGACCATTCTATGACGAGAGCCTGACGCCCACTGTTTATGATCCGGAAAAAGCGAAAGAATTGGTCGCCCAGGCAGTCGCAGACGGTTGGGATGCTTCAAAGACATTAAACTTCTATGTAAACAGTGGAGATTCCACTTTCTGCCAGGCCGCAGATTATATTGCTGCGAAGCTGCAGGAAATCGGACTAAAGATCCAGGTGACGACCGTTGACTTATCCAGCTTAATGACTAAGGCGGGAAATAAGGATTTCGATTTGCTGGCAGTACAGTATACCTATGCACCGGTAGATCCTTATCCGGACGTTAACTGGTTATTATCTGCGGACGGTTGGACCGGCTATGTGAATGATGCCGTAACACAGGCCCTGGCGGCGACCCAGGCTACCAGTGACGTTAATGAAATCAAGAAGGAATATCGAAAAATCGATACCGTTATGCAGCAGGAGGCCCCAATGATTTCTACCTATATCATAAGTGCAATGGGAGCTGTGAATAAAAGGGTGGAGAATGCGACGCCGGATGTATATGGCTCTTTTAATAATATCAACGAATGGGATGTGACACAATGACACCGCTGCTGGAAGTAGATTCGCTGGAAATGGCGTTCTCCACCGGTGCCGGTGATATCAAATGCTTAGACAGGGTCAGCCTTCATGTAAATCAAGGTGAGATCCTGTGCATCGTTGGAGAATCCGGCTCCGGCAAGAGCGTTACCCTTCTGTCAGTCATGGGTCTGCTTGGAGAAAATGGTAAAATCACAGGAGGCAAGGTGGTCTTTGACGGGCAGGAACTGCTTAATCTGCCGGAAGAGGAATTGGACCGTATCCGTGGCAGTAAGATGACCATGATCTTTCAGGACGCCATGGCCAGCTTAAATCCGTTATTCACCATTGGGAACCAGATCATGGAAGCCATGGGGATACATATGAACCTGGACCGGAAAACAGCGAAGGAACGGGCACTGCTCCTCCTTGATAAGGTGGGGCTTCCGGATCCTTCTTCTATTATGAGCAAATATCCGCATACACTGTCAGGAGGTATGCGGCAGCGGGCAATGATCGCCATGGCGCTTGCCTGTAATCCGAAGCTTCTCATTGCGGATGAGCCAACCACTGCGCTGGATGTTACGATTCAGGCACAGATTATGGAGCTCTTAAGGAACTTACGTGAGGAGCTTCATATGTCAATTATTTTAATTACCCATGACATGGGACTTGTAGCTGAAATGGCGGACCGGGTTATGGTTATGTATGCCGGACAGATTGTGGAGGAGGCAGGTGTTCTTGATTTATTTAAAAAACCGGGGCACCCTTATACACAGGCTCTTCTGAAATCCATTCCCAGTATCAGAGATAAAGAAGAGAGAGAACTGTTGACGATTGAGGGTGCTGTTCCGGAGTTTTACGGTGAGATAACCGGCTGCCGCTTTGCAAACCGCTGCCCGTATATGACCGATGGCTGTGATCTGGAGCAAAGTTTGGTTGAAATAGAAGATAGTCACGGGACAAGATGCTGGCGTGCGGAAGAAATCCGGGAGAGGATGACGCAGGCATCAGGAAGGAATTAACAAATGCAAAAGGAACGACAACCTCTGGCAGAGATAAAGGGATTGAAAAAATATTATCCGGTTCGTGACGGAATTATTCCACATACAGTTGGATTTATCCATGCTGTGAACGGTGTGGACTTTGAACTATTTCCGGGAGAAACTCTGGGACTGGTAGGTGAATCCGGCTGCGGCAAATCCACCATTGGGCGGCAGCTGGCCGCGTTAGAAACTCCCACAGAGGGCGGCATTGTCTATGAAGGATATCCGTTTACGGACCGGTCAGCGGCTGGAATGAGGCAAATCCGTACCCAGATACAGATGGTATTTCAAGATCCTTATACCTCCCTTAATCCGAAAAAACGTATTTTTGAAACTCTATCTTATCCAATGCTGTATCATGGAGTCACTACAAAACAGAATGTCCATAGGGAGGTTGACCGTCTGCTTGATATGGTGGGACTCCCGAAAAATACGAAGGGGCGTTATCCTCATGAGTTCTCCGGCGGGCAACGGCAAAGGATTGGAATCGCAAGAGCGCTTTCTCTTAACCCCAGACTGGTCATCTGCGATGAGCCGGTCAGCGCCCTTGATGTATCAATACAGGCTCAGATTTTAAATCTGCTACGTGATCTGCAAAAGGAACTAAAGCTTACCTATCTGTTTATTGGCCACGGTCTGGATGCGGTCAAATACATCAGTGACCGGATTGCCGTCATGTATCTGGGGAAGATTGTGGAGCTTGCGGATGCAAAGGAACTGTTTGAAAATCCGGTGCATCCTTATACGCAGGCATTATGCAGCGCAGCACCGATTCCCGATCCCGAGGCCAGAGGGAGAAAAAGAGTGATATTGCAGGGCGAACTGCCTTCCAATAAGGATCTTCCTTCCGGCTGCCATTTTCACAGCCGGTGCCCCTACGCCATAGAGGAATGCAAACGATCGGAGCCGTCGCTGATCCAGGTCCAGCCAGGAAGCGGGCATTTGGCGGCCTGTCCGGTGCTGATCCAGGGTAAAAGGCCAAAGGAGGATGCGGATGCTTAAATATATTATCAAGCGTATTCTTATTGCTATCCCGGTCCTGATTGGCATAACCGTAATTGATTTTCTGATCATGACTATGGTAGGAAGTCCATTGGAACTGCTCCAGGGCCCCAGAGTGTCCGATGCGGCCATCGAAACCAAAAGAATCGCTTTAGGCCTTAATAAGCCTGTCTATGTACAATACTGGATCTGGCTGACGAATCTTCTTCAGGGCAACATGGGATATTCCATGAAGAGTTTCCAGCCGGTAAGCCAAATGATTAAAACCTATATCGGGCCAACGTTACTGCTCATGTCCGTCTCGTTATTTGTCAGTATGCTGATTGCGGTACCGGCAGGAATCTATAGCGCGGTCCACAAGTATACACCGCAGGACTATACCGTAGTCACGCTTTCCTTCCTTGGAAGCAGCGTTCCCAGTTTTTTCCTGGCATTGGTGCTGATTTATTTTTTCACTGTCAGACTTGGCTGGCTGCCATCCAGCGGCATGTATACCCTGGGAGCGCAGAAACGTTCCATAGACGTCCTCAGGCATATGATCATGCCTGTGATTGTATTGGCAACTTCCATGGCGGGGACCAATATCCGCTATATCCGCAGCGCCATGCTTGAGATACTTCAGATGGATTACCTGCGAACGGCAAGGGCAAAGGGAATTGGCCGCTTTCTGGTGATTAATAAGCATGCGCTTCGCAATGCGTTAATTCCGGTCATTACCGTATTCGGGATGCATATACCGATCTTGTTTGGCGGAGCCATCATCATAGAACAGGTATTTTCCTGGCCAGGGCTCGGCATGATGACCATGAGTGCAATTATCAGCAGAGATTATCCGGTCATTATGGGCGTCTGTCTGATGTCCGCCATTGTTGTTCTGGTGGCAAACCTGCTGACAGATATCATCTACGCACTGGTAGATCCGACGATTACGTATTAAAAGCAGGAGAAAATGAATGAATAGAGATAAAACAATAAACAGTGAAGATAATGCATACCGCAATACGGTAATGAGGCGGTTCTTAAAACATAAATTGGCTGTGGCCAGCACCGTATTCCTGGCTATCATCCTCCTATGTGCGCTGCTGGCGCCTATTCTTTCGCCTTATGACCCCAATAAGGTGGTCGGTGGATTCAGCGATCCGCCTTCCTTAAAGAACCTGCTTGGAACCGACCAGGTGGGAAGGGATGTATTAAGCAGAATGCTATACGCCGTCCGAATCTCATTGTTGGTAGGATTTGCCGCTACAGCTGTATCCACGGTGGTCGGTGTGGTTTTAGGCCTGGTATCCGGGTTTTTTGGAGGAATCCTTGATATGGTAATCATGCGGTTTACTGATATGGTCATGTCCTTTCCTTATATCCTGCTTGTATTAGTTTCTGCCGCGATCTTTCGCCCGGGCCTTTTAAATATTATTCTGATTCTCGGTTTTGTTGACTGGCCCGGAATTGCCCGGCTGGTCAGAGGGAATGTTTTATCCATCCGGGAAATGAATTTTATCCAGGGGGACCGCGTTGCTGGAATGCCAAAGCGCTATATCCTGTTTTCTGAAATACTTCCCAATACGGTCGCACCCATTCTGGTATATGCGACTTCTGTTATCGCCATATCGATGCTAGATGAAGCAGCCCTAAGCTTTCTTGGTATGGGTATTCAACCGCCTCAGTCCAGTCTTGGCAATATGTTAAATGGAGCCCAATCCATCTCCATCCTCACTTCCAAGCCATGGCTGTGGGTACCGCCGGGACTGATGATCATATTGCTGGTCGTCAGTATTAATTTCATCGGAGACGCTTTAAGAGATGCTTTCGATCCTTCGGGAAATTAGTGGAGAGGATTTAGGCTGAAAAATCAAGGAATTATATAAAATATAAAAAATGTATAAAATATTGTTGACTTTTTTGAAATAACTGGTATAGTTAAAGCGAGGATATATTGAGTGGATTGTTACTGGAAAGCAGGCAAAACCAATTTTAACTATGGAAAATGAAGTTTTTTTCGTGGTTAAAGTTGGTTTTTTATTTTATAGGATGGGACATTGTATGAAAATTGACAAAATAATCAATAACAATATTGTCAGTGCGCTGGAGCCGGATGGAAAAGAAATTATAGTCATGGGCAGGGGAATCGGTTTCGGTATGAAGCCGGGGAAAGAGATTCCTGAGAGCGCAGTAGAAAAAGTATTCCGTCTGGACAGCCAGAACAATGTTGACAAATTTAAAGAATTGCTGGTTAACCTTCCCCTTGAACACATCCAGGTTTCTACGGAAATCATAAATTACGCGAAAAGCGTATTAAACAGAAGTCTTAATCAAAACATATACATAACGCTGACGGATCACATCAATTTTGCCATTCACCGGTTTAAGCAGAAAATGAAATTTTCAAACCCTCTGCTTAATGAGATAAAAACCTTTTACAAAGAGGAATACTTAATCGGTGAATACGCCATCGCATTAATTGAGCGGAGGATAGGAATATCCCTTCCTGTTGACGAAGCGGGATTCATTGCGTTTCACATCGTCAATGCGGAATTTAATACCGCTATGCGTGATACCATTGATATCACAAACCTGATCCAGAATACCGTAGGGATTGTGAAAGAATATTTTTCAATGGAACCTGATGAAATGTCTTTAAATTATCAGCGGTTTGTTACCCATTTAAGGTTTCTGGCACAAAGAATCGTTACAAAGGAGCTGTTAAACAGCGGGAATGTTGAATTTAATCATTTGATATCTGAGATGTACCCGGAGGAATACAGGTGCAGTTTAAAAATTAAGGATTATATCATGGAAACATACCATCACGATGTAACGGGAGAAGAGACCGCATATCTGGCGGTTCACATCAAGAGAATGAGGCTTTAAGAGAAAGGAGAATCATGATATGTTTGATTCATTAAAAAAAATATTCGGTGGAGGGGGAGAAAAAGAAAGAGAAAAAATTCTGGCCCCTGTGGAAGGAACAGTAGTACCCTTAAGTGAAGTAAATGATCCCACATTCAGCCAGGAGATCCTTGGAAAAGGAGTCGCCATTATTCCGGCAAAAGGTAGAATTGTGGCTCCGGCCGACGGAATCCTGACAGTGGTGTTTGAGACAAAGCATGCTGTCAGCATTACGACTCCGCAAGGTGCTGAGATCATTGTCCATGTAGGACTTGATACGGTCAATTTAAAAGGGGAGCATTACACTGCTTATAAAAAGCAAGGAGACAAAGTGAAAGCTGGGGAGCTTCTTCTTGAATTTGACATGGCAGCCATAAAGGGAGCAGGATATGAGGTGATTACTCCGGTTATCGTGTGTAATACGCCGAATTATCCGGATATGGTATGCCATACAGGGATGCAGGTAAAGGAACTGGAACCAATCATCGAATTATAGGTATTAAAATGAGGGAGTATTTGTATGAATTAAAAGATCCCCTGGGACTTCATGCCAGGCCGGCTTCCATGATCTTTATGGAAGCGAGGAAATATTCGTGCAGCATAGAAGCCCAGTGGGAATCAGACAAAGCGGATTGTAAAAGCCTTTTGGCATTAATGGGGCTTAGAGCCAAAAGAGGAAGCATCATCCGGTTCCTGTTTGACGGAGAGGATGAGGAGGCGGCCATAACCGCGCTTTGCGCCGTTTTGGAAGAAATGTGATCTGAACCTGCTTGGCAGCAGGAAAGGATAAAAAATGTCCGGTAGGACAAAAAGAAAGGGGTTTCTTTATTATGATGAAGTATTTGCAAAAACTAGGTAAGTCATTGATGCTTCCTGTGGCATGTTTGCCTGCGGCAGGCATCCTGATGGGGATTGGCTACTGGATTGCCCCAAGCATAATTTCCGGGCAAGGGACTGCTACGGGGGTTTGGGCCGTTATTGCTGCTTTTTTAATTAAAGCTGGAGGTGCCATTATTGACAATCTGCCCATTCTCTTTGCCGTCGGTATAGGTATAGGTATGTCCGATGACCAAGATGGTACCTCTGCACTTGCGGCTCTTGTTTCTTGGCTGATGATCACGACTATTCTTTCAACAGGAACAGTTGCCTTGTTATTGAAAATTGACGCATCTCAAGTAAATCCAGCTTTTGGTAAGATTGCAAACCCGTGTATTGGTATTATATCAGGTCTTATCGGTGCAAACTGCTATAATAAGTTTAAGAAAACTAAGCTTCCTGATGCGTTGGCGTTTTTCAGTGGTAAGCGCTCTGTTGCAATTGTTACAGCCTTGTCGTCTTTGGTGGTTAGTATTGTATTGTTCTTCGTATGGCCGGCTATTTATTCTGTAATAGTTGCATTTGGTGAAATTATTCTAAGTTTGGGACCCGTTGGAGCTGGTCTTTATGGATTCTTTAACCGTCTGCTCATCCCACTTGGTCTTCATCATGCACTGAATGCTGTGTTCTGGTTTGACCTTGCTGGAGTGAATGATATTGGTAAATTCTGGGGTACAGCAGGAGGCGGAATACTAGGTCAGACAGGTCAATATATGTCGGGATTTTTCCCTGTCATGATGTTCGGCCTTCCGGCAGCGACTCTGGCTATGTACCATACTGCAAAGCCAGGAAAAAAGAAAACGGTGTATGGTTTATTTTTCTCAGCCGCATTATGTTCTTTCTTTACAGGCATTACAGAGCCTATTGAATTTGCTTTCATGTTCCTTGCTCCTGGACTTTACTTAATCCATGCAGCATTAACAGCCATTTCCATGACAATCATTGCTATTCTTCCTGTACGTGCAGGCTTTTTCTTCAGTGCAGGTTTTGTTGACTGGTTCTTGAGCTTCAAAGCACCATTTGCGGAGAACTCATGGCTGCTCATCCCAATCGGTATTGCTTATGGTGCTGTTTACTACATCATATTCCGTTTGGCAATCCCGTTGTTTAACTTTAAGACACCTGGACGGGAAGATGATGATGATGACATGAATGAAAGTACTGTGACTCTTGCCAATAATGACTATACGGCTGTTGCTTCCATCATTCTGGAAGGACTTGGCGGTAAGGACAATATCACCAGTATTGATACCTGCATTACCAGATTAAGACTGGAAATTGTTGACTACACTAAGGTAAATGAAAAGAAGATTAAATCTGCCGGTGTGGCAGGAGTCATCCGTCCTGGAAAGAACAGTGTTCAAGTCGTAGTTGGAACTCAGGTTCAGCACGTTGCAGATGAATTTAAAAAGCTTTGTAAATAATATTGGACTAAAAGGAGCTATCGCATGAACGATTTTTATCGCTGGTGCGAGGCTCTTTTTTTTCGTTTGTTTTTTTGAGCTATTCTTAAGACATTTCCCTGTCGCTTTATTTCTATGTCAAATCTAATCGCATTTCCCATCCGAACAAATTGCCGAGTAGACGGCCGTCATCTTCTCCTCAATACGATCCTGGCGTAATTGTTAAGCCACTGTTAACTGAAACAATACACCGTTTAAGTGAAATATCTTGATTCATACTCTCTTTATCTTCCTTTTGCGCATTATTTAACAGAGCTTTTTTGCTCTATCATTTTATATCTCTCTTTATGTTTGATTGGAGGAAAAGTTACATTATTTGTCGTAAAAGTTACAACATCTTCAAATTGATAAAAAGGGGGTATATAATAAAAATAAAATATACTTTAGGAGGTAATCCCATTATGAAAAAAGTAAAGAATAATCCAAGAGTGGTCAGTATAATTAGCCATATGGCACTAGGTTTTTCTGTAATAGCAGCAAATACACTCTGCTGTGCTATTTATCATCAACCAACAAAACCTGATTTGAAAAAATTGAGAAAGTTCTGATGGAAAGGCTGGCAGAAAGATTAACTCATTATATTCTTTCTTATGAAGGGATGAAAGAGGAAGATTACAATATATATAAGTATGGAATACAAACAGGGTTAGAGATGTTTTTGTGTTTATTTATAAGCACAATACTAGCGATATACCTTAAATCGCTAGTAGAATTTTTAATATTTATAATTGTATTTTTTGCTTTAAGATCTTATGTTGGCGGGTTTCATTTAAAACACTTTACCTCATGCTGCTTTTGTTCTTGCAGTGTAATTTGTGCAGTATTGATTATTTCAAAAAAGTTTGAACCGTCTGTATATGTTTCAATGTTTGTGACGGTAGGTTGTATGTGGACAATCTATAGGTTAGCACCTATTACAACGAAGAAACTCATATTAGATGATAGTGAGATATCCTATTTTTCTTTTAAAAGAAAGCGAATCATGTTATGTATCATTGTTTTAGATATAATATTCGGAATCTTAGGTTTGGGTAGGTATGTATCATTGATTATGTATATTTTAGTCGTAATTTTAAACTCTATGATTATGGAATTGTTTAATGATAAGAAATGTAGAAATACATAGAGGGGTCCGTGTTCTATTAATTAAAATATGTTAATGATAGATGATTCCACATATCTGTTATTATATTTTTGTAGTGGGATAGAAGATGATAATACTCGCTATAAGAGATTATAACAGAAAGGAGTGTTGCCATTGCAGTATTTAAAAATAATTAGGCTATGGTAAAAAAAATAAAGATGATTTAGAAAGGAGAAGAATATGGGAGATTATAGTGAATTTGATCTGGATTTAAAGAAGAAAACAACAAGAGCGGGTAATGGCGGTAATGGAGGTAATGGTGGAGAAGGAGGAGGAGGAACTTCTCAGGCTACAACAGTAACTATAACTATTGGTATGACTACATCAAAAAATTGCAGTGCCCCTACTTGTACATGCTTCTGTTAAGTTGTAGCTGTAAGCTCATTTTTGATAACCAAAGTGGTTAGATCTACACGTAAAAATTATAAATCTAGATAATGAGCTGCATAGGGCGTACTTAAAACTATATTAAGTACGCCCTATTATAAGTATTGAGAATATGAGGGGGTAAATATGGATTATATAGCAAAAGATTTTATTATGATCAGGATACCATTGCTTTCTGAAGAGTTTTTAGATTTTGTACTTAAAGAGTCTGTTAATAACGAAAATAAATTCATGGAACTAGTCGAAAATAACGTATTTATGGAAGCAATACAAATCGCTTCACCAGATTTGTATCATATGATTGTAGAAAGTAAAAAAAACAATCAAAATACTATTATCAATAAAAAAATCATTAACTCCTTATGTAAATATGCGGTCAGGGCCTCATCAAGAACTACACCATTTGGCCTTTTTTGTGGTTTTTGCATGGGGACTTTTGGTGATAACACATCTTTAATCTTAAGTGATCATACTGATACATTAACAAAACGTGCTAGAGCCGATGCGGAATGGATTGATAATATTGTGGTAAAATTAGAAAAAAGTAAAAAATTTATGAGGAAAATAAATGTATATAAAAATACAGTTTCATATAAAAAGGGTTATAGATTAATTAATCCATATCTTTGCAATGAAAACATTAAAAAAAATGACGCAATCGATATATCGTCGTCAATTCGCTATTCTGAGCAAGTAGAGCAAGTGCTTGAACTATGTAAATCAGGTATTGAATTCGGAGATTTAGAAACAGAAATGTGTAAATTATACAGTGGAACAGATCATACGGTAATAGAGACTTTTCTATGGGGGTTACTAGAAAATGGATTCATCATATCTGAATTAAGAATGCCAAAGGCAAATATAAATGCAATAAAATATTTGAGCGAAATCATAAAAAGAACCAGTTTAGAAGAAGAATTATTAACTGATTTGTTGGAAATTCAAAAACTGATGGAAGCGTATTGCAGAACCTGCGTAGGGGATGGTATATACCTATTTGATAAGTTACAGGGAAAAATGAAAGGTGTAGTAGAAAACAGTAACTATCTGCAAGTTGACATGAAAATGCAAATGAATAATGCTCAAATCAGTTTTAAGATTAAAAATGAATGTGAGAATATTGCAAATAAATTAGCTAAATTATCTGGATATATTGATGGGAATTATAATATAAACGAATATAAAAAAGAATTCTTGGAAAAGTATAGTACGTATATTGAAGTTTCGCTCTTAGAATTACTTGATCCAGAACTTGGTCTTGGGGCGCCGGCAGGCTATATATATCCGGCTAGTAACAGGATATCAAATGTTAAGAATCTAAATAATTCTGCTAAGGCTGCAAATGATTTAAGACATTATTTAATAAATAAGATAACATATTCTGCCTGTTCGACTACGAAAAATATCGAATTTACGGACAAGGATGTTGTGTTTGTAGACGAAGATATTGATTATATGGATCATATTTTGGAAAAATATAAAAGTAATGTTCTTCCAGATTCTTTTGAAATGAATTTTTTAATTTTTGCTTCTGATGAAAAAGAGATTGAAAAAGGAAATTATAAAATTGGTATCGGGCCAAATGTTGGCTCAGATCGAGCTGGCAGAATATGGGGTAGGTTTGCAGACATGCTTAGTACCGATGAGAGGGTAAAATATGATGAGTTGTATTACGGTTTAAGAGATTGCCTGGACGAAAATTATCAATTGATAGAGATTCAAGAAGAGCCATTATCAAGCCGGGTGGGTAATATCATTTTAAATTGTAATTGTTCCGAATACCAGACTACGATAGGGTGCAAAGGTAATGAAGAAAAACAGAATTTAGAATTAAGTGATATTGTTGTTGGTGTTGATACTAATACAAATGATTTTTATTTAAAATCAAAATCTTTAAATAAAAAAGTGAAGTTTATTACTTTTAATATGCTTAATACACTAGTAGAAAGTAATTTGTGCAGATTTGTCAGAGAAATTTCTAGTAATAGAGATAGTTGTGTTTCGCGATTAGTAGATGGCTTGTTTTTAGAAGGATATACATATATTCCAAGAATGATATATAAAAATGTAATATTATCACCAAGAAGTTGGAGATTTACATTAGATTCCTCAGGGATCAATTATACTGATTTTATAAAAAAATTTAATGAGTGGCGAGTAAAATGGAAACTGCCGGATATTATTTATGAAAAACACTTTGATGATTTATTTTTAATAAACTTAAACGATTCATCACAAGTACATAATTTATATCTAGACTTAATTAAAAATAGTATTCTTGTGTTTGTTGATTATGGGATGAAAGAAATATTGGTAAAGGACTGCAATGGCAAAAAGTATTATTCAGAATTTGTTATACCATTCATTAAAGAAAGCAAAGGGGGAGGGCAGAATAATTCTTTAAATACTGCGAATGTATTGAAAACTACATCTGATTATACAAGAAATAAAGCTGTCTACACTTTCTATGATAAGGAGCGAGTAGTGACACCTGGATTTAATGATTGGTGGTATTTGAAATTTTATTGTGACAATCAGAGTGCTGACTCTTATCTATGCGATAATATTTTACCTTGGTGCGAAAATCATATTTCACAGGGGAATATGATCCAATTCTTTTTTATTCGTTATGCTGATCCTGAATTTCATATAAGATTAAGGATAAAATTATCTGGAAATCTTTATATGGACGTTATTGAGCCATGGATCAGAGATATGATAAATAAGACTGGAATTAGTAATATGAGCATTAATTCATATGAACGGGAATTAGAGCGTTATGGGGGAAGTTTATCATATAGTTTCGTAGAAGAGTATTTTTATTGGGACAGTCTATTTATCATGAAGATATTGAAGAATAAAATGAGTGATGAATATGACGAAGAATTAATTGTAATGAATAATATATGTATCTTGAGCTGTTTTGATTTAAAAATAGACGATCAAATAGAATTTTTTGAAAACAGTTATACGGAATTAAACAGATTAAAAAAAGAATATAATCAGTATACAAAAAAATTCATTATTTTGATAGATCATATAAATGAACTTCTTTCATTAAAAAATGCTGTTTCAGAGGATGAAAAATTATTTAATGAGTTAAAAAGTGTGTTTGAGGTATGGAAAGAAAAACTAAAATTATATGTTGTTAATTTACATAAGTATGATAATGAAGGTAAATTAACAAATAATTTAGTAGATATTTTACGTAGTATATTACATATGCACTGCAATAGATTCCGGGGAGATACCACATGGGAAAGGAAAACTCTAGAATACACTTATAGAAGCTTATATGCGTATAGAAACTATAAGAAATACAATCCTTGAGGTGAAAAATAATTATAATGAAAAGTCGACAAAATAAGAGTAAAAAGATTTTAAGTTGTTTCATTAGGTGCAGTAGAATATTGTTTGGGACTACTCCTTATTACACTTGTAACATTATTATATGCATTGTATTGATTGCGATCCAGCCTAGTGTTTCAGTAATGATTATGAGAAATATCATCAACAGTATTCAACAGAAGGATATACCTATACAGGAAATCCTTTTTCTGGCAGCAATATATATCTTTGTAGATATAACAAATGGATTGATCCTTAAATTAGTATCTTATCTATCTTTTGTTGTTGAGAAAAAATCATCAATAAATGTATCGACTGTCATATTGGAAAAGACGAAAGAATTAGATCTTTCAGACTTTGAAAATATGAATACCTATGATTTGATTCAAAGAGCACAAAATGAGAGCAATGGTAAAATATTTGGATACTTTATGAGTTTTTTATCGATCTTTCAAGCTTTAATTATAGTAATATCCAACTTTTTAATTGTAAAAAGTTGGAGTATTTTTATCGTGCTTTTTTTGGCAATAATAACCTTGATCAGAATGATATTTTTAATAAAGTTAGGTGGAGAAAAACATAGTATACTCCGTGAAAGAACGCATAAGGAAAGAGAAAGATGGTATTATCAATTTTTATTAACAAATGATATTGCATTTAAAGAAATTAAAATATATGATTTGTATCAATATTTTATTGATAAGTTCAAAAACCTTAGTAATATTTTCTATGATCAGGATAAAAATATATCTAAAAAACAATTTACTATTGACACATTATTTTCAGTTATAGATTCAGCACTATCAGGAGTTGTTTTTTGTTTATTAATTATTAGTAGTAAAATAGGCCGGCTTATGATTGGTGATATTGTCGGATATATGAGTAGCATCTCTAATATTAAAAACAACATTGAGAATTTTTGTTTAAGTATTGCTAATATATGTGAAAGCACACTTTATGTATCACAATTATTTGAGTTGTTGGATATTAATTCCAGACGTTCTATTGAAAATGGTAAAGTTGAGATTGATCAAATTAAAAGAATAGAATTAATTAATGTAAACTTTAAATATAGTGGAAAAGATGAGTATGCATTGAAAAATATTAATTTATTATTCGAGAAAAATAAAATGGTTTTTTTAGTTGGAAAAAATGGTTCTGGAAAATCCACATTAGTAAAGTTAATATCAGGATATTATCAGAATTATGAAGGGGATATTTTAGTTAATGGAATTAACTTAAGGGAAATTAATTTAAAACAATATCAAGAAAAGTTGGGAATTTTACTTCAAGACTTTATGATGTATGAGCTGCCCTTGAGAAGTAATGTGGCTTTATCCAATTTACGTTACTACAATGATGATAAAGAAATTAATGGATTATTACATTCTGTAGGATTTACTAAATATGAAACATTGGATATGCAGTTGGGGTATTGGTTTGAAAATGGTCATCAATTATCTCGTGGTGAATGGCTGAAAATCGCTCTAGCGCGTGCTTTTATGAAGGATGCAGATATTTATATTGCCGATGAACCAAACTCTTCCTTAGATGCCATATCTGAGTCAGAGATTATGCAATACTTTAGACATTTGATAAAAGGAAAAATATGTATTATTGTCACTCATAAAATGAGTAACATAGTTACATCGGTAGGAAACATAATTGTCATGAATAATGGTCAGGTAATGCAAATGGGGACACATGATTATTTGATGAAAAATTGTTCGATTTATTCAGAACTCTTTCATTGTGAGCCGAGCAATAATTAGCAGATCACCACAAGGAGTATATATGAAAAAAAATGTGGAATTAGTAAATGAATCAAACATCATAATGGATTTAAGTATTATAAATCAGATAAACAACATACTTAATGACTATTTATATAAAATAGAAGAATTACAATATAGCATAAAAATAGAAGACATTATCGGAGCTGCATATGTTTATGCAGAAATATATGAGTATGTGGTAAATAAAGACCAATGGAACAATATCATAAGGAGGCAGTTTATAAGGTTAAAAGAATGTATTGAGCAAGGAGAATTAATGAATGATATGGCGTTATTCGGTGGTTTATGTGAAGCTGGATTAGCTGTTTATCTTTATTCAAAAAAAACGGGGCATTACATAAATTTTTGGAAGGAAATACATGAAATAATTTTAGACGATACTGTTAAACTAGTTGAAGAATACCATCAAAAGATTAACGACTTGCAAATAAGACACTATGACTGCATTACGGGTTTAAGTGGTATTTTAAATTATTTAATTCATACAGATGCAGAACGTGATGATAATAAAGCAATTATAGAAGATGTGTTGGGTTATTTACTTAAAATTACTGAAAGAAAACTGGTTAATGGAAAGATAGTCCCAGGTTGGCATATTAGACGAGAAAATCAAATACGGGAGGATGAAAAGGTAAGATTTAAAAATGGTAATTTTGATTTTGGAATATCACATGGAATCGCAGGTCCTTTAGCAGTGCTGTCAATGGCCTACCAAAAAGGATATTGTATTGAAGGCCAGAAAGAAGCAATTTTATCTATATTAGAAGAATATGAAAGGCTCTCATCGCATTTTAAAGATAGTACCTTGTGGCAAGGACAATATTCATTTGAAAATTATTTACAGAGTCAACAAGACCCCATTATGAATTACAATAGAATGAGTTGGTGCTATGGTTCAATAGGAATATTAAGAGCGATAAAGTTAGCGGGATTTGCATTAGATTCCCAAGAGCTGATAGAATGGGAACAAAAAAATGTTTTTAAAATAGCGGGGATGCTATCAAAAGATTATCTTCTTGATTCACCAATTATCTGCCATGGGTATGCAGGTTTAATGGCTTTGCTTACTATTGAATATAAGGAACATGCTAATTATATACTAAAAGAAAAAATAAATGAATTGGCCAATATTATAGTGAAAAAATATAATTCCAATTTTATGTTTGGATTTGAGCATACAGAAATATACTATCATAATGGAAAATATTTGAAAAACGAAATGTATGGAAATGAGTTTTTGTATGGAGCATCAGGAATTATTTTATCTCTGATATCTTTAATAAAATTGGATACTTATTGGGAAATACATCTATTAGCAAAATAATGGAACAAAAATGAAATCACATTACTGAGAGGCAGGGATTTAATAATGTGGAATGAACATGTCATATGTTTGAGCAAATGGAACCAACTGAAAAGTATGAAAGAATTACAACCTGAGAATTGTGAAATATTTGAACCAGATATCTCATTTATAGTTATATGCAAAAATGAAGAAAGATGCATCGAGAGATGCATTCGGAGTATTCAAAACGAATATGCCAAGGATGATGAAATCATAGTCATTGATACTGGATCTACAGACAATTCAATAAATATTGTTAGCCAGATTGATGAATGTAGATTAATTAAAAAGACATGGGAAAATGATTTTTCTATGATTAGAAATTTTGGAATCAATTTAGCTACTAAAACTTGGATATTTTTTATAGATGCAGATGAGATATTGATAAAAGGATCAATAAAAAATCTGAAAAAGTCTTTAATGATATTAGATTATAATTCTATAAGTAATGTTATTATTTCACCATTAATTGTCAATTCAAATTTGCATGTAATTCGAGAAGTAAAGAGAATATTTAAAAAAAATGATGGAATATTTTATTATGGATGTATTCATGAAGAACCTAGAAAAAATATAGAAAAATCAGGTGCAGATTTAATTCACTTATTCTTGGATAATGTTGCCCTTGAGCATGATGGATATAAAAGGGAAATTGTAAAATTAAAAGATAAGGCAAATAGAAATACAGATTTATTGAAAAAAATGATTTGTGTTGAACCCCAAAATCCAAGATGGAAATATTTTTTATGCAGGGATGGAAGAAATAGTATCAATGAAATGGAATACGAATATCTATTAAATGAAGTAATCCAATTGTCAAGTCAGGAACCGATATTTTTGCGATACCGAATAAGAGCCACAAGTGATTTGATAAGCTATTTTATTGATTCTGATAGATTAAATGAAGCTGATATTCTCTTAAATAAATTAGAAAAGTTGGATAATGATTTAAGTGATATCGTTTATTTTAGGCACTTTATAAAATATGTAAAATGTAAAAAAGAAATTATGCAAATATTTCAATCACTTGTTGAATGCAAAAAAAAATATACAGACATAGAATACGGGGGGATTCATTCAAGCTATTTTCATATAGATTATTTAATGGGGTTACTATTATTTGATTTAGGCGAGTACCAATATGCATTTCAGATTTATAATCATTTAGAAGCCAATGAATATATAGATCTGAAAGAAATGTTCAAAAATTTATATAATCAAATGACGAATTTTCTTAATGAATAAATTGTAGGTGGCTGTCACACGAAGTATTTTAAAGCAGTAGAAATCGAAAAATATAACTATTAATTCTGCTTAGAAGATAATCAGAGATGAATATTATTATCATGCCTATGGCTTGATAATATGAAGAGACGGGGAGGCGGACAAAAAGTTGGACTCAAAAATGGCTTGATGTTGGCTCTTATGGCTACAAACGATCGATCTTTCCAGAGGAAATTGCTGGTCCATTAGGGCAATCAGTTGGTCCAACTTTTTGTTTGCACCCCTTATAGAGGCTGAATTAACCTCTTTTTCCTTATGAATACAAAATAATCCTCAACTTAAATAAATTCTTTTCACACTCTGTTGCTACATATCCATGATACTTTTCAGCTGCTTTTCGGATTGATTCCATTCCTATTCCATGGTTATCTATATCCTCTTTCATTGATAATAACTTCCCCTGTTTACTTTTTTTTACATCTCCGTTAAAAGTATTCTCTACTAATATGATTAAATTCTTGTCCTCCATTCTCATTAAAAGTTTAATGTAATGTTTATTTTTCCATCGGAATCTAATATTAGCTTCTACAGCATTATCTAAAGCATTCCCAAGTATAACACATATATCAGAACTGGCAAATGGTAAGACAGTTGGTACATCTAATTTTGCATAAAATTCTATCCCATGACTTTTAGCCCATGAGTATTTGTAATTTACAAGAGCATCTATGACAGAATTATCTGTATTTACTATGAGTAAATTGTTGAATGGCTCTTCTGCAATAAGCTTTACCAAACATTCGTATAATTCATTATACTTTCCTTCTTTCAATAATTCTTTTAAATAAATCAATTGGTTTTTTAAGTCGTGTCTAATTCTTCTAAATTCTTTTGCACTGTTTTCCTTTTCTTTTATGTGGATATCATATAAATCAATAGCCTGTTCAAACACAAGATTATTTCTTTTTAACTCAAGATTTTCTGACAAATGTAAGTACAACTTGAAAATCAAAAAGTTAATAATAAGCATAACAAATAACGTCATAAATGAGCTAAAAATATTTATATCGCCCCCAGAATGACATCTCATCATAAAAGAATCATAAACTACATACATGCTTCCATTCAATATCAGTATGAACACTATACTATATCTTTGGGGCAATCCATGAACACTATCCTGCTCGAAAAAGACTTGTAATCCTTTTACAAGTATTAATAATAGAACTTTTGATACCAAAGAACCTAACAAATCTATTGAGTGATTAAAGATACCAAAGGTTATAAATATATAACCTGTTAAAAATTCCATCATCATCCATGTTGAATTATATAAAATAATAAAAGTGATTTTTCTTAATATACTGCCTTCATTTATTGTACTAATGCAAAAAATCAAAATTATGTTTACTAAAATCCTCATGTAAACTGGCCAATTAACTAATTGTTGAATCGTACATATCTGCCAAACAAAATAAATACCCCAGAAAGGATAAAAATTCTTTTTCCCTTCTTTTTTTTTAAAGAATGTTTGAAAATATTCCTTTAAAATCCATAATGATAGTGTAGCCATTAACGCTGCCATTATGGAACTGCCAATCAAGCTTAGAATACACTTACTCAATTATATCTCCCCTTACCTTTTTCCAGTAAAGTTCAGCAATTTCCTTTTTTCTATCCTCACTGAAAAACAGTACTTTTCCATCGAACAACTCAATTTGATCATAAGATATCCTTACAATATACCTTGCATTTACCAGATAAGATTGATGGATCCGCCAAAAATCTATTTTTGAAGTTTTTAATCTTGCTTCGACTTCACTGAGTTTTTCATAATATTTAAGTATACTTCCATCCGTTTTATATATAGAAATAATACGCCTATTACTCTGAAAATATAAAATATCTTTTATCAAAATCTGATAGGAATCTTTGCCAGATTTATACCAAAAAAAAATATCACCTGAAAGAATTTTTTTACACGCTTTAATAAAATATCTACGTAAAACTTCTTTATCTACCGGTTTTACTAAAAATTGAAAGGGCTGTACATCATATGCTGCTATAGCATATGATGTATAACTGGTAATATAAATAATCAAAACTATTTCATCTATTTCGCGAATTTTTCTAGCTGCCGTAATACCATCTATGTTCTTCATTTCGATGTCCAAAAAGATAAGATCATACTCACCTTTCTTTTCATATACATTTCTAGTCAAATCGTTACCATCAAAAAACACATCGATATCTATTAAGATATTACATTCCTTAGACATTCCCCAAATAATGTCTTCAAATTTTCCTGTAAAATTAACATCATCATCACAGATGGCAACTTTTATCATATGCTTTATCCTCCATTCATGAAAATTTCTAATTCGCAATAATATTGCAAAAATAAGCGATTTATCCTTCTCTTTCGATCAACTATTACAGAATATCATTATTATGCCATAAATATCCAGTAATGTCACTTCCTTATATGAATTAATTATTTCCGCAACGCTGTACTAGAACCCTCATGAGACATCTTTATTATGAATTACAATTGGTAAGTCATATACCTTAGTGAGGCATGTGAGAGTAGCAAGGAAACAGGTCTGAATAGATTTGAAAAATTCCAAACCTTCGGGGTCCCAAACAGGCCATGAATGAATATATTAAAATAAAAAGGTAAGTTTGCCAGGATATGCGTGATATATTAATTCTTGTGCTGGCGCTTTGCACCGACACCTTTGTTGCCAGCATTGCCTACGGGGCTAACCGTCTGAAGATTTCCTGCGGAAAGGTGATTGCAGTAAATTTGATTTGCAGTGGCTGTCTGGGTGCTGCTCTTATATTTGGAAGCGTGATCAGCGGTTTGGTACCGGAAAATCTTGCAAAAGGGGCTGCATTTTCCTGCCTGTTTCTTCTGGGCGTAATAAAGCTTCTGGATTATACCATTAAAAAATATATTAACAACCATGTAAATGTTCAAAAGAATCTTACATTCTCTATCTCCGGCCTGAGCATCATCATAAATATATACGGGAATCCTTTGGCAGCAGACTGGGATCACTCGAAGTCTCTGTCCTGGAAGGAAACCATCATGTTCTCCCTGGCCATGTCCCTGGACAGTCTGGTGGCTGGGGCTTTATCCGGATTTCTGATGATTCCACCGGGGCTTACGGCCCTATGTGCCATGATTGTGGGTACTGCCGTCATGTATATCGGCCTTTTTCTGGGACATAAGATTGCAGCATTAAAAGGCTGGGATTTAACCTGGGTCAGCGGCATACTGTTTTTGTTCCTGGCATTTGGGAAATTATAATAATTAAATTAAAAATGGGGTTCCGCTCATTTAAATGGGTTGCACCCCATTTTTATTTGCGGTATAATCGTTATCAAAAAACAGGAGCAATCATTTATGCAGTTTACAATCCCTCATTATTATAATAAATTCCGCTGTGTGGCCGGAGAGTGCCCGGATACCTGCTGTGCCGGCTGGGCCATCATGATCGATGATCTTACAAAGAAACGATACCAAATGCGAAAGGATGCTTTTGGCAGAAGGCTTAATCAGTGGATTGACTGGAAGAATGGCTCCTTTAAGCAGTGTAACGGCCGGTGCGCGTTTCTGAATAAGGATAATCTATGCGATATCTATAAAGAAGCCGGTCCGGGAATGCTATGCAAAACCTGCCGGGATTATCCAAGGCATATAGAAGAATACGAAGGAGTCAGGGAAATTTCTCTGTCCTTATCCTGTGAGGAAGCTGCTGGTCTGATTCTTGGCTGTGAAGAACCTGTCCGTTTTCTTACAAAAGAGGACGAAAGGGAGGAGTCTTATCCTGATTTTGATTTTTTATTGTTTACCAAGCTTATGGATGCAAGGGATCTGATTTTATCCTTCCTGCAAAACCGTGACATGGATTGCCGATTGCGCACTGCCATGGCACTGGGGTTTTCTCATGATATGCAGCGGAGAATCAATGACGAAAAGTTATATGAGTTGGATGAATTGATGAAACGGTATCAAGGGACGGCCGGAACTGAGATCGTGGAAAAGAAAATGGCTGTCCGCAGGATAGAAGACAGGATCCGTTATAAAAAGATGAAGAAGTGGTTTTCTCTGTTTGGAAAGCTTGAAGTGCTTAATGAGAGCTGGCCCCAATATTTGGGAACTCTTAAAAGCATATTGTTTGATGCCGGTGCAGAAAGCTATGAGGAAAACAGGAATGCCTTTCACCGGTATTTGTTGGAGGATGAAGGCCGTAAGCGTCAATGGGAGCAGTGGAGCGAACAGCTTATGGTTTACTTTATCTTCACCTATTTCTGCGGAGCTGTTTATGACGAACATCCCTATGCTAAAGTAAAGCTTGCCGCAGTGAGCACAATACTTATTCAGGAAATGGGCCAGGCGGTTTTTAAAAGAAATAACGGCAGCCTGGATTTTAAGGAATTTGTTCATCTGTCCCACCGGTTTTCCCGTGAGATAGAGCATTCGGATGTGAACCTTAATGAAATGGAACGAATATTCCGGACGGATAAAAGCTTTGGTCTGGAGGAGATTCTTCCTATGCTTTAGTGTTAATCATATTTAAACAAAGATAGAATTAATAGAACAATTAACAGGAGGTTTGAAAAGCATAACTTATGAAATTATGCTTTTCAAACCTCCTGCTATTTTTGCAAGCCAATCCCTTCGCATATCAATCCCTTCCCAAGCGGAACTCTTTGGAATAGTAGAGAATATTACAGGAAGTTGGAGAATACAGAAGCAAATATAACGGTACAAAGTCCGGAGGTCGCTATGGCAAGGCTGCTCATAGCCCCTTCGATTTCCCCCATTTCCAAGGCTTTTGTTGTCCCCACGGCATGGGAAGCAGAACCAATGGCAATGCCCTTGGCAATAGGGTCCGTTATTTTAAATACCTTGCATACGGCTTCCGCAATGATGCTTCCCTGGATGCCGGTGATGATGATACTGGCTACTGTTATGGTCACATATCCCTTCATTTCCTCTGAGATTCCCATTGCAATGGCTGTTGTAATGGACTTTGGCAGAAACGTAACATACTCCTGGTGATTTAAACCAAAGACCAAAGCCAAAAGGAGTACGGTGGTCATTGTGGTAAAAACCCCGGTCAGGGTTCCGGCTATAATGGCTTTGGAATGCTTCTTAAGCAGTTCCATTTGGCGGTATAGGGGGATTGCCAGGCAAATGGTGGCTGGCGTCAGAAGATAGCTGATATATTTGGCGCTTTTATCGTACACCTCATAATCAATATGAAACACAGACAGAAATACCATGACAAAACAGATGGATATTAAAAGAGGGTTGAAGATAGCCCATTTGAATTTTTTCTTTAAACGGAGTCCCAGCTCATAACTTAATAGACTGAGCACCGCACCAAAAAATAAAAAATCACTTACTGTATTACTCATTTTTTTCTGCCTTTCCATTTCTGTCGTTTTTAATAAATAATTGAGTCACTTTTCCGGTTATTACCATCACGATGATTGTGGAAAGCAGGGTGATGACCAGAAAAGGAACTAAAATGGGCCGAAGTACGCCCCAGGAATCCAGAAGTCCGACGGCTGCCGGAATAAACATCAATGGCATGATGTCTATGAGAAATATGCTGACGTCCTCGACAGCCTCCAATGGAATCCATTTCTTCTTTAATCCGATCAGCATAATCAACAGACCATAAATGCTTGCGGGGACCGGAAGGGGGACAAGCAGATGTATGATTTCTCCTGCCAGAGATATAAATAGAATAATAGTGAATTGTCTGATGTATTTCATTACAAAGCCTCCTTAGTTTCCTTCCTGACTTTTCAACTATGGTTTATCCTAAACTTAAATTTAAGGCTTGTCAAATGGTTTTATATTCATTAATAGTTTTTTTGTTGGTAAATTTAAGGGAAGCAAGGTATAATAGAGCAAGTGCCTGTTATGGTGCTGCATTTGCCAAATGCCGCAAATGCGGTGCTTGGCTCATTGTTTTCATGGAATAATAGGAGAAGTATGATAAAGGAGTAAAGAATCATGATGACTGGTACGGAATTTAGTATTTTGTATTTTTTACAATCGTTACATACTCCCTGGCTGGATGTGCTTATGAAGGAGATCACCAGTCTGGGAGATCACGGGATTTTCTGGATCCTCACCGGAGTTATTTTACTGTGTTTTAAAAATACGAGAATCATAGGCCTTTGTGTCATTTTATCCCTGGCAGTCGGATTTTTGGTTGGAAATACGTTCCTTAAGAACGTGATTGCCAGAGAAAGGCCTTGTTGGATCGACAGCAGTGTACCCCTTTTAATTCATAATCCCAGAGACTATTCCTTCCCATCCGGGCATACCCTGGCTTCCTTTGAAGGAGCTGTGAGCATCTGGCTTTACAACCGGAAATGGGGAACGGCGGCCCTGATACTGGCAGCGCTTATCGGTTTTTCCAGAATGTATCTGTTTGTTCATTTTCCCACCGATGTACTGGGAGGGCTGATTCTTGGCGTTTTGATCGCTTTTTTGGTTCATTCCATCGTGGAGAAAGGAAGAAATTCTAAAAAAAATATTTGCTTTCCAGGAAATCTATGATATACTGATGGCGTTACAAAATACAATATAATAATCGCAGAGTAGACCCGTGTGCGTTAAGTGCCAGCTGAACAGGGAGTTGTCAGCCGGACGAAAAGATTTTCTTGCGGTACACCGGTCGCATCCCGCTGCATCAGAAGATAGGAATATTATCTCCGGTTGTAGTTTGAGGTCTGCAAAGGAGGTATTTTTTATGAAAAAATTCGTCACTTTGTTCACCGATTCTTACAGAGAGCTGAAGTCTGTAAGAACCATTACCACAGCCGCCATGTTTGGCGCAGTAGCAATTGTTTTAGGCATGTTTTCCATTAACATGGGAAATTACATCCGGATCAGTTTTGCCTCCATTCCCAATGGAATGGTTTCATATCTGTTTGGTCCGGTAGTTGGAGGCCTTTTTTCCGGAAGTATGGATGTGCTTAAATACCTCTTAAAGCCTACGGGAGCATTTTTCCCGGGACTGACACTGGTAACTGTTCTGGCAGGTATCATGTATGGCTGCATGTATTACAGAAAGCCGATCACCTTAAGAAGGGTCCTGGTTTCCAAGCTTTTAGTCATGCTGGTATGTAATGTGATTCTTAATACCATGTGTCTTTCTATCCTGTACGGAAAGGGCTTTATGGTACTTTTACCGGCAAGAGCACTTAAAAACCTGGTCATGTGGCCAATTGATTCCATGATTTTTTATTCCATGGCAAAAGCGCTGGATACCATGGGGGTTTTTAAAACAATCCGTAATGTCAGGACTGCGGGAACAAAATAAAAAACAAAGGCCTGTAGCGTCATTGATGACGGCACAGGCCTTTTGCCAAGTCAATCGGGTAATCCCTTTTATCTTCCTTTGCGTTGCAAGTTCAGATAATATATATTATAATCTTAAGTGTTTGCATGTTGTGACGGGCACAGATAAGAATAATCAGATTAAGAAGGAATGATGGAAAAGTGGAAAAGAAGATAAGGGCCATTTTTTTTGATATTGATGGAACGCTTCGGGATTTTCAAACAAAACAGATTCCGGACAGTGCAAAAGAGGCACTTTTGGAAGCCAGAAAGGCAGGACTCCTGCTGTTTATTGCTACAGGGCGCCATAAGCTTGAAATGGAAGAAGAAAACCTTCTGGAGGGAATTCCCTTTGACGGATATGTGACACTAAACGGTCAGTATTGCTATTGCGGAGACAGGATCATATATGATCTGCCCATAGATCCTGTTGAAGTTGAGAAAACTTTAATGTTTTTGGAGAAAGAACCATTTCCCTGCATGTTTATGGAAGAGGACCGCATGTACATCAATATGGTGAACCATATAGTAGAAAAGGTCCAGTCGGATATCGGAACCAGGATTCCTCCGGTTTTAAATGTAGAACGGGCCAAAGACCAGCGTATTTACCAGTTAATACCTTATGTATCCTACGACATGGAGCAGAAGCTGAAGAAGTATCTTTGCGGCTGCGAGTTCATGCGCTGGCATGACGAGATGGGCTGTGATGTGATTCCCGCAGGTGGAAGTAAGTGGAACGGGATCCTGAAGATGGCAGAGCATTACGGCTTTTCTGCCGGTGAGATGGCTGCCATTGGCGACGGCAATAACGATATCTCCATGATAACCGGTGCAGGCCTTGGAATTGCCATGGGAAATGCCTCTGACGAGGTAAAGAGTGCGGCCGGTTATGTTACGGACTCGATAGAAACAGATGGCTTAAAAAAAGCCGTCTTCCATATATTAGACTATAATTTATTAGGAGGAATCATCAATGAGTGAGATAAATTGTACTCATAATTGTAATACCTGCCAGGAGAACTGCGGCAGCCGTGAGGAACAGGTGAGCTTTTTAGAACCCCTTAACCCTGCCAGCACAGTAAAAAAGGTAATTGGGGTAGTAAGCGGAAAGGGCGGAGTGGGCAAATCCCTTATCACGTCACTGATGGCTGTAGGCATGAACGGGAAAGGCTATAAAACGGCAATCCTTGATGCGGATATCACCGGCCCATCCATTCCAAAGGCCTTTGGCCTTTCGGATTACGGTGTGGGCATGACGCCTAATGGCCTTATGATTCCGGCTACCACAGCAACAGGAATTGAAGTGATGTCAGCAAATCTGATTCTGGATCATGAGACAGATCCTGTCATCTGGAGAGGTCCGGTCATTGCAGGGGCTGTGAAACAGTTCTGGCAGGAAGCCCTCTGGGATAATATTGACTACATGTTCGTGGACATGCCTCCGGGAACCGGAGATGTTCCCTTAACCGTATTCCAGTCCCTTCCTGTGGACGGAATTATCATTGTCACCTCCCCTCAGGAGCTGGTTACCATGATTGTTGAAAAAGCGGTAAATATGGCGAAAAAGATGAATATACCGATTCTGGGGCTGGTGGAAAACATGAGTTATTTAATTTGCCCGGACTGTGGAAAGCAGATTTCAGTATTTGGGGAGAGCCGCGTTGATGAAGCAGCCAAAGCGAATGGTCTTGCTGTTCTGGCTAAAATCCCCATTGATCCACAGATCGCAGCCGCAGTGGATGGCGGTACAGTCGAGTATTTAGAGGTGAACTGGCTTAATGAGGCAGTTTCGGCAGCAGAGAAAGCTTAAAGTAATGTAAGTTTCGAGGGATAAGAATGAATATTAGCATGAACCCCAATAGTGAATTGAACCAGTCCATTGTGAATGTTCCCAATCTGGTTCAGGTTCCAGACCCGCTTATGAAGCAGGCATACCAGTTTCAGGAAGCTATGATGATGTATACCTGTGCCATCCGGGAGATCAAGACAAAGCTGGAGGTCCTAAATGACGAACTGTCAGTAAGAAACTCCAGAAACCCAATTGAAATGGTTAAATCAAGAGTAAAGAAGCCTATCAGCATTGTGGAAAAGCTGCAGCGCAGAGGGCTGCCGGTTTCCCTGGAATCCATGATGGAAAATCTGGATGATGTTGCAGGAATCCGTGTAATCTGCTCGTTCCTTGATGATATTTATGCGGTGGCAGATATGCTGGCCCGCCAGGATGATGTACATATCATTGCCATTAAGGATTACATCCGCCACCCCAAAAAGAATGGTTACCGCAGCTATCACATGATCGTAGAGATCCCTGTGTTCTTTTCCGACCAGAAAAAATGGATGAGGGCAGAGGTCCAGATCCGTACCATTGCCATGGATTTCTGGGCCAGTCTGGACCACCAATTAAAATATAAAAAAGAAGTGGAAGAGTACTCCCAGGAAATCAGTGAAGAACTGCGGGAATGTGCGGACGTGATTGCACAGACCGACGAAAGAATGCTGGGTATCAGAAAGAGAATAGAGGATCATGGAATTGAAATTTCCAAATAAATAAGAGAAGGGAGCAATTGGGGTTAAAACCTGCAATTGCTCCTTTTTTTAAGTTCTGTTTATGGGCTGGCGGGAAGAAAGGGGAAGGCTGACGGTAAAAATAGTTCCTGTTTCAAGACTGCTGGTCAGGTTAATCTTTCCCTTATGGTAGTCAACAATGGTCTTTGCAATGGAAAGGCCAAGTCCATAGCCTCCCTCCTTACGGACTCTTGATTCATCCGTCCGGTAAAACCGTTCAAAGACATGGATCTGCTCCTTTTCGGGAATAGGATCTCCCGTATTTTGAACGGTCAAGACGGCATAATGGGATGATTTCTTTAAGCTGACAGATACGGAGCCATGTTTTCCTGCGTATTTGCAAGCGTTGTCCAGCAGGATGTTGATTACCTGCTTTAGCTGGACTTCAAAGCCTTCCAGGATAATGCCGGGATCAATTTTATTTTCCAGGTTCACCTTATTTTCAAAGGCAACGGATTCAAAAAGCAGGACTCCGTTTAATACGATGTCACTGAAATCAAGAGGAGCCATTGCCGTCTGGGAGGCCTGGACGGCCCCAGTATCTGATCGGGCCAAAAAGAGCAGTTCTTCCACAAGCTGTTTCATGCGTTCAGCCTCTTCCTTTGTGTTGTTCAGCCATTTCTGCTGATCCATGATGGTGCATTCCTTATGGAGGGAAAGGATCTGTAAATTGGCCAGGATTACGGTAAGAGGTGTCTTTAGTTCATGGGAAGCATCGGCAATGAACTGGCTTTGCATCCGCCATGCGGTTTCCACAGGCCTTAATGCCAGACGGGAAAGGAAAATACTCAGGATCAAAAAAAGAAAAACCGCCGCAAGAAAGACCAGCAGACAATTCATCAGAAGGGTTTTTAAATTATTCCGTTCATATCTTTGGTCTGCAAATGCTATTTTCGTACCCTCTATGGAGGTGATTTTAAGATAACGAAGGGAATAATCCTTAAGTTCCCCCTGGGACGAGTCATTGGCTTTTGCAAGCTCCACAAGGGTGGAAGCCAGCTCCCTGGTAACCGTGAGATTGTTTTCCCTAATGTTTTCTATGGAGTTACGGTTGTTTAATTTAACCACGAAAACGGGGACAAGAGGCGGCAGATTCCTTTGAGGCCTGCGGGTGATTTCCACCTTATCAGGCAAACGGTCCGGCAGGTTCCGGTCGGCAGCCTGGTAAAGAGCCATGACGGTCTGCCGTTCGATACGCTTATAATTGGCGTAGTAAAAGATGCCAAGAACTGCGGAAAGAATGCTTATCACAAAAATCATGTTAACCAAAACAAACCGTCTTCTTAATTTTTTAATCATGTTGTTTCCTCCAAGCGGTATCCGACCTTGCGGAGGGTGCTGATTTCCACCCTTGAACCCACAAAATTCAGCTTTTTACGTAAAAAGGAAATATAAGCCTCAACATTGTTGTCCTCTGCATCAGAATCACTGCCCCATACCCTTGAGATGAGAGTTTCCTTTGAAACGATCCTGCCGGAATTGCTCATAAGAATCTTTAACACTTCAAATTCCTTATACCCAAGATGAATGGATTTGGTGCCGCAGCATAAATCATTGGCAGAGAGAGTAAGTGTCAAGTCCCCGAATTTCATTTCTTCTACGATCACTTCTCCCTGGCGGCGGGAAAGAGCCCGGATGCGGGCTAACAGCTCTTCCGGAATAAAGGGCTTTGTCATATAGTCATCAGCTCCCCGGTCAAGTCCGGTTACCTTATCCTGAATGTCATCCCGTGCGGTCAGCATGAGAACAGGAGTCTGGATGCGGGCCTCTCTAAGCTTTTTAACCACTTGAAAACCATTTTCCCCCGGCAGCATGACATCTAAAACAATGACGTCATATTCCCCGGAAAGACCGCAGGACAAACCGTCAGTTCCATTATACACAATATCAGCCTGGTAATGTTGTTCCTTCATAATCTGTCCCAAAGCATCGGCCAGTCTTACTTCGTCTTCTACAATCAATACCTTCATGATTCGATTCTCCTATATTTATTATTATGAACCTGTTGACATCTATTATAAGCTGAGACTGCCGGTTAGGCAATCTTACATTTTATGCGGGCAATGAGACTTACGAATATGCTCGCATTTTCATTCGGCAAATACCGCGGCAATTTAGAAATTTTTTCCTTAGTTGTGCTAATCATAATGGATTAAGCTTAAAATAAGCTGAAATAACATGGCCTGATTCTGCCAGAATATAAAGAATACAAGGAACTTTTCACCAAAAACCCAAGTTTCAGCTTAATTTCAGCTTACTGTCACAAAACAGACATAAGCGCCTGTTAAAATAAGCTTCAGATTTAAATGATGAGAGGAGAAACCGGATGAACGGACGTAAAATAGCGGCTTCCCTGGCTTTTGTAATGGCCGCGACGGCAGTCAGCCCTATGATAACAGAGGCATCGAGCAGTTTTGATTTAAGGAAAAAGGTAGTCGGAATTTCAGGAATCATGAACACCGGGAACTTAAATCTGTCGGTGACACGTGGAGAATTTGCCAGCATGCTGGTAAATGCCTCCTCCTATCGAAGCACGGCCGGCAAAACCAGCAACACTTCCGTATTTGCCGATGTGCCAAGAAACCATGAATATGCAGCCCAAATCCGGATTGCAGCGGAACAGGGGTGGATGAACGGATATCTGGGAGGAAATTTTAAACCGGACGATTCCATAACACTTCAGGAAGGGGTAAAGGGAGTTTTAGGACTTTTGGGTTATGCAAATTCTGATTTTACAGGTGACCAGACCGGTTCCAGGCTTTCCAAATATCATTTTCTGGAATTGGATGAAAATCTGAATAAAGATGCTTTGGAAGTCTTAAATAAAGAAGATTGCATCAACCTGTTTTATAATCTGTTAAAAACAGATACGAAGTCCGGAACCATGTTTGGAAAAAGCTTAGGCTGCGAATTGACCAGTGACGGGGAGATCGATCCGTTTTCCATGGTCGATAACAGCATCAAGGGACCGAAGATTGCAAAAAGCAGCAGCAGGCTCAAATCCATTCTGCCCTTTAAGCTTAGCGATGCCAATATTTATCTTGATGGAGAACCTGTTACTAATTCCAGTAATGCAATTGATGTTTCCCTGGAATGTGCAGACGGAGTTCTGGTATATTACCATACCATCTCTAAAACCGTGTGGCTTTATACCATTGGAAACGAAAATGAAAACGGACGTTCTGCTGTATTTGGAGAAATCACCAACGTTGTCTATGATTCTGCGGATTTAATGACACCTGGAGCAATCATACTGGATGACGGCAACACCTACGAGCTTACCAGCACTGAAATGAAGTTTGCATTTTCTTCCTATGGGGACCTTCGGGTAGGTGATACCGTGAATCTGGTCTATACTCTGTCTGTAGATCAGGAAGGAAATGAAACCCGGACTGTCATTGATTATATAGAATAGAAGATTAACAGGAGAAGCCGGAATGAAAAAAGTCATTCAGAAATTATTTTCAAAAGAAAAAAGAAAAGGTGGGATAAAAGGAAAAAAGGTTTTGATCCTTCTTTTCATAATCCTTGCGGTGCTGGCAGGAGTGGTGGCGGCGTCAAGCTTTAAAAAGTCAAAGGAAGCATCCGCCGAAGCAAAAAGCATAAGAACTGCAAAAGTTACGAAGCAGGACATTGTTTCTGAGCTATCCTCCTCTGGAACCATTTCTCCTCAGAATACCTATGATATAACCTCTTTGGTGGAAGGAGAAGTCATTGCAGCAGATTTTGAAGAGGGAGACGAGGTAGAAAAGGGGCAGATCCTCTACCAGATCGATACGTCATCCATGGAATCGGAGATGACATCGGTGAATAATTCCCTGTCGAGAGCCCAGGAAAATTATCAGACTGCGCTGGATGATTATAATTCTGCTTTAGGTGATTACAGCGGAAATACCTATAAATCCACAGAGAGCGGGTACATAAAATCGCTTTCCATTAAGGAAGGAGACAAAGTAGGAAACAATACGGAAATTGCCTCTATTTATGATGATAAAACCATGAAGATCAAGCTTCCGTTCCTTTCCGGGGAGGCAGCCCAGATCGCGGCCGGACAGGCGGCGGTTCTGACCCTTACAGATACGGGAGAGCAGATCCAGGGTTCAGTCACTTCTGTCAGCAATATGGATGTAACCTTAACAGGAGGGCGTATCGTTCGTTATGTCACCATTGAAGTTACAAATCCAGGCGGTCTTACTACGGATACCCCGGCTACGGCAGCGATAGGCAATTATGTGTGCAGTGCGGAAGCAACATTTGAGCCTAAGCTTGAATCGACCATGAAAGCGGACTTATCCTCCAACGTGGAGGTAGGAACCCTGCTGGTGCATGAAGGTGATTATGTGGCGAAGGGAACTCCTCTATTTACAATGGAAAGCAAGTCTGCGGATAAACTGCTTCGCACTTATAAAGATACGATGGAAAAGGCCCAGGAAACTCTGGAAGGAGCAAAAAGCAAACTGGAGAGCACCGAGAATACTTATGATAACTATACCATTACCGCGCCTATATCCGGAAAGGTCATTACAAAAACCGTGAAGGCAGGAGATAAGATCACCAAAAGCTCCAGCGGAAGCACAACCCTGGCAGTCATATACGATATGTCCGGCTATACGTTCAAAATGTCTGTGGATGAATTGGATGTCAAGTCTGTGAAAGTAGGCCAGGAGGTGAATATTACTGCCGATGCCGTACCTGGTAAAACCTTTTCCGGTACAGTTACCAATGTAAGCCTGGAAAGCTCTTCTTCCAACGGGGTTACCAATTATCCGGTTACTATCACCTTAAACGATGGTATGGATGAGCTTCTACCCGGCATGAACGTAGATGGAGTGATCATTCTGGATAAAGCGGCCGATGTCCTTGCCGTACCGGCCGATGCGCTTATGCGGGGAAATCAGGTCTATGTAAAGGATGATTCGGTGAAGGAGCCCCAGGGGAACATTCCGGCAGGCTTTCGGGCGGCAGAAGTTACCACAGGCCTGATCAATGATGATTATGTAGAAATTACCAGCGGATTGGAAGAGAATCAGGAGGTTTACGTTGCACAATCTACTGTAGGCACATCAATGAATGTTGTGTTGCCGGGCGGCATGGGCGGCATAAATGTAGGCCCAGGCGGCTCAGGCTCCGGTTCTGGCGTCAGGTACCGCAGTGAAGGCGGTGGCTCCGGCAGTGGATCTGGCAGTGGAAACCGCAGTGCAGGCAGCGGTTCCGGCAGCGGCGCCCGTCAGCAATAAGGGCCGCAAGGAGGTTAAACAGCTTGAAAAATACCTTGATTGAATTAAAGGATATCTATAAAGTATACCAGATGGGAGAAGAGGAGGTCTGTGCAAACAACGGCGTGTCTTTGACCATTTGCCACGGGGAATTCGTGGCTATTGTAGGAAAGTCGGGAAGCGGAAAATCCACGCTTATGAATATTATAGGCGCACTGGATGTCCCCACGTCAGGAGAATATCTTCTGGGCGGTGAGGATGTCGGCAGGATGTCGGATAACCAGCTGGCAGGGATACGGAATAAGATGATTGGCTTTATCTTCCAGCAGTACAATCTGCTTCCCAGACTGAATCTTCTTGGAAATGTGGAACTGCCCCTGTTATATGCAGGGGTAGGAACCAATGAACGGAACAAACGGGCCATGGCTTCTCTGGAACGGGTTGGCCTGGCGGAAAAGTGGAAAAATTTTCCCAACCAGCTTTCCGGAGGCCAGCAGCAGAGGGTTTCCATTGCAAGAGCGCTGGCAGGAGATCCCTCCCTGATTCTGGCCGATGAGCCTACGGGGGCTCTGGATTCAAAAACCAGCCGGGAAGTCCTTAATTTCTTAAAAAAGCTGAACGATGAAGGGAATACCATCGTGATGATCACCCATGACAGCGCCATTGCAAAGGAAGCCAGGAGGGTGATCCGGGTACACGATGGTAAGATTAATTTCGATGGAGACGTAAATGAATATTCTGCAATCCTTTAAAATGGCTTTAAAGAGCATCTGGGGCAATAAGATGCGATCCTTTCTCACCATGCTTGGAATCATTATCGGCGTGGCATCGGTCATCATTCTGGTGAGTCTTGTAAACGGACAAATGTCCTATATGACGGAACAGTTTACCAGTATGGGTACCAACCAGATCAATGTAAACGTAACCAATCTTTCATCCAGGTCCGTAACCGTGGATCAGATGTATCAGTTTTATGAAGACAATAAAAATCTTTTTTCTCAGATGACGCCAAAGGTTTCCTTGTCCTCTACCTTAAAAAACGGTACGGAATCCCTGACCAATACTACGGTATCCGGTGTCAGCGAGGAATATCTGGAAATGAAGGATCAGACCCTGGATTCAGGGAGGTTCCTCCAATATTCCGATGTCCTGTCCAGACAAAAGGTTTGTGTTGCAGGTTATTATGTGGCATGGGAATTATATGGAGGAGCAGAAAAAGCCATTGGCCAGACCATAAAAATAAACGGTTATGCCTACCGGATTATTGGTGTGGTATCCAGACAGGATGAAGATGAGCTTAAGGCCGGCGGTTCAGACGACGTTTTGTACCTTCCCTACAGCAGTGCCGCCAAGTTAAACAACACTGCAGACATAAACAGCTATGTCTTTGCCACCGCCGACATGGACCATTCTACAGACGCCAAAGAGGCCATCAACACCTTTCTTTACGGAATTTTCAAAGATGAGGACTTATACCGGATTAATGCTATGAGTGAGCTTTTGAACTCCCTAAATTCCATGATGTCCATGATGTCCATGATGCTTGGCGGAATCGCCGGGATCTCCCTTTTAGTTGCCGGAGTTGGAGTTATGAATATCATGCTGGTGTCCGTAACGGAACGTACCAGAGAAATCGGAATCAGGAAGGCGCTGGGGGCAAAAAAACGCAACATCATGCAGCAGTTTGTAATAGAGGCCGCAGTTACCAGCTCTCTTGGCGGGGTTGTGGGTATTCTGGTGGGCTCCGTGGCAACTACCATCATCGGATCTGCCATGGGAATGAATGCCACTCCGACGCCCGGTGCCGTCATGGTTTCCTTCAGCGTATCCGTAGGGATCGGCCTTTTGTTTGGCTATATGCCTGCCAGAAGAGCAGCTGATTTAAACCCAATTGATGCTTTGCGAAGCGAGTAATAAATCGAACATTTTATTGCAAATATATCATATTGGTGATACTATTTGCATAGTTACCAAAGGAGTAGCTCATTTTTGGGCTGCTCCTTTTGCATAGAGTATATGCTTTGAATTATGAGAAAGGGAAGAATTTATGAAAGTTGTTGATATGCATTGTGATACTATTTCAGAGCTTTTTTACCGGAAGGAAGAGGGAAAGGTCTTTTCCATCTTAAAAAACGACTGTCATATTGACTTGGAGCGGATGAAAAAAGGAGATTATTGTTTACAGAACTTTGCCTTGTATACGAATCTCGCCAGGCAGGAGCATCCTTTTGAATATTGTATGAAACTTGTTGACCTCTTTTACACGGAGCTGGAACAATATGAGGATATCATTGGTATTGTAAAAGGCTACAGGGATATTGAAGAAAACCGGAAAAATGGGAAGATGTCTGCCATGCTTACCATAGAAGAAGGAGGCGTCTGCCAGGGAGAACTGGCATTCTTAAGAAATTTTTACCGTCTGGGAGTCCGGATGGCAACACTTACGTGGAACTATAAAAATGAGCTGGGGTACCCCAACCGGATCTGGGAGGAAAACGGAGATGCCTATTCCACGCCGGAGATGGAGCATGGACTTACGGAAAAGGGAATCGAATTTGTTCAGGAGATGGAGCGGCTGGGAATGGTCATCGATGTCTCTCATTTGTCAGATGCAGGGATAGAAGATACGTTCCGGTATACGGAAAAACCATTTGTGGCAAGCCATTCCAATGCAAGAACCATTGCCTCCAACCCAAGAAACTTAACGGACGATATGATTAGAAGGCTTTCGGAGCGAGGCGGCGTGACCGGAATCAATTATTGCGCTGATTTTCTTCATGACTGGAAGAAGGGGGAAGGAGCCTTAAGCCGGGTGGAAGATATGGTTTTACATATGAAGCATATGAAAAAGGTGGGAGGCATCCAGTGTATTGGGCTTGGATCAGATTTTGACGGCATCGGGGGAAATTTAGAAATGAAATCTCCGGAAGACTTACCCCTATTGGAAGTTTATATGAAAAAAGAGGGATTTTCGGAAAGCGAAATTGAGGCGGTTTTTTATGGAAACGTCCTTCGTGTCTACAAAGAAATTTTACATTAAGACAGGAATTTACATAAATTTTACATTTATGTGCATGTTACTTTACATAGATTAGATATAGTATTTACAAATATGTATTATCATGAAAGACGGAGGATGCTATGTCAATCGCAGATTTACAAATGCTATTTAAATTCATCGGGGGACTGGGAATGTTCCTTTATGGAATGGATGCTATGGCCGATGGGCTGCAAAAATCAGCAGGTCAAAAAATGCAGCAGCTTTTAGGAGTCCTTACCAGCAACCGGCTTATGGGTGTGCTGTTGGGAACTGGAATTACCGCCATCATTCAGAGCAGCTCGGCCACCACAGTCATGGTGGTAGGCTTTGTAAACGCTGGGATCATCAATCTGCAGCAGGCCGTTGGTATTATTATGGGTGCTAACATCGGAACAACCGTCACCAGCTGGATCGTATCCATGAGTGAATGGGGAGAGATGATGAAACCCGAGTTTTTTGCTCCGGCACTGGTAGGAGTTGGCACTGTTTTAAGCCTTTTTACCGGAAGGGGGAAGAAAAAACAGGTTGGAGAAATTCTGGTAGGCTTCGGTGTGCTGTTTATAGGACTTTCCTTCATGTCAGACTCCATTACGCCTTACCGGAACGCACCAATTTTCAGCCAGGCTTTTTCCGTTTTAGGAAAAAAACCTTTTCTTGGAATTCTGGCAGGCCTCGTTGTTACCGGTATCATTCAAAGCTCCTCGGCATCTGTAGGAATTTTGCAGACACTGGCTCTCAACGGTATCGTAAACTGGCAGTCAGCGATATTTATCACTTTGGGACAAAATATCGGTACCTGTGTTACCGCCCTGCTATCCAGCGTTGGAGCTAATAAAACCGCAAAGCGTGCCGCTGTCATTCATCTTCTTATTAATATGGTGGGTGCTGTCATTTTCGGAAGCGTCATGTTTGTCGTGTTTAAACGGAATCCGGTTTTCGCAGCATCACGGATCAGCAGTGTGGGAATATCCATCTTCCATACGATATTTAATGTGAGCAATACCATTATTTTATTCCCATTTGCCGGGCTTTTGGTAAAGGCTTCCGGTTTGCTTGTACGGGAAGATCAGAATGAATCAACTGTAGATTCTGATACCCAGATGAACCGTCGTCTGGATGAAAGAATTTTAGAAACCCCTTCCTTTGCCATCGAGAATGTGAACCATGAAGTTGTGAGTATGGGATATGCTGCCATGGAAAACTTAGATCTTGCGGCGGTGGCTCTTCTTGGCAACAACAAGGCAGAGGCAAAGCTGGTGGAAAAAATGGAACAGAAAATCAATGATTATGAAAAGATACTCACAGATTATTTAATAAAACTTAATAACCAGTCCTTAAACGAGGAGCAGCATCTTCTGGTTAAAAACTTATTTTATACGATCAGCGACTTTGAGCGGGTCAGCGATCACTGTGAGAACCTATCCGAGCTGGCAATAGAAAAAGCCAACCGGAACATAATTTTTTCAAATGGTGCAGAAAATGAAATCAAGGAAATGCTTAAGGAGGTTCGTTCCTCTCTGGAGCATGCCATAAAAGCCAGGGAGACTGGAGAAATGTCAGAGGTCCGCGCAGTGATCCGAAGCGAAGAACGTGTGGACAGCTTGGAAGAGGAATTAAGGGAACGTCATATCGAACGTTTATCCGCTCAGACATGCAAACCGGAAAATGGAATTATCTATTTGGATGCACTGAGCAATCTGGAACGTATTTCAGACCATGCCCATAATATCGCCGGTTACGTGAGGGATGAAATGTAACGGAAAGCGTGGGCGGTAAATAAGAACGCCCTGCGGGCATACCTCTATGCCCAAAAAGCTTGGGCAGGAAAAAGGAAAGGAGAATGTATGGAACGTATTTATGTAATTGAAGACGATGACAACATCAGGGACTTAATTAAAATTGCCCTGGAAGGTTTTGGCTATGAAGTATCCGCTTTTGAGATGGCGGAAGATGCCTTAAGGCATATTGAATCAGATAAACCGGCACTGGCTGTGTTTGATCTGATGCTTCCAGGTATGGACGGTCTGACAGCCATTCGCAGAATTCGGAAAAATGAGTCTTTAAAAGATATTCCCATTCTTATTCTTACCGCGAAAGACAGGGAGTTTGATAAGGTTGCTGGACTTGATGGCGGAGCCGACGACTACATGACAAAGCCATTTGGAGTCATGGAACTGGCAGCCAGAATCCGAAGTCTTTTGCGGCGGAGTACCAGGGGAGAGGCAAACGCAAACGAACTGAATCAATATTGCTTAAGTTTAAATAAAAAAACAAGAGAGGTCTATTGTGACGGCGTTAAGGTTGAACTGACGTTAAAAGAGTTCGAGCTTTTGCAGTATTTAATGGAGAACCATAATAAGGTCGTTACCAGAGATGAGCTTTTAAACCACATCTGGGGGTATGATTACGATGGAGAGACCAGGACCCTGGACATGCATATCCGTACGCTCCGGCAAAAGCTGGGAGAAAACGGCGGTTCCTGCATCAAGACAATCCGCGGCGTAGGCTATCGTTTTATTAAGACGGAAGAGTAGGACATGCAATCGTCTGGCTGTATCCGCAGAATGAGGGAATCTATGAGAAGCGTTATCTTTAAGAAATTTATCCAGATCATTCTGGTAGTGCTGATACTCAGCAGTTCTGTTTTTTATATTGCTTCCAGCAGCGCACTGCTTAAAAATTCCAGGAAAGACATGACATACACTCTAAGAGCTATGGATGAGATCCTGGATTATTCCAGTGATCTTGCCGGTGAAATAGGTGATTTAAAGCAGGCACTCAGTGAGAATGAGAGCCGTTTTACAATTATACGCATGGATGGGAGTATTGTGGCCGATACTGGGAATGTACCGGCCGCTTCCCTGGATAATCATTTGGACAGGGAAGAAGTGAAGGAAGCTCTTGCGGAGGGGACCGGCACAGCCAGACGCTATTCCAAGACCCTTAAGGAAAATATGCTTTATGTGGCGATCCGCTCCTCACGGGCGGATTATATCATTCGTATGGCAATTCCCTATTCCGGCATGAAAGAATACTTAATGCTTCTATTGCCATCGATCTGGCTCAGCTTTCTGATGGCCATTATGTATTCCGCATTTTCAGCGGACAGCTTTTCAAAATCCATTACAAAGCCGTTAAAGGAAATTTCTCAGGAGATGTTAAAAGTAAACGGGGATTATACGGACCTTTCTTTTGAAAAATACCAGTATCCGGAGATTAATATTATTGCGGAAACGACAACGGAAATGTCTAGGAACGTAAAAGAATATTTAAACCAGATTGAGCTTGAAAAGCAAATCCGCCAGGAATTTTTCAGTAATGCTTCCCATGAGTTAAAAACCCCGATTACATCGGTTCAGGGCTATGCGGAACTTTTAGAAAGCGGGATCATTCAGGATGAAGAACAAAAGATGGACTTCATAAGACGCATCAAAAAGGAAGCAATTAATATGAATCATCTCATCAATGACATCCTTATGATCTCCCGGCTTGAGGCAAAGGAAGCAGAGGTATTAAAAAATGATGTGCGCCTGTCCATTCTTGTAGGCGATATCGTGGAATCTTTAAAACCACTGGCTGCATCCCATGAAGTCACTGTCCATGTGGATTGCAAACCACTTTGTATTTACGCCAATGGACAGCAAATGAAGGAACTTTTTGGAAACCTCATAAGCAACGCGGTAAAATACAATAAGCCTGGCGGCGAAGTTTGGGTCACGGTGACAGAAGAGGACCGTAATGTAATAATCCGTGTGAAGGATAATGGAATGGGTATTCCAAAAGAATCCTTAAGCCGTATATTTGAACGCTTTTACCGGGTGGACAAAGGACGGAGCAAGAAACAGGGCGGAACAGGCCTTGGTTTATCCATTGTAAAACACATTGTAAATTTCTATCATGGAACCATTACCGTTCGGTCAGAGCTTGATATGGGAACGGAATTTATGGTAAAGATTCCAATTCAAGAGAAAATATGATAATATTGATTCAGCAAATGATAGGAGGTGTGCAGATATGGGAAGTTTTATTTTAACCTGCTGTTCCACGGTAGATATGAAGAAGGAATTTTTTGAGCAGCGCCAGATTCCCTATGTGTGTTTTCATTATACAATGGATGGCGTTACCTATCCGGATGACTTAGGGCAGAGCATTCCCTTTCCTGAGTTTTATGACCGGATCGCCAAAGGTGCAACCCCAGTGACTTCCCAGGTCAATGTGGAAGAATATTGTGATTTTTTTGAACCATTTTTAAAGGAAGGCAAAGATATATTGCACCTTACTCTTTCCTCCGGTATTTCAGGAACCTACAATTCTGCATGCGTGGCCAGGGAAGAAATGAGTTCCAGATATCCGGACAGAAAGATCGTCATTGTGGACTCCCTGGGGGCTTCTGCCGGTTATGGACTTCTGACCGATTCAGTGGCAGACTTAAGGGATAAAGGGGTTTCCCTGGAAGAGGCGGCAGAGTGGACGGAGAATCATAAATTATTCGTGCATCACTGGTTTTTCTCCACGGATTTGACCAGTTTTAAGCGGGGAGGCAGGATTTCAGCCACATCTGCAATGCTTGGCACAGTGCTTAACATCTGCCCTCTCATGAGCATTGACGACACGGGGCATTTGATTCCCAGGCAGAAGATCCGTACCAAGAAAAAGGCCATCCAGGAGATCATAAACACAATGGAAGCCCATGCAAAGGGCGGGAGAGATTACAGCGGCAAATGCTTCCTTTCCTATTCCGCCTGTGAAAATGATGCCAGGGAAGTTGCGGCCCTGGTGGAGGAACGCTTCCAAAAGCTTTCCGGAAAGGTGCTGTTAAACAGCATTGGCGCAGTCATCGGCTCCCATACCGGACCTGGTACTGTGGCATTATTTTTCTGGGGTGATAAAAGAACTGATTAATTCCAATCCCGGAGAGCATTTTCATAATCATGAGGATGCTCTCCGGGATTTTCTTTTACATAAATGCCAAAGTGTGATAAGATAAATGCTGAATGCAGGAAAAAGGAGAGCTCTTATGAAAGTAAAAAATTCAGCACATGTGGCAGCGTTGTACGGTATGCTGATTGCACTGGCGTTTGTTCTCAGCTTTGTAGAAACCCTGATTCCCATTTCCCTCGGAATACCGGGTGTAAAGCTGGGTCTTGCCAATCTGGTCACGGTTGTAGGGCTCTATACGGTTGGAACAGGCGGAACGGTTGTCATTTCACTTTTGCGGATCGTTCTCACCGGATTTACCTTTGGAAACTTGTTTGCCATGCTCTACAGCCTGGGGGGCTGGAGCTTAAGTCTGCTTTTAATGGTTATTTGCAGGAGAAAAAACTGGATCGGCCAGGCGGGAATCAGTATTCTGGGAGGCGTGGGGCATAACATCGGACAGGTTTGCGTGGCTGCCCTTGTGGTCAAGCAGGCCGGAGTATTCTTTTATCTTCCCTTACTTTTGATATCCGGTACAGCCGCCGGACTTATCATAGGGATCCTGGGCGGCATCATTATAAGCCGGATCAGTAATTTTATTAAAAAAATGCAATAAAAACAAAATATAGGATATTGTTTTGCCGCTTTTGGAAATGTATAATGGGATAGGTATATTAGGATAGGTATAATAGGATAAAAAGAAACCAGGAGGAACATCACAATGATTTACGAGGCAATTAAGAAACTGGTACAATATGGACGGAACACAGGCTTGATCGGGGAAGCGGACCGGTTTTATGCCCTTAACCAAATCCTTGATGTAATGATGATGGACGAGTATGAGGAGACAGAAGGAATACCGGAAGATATTGATCTGGAAGCTGTTTTGCACGAATTACTTGATTATGCATGCCAGGCCGGAATCATAGAAGAAGACAGTGTTACATACCGGGATTTGTTTGATACAAAACTGATGAATTGTCTGATGCCAAGACCTAGCGAAATAGAAAAAACGTTCTGGGAGCTGTATCGGGGCCAGTCACCTGAGGCTGCAACCGGATATTATTATAAACTGAGCCAGGATTCCGATTATATCAGGCGGTACCGGATAAAGAAGGATATGCGGTGGGTGACCTCCACTAAGTACGGAGACTTGGATATTACGGTGAACTTATCAAAGCCTGAGAAGGATCCAAAGGCGATTGCCGCAGCAAAGCTTGCTAAACAAGGCGGTTATCCCAAATGCCAGCTTTGTATGGAAAATGAGGGCTATGCCGGAAGGACCAATCATCCGGCCAGAAATAACCACAGGATCATCCGTCTTGAAATCAATAACAGTGAGTGGGGCTTTCAGTATTCCCCCTATGTTTATTATAACGAGCACTGTATCGTTTTCAACGGTAAGCATATCCCCATGAAGATAGAGAGAGATACCTTTGTAAAATTGTTTGATTTTGTCAAGCAGTTTCCTCACTACTTCCTTGGTTCCAATGCAGATCTGCCTATTGTAGGAGGATCCATCCTGTCTCACGACCATTTTCAGGGAGGGAATTATGATTTTGCAATGGCAAAGGCCCCCATGGAGAGTTGTTTCCAGCTGGAAGGCTTTGAGGGAGTGGAAGCCGGAATCGTGAAATGGCCGATGTCCGTACTGCGTACCAGAAGCAAAAACCCGGAAGACTTAATCACCCTCGGTACAAAGATTCTTGATGCCTGGAGGGCTTATACGGACGAGGAAGCCTTTATTTTTGCAGAAACGGACGGAGAGCCTCACAACACCATTACTCCTATTGCCAGAATGAGGGATGGCGTATACGAACTTGATCTGGTCTTAAGAAATAATATCACCACAGAAGAATTCCCTCTTGGAGTTTACCACCCTCACCAGGAGCTTCATCATATCAAGAAAGAAAATATCGGCTTAATTGAAGTCATGGGATTGGCAGTCCTGCCTTCCAGGTTAAAGGAAGAGTTGAACCTGTTAGCTCAGTGCATTGTGGAAGGGAAAAGCATAAGAGATGTAGAAACCATTGAGAAGCACGCAGATTGGGCGGAGGCTTTCCTTGGAAGATATGAAGAAGTGACAAATGAAAATGTGGATGAAATTCTAAAGAAGGAAGTTGGCCTGGTATTTGAACGGGTTTTGGAGGATTCGGGCGTATACAAATGCGATGAGCAGGGACGGAATGGGTTTGGGCGTTTCCTTGCCAGTGTCGGATTTACTCCCTGTTCACAATAGAAAGACTGTGAGAATATCAGATGGAATTGTGTTTGTAATTACCGCCCCTTTGAGGTATAGTCGAGTGGGAGTGAAAGGAAACTATGAATTCACTCAAAAACGTACAGAACCGGCTTAAAGGAGCCGGAGGGAGATAGACAAACAGTCATGAAGCAGATAGAAAACAAAACACTGAGAACGCTTGCAGAGTATGGACTGATCACGTTCAGCATCTGGATTATGGTAGTGGGGATTTATTTCTTCAAATTCCCCAATAATTTTGCATTCGGAGGTGTCACAGGGTTTGCGACGGTTATCAGTGCATTAACCCATTGGTCGGCCAGTGAGTTCACAAACATTGTGAACGCAGTTTTACTGGTGGCTGGCTTTCTCTTCCTGGGACGGAACTTTGGGATTAAGACGGTTTACGCCACTCTCATGATGACCGTATTTCTTTACTTTTTGGAACGGCTGTATCCTATAACAAGGCCCCTTACCAGGGAACCGCTTTTGGAATTGATCTTTGCGATTCTGTTGCCAAGCGTAGGCTCTGCGCTCCTTTTTAACACCGGAGCTTCCAGCGGGGGAACGGATATTATCGCCATGATACTGAAACGGTACACCAGCCTTAATATTGGAACCGTGCTTTTGCTGGTGGATGTGACAGGAGTCATTCTGGCCTACTTTGTATTTGGGCCGGAGACAGGGTTATTCTCTTCCCTGGGTTTATTAGCCAAATCCCTTGTGATAGGGGATGTCATCGAAAACATTAATCTGTGCAAGTGTTTCAGCATCATTTGTGATGACCCGGGGCCCATCTGCGATTATATTATTCATGGACTTAACCGGAGTGCCACGGTTTATGAGGCACAGGGCGCGTTCAGTCATCATAAAAAAACAGTCATTCTGACGACTATGAAACGATCACAGGCACTGAAGCTGAAAAATTACATTCATACAGTGGAGCCAACAGCGTTTATACTGATATCTAATTCCAGCGAGATAATAGGAAAAGGATTTCTTGCCAATTAAAAAAAACCGGAGAACATAGATTCTCCGGTTTTTTTGATGAATGGAGCAGGAAAAGTGGGATCAGGTTTCGTCATTTTTTACAAAAATGTACTTTAGCACATTAAAAACGCATAAAATTAAAGCAATAAAATTGACGGCTAATCTTTTTTGTAGTATGATACGAATTAAGTTCCAAAAAGGACGAAATTTTGGAAGGAAGAGGAGAGAAGATTATGAAGAAATCAGCAAATGTTTTATCATTGGTTCTTGCCGGCGCCATGATGTTGTCCTTAACAGCATGCGGCAGCAAAGCACCAGACACGGGGACCTCAGCTCCGGAAACCACGACTGCAGCAGAAAAAACAAGTGATGCAGCAGAATCCACGGGAGAAAAGACAGCAGATGGAAAGCAGTATAAAATCGGGGTTCTCCAGCTTGTACAGCATGCAGCCTTAGATGCATCCAATAAAGGCTTTATCCAGGCGCTGGATGATGCAGGTCTAAACTATACCGTTGACCAGCAGAACGCCTCCGGTGATCAGTCTACGTGCCAGACCATTGCCAGCAAGCTGGTTAATGACAACGACGATTTGATCCTTGCCATTGCAACACCGGCGGCTCAGGCTGTGGCAGGTGCCACAAGCGATATCCCGATTCTGTTGACAGCGGTCACGGATCCGGCATCTTCCGATCTGGTTGAGAGCAACGATAACCCAGGAGGAAACGTAAGCGGCACCTCTGATTTAACTCCGGTGAAAGAGCAGATAGCTCTCTTAAAAAAGATTCTCCCTGATACAAAAACTGTGGGAATTCTTTTCTGCTCCGCAGAATCCAATTCTGAAATCCAGGCTAAGATGGCAAAAGATGCAATTGAAGCGGAAGGCATGACAGCGGTGGAGTATACTGTATCCAATTCCAACGAGATCCAGACAGTTGTTACCTCCATGGTAGGCAAAGTAAATGCAATCTATACTCCTACCGATAATACCATTGCTGCAGGTATGGCAACCGTGAGCATGGTAGCGAATGAAAACGGCATTCCGGTAATCTGCGGAGAAGAAGGTATGGTAAATGCCGGCGGTCTTGCTACATATGGCATTGATTATTATGAACTGGGTTACTTAACCGGACAGCAGGCAGTAAAGATCCTGACAGAGGGTGCGGATATCTCCAAGATGCCGATTGAATACCTTCCTTTGGATAAGTGTAAGCTGACTGTCAATGAGGAAACAGCAAAGACCCTGGGAATTGATATTTCAAACCTTAAATAGCGGTTTTAAAAAGTAATGAGCGGCTGGCGGGACTTATTTGAATGGCCCGCCTGCCAGCCATAGATGCTTTACATAAAGGATGGGCTTTCATTCTTTATGTAAGGCATTTATGTCTATGAAAGCTCTTTGGGCATTGCAGGAAATATGAAACGAGAAAATACGCGGAGGAAAGATTGATGAGTGGTTTGTTGGTATCCCTTCAGGATGCAGTTGTTCAGGGGGTTTTATGGGGGATTATGGTTTTAGGAGTTTACATTACCTACAAACTATTGGACATTGCCGATTTGACGGTAGATGGAAGCTTTGCGATGGGCGGCTGTGTGTGCGCCGTTATGATACTTAATTTTCACGTTGATCCCTGGATTGCCTTAGGGATTGCAGCAGCGGCCGGGATGGCAGCCGGGGCAGTGACCGGGTTGTTACATACGATCTTTGAGATACCGGCGATTCTGGCAGGAATCCTGACTCAGATCGGTCTTTGGTCCATAAATCTCCGGATTATGGGCGGAAAGAGTAATGTGCCGCTTTTAAAGACTGATACAATTATGTCTAAATTTATAGCGGTTACCGGGTTAAGCAAGCAGGCAGCCGCAATGATCATCGGAATCGGCCTGGCAATCGTAATGATTTCCTTTCTTTACTGGTTCTTTGGAACAGAAATCGGCAGTGCCATGCGTGCTACAGGTAATAATCAGGCAATGATACGCGCTCAGGGTGTCAATACAAACTTGACAAAGCTTTTGGCCCTCACCATCAGCAACGGACTTGTAGGACTTTCCGGAGGGCTGGTCTGTCAAAGCCAGAAATATGCGGATATCGGTATGGGTACCGGTGCGATTGTCATTGGCCTTGCCGCGATTGTTATCGGTGATGTGCTGATGGGGAAACTTCGTTCCTTTGCAAGTAAGCTTATTTCTGCAGTCGTGGGGTCCGTTATATATTTTGTGATCCGAGCTGTGGTTTTAAGAATGGGTATGGATGCCAATGATATGAAGCTTTTGTCGGCTGCGATCGTTGCAGTGGCACTTTGCGTTCCGGTCATGGTGAATAAATGGCGCATCAGGAAATCTTATACAGAAGGAGGAGAATAACCATGCTGGATATTAAGAATGTCAGAAAAACATTTAATAAGAACACCATCAATGAAAAAAAGGCATTGAATGGCATTGACCTCCATCTGAACGAGGGTGATTTTGTCACGGTGATCGGCGGTAACGGAGCAGGAAAATCCACAATGTTAAATATGATAGCAGGAGTGTACCCGATTGATTCCGGTAAGATCCAGATTGATGAGATCAATATTTCCAGGGACCCGGAGTATAAAAGGGCTAAATATATCGGAAGGGTATTCCAGGATCCTATGCTGGGAACTGCAGCCGGAATGGAAATACAGGAAAATATGGCTTTGGCTTATCGGCGGGGGCAGGGAAGAGGCCTTGCATGGGGAATCAAGACCAGCGAAAAGGCATTTTACCATGAGGCGCTTAAAAAACTGGGACTTGGGCTTCAGGACCGCATGACCAATAAGGTCGGGCTTCTTTCCGGAGGCCAGAGACAGGCGCTTACCTTGTTGATGGCGACTTTAAAAAAGCCAAAACTGCTTCTTCTTGATGAGCATACCGCTGCACTTGACCCAAAAACTGCTAAAAAGGTTCTGGAGATCACTCAGGAGATTGTGAAAGAGCAAAACCTCACGACTCTTATGATCACTCATAACATGAAGGATGCGATCCAGATTGGCAACAGGCTTGTCATGATGCACGAAGGCCGCATCATATATGATGTGTCAGGGGAAGAAAAAAGGAAGCTGGAAGTAGAGGATCTTCTTAAGAAGTTCGAAGAGGCAAGCGGTGAGGAATTTTCAAATGACAGAATGATTCTGGCGAAATAGCCGGTGAAATTACAGGGCATGGAACCTTTTATAAGGTTTCCTGTCCTGTTTTTTGTTCCCGTGCCTGGATGCTTATTATTCAAATCTGCCTTTTCCGGATGTATCTTTCTTAATATATGTAACATAATCTTAATAATTTTTTTGCCTTAGTTATATCGCAAATAATGACATTTTATGCTATACTTAGGCAGATAGACTTTTAGTCTGAATTGGCTTTCCGCTAGAAAACAGGAATATGGAGAGAAAGTACAGGATGGAAAATAACAACGAGAAGAAAGATTATATCATTCGTTTGGATAAGGCAAGAAAAAAACGCAGTAATAATGATTATAAGAAACTTTTGGTAATGGGAGGTACAGCGGTTCTTTGCGTAGCAGTTATTTCTGCAGTGGGGATAGCGGTAAAGAATCACCTCTCCGCAAAGCCGGCAGGGCTTGCAACCGCATCCGAGGCCACAGCAATAAAGATGGAGGAATCAGCAGGCTTAAGTGCAGAAGCCGAGTCTGAAGCTCAGGCAGCAAAGGAAAAGGAAGAAAAAGAAAAAGTTGTAAGTTCCTACAAGAATTTAGGGATCATTAAAGTATCAGGATACTTAAACGTGAGAAAAGCACCGGGTACCGAGGAGGATGTAATTGGAAAACTCCAGGGTGACAGCGCCTGCGATATTCTGGAAAATACCGAATCCGGCTGGTGTAAAATATCTTCCGGCGGGATTGAAGGATATATAAATTCCGAATTTGTTTTAACAGGGGAAGACGCTAAAAAGAAAGCAATGGATCTGGTGAAGCTAAGAGCTGTCATTCAGACCGACAGCATGAACATCAGGAAGGAACCCTCCACCAGTTCGGATGTGGTAGGCCAGGCACTTTCCAATGAGCGGTATGAGGTCTTAGGACAGTCAGAGGGCTGGGTACAGATCCCGGCCGGGTATTTATCCACGGATTACGTCAAATTGGAATATGGACTGAATGAGGCCAGAAAACTGGATCTAAAGGCCATGATATTCAATCTCTATAAGAACATCGGTATTTCCGATGTAGATAATTATTTGAACGTAAGAGAAGAGCCCAATGAGAACGGCAAGATTATTGCAAAGATGCCAAGCAAAGCCGCTGGAAATATTTTAGAGACGACGGATGGCTGGTATAAAATTCAGTCCGGTAACATTACCGGCTTTGTGAAGTCCGATTATATCCTGACAGGACAGGCAGCAAAGGATGAGGCTTTGCAGGTTGCAGAGCTGATGGCCATCGTCAACACGGATATGCTAAACGCCAGGACTGAACCTTCCACTGATTCAAAGATATGGACACAGATATCAAACAATGAACGGTATCCTGTCTTAAAGCAGATCGACGGCTGGATACAGATCGAACTGGAGGAAAACAGCAGCGCCTATGTATCCACAGATTACGTTGATGTCCGGTATGCTCTTCCTGAGGCAATCAAATTTTCTCCTTTAGAGGAAAAAGCCAATGCACAGGCATCCTTTAGGGCACAGGTCGTTAATTATGCCCTGCAGTTTTTGGGAAATCCTTATGTATGGGGCGGAACCAGCCTTACGAAGGGGGCTGACTGCTCTGGATTTACCATGTCTGTTTATGCTCATTTTGGCATTGGTCTGCCTCATTATTCCGGCTCCCAGGCCGGTATGGGTAAAGTAGTAAAATCCAGCGATATGCGACCTGGGGATCTGATCTATTATGCAGACAGCAAAGGGACCATTAATCATGTGTCCATGTATATCGGCAACGGACAGATTGTCCATGCGGCCAGCAGACGAAGCGGTATTAAAATTTCCACATGGAATTACCGGACACCGGTAAAAATCCGTAATATGATCGGTGATTGATATTAGGTCCCGGATTGAAATTTAATTGATGTTTAAATTAAATTCCAATCCGGGGCCTTTTGTATTTTACTTTTATCGGGTTTACAAATTCTGGAAAAAGGATTATAATAAAAAAACCGTTGTATTTTTGAAAATATAACGGAAAGGCAGGAGCCGATATGAAGACAGGTACATTCTTTATCGCGGAGGGTGTATTTTCCTAACTGACACCAAAGACAAAGGGTTGCTAAACCGGCTTTAAAGCTTGGAAAAAGAATTAAATGAAAAAACAGTAGAGTTGTTTATAAAATATTTTGAGGGGGAATTGAAATGAGGAAGCTGTTCAAAACAGTTTTAGAAACGCTGGAAAAAGGCGAGGACGGGGTTTTGGTAACCATTATTGCAAGTTCTGGATCCACTCCCAGAGGTGCAGGATCCCATATGCTGGTAAGGCGGGACGGAACCACCGAAGGAACGATCGGAGGCGGAGCAGTGGAATACCGTTCCATAAAACGGTCACAGAAAGCGATTGAGGAAAAGACCTCCTATATGCACAGCTTTGTACTTGGAAAGGAGCAGGTAGCTGATTTGGGTATGATCTGCGGCGGTGATGTAGTGGTTTACTTCCAGTATCTGGATCATGAAAATCAGGAATTTATGGACTTATGCAGGAAAATAGAAGAAGCCTATCACAAGGATGAAGACAGCTGGCTTCTTATGGATATTACTGACGAAACCACATGGGGGCTGGGCATCTACAGTAAATTAACGGGATTATCAGGAATACATGGAATTGATGAAGAAGATAGAAAAAACCTTCTTCAACATAAAGCGGTTCAAAAAAACTTAGGTGAACGTAAGTATTACAGCGAGCCTCTGGTCCGGGCCGGCTGCGTCTATATTTTCGGAGGCGGGCATGTGGCTCAGGAATTGGTGCCGGTACTGGCTCATGTAGGATTCCGGTGTACTGTTTTTGATGACCGGCCGGAGTTTGCCAATGAAAAATTGTTTCCCCAGGCAGAGAAGACCATTGTGGGTGATTATGATAGGATTTTTGATTCCATGGAATTAAGGGAATGTGATTATGTCTGCGTTATGACCAGAGGACATCAATCGGATTATGTTGTTCAGAGACAGGTCCTTACGAAAAATGCCTGCTATGTCGGTGTAATTGGAAGCCGAAGGAAACTGGAAACGTTGGCTGAAAAGCTTATGGCAGACGGGGTTACCAGAGAACAGATTGACAGCTGTCACAGCCCAATCGGTCTAGAAATCTATGCAGAAACACCCGCTGAAATTGCCATCAGCGTGGCAGGAGAATTAATTGCTATAAGGGCCCTGCGGGAAGGGCGAAAAAAATAATGGGGAAATTCTTATTTCTTAAAGGTGATTCCGGAGAAGGAAAGACAACCCTGCTTTTTGAATGCTTAAAGCCCTGGCACCCAATGGCTGGAGGATTTTATTCCCAACGTTTGTTAAATGAATATGGGATGACCATGGGATTTCGTATGGTCCCGGCAGAGGAAGAATGGATTCCGGCAACGGCCTATAAAAAAGGAATGACAAATGTTTTTATTGAGCGGACCGAACATGGATTTCAAAAAAATCTTCCGTTTTTTAAAACCGATGGCATAAAAATTCTGCATTCTTCCGCTCATAAAGAGCTTTTCCTTTTGGATGAAATAGGAGGGATAGAACTTTTTGTACCGGAATTTATGGAAGAGGTTTTTGGCTGCATTGATAGCCGGGTGCCCTGCATCGGTGTTTTAAAAAGCCATAAAAACCTTGAGGCCATGAGAACCAGAGTTCCCACAGAGCAAGACCCGGACAAGCTTCTTCGGGATTTGGAAGAAAAGCTTGTAAAACGGTCAAATGGACGTATTCTTACGTATGATCGCGAAAAAAAAGAACACATTCGGGCGGAAATTATGGAATTTTTGAGAGAATGTACGGAAAAGGAAGGGAACACATGGTAGAGAGGGACTGGATCTATAAAAGACGTTTTGGAATCATCGTGCTCTTATTTATTGTCTGCTTTTTTGGCTCCTTTTTGCTTGGACGGTACCCGGTATACCCGGACACGCTCTTAAAGCTCCTTTTCTCGTCGGTTTTTCCAATAGAATCCACTTGGCCGGCTCAGGCAGAGACGGTTGTTTTCCAGGTTCGCCTGCCAAGAGTTTTTATGGCCGCTTTGATCGGAGGAGGATTGTCCTGTGCGGGCGCCGCTTATCAGGGGATCTTTAAAAATCCCATGGTATCACCGGATGTTCTTGGTGCATCCTCTGGTGCGGGATTAGGTGCTGCCCTGGGATTGTTTTTTTCATTCGGTTATAACGGAGTAACAATCAGTGCCTTTCTTTTTGGCCTTGGCGCGGTAGGGCTTGTCTGCCTCATCAGCAGCCGGGTAAAGTATAATCCCGTGCTGGGACTGGTGTTGTCCGGCATGATGGTGAGCTCCCTTGCTTCCGCAGCGGTCTCTTTTTTAAAACTGGTGGCGGATCCGACCAATACCCTTCCTGTCATTACCTATTGGCTTATGGGAAGCCTGGCATCCATCCGGCAGAAAGACGTTTTGTTTGCTGCACCGTGGATCCTCATAGGAATCCTTCCGATTTACCTTCTTCGGTGGCGGATCAATGTTTTAAGCCTTGGGGAAGATGAAGCGAGGAGCATGGGGATTAATGCAAAGAAGCTCCGCTTTATCATTGTAGTCAGCGCAACTTTAATTACCTCAGCAGCGGTTTCAGTAAGCGGGCAAATCGGCTGGGTAGGGCTGGTAATTCCGCATTTTGCCAGAATGATGGTAGGAAGTGATTACCGCAGGCTATTGCCGGCCTCTCTGCTTATGGGTGGCAGCTTTCTTTTGATCGTGGATAATTTTGCAAGGCTTTTGGCCACCAGTGAGATCCCTATCGGCATTTTGACTGCATTTATTGGTGCCCCATTCTTTTTATATCTTATTTTGCGGGAAGGAAACCGGTTATAAAGGAGGGGAAGTATGGAGCTGACAGTAAAAGATCTGGAATTTGGTTATCATTGTTTTCCGGTATTAAAGGGGATTAATTTTTCATTCGACAAAGGAGAACTGGTCTGTGTTCTTGGAAAAAACGGTGCAGGCAAAAGTACGCTTTTTCGGTGCATGTTAGGTCTGTTAAAGGGGTACCATGGAGAGATTCTGATTGATGGAACAGAACGCCGGCACTTCTCAGAACGGGAATTGGCCGGAAGGATCGCCTACATACCCCAAAATCATGATACTGCATTCTCTTTTTCGGTTCTGGATATGGTGTTAATGGGAACAACTGCCTCGCTGCCCCGTTTTGCAAGTCCTGGGCAGAAAGAAAAGGAAAGGGCGTTGAATGCTCTGAAACTTTTAAAGATCGCCGGTTTAAAGGACCGTATATTTGGGCAGATCAGCGGCGGAGAACAGCAGCTTGTACTGATTGCAAGAGCCATCGCCCAGGAGGCAAAAATACTGGTTATGGATGAACCCTGTTCCAGCTTGGATTACGGCAACCAGATCCGGGTTATGGAGGAACTGCGGACCCTGTCAGAAAAGGGATATTTAATTGTACAATCCACCCATAATCCGGAGCATGTCTTTTATTTTGCCCATAAGGCGCTGGTGATGATGGAGGGAAAGATAGCGGCTTTCGGTGAGCCGGACAAGATCCTTACGAAAGAGCTTTTGGAAGGCGTATACCAGGTGCCTATTGAGATCTATGAGGATTTAAAAAGCGGAAAAAAAGTGTGTATGCCTGGGGGAGGGTGATGGATATGTGGGAAATGTATGACCGTCTGATAGAGCCAATACCAGATGATGAAAAGATAGAAGATTATTTTGTAGGAGTCCAGTGGACTTCAGTGTCCGTCTGCGGATATACCGGCGCGGCAGCGACAAATCCGCTTCAGACTATTAGAAGTACTGAAAAAAACATACTGGATATGTCATGGAAGGAAGCGGCTGGGCTGATAAAATCATGGAATTTTACCGAGGCTGGCATCGGTGCCGCAGCGGTAAATGCCTATTATAATCAGCCTGACCGGATCAGCAGGCTGGAAAAGGAGGGCACAATCAGGCAGCTGTCAAAGGAAGATGCCTTTATGGCCTATCGTGAGGATATCAAAGGAAAAAAGGTAGCGACCATCGGACATTTCTGCTTTGCAGAGGAATTTTTAAAAGAGGCAGAATCCTGCGTAATCCTGGAACGCAATCCAATGGAAGGCGATTATCCGGACAGTGCCTGCGAATATTTACTTTCAGACAGGGACTATGTTTTTATTACTGGATTTACCCTGGTGAATAAAACCCTTCCAAGACTTTTAGAGCTGTCACGGAATGCCAAAGTCATATTGGTGGGACCCAGTGTGGCTCTCGCTCCTGATCTTTTTAACTTTGGCGTGTGGGAGTTAGCGGGTACTCTTATTACGGATAAAAAACTTACAGAGGAATTAGTGAAAAAAGGTGAGCACAAAGCGGTAATCCGTTCCGGATTGCCGGTAAGGCTTTCTAAATAATAAATATATGCCGTAAAAGCGGCGGAATAGGGGGATCATATGAAAAAAATGAGAATAAGTCTGGTACTGGCTGCATTTCTTGCTGCTGCAGTACTGGCAAATGGCTGCCAGAAAGGAAGCGGTAAGGAGGTTCCTGCCAGTCAGGCAGAGTCAACTGCATCTGTAAAAGCAGAAACACAGGCAGAAACAGAAAAAGCGGGCGAAGCAGGAGCGCAATCAGACGTCAGAGTGTTCACGGATTCAGCAGGAAGGGAAGTTACACTGCCAAAGGAAATAAAAAAGATTGCGCCTTCCGGACCTTTGGCACAGATCGTGCTTTATACCCTTTGTCCGGACAAGCTATCCGGACTTGCTTCTGATTTTTCCGAAGGTGCAAAGCTGTACATTGACGAAAAATATTGGGCACTTCCTAAATTCGGCCAGTTTTATGGGAAGAATGCAAATCTAAACATGGAGGCTCTCATTGCAGAAAGTCCTGATGTGATCATTGATATCGGAGAAGCGAAAAAAAGCGTAAAAGAGGATATGGATGCCCTTCAGGAGCAGCTAAATATGCCAGTTATCTTTATAGAGGCAGATTTAGATTCCATGAGTTCTGCTTATGAGAAGCTGGGAGAGCTTACCGGAGATACCGGCCAGGCAAAGAAACTGGCGGACGATTGCAATAACATACTGAAAAAGTCTGAGACAGCCAGGGAACAGCTGTCAGAAAAGAAATCGGTTTATTTCGCTATTGGAGATGATGGACTTCATACCAATGCAGAGGGTTCCATTCATGCCCGGGTCATCGAACAGATAGGTGCGGAAAATGCAGCGAAAGTTGAAATGGTATCAAGCGGCGGCGGAAGCGAAGTATCCTTTGAACAGCTTCTTCTGTGGCAGCCGGATATTATCATTGCAGATTCTGAGGCCCTGTACCAAACCATAACAACGGATAAGGTCTGGGGAGAATTAAATGCAGTAAAAGAGGGGAAGGTTTATCAGGTACCTTCCGTTCCATATAGCTTTATGAGCAGTCCGCCTTCTGTCAACCGGATGATCGGGATTTTATGGCTGGGCAATCTTGTATATCCCGAACAGTATGGTGTTGATATAAAACAAGAAGTAAAGGACTTCTACGAACTGTTTTATCATGTGACTCTTGATGATACGCAGGTAGAAAAAATCTTAAAATAAAAAAATATAACCCCTGGATTGGAATCTGGCTTTACTACCAGTTCCGTGTCCGGGGGTTATTATTTATCATTACTGCTGGATTTTGTTTTTATTATAATTAATCAGACATCCGGCCTTTACGATTTCCCGTTCTTCCGGGGTCATATCAGCAATGTGCAGTTCTATCTCATGAATCGGATTTCCTTCTTCGTTTTTCACAACGTAAGCTGGAATGTGGTTCATATCTCCGTCAAGAGCTTTGCGGATTCCAGGTACATAGATGAAATCCCCTACTTCAAAATCCGGCTCTGCATCAAGAAGGAAGGGAAGCATTCCCCAGTTCATAACATTGGAACGGTAACGTTTGGTCGCATACTCATTTGCAATATTAGCTAAGCCGCCCAGCACCCGCTGGCAGCTGGCTGCCTGTTCACGGGCAGAACCATCACCTGGCTTTACTGCGTAAATCATACTTCCAATCTCTGTTTCCCTTACATTCAGTTCCGGCTGGTTTAAGTAAGCGGCCAGGGCCTTAAATGAAGATTCCAGTGAACGGTCAGCCTCTAAGGGGCAGGCACCGGCTTTCCTTACCTGCTCCAGCTCATTAACTTTCTTTGAGCGTTCCACGTATTCCGGATCTCGGCGGGACAAGGTAAATTCCGCAAGTCCCAGTGGGTTGGAACGATAGGAAGAGGTTTCTCCGGAAGGAATCAGTTCATCGGTGGTAGTGACCGGATCCATGATTTTTGAACATACCCTTAATATGATGTTATCCGTTAAGGCACTCATAGCCGGCCAATCCTTGATATTTGGGCCATAAATCAGGGGTACCTCAGGCTGAGCCTTCCCGAATCCCTGATACACCCGTCTCTCATAGGAAGATGGATCGAATTCATAGGCAGGGACCTGGTAATCCTCTCCATAGCCTTCCGCAGATGTGAGATAGCCGCCGTTTGCCGCTGTTGCAGCAATGGAGCGGGCATCCATGAGGGCGACACAGGAAATCTGTCCGCTGCCAGGCTTGGAGCCTTCCCGGTTGGGGAAGTTTCTTGTGGTGTGGCGGATGCTTAAGGAATTATTGGAAGGTGTATCCCCTGCGCCAAAGCATGGGCCGCAGAAGGCCGTCCGGACGGTTGCACCGGCTGCCATCAGTTCTGAGATGGCTCCCTTTTTCACCAGATCCATATAAACTGGCTGGGAGGAGGGGTATACAGATAAATTAAAGATGTCATTTCCGCAGTTTTTACCGGTCAGAATATTAGCCGCAGCCATAACATTGGAGTAATTGCCTCCGGCACATCCTGCAATCACACCCTGCTGAACCATCAGCTTTCCGTTCACGATCTTGTCTGTTAAAGAAAGGTTTGCTTTGGAACTGCCCACAATTCGCTCTGCTTCTTTTTCCACACTGCGCAGAATGTCTCCAAGATTATTATTTAATTCGTCAATCTCATAGGTATTGCTTGGGTGGAAGGGCAGTGCGATCATAGGCTTAATGGTGCTTAAGTCTACATAAACCACTCCGTCGTAATAAGCAACTTCTCCAGGATTCAATTCTTTGTAGGCATCCCCACGGCCATGAAGGTCCAGATAGGCTTTTGTATCCTCATCGGTTCTCCAGATAGAGGAAAGGCAGGTGGTTTCCGTTGTCATAACATCCACACCGTTCCGATAGTCCGTATCCATAGAAGAAACACCGGGTCCTACGAATTCCATGATCTTGTTCTTTACATAGCCGCTTTTAAAGACCGCTCCGATAATGGCCAGGGCCACATCGTGAGGACCAACGGATGGAGCAGGGCTTCCGGTAAGATAAATGGCCACAACACCGGGATAAGCCACATCATAAGTATCCCGAAGAAGCTGCTTTACCAGTTCCCCGCCGCCTTCTCCAATGGCCATGGTTCCCAGGGCTCCATAGCGGGTATGGCTGTCAGAACCGAGGATCATGCGCCCGCAGCCGGCCATCATTTCCCGCATGTACTGATGGATGACCGCAATATGAGGCGGAACAAAGATCCCGCCGTATTTTTTGGCAGCGGAAAGTCCGAATACGTGATCATCCTCGTTAATGGTACCGCCAACTGCGCATAAAGAGTTATGACAGTTGGTCATAATGTATGGTATAGGAAATTCTTTAAGCCCTGATGCACGGGCAGTCTGGATAATTCCTACAAATGTAATGTCATGGGAGGCCATGGAGTCAAAACGGAGCTTTAGATGATCCATATGATCCGAAGTGTTGTGATTCTTTAAAATGGAATAGGCGATGGTACCTTTTTTTGCCTCAGCCTTATCTGCAGCCTTTCCTGTAAGGGCAGCAACTTTATCTGCTTCCTGTTCCGGAACCAGTTCCGTTCCATGTACAAGATAAGCTCCGCCGTCATACAAATTTACCATATGCTATCTTTCCTCTCTTTTTTTGTAGGAGATAGTTTCTCCTACGTATTTTGTCGCCGGACGCATGATTCTTCCGTCGTACAGCTTGTTTTCGATATTGTGTGCCAGCCAGCCTGCCATACGGGAGCAGACAAACAAAGGCGTATACATATCTTCCGGTATCTGTAACATATTATAAGCGAAACCACTGTAGAAGTCTACATTGTTTGACAGGGTTTTTCCGTTGCCCGCCAGGCATGCTTTGGCAACCTTTTCAAATTTTGTCAGGAATTCATATTCATCTTCCCTGTTTTTCTGTTTGGCAAGCTTTTCACAGCAGACCTTTAATAAATCTGCCCTTGGGTCGGAAACTGTATAAACTGCATGGCCAAGTCCGTATACAAGGCCGGAATTGTCATAGAAATCCTTTGCGAGGATCTTCTGGATCACGCCCTTCATCTGGGCTTCGGTTGCTTTTAAACCGATTTCTTTTTCAATGGCCTTGATCATTTCACTGCAGCATATATTGGCACCGCCATGCTTTGGTCCTTTTAGGGAGCCGATGGAAGCGGAGATGGCCGAATAAATATCGGTTCCGGTGGAAGATATGACTACATTGGTAAAGGTGGAGTTATTACCGCCGCCATGATCTGCGTGGATCATCAGCATTACATCAAGCAGATTTGCTTCCTGCTCGGTAAAGATCCCATCCCGGCGCAGCATGTAGAGAATATTTTCTGCCATGGAATATTCGGGTTTTGGATAATGTATGATCAGACTGTCTCTCTCATAATAATGTACCTTGCTCTGGTATGCATAGACGGAAAGAGAAGGAAGCTTTGCCATGATGTTGATTCCCTTTAAAAGTGTCTCATAGGGATCCACATTATCTGGCTCCTCATCATAATCGTATAGAGCCAGGATGCTCTGCTGAAGGCTGTTCATTAAATTGCGGGAAGGTGTGCGGAGCATATTCTTTTCCAGAAACTCATCAGGGAGATGGTAGTTCTGGCTAAGGGTGGAAGTGAACTCTCTTAATTCCTTCTTAGAGGGGAGATAGCCAAAAAGGAGTAAAAAGGAAGTCTCTTCAAAACCGTAACGTTCAGAATTTTTGCCGGTTACCAGGTCGCCGATTTCAATTCCGCGGTAATAGAGCTTGCCGGGAACATTGACCTTTTTTCCGTCTTCGATTTCATAGCCTACTACGTCAGATACGCGGGTCAAGCCTACCCGTACTCCGGTGCCGTCTTCGTTGCGGAGCCCTTTTTTTACATTGTGTTCCTTAAATAAATTGTTTGGAATATCCGTGAAATTAGAGGATTTGCCAAAGGTCTGAGCGATAAAAAAGTTGTTCATGAGACGATCTCTCCTTTTTTTAGTTTAGTCACAGCCAAAAAGTCAGGTATCTGTTTATAGAAAAGCAGCGCGAAAGGATTACTCCGGCGCTGCCTCCATTGGCAAGAATGTGACTTAATTTATGTTGTTTGGTAGTTTACCATGTGGAAGTATCAAAGTCAATAACTTGTTACAATCACAATTAAAATGTTGTAATTGTGTAAGGTTGAAGACTGGCATTGATAGGAAGCATATTTTTATGGTTTTCTCCACATCATATGGAAATACCCCATGAATATTCCATTACAGCATGTAAAGAGGGCAGATTCTGCCTGGAACACGTGGGTTAGAGAGAAAAGTGAAACTACCAAATTAACAGTGAAACAGGAGGTTTTTAAGGTGAGAGAGTATCAGTATAATAATGGGAAGAACGAAGAGCCGGAGGAAAGACAGAAGCGGCCTGACGGCAATACGCGCAAGGAAAACCTAGATGAAAAAAAGACAGAAAAGGATATAGAACAAAAAGAGGATGAAAAGCTGGAAGAATATGGCCAGATGACCCTGGATGATAACGCGAACAAGCGGAAAATCCATCTGATCTCCATTATCGGAGAGGTGGAGGGCCATGAAAACTTATCCGGCAACAGCAAAGCCACAAAATACGATCACATCCTCCCGAAACTGGCAGAGATTGAAGATGATGATTCCGTGGAAGGGCTTTTGGTTCTCTTAAATACCTCCGGCGGTGATGTGGATGCAGGCCTCGCCATAGCGGAGATGATCGCTTCCTTAAGCATCCCAACCGTATCCCTGGTTCTTGGAGGAAGCCATTCCATTGGAGTTCCCTTAGCAGTCTGCACGGATTATTCCTTTATCGTACCCACCGGAACCATGATGGTTCACCCCGTAAGAATGACAGGAATGGTGATTGGTGCCTCCCAGACTTATGAATATTTTGAAATGATACAGGACCGGATCTTAAGCTTTGTTTCCACCCATGCAGAGATCGCCTACGACCAGTTAAAACGTCTTATGCTGAATACGGAAATGCTTACCAGAGACTTGGGAACCGTGCTGGTTGGCGAGGAAACGGTAAAAGAAGGACTGATTAATGAAGTGGGCGGAATCAAGGATGCTTTAAAAAAATTATATGAACTGATGGAAACTGCTTCCCGTTAATCGTTGCAATTCTCCCGATTTTTTTGTATACTGTTACCAACGGATAGAAGGGGGTAGTTATTGTGCCTGAGACAACGAAGAAACGTACAACAGCAAAAAAAGGGAAAAACGGGAGAACAAGAAATACCGCCGCCAAAAAAAATGTAATTTTACCGGAACCGGAATTTATTCATTCAGAAGTCGTGATCATTATGTCATTTTTGGCTGCGGCCATTCTGTTTTTTAGCAACTTTCATTTATGCGGCGTGGTCGGGGATTTTCTGCGGAGCGTACAGCTAGGCATATTCGGAAGCGTGGGATATGTCGCGCCTGTGCTGCTGTTTGCAGGAACAGCGTTTTACATCTCCAACCAGGGAAATCCCAGGGCTGCTTTTAAACTGGCGTCTTTTATTCTGGCGCTGGTTTCTTTGTGTGGATTTTTACAGCTCCTTTTTGGAGCAAAGGCCGGCGAGGGAATAGGACTTGCCGACATTTATTTTGAAGCTTCCGTAAGCGGAAGAGGAGGCGGCATTATAGGCGGCCTTCTGGCAGGAGGGCTTGCCTCCATAATCGGCGTAGTGGGAGCCTATCTGGTGATAGGAGTCCTTCTTGTCATATCTTTAGTCTGCATTACGGAAAAATCGTTTGTGGATATTGTGAAAAAAGGAAGCGGAAAAGCATACCGCCATGCCAGGGAAAATATGGACATGCACATGGAAGTCCATGCCATGCGACAGGAAGCCCGCAAACAGCTTTTGGAAGAGAAAAAGCTTCGGGGAGTCAATTTAGAGGCCACGAAACTGGAGGAGGCCCAGGAAGAAAGCTATGTGGAAGAGCAGGCCCAGGAAGTTCCGGACAATCTTGCAGATGATATTATGGTCCAGGCGAAACGGCTGTCTGCCGTTACTGCCGTGGAAGAAGATGAATTAAATCCTGCTGATATTTTCAGGGGCAGTTTTTCACCTGTACCGGAAGATGATGAGGATATTGTTCCATTTGCCCCCGATGCAGAAGGTACTCCGTTTGTTCAGGCTCTGGAAGAACCTTCCATATATATGAAGAAAGAGATCAAGACCTTAAAGGAATTGGAGTTTGTGGAAGAGGAGTTCTATCCTGAGGAAGGAAATGATACCTTTGCCATTCCAGAGGAGCCAAAACAGGTGGTTACCGCTTCCGGCAAGGTAATAGAAACGGATACAGAAGCTCTTCAGAAAAAACTGGAAAAGAAACGGGAAGAGGCAGCAAAGGAAGATGGGGGTAGTGTCAGCCTTGAAATCAAGCAAAAACAGGAGATTGTGAAAAAGGAATATAAGTATCCGCCTCTCTCTCTGCTTAAAAAAGGAAAATCAGCGGTATTTTCTGACCGGGAATACAAGGATACTGCCATCAAGCTTCAGCGGACCCTTCAGAATTTCGGGGTCGGGGTTACTGTTACAAATATAAGCTGCGGACCCTCCGTAACCAGGTATGAACTTCATCCGGAGCAGGGAGTAAAGGTCAGTAAGATCGTAAGCCTGGCAGATGACATCAAATTAAGCCTGGCAGCCGCTGATATCCGAATCGAAGCTCCTATCCCAGGAAAATCGGCGGTGGGTATCGAGGTTCCCAATAAAGAAAACCAAATGGTATACTTACGGGATATTCTGGAGGCAGACAGCTTCCAGAAACATTCCTCTAAAATTGCATTTGCGGTGGGCAAAGACATCGGCGGCCAGGTGGTTGTCACAGACATTGCAAAGATGCCCCACCTTTTGATCGCAGGAGCCACTGGTTCTGGTAAATCCGTCTGCATCAACACCTTGATTATGAGCATCATTTTTAAGGCGGATCCGGAGGATGTAAAACTGATCATGGTAGACCCCAAGGTGGTGGAATTAAGTGTTTATAATGGAATTCCCCATTTACTGCTCCCTGTGGTCACTGATCCCAAGAAGGCTTCCGGAGCCTTAAACTGGGCGGTGGCGGAGATGACGGACCGTTATAATAAGTTCGCTCAGTATAATGTCAGGGAAATTAAGGGATATAATAAAAAGGTTGAGAGTATAAAAGATATTGAGGATGAAGATAAGCCCAAAAAGATGCCTCAGATCGTCATCATTATCGACGAGCTTGCGGATCTGATGATGGTGGCTCCAGGAGAAGTGGAAGATTCCATCTGCCGTCTGGCCCAGCTTGCCAGAGCTGCGGGTATCCATCTTGTCATCGCTACCCAGCGTCCGTCGGTAAACGTCATAACAGGTCTTATTAAGGCCAATGTTCCCTCCAGGGTAGCGTTTGCGGTTTCTTCCGGCGTGGATTCCAGAACCATTATTGATATGAACGGTGCGGAAAAGCTTCTTGGAAAAGGCGATATGCTCTTTTATCCGGCGGGATATCCGAAACCAATGCGTGTTCAGGGCGCCTTTGTATCGGATTCCGAAGTCTCTAAGGTGGTGGATTTCTTAACAGAGCAGGGAATGACTGCAGATTACAGCCCGGAAGTAGAAAGCATGATTGCTTCTGCGCCTGCAGGAGGAGAGATAAAGGGCGGCGGAAATGACAGGGATGAATATTTTGTCCAGGCCGGGAAATTTATCATTGAAAAGGATAAGGCTTCCATTGGTATGCTGCAGAGAATGTTTAAAATCGGCTTTAACCGGGCTGCCCGGATCATGGACCAGCTTGCAGAAGCAGGAGTAGTAGGAGAAGAGGAAGGCACCAAGCCCCGCAAGGTACTGATGAGCCTGGAAGAATTCGATGAAACACTTTCCCAGGGTTATTAATATGGCTGATCCGGTCTTGCAAAGCAAGTGAAGATAAAAGGCGTTTTTTTTCAGCGCCATCCATCCGATTATCGAAAATTCCGATAATATAGAACCGTGTTATATACATAGAAGGAGGATTGGAGAATGAAAACAGATATTGAAATCGCACAGGAGGCCAAAATGCTTCCTATTAAAGACGTGGCTGCATCCTACGGGATCGGTGAGGATGAACTGGAGCTTTACGGAAAGCATAAGGCGAAGCTGACGGATGAATTGTGGGAGAGGGTAAAGGACCGTCCGGATGGTAAACTGGTTCTGGTTACCGCCATCAATCCTACTCCGGCAGGAGAAGGGAAAACCACCACTACCGTAGGTCTTGGTCAGGCATTGGGGAAGATGGAAAAAAAGGCGATCATTGCCCTCAGGGAACCCTCCCTTGGACCATGCTTTGGAATTAAGGGCGGCGCGGCAGGCGGCGGATATGCCCAGGTAGTTCCCATGGAAGACTTAAATCTTCATTTTACCGGTGATTTTCATGCCATAACCTCTGCTAATAACCTGCTTGCAGCTCTGTTAGATAATCATATCCATCAGGGGAATGCTCTGGGAATCGATACCCGCCAGATTCTTTGGAAGCGCTGCCTGGACATGAATGACCGTGCCCTTAGAAATGTTGTGGTCGGCCTTGGTTCCAAAGCAGAAGGCTTTGTGAGAGAGGATCACTTTGTAATTACGGTTGCATCGGAAATCATGGCTATCCTTTGCCTTTCAAATGATATGGAAGATTTAAAAAATCGGCTTGGAAGAATCATTGTGGCATATAATTATGCAGGAGAGCCTGTGACTGCCTCCCAGTTAAACGCAGTAGGAGCTATGGCGGCTTTATTAAAGGATGCGTTAAAGCCCAATCTGATCCAGACGCTGGAGCACACCGGCGCTATCGTTCACGGCGGACCCTTTGCAAACATCGCTCATGGCTGTAACAGTGTTCGTGCAACAAAGACAGCCTTAAAGCTGGCTGATATCGTAGTGACAGAGGCCGGGTTTGGTGCGGATCTAGGCGCGGAAAAATTCCTGGACATCAAATGCAGGAAAGCCGGATTAAAGCCTGACGCCATTGTACTGGTGGCAACCGTGAGAGCCTTAAAATACAATGGCGGAGTGCCTAAGGACCAGTTAAAGGAAGAAAACCTGGCAGCTCTTGAAAAAGGGATTGTCAATTTAGAAAAGCACATTGAAAATATGATGAAATACGGCGTTCCGGTCATTGTTACCTTAAATTCCTTTATTACAGATACAGAGGCAGAACATCAGTTTGTTAAACGGTTTTGTGAGGAGAGAGGCTGTGAATTCGCCTTATCCCAGGTGTGGGAAAAAGGAGGAGAGGGCGGCATAGAGCTGGCCGAAAAAGTCCTTTATACCCTGGAAAAGAAAGAAAGCAATTTTGCACCCATTTATCCTGATGAAATGGGGCTGGAAAATAAGATCGCCACAATTGCAAGGGAAATCTATGGCGCAGCTGGGGTGACCTATGCTCCGGCAGCTTTAAAAGCCATAAGAAAATTTGAAGAAATGGGCTTTGGCAGCCTTCCTGTGTGTATGGCGAAGACACAATATTCCTTATCCGATGACCAGACAAAGCTTGGGAGACCGGAAGGCTTTGACATAAATGTACGGGATGCTTATGTATCCGCCGGAGCCGGATTTGTGGTCATTATGACCGGAGCCATTATGACTATGCCAGGTCTGCCAAAGAAGCCGGCCGCAGATAATATTGACGTAAATGAAGATGGAGTAATCACCGGATTATTCTGATTTGGAGGTTTTAATGAAGTTTAAAGAATGGCTGAAGGACTTAAAATATGAAGTATTGCAGGGTAGCCTGGACGTGGATGCAGAGGATGTCATTTATGACTCCAGAAAGGCCCGAAAGGGCGTTGTATTTGTCTGCATGAAGGGAACGAGAACCGACTCCCATGAATTTATCCCTGAGGTGGTGGACGCCGGGGTTAAGATTCTTGTAGTAGAACAAAAGTCAAAGATCCCGGATGGCGTAACTGCCATTCTCGTACATAATGCCAGAGAAGCGCTGGCTTTACTTTCGGCTGCCAGGTTTGGTTATCCGGCGGAAAAGATGGTGGCCATTGGAGTGACCGGAACCAAGGGGAAAACCACAACCACACACATGATCAAGACAGTTCTGGAAGCCTGCGGGAAAAAAGTGGGAATGATCGGAACCACAGGTATTGTCATTGGTCAGGAAGTAACGCCTACGATGAATACAACTCCCGAGTCCTATGAACTTCACCAGGCCTTTTACCGAATGGTGGAGGCTGGCTGCGAATATATGGTGATGGAAGTTTCCTCCCAGGCCTTCAAGATGCACCGGGTAGACGGGATCTGTTTTGATTACGGTCTGTTTACCAATCTTTCTCCTGATCATATCGGTCCGGATGAGCACAAGGATTTTGAGGAATATCTGTTTTACAAATCCCGGATCTTTTGCTGCTCCAAAGTGGGCATCATGAATGGCGATGACGAGCACTGGGATGACGTGGTAAGAGATGCCTCCTGTAAGCTCTATTCATTCTCCATGGATAAAAATGGAACGGATTTTAAAGCAGAAGACATCAGATACATTGCCCAACCGGATTTTGTGGGATTGGAATTTGACATCAAAGGGACCTGTGAGCTTTCTGTCCGGGTGAATATTCCGGGACGCTTTAACGTTGCCAATGCATTGGCTGCAGTCAGTGTTTTAAGCTTTTTGGGGCTGCCGAAAGAGAATATCTGCCATGGACTTGAGCATCTAAACGTGAACGGACGTATGGAAATCGTATATGCCTCTGAGAAATGCACGGTAATCGTAGATTATGCTCATAATGCAGTCAGCATGGAAAGCCTGCTTTCTACCCTAAGAGATTACCATCCAAAGCGTCTTGTCTGTGTCTTTGGATGCGGCGGAAACCGTTCCAAGGACCGGCGTATTACCATGGGTGACAGTGCGGGACGTCTGGCAGATTTTACGATTATCACTGCGGATAATTCCAGATACGAAAAAACGGAAGATATCATTGCGGACATTCGCGGAAGTCTTTTAAAGACCGGTGGAAAATTCATAGAAATTCCGGATCGCAGGGAAGCGATCCGCTACAGCATCATAAATGCCGAACCGGGCGATATGATTGCCGTTATAGGAAAGGGGCATGAGGATTACCAGGAGATGAACGGAGTCCGCCATCATTTTTCAGACCGGGAAGAGGTCTTAAAAGCGGTGGATGCCCAGCTTTCAAAGGAAGTTTAAAAGGAAGGCACAACGATAAATAAAATGCCGGAAGCCGTAGGGATGTGCGGCTTTCGGCATTTCCACGGTAGATGGAATGGAGGAAGCAATGGTAAATATGACAGTAAAGGAAATACTTTCAGCTACAGGAGGAAGGCTTCTTTGCGGAAACGAGAATACAGTTTTAGAGCACATCAGTATTGATTCCAGATCAATGAAGGGGAATGATCTGTTTGTCCCTATCATTGGAGAAAAGCAAGATGCACACCGTTTTATCGGGCAGGCCTTTGACAATGGAGCAACCGCAACGCTTACCAGCGAGCATGACGCCATGGACTTGTCAAAACCCTGGATCCGGGTTGAGGATACAAAAAAAGCTCTTCAAGCCATTGGTTGTTATTACAGGGACCGTTTAAAACTTCCTCTTGTTGGAATTACGGGAAGTGTGGGAAAAACCACTACAAGGGAAATGGTCGCTTGCGCCCTGTCTGCCCGTTATTCCGTTTATAAAACTCCTGGAAACCATAACAGTCAGGTGGGGGTGCCCATTACCTTATCTGAGATCACAGCCGGGGATGAAATCGGGGTCATTGAACTGGGAATGAGTGAGCCGGGAGAGCTGACCGTCATTGCCAGGATCGCAAAAATCCAGATGGCTGTGATTACCAATATTGGAGTAACCCATATCGAACAGCTGGGATCCCAAGAAAATATTTACAGGGAAAAAATGACCATCCAGGATGGCCTTATGGAAGGCGGAATCCTGTTCTTAAATGGGGATGACCCGCTATTAAAAACAACAAAGGCAAAAGAAGGCTGTAAGACCATCTATTATGGAACAGGGGAAAATTGTGATTACAGGGCTTTGGATGTTCATCTGGAGGAGGGCTTTCCGGCCTTTACTGCAGTTTTCGGCCAGAAGAAGGTTCCTATACGGCTGGCGGTTATGGGAAGCCATAACGTGCTAAATGCCATGGTGTCTCTTGCGGTAGCTTCTGAATGCGGAATTCCTATGGAAGAAGCCGCAAAATGCCTTCAGGAATTTACCGGCTTTAAAAACCGTCAGCAGATCTATCATGTGGCAGGTATGACCATCATCGATGATACATATAACGCCAGTCCGGTTTCCATGAAAGCAGGTCTGGAGGTTTTGGGCTCTATAACAAAAGCGGAACGAAGGATCGCGGTATTGGCTGATATGAAGGAGCTGGGAGAAAAATCCCCGGAATACCATTATGAAATCGGAGAATACATTGCAGAACAACCGGTATACGGGGTAGTGACTTTAGGAGCATTGGCAGGGGAGATCGCCAGAGCAGTGAAGGAACACGCTCCTCAAATCACGGTTAAAGAATTTATGGAACCGGAGCTGTTGGTATCTTATTTAAATAAGGAGTTAAAGGAAGGGGACTGCGTGCTGTTTAAGGGCTCTAACAGCATGAATCTTGGCCCTGTGGCGGAGAAGTTTTACCGGACTTGACAACCTTCTAGAGCTCATGCCGCATTATGCCCAAAAAGCATGGGCAGAAAAGAGGAAACACCCTGCGTGTATACCTTTATGCGCAAAAAGCAAGGGCAGAAAAGAGGAAAACAATGACGGAACGATATGCCCGGATTATTATTGATATTTCCCATGAAAAAGTTGACAGAACCTTTGATTACCGGATTCCGGCCGGGCTTCTTGATGAAGTGGCTGTTGGGTCCCTGGTTTTGATTCCTTTTGGAAAAGGAAATTCCATGCGGAAAGGGTATGTGGTAGGCATTGCCGCCCATGCGGATTATGATCCGGATAAAATTAAGGAAATAGCAGGAATTGTAACTGATGGTATATCAGCGGAATCCCTGCTCATTTCCCTGGCATGGTGGCTGAAAGAACGGTATGGCTCCACCATGAACCAGGCATTAAAAACGGTACTTCCGGTAAAGCAAAAGGTAAAGCCAAAGGAAAAAAAGGTGCTTAAAAGCCTTTTAGATCATTCTCAGCTTATCAACGCTTTAGAGGAAGCGGAAAAAAAGAAATATAAGGCCAGAGCAAGACTCTTTCAGGCACTTATGGAAAATCCTGTCATCCCATACGAAATTGCAGTTAACCAGATGAACCTTTCTGCTGCCACCTTAAAGCCGGTGATAGAGAAAGGATACGTAAGCCTTGATCGTGAAGAGGTTTACAGAAATCCTGTTAAAACAGAGGCAAAAGAAAGAAGTAAAGTGGTTTTAAATGGGGAACAGCAGGCCATTGCAGACAGCTTTTGCCTGGATTATTCCCAATCGGTAAGAAAGACCTATCTGATCCATGGCATTACGGGAAGCGGAAAGACGGAAGTTTACATGGAGCTGATCCAAAGGGTCATAGAGGATGGAAAGCAGGTGATCGTTCTCATTCCGGAGATTGCCTTAACCTACCAGACTGTTCTGCGTTTCTACGGAAGATTTGGGAACCGGGTGTCCATCATCAATTCAAGATTATCGGCAGGAGAACGGTATGACCAGTTTGAACGGGCAAGAAACGGAGATATTGATATTATGATCGGTCCCCGTTCGGCCCTGTTTACGCCTTTTTCCCGTCTCGGGCTGATTCTGATAGACGAAGAGCATGAGGGTGCTTACAAAAGTGAAGTATCCCCAAGATACCATGCCAGGGAGGTGGCTGAGAAAAGGGCCTCCATGCAGGGGGCATCTTTGGTTTTAGGCTCAGCGACTCCATCCCTGGAAGCTTACACAAAAGCCCTTCTTGGGGAATACCGGCTTTTCCGCCTGACAGAACGGGCCAAAAAAAACAGCCGTCTGGCGTCAGTATCTGTGGTGGATTTAAGGCAGGAGCTAAAAGAGGGCAATAAATCCATTTTCAGCAGGAATTTACAGGCGCTTATTGAGGACCGGCTGGAGAAACGGGAGCAGGCCATGCTGTTTATCAACAGACGGGGTTATGCAAATTTTGTTTCCTGCCGTTCCTGCGGCGAAGCCATTCGCTGCCCACACTGTGACGTGACTCTGACACTTCATAATAACAGCCGTCTTGTCTGTCATTATTGCGGTTATTCCATATCCATGCCAGACCGCTGTCCGGCATGTGGTTCTCCTTACATTGCCAATTTCGGAGTGGGAACCCAGAAGATAGAGCAAATGACAAAGAAGATGTTCCCGGCTGCCAGAGTCCTGCGAATGGATCTGGATACCACCTCCAAAAAGGGAGGACATGAGGAGATACTCACCGCTTTTTCTGAGGGAGAGGCTGACATCCTTATCGGAACTCAGATGATTGTAAAGGGACATGATTTCCCTAATGTAACTCTGGTAGGGGTGCTGGCGGCAGATCTGTCTTTGAATACCCCGGACTACCGTTCTGCAGAACGGACCTTCCAGCTCTTAACCCAGGCGGCAGGAAGAGCCGGACGGGATTCCCGAAATGGGGACGTGGTCATTCAGACTTATAGCCCGGAGCATTACAGCATTGTGACTGCCGCAAATCAGGATTATGAGGCGTTTTACCAACAGGAAATGGCATATCGGCGCCTGATGAAATACCCTCCGGCAAGCGGCCTTTTAACTGTTCAGTTTTCCTCAAGACAGGAAGAATGTCTAAAAGAAGCAGCGGCTTTAACAGCCGGGGTTATTGACCCCCTGGCGGAACAGGAAGCAGTACAGATCATCGGCCCGGTAGATGCGAGCGTTTACAAAATTAATGATATCTATAGAAAAATTTTATACTTGAAACAGGAAAACTATGATATACTAATAAAAATCAGGGATCAAATCGATGTTTTTTCAGAAAACCATCGGCAGTTGTTTGATCAGGTGATGATTCAATATGATTTTTCGTAAATGAGAGGATAAAAGAAAATGGCAATTAGAAAGATTAGAACCATTGGAGATGAAATTTTAAGAAAGCACTGCAAACCTGTAAAAGAGATCACACCAAGGATTACCGAGCTGATCGTAGATATGTTTGAAACCATGTATGAATCAAATGGGGTTGGCCTGGCAGCTTCCCAGGTGGGAATTTTAAAACAGATCGTAGTTATAGATGTAGATGATGGCAACCAGTATGTACTTATTAATCCGGACATCGTGGAGACTAGAGGAAGTCAGACCGGGCCGGAAGGCTGTCTTAGCGTTCCAGGAAAATCCGGAACGGTTACCAGACCCGATTATGTAAGGGTAAAGGCTTTTGATGCTTCCATGGAGCCGTTCGAATTGGAAGGAGAAGGATTTTTAGCTCGTGCAATCTGTCATGAATGCGACCATTTAAACGGCGATTTATACGTAGACAAAGTGGAAGGCGAGCTGGAGGATGTCTCCCTGGATGAGGATGAAGAAGGAGAGGTTGAAGAATAATTATGCGTATCGTATTTATGGGAACACCTGATTTTTCCGTTCCCGCTCTTGAGGCTATAAAAGAGGCCGGACATGAGATCCTTGCGGTAGTTACCCAGCCGGATAAACCCAAGGGAAGAGGGAAGGAAGTCCAGATGACTCCGGTAAAGGAGAAGGCGTTGGAATACCAGCTCCCTGTTTACCAGCCGGTCAAAGCCAGGGATCCGGAATTTGTCAAATTTCTATCAGATCTGGAACCGGAGCTGATCTTAGTGATCGCTTTCGGACAGCTCCTGCCAAAGTCCATACTGGATATTCCCAAATACGGTTGTGTGAATATCCACGCTTCTCTGCTGCCTAAGTACCGCGGCGCATCTCCCTTACAATATGCGGTCATTAACGGGGAGAAGGAAAGCGGTGTCACGACCATGATGATGGCGGAGGCTCTGGATACCGGAGATATGCTTGACCAGGAAGCCACTTCTTTGGATGAAAAAGAAACATTCGGCAGCCTTCATGATAAACTGAGCAGTATGGGAGGCAGGCTTATTTTAAAAACTATAGACAAACTGGTAAAAGGAACTGCCATCCGTATCCCCCAGGATGATTCCAAGGCCTGCTATGTGGGCATGATAAAAAAGTCTATGGGAGACATTGACTGGTCTATGGATGCAGTATCCATTGAGCGCCTGATCCGTGGATTAAATCCATGGCCCAGCGCCTATTCAGTATGGAATGAAAAAGTGATGAAACTATGGGAAGCAGAAGTAGTGGATAAGGAGTATGAAGGGGCTTGTGGCCAGGTGGCAGAGGTCAGCCGGGACTGTCTGGTCATAAAAACCGGAAAAGGCGGCTTATCCATCCGCAAACTTCAGCTGCAAGGGAAAAAGTGCATGGATATTGACGCGTTTCTCCGCGGATATCCCATTGCAAAAGGCACCGTTTTGGAGCGCCTTGCAGACATGCCTAAAAGCCCGGAAAGCGCGGGCAAGAAAGAAGAAAGGGGAGTCTGATTATGTATTATGGCGGAATGATGGGATATTACATGGATCCGACCTGGATCCTGGTCATCATCGGAGCAGTTCTGTCCATGGTGGCATCTGCAAGGGTCAACAGCACATTTAATAAATATTCAAAAGTAAGAAGCATGTCCGGAATGACAGGGGCAGAAGCAGCACAGCGCCTTTTAAATTCCCAGGGCATTTATGATGTTCAGGTAAGGTCTGTAGGCGGGCAGCTTACGGATCATTATGATCCCAGAACCAAAACTGTTAACCTGTCTGACTCTGTTTATGGTTCCACATCAGTGGCAGCAATCGGTGTCGCAGCACACGAATGCGGACATGTGATGCAGGACAGCACAGGCTATATTCCTCTGAAACTTCGGGCAGCCATTGTGCCGGCAGCCAATATTGGCTCCAAGGCAGCACTGCCTCTCATTATTCTTGGCGTAATAATAGGGGGAATCGGTTCTCCCTTAGTTAATATCGGCCTGATCCTGTTTTCTCTGGCGGTAATCTTTCAGCTGATCACCCTGCCTGTGGAATTCAATGCTTCCAGCCGGGCGGTCACTCTTTTGGGCCAGGTGGGGATTTTAGGTGACCAGGAATTAGGTTATACCAGAAAAGTGCTGGGTGCGGCAGCCCTTACCTATGTGGCGGCGCTTGCTGCAACCGTGCTTCAGCTTCTAAGGCTGGTTATCTTGTTTGGAGGAAGAAGGAATGATGACTAAAGAGACAGACAGCAGGGAAATCTCACTGGATATCCTGTTAGAGATTCTGGAGCGGGGAGGCTACAGCCATATCATCCTGCGTCAGGCTCTGAATAAGTATCAGTATCTGGATAAATCGGAACGGGCCTTCATTTCCAGAATCGTAGAGGGGTCTGTAGAATACCTGCTTCAGATCGATTATATCATTGATTCCTTTTCCAATACAAAAGTTTCAAAGATGAAACCGGTAATACGTACTATTTTGCGCATGTCGGTCTATCAGCTCCTTTATATGGACCGTGTTCCCGATTCTGCCGTATGCAACGAAGCGGTGAAACTTGCCGTGAAACGGAAGTTTACAGGATTAAAGGGCTTTGTCAATGGAGTGCTGAGGAATATTTCCAGAAATAAAGAGGGATTGGGCTGGCCCGATGATTCTGTCCGTTATTCCATGCCGGCATGGATCGTATCCATGTGGGAGGAAACCTACGGCAGGGAAACAGCAGTCACCATGATGGAATCCTTTTTAAAAAATAAGAAAACTACGGTCCGCTGTAATTTTGCAAAGGCTTCAAAAGAAGAAATCCTTCAGAGCCTTAAAAAGCAGGGGGCGGAAGTAAGTGAGTCAGGAATCTCAAAAGCAGTGCTTTGCATTGAAAAATATGATTACCTGGAAGGTCTGGAAGCATTCCAAAAGGGCTATATCCAGGTTCAGGATCTAAGTTCCAGCTTTGTAGGTGAAATCGCTGACCCTAAAAAGGAAGATTATGTCATTGATGTCTGCGGCGCACCGGGAGGAAAGAGCATTCATATAGCAGATAAGCTTGACGGGACAGGTATGGTGGAGGTCCGGGACTTAAGCCTATTAAAGATAAATATGGTCGAAGAAAATATGAAGCGATGCGGATTTTCAAATATCCGCACAAAAGTCCAGGATGCACTTGTCGCTGACCCGGATTCCGTGGAAAAGGCGGATATCGTCATAGCCGATCTGCCTTGCTCCGGACTTGGGATTATTGGACGAAAGCCGGATATCAAATACCGCATGACGCCGGAAGCCCTGGAATCTTTGGCCGTGCTCCAGCGGAATATCCTGTCGGTTGTCCAGGCATATGTAAAACCGGGCGGGCGTCTGATTTTCAGTACATGTACCATAAATAGAAAAGAAAATGAAGAAAATGCCCGGTGGTTTCTTGAGCATTTTCCTTTTGACTGTATAAGCCTGGAGGGAAAATTAGGAGAAGGGCTGGATTCAGCTGCCGCAAACAGGGAGTTTATACAGCTTTTGCCGGGAATCCATCCCTGTGACGGATTTTTTATCGCGGCATTTCAAAAAAGGTAGAACCCTACAGGCATACCTTTACACCCGGTAAAGCGGGGTGGGCCCTGCCCCAAAAGCATGGGTAGAATAGAGGAAATGGATAATGGATAAAATAGATATAAAATCTCTGGATATGGAACACCTGACATCCTTTATGGTATCCATTGGAGAAAAGCCCTTCCGTGCAAAACAGCTTTATGAATGGATGCACCAGAAGCTGGCTTCTGATTTTGATGAAATGACAAATCTTCCTAACTCACTGAAGGAAAAGCTTTTGCAGCTGACAGAATTTACCTGCCTTTCAGTTGTCGAGGAAAAGATTTCAAAAATAGATGAAACAAGAAAATACTTATTTGCCCTTTCCGATGGTAATGTGATTGAAAGCGTTTTGATGAAATACAAGCATGGGAATTCAGTCTGCATTTCATCCCAGGTGGGCTGCCGCATGGGCTGCCGGTTCTGTGCTTCCACACTTGACGGGTTGGAAAGAAATTTAACCCCTTCTGAAATGCTTGATCAGATATACCGGATCCAGAGAATTACCGGGGAACGGGTTTCCAATGTGGTTGTCATGGGTTCCGGAGAACCGTTAGACAATTATGATAATCTGGTTCAATTCATTCGCCTTCTTACTGATGAAAACGGACTGAATATCAGCCAGCGAAACATAACGGTATCCACCTGCGGCATAGTTCCTGGAATACTTCGATTGGCGGAAGAAGATCTGCAGATTACCCTGGCATTGTCTCTTCACGCACCAAACGATGAAGTGAGAAAAACCCTGATGCCCGTTGCCAATCGTTTCCCGCTAAAGGATGTACTGGATGCCTGCCAGACGTATTTTAATGTAACCGGGAGAAGGCTTACTTTTGAATACAGTCTGGTGAGCGGTGTCAACGACAATTTAAAGGAAGCCTCCGCCCTGGCGGCTCTTTTAAAGGGCCAGCACGGGCATGTGAATCTGATTCCGGTAAATCCAATTAAGGAGCGCAATTACGTGCAGTCAGACCGGAAGGCAATAGAAGCCTTTAAAAATCTTCTTGAAAAAAACGGAATAAATGTTACTATAAGAAGAGAAATGGGACGGGATATTAACGGTGCCTGCGGACAGCTGAGGAAAAGCTTTTTAAATCAGGAGTCAGATACTCCTCAGTAGACTACAGGGGATTTAACCCTTGAAGCATTCGCCGGATAAAGGAATACAAGAATTCCTGCACCTGGCACGTTGCTTACAGAAATAAAGAGGAAGTGAGAATGAAACGATGAAGGCTTGCGCTATGACGGACACCGGAAGAGTCCGTACGGCCAATCAGGATTATGTCTATGCCCAGGCAGAGCCTTTGGGCACACTGCCCAATCTTTTTTTGGTTGCAGACGGCATGGGCGGCCATCAGGCCGGAGATTATGCCTCCAGATATATTGCCGAAAGTCTGGTGGATCACTTAAAACAGGCGGATTCGTCTGGAATTGTTCCGCTTCTTCGGGAGGAAATCTTGAAGGTCAACGGAATGCTTTATCAGGAATCCATGAAAAGTACAGAGTTAAACGGAATGGGAACAACCTTGGTGGCGGCAGTGATCGAAGACACTACCATGTATGTGGCTAATGTTGGAGACAGCCGTCTGTATCTGGTTAAAAATAATCGGCTGCAACAGATTACAAAGGACCATTCCTATGTGGAAGAACTGGTGTCTTTAGGCCAACTGGAACGGGGGAGCCGGGATTATCAGGAAAAAAAGAATATTATAACAAGAGCGGTTGGTACAGAGGATAAGCTGGAGGTTGATTTTTTTGAAGTCAGTCTGGAACCTGGAGATTATGTGCTCATGTGTTCCGATGGACTCAGCAATATGGTTGAGGACGCTGAGATAGAAGAAATTATATGCTCAGAACTGGAACTGCAGGAAAAGGCAGAAAAGTTGATTACAATAGCCAATGATAATGGCGGGAAAGACAATATAGCTGTTGTTTTAATTGATCCGCAGATTGGCAGGGAGGTAAGCTTATGATCTTAAGACCGGGGACATTTTTACAGGACAGATATGAAATACTGGATCAGATCGGTTCCGGCGGGATGTCAGATGTATATAAGGCCCTGTGCCATAAATTAAACCGCCCTGTAGCCATAAAAGTCTTAAAAGAAGAATTCAGTTCAGACAGCGGTTTTGTCAGCAAGTTTAAAATGGAGGCCCAGGCGGCTGCCCGCCTTTCCCATCCAAACATCGTAAACATCTATGATGTAGTAGATGAAGGGGATCTCCATTACATTGTCATGGAACTGATTGAAGGAATTACGTTAAAAAATTATATTAATAAAAAAGGCTGTCTTGATGTGAAAGAGGCCATTGGTGTTGCAATTTCCGTTGCACAGGGAATCGCAGCTGCTCATGAACAAGGGATCATACATCGGGATATCAAGCCTCAGAATATCATCATAGCCAGGGATGGAAAAGTGAAGGTGGCTGACTTCGGAATCGCGCGTGCCGCCACTTCCCAAACCTTAAGTGCTACCGCAGTAGGCTCTGTCCATTACATATCTCCGGAACAGGCAAGAGGCGGTTACAGCGATGTGAGAAGCGATGTTTATTCTCTGGGAATCACCATGTACGAAATGGTGGCTGGCAGAGTTCCGTTTCAGGGCGATAATACAGTGACTGTTGCCCTGGCCCATTTGGAAGATCCGATCACACCGCCAAGCTATTATAATGAGAACATTCCGGTAGGGCTTGAAAATATTATTTTAAAATGTACCGAAAAGAAACCGGAGTACCGTTATGGCAGCATGCAGGAGGTCATATCCGACTTACGGAAGGCGCTTGTCAATCCTGACGGAGATTTTGTACAGTATAATTCCCAGGTGGATGATTCCCAGACGGTTATTATCGGAAAACCGGAGCTGGAACAGATTCGTTCCGGTCGGAAGATCCAGGCAGATCCTACTGCCAGCCGTAATGGAAACAGAAATCAGGAGCAGAGGCAGGAACGCCGTCCGGAAAAAAATGCGGGCGGCCAGCCAGGAAACGGCAGAGCCAGAAAACAGGATTCCGAGGATGACATCAATCCAAAAATCGAAAGGCTTTTAACTGCGGCAGGTGTTGTTGTTGCCATTCTCATTGTGATCGTACTGGTCATTGTATTCTCTAAAGTAGGAGGCTTGTTCCGTTCCGGTTCTCCCAAGGAAACCGAATCAACTGCGGAAATTTCTACTGAAGAAACCTTAAGCGATAAAAAAGTGAAAATGACCAGCGTTGTGGGATTGGCTACGGATATTGCAGAGCAGAAGCTAAAGGATAACGGCGGCCTGTATATGAAGGTAAGCGATTATGTATTTGATGACACCGTAGACAAAGGAGATATTGTGTCTCAGGACCCGGCAGAGGGCACGGTAATAGATAAGTATTCTGCTGTCTATGTGGTGGTCAGCAAGGGACCGGAGCACGAAACCATAGACTTAACAACGCTTGGTCTGGAGAAGATGGATGGCGCTGCCGCAAAGGCAGCACTGGAAGGCAAAGGCCTGACCGTCAATGAGGAACAGAAAAACAGCGATACCGTAGCGGCGGGATCTGTCATCAGCTACAGCCCTGATAAGGCAAAAGAAGGAGAAACGGTGACTCTGGTTTTAAGCAGCGGTCCGGCTCTTGTCAATCCGGTCACTGTTCCAAACATTATTGGCCAGACACAGGAGGTCGCCGTGGAGATGTTAGCTGACGTGGGACTGGTTCAGGGAACGGTTACGGAAGCAGCTTCTGAGACAGTTCCCCGCGGCAATGTCATCAGCCAGTCCTTAAACGCTGACAGCCAGGTAGAGTCGGGCACCGCTGTGAATTATGTTATCAGCAGCGGAACTGCCCAGCAGTCCAAAGTCAAATATCTGGCTTCCATTGATAAGTCTTATCCACTGCAGAACATTATCGGACCAGGCTCCGGCAGCACCCAGCTTACCTTAAAGATACAGCTGAGGCAGTCGGTGAATGGAAGAGACGAAATCAGAGAGCTAATGGGACCTGTTATCATGGCAGGCGACCAGATGCTTCCCGTATCATTTAAAAATATAGAAGGCGCTTACGGTGTTTCCGGCGGGACCGTAGAGATCGTAAATGTAGAGACCGGCGATGTGATTAATTCTTATTTCATCACATTTATACCGGTACCGCAATCGTAAGGAACAATATATGACAGGAAAAATTTTGAAAGGAATTGCAGGCTTTTATTATGTGCACGGCACGGATGAAAATATCTATGAATGTAAGGCAAAGGGTGTTTTCCGCAATAAAAACGTGAAACCATTGGTTGGAGATGATGTGGAATTTTCTGTCCTGGACAGTAAAGATCTGAAAGGAAACATCGAACAAATCCTGCCAAGGAAAAACGCCCTGGTTCGTCCGGCCGTAGCCAATGTGGATCAGGCGCTGGTGTTGTTTGCCATTACCCATCCGGAACCCAACTTAAATCTGCTGGATCGTTTTCTGGTTATGATGGAAGTTCAGGAGGTTCCTGTAAAAATCTGTTTTAATAAAACTGATTTGTCAGGCAGTGAAGAAAAGCTGGCACTTGGAGAAATTTATGAGGCGGCTGGCTATCCTGTGTATTTTACCAGTACCTATGACGATCAGGGAATTGAGGAAATCAGAGATCTGGTGCGTGGGAAAACCACGGTTCTGGCAGGACCTTCCGGAGTGGGAAAGTCCTCCTTAACCAACCTTCTTTATCCTCAGGCTGAGATGGAGACTGCAAATATCAGCGAGAAAATCCAGAGAGGAAAGCATACCACCAGGCATTCGGAGCTTTTTGGCATCGGACGGGATACGTATCTTTTGGATACGCCGGGATTTAGTTCCATGTACTTGGAAGATTTAGAGTGCAGTCAACTGAAGGATTATTTTCCGGAGTTTGAACCCTATGAGGACGAGTGCCGGTTTCTGGGCTGTGTGCACATAGGTGAAAAAACCTGCGGCATAAAGGATGCGGTAGAAGAAGGAAAAATAAACCGGGGCCGATATGAAAATTACCGGCTTTTATATCAGGATCTAAAAGAGAAAAGGAGATATTAATATGCTTAAACTTGCCCCTTCCATATTAGCGGCAGACTTTAAAATTCTTGGACAGCAGGTAGCTGAAGTGTCGGAGGCAGGAGCCCAGTACATTCATTTAGATGTGATGGATGGTGCATTTGTGCCCAGCATTTCATTTGGAATGCCGGTCATCGGAAGCCTGCGGAGCTGTACGGACCGCATATTCGATGTTCACATGATGGTTGAGGAACCTGGAAGATATATCAATGATTTCAAAGAAGCGGGAGCTGATCTCATCTGTGTCCATGCGGAGGCCTGCACCCATTTAGACCGTACCATAAATCAAATCAAGGAAGCTGGCCTAAAGGCCGGAGTGGCCCTTAATCCGGCAACTTCCTTATCAGTCCTGGATTTCATTCTTCCGGAAGCGGACATGGTTTTAATCATGACGGTAAACCCGGGCTTTGGCGGACAAAAATTCATTCCGTATACCCTGGATAAGGTTAAGGCCTTAAGGCGCATCTGCAGGGAGCGGAATTTAGAGACAGATATCCAGGTTGACGGAGGCGTGACCTGTGAAAATGTGAGAGAACTGATTGAGGCAGGTGCTAATGTATTTGTGGCTGGTTCCGCTGTATTTAAAGGTAGTGCGGCAGACAATACAAAAGCATTCTTAAAAATATTTGAGGAATATGAAGGGTGAAAGAAGAAACTACAGGTTTGATCGTTACCGGGGGAACCATGGATTATGGATTTGCCGGCGGATTCTTAGAAAACAGAAAGTTTGATAAAATCATCGCAGTAGATGGGGGACTTGCAGCTCTTTCCAGGCTACAGTTAAAACCGGATGCCATTGTAGGAGATTTTGACACGGTGGCAGAAGATGTCCTGTCCGAATATAAAAACAGTTCAGATAATATCACCTGGGAAATTCATAAACCGGAAAAGGATGAAACCGATACAGAACTTGCCATAAATACTGCCATAGGGCTTGGCTGTTCAAAGCTGGTCCTGCTGGGGGCAACAGGAGGAAGGATGGACCATTTTATCGGTAATCTTCATCTTCTTTATGCCTGCTTAAAAAAGGGTGTGGAAGCAGCCATTGTTGATGAAAAAAACTGGATCACAGTGATTGAAAAGGGAAGATCCTTTCAGGCTGAAACATTATGGGGGAAATATATTTCCTTCCTTCCCCTGTGCAATGAAGTGAAGAAAATCACATTGACTGGCTTCAAATATCCTCTTTATGAAAAGGACATTGACTTAGGAACCAGCCTGTGTATCAGCAATGAGCTGACAGGTGAAGAGGGCTCGATTGAATTCGCGTCCGGAACCCTGATTTGTATCCAATCCCATGACTAAACTGGTATGATTTAATATATCGAAACTGGATATTTATATCACTCCACTTGCGTGCTAAGATAAGAAACAACAAGAGCAGCAAGGGAGGAATTACCAATGAGTAAAACAGACAACAGGATATATAAAACCGCACTGACAGGACTGTTTGCCGCTATGTCCTATGTAGTATTTACATTCCTGCAATTTAAGATCACACTTCCGGGAGGGGATGCCACTTCCATTCACTTGGGGAATGCGGTCTGCGTTTTGGGAGCACTTCTATTAGGCGGGCTGTACGGCGGCTTAGGCGGTGCTATCGGCATGACCATCGGAGATCTTTTTGATCCGGTTTATGTGGTATATGCGCCAAAGACCTTTCTATTAAAACTGTGCATCGGCCTTATCACCGGATTTCTGGCCCATAGAATCGGAAAGATCAATGAATCCTCTGACAAAAAGCATATACTGACCTGGACCATCACGGCAGTGGCAGGAGGACTATTGTTCAATGTGATCTTTGACCCTCTGGTCGGTTATTTTTACAAGCTTCTGATCCTGGGGAAACCGGCGGCAGAACTGGCACTGGCATGGAACGTTGCATCTACTTCTATTAATGCAATCACCTCCGCCATTGTTTCCGTCCTCATCTACATGCCTCTTAGAAATGCCCTGATCAGGTCCGGTTTATTTACAAAAATTTGTTAGGAGCTCTTATGACATCAGAAAAACATCAGAAAAAAATTGCTGTTATTCAAGATCTGTCGGGATATGGCCGCTGTTCTCTCACAGTGGCTCTTCCTATTCTTTCAGCCTTAAAGGTACAGTGCTGTCCGGTTCCCACTTCCATACTATCGAACCATACCGGATTTTCCACCTACTTTTTTGATGATTATACGGAGAAAATGCCTTTATATATTGAACAGTGGAAGAAGCTGGATCTGTCCTTTGACGGGATTTACAGCGGATTTTTAGGTTCCGAGGAACAGATTGAAATTGTCATTGGCATGATTAAGGATTTTAGCACACCGGAAACTAAGGTTTTGGTGGATCCCATTATGGGAGATCACGGAAAAGCCTATCAGACTTATACGGAACGGATGTGCAGCCGCATGAAGGAACTGGTGGGCTATGGTGATATTGTGACCCCCAATCTGACAGAGGCCTGTATCCTTACCGGCAGACAATACCGGCCGTCAGGCTGGAAGCGTTCAGAGCTTCTTGCTATGGCTGCTGAGATATGGGATATGGGACCAGATTCCGTAGTGATCACTGGCGTAAGGGAAGGCAACTATGTGACCAATGTAGTGGCTGAGAAGGACCGGAAGCCCCACTTTTTGCGTTCTCTTCATGTCGGCAGTGAACGGCCGGGAACCGGAGATGTGTTCTCCAGCATCCTAGCAGCCCAAACCGTGAAAGGGATCCCATTAACAGAAGCAGTGAAAAAAGCGGCCGGTTTTGTAAAGGCCAGTATAATAAAATCCGATGATCTGCATGTCCCGATAAAAAACGGAGTGTGCTTTGAAGAAATCCTTTCTATGCTGATTCGGGGATAAGAATGAGACGAAGGATGGGGAATTTTAGGAAAGGGGCTTTTCTTTGCCCTTTTTTTGTAGTATAATCAACGGCAGANNCGCAACAAACTTTCCAAACAGATCGGCGCCTTGATGGGACAGGGGAAAAAGGAAGAAGCAGAGGAAATGAAGAAGAAAGTGACCGATGCTTCTGAACATCTGGCCGGGTTGGAAGAAAAGGAACGTGAGCTGGAAGAAAAAATCAAAAAGATCATGATGACCATTCCGAATATCATTGATCCAAGTGTACCCATCGGCAAGGATGACAGCGAGAACGTAGAGGTAGAGCGTTACGGCGAGCCTGTTGTTCCTGAGTTTGAGATTCCTTATCACACAGAAATCATGGAAAGCTTTGACGGCATTGACCTTGACAGTGCAAGAAAAGTAGCCGGCAATGGCTTTTATTATCTGATGGGCGATATTGCAAGGCTTCATTCTTCTGTACTTTCCTATGCAAGGGATTTCATGATAAACCGTGGCTTCACCTATTGCATTCCGCCCTTCATGATCCGCAGTGAAGTGGTTACCGGCGTTATGAGCTTTGCCGAGATGGATGCCATGATGTATAAGATCGAAGGAGAGGATTTATATCTGATCGGTACCAGCGAACATTCCATGATTGGAAAATTCATTGATACCATCCTTCCGGAAGAGAAGCTTCCTCAGACCTTAACCAGTTATTCTCCCTGCTTCCGTAAGGAGAAAGGTGCCCATGGCTTGGAAGAACGTGGAGTGTACCGGATCCATCAGTTTGAAAAGCAGGAAATGATCGTTGTCTGCAAGCCGGAAGAAAGCATGGATTGGTATGATAAATTATGGCAGAATACGGTTGACTTATTCCGTTCCCTGGATATCCCGGTAAGAACTCTGGAATGCTGTTCCGGAGATTTGGCTGATTTAAAGGTGAAATCAGTGGATGTGGAAGCCTGGTCCCCAAGACAGAAAAAGTATTTTGAAGTGGGCAGCTGCTCCAATTTAGGCGATGCCCAGGCAAGAAGACTTAAAATCCGTGTTTCTGGAGAAGAAGGAAGAAAGTATTTTGCCCATACGTTAAACAACACCGTAGCTGCTCCTCCAAGAATGCTGATCGCTTTCCTGGAGAACAACTTACAGGCAGATGGAACCGTTAAGATTCCGGAAGCTTTACGGCCCTATATGGGAGGCACAAAAGCACTTATGCCGAAAAAATAAGGATTATAATGAGGTCCGGCTTTTTCTGAAAGGCCGGATCTTTTAACATTTCCTGCACAAGTTATCCGGTTGCAGTTGACAAGAGAGATCATATGTATGATATGATGGATAGGACGAAAGACTGGTGTGTACCGGCTATAAGGGGATCGCAGCCGGTATGAAAAATGAAAAGGAGTGACAGCGGTATGATTACATTTAACCATTTTAATTTTAATGTACTTGATCTGGAAAAGAGCTTAAAATTCTATAAGGATGCACTGGGACTTAGCCCTGTGCGTGAAAAAACAGCGTCAGACGGTTCCTTTAAACTGATTTATTTAGGTGATGGAAAAAGTGATTTTACTCTGGAGCTGACTTACTTAACAGAACGAAAAGAGCCTTATAATCTGGGAGAATGTGAATTTCATCTGGCATTCCAAACGGATGAATATGAGAGCTTCTATAAAAAGCATAAGGAAATGGGAGTTATCTGTTATGAAAACCCTGCTATGGGCATTTATTTCATCAGTGACCCAGACGGCTATTGGATCGAGATTGTTCCAACCAGATAAGGAGAAGCCGTGTATATTGAAGTAAATGGAGTCACGTTATACTATGAGGTGTCAGGAAACGGCCCGGCGATTCTTCTTGTCCATGGGAATGGAGAGGATCATACTATTTTTAATGAAACAGCGGAGCTTTTAAGAGAAAATTATACCGTTTATGCCCTGGATTCCAGAGATCATGGAAAAAGTTCCAGAGTGAAAACACTGGGGTATGAGGCAATGGCGGAAGATGTGGCTGAATTTGTCAGGAAGCTGAAGCTTGAAAAGCCCTGTTACTGTGGATTCAGCGACGGCGGGATCATTGGGATTCTTGCAGCCGTCCGGTATCCGGAGCTTTTTTCAAAGCTGGTGTTATGCGGTGCCAATGCTTATCCTCAGGGTTTAAAATGGTACTGGCTTAAATTATTCTCTCTGTTAGAAGCCATAAAACATGATCCTAAGCTTTTGATGATGCTGAAAGAACCCCAGATTACGGTAAAAGAGCTGGAGAGCATTCCTGTTCCAGTACTTATTTTGGCAGGAGAGCGGGATATGGTCCGTGAATCCCATACCCGTTATCTTGCCTCAAAAATTAAAAACAGCCGTCTTAAAATCCTTCCTGGAGAAGGGCACGGCAGTTATATCGTGCACAGCAGGAAACTTTATTATTTCATGAAGAAATTTCTTGAATGACCAATTCCGAAAGAAACATTTATTTAAAATAAAACAGGGGTGTAAAGAAAAAACACTTGACACCTTAAAAAAAATATTGTATGATATCCCAGGTGATGATATGGAGAGGATTGCAAGACAGGTCTTATTATATGATTTCTACGGCGCTCTATTAACGGAGCATCAGAGGCATATCTACGAAGATGTGGTTTTTTATGACCTTTCTTTAAGTGAGATAGCAGAAGAACAGGGAATCAGCCGTCAGGGTGTCCATGACCTCATTAAACGGTGCAATAAGATCCTGGAAGATTATGAAGAAAAACTTCATCTGGTAAAAAAGTTTGAGCAGACAAAAAAACTGGCCAGAGAGATCCAGAGTTTGACAAAAGAGTTTGCCGGTACGAACGATAGGAATCTGATCCATCGCATTGAGGAGATATCGGGCGAAATCATCGAGCTGGAAGCTCATTAGGAGGGCGTTAGATGGCTTTTGAGAGCTTATCCGATAAATTACAGAATGTATTTAAGAGCTTAAGAGGCAAAGGACGCTTGTCCGAGGCCGATGTGAAAACAGCCCTTAAAGAAGTGAAGATGGCTTTACTGGAAGCCGACGTGAGCTTTAAGGTTGTTAAACAGTTTATAAGCGCTGTACAGGAGCGGGCAATTGGACAGGATGTCCAGAACAGTCTGACTCCCGGACAGATGGTAATAAAGATCGTAAATGAAGAACTGGTAAAGCTGATGGGATCTGAGACGACTGAAATTTCGTTAAAGCCTGCCAGCGATATGACTATCATCCTGATGGCAGGTCTTCAGGGTGCCGGTAAAACAACCACCACTGCCAAAATTGCCGGAAAGCTAAAGGCAAAGGGCAGGAAGCCGCTTCTCGTTGCTTGTGACGTTTATCGTCCCGCTGCTATCAAGCAGCTGCAGATCAACGGGGAAAAGCAGGGCGTTCCCGTCTTCTCCATGGGAGAAAACCATAAACCGGCAGATATTGCAAAGGCCGCTGTTGCATATGCGGCAAAGAATGACCAGAATGTGATCATTCTGGATACGGCAGGCCGTCTTCACATTGATGAAGACATGATGAACGAGCTGATCGAAATTAAAGATGCGGTAGATGTTCATCAGACAATACTGGTAGTTGATGCCATGACAGGACAAGATGCGGTAAATGTAGCGGGAATGTTCAATGATAAAATTGGCATTGACGGCGTTATCATTACAAAGCTGGACGGTGATACCAGGGGCGGTGCAGCCCTCTCAATCCGTGCAGTAACTGGAAAGCCGGTTCTTTATGTTGGTATGGGAGAAAAGCTTTCCGATTTGGAACAGTTTTATCCGGACCGTATGGCTTCCAGAATTCTTGGTATGGGCGATATCCTTTCCCTTATTGAAAAGGCCGAAACCCAGGTTGATGAAGAGAAAGCAAAAGAGTTGTCTCAAAAGCTCCGCAAGGCGGAATTTGATTACAATGATTTTCTGGACCAGATGAACCAGGTAAAGAAAATGGGCGGCATGGCAAGCATATTAAGCATGATGCCGGGCATGGGCCAGATGAAGGATATGGATTTTGATGAAAAAGCCATGGACCGGGTGGAAGCGATCATCCTTTCCATGACAAACAAAGAACGGTTGAATCCTGAGCTTATGAAAAATGCTTCCAGAAAGCAGCGTGTAGCTAAGGGTGCGGGCGTGGATATCACAGAAGTAAACCGCATAGTCAAGCAGTTTGATCAGATGAAAAAGATGATGAAACAGCTTCCCGGCATGATGGGCGGCGGAAAGCGTCACGGCGGTTTGTTCGGCAAGATGAAGTTACCGTTTTAGTTTATTCTTTTACGTTAGCAAAGCAGATTTCTGCGTTCGCTATAAATTAGTTTCAGAATCCAAGATTTAAGGAGGTGAATTTCAAAATGGCAGTAAAAATGAGATTAAAAAGAATGGGTCAGAAAAAGGCTCCTTTCTATAGAATTGTAGTTGCAGATTCCAGATCTCCAAGAGATGGCAGATTCATCGAAGAGGTTGGTTACTATGATCCTACCACAGAACCAAGCGTAATCAAGTTTAACGAAGAGAACGCAAAGAAGTGGTTAACTGCAGGTGCTCAGCCAACTGAAGTTGTAAGCAAGCTTTTAAAGATCGCCGGTATCCAGTAGTGAGAGGTGAAGCATATGAAGGAATTAGTAGAAGTAATTGCAAGAGCACTGGTTGATAACCCGGATCAGGTTGTTGTTACTGAAACCGTTAAAGACGATGAGATAATCCTTGAACTTACGGTTGCACCTTCCGACATGGGTAAGGTAATTGGCAAGCAGGGCAGGATCGCTAAAGCTATCCGTTCTGTTGTAAAAGCAGCAGCTTCCAAAGAAGACAAAAAGGTTACTGTAGAAATCCAGTAACCGTAAAAGACCGCCGGCCTGTCGGGACGACGGTCCTTTTGGTATTATTTTCTTTGTGCAAATGCTTAAAATAAGCCGGATAGTGATATCCGGTTTCTTTGACATGGTTCGATGAGCAAAGGGAAGCAGATTTCCTTTGCATAAGATGGAGAGACAGATGGATAATTTGTTAAGAGTTGGCGTAATTTCATCCACTCACGGAGTGAGAGGAGAAGTGAAGGTTTATCCGACCACAGACGATGTAAATCGTTTTAAAAGTCTAAAGAATGTAATTCTGGATACCGGCCGGGACCATATGGATTTAGAAATCCAGGGAGTAAAGTTTTTTAAGAATATGGTGATCCTTAAGTTCAAAGGATATGATTCCATTGATGACATTGAAAAATATAAAGGAAAAGATCTGCTCATAACCAGGGACCAGGCGGTAGAGCTGGGACCGGATGAAAATTTCATTGTTGATTTAATTGGACTTCGCGTAATCACTGAGAACGGAGAAGAGTTTGGAACCCTGACCGATGTGATCAAGACCGGAGCCAATGACGTCTATGAAGTAAAAACGGCAGAAGGGAAGGAAGTCCTGCTTCCGGCAATTAAGGAATGCGTGTTAAATGTGGATTTAACAGAAGGAACTGTTATAGTTCACATCATGGATGGACTTCTGGATTAAGATAGAGGAGTGGAAATAGACAATGAATTATCACATATTAACCCTGTTTCCTGAGATGGTCCTAAACGGCCTCCACACCAGCATTATTGGAAGAGCGGCGGAAAAAGGCCTGCTCTCTATTGAAGCCATAGATATCCGGGAATATTCAACCGACAAGCACCGTCATGTGGATGATTATCCCTATGGAGGCGGAGCCGGAATGGTCATGCAGCCCATGCCTATCTGTGAGGCCTATGATGATTTGTGTGGGAAAATCGGGAAAAAGCCCCGGGTTATCTATATGACTCCCCAGGGGAGGGTTTTTAACCAGAAAATTGCGGAGGAACTGGCAAAGGAAGAAGACCTTGTTTTCCTGTGCGGCCATTATGAAGGAATTGATGAGAGGGCTTTGGAGCTTGTTGCCACGGATTATCTTTCCATCGGTGACTATGTGCTGACAGGAGGAGAGCTCCCGGCCATGGTTATGATTGACTGCATTTCCCGGCTGATTCCAGGGGTCTTAAACAACGATACCTCTGCTGAATTTGAATCCTTCCACGACAACCTTCTGGAATATCCCCAGTATACCAGGCCGGAAGAGTACAGGGGACTCCGGGTTCCTGATATCCTTTTATCCGGTCATCATAAAAATATTGATACCTGGAGAAGGGAACAATCCATTAAACGGACCCTGGAACGCAGGCCGGATCTTTTGGCGGATGCCAGCCTGTCTAAAAAAGAAGCGGAATATTTAAAAAAGCTTGAAAATGAGCAGGAAAAACGGGAATAATTTAAGGAAGAAAGGACTTGCAATCCAAGTTCCTTTATGATAAAATGAAAAACGTTGTGATGAAAAGGCGATGGTCCTCTGTTACGGATTTTAGAATGAAGTATTAAGAACATCAAATAATATCAAGGAGGTTCACACAATGAACGAAATTATTAAGAATATTGAAGCAGCACAGTTAAAGCAGGAAGTTCCTCAGTTCAACGTTGGCGATACCGTTAAGGTATATAACAAGATCAAAGAGGGTGCCCGCGAAAGAATCCAGATTTTTGAAGGAACCGTTATTAAAAGACAGAACGGCGGCGCCAGAGAGACATTTACCGTAAGAAAAAATTCTAACGGCATCGGCGTTGAAAAGACCTGGCCATTACATTCCCCTTCTGTAGACAACATTGAAGTTGTAAGAAGAGGTAAAGTAAGAAGAGCAAAACTTTACTACTTAAGAGACAGAGTTGGTAAGGCTGCTAAGGTCAAAGAATCAGTTAAATAATTCCGGATCAGGTGAGGGGGACAATGCAAATTGTCCCTTTCTTGACATGAGTTACTGAATGAAGATAAGCGAAGCGAACTTCCTTATAATAGACGGGGGGTTTCATACATGGATTTTTATCACAGTGAAGATAATAATAAGCTCCGGCAAATCGTCAACTGGGTCGTTGATATTGTAGTAGTGATTGCCTTAGCATGGTTTCTGGTCTATGCTTATGGAACACAGATCGTGATTGCAGGGCACTCCATGCTTCCTCTTCTCGCTTCGGATGATGTGGTTTTGATGGACCGGCTGGCTTATGATTTTGGAAACCCGGATCGGTTTGATGTTGTGGTATTTCAAAGAGAAGATCAGAAAATGAATGTAAAGAGGGTCATCGGACTGCCTGGGGAAACCGTGCAGATAAAAAACGATGAAATCTTTGTTGACGGAGAAAAACTAAAAGAACCGTCAGGCTCTGGCCGTATCTCTCTTGCCGGACTTGCGGAAAAGCCGGTCAAGCTTGGTAGTGATGAATATTTTCTGCTGGGTGATAACAGAGACAGCAGCGAGGACAGCCGTTTTGCCAATATCGGAAATGTAAGCAGAGGCCAGATCCAGGGCAAGGTATGGTTCCGGATGATGCCTTTTATAAAAATGGAACTAATTCGTTCAAAGTAGAGGAATGTTATGAATATACAATGGTATCCGGGTCATATGACCAAAGCCAAAAGGGCTATGAAGGAAGATATCAAATTAATTGATTTGATAATAGAACTGGTGGACGCGAGAGTACCCTTAAGCAGCCGGAATCCTGATATTGATGAATTGGGAGCCGGAAAGGCACGTATCGTTCTGCTTAATAAATCCGATCTTGCGGATGAACGCAGCAACAGTGCCTGGCAGTCATATTTTGAAGCCAAGGGCTGCTACGTTGTCAAGGTGAATTCTAAGAGCGGGGCAGGACTAAAGCAGATTAACGGTGTTGTTTCTGAGGCATGTAAGGAGAAAATAGAACGTGACCGCAGAAGAGGAATTTTAAACCGTCCGGTGAGAGCCATGGTGGTCGGAATTCCCAATGTGGGAAAATCTACCTTTATCAATTCCTTTGCAGGAAAAGCATGTGCAAAAACAGGAAACAGACCTGGAGTGACGAAAGGGAATCAATGGATCAGGCTTAATAAGAGCTTAGAGCTTCTTGATACCCCCGGTATATTGTGGCCGAAATTTGAGGATCAGCAGGTAGGAATCAGACTTGCTCTCATTGGATCTGTCAATGATGAGATATTGAACAAGGATGAACTGGCAATGGAGCTCATCCGTTTCCTGACAAAAAAATATCCCAGAGTTCTTTCTGAAAGATATGGAATAGAAACAGAAGATGCCCTGGAGGCATTAATGCAGGTGGCACAGGCCAGAGCCTGTCTTGCAAAAGGCGGAGAACTGGACCTGGTGAAGGCTTCGAATCTTTTGATCGACGATTTCAGAAGCGGAAAGCTGGGTCGTATGACTTTGGAGCTTCCTGCGCAATAACCAGAATTCAATGAAAGGGTTTTGCTTTTTGGAAAAAGAGCAAGACCCTGTTTTTCAATCAAAAAACGGGAGCTTAAAGAAATGAGAAAATTAACAGAAGAAAAGCTTCAGGCGGAACAGGAGCGTCTGGAGAAAATGAAAGAGTTTGAACGTCAGTATGAGGAACATATCCTGGTCTGCGGTATCGATGAGGCTGGACGCGGCCCCCTGGCAGGGCCGGTGGTAGCCGGTGCGGTGATCCTGCCCAGGGTCTGCGATATTCTTTTTTTAAATGATTCAAAAAAGCTGTCAGAGAAACGGCGGGAAGCTCTATTTGAAGAGATCCAGGAAAAAGCCTCTGCTTTTGCAGTTGGAGTAGTCGGAGCAGACCGGATCGATGAAATAAATATCCTGCAGGCCACCTATGAAGCGATGAGGCTTGCCATAGGCAAATTGGGAGCAGAACCGGAAGTCTTTTTAAATGATGCGGTTACGATCCCGGGAATTACCGCTTCCCAGGTGCCTATTGTCAAAGGCGATTCAAAGAGCGTGTCAATTGCCGCTGCAAGTATAATGGCAAAAGTGACCAGGGATCATATGATGGAGGAATATGACAAATTGTTTCCGGAATATGGTTTTGCAAAGCATAAGGGATATGGAACGGCCGCTCATATTCATGCCTTAAAGGAATTTGGCCCTTGTCCCATTCACAGACGCAGCTTTATCAAGAATTTCGTGGGAGGTTGTCTTTGAAGAACAATCGGGAGATTGGAAGTGAGTTTGAAGATGCGGCTGCCGCATATCTGGAAAGTAAAGGATATGTGATATTAGAACGGAATTTTGGAGACCGTAAGGGTGAGATAGATATTATCGCAAAGGATGGAAAGGAACTCGTCTTTATTGAGGTAAAGTACCGGCGGAATCTGGTAAAAGGAGACCCGGCGGAAGCAGTCCATGTTTCGAAGCAGAGGAAAATCAGGGATGCTGCCAAAAGATATTTGTACCGGTGCCATCTGGGAGAGGACATTCCCTGCCGGTTCGATGTGGTGGCAATCCTGGGACAGGAAATCCGGCTGATTAAAGACGCATTTTAAACAAAGGTGTGATGGAAGATATGTGGAAGCGTAAAGCTAGTGTTACAGGAATGGATTATAAGACAGTGGAAAAGGTGCCTTATTTGTCCTTTCCTATTTTAGAAAGAACTGGGTTAGTGAAGCAAGGATTTTCAACGAAACTGGGAGGCGTCAGCCAGGGAAAGTATGCTACTATGAATTTTACATTTACCCGGGGAGATAATCGGTCCCATGTGATGGAAAACTACCGTAGGATGGGAAAGGCCCTGGGAGTTGATATGGAGCGGATGGTTTTGTCCTATCAGACCCATACCACCAATGTCCGGCTGGTAACGGAAGAGGATGCAGGGAAAGGTATCGTAAAGGAACGGGATTATGAAGATGTGGATGGATTGATCACCAATGTTCCTGGAATTACCCTGGTTACCTTTTATGCTGATTGCGTACCCCTTTATTTTCTGGATCCAGTCCATCATGCCATTGGGCTAAGCCATTCCGGCTGGAGGGGAACCGTGAAACGCATGGGGGAAGTTACGGTCAAAAAAATGGAGGAAGCCTTTGGAACGAAGGCAGAGGATGTGATCGCCTGCATCGGCCCCAGCATCTGCAAGGAATGTTATGAGGTGGGAGGCGAAGTGGCCCGGGAGTTTATGAAAGGGTTTGATAAGAAGGATTGGTGCGATATATTATCTGAAAAGAACGATGGAAAATATATGCTGGATCTTTGGCGGGCGAATGAAATTGTGATGCTGGAATCAGGGATAAAGCAGGAAAACATCCAGGTTACGGATATCTGCACCCATTGTAATTCAGATCTTTTATTTTCCCACCGGACGACCGGGAATGAGAGAGGGAATCTGGCGGCATTTTTAGGGATTGTTGAAAAAAGCAATGGTTCGTGATACACTTAATCGTTCATAATTCATAAGTTCAAAAAAGTGAGATGCCGCAAAATAGCAGCATCTCACTTTTTTGTTAAAATCAAGAGGAACCTTATCCCCTTTTGCGTTTGTAAGGGCAGGGCATATTCTTATGCCCGATATTTTTTTAACAAATTCTGGATCTTCTCTGTAGATGAGAGTGCAGTACTTATGGGCACATCATGATTTAAAGAATTTACAATTGCCGCAATGTATTTACTGATGTCTGCTTCTACATACCATTCCCTTCCCATCAATTCCGTGGGACGGTAATTTAAATTTGTAGTAACGACACAGTCTATGTAGCCGCGACTGTAATATTCATCAAATTTAGCCAGTCCGTTGGTGAAGAGGCCAAAGGTACAGCAAACGATTACCTTATCTGCTTTCCGCTCTTTTAATTCCTTTGCCGTATCCAGCATGCTTTCCCCGGAGGAGATCATATCGTCTACGATTAACACTGTCTTACCTTCTACGGAGGCACCTAAGAATTCATGGGCGACAATAGGGTTACGTCCATCGACCACTTTGGAGTAATCCCGTCTCTTATAGAACATACCCATGTCTACGCTTAAATTGTTTGCAAGGTATACGGCACGGTCCATGGCACCCTCATCCGGACTGATTACCATTAAATGCTCTTTATCAATCTTTAAATCCGGACACTTCCTCAATACTGCCTTGACAAACTGGTAAGTGGGCATGAAATTGTCAAATCCATTTAACGGGATGGCATTTTGGACTCTGGGATCGTGGGCGTCAAAGGTAATGATGTTGCTGACTCCCATGTGAACCAGTTCTTCCAAAGCCATGGCGCAGTCTAAAGATTCCCTTTTGGTTCTCTTATGCTGGCGGCTCTCATATAGAAATGGCATAATAACACATACCCTGTGGGCTGTTGCGCTGCAGGCGCCAATGATTCTCTTTAAATCCTGAAAATGATCATCAGGAGACATGTGGTTGGTATAACCATTGACGGTATAGGTTATGCTGTTATTGGTGACGTCTGCCATCACAAATGCGTCCGTGCCCCGGACAGATTCCCTGATAATACCCTTCGCTTCTCCGCTTCCAAAACGCGGGCATTCGCATTTGAGAAGATAGGAGTCCACATCATATCCGCGATAATGAAGATCAGCTTTTCGGCGTATAAGCTCCTGGATATCATTTCTGCGGAAACCTACGATGTGGTCGTTTACTTTCCCGGCCAATTCCCGGCAGCTTTCCAGCGCTGCAATCTTTAAGGGAGCAACAGGTAGCTGGTCGTTAAATACATAATCATTTGCCATGACAAAGATTCCTCCATAATAAATCAACAGCCAGTCGTAAGACTGCCTGCTTTTAATCTTACACCCTTTTATACCATTGAATGACAGAATGCGTCAATAGCTTCGGTCGTATTTCCAGGAAAAAAACAAAAAAGGCTTCCTTTACAAAGAGTGACAATCTTGTTATGATATATGAGACAGCTACAGAAGCACCCTTCGGGTATGCCTTTATGCCCAAAGAGCATGGGCTGGTAAGAGGAAAGGTAAAATTAAGATGAGCAAAAGAGGACATATCATAAAAGAAGTTGATTCCGGCTCCATAGCAGATCAGCTGGAACTGGAGCCAGGGGATACGGTCCTGTCCATAGATGGTCATGAACTGGAAGACATTTTTGATTATGAGTATTACATTAACAGCGAGTCCATTCTCATGACCGTGAAAAAGAAAGACGGGGAAGAATGGGAGCTGGAAATAGAAAACCAATACGAGGATCTGGGGATTACTTTTGAAAACGGACTCATGAGTGAATACAGATCCTGCCGGAATAAATGCATTTTCTGCTTTATAGACCAGATGCCCCCTGGAATGAGAGAGACCCTGTATTTTAAGGATGACGATTCCAGGCTTTCCTTTTTACAGGGAAACTACGTGACACTGACTAACATGAGCGATCATGACATTGACCGTATCATAAAGTTTAAACTGGCACCGATCAACATTTCCGTTCACACCACCAATCCCGCTTTAAGGTGTGAGATGCTTCACAACCGGTTTGCAGGCCAAGCCCTTAATAAAATCAGAAGGCTGTATGAGGCAGGGATCCCCATGAACGGTCAGATTGTGCTGTGCAAGGGCGTTAATGACGGAAAGGAGCTGGAGAGGACCATAGAAGATTTATCAGAATACCTTCCGTATATGGAGAGTGTATCCGCAGTCCCTGTTGGAATGTCAAAATACCGGGATGGCCTGTATCCGTTACAGCCCTTTACGGCAGAGGATGCAAAAGAGATCGTGGAGATCATCGGACGATGGCAGAAAAAGCTTTTTAAAACCCATGGAACCCATTTCATTCATGCCAGTGACGAGCTTTATATCCTGGCGGGGCTGCCTTTTCCGGAAGAGAGCTGTTATGACGGATATATTCAGCTGGAAAACGGCGTAGGCATGCTGCGGCTTTTGGATGAGGAGATTAAGGCCGCTCTGGAAATCATGGAAGATGACCATCAGTCTGAAGAGATCTCAATCGCAACAGGCAGGCTTGCCGCCCCTTATATTAAAAGACATGCAAAACTGGTACAGGAAAGATTTCCCGGACGGGTCATTCACGTTTATCCTATTACCAATGTCTTTTTTGGGGAGCAAATCACAGTGGCAGGTTTAATCACAGGCCAGGATTTAATCGGACAGCTTAAGGGACAGGCGTTGGGCAGACGGTTATTGCTTCCTGAATGCATGTTCCGAAGCGGAGAAGAGGTATTTCTTGATGACCTGACCCGTCAGGATGTACAAAATGCTTTACAAGTACAGGTAGATATTGTAAAATCAAGCGGTCAGGATTTTGTACAGGCAGTTCTTATGCCGGTAGAAGAGAGTGAAGCTTCTTATGAAGGGTATGAATTAAACAACCTTGCGGGAATACCCTTATAACCGGAACATTCGACAAGAAGAAAGGAAATAACATATGAGTAAACCAGTAGTTGCCATCGTAGGCCGCCCCAATGTGGGAAAGTCTACGTTGTTTAATGTTTTAGCCGGTGAGACCATTTCTATTGTAAAGGACACACCAGGCGTTACCAGGGACCGGATCTATGCTGACTGTACCTGGCTGGATATGAATTTTACCCTGATTGATACAGGGGGTATTGAGCCGGACAGCAGCGACATCATCCTGTCCCAGATGAGGGAGCAGGCGGAGATCGCCATTGCCACCGCAGATGTTATCATCTTTATCGTGGATGTCCGTCAGGGACTTGTGGACTCTGATTCCAAGGTCGCTGACATGCTTCGGAAATCCAAAAAACCCATCGTCCTTGCTGTCAATAAGGTGGACAGCTTCCAGAAGTTCGGGAATGATGTATACGAGTTCTATAACTTGGGAATCGGGGATCCGGTCCCTGTTTCTGCTGCTTCCAGACTGGGCCTTGGAGAGCTTCTTGATGAGGTGGCAAAGCATTTTGGCGCCTTTGATACAGAGGAAGAGGAGGATGACAGGCCAAGAATTGCAATTGTAGGAAAGCCAAACGTCGGCAAATCTTCTATTATAAATCAGCTCCTGGGAGAAAACCGGGTCATTGTTTCCAATATTGCAGGTACTACCAGGGATGCGGTGGATACGGAGATCGTTCATAATGACACGGAATATGTGTTCATTGATACGGCAGGTCTGAGACGGAAGAGTAAGATCAAAGAGGAACTGGAGCGCTACAGCATCATCCGTACCGTTACGGCAGTTGAACGGGCCGATGTGGTGGTAGTGGTCATTGACGCGGAAGAAGGCGTAACCGAACAGGATGCAAAAATTGCGGGTATTGCCCATGAGCGCGGAAAGGGAATTGTTGTTGCTGTCAACAAATGGGATGCCATTGAAAAGAACGATAAGACCATCTATGAATATACAAACAAAATCAAGAATACTTTGTCCTTTATGCCTTATGCAGAATACTTATTTATCTCTGCAAAAACCGGCCAAAGGATGAATAAGCTGTTCGAGGTGATCGATATGGTTCGGGAGAACCAGACTCTTCGGGTAGCTACCGGAGTTTTAAATGAAATCATGTCAGAAGCCGTGGCGCTTCAGCAGCCCCCGTCCGATAAGGGCAAACGGTTAAGACTCTATTATATCACCCAGGTTGCTGTAAAGCCTCCGACTTTTGTAATCTTTGTAAACGATAAGGAATTGACTCACTTTTCCTATACCAGGTATTTAGAGAATAAGATCCGGGAAGCATTCGGTTTTAAAGGAACCTCTCTTAAGTTTATATACAGAGAAAGAAGCGGAAAGGAATAATCGTATGGAGCGAATCATCTGTCTTATTGCAGGTTATTTATTCGGACTCATACAGTCCGGTTATTTTTACGGAAAGGCTCATAAAATTGACATCCGCAATCACGGAAGCGGTAATTCCGGCACGACCAACGCCCTAAGGGTTATGGGGCCAAAGGCCGGAGCAGTGGTCTTTTTAGGCGATTTCTTAAAGTCATTGCTGCCTTGCTTAATGATCCGTGTCCTGTTCCGGTCCCAGCCGGAGATGGTTTATCTTCTGATATTGTATACTGGTTTTGGTGTAATCCTGGGCCATAATTACCCGTTCTATCTTAATTTCAAAGGCGGCAAGGGCATTGCTGCCACAGCCGGGCTGATTGTGGCTACTGATTTAAGAATGATGCTTTTATGCCTGGTGGCATTTGTTTTGATCGTTGCTGTTACAAGATATGTTTCTCTTGGTTCTCTGGTAGTTGCAACAATTTTTCTAATATGGCTGTTCCTTTTTGGAATGATGGGCGCGTATGGTCTTGATCAAAGATTATTGCCCGAATTCTACATAGTGACAGCACTGATAAGCGGTCAGGCATTCTGGCGCCACCGGGCAAATATTGGACGCCTTGTCCGCGGCAGGGAGAATAAAATTTCCTTTGGATCAGGAAAAAAATAACATGAGGTGAAGAAAATGGCTAAAATCGGAGTGATCGGATCTGGGAGCTGGGGAATAGCGCTTGCAGCTCTTCTATATAATAATGGGCATGAGGTGACTGTCTGGTCTGCACTTCCCGAGGAAATTTCGGAGATGAGATCGACCCACAGGCATCATACCCTGCCGGATCTGGTGCTGACTGAGGATATGATTTTTACGGAAGACTTAGAAGAAGCCATGACAGGGAGGGATCTTCTTGTGACGGCAGTTCCTTCCGTTTATGTCCGTTCAACGGCAAGAAAGATGAATTCATTTTGCAGATATGGCCAGGTAGTGGTCAACGTTGCAAAAGGAATTGAAGAATCCTCTCTTATGACCCTCTCTGAAATTTTGGAAGAAGAGCTTCCCATGGCAGATGTGGCAGTCCTTTCCGGACCCAGCCATGCGGAAGAGGTGAGTAAAAACCTCCCCACCACCTGCGTGGCAGGTGCCCGTACCAGAAAGACAGCGGAATACATTCAGGGAATTTTTATGAGTGAGGTTTTCCGGGTTTACACAAGTCCTGACATCCTGGGAATCGAGCTTGGAGGCTCTATAAAAAATGTCATCGCCCTTGCTGCCGGTATTGCAGATGGACTTGGCTATGGGGATAACACAAAAGCAGCTCTGATCACTAGGGGCATTGCAGAAATATCAAGGCTTGGCACGGAAATGGGCGGTAAATTTCAGACCTTTTACGGCTTATCCGGAATTGGAGATCTGATCGTAACCTGTGCAAGTATGCACAGCCGGAACCGGAGAGCCGGAATCCTGATCGGCCAGGGAAAGACCATGGACGAAGCCACAAAAGAAGTGAAGATGGTGGTAGAGGGCATTTATTCTGCCAAAGCAGCTCTTGCTCTGTCGGATAAATACGGCGTTTCCATGCCGATTGTGGAGCAGGTAAATGCAGTTCTATTTCATAATAAACCAGCCTCTGAAGCTGTCAAGGATTTAATGCTTAGGGATAAGACCATTGAAAGTTCCGATCTGCCCTGGGATTAATGATTTTTTAATATTTAAATTAAAATCAGTTGACTTTTTTTAAAAGCCATTTTATTATAAAGACTATGTATACGTCAACGAAGTTCAATCAGCCTCTGGCTCATCGAACAGAAGATTTGCTGGATTCCGGTATGCATCGCCTGCCTTTATCAAGTAAATATTACCAACGGAAACGTATATATAAAACGTTATATGAGGAGGAATGGATTATGAAAAAATCTATGAAGAAGTTACTGAGCCTTGTCATGGCAGTTGCTTTGGCAGCATCTTTAACTGCCTGCGGAAGCGGCAAGGCTTCAGAAACCACTGCCGCCGGGGAAAAAGCGGCATCAGGAGAGTCCACAGAAGCAGCAAAGGCTTCTGGAGAAGGTTCCTTTAAAATCGGTGGTATCGGGCCGATCACTGGAAGCACAGCGATTTACGGACAGGCTGTAATGCGCGGTGCGGAATTAGCCATTGACGAGATCAACGCTAACGGCGGAATCAATGGGACTCAGATTGAGTACAGCTTCCAGGATGATGAAAACGATACGGAAAAAGCAGTAAATGCGTACAATACCTTAAAGGATTGGGGTATGCAGATGTTAGTTGGTACTGTTACCTCCGCTCCCTGTATCGCAGTAGGTGCGGAATCCAGTAACGATAACATTTTCCAGCTCACTCCTTCCGGTTCAGCCGTAGACTGCGCTAAATTTGACAACCAGTTCCGTGTATGCTTCTCTGATCCAAACCAGGGAGCAGCTTCCGCACAGTACATTGGTGAGAACAAACTGGCTACCAAGGTTGCTGTTATTTATGACAGCTCCGATGTTTATTCATCCGGTATCCATGATAAATTCCTCTCTGAAGCAGCAAACCAGGGAATTGAAATTGTGTCTGATGAGGCATTTACCGCAGACAACAATACCAACTTCTCCGTACAGCTTCAGAAGGCACAGGATTCAGGCGCTGAGCTTGTATTCCTTCCGATTTACTATTCCCAGGCTGCCTTAATCCTTGCACAGGCAAAGCAGATGGGATACGAGCCACAGTTCTTTGGCTGTGACGGACTTGACGGACTTTTAACTGTAGAAAATTTTGATACTTCCTTAGCTGAAAACGTAATGCTTCTGACACCATTTGCTGCTGATGCAAAGGATGAACTGACCCAGAAGTTTGTTACCACATTCAAAGAGAAGTATGGCGAAATACCAAACCAGTTTGCTGCCGATGGTTACGATGCGGTTTACGCCATCAAGGCTGCTGCTGAAAAGGCTGCAATAACAGCAGACATGGATGCTTCTGCAATCTGCGATGCGTTAAAGACATCTATGACAGAAGTTTCTGTAAACGGCTTAACAGGCGAGAACATGAAGTGGTCCAAAGACGGAGAACCGGATAAGGCACCAAAAGCAGTTAAGATCGTAAATGGTGTTTATACGGCGATGTAATTACTGAATTTCATTCATTTGGTAAATGACCCAATAGAGGGTCGTCCAGAGGACGACCCTCTTCTTTTAAAATAAACAACGAATGAGGTGCGATGGTATGATGAGTTTCATATCCTATTTTATTAATGGTCTTAGTCTGGGCAGTGTTTATGCTATCATTGCCTTGGGGTATACCATGGTATATGGCATTGCCAAGATGCTTAATTTTGCTCATGGCGATGTAATAATGATTGGAGGATACGTGGTGTTCACAGTTGTCAGCACAATGGGCTTAGGTCCGGTTGCCGGCATACTCCTTGCAGTGATCCTATGCACGGTACTTGGCGTTGTCATTGAGGGGGTCGCTTACCGTCCTCTCCGTATGGCAAGTCCTCTTGCAGTTCTGATCACGGCAATCGGTGTAAGCTACTTACTCCAAAACATCGCACTGCTCGTTTTTGGTTCTAATCCGAAATCCTTTACTTCTGTCGTGACAGTTCCGGCTCTTAAGCTTGCACAGGGAAAGCTGATCATTTCCGGTGAGACCATTGTCACGATCATCAGCTGTGTCATCATTATGATCGGTCTGACGATGTTTATCAGAAAGACAAGGGCAGGACAGGCCATGCTTGCCGTATCGGAAGATAAGGGAGCCGCCCAGCTCATGGGAATTAATGTGGACGGAACCATTGCCCTTACTTTTGCCATCGGCTCTGCTTTAGCTGCTGTGGCCGGTGCGCTTCTTTGTTCCGCTTATCCGACTCTTACCCCCTATACCGGCTCTATGCCAGGCATTAAGGCATTCGTGGCTGCCGTATTTGGCGGGATCGGCTCCATTCCGGGAGCGCTTATCGGCGGACTTTTGCTGGGTGTGATTGAAAACTTAAGCAAGGCTTATATTTCTTCCCAGCTTTCCGATGCCATCGTATTTGGAGTCCTTATTGTCGTTCTTCTTGTAAAGCCAACCGGAATCCTGGGTAAGAAGATCAACGAGAAAGTATAGGTGGACGATATGGAAAAAAGTATGAAGATGAAATTCCGTCTGAATAAGACATTAAGAAGTAAGATGATAACCTTTGGGCTGGTGATCGCTGCCTATATTATCGTACAGCTCCTGGTAAATGCAGGCCAGGTGAGTAACCTGATGAAGGGCCTTTTGGTGCCTCTTTGCATTTATACCATTATGGCAGTATCCTTGAACTTAACCGTAGGCATCCTTGGAGAACTGAGTCTGGGTCACGCAGGTTTCATGTGTGTGGGGGCCTTTTCCAGTGCCTTGTTTTCCATTGCCATGCTGGAAGCCATTCCAAACGCTGGAATCCGTTTCTTTTTCGCTATTTTAATTGGTGCTTTCTCGGCAGCACTGGCTGGCATTGTGGTTGGAATTCCGGTTTTAAGACTTCGGGGCGATTATTTGGCTATTGTGACCCTGGCATTTGGAGAAATCATTAAAAATGTGATAAACGTGGTTTACATTGGAAAGGATGCTGACGGGCTTCACTTTTCCTTAAAAAACGCAGGCGCTCTCAATATGGCAAAAGAGGGGACGGTAATCATAAACGGTGCTCAGGGAATCACAGGAACACCTAAAAATTCCACCTTTACCATTGGTGTTATCCTTATTTTGATCACGCTGGTAATCGTTTTGAATTTAATTCAATCCAGATCCGGCCGGGCTATCATGTCTGTACGGGATAACCGCATTGCGGCGGAATCCATTGGTATCAACATCACAAAATACAAATTAATGGCCTTTACCATTTCTGCCTCCCTGGCAGGCGTGGCCGGTGTTCTGTATTCCCATAACCTTTCTGCACTTACTGCGACACAGAAGAATTTTGGCTATAACCAGTCCATTATGATTCTTGTATTTGTGGTTCTCGGCGGAATCGGAAATATCCGTGGTTCCATGATCGCTGCAGTTCTCTTAACTCTGCTTCCGGAGCTTTTGAGAGGTTTAAATACCTACCGGATGCTTATTTACGCCATCATCCTGATTGTCATGATGATTTTTAACTGGAGTCCTAAATTAATTGATCTCAGGAAACGGTATTTCCATAAGAACAGGGCAGAGAAGGAGAGGGCATAACCATGGCTTTACTGGAAATCAAGAATCTTGGAATATCCTTTGGCGGATTGCGCGCCGTAGATAATTTCAGCATCACCATTGAAAAAGGACAGCTTTATGGTCTTATCGGCCCAAACGGTGCCGGTAAAACCACGATCTTTAACCTTTTGACCGGTGTATATAAACCCAATACAGGCACTATTTTCTTGGACGGAGATAACATAACAGGGAAAAAGACAGTGGATATCAACAGGGCCGGAATCGCGAGAACCTTTCAGAATATCCGTCTGTTTAAGGAATTAACGGTTCTTGATAATGTTAAGACCGGTCTTCACAACACCTATTCCTATGGGACGGTCACAGGAATTCTCCGCCTGCCTAAGTACTTTAAAGTGGAAAACGAGATGGATCAGCGGGCCATAGAGCTTTTAAAAGTATTTGGTCTTGATGAAGAAAAGGATATCCTCGCTTCCAACCTTCCGTACGGAAAACAAAGGAAGCTGGAGATCGCCCGTGCCCTTGCCACAGGTCCTAAGCTTTTGCTTTTGGATGAGCCGGCAGCCGGTATGAATCCCAACGAAACCACAGAGCTTATGGATACCATACGCTTTGTACGGGATAATTTTGATATGACCATTCTGCTCATTGAACACGATATGAAGCTTGTTTCCGGCATCTGCGAAAGGCTGACCGTACTGAATTTCGGCCAGGTGCTTACCCAGGGAAAAACAGCGGATGTGCTCAATGATCCGGAAGTTATCAAGGCATATCTGGGAGAATAAGGAGGCTTAAGGAATGGCACTGCTTGAAGTAAAAGACTTAGAAGTATATTATGGCGTCATTAAGGCGCTTAAGAATATTTCCTTTGAAGTAAACGAGGGCGAGATCGTAGCCCTGATCGGCGCTAACGGCGCTGGAAAAACCACGACCCTTCATACCATAACCGGCCTTTTAAAGGCGGCCTCCGGTACCATTCAGTTTGACGGCCAGGATATCACAAAAATCCGGGGCGATAAAATTGTAGGTATGGGTATGGCTCATGTACCGGAAGGACGGCGGGTGTTTGCAGCTTTAAGCGTTTATGAAAATTTAAAGCTGGGTGCTTACACAAGACGGGATAAAAATGAGATAGAAGAAACCCTTAAGATGATCTACAAACGTTTCCCAAGGCTTCTGGAGAGAAAGAACCAGCCTGCGGGAACCTTAAGCGGCGGAGAGCAGCAGATGTTAGCCATGGGACGTGCACTGATGAGCCATCCAAAGGTGATTGTGCTTGACGAGCCCTCCATGGGCCTTTCCCCGATTTATGTGAATGAGATTTTTGATATCATTCAGGAGGTCAACAAGTCAGGAACAACGGTATTGCTGGTGGAGCAAAACGCAAAAAAGGCTTTGTCCATTGCAAACCGCGCGTATGTTCTGGAAACAGGGGCCATAGTCTTAAGCGGCAATGCCCATGAACTGATGAATAATGATTCCGTAAAGAAGGCATATCTAAGCGAATAGTCATATGGCTTTCGAAGAATAACAGATTTTTAAAGGATGGCAAAAGAAGTGTAAAAGCTGCTTTGCCATCCTTAATTTTTAGGGAATAATCCTTTCTCCCATGCATATAGTATAACAGCACAGAAGGGGGAATCTTTATGGACAATTATAACGTATACAATGATATCAAAGCCCGAACCAACGGAGAAATCTACATCGGAGTTGTGGGGCCGGTAAGAACAGGAAAGTCTACTTTTATCAAGCGTTTTATGGAATTAATGGTTCTGCCGGGCATGGAGGATGAACACCAGAAAACTCAGACAAGGGACGAACTGCCCCAGAGCGCGGCAGGAAAAACCATCATGACCACAGAACCAAAATTCATCCCCAAAGAAGCGGCAACCATCCGTTTGGGAGATGAGATCGAAACAAAAGTCCGCTTGATCGACTGTGTAGGCTTTATGGTAGACGGTGCTGCCGGCCACATTGAAAATGATGAAGAGCGGCTTGTGAAGACACCCTGGTTTGATTACGAGATCCCTTTTACAAAAGCGGCAGAAATCGGAACCAGAAAGGTCATCAATGACCATTCTACCATTGGCGTAGTCATAACTACAGACGGTTCCATCGGCGAACTGAAGCGTCCCAACTACATAGCTGCAGAAGAGCGGACCGTACAGGAATTAAAAAACCTGGGGAAACCATTTATTATTCTGCTCAATTCTGCAAGGCCGTATTCTGAGGAAACAGCGGCTCTTTCAAAGGATATAAGCCAGAAATACGGGGTAACGGTCATGCCCATTAACTGTGAACAGTTAAAGAAGGATGACGTAAATAACATCCTTGAACGGGTATTAAAGGAATTCCCTGTGACAGAAATGGATTTCTTCATTCCAAAATGGCTTGAGATCCTCCCTGCCACCCACTGGCTGAAGGCCCAGGTAATCCAGGCTGCAAAAGATATGGTAAAAAAGGTATCCCACATGAAAGACGTATCATCAGACTTATTTGACGGGTCAACAGAAAGCGTCCGGTCCATCAAGATCCAGAACTTAAATATGGCCGACGGCAGTGTATCCGTTGCAATGGATGTGGATGACAGTTATTATTATCAGATTTTAAGCGATTATGTAGGGCTTCCGATAGAGGGAGAATACCAGTTGATGCAGACCTTAAGCGAGCTTGCTAAAATGAAGTCAGAATACGAAAAGGTCAATCAGGCCATGAGCCAGGTTCGTTTCAAAGGTTATGGAATCGTGACTCCGGAACGGTCCGAGATTATACTGGATGAACCGGAAGTTATCAAGCACGGTAATAAATACGGAGTGAAAATGCGGGCAGAAGCACCTTCCATTAATTTAATCAAAGCCCATATCCAGACGGAGATCGCTCCGATTGTCGGAAGCGAACAGCAGGCAGAAGATTTAATCGCTTACATTAAAGAAAATGCAAGAGAAAGCGAAGACGGAATATGGAACACCAATATCTTTGGAAAATCCATTGAACAGATCGTGGAAGACGGCATTCAGCAAAAAGTTTCCCAGCTTACGGAAGACTGTCAAATAAAACTTCAGGACACCCTCCAAAAAATAATTAACGATAGTAATGGCGGTATGATTTGCATTATTATCTAAATTAATGGTATAATACAAAAAACAGGTACAACAGGAGGGCTATATGAAATTAATGTTCATCGGCGCAGCCCGCGAGGTAACCGGGAGCTGTCATTATCTGGAAGCTGCCGGTTTTAAAATCCTTGTGGACTGCGGTATGGAGCAGGGGATTGATAAATTTGTAAATGTGGATCTGCCAGTCAGCTATGCGGAAATTGATTATGTTCTTTTGACCCATGCCCATATCGATCACGCAGGAATGCTTCCTTTTATCTATGCAAGAGGGTTCCGGGGACGAGTGATCTCCACCGTGGCAACCGCCGACCTTTGCGGAATTATGCTGAAGGACAGCGCCCATATTCAGGAGTCTGAAACAGAATGGAAGAACAGAAAAGCAAGGCGGGCTGGTCTCCCGGAAGAAGAACCCCTGTACGGAATCAATGATGCCATGGGCGTATTGGAACTGTTTCATTCCTACAATTACAACGAAAAGGTGGAACTGGAGGATGGCGTTACAATTCGTTTTATAGACGTAGGCCATCTTCTTGGTTCCGCCTCTGTTGAAATCTGGCTGACAGAAGGCGGAATCTCTAAAAAAATCGTATTTTCCGGTGATATCGGCAACAAGAACAAGCCCTTAATCCGTGATCCTCACTACATAAAAGAGGCGGATTATGTGGTCATGGAATGCACCTACGGAGACCGGCTTCACGGTGTGATACCGGATCATGTTTCCATTCTTGCAGGCATTGTCCAAAAGACCCTTGACAGTGGCGGAAACGTGGTAATACCCGCATTTGCAGTGGGAAGGACCCAGGAGCTCCTCTATATGTTCCGCCGAATCAAAGCAGAGAAGCTGGTCACCGGTCACGATGGGTTTGAGGTTTATGTCGACAGCCCTCTGGCAGTGGAAGCAACCCATATTTTTAAAGATAATCTGGTAGACTGCTATGATGAAGAAACAAAGGAACTGGTCATGAAAGGCATCAACCCCATATCCTTTCCAGGCTTAAAGCTGTCGGTTACCAGTGAAGAATCCAAGAACATTAATTTTAATTCAAAACCAAAAGTGATCATTTCAGCGGCAGGCATGTGCGATGCAGGCCGTATCCGCCATCACTTAAAGCATAATTTATGGAGACGGTCATGTACGATCGTTTTCACCGGATACCAGTCCATAGGAACCTTGGGAAGGAGCCTGATCGAAGGCTGCAGCGAAGTAAGGCTGTTTGGCGAAACCATTCAGGTGGAAGCCCATATAGAACAGATGGAGGGAATGAGTTCCCACGCAGATATGGAAGGATTGATTGCCTGGTTGAACGCTTTTGAAGAAAAACCGCGACAAGTATTTCTGGTACATGGTGATGATTTGGTTTGCAGCTCCTTTGAGCAGCTTCTTGAAAAGGATTACGGATACAGGGTAAAGGCCCCTCACTCCGGTTCTGTTTATGATCTTTCCCTTGGGAGATGGCTTAATGAGACAGAGGGCGTTGCAGTTGACAAAGGACCGGAAATCTCAAAAAAACCAGTGGGTGTTTATGGAAGGCTTTTTGCTGCCGGCGAAAGGCTTTTGCAGGTTATCCGTCATAACGAAGGCGGAGCCAATAAGGATCTTGCCAAATTTGCGGATCAAATTAATTCTTTATGTGATAAATGGGATAGATAAGGAGAACAAAAGAAAGTGACGAAAGTACAATTATTTACTGACGGAGCTGCAAGAGGAAACCCCGACGGGCCAGGAGGCTATGGCGCGGTTTTGCAATTTACTGATTCCAAAGGGCAGCTCCACGAAAAAACCATGTCGGCGGGATATGTAAAAACCACCAACAACCGTATGGAACTTATGGCGGCCATTGCAGGTCTGGAAGCACTTACCAGGCCCTGTCAGGTAGATCTGTACTCTGATTCCAAATATGTGACAGACGCATTTAATCAGCATTGGATTGATAACTGGGTAAAAAACAACTGGAAGAGAGGCAAAAGCGGCCCTGTAAAGAACATTGATCTATGGGAAAGGCTGTTAAAGGCCATGGAACCTCATCAGGTGACTTTTCACTGGGTAAAAGGACATGCCGGCCACCCTCAGAATGAACGGTGTGATGTGCTTGCCACAAGCGCTGCGGATGGAGATGATCTGCAGGTCGACGAAGGGATATGATATGGCAAGCAATGGAAAATGTCAAAAACTTACATATCTCTTACAATGTCTTACTAATTGCGAATTCCTATTTTCTTTCTTTTTTATTTGTGCTATGTTATTTTCATCAAATAGGTTAGGATGATATTTCATGAATAAAAATAGAGGAATTTGGATTGTAATTGGAAGCATTCTGGTCATCGGGATCCTCATAACCCTTGCCACATCCGCGTTTATAAAAAGCAAGGAAAATGTTTCGGATCCTTTGGGAATTACCGGGCTTTCAAACTCCGAAATTCCCGGAGACCCGGCAGAAGCAAAAGGCTATGGCGGAACGCCGGAATTGTTCTCAGCAGATATGGCGGCTCCCCAGGAAGCGCCTGCTGCTGCAGAGGAATCAAAGATGAGGAAAGCCGGACCGGCCGCCGCCCCAAATGCTGAGACCGCAGCGGAGAACAGATCCCAGCCGGCAGAGGCCGAAGTTCGGATGAAAAGTGCTGAAGTTTCTGATCAGGCAGAACCAGCCCCCCAGGCAGCGGAAAGCTCTGACGAGGCTTCCATAGAGGAAACTGTAATCTCTCCCATAAGTCCGGATTTAAAAAGCAGGCAGGCGTATGCTGCCGGTCCTACGGAAGGAGCAGCCTATTATCAAAAGCATTTGCTGGAACTGGATGCCCAGATCAAAAAGATGCGGGAGGAATCGGGAGATTCCAATACCTATTCCATGAAGGCTCTGGTAGATAAAGAATTCAAGCTGTGGAACAGGGAACAGAATGCGATTTATGCCGTTATTATAGAAGGGCTGACTGACGAAGATAAGAAGGCACTGGAAACCTCACAGCAGGAATGGATCAAAAGCAGGGACGCAAAGGCAGAGGATGCCGCAAAAAAATACAGCGGCGGAAGCCTGGAAGAGGTTGAGTACACGGCTTCCATGGCAGAGTCCACAAGGGCGCGGGCCTATGATCTGGTAACAGAATACATGGATGTTCTCTCTTTAAAAGATGAACAGTAAAAAGTACGGTAAATACCGTACTTTTTATTTTGAGTGAAAAAATTTCCATACCAACATCTTGATAAATAAAATTCCATATGATAGGATAGTAAAATGAGTGATACTATATGAATTTTCGGGAGGAAAAAATATGACAGCAATATTTGCAAGTTTACTGGAGACCGCAATAAAATTTCTGTTCTTCCTGTTTCTTGCATGGGGCGGTATCGTATGCGGCAAGAAATACAGAGATCATAAAGATGCCGTAAACAGCGGCATTGCGACGAAAGAGACAAAATAGCTAACGGAGGACAGTAACGTGAAGAACTACGGTGTGAATGAACTGAGGAGAATGTTCCTTGAATTTTTTGAGAGTAAGGGACATCTGGCGATGAAAAGCTTCTCCCTGGTTCCGCATAATGATAACAGCTTGTTGTTAATCAACTCGGGCATGGCTCCCCTTAAGCCATATTTTACAGGCCAGGAAATCCCGCCAAGAAAAAGGGTGACTACCTGTCAGAAGTGTATCCGGACAGGAGATATAGAAAATGTTGGCAAGACAGCCCGCCACGGCACATTCTTTGAGATGCTGGGGAATTTTTCCTTTGGGGATTATTTTAAGGATGAGGCGATTCACTGGTCATGGGAATTTTTGACCCAGGTAGTCGGCCTTGACCCGGACAGGCTGTACCCTTCTGTATATCTGGAAGATGATGAGGCCTTCGAAATCTGGAATAAAAAAATCGGTATTGCGCCCGAGCGTATTTTCCGCTTTGGAAAGGCAGATAATTTCTGGGAGCACGGCGCAGGTCCCTGCGGACCCTGTTCTGAGATTTACTATGACAGGGGAGAGAAGTACGGCTGCGGCAAGCCAGACTGTACCGTTGGCTGTGAATGCGACCGTTATATGGAAGTGTGGAATAATGTATTCACGCAGTTTGAAAATGACGGCCATGGAAACTATGAGGAGTTACAGCAGAAGAACATTGATACCGGCATGGGACTGGAACGTCTGGCCGTAGTTGTTCAGGATGTAGATTCCATATTTGACGTGGATACCATTAAAGCTCTTTTAAACCGCGTGTCTGAACTGGCCCGGACAGAATACAAGAAGGATCCTGATGTGGATGTATCCCTTCGGCTGATCACAGACCATGTCCGGTCCTGTACCTTTATGATATCCGATGGCATCATGCCCTCCAATGAGGGTAGGGGCTATGTTCTCCGCCGCCTCTTAAGAAGAGCTGCCCGTCATGGAAGACTTCTGGGAATCGAAGGAAAATTCCTTGCAGACTTATCCACCACCGTGATTGACTTATCCAGGGATGGTTATCCGGAGCTGGAAGAAAAGAAAGCCATGATTCTAAAAGTTCTGACCCAGGAGGAAGACAAGTTCAACAAGACCATTGACCAGGGGCTTGCAATTCTTTTAGAGCTGGAAGAGGAGATGATAAAAGAGAAGATCACCATCCTTTCCGGCGAGAATGCTTTCAAATTATATGATACCTACGGATTCCCTCTGGATCTGACTCTGGAGATTCTGGAAGAAAAGAATTTCGGAGTGGATGAAGACGGTTTTAAAGCTGCTATGCAAAAGCAGAGGGAAACGGCCAGAAATGCCAGAAAGACCACCAATTACATGGGGGCTGACGTCACGGTGTACCAGTCCATTGATCCTGCCATTACAACGGAGTTTATCGGCTATGATAAGCTGGTTTGCGATTCCAAAATCCTTGTTCTCACTTCGGAAACAGACTTAGTCGAGGCACTTACCGACGGAGAGACCGGAACCATTGTGACGGAACAGACCGTATTTTACGGAACCATGGGAGGCCAGCAGGGCGATGCAGGCAGAATCGTAAGTAATATGGGCGAATTTAAGGTGGAAGATACCATCCATTTACAGGGTGGAAAAGTGGGCCATGTGGGCAGAATGATAAAGGGAATGCTGCAGACCGGAGATGTGGTTACCTTAAAGGTCTGTGAAAATAACCGCCAGAATACGGGGAAAAATCACAGTGCAACCCATCTTCTCCAGAAAGCCTTAAGAGCAGTTTTAGGCAATCATGTTGAGCAGGCAGGCTCCTTCGTTGACGGAGACAGGCTGCGTTTCGACTTTACTCATTTCTCAGCCATGACACTTGAGGAAATTGAACAGGTGGAAGCTCTTGTAAATGAGAAGATCAAGGATTCTCTTCCTGTAAAAACGGAAATCATGACTTTAGAAGAAGCCAAAAAATCAGGTGCTATGGCACTGTTTGGGGAAAAATACGGCGATACGGTCCGCGTGGTAAAAATGGGAGACTTTTCCACAGAGCTTTGCGGTGGCACCCATATTAACAATACGGGAGTCATCGGCTCTTTTAAGATCCTGTCCGAAACCGGTATCGCAGCCGGAGTACGGAGAATCGAAGCCCTGACCGGAGACGGCCTGATGCATTATTATCAGGAAACTGAAAAAGAGCTTCTTGAAGCAGCAAAGACTGCCAAGACAACACCATCATCCCTGACGGCAAAAATTGAATCCCTTTTAGAAGAGATAAAAGCCCTGCATTCTGAGAATGAAAAGTTAAAAAGCAAACTTGCAAAAGACTCTCTTGGAAATGTAATGGATCAGGTGAAAGAGATTAAGGGAGTTAAGGTTCTTGCCACAAAGGTGCTTGATGTGGATATGAATGGACTCCGTAATTTAGGCGACCAGCTGAAAGATAAGATTGGCGACGGAGTCATTGTAATCGCCTCTGTTCAGGATGACAAAGTGAATCTGATGGCCACTGTTACGGAGGAAGCGCAGAAGAAGGGAGCCCATGCAGGCAACTTGATCAAAGCCATTGCTTCTTTGGTTGGAGGCGGCGGCGGCGGACGTCCGAATATGGCTCAGGCAGGCGGAAAGAATCCGGCAGGAGTGGATGCATGCCTGGAAAAAGTTACGGAAGTTGTTGCAGAACAGCTGAATTAATCCGCGAAACATTAAGAAAAATATAAAAGTTTTTCTTGACGTATGGCAAAATTATGCTATAATCATATCAGTGCTATAAAATACCCAAACAGTTGTATTATGCACAAGTACACAACTGGAGGGAGGTTAGGTGTGAGCTATGTCAAATGTTATCGTTAAAGACAACGAGACCTTAGATAGTGCTTTACGCAGATTCAAAAGAAACTGTGCAAAAGCAGGTATCCAGCAGGAAATTCGTAAGAGAGAGCATTACGAGAAACCAAGCGTTAGACGTAAGAAAAAGTCTGAAGCTGCAAGAAAACGTAAATATAACTAATAGTTAAAAGATGAGCCCCTGGTCCCATTTCTATGTGACCAGGGGTTTTTTCGACTTTTAAGGCCGTAGAATGTTCCGCATCCTTTTTGCATATAGTATAAAGGGGCTAAAACCCCGAATCGATTTGTAAAAATAAAAAGAGAGGGGCAGAAAAGGGATTATGTTTGAGGAATCAAAGGAAAAAGCAGCTTCCGCCTTAAAACTCCCGAAGGACGTGGTTCTGGGAGAGGTGCTTGTATCTTTTCTTGGACGTCATAGCGTTGTAATAGAAAATTACCGAAGCATTATCCTGTATACAGACTGTTCCATCAAACTTCAGGCAAAAAACTGTCGGGTGATCATTGGCGGAAGCCGGCTGATGATAGAATATTACACCAATGAGGAGATGAAAATCAGCGGTTATATAAAATCCCTGGAATTTGAATAAAAAGGGTACTGGAGGTGAAATAAATGCTTGCATGGCTGAAACATTATTTATTCGGTTATCTTTCTATAGAAATGACCGGTTTTTCCCCGGAACGTTTTCTTAACATGTGCAGCGTACATGAAATTGAATTATGGAAAGTCGTAAATTGCGGACATTCCTATCAGCTTTTCATGACGGTACAAGGGTTCCGCAAGGTGAAGCCCCTTGTGCGTAAATCGAAGGTCAGACTTAGGATTATAAAAAAGTTTGGACTTCCTTTTTTTTTATATCGGAACAAAAAAAGGAAACTATATGCAGCCGGGTTTATCAGCTTTTTTTTGATCCTCTATTCCCTTTCCCTGTTTATCTGGGATATTGAATTTGACGGGAACCGGATGTATACATACGATACTCTTATAAAATTCTGCGAATCGGAAGAAATCCGGTATGGTATGAAAAAATCAAAAATTGATTGTGATGTCCTGGAAGAAGCCTTTCGAACCAAGTTTCCTGAAATAACCTGGGTATCGGCAAGGGTATCAGGAACCCGCCTTTTGGTTAAAATAAAAGAAAATGAAGTGTTGTCGGAGATTCCTGCAAAGGATGAAACTCCCTGTGATATCATAGCGGACAAAGGCGGTGTAATCACCTCCATGATCGTTCGAAACGGCGTTCCAATGGCAGCCATAGGTGATACGGTAGAGGAAGGACAGATACTGGTCAGCGGAACCCTTCCCATTATCGACGACAGCGAAACAGTGATAAATACCCACTTTGTACGCTCTGATGCGGATATTACAGCCAGGACAGAATATCATTTTACAAGACAGATGCCTCTTTTTCGGAAAATCGACGTAGAAACAGGGAAAGTAAGGAAAGGATACTATATGAAGGCTTTCCGTTTTTCCTTTATGCTTATCCGTCCCCGGCCAGAGGGAACTTCCTGGAAGCGGACCATGGAAGAAGAGCAGCTTCATTTATTCCAGAATTTTTATCTTCCCATTTACTTTGGCAAAATAACAGGGGAAGAGTATATATCCTATGAGCGACCCTATACAGAGGAAGAGAAAAAACTGCTGTCTGAGGATATCAACGAAAGGTACAAAAAAAATTTAATAGAAAAAGGGGTACAAATTCTGGAAAATCATGTTAAAATACTAGATAATGAATCTTTATGCCAGGTTGCCGTAGATTTCGTGGTAGAGGAGTCTTTAGGAAGGCGGGAGGCGTTGAAGATACAAAGATCAGAGGAACCGGAGGAGACAAATCATTCAAATGAGCGTAATTGAGACAATCATAGACATTCCAGCTGAACACGAAAAAAATGTATGCGGACAGTTTGACAGCTATCTAAAGAAAATAGAACGGACCTTGCATGTTACCATGATTGGACGCGATGGTGCCCTAAAGATCATTGGTTCAGAACAAATGGTTCAGAAAGCAAAAAGTGTATTTAGTAACCTGATTGAGCTTTCCAGACGGGGGAATTCCATTACAGAACAAAATGTAGATTATGCTCTTTCTCTGTCATTTTCTGAAAGCGACAGTCAGATTTTAGAAATCGACAAGGACATTATCTGCAGAACCATTACAGGAAAGCCGGTAAAGCCAAAGACCCTCGGGCAAAAGCAGTATGTGGACCAGATCAGAAAGAAGATGATTGTATTCGGAATCGGTCCTGCAGGAACCGGAAAAACCTATCTTGCAATGGCAATGGCAATCCAGGCTTTTAAAAACGGAGAGGTAGGCCGGATCATTCTGACCAGACCTGCGATTGAGGCAGGAGAAAAGCTGGGATTTCTCCCGGGAGATCTACAAAGCAAAATAGATCCTTACTTAAGGCCTTTATATGATGCGCTCTATCAGATTATGGGAGCAGAGAGCTATCTTCACAATGCTGAGAAAGGCCTGATTGAGGTAGCACCACTGGCTTACATGAGAGGCCGTACCCTGGACAATGCCTATATTATTCTTGACGAAGCCCAGAACACCACTCCGGCCCAGATGAAGATGTTCCTCACCAGAATCGGCTTTGGGTCAAAGGTAATTGTAACGGGTGACTTAACGCAGAAAGATCTTCCTTCCGGAAGCATATCTGGACTTGATACGGCCATGAAAATATTAAAGAGAATTGACGACATCGGTTTCTGCCATCTAACCAGCAGCGACGTGGTTCGTCATCCTCTGGTGCAGAAAATCGTACAGGCTTACGAAGATTATGAGTCGAAGAAAAAGCCGGTGGAGAGAAAGACAAAGGCCATTGGCGGCAGAAAGGCACGTTATGACGATTAATATTGAATATGAGGCTGAAAAAAAGCTGGATATCCCATATGAAGATATCATTACAAGGGTAGTGGAGGATTCGCTGGATTACGAAGACTGCCCTTATGAGGCAGAGGTCAATGTCCTCATTACCGACAATGAGGACATCCGCCAGATCAATAACGAATACCGGAAGATAGACAATCCTACCGATGTTCTTTCCTTTCCCATGATTGAATATGAAAGGCCTTCGGATTTTGAACATCTGGAAGAAGCGGCGGACGACTGCTTTCATCCGGAAACAGGGGAACTTTTACTGGGAGATATAGTCATATCTATCGATAAGGTAGAAGAACAAGCTGAAAAATACGGCCATTCCCAAACAAGGGAGCTTGCCTTTTTAGTCGCTCACAGTATGCTTCATCTATGCGGCTATGATCACATGGAAGAGGATGAACGGGAGATCATGGAAAGGAAGCAGGAGGAAATCTTACGCCGGGGAGGATATACGAGATGATGAAAAAGGTATGGTTTGGATTCGCTGGCGTCATGCTGTCTGCCGTTTTTTTATCCGGCTGCGGTAAAAAATATGAAAAGGTATGGATTCCGGATCAATCGGTGGTAACCTCCGAGACGGAAACAAAAGAAATTAAAATAAACAGCAGTGAGTCAGCAGATGATGGGACAGAAGCGAATTCCGGTGAATACTATACCTTTGAAGAACGAACCGAAAAAGATGGTAAGATACGCAGCTACCTTACGGGGGAGATGGTGGATTTGGCCATCGGAAACCGGAGGCCGGTGGCAGTGATGATGAGCAATGACAAACAAGCTCTTCCGCAATACGGGATCAACCGTGCCGGAGTGGTCTATGAAGCACCGGCAGAAGGTGGAATGAACCGTTACATGGCTATTTTGGAAAATTATGATGATCTGGACCGGATCGGCTCCGTCAGGAGCTGCCGCACCTATTATACATATTTTGCCCGCGAGTTTGATGCGATCTATGCTCATTACGGGCAGAGCACCTTTGCAAAGCCTTATCTGGCCAATGTGGATAACATCAACGGACTTGACGGCATCGGTACGGTGGCATATTTCCGTACCAAAGACCGGAAAACACCCCACAATGCATATACCAGCGGAGAGAGGTTAAATAAATCCATTGTTCAGCTGGGATACACAGAAAGCTACGACCCATCCTACCGCGGTCATTACCGTTTTGCAAAGGATGGCAGTAAGGTGACCCTTGAAGGAGCCAATAGCGTTAGCGATGCCTATAAGGTCTATCCAGGCTATGTGCTCAACAAGCCGTGGTTTGAGTATCATGAAGAGGACGGGCTTTATTACCGGTTTCAGTACGGGGCTCCCCACAAGGGAAATGAAGGCCAGATCAAGGTTAAGAATATCATCCTTCAGTACTGCCCTTCCGCCCATTATGCAACGACAGAATATTTAAACATCAACGTACAGGATGACTCTTATGGCTGTTACGTGACAGAAGGCCGTTCCATCCCCATAAAATGGAGCAAAGACGGAGAATTCGGCCCAACACATTATTACGACATGGAGAATAACGAGATTATCCTGAACCAGGGAAAAACCTGGGTATGCATTATTTCCGCACAGGATTCTCCCAATGTAAAGTTATATGGAAAAGAATAGGACAAGCAGTAAAACAACAAAAAGGGGATCTTCCAATTTCCTGATCCAGGGAGCCATCCTTGCGGTGGCAGGAATTATCGTTCGGGTCATTGGCATGTTTTACCGTATCCCTCTGGCGGATATTTTAGGGGATGAAGGAAATGGTTATTACAGCTCTGCGTTTACCATTTATTCCATCCTTTTGATTGTATCCTCCTACAGCCTGCCTACGGCAGTATCCAAGATGATCGCCACCAGATTGGCGAGAAAAGAGTACCTCAACTCCATAAGGGTGTTAAAGGTGGCTCTGTTTTACGGTACTGTGGTAGGAGGGCTGGGAGCAGCCGTGCTCTGGTTTGGAGCGGATATATTCGCCAGCCGGTTTTTAAAAATGCCTTATACCTTCTATGCCTTAAAGACGCTGGCTCCTACCATCTGGGTGATAGCCTATCTTGGCGTGTTCCGGGGATATTTCCAGGGCATCGGGACCATGCTCCCCACGGCTGTATCTCAGATTCTTGAACAGATCGTCAATGCGATCATCAGCGTATATGCAGCTTCCAGGCTGTTTCAGGCAGGACTTCGGTCCAATCTGGTTTACGGGTCTGGGTCATACTCCTTTGCCTTTGGAGCGGCTGGAGGAACCATCGGAACAGGAGCAGGGGCCGTGGCTGCCCTGCTGTTTCTCCTGTTTATTTTATTCAGCTATGTGCCAATCATGAAAAAGCAGGCAAGAAGGGACAGGACAAGGCGCCGGGAATCCTATGGAGAACTTTCCGGCGTTCTTTTCATGACAGTCTTTCCCATTGTTTTAAGCAGCGTAGCTTATAACATCAGTACCGTGATTGACAACAGCATCTATGGAAACGGCATGACGGCTATGGGCATGGGCGCTTCGGAGATTGCTTCCAACTGGGGCGTAATCGGGAAGTACCAGCTTCTCTTTAACATCCCGGTGGCAATTGCCAACTCCCTTGCTTCCGCCCTTATCCCATCCCTTTCAAGAGCAATGGCAGAAGGTGAGAGGGGACAGTTAAAAAGCAAGGTTTCCATGGTGATTCGTTTTTCCATGCTCATCGCCATACCGGCCACGGTGGGCCTTACGGTACTGGCAGGACCTATCTGCAACCTGTTATTCAGCAGAAATGACAACTCGTCTCTTATTAAGATGATGATGTGCGGATCTGTGGCAGTCGTGTTTTTCTCACTTTCCACAGTAACAAACGGAGTATTACAGGGGATCAACCGGATGCAGACCCCTTTAAAGAATGCGATCATTTCCCTGATCCTTCATGTAATCATCCTGTGTATCATGCTTTTCGGATTCCGGATGGGAATCTACAGCGTGGTTTATTCTAACATCCTATTTGCACTTACCATGTGTATCTTAAACGGAGCCGCTATCGGTCGGTTTTTAAACTACAGGCAGGAAATCAAGAAAACATTTATTATTCCCATCCTTGCATCGGGAGTTATGGGAGCGGCTGCTTATGGCTCCTATTTCCTTGTGCATCTGACCTTAAAGCGCAATGTATTCAGTGTTCTTGCCGCTATAGCGATAGCTGTGGTGGTTTATGGAATTCTTCTTTTAAAACTGCGCTGTGTAGATGAAGCAGAGCTTTTAAGCGTTCCCGGAGGCAAGAAGCTGGTGCACATTGCAAGAAAATTCCATCTTTTGTGATTAAAACCCAGGAAGAAGGCAGATACTATACTTACATGAAGGAGGTATCAACTCATGAAGAAGTATATGTTCTGCTTTCTTTTGTTCGTAGCGGCATCCGCCATTTGCTTAGGAATTGGATTTGCCATTACAAAGGACAGCGTAAGGCCTGAGGAGGCTCTGCCGGGGGCAACCATAGAAACAGAAACTGTAACGGAAGCGCAGATTGTGATAAACCAGGAAGAGGTTGAACCCGTAAATGCAAAAGGCAAAGAAAAATTTTATCTTGTCTCAGAGGACGGATATCTTCTCGTCCTCTACCAGGATAAAACAACCATCTGCCTTTATACTCATATGCCCGTCACTGACTTTCCCGAGGAAGAACGGGGGAAGTTAATGGATGGCATATGGTTTTCTTCCATGATCGAGGTATTTAATTACCTGGAATCCTATACAAGCTGAAGAAATACTTGAAATGAAGAGGCAAACTGGATACAATAAGTCTGTCTGAGGATACAGGAGGATTTTATGAAACAACAGGTAATCATCGTAGGAGCAGGAGCTTCCGGTCTGGCAGCGGCTATCCAGGCAGCCAGACAGGGTGCTTCTGTTACCGTTTTAGAACATACAGCCAAACCGGGAAAAAAACTTCTTTCCACCGGAAACGGAAAATGCAATTTAACCAATTTAATCACCCCTGATGGCACTTACCGGGGAGGTCAGCAGGAGTTTATTAAAAAAGTGCTGGATCACATAACAGTAGAACAGACGCTGGGATTTTTCCGGGACCTGGGTCTTGTTCTTACAGACCGGAATGGATATGTCTATCCCAACACCGGACAAGCCGTTTCTGTTTTAGAAGCCCTTCTTTTTGAACTTAACCATCTGGGCGTTTCCATCATCACTGACTGTCAGGTTGAGGAGATAAGGAAGGATTTGTCCCTGATGACCTCAAAAGGTAAGAAAAAGGCAGATGCCATCATTTTAGCAGCAGGTTCCATGGCGGCTCCAAAAACAGGATCCGATGGAAGCGGTTATAAACTGGCAAGAGCTTTGGGGCACCGCATCGTTAAGCCGCTGCCTGCTTTGGTACAGCTAAAGTGCAGGGAAAAGTGGTACAAACAGGCAGCCGGTGTCAGGACAGAGGCTACTGTAACGCTTAAAATAGACGGAAAAACTGCAGCAGAAGACCGTGGGGAACTTCAGTTCACGGATTATGGAATCTCCGGCATTCCGGTTTTCCAGGTCAGCCGTTTTGCTGCCAGAGGAATCGATACAGGCCGACAGGTGACGGCAGAACTGGATTTATTACCTTTCATGGATTTTGACAGTGCCAGTAAGCTTCTTTCGGAAAGGGCGAAGCGCTTTAGCTACCGGCCGGCGGAAGAATTTTTAAATGGTGTATTGAATCACAAGCTTGCGCGGATACTTTTAAAGGAAGCCGGGATCCCAGAGAAAGGCTTTGTTAAAGATATCACAACCATGCAGATAAAAAAGCTGACCTCTGCTTTAAAGGGACTTAAAACTGAAATCCTTGCCGCCAATTCCTTTGATCAGGCTCAGGTGTGCAGCGGAGGCATTGATACCAGGGAAGTGGACCCTAATACCATGGAGTCAAAACTAATGAACGGACTTTACCTGGCTGGGGAGATTCTTGACGTGGATGGCATCTGCGGAGGTTATAACCTTCAGTGGGCGTGGTCATGCGGCATACTGGCAGGTACTAGTGCAGGAAAGGCGGTCCTTCGGGGCAGGAAAGAGGAACGTAATGATCAGAATTAATCAGCTAAAGCTGCCGGTGGATCACACAGAAGAGGCATTATGGGCAAAGGCAGCAAAAATATTAAAAATTCCGGTAAAGGAAATCCGCTCCATTCAAATAATCAAACAGTCTGTTGATGCAAGAAAAAAAGAGGAAATCCATTTTACTTACAGCATCGATGTGGAAACTACAAAAGAAGAGTCTGTGATACATAAAGCAAAAAGCGGAGACATTGGAATATCAGAGAAAAAAGAATACTCCTTTCCAAAGCCCGGTACCGAACAAATGACCAGCCGGCCGGTAATTATCGGAGCCGGACCGGCCGGGCTTTTTTGCGGGCTCATGCTGGCAAGACACGGATACCGCCCCCTTCTTCTGGAACGGGGAGAATCCGTGGAAAAGCGCAGGGAGGCCGTAGACTTATTCTGGAATGGCGGGACATTAAAACCGGATTGTAATGTACAGTTTGGAGAGGGAGGCGCAGGTACCTTTTCCGATGGAAAGCTTAATACCCTTGTGAAAGATCCTCTTATGAGGAACCGGAAGGTATTGGAGATTTTCGTGGAATTCGGTGCTGATCCCTCTATTCTCTATGTAAATAAACCTCATATCGGCACTGATGTTTTAAGCGGCATCGTGAGAGGAATGAGGGAGGAGATCATAAACCTTGGAGGAGAGGTCCGTTTTAACAGCCGTGTGACCGATTTTATCGTAAAAGAAGGCAGGCTGCAGGGAGTGATGGTCGATGCTAAGGAAGAGATCCCCACAGAAATTCTTGTGCTGGCTATCGGACACAGCGCCAGGGATACCTTTGAAGTCCTGAATAAAAGAGGCATTCCTATGGAGGCAAAGGCCTTTGCGGTGGGCTTAAGAATCCAGCATCCACAGGAAAGCATCAACCGTTCCCAGTATGGAACCGGAGACCATCTAGTATTGGGCCCGGCGGATTACAAGCTGACCCACCAGTGCACAAACGGAAGAGGTGTATATACTTTCTGTATGTGTCCCGGAGGATATGTAGTCAATGCCTCCTCGGAGGAACACAGACTTGCAGTAAACGGAATGAGTTATCACAAGAGGGATGGCGTAAACGCCAACAGCGCCTTGATTGTTACCATAACACCAGAGGATTTTGGCGGTACAACTCCTCTTGCCGGAATCGCTTATCAAAGACGGCTGGAAGAAGCGGCCTTTTTAAGCAGCAGCGGGAAAATTCCAGTCCAGCTTTACGGAGATTTTAAAAAGAATCAGCCCTCAAAGGCATTTGGTGATGTAGAACCGGCCTTTAAAGGCTTATATGATTTTGCCAACATCAGAGACTTTCTTCCTGAATACCTATCAGAATCCCTGATTCAGGGAGTGGAAACCTTTGAGCGCCGGATTCATGGCTTTTCCAGGCCGGACGCCATCCTGGCAGGTGTGGAAAGCAGAACTTCTTCACCGGTACGCATTCCCAGAGACGAAACCTTTGAATGCAGTATCAACGGAATTTATCCATGCGGAGAAGGCGCCGGCTATGCAGGAGGGATCACCTCTGCTGCAATGGACGGCTTAAAAGTGGCGGAAGCCATTGCTTCCAGATTTGACAGGTTTTCTATATAAATTGACGAAATCATAAAAATGATGTAAGATATGAAACAAAAAGAAATACAGAAAGCAGATGATAATGAAGATGAACGCCACAGAACGAGAGGAACTAAAGGATAAAAAAAGGATTGTGATAAAGATTGGATCCTCATCCTTAACCCATGCCTACACAGGGGATTTGAATCTGATGAAAATTGAAAAGCTGGTTCGGGTAATCAGTGATTTAAAGGGACAGGGAAAGCAGGTAGTTTTAGTTTCCTCAGGCGCAATAGCAGCAGGACGTCAGGCTCTTGGGCACCATACCAGACCTGTAACCATATCAGAAAAACAAGCATTCGCCGCCGTGGGTCAGGCCAGGCTTATGATGGTGTACCAAAAGCTGTTTGCTGAATATAATCAAATAGCGGCACAGGTTCTTTTAACCAAAAATACCATGGTTAATGACAGCAGCCGTTATAATGCCCAGAACACCTTTGATGAACTTTTAAAACTTGGGACCATCCCCATTGTCAATGAAAACGATACCGTATCCACCTCTGAAATTCCTCTGGTGGATAATTTCGGCGATAATGACCGGCTTTCCGCCATTGTTGCCGCATTGATCGGGGCAGATCTTTTAATATTATTATCGGATATTGACGGTCTTTATTCCGATGATCCCAGACAAAACCCGAAGGCAGAATTTATCGGTTTGGTAAAGGAAATCACGCCTAAGCTGCTTGATATGGGAAAATCCACCTCCGGAAGCGATGTGGGAACCGGAGGCATGGCTGCAAAGCTTGCTGCCGCCCGTATTGCTACGGACAGCGGTTCCGATATGGTCATTGCAAACGGTGACCAGGTGGAGGTCATCGAGCAGATCGTAACAGGAGAAGAAAAAGGAACCCTGTTCCTGGCCCATTCAAACCATGACTTTGACTTAATGGACTATATTAATCACGAATATTAAGGAGAACCCTATGAATCAGGATAAGATCGACAGAATCAATACACTTTATCATAAATCAAAAGCAACAGGATTATCGGAAGAAGAACAGGCGGAGCAGGCTGCTTTACGAAGAGAGTATATCGAATCCATCCGCAATAGTTTACGGGGAAATTTAAACAACATTTCCATTCAGGAGGAAGACGGATCCGTAACGGATTTGGGTAAAAAGTATGGAAAAGTTGGAGAAGAATGATATCAGGCGATTGATAAAGGAACAGCGAAAGACCTTGGAAACGGTTACCGAGAGTGTTTGGAACGATGCCATCTGCGAGCAGCTTTTAAGCCTTGATGATATCCTTCGGGCATATTGTGTTTACTGCTATGTCTCCTTTCGTCAGGAAGCAGGTACCTGGAAGTTCATGGAAGCTTTGGTAAAACAGGGAAAATACATAGCAGTACCAAAGGTTGTTGGAAAGGAACTTGAATTTTATTCCATTTCAGGAAAAGCAGATTTAGAAGAAGGCGTCATGGGTATTATGGAGCCGAAACCAACCTGTTTAAAAATCCATGATCCGGAAGCTCCTGTGATTGTTCCGGGAGTTGCTTTTGATAAATCCGGAAACCGGCTCGGATACGGCGGCGGATATTATGACCGGTTCTTTGAAAGAGAACCAAATCATCCCCGCATTGCCATTGCCTACGGCTTCCAGGTCTTTGATCATATTCCTACGGAACCACATGACAAACGTATGGACCGGATTATCATTCCTTAAGGTATTCCCTTAAGAGCAAGAAAAAAACACCGATTAAGAAACAACCTTCGGGTACCCTTTACACCCGATAAAGCGGGGGGGCCCTGCCCAAAGTTTAAGGGCAATCATAAGGAAAAGATTGGAGGAACCTTTTATGACGATTACTGAAATCGGAAAAAAAGCAAAAGAAACAGCCGGAATTATAGGAATACAGGGATCAGCAAAAAAGAATGAAGGCTTAAAGGCAGCGGCAGCAGCCCTTCTGGAAGGAGAAGCGGAAATCCTCGCCGCAAACCAGGAGGATGTAATAAAAGCTGCTGCTTCCGGAATGACCGCCGGACTGATTGACCGCCTGGAACTGACTCCTGCGAGAATCGAAGCCATGGCCGACGGACTTTTATCCGTGGCTGCGTTAGATGACCCGGTGGGAGAAGTGCTTTCCATGAAGATCCGCCCCAACGGCCTGACCATCGGTCAGAAGCGCGTTCCTTTGGGTGTTGTAGGTATTATATACGAAGCCAGGCCCAACGTGACCGCCGATGCATTTGGGCTCTGCTTTAAATCAGGAAATGCCGTGATCTTAAAGGGCGGAAGCGATGCTCTGGAATCCAATATGTTCATAGTTAAATGGCTCCGTACCGGCTTAAGGAATGCAGGCCTTCCAGAGGATGCCATCCAGCTCATCACTGATACTGACAGAGAAGTAACAAAGGAATTCATGCGTCTTAGGGAATATGTGGATGTATTGATCCCAAGAGGAGGCGCCGGATTAATAAAAACCGTTGTGGATAACAGTACCATTCCGGTCATTGAAACAGGAACCGGAAACTGCCATATTTTTGTCGATGAATCCGCAGATTTTGATATGGCCTTAGATATCATATTTAATGCAAAGACCCAGAGGATCGGAGTGTGCAATGCTTGCGAATCCCTGGTCATTCACAGAGCAATTGCCCCTCAGTTCCTGCCTTTATTAAAAGAGAGACTCGCTAAAAAATCGGTAGAGATCCGGGCGGATGAAGAAGCCTGCACCATGATAGAGGGATTTGTCCCTGCGGCCGAAGAAGATTGGGGCAGTGAATACCTGGACTATATTTTGTCCTTAAAGATTGTTGGCTCTGTAGATGAAGCGATTTCTCACATTAATCGTTATAACACCAAGCATTCCGAAGCCATCATCACATCAGATTATAATAACGCTCAGAAGTTTTTAAATGAGATCGATGCAGCAGCCGTTTATGTCAATGCATCCACACGTTTTACGGATGGATATGAATTCGGCTTTGGTGCTGAGATCGGGATCAGTACCCAAAAGCTCCATGCAAGAGGTCCAATGGGGCTCAAAGAGCTGACGACCACCAAATATATCATATATGGGGATGGCCAGGTACGTCCGTAGCCTGGGCTGTCTTTTATAAAAATGGCTGTGAGATAGAATTTTTTTCTATCTCACAGCCATTTTTATTATCAGAGAATCTTCAGTCCTCCCTGGAAGGGCTTTTTTAGGTCAGCTTTTGACATAAGTCAACTGGTATTTCGGTGAGTTAAGCGTTAATTCCGTATAATCCATGATCTGATTATTGGTCAGATAAGTAGTATTGGCAACTCTCAGAATGGGAGTATCCAAAGAAATTCCAAACATCTCTGCAATACTTTTTGAAGGATGAAGAGGGGTTACCGTATGGTCGCTGTATGCGATTTTCAATCCCTTTACCTTTTCAAAATACTGATATTTTGACTGCTGCAGTACCTGCATGGAGATATCGGGATATAACCGGCTGGACATATAGGTCGTTTCAAACTGAAAAATTTCATCATTTGCATACCGGATTCTTTCAATAAAATAAATGGGTTCCCCTGTCTCAATCTTTAAGATGGAAGCAATGTTTGAAGGTGCTTTCTGGATCATAAAGGTGGGAACTTCTGTCCGGACGGAAATTCCCTGTTCACACATTACTTCTGAAAATCCCTGGATGGAACTGGGGTTTAATGTAACAGAAGGGTGGCATACAAATGTTCCGACTCCGGCAACTCTTGTCAAAAGACCCTTTGCAACCAGATTATCTGTGGCTTTTCTGACAGTCACCCTTGATACATGATAAGTGTTAGAAAGCTCCAGCTCTGTGGGAATAAGATCGTCTTTTTTGTAATAACCTAAATTTATTTTCTGAAGCAAGTCATTTTCTATCTGTTTATATTGTGCAATTCTTTTTTCTGCCATAATAATCACCTCATTTTATAATAAAACCAGTTCTTTAATTGTATTATACTTTGAAATAAATGACAATACATATTTGAATCAATATGTAAACTGCGCAGCATATTAATAAAGGATACTGCATATTCCATGATAATACAATTGAATTAAATGTATTGACATTAATGAATAATTGTAGTATATTATGTACAGAAATGATAATACATATTAACGGAGATAAATACATTTGAACAGCAGGAGGTACAATTAGTGAAAAATGTATTGTATATTCATACCCATGATTCCGGGCGGGTATTAAGCCCCTATGGTTATAAGGTTCCCACGCCGAATATGGAATCCTTTTCCAGGACAGCAGCCGTGTTTCGGAATGCGTACTGTGCAGGCCCGACTTGTTCGCCCAGCCGGGCAGCAATGCTGACAAGTACGTATCCGCATCAGAATGGCATGTTAGGTCTGGCCCAGAGAGGCTTTACCATGGATTACAGCAAACATCTGGTTCATTATCTGAACGGAAATGGCTACTATACCGTACTTTGCGGAATCCAGCATGAAGCAGGCTGGTATCTGGACCGGAAACTGGGAGCGGCCGAGATTGGCTATCGGGAAGAACTGACCACAGATAATTCCGGATATTCTCAGGAAGAGCTGGTGGACTGGGATAAGGAAAATGCAGGTAAGGTCTGCCGGTGGCTGAAAAATTATAACAAAGAACAGCCCTTTTTCCTTTCTTACGGAATGTATGCAACCCATCGGAGGTTTCCTGATAGGATTGATGATGATATTGATCCTGAATACGCCCTTCCCCCTTATCCGATTCCGGACACAAGGGAAACCCGTAACGATTTTGCAGGTTATCTGATGAGCGTAAAATGCGCAGATGCCTGTTTCGGCCAGGTGATTTCCTGCTTAAAAGAAGAGGGCTTATGGGAAAATACCATTATACTCTTTACAACTGATCACGGTTTGCCAAATCCCTTTTCAAAATGTACCTTGTTTGACAGCGGGATCGGTGTAAATCTAATGCTTCGTTCACCGGGAGCTTTGGCGAACGGAACCGTTGCAGACAGTCTGGTTTCCCATATGGATGTATTTCCTACGCTTTGCGAGCTGCTTGGACTGGAGAAACCGGAATATTTGGAAGGAAAATCACTGGTTCCTCTGCTGACAGGGGAGAAAGAGGAAATCAGGTCCGATGTCTTTGCCGAAATCAATTTCCACACGTCTTATGAGCCGGCACGTTGTGTACGCACGAAGCGTTACAAATATATCCGCTATTATGATACAGCCTATTTGAAGATTAACCAGTCAAACATCGATGAATCTATGACAAAAGATTATTTTCTGAAGCAGGATCTGGAAAGCCAGACAAAGTACGGAGAAGCTCTTTACGATCTTCTTTATGATCCGGGAGAACGTAATAATCTGGCACATAACGGGGAATACGCTTCGGTTTTAAATGAAATGAGACATAGATTACTGGTTTACCAGGAAGAGACAGGAGATCCGATTCTGAAAGGTGAAATTACAATAAAACCAGAATGGAAAATAAACAGAAAGGAGTGCAAGACTGCAAGTTCAAAAAATCCAGAAGATTACGTCAGCTTTGGAAAATGAAAGGAGGAAAAGGATGATAGGAATGATTGTAGCCGGCCATGGCAGTTATGCCGCAGGGATCACAAGCGGACTGAAACTGCTGGCTGGAGTGCCGGAGTATTATGAACCAGTGGATTTCCTGGAGGAAGATTCTCTGGAGATTCTAACCGGAAAATTGGCGGCAGCGGCTGAAAGGCTTTCCCAATGCACCGGAATTTTGATTTATACGGATTTGACCGGAGGATCCCCGTTTAATGTCTCCGTACGTATGAAATTGGAACGGCCTGGCAAAATAGCGGTAATCGGCGGAGCGAACCTTCCGGCAGTACTGGAAGGATATATGTCAAGAGGTTCCATGGACAGTGCTTCTGAAATTGCTGAAGAGAGCTTGGCTGCGGGTAAAAATGCAATGGTACAGTTTGAAGAAACTGCTGTCGCGGAAGGGGATTACGAAGAATAAAAAATGGAGGAATAAGGTATGACTTTTTTACAAGCTTTACTGATTGGAATATTTGCCTATCTAGGCAGCAAGCGTACACCATGGTTTTTTGGGGTAACCGGAGGGTGGAATATGATTGGGCGTCCTCTTGTAGCCGGCTTGATTGTTGGCGTGATCTTAGGGGATGTAAGAGGGGGCGTCATTGCAGGCGCTATGGTTCAGGCATTATTCATCGGACAGATCACGCCTGGAGGTGCTATGCCGGCAGATGTGAACTGGGCGGCCTATATCGGGATACCGTTAGCACTGGCGGCCGGAGGTACCGGTGAACAGGCAGTGGCCTTATCGGTTCCTCTCAGCATGCTGGGACTTGGATTATTTAATTTTATTATGACGATCAATGCATATTTTCCTCATATGGGAGATCTTGCCGCAGAAAAGGGAGATGGGGCCGGAATCCACCGTGCTACTTATCTGGCAGCCGTTCCAAGCTTTATTCTCCGGGGAGGCTCCGCCTTACTGATTTGTTATCTTGGAACGCCCCTGGCAGAGTTTTTAATCAACAGTATGCCTCAAGGAATTCTGCACTTTTTTGAGGTTGCCGGAAAGATGCTCCCGGCCATTGGATTTGCCATGCTGCTTAAGCAGTCCCTTTCAAAGAAATGGATGCTTGTATTGTTTCTGATGGGCTGGATCCTGATCGGTTCTACCAATATGTCTGTTACTGCGCTGGCTGTATTTGCAACTGCAATTGCATTTATCTTTGTTATGGCCCAGGGCGGAACACAAGCGGCCGTACCGGCTCCGGTACAAAGCGCAGAGGAGGATGGCTGTTATGAAGAATAAAAGAGAAAACTCATTACTTAACAAAAAGGATATTAATAAGGCTGCCTGGTCTTACATTTTCTTTATACAGGCAACCCAGAATTTTGAACGTATGATGGGACTTGCCTTCTGTCATGTACTGGAACCGATTTTAAAGAAACTCTATAAAAATGATTCCGGTGAATACAAAAAATCCCTTCAGCGCCATATGCAGTTTTTTAACACAGAGCCTCAGCTTGGCGCCCTGATTCCCGGCATTACCATTGCCATGGAGGAAGCCCGTGCCATGGGGGAAGATGTCAGCGAAGAGCTGATTGTCAATACCAAAAATGCGCTTATGGGGCCCTTTGCAGGAATTGGTGACTCTATGTTAATCGGTACCTACAGTCCGATTCTGCTGAGTATTGCCATGAGCATGTGCATTAATGATGGAAATCCCGTTGGTCCCCTGTTCTTTTGTGCAGTATGGCTTACCAGTGTGGTTGGCCTGCAGTGGTACCTGTTTCATAAGGGATATGATATGGGAATCGGTGCGGCAAACCTGTTTTTCACCAACCGTTCCCTTGCAGATAAAATCACTACCGGACTTACCATGATGGGGTTGATCGTAATAGGAGGAGTTGCTGCGACAACTGTAAAAGCAAATGTGGTTTACCAGTTTGTAAACGGTGAAATGTCTCTTTCTTTACAGGAACAGATTTTTGATAAAATAATGCCTGGGATACTTCCCCTTTTGCTGACTCTGGCAGTGTGGTATCTGATGGATAAGAAGAAGTGGTCCGCTACAAAGATTATTCTCGGTATTGTTGCATTTACGGCTGTTATGGTATTTTTAGGGATCATGTAAATGCAGAAGCACCAGAAGTGGCCGGACCAGAGGAGATTTTCTTATGAAAGATATGGTTTTAATAATGTCAGACCAGCACGGCTGGGATTACACGGGATTTGCAGAGGAACGGATTGATACGCCGGGTCTTAAAATGATTGCAGAGGAAGGTCTGCTGTTTGAACGCTGCTATTGTAATTCGCCCCTTTGTGTCCCTTCCCGCATGTCATTTCTAACTGGAAAATTACCCTCACAACTGGGCATTTTTAATAATGATGCCGCTCTTGGCGGGGATGTGCCCACCATTGCCCATGAGATGGGACGTCTGGGATACCAGACCGTTCTGGCCGGCCGGATGCATTTTAAAGGGGAAGACCAGAAGCATGGATTTGATGAACGGTATTGCGGAGATATTACCTCTCAATTCTGGGGAACCGGCGGGAAAAAGCGCCTGGACTTTGGCGTTTATGCCGGAACCACGAACAGGAAAAACTGCCTGGATGCAGTTGGAGGGGGAATTTCCCCGGTTATGCTTTATGACGAAATGGTATTCCGCTCAGCCATGGATTTTCTTGAGGAATGGGGAAAGAAGAAACATAGAAAACCGCTGTTTCTGGTGATTGGATTCTATGGCCCTCATTTTCCTTTTACCTGCAGTAATGAGGATTACCTTAAGTACCAAAGCCGCTTTACTATAGAAGAATGTGAGAAAGAGGCAAGGATCCCTTCTTTTTCTGCTTATCATGAATTCATACAGGAATGTGCACCAGAGCATATGAGAAACTGCAAGGCAGCTTATTGCGGCCTGGTGGAGCAGTCAGACCGGTATGTAGGGAAACTATATAATAAAATCAAGACGGTCGAAGCCGGACGGGAATATCTCTTTCTTTACACCTCTGATCACGGGGAACAGCTTGGAAAACGGAAACTGTTTGGAAAGCAGACCATGTATGAAGCTGCGGTCCGCATACCTCTTCTGGCGGCAGGCACAGGGATAGCTCCGGGAATTTCAAAAGAGCCTGCAGGACTTTTGGATGTATCCCGTACGCTTTTGGAAGAAGCCGGGAAGAATGGAAATTACTCCTGGCATCAGGGAAAGAGGCTTGATTTCAGTGGTTCCCGAAGTGAAACATCCAGACTCATCAGAATCCAGCAGATGGTGGGAAGTGATGACAGCCCCCAGCTCATAGAAGCAGTGGTCTTGGGACGATACAAAATAGTTAAGTCAGGAAATGAAACCATATGTCTATATGACTTACAGGAGGATCCCGATGAAGAACATGATCTGTCAATGATGAGAGAAGGTATATTAGTAAAGCTTATGAAACAGATAGAAGAAAGCGGCGGCTTCTTAAGTAAACCTGCGGTTGAGCATCTAACTGACCGGGAGCGGGAAGCCAGAGATGGGCAGCGGCGGTTAAAAGAATGGGGACAGGTGAAAAAACCGGAAGAGTGGGCAACCATGAAAATAGATAAAAACACACTCATAAATCCAAGAGAATAGTTGGGAGGATTCCATGAAATACAATAAGTTTTGGACAGACATGCATAGTAATATTCACCATGAGCAAATGAGTGAGCTCCCGGTGTGGTATGAACATATAAAAAAACAGATGGATTTCTGGCCGGTGGCTTATTATCCTTTTTACATGCGGCCCACACCGTCAGGGCTTGAGGTCGAAGACCGGTACGATGATGAAGCAGTTGCCAGGGACTGGGAATTATTAAGAAGCTTTACCGAGGAAGCCAACAGACAGGGATATCCAATGTTCATGGGGTATGAATGGCAGGGGGCCGGGCTGGATGGAGATCATAATGTGTTTTTCCTTCACAATAACGGAAAGCAGGAGCATCCGATGCGCTACGAAGACCTTGCAGCTGCCTATGAGGGGCAGGAGGTCATTGGAATCCCTCACCATCTGGCATACCAGCCGGGCTCCAGAGGTAAGAATTGGGATACCCACAACGAAACCTTTTCTCCTGTCGCAGAAATTTACTCCAGCCATGGCTCCAGTGAAAATGACGATGGTCCTCTGCCTATGGACCGCCATGTCCATATGGGGCCGCGGACAGGAGAGTCTACCTATGAGAAGGGCCTTGAACGAGGGTATAAAGTCGGCATCATTGCGGCAGGTGATAACCACAGTATTCCCGGAGTTTTTGAAAACGGAAGCATGTGTGTGCTTGCAGAGGATAATACTAAGGAATCCATCTGGGAAGGATTGACAAGGCGGAGAACCTACGGGGTATCCCGGAGCAGGATTGAAGTTGACTATTGTGTGAACTCAGCACCAATGGGATCTGAAATTGAAGCAGGCAAAGAAGTGGAATTAGAATTTCAGATAAAAGGGACCGGAGCCGTAGACAGGGTGGAGATTTTAAGAGATAATATCTTAGAGGAAATGGTTGTGCATTCAGGCACATGGGAGCGGGAGAAGCAGGTTGGACTGATCCGGTTTAAATTCCGTCTGGAGCTTGGCTGGGGACCGGATACCAGGGTCTACCATAACCACCTAAGGAAAGACTGGGAAGGACGCTTGGAAACGGACGGAAAACTGCTTTCCGTCCAACCGTGCTGGAATCACTATGGTCAGGAAATTATTCAGGATGATGAGAGGAGCTGCAGCTTTACCATGACTACATACCAGTCTCCGGCTTCCGGTAAGTGGATGGGATCGGAGAAGGCTGCGGCAGAGGGCTTTATCTTTGAAGTGGAAGCGGATGTGGACAGCCTTCTGCGCCTGCTCGTCAATGGAAAGGAATATCTCCTTCCGGTGAGGGAATTGCTTAACAGCTCCCAGGTTATGGCGCTTTGGGATGAAGTGAACTGCCTGACAAAGGAGCACTGGGGTGAGATCACTCATTACCGGAATGATCCATGGTGGCACAATGCCTATAAAATCCGCATTGGCAAGGCATATCCTGAAAACTCCTATAAACTAACCGGGAAAAGAAAGATCCGGATGGAGCAAAGCGGAAACCTACGGCTTCGCATCTGGCAGAAAAACGGAGATGCCGCCTGGACCTCACCTGTGTTTATAACCGTAAAAGAATAATGAAAGGGGACTATTTAATGATGGAGATTGTAAATGTCCGGATTGATGACCGTCTGATTCACGGACAGGTAGCTACTGTCTGGAGCCAGGTTACAGGAGCAACCAGGATTATGGTGGTTGATGATCAGGTTGTAAAGGATACAATCAATAAGGAGGCTCTTAAGCTGGCCTGTCCGAAGCAGTGCAAGCTTTCAATTCTTACCGTAGAAAAAGCTGCCGCGAATCTGTGCGCTGAAAAATACGAAGGGGAAAGGGTATTCCTGGTTGCCAAAAGCCCAAAAACCATATGCAGGCTTTATGATGCGGGCTTCCACATGGATCAGGTGAATGTAGGAAATATGGGAGGAAAACAGAACACCCGAATGTTAAAAAAAGCCGTCAGTGTATCAGAAGAAGATATTGCAGATTTTCTGTATCTGTCGGAACAGGGAGTTGCAATTACGGCCCAGATGGTTCCGGCCGATGAGGCACTGGATTTCATCAAACTAATCAATGAGCGGTAAAATACAAATGTAGCCTGATACGTCTTTCCTGGGGAATTGCGGCATTGTCATACAAAAGTCCATAACAAAATCTCATTGTAATATTAGCATTTTTTTAGCATCAGAAATTCATTATTATATGATAGAATTATGATGTTACAAATAATAGTTACAAAGGAGAAAAGTTATGGATTTTTCACTGCTTATTGGTATCATAATCGGAGTCGGCGCTCTTTTAACGGGTTTTGTTTTGGAAAAAGGTGCCATATACTCTCTGTTCCTTTTGAGCCCTTTCATCATCGTGGTAGGAGGAACCTTTGGCGCTGTCATTGCATCTTATTCCCTCAATGACATAGCAATGGCTTTGCGGGCCATGTTTCGAAGTTTTAAGCATCCCCATTCTGCCAGCATGGAAAAAATGATAGCCAAGATATCAATGATAGCGACCCGATACCGGACGGAAGGAGTCACTTGCCTGGAAAATATAAGCAGGGATCCGGAACTGAATCAGGAGGAATATCTGCTTCTTAAGGAAGGCCTGGTTCTTATACAGGAAATGAAGACACCGGAATCCATCCAGTACACCCTGGAATCTGATATCAGAGCCTATGTCCAGCAAAAAAGCATTGAGGCAAGTGTATTTGAGGCCGCTGCGGGATTTTCTCCTACCATGGGAGTTATCGGTACCGTTATGGGACTGATCATGGTACTTGCTTCCGGTTTTGAGGATCCTTCAGAGCTTGCAGGATCCATCGGTACTGCGTTTGTGGCAACCCTTTACGGTGTGTGTTTCGCCAATCTCATTTACATGCCAATTGCAAACAAATTAAAAACGCAGCTTAAGAGAAAGCATATCCAAAAAGAAATGATCGTGGATGGCGTATGCATGATTGCCAGCGGTAATACCTCCCGAAATATTGAAAATGAACTCGCCCTTTATTTCCAGGCTTTTTCAGATGGAGCCAAACGGTACAAACAGGGTATTGAAAACTAAAATTGGGAGGAACAAAGGATGCGCAGAAGAATCCTGGAAACAGAAGGAGAAAAAGACAATTCGGAGCGCTGGCTTCTTACATATTCTGATATGATTACATTGCTTTTGGCTTTGTTTATCATCCTGTACGGCATGAGCTCGGTTGATACGATGAAGCTAAAAGAGATGTCCAGTGGTCTGGAGAAGGTTTTAAACCATACAGGCCAGGCGGACAGTTCTGCCATAGGAGACAATATTTCCGTTTCAGCAGATAATCTGGACAATGTCTATCTGGCTTTGAAAGCTTATATTGCTGAGCGTGACCTGGGGAATATGATCGATGTATCTTCAAGCGGTTCCGCTGTAAGCATACATTTAAAAGATGCTATGCTGTTCAAACCGGATACAGCAATCCTGCTTCCGGACAGCAAGCCGGTCATTCAGGAAATCAGCAGCAGTCTTGAGGCCATTTACGGTGACATCAACCACATTACGATTACAGGCAATACGGCGGATTTAGGCCACTATGATGCGGCCAATGAGGCGGATTCCTGGCAGCTGTCCGTAAACCGGGCAGTAGCAGTTTTAAACCAGATGACCGCTATGGGATTGGAACCGTCTAAAATGTCCATTGAGGGGAATTCTCATTACAATCCCATTGCCTCCAATGATACGGAAGATGGAAGGGCAAAAAACCGCCGGGTAGAAATTACCATTACGGGACGGGCTAATTAGGGAGGAATCGTACATACTATGAAAAACCTCCCGTATCCCGATGATTATTATTTGACAATATTATCTATTTATGATAGGCTACGGATATATGAAACGAAATGAGGTGAAAGGATGAAATAATAATTCTTGCTAAGGTAACTGCATGACGAGAAGGAAAAGAGACATTGTCTTTTTTTGTCATGCCTGTTTTTGCAAGAATATTATTTCATTCTCATACCCTTTTTATGTCATAAAAGACATGAATTAAGCAGAATATTAGCCCTATGGGCTTGTTTTGATGCGAACGGCTGTGAGAACATGAATTCTTGCAGTCGTTTTTTGTGCGGAAATTTTATTTCCTGCCTGATTGGAGGAATCTCTATGTCATTAATACAAGTCACTGATTTGTCATTCACCTATGAAGGAAGCCCGGATCCCGTCTTTGAACACGTTTCCTTTCAGATCGACACGGATTGGAAGCTGGGCTTTACAGGAAGAAACGGGAGAGGAAAAACCACCTTTTTAAATTGCCGACCATGCTGCTTGTAGAGCATGACGACGCATTTACCGGGAAGGTTGCCACCGGGGTGGTTGCATTATAAGCTCTCCAATTCCTGCAAATACAGGCTGCTGTTTGGTTTTTCACTAACCAGATAGCAGCCTGTATTTATACATAATGCACAAAAATATCGATATAATATTGAAACTTATGTGGATAAGTGAAAATAATGTTGCGTTTATGTAAAAAGATGCATTATACTTGTATCATTACTTCAACGTTAAAGCGAGGAGGTCAATATGAAAGGGAAAGCGACCATTAAAGACGTTGCGGAACTGGCAGGAGTATCTGCGACAACAGTTTCCTACGTGCTGAACCAGAATGAAAAACAGACAATCTCGGAAGAAACCAAGGCACGGGTTTATGACGCGGTTAAGCAGCTCAAGTACATCCCCAATTATGCGGCGCGGATTATGAAGAATAATGAGAGCCGCTGTGTGGGAATCGTGATAAACCAGAGCCTGGACCACCGCCGCTACGGTACCATTGTTGCGGGAATCCTGGAAGCACTGGAGCTGGAGAATTACTGCGCTATCATTTGTTCCAGGAGACGCAGAGAGGGGCAATATTCTGGTTACTTAGAAGATTGCTTCCGTCATCATTTGGAGGGGCTGATTTATATCTGTAGCGCCAATATTACTCCTTCAGAAGAAGAGGTGAAGGTAATAACGGCTAATCAGATCCCCCTTGTGGTATTCGATTCCCAAAACCAGGAAGTCCCATACGAGACAGTCGATATTGATTATTATAACGGAGCTGTAAACGTACTGAGGACCATGATCACCCCGGAGATGAAGCGCCTGTTTTATCTGCGCCCCAGCAGAAGGAATAAACGAGAGGAAATTTGTGAACAGGCGGTGCAGGATGTGATGTCAGAGCATCCGGAAATCACTTGTCAGGTGTTATGCGAAACCTCAAAAGAAGAGTATTGGAGAAATATAGAACATCAGCAGGGGATTACGGGACTGTATTCAAACAATTATTATGATTTTTTAATAAGGTCAAATGATAAATTTCATAATCTGACGAAACAAGATGGGATTCTTGCCAGCTGGGCACAATGGTTACCCATAATTTATGATATGACACAGGAATATGGGATTCAGGCAAAGCTGGGAGCTTTTGCGGAATTAAGAGAAGAAGGATGGGGAAAACAGCAGGTGGTCTATGGCAAATATCATAACTATCAGGTGGGTAAGCTGTGTGTAAAGCTGTTGATGGATGTCATACATGGAGATACGGATGTCCGGCGAAAGCCGGTTCATAAATTGTTAAACATGGAAATACGGATTTTGAACGGATAACTGAAAGCAGGAATACGGAAAAATCCACTTCCATTTTATAATCACTTTAACGTTAAAGTAACAAGAAAAACAAAGCTGAAATTTTGAAGGAGGAAATTATGAGAAAACGGGTAGCAAGAACAATGGCATTGGTCTTAGCAGGGGTTTTGTCAACGGGGCTGCTTTCTGGATGCGGCACGAAAGCTTCTGAAGAGAAAACAACAACAGCGGCAACAGCGGCAACAACTTCTACTGATACAACTAAGGCTGCAGCCGGTGGAGAGAACGGGCTGCATAATTTAAGCGATGGAGTTTTGGACATCGGTACAACCATTAACTGGGATACACTGACCCCGCTGCGCTCCAACATCGGCAATAACAGTCCTTATGCATCGGTTGCCTATGAAACTCTGGCAAAATTAACTGAAAAGAAGGAATATGCCAAGATTGTGGCAAAATCCTGGGAAGTACAGGAAGACGGCAAGACCTTTGATGTGGAGATTTATGATTATGTTAAGGATTCTGCCGGCAATGCTATTACAGCAAGCGATATTGTATGGATGATAAAACTTCAGCAGGAGGCGGCTTTAAAACCTGCATTTGCGATGGTGGATAGCGTAGAGCAAACCGGGGATTACACCTTTCAGGTAAAAATGAAAGAAGATATGGTAGGCGCTTTTGAAGCGGTTCTCACCAACACCTTTGTAGTTTCCCAGGCAGCATATGAAGGAAGCAAGGATCAATTCGCCACTGAAATTATTTCCACATCTCCATATAAGCTGACAAAGTTTGTATCCGGTTCTGAGATTTCCTTTGAGAAGCGGGATGATTACTGGCAGAAGCCGGAACTGGTAGATCCGTCATGTGCCGCAAATGTGGATAAGCTGTCCTACCATATCATCTTGGAAGCATCACAGGCAGGAATCGCACTGGAGACCGGTACTATTGACGCATTTGTAATGCTGGACCAGAATACGGCATCTCAGTTTGCCGAAAATCAAAAATTCAACATGGAATCAAATACCTATATCAATGGTTACCAGCTTTTCTTCTCAGGCAGTGATAACCGCCAAATTGCAACCGATGTTAATCTTCGCAAGGCAATCTGTTATGCTATTGATACCGACGGACTCATCAAGGGAGTATTCGCCGGTTATGGAAAGAGCATGCACGATCCTATTTCAGACAGCAGCTTGGGCTGGCTGGAGAAGTGGAAAGAAGAAGACTATTACCCCTATGATGCTGAAATGGCAAAGGAATATCTGGCAAAATCTAATTACAAGGGCGAAGAACTGGTGCTGCTTGCCACTTCCAGCAGTACGATGCAGCGAATCAGCCAGATGATCCAAGGGTATCTGCTTCAGGCCGGCATTACCGTAAAGCTGAACCTTGTAGACCAGGCGCTGTATACGGCTACCCGTCTGGATGGAAGTCAGTATGATATGACCATTAACACCGTGGGCGGCGAAACACTGCCGGATCACTGGTCCATCCGCTATGATTATCAGGCATATAAGACAGGCGATGCCACCTCACGCCACGATGAAAAGCTGGGCGAGCTGCTATATAAGACCTGGACCCAGGCCGGATTTACTGAGGAAAACATTGATGCCGTTCATCAATATCTGAAGGAGAATATGTATGCATACGGCATGGTACAGCCGGAGAATATTGATATTTGGCGTTCGGATATTGGTCTGACTAAGGTCGTACATACGAATAAGGGAAGCGTGGATTTCACCGCCAGTACTTTTAACGAGTAAGGACAACTGGTAACAACAAAATGACAGCCTGGCCAAGTCCGGGCTGTCCTCTAAAGGAGTAGAAACGTTATGGCAAGATATGTGATCAAGCGGCTGCTATGGATGATTCCCATTGTGCTGGGAGTTGCGATTCTCGTGTTCACACTGATGACCTTCTGTCCCGGCGATCCGGCAGAGATCATCCTGGGAAGCACCGCAACAGAACAAAATCTGGATGCACTGCGGCAGGAGCTGGGCTTAGACAAACCGTTCCTGATCCGTCTGGGAACCTTTTTAAGTGATACCTTTATCCATTTTGACCTGGGTAAATCCTGGGCAACCGGTGCCGACATCAGTGCTTCTATTGCGGAGCGGATGCCGCGGACGTTATTGTTATCCATCGTGATGATGATGATCTCGTTTGGGGTGGGTGTCCCCTTAGGGATTGTGGCAGCAGTCAACCAGAACAAGTGGCAGGATAACCTCTGCATGTCGCTGGCGCTGATTGGAATCTCAATTCCAAACTTCTGGCTCGCCCTGCTTTTGGTACTGCTGTTTTCCGTTAAGCTTGGTATTTTGCCGGCAATGGGCATTGGCGGGCTCCAGTATTATATTTTGCCTGCACTTGCCGGTTGCACTGGCGGAATTGCGGCAAGCGCCCGCCAGACCCGTTCCAGTATGCTGGACGTGATTCGTGCCGACTATATCACCACCGCACGTGCCAAGGGTGTGCCGGAACGTCAGGTAATCATCAAGCATGCCCTCAAAAACGGCATGATCCCAATTATCACCGTAATGGGAACCCATTTTGGAAAGATGCTGGGAGGAACCATGATCATTGAAACTATTTTCAGTATTCCCGGCATGGGACAGCTGATTATCAATGCCGTCAATGGGCGTGATTACCAGGTGGTGCAGGTTGGTTCTGTATTCCTGGCGATTGCTTTCAGCTTTTGTATGCTGGCGGTTGATCTGATGTACGCGGCGGTTGACCCCCGTATTAAGGCTAAATATTCCGCAAAGGGCAGAAGGAAGGTGAGGAAAAATGGCTGAGTTCAAACGTATTTTAAAGCAAATGCGCAAAAACAATCTGGCGATGCTGGGGCTGATTATCTTCCTGCTTGAGCTGGTAGTGGTGATTGCGGCGCCGTTAATTATTCCGTATGATTATTCGGCTATGGATATTATGGCGATTCAACAGGGCCCCTCCATGCAGCACTTTTTCGGAACTGATGAACTGGGGCGCGATATCTTCAGCCGTATTCTCTATGGCGGGCGCTACTCCATCACGATGGGACTGCTTTCCGTAGCCATCAGCACCACCGTAGGAATGGCTATCGGCGCTGTGGCAGGGTACTTTGGAGGACAGGTGGATAATATCATCATGCGGGTTTTGGATGTAATCCAGTCTCTGCCGGCGATGTTGCTTACCATCGTGATCTCAGCTGCTCTGGGTTCCGGTTATTTCAACACCATTCTGGCACTTTCTGTAAACGGCCTGCCTGCGGCTGCCCGGATGCTGCGGGCACAGATGATGAAAGTCCGCGACAGCGAGTTCATTGAAGCCGCAGTCTCCATTAACTGCAGCCGCTTTCGAATTATTGTCAACCATCTGATTCCGAATTCGTTATCGGCAAATATTGTCCAGGCAACCATGGCTGTTGCAAATATGATTGTTATGGCAGCCGGCTTAAGCTTCATCGGTCTGGGCGTGCAGCCGCCGATTCCGGAGTGGGGGGCAATGTTATCTGGAGCCCGTCAGTTCATTCGTCAGTGTCCGCACATGGTAATTGCTCCCGGAATGGCAATCGCAATCACTATCCTTACCTTAAACCTAATGGGCGATGGACTGCGTGATGCTTTGGATCCGAAGCTGAAACGTTAAAGGAAGGGAGAGCGAAAAACATGGAAGAACAGAACAAAACAGGCACGCCCTTTTTAGAGGTGTGTGACCTGGTGGTAGAATATATGTCAAATGATCAGGTGGTTCATGCAGTCAACGGTGTTTCTCTGAAGCTGGAGCGAGGCAGAACCTTAGGGCTGGTAGGCGAGACAGGCGCCGGCAAGACCACCATTGCAAAATCAATCCTTCGCATCCTCCCGGATGTGGGGGCAAGAGTGGCAGGCGGAAAGGTGGTGCTTGATGGCACGGATCTGTTTGCGATCTCGGAGTCGGAGATGCGCAAAGTCCGCGGCAACAATATCTCAATGATTTTCCAAGACCCTATGACGGCGTTAAACCCGGTACAGCGTGTTGGGGATCAGATTACAGAAGTAGTGCAGCTGCACAATAAAGGAATAAAAGAAGAATTCCAGCAGCGTGCCAAGGAAATGCTGGAGATGGTAGGAATCCCTGCGGATCGTTATCATGAATACCCCCATCAGTTTTCCGGCGGTATGAAGCAGAGGGTGGTCATTGCCATGGCACTTGCCTGCAACCCGGACCTGCTGCTTGCTGATGAACCTACCACCGCCCTGGACGTAACCATTCAGGCTCAGGTGCTGGATCTGATTGCCGAGCTGAGGGAACGCTACAATACCGCAATGCTGCTGATTACCCATGATATGGGCGCGGTAGCACAGACCTGTGACGATGTGGCGGTGATCTATGCCGGGAACATCATTGAATACGGCAGTAAGATGCAGATCTTTGATCACCCATCACATCCCTATACGATTGGCCTGTTTGGCGCTATTCCCAGTATGAGCGAAGATGAAGAGTGGCTGCACCCCATCGACGGGCTGCCGCCGAATCCTGCAGATCTGCCTCAGGGCTGCGCATTCCATCCGCGCTGCACTTATGCTACGGAGGAATGCCGTAAAAATCCTATCACCATGTACACTACGGCGGACGGGCATCAGTGCCGCTGCTGCCGCCTGGAATCAATTGCGAAGCAGGAGGAGAGCTGATGGAACCGATTATTGAAGTAAAAGGGTTAAAAAAATATTTCCAGACCCAGCGCGGGCTTTTGCATGCCGTGGACGATGTGACCCTCTCGATTGAGCGCGGCAAGACCCTGGGCGTTGTGGGCGAGTCTGGATGTGGAAAATCAACGCTGGGGCGCACCATCATACACTTGCTGGAGAGCACCAGCGGGCAGATCCTGCTGGAAGGCCGTGATATTACCCACGTAAAAGACAAGGAGCTCCGCGCAGTACGGGAGCGGATGCAGATTATCTTTCAGGACCCGTATTCTTCGCTGGATCCCCGAAAATCCGTGGATGCCACCATCCGGGAACCGCTGATAGTATCCAAGCGCTATAAAAAGAGTGAAATTGATGATGTTACCAGAGAATTAATGGATTTTGTAGGCATTGATGAACGCCTGAGAAACTCATATCCCCATGAGCTGGACGGAGGACGCCGCCAGAGGGTCGGCATTGCCCGGGCACTTGCCTTAAATCCGGATTTTGTAGTCTGTGATGAGCCGGTGTCGGCTCTGGATGTTTCGATTCAGGCACAGGTGCTGAATCTGCTTAAGAAGCTGCAGCAGCAAAAGGGACTTACATACATGTTTGTGACCCATGATATGTCCGTGGTTCGTCATATATCGGATGATATCTGCGTGATGTATCTGGGGCAGATGGTTGAAAAATGTCCGTCAAAGGAGCTGTTTAAGAATCCGCTGCACCCATATACCAAGGCACTTTTATCAGCAATTCCGTCCGTGGATATCCATCATCCCATGAAGCGGGAGATCCTGCGCGGGGAAATTACCTCGCCGGTGGATCCCAAGCCGGGCTGCCGGTTTGCATCCCGATGCCGGTTTGTAACCGAAGCATGCCGCCAGCCGCAGAAGCAAGTGGAGGCATCGCCGGGGCATTTTGTTACCTGCTGCCGGTTAAACGAGATTGTATAAGGGAGACTTATTAAGATGAAGGATATTTTGGTATTTATTTCTGACCAGCATGCCTGGCTGCAGCAAAGTTATGCAGGTGATGCGCTGGTGCGCACGCCTAATTTGGACCGGCTTGCCGCCGAAGGTACGGTGATGCAGAACAACTGCACCTCCTATCCGTTGTGTGTTCCGGCACGGATGTCCATGATGAGCGGACAGTTATCCAGCCGATGCGGGGTAATGAACAACATGACGGCCCTGGATTCCAACCGCGTCACCTTTGCCCACTGTCTGAATGCCGGTGGGTATGAGACTGTGCTGTGCGGGCGCATGCATTTTGTGGGCCCGGATCAGCGCCATGGGTTTGAAAAGCGGATTGCAGGGGAACAGACCCCTATTTATCATAACCGCCCCAATGAAGCGTTTGCCAGGGAACGGGGGGTTCATAATTTTACCCCGCAGGGCTCCCTTGCCTGCCTCAGTGCCATCGGAGGAGGCAACTCTCCTACGTTGGAGTATGACCGTTATGTAACAGACCGTGCGGTTGCCTATCTTGAGGAATCTCACTCAAAACCGCAGTTTCTGTGTGTGGGCACCTATGGCCCGCATCATCCCTTTGTGGCTCCCAGAGAGCTATATGAATATTATTTAGACAAGGTGGATGTGCCGGAGGAAAGCTTTTCTTATCCGGAACACCCGGCAATAGCCGGAAGCCTTGTCAGGGAAACCGATCCGGAGGTAGTACGGGCTGTCCGGGCGGCTTATTATGGGATGGTGGAGTTTGAGGATCAGCAGATCGGCAAGGTCTATGATGCTTTCCAGACATACTTAAAACGGACCGGCCACGAGGGCGTATTTGTCTATATCTCGGATCACGGAGAACATGCCGGATACCGTGGATATTATGGCAAGAGCACCTTCTATGAGCAGTCTGTCCATACACCAATGATCTTTGTGGGGGCAGGAATTGCAAAGGGACGTGAGCTTCATGGTGCCACCTCGCTGATGGATCTTGGACCCACGCTTTGTGAGATCACCGGGACCATACAGCCGCCACGGGCCGACGGCATCAGTCTGTGCCCGCAGCTGGGCGGCGGTGCAGACAACGTAGAGCGTATGGTGATCAGTGAGCTGGGCGGGAGTTTTCATTGCCAGGGACCGCAAAAGGGGAAATTCTATTACGGACAGATGGTGAAATATCGTTCTTATAAGCTGATCCATTTTGACGGGTATGATGAAGATGATGTGCTTTATGATCTGGCGAAGGATCCCAAGGAGTCCGTAAATGTGATTGCAGAGTATCCGGAGTTGGCTGCAGATATGCGGGCATATCTGCAGGTACAATGTGCGCCGGGAGAGCAGATCATAAGCCATGCCCAGGAGCAGCAGGAAAATCTGCAGGTACTGGTGAAGTGCAATTTTGATGACGAATTCGAACGCTGGCACGCGCCGGAGTGTGCGCGCCATTATCCGGATCCCATGATGAAGTCCAAGCTGGTGTAAGCGGACTATACGGTAATGTCACCGGCGTTAAAGGTTTCCACCGGGCGGTCCCACAGCGGTGCGATGAAATCCATGCGCTGGCTGTCGTAGGTAAGATAGATACCATGTTTGGGCGGCCAATTGAGCATCATCTCAAAACGGTCGTCCTCCGTCATGGATCTTTCAGAAAAGTAGATGTAAAGGGTGCCGGTCTTATTGGGATTGTTACGGTGGAACAGGTTGCTTCCTGCCACACCCACTTCCCGGATTTGCTCCCTGCGCAGTCTGCCAACGCATCTGCCCGCAATAGTACGTCGCACTTCATCCGGACCAATATGGACCACAGAGCCGTAAAGAACGGCCAGCGCCGCAAATACAATTCCAATTACTGCAAAGATCACCGCAGAACCAGGACGCTGCACAGGAACCATACAGCATGCAAGGACCAGCAATAAGACGCTGGTGCCACTGCAGATTATGCATTTTCCGGGATCTACAATATAATGACGTTCCATATGCAAAAACCTCTTTTCATGTAAATTTAATTACCTGCATTATAATGGAAAATCATGCGGTGTGCAAGAAAAATGAACAGGCTCTGTCCCCGGGGATGTTTCCCCACCAGACTGTAACAAGATAAAGGAGAACAAAAAAACATGGCAGTAAACGTACTTTTATTATTGGCAGATGATATGAACTATAATACCATCGGCTGCTTTGGCTGTCCGATGGACGATATATCACCCAATTTAGATCACCTTGCAAGTGAAGGGATCTGCTTCGACAATGCTCATGTCAGCATTGCCGTATGTCAGCCGTCCCGCCAGAGCATGCTGACGGGGCTGTACCCCCATCATAATGGGGCACTGGGTTTTGAACCCATTCGTGAGGATGTTACCACACTGCCTGAGGTGCTGCGCGAGAATGGCTATTATAATGGCATTATCGGGAAAACAAAGCACTGTGCTCCAGAGCATAAATTTGCCTGGGATTATTTTAAGAACACTCAGAACGCCCAGAACTGCTACGGACGAAGTCCTTACATCTATGGACGCGATGCCGCGGAGTTCTTTGCTAATGCAAAGGCAGAAGGCAAACCATTTTTCCTCATGGCAAATTCTCATGATCCCCACCGCCCGTTTGCCGGCAGTGAGGATGAACTGACAAAATTTTTCGGTTTCCATACCTACGCTTCCCGTTACTATACTCCTGAGGAGGCGTGGGTTCCGGGCTTTCTGCCCGATATCCCGGATGTCCGCAAGGAGCTGGCACAATATTACTCCAGCTGCCACCGATGCGATGAGACCATCGGCGAGGTATTGAAAGCACTGGAGGAGTCCGGGATGGCGGATGACACCCTGGTGATTTTTATGAGTGATAATGGGATGGCATTTCCATTTTCAAAGGCCAATTGCTATTTAAACAGCACAAAGACCCCATTCATCGCCCGATGGCGGGGACATATCAGTCCGGGAAGCCGGAACCATGAAGATTACATTGCCGGGATTGATTACACGGCAACCGTTTTGGAGGCAGTAGGGCTTGCAGATGCACTGCCGGGCGATGGACGCAGTTATCTGCCGCTGCTCATGGGGGAAAAGCAGGATGGACGTGATATGGTCTTTACCCAATTCAACACCACAGCCATGAATAAATCATACCCGATGCGCTGCATCCAGAGTAAGCAGTTTGGTTATATTTTTAATGCATGGGCAGATGGGGAGACTTATTACAAGAATGAATCCATGAGCGGGCTGTCCTTCCGGGCGATGCAGGCGGCAGGCGAAGAAGACCAGGAGATTGCCGAGCGGGTGCGGTTCTTAAACTACAGATGCAGGGAAGAGTTTTATGATTTTTCCAAGGATCCGGATGCCCTGCATAACTTAATTGATGACACGCAGCAGGAGCGGATTGAGGAATTCCGGAATTTATTGGAATCATTTATGCGTGAGAGCGGGGATCCGGTGCTGCCGGCATATGAAGCGTATGCGGCGCAGCGGAAAGAAAAGCAGAACCAGTCAGATGGCAAAATGAAAGGAGAAGAAACTCATGAAATTATATAAAGACGCATCCCAGCCGACAGCCAAACGGGTCGAAGATCTTTTAGCCCGTATGACCCTGGAGGAGAAAGTAGCGCAGCTCTGCGGCGATCTGCCGATGGAACTGGCAGCTGACGGCATGCCTACTACACATAAGCTGCGGGAGAAATTCCCGGATGGACTGGGGCGCCTTACTCAGTATTCAACGATGGGGCTTGCTGATCCTCAACGGATCGCCCATTTATCCAACGTACTGCAAAAATATTTTGTGGAGGAAACCCGTTTAGGAATCCCGGTGGCATTGCAGTCGGAGAACCTTTGCGGCTATCCGGCGATGGGGGGAACGATGTTTCCTTCCCAGATTAACCTTGGGTGTACCTGGGAACCAGAGCTTGCCCAGCAGATGAGTGCCGTCATTGGAAGGGAATCCCGTGCTGTAGGTATTAATTCCGCTATGAGTCCGGTGGTGGATGTAGTGCGTGATCATCGCTGGGGACGGGTTTATGAGACCTACGGAGAGGATCCTTATCTCAACAGCCAGATGGGAATTCATTATGTCCGCGGAATGCAGGCGGATAAAGAACACGGTGTGGCCTGCATTGCCAAGCATTTCCTGGGCTATTCTGAGTCCCAGGGAGGACTGAATACCGCCACTGCAAGGATCACGGACCGGGAGCTCTATGAGGTCTTTGCCACCCCCTTTGAGGCGGCAATGCGTGAGGCAGATGTGAGCTCTGTGATGGCAAATTATGGAGAGATCGATGGCATGTGCGTGGTGGCAAATAAAAAAATTGCACATGACCTGCTGCGTGATACCATGAAATTTGAAGGAATTCTCACTTCTGACGGGGCAGGAATATTAAAGACCTATACAGATTTTAAAACCGCGCAGACTTATGAGGAAGCCGGATATCTTGCAAAGAAGGCGGGAACAGACACAGAAATCCCCGTAGGAGCTGCATTCCGGCGCCTGCCTGAATATGTCCGGAATGGGATGCTGGATGAAGCATTGATTGATGAGTCCGTACGAAGAGTTCTGAAGGTAAAGTTCGAATACGGATTATTTGAGCACCCATATATTGATGAGGAACGGGTAAGAGAATCATTGAACAATACTCAAAAAAACAAATTATCTGCAGAGATTGCTGCAAAATCGTTGGTTTTGCTGAAGAACGAAGAGGTTCTGCCGCTGCAAAAAGGACAAACTCTTGCCGTGGTGGGACCGCATGCGGACAGCCTACGCTATCCGGTAAGCGGGTATACATTCCCGGCTTATGTTGAAATGATCTCAGCGGCAGGAAACGGCCAGGAGGTCAGCATCGGAGGCATGGCAGATGAGGCGAGAAAGAAAAACAATCAGCCGGACAGCGGCAATTCCAATCCCTTCACAGTTTTATCCCGTACCATCAGTGCGGAAGACATGAGAAAGATCGGAGATATGAATCACGTTTTGCGTGACATGGGTGCCCGGAGCTTGCGGGAGGCTCTCTCGGAGCGCTTTACAGTCAATTATGCAGAGGGCTGCCATATCAATGATGATGATGAGATAGGAATTCCGGCAGCCGTAGCGGCGGCGCAGGAAAGCGATGTGGTAATCATGGCATGTGGCGGCAACTGCGGCTGGGTGAACGTCACCGGCGGTGAAGGCAAGGACCGATGTACTCTGGATTTGCCGGGAGCACAGCAGAAGCTTCTGGAGGCTGTGGCGGCAACAGGCAAGCCGGTGGTGCTGGTGCTCTATGGTCCGGGAATTTTTGCCCTGCCATGGGCATATGAGCATGCATCCGCTATAGTCCAGGCGTGGATGCCGGGACAGTATGCCGGCAAGGTAGTGTCTGATGTACTGGATGGAACAATTAACCCAGGAGGTAAGCTCACTACCACCATTCCCCGCAGTGTGGGGCAGACGCCGGTGACCTATAATCACCGTATGGGAAGCGGCTATGCTTCCGGTACTGACTCGATGAAAAGCGCGATTTTTACCGGCGGTTATGTGGACCAGTCAAGCCAGCCTCTGTTCCCGTTTGGGCATGGGCTTAGCTTTACCAGCTTTGCCATCAGCGATGGCAGTATAAAATCCCATGAGGTTCCCACAGACGGCACCATCATGGTATCCTGCTGTGTGGAGAACACGGGGACCCGTACTGGTGATGAGGTGGTGCAGCTCTATTACCGCACCATCGGTGCTCATGTGGTCCGTCCGGTCAGACAGCTTGCCGGCTTTAAACGTGTCACCCTTCAGCCGGGTGAGAAAAAACAGGTCAGTTTTTCGCTTTCCACACGTCAAATGGGTTATTATGATGAGAACATGGAATTCGTGGTGGAGCCTGTAACGGTTGATCTGATGATTGGCACCAGTGCGGACTGCATCGCGTTTAAAGATCAGGTGGAGCTTACCGGAGAGGCGGTTCCGGTGATGGGCAGGCGTGTTTATACCTGCGGCGTGAGCGTAAAGGAGATAGGAAAATGAGCCTGAATCCGTTTGACCAGGACGGCGTAAAAGAGCACAAGCCCAGCATATGTAAGGCGCCAGGCAGGTAAGAAGGGAGAAACAACGTGAAAAAACGACCGCACATTATCATTTTTAATCCCGATGAAATGCGTTGGGATACCATGGGGCATATGGGAAATCCGGCGGCAGCAACCCCGTTCTTAGATGCGTTTGCCGGGAATGAGGCAGTGTCCTTCCGGAATGCGTTCTGCCAGAATCCGGTATGTGTTCCCAGCCGCTGCAGCTTTTTTACAGGACTGTATCCGCATGTGCACGGACATCGCACCATGAGCCATCTCCTCCATCCGGGAGAGGACAATCTGTTCTCAGAGCTGCGGGCTGCCGGATATTATGTGTGGATGAATGCCCGCAATGATTTGTTCGCCGGGCAGATTGAGGGCTGGGCGGAGTCCAATGCCGATGAGATCTTTTATGGAGGAAATGTACCGCAGGCACCGGGACCATTTGTTCCGCCGGCAGCACATCAGAAGGGGGATAAGGACCTTTATTCCCACTTTGAGGGAAAGCTGGCCCTGGATGCAGATGGAAGAAACTACAACAGTGATGATGAGTCAGTGGATGCAGCAATAGAATTTATCAAGAACCGCAAAACAGAGCAGCCGCTGTGTATGTTTTTGGGACTGATGTTCCCTCATGTACCCTATGAGGTGGAAGATCCCTATTATTCTGCCATTGACCAGGCAAAGCTGCCGCTGCGGGTAAAGGCTGAGGAATGCTCCGGAAAATCCCGGATGCTGGATCTGATCCGCAAATACCAGCAGCTGGATTCATATTCAGAGGAAGATTGGAACGAACTGCGTGCCATATATCTGGGCATGTGTGCAAAGATCGACGCACAGTTTCAGCGCTTGTGCGATGGGCTTAAGGCAGCCGGCATTTATGATGACTGTGCGATCTTTTTCTTAAGCGATCACGGAGATTTTGACGGAGATTACGGTTTGACGGAAAAGGCACAAAACAGTTTTGAAGACTGTCTCGTGCGTGTGCCGCTGCTTGTAAAGCCTCCGAAAGATGCAAGACTGGATGCCGGAGTCACAGATGCCTTGGCAGAGCTGGTGGATTTCTATGCCACCGCCATGGATTATGCAGGAGAGGAACTTAAGCGCACTCAGTTCGGGCGTAGTCTGCGTCCGGTGATTGAGGACCGCAGCAGGGAGAACCGCAGCTTTGTATACTGTGAAGGCGGACGCCTCCCCGAGGAAGAGCACTGTGATGAATTCCACTCCAGCGGTCCTAATGGACCAGATCCCAATTTCGTATATTGGCCAAAGATGATGGCACAAACGGATGACATCGCTCATGCAAAGGGGACCATGATTCGGAACCGGGACTATAAATATGTAAGCCGGATCGCAGGAGCAGATGAATTCTATGATCTGAAGGCAGATCCAATGGAGCGCGTAAACCGCATCAATGACCCGGCCTGCAAAGCAGTAATTATCCATATGCAGGAGGAAATGCTTAAATGGTATCAGCGTACCTGTGATCTGGTGCCATATGCCTATGACCGTAGGTTTACGGACGAGATGCTGTGGGCTAAAGTAAAGAACATCTGCCCGCCTGGAAGTGAGGCGGAAATAAAGGAAAAAATCCGAGAGGGAATGAAGCAGGGGCTTCTGATGCAGTATATCAAGAATAATTATAACTGTGAAGATTAGGAACAGTCCGGAGTGGTAGCGTTATAAATTGCTCTATTTATACAAAAAATAAGCGTTGACACAGGAATAAATTAGTGATATTATACCTGTAGTGTAAGAAAGAAAAAATCAGAAATAACAAAGTAGTTATTTCTTGAGTTATGTTACTGGCAAGCAGGCAGAACTCAGATTCCATATTAATCATCCCATGTTTCCTGGGTAAATTAGTATGTAATCTGAGTTTTTTTGTTTTTTTCTTGAAAGGAGTACACGGTGCGGGTAAAAAAGATCCTGAATAATAACATTGCAATTGTTGAAAAAGGTGGCCATGAATCTATTGTCTATTCAACAGGAATTTCGTTCAAAAAGAAAGTTGGCCAACAAATTACAGATTCTGAAATCGAAAAGACGTATGTATTAGATTCAAAAGACCGCCTTGAGCATTTAAGCTATTTACTTACCAATACCGATGAGAAAACCATTGGCCTGATCAATGATCTGGTTGAATACGGAGAAAAGGTATTGGAACAAAAAGCAAATGATTATTTATATCTGGCCTTGCTCGACCATATTACGTTTGCCTGGAAACGAGGAAAGAAAAATCAGTTTATCCGCAGTCCTTTATCCTGGGAGGTTCAAAAATTTTATCCGGTTTATTATAAAATCGGCCTCCATGCTTTGCAGATGATGAGAGAATGCTATCAAATTGATTTTCCCGATGACGAAGCCGTTTCAATCGCCTTGCACTTTGTAAATATCCAGGAAGAAAAATCTCTTCTGGATGAAAAAATCAAAGATATGGAAACACTGCAGGATTTGCTGAACATTATCAAATATCACTTTAATCTCTCTTTTGATGAATCCTCCATGAACTATATGCGGTTAGTAACCCATCTTCAGTATTTTATTGAACGATTAAGAAAAGAAAAGATTCATGGACAAAGTGATTCCATTTTATTTCAGCAGGTAAAGGAGATTTACCCCTATGCTTACACTGCAGTAGAAAAAATTGATATTTATGTAAAGAAAAAGTTTGATCAGCATTTATCGCAAGATGAATATGCGTATTTAATGATACACATTAACCGCATTTTGGAAAGAAAGGACAACAAATCATGAAATACCAACAGTTTAACCAGCAGATCATTGAATTAATCGGCGGCAAAAATAACATTCAGGCAGTTGTTCACTGTATGACACGTTTACGTTTTAGTTTAAAGGATAAAAGAAAAGCTAAGACAGAGGAAATTAAAAATTTAAAAGGCGTTATCGATGTGGTCGATAACAATGTTGCTTACCAGATTATTGTAGGAACTCACGTAAATGAAGTATACAAAGAACTGGTGGATATGCTTGGCATCAATACCGGCGAAGAAGGTATCCTGAAACGTAAGAATAAAAATTTTGTGAAGGCTGCCTTGGACGTTGTGTCAGAATCTATGAATCCTATCTTGGAACCAATCATTTGTGCCGGATTACTTGCAGCGTTTTTATCCATTGTTTCCCTTACTGGACTGATTTCACCTGAGAGTCCCACATATCAAATATTTGATGCATTACGAAATGCTGTTTTCTATTTCCTGCCTGTTTTTATGGCAATGAGCTGTGCCAAAAGATTAGGGGTAAGCCCTTACCTGGCAGTGGCTTTAGCGGCAACTATTTTGTCCGGATCAATTAATGGAGTAGAAGGACTGAGCTTATTCACCATTCCATTGCCTCAAATTACGTACTCCAATAGTTTTATACCTATTTTATTAGCTGTTTGGTTTATGGGATATGTAACAAAAATTGTAAAAAGGATAGTTCCAACTGCCTTACAGTACTTTTTAACTCCTTTACTGATTATGGTTGTTATGCTTCCGGCAACCTTGTTGGTCTTTGGACCTTTAGGATTTTATCTGGGAGAAGGAATCATTGCGTTCTTTAATCTTCTGATGAAATACGTGGGCAGCTGGTTTGTTATGATGCTTTACTCTGCATTGCAGCCATTTATTATCATGCTGGGGGCAGGCAATTTTATTATGCCGGTAGTCGCTTCCCTCATTGCCTCCAATGGTTATGATCCTGCGTTTATTTCTTCTTGCACGATTTCCGATATTGCTGTCGGCGGTGCGATGCTAGGGTACTTTTTGCGGACAAAAAACAGCAAGCAAAAACAGCTGTTCGGAACTGTGACACTGTCTGCCATCTTAGGTGTTACGGAACCTGCTATTTATGGTGTTTTTGTTAAATTTCGCCGGCCGTTTGTAGCGGTTATGATCGGCGGCGGTTTAGGCGGACTGTTTGCAGGAATTACAGGAGTTAAAGCTTATTCCATCGCATGGGGCCTGTTTGGCTTACCGGCTTACATTGGTACTGGAGATTTTAAAAACTTATGGCTGATGGTTTCAGCAGTTATTATTAGTTTTGTGGGAGCAGCGATTGTTTCTTATATATTAGGCGTGCCAACTGAAGATGATAATGCTGAAAAAGAAAGTCCAGGTGAAATAACGGGCGAGAACCCTAATTTTCGAACAATTTCTTTATCAACTGCCGCCGAAGGCCAATTAGTACAATTAACAGAAGTAAAGGATCAGGCATTCTCCACTGGGGCTTTAGGGAAAGGGGTGGGAATCATCCCGAGGAAGGACACCATCTATGCACCAGTTGACGGGGAAGTTGCCGCCGTTTTTCCTACAAAACATGCGATAGGAATTAAGGGTGACCAAGGCGAAGAAGTTTTGATTCATATCGGCATTGATACTGTGAAACTTGAAGGAAAACATTTCGAGGTTATGGTTAATCAAGGAGACGTTGTTAAAAGAGGACAAAAGCTGGCGATCGTAGACTTTGAAAGCATCGTAGATGATGGTTATGATCCCACTGTAATTGTTATCATAACAAATACCAATGATTATTTAGATGTAATTCCTGAAGGAAGTAAACAAGTTCACATAGATGATCCGATTATGAATATTGTCCTGGAACAGGAGCAAAGTAAATAACTATGAGAATAAAGGATGATTTTTTATGGGGCGGCAGCATTGCCGCCCACCAATGCGAAGGTGCTTATGATGAGGGACATAAAGGTTTAGGGATCATGGATCTTGTGACAGTGGGAGCCTATGGAAAACCAAGGGAAATCCATAAACAGTTATCCGGATCTGCCCATTATCCTTCTCATCAGGGAATTGATTTTTATCACAGATACAAAGAGGATATTGCTCTTTTTGCAGAAATGGGTTTTAAAGCCTTGAGGCTATCCATTGACTGGTCGAGAATTTATCCCAATGGAGATGAGGAAATCCCAAATCAGGAAGGAATCCGCTTCTATCAAAATGTTGTGGATGAATTAATAAAATATGGAATAGAGCCTATTGTAACGTTGTATCATTTTGAAATGCCTGTTCATTTGGTAAAGACCTACGGTTCCTGGGTGAATAGAATGATTATTGATAATTATTTAACATTTTGTCGGACAATGTTTGAAGCATTGAAAGGAAAAGTAAGATATTGGGTCACTTTTAATGAAATGAACCATCTTGATCCTCAAACAGAAGCAAGTGATATCTTTACCTATATTATTGCCGGATTAAAATACTCTGAATTGGAGAATGAAAAGCAGACCCTTGCGACAATCGGTTACAACATGACTCTTGCAAGCTGTCTGGCGGTTAAGCTAGGTCATACCGTAGACCCGCTCAACCAGATCGGATGCGTGTTTGGAATCGAACCGGTTTATCCTGTCGATTGCAATCCAATCAATGTGATGAATGCGTTTAAGCAAATGGACCGGGATTTTTATCAGATTGACGCCATGTGCAACGGCCTGTTTCCGGCTTATAAAATCCAGGAATACCAATCTCAAGGAATCGAAATTGCTGTCAGCGAGGAAGATAGCCAGGCTTTTCGTGATGGAACCATTGATTTCATAGGGATGAATTATTACGCATCGTCAGTTGCCGAATATGAAGGGGCAGAAGAAGGAAAAAGTGCCCTGTTTGGCGGCTTGCAAAATCCCTATTTGGAAACAAGCAAATGGGGCTGGACCATTGACCCTGTGGGCCTTCGGTATTTACTAAATTATACTTACCGGAAATATGGGACTCCGATTATTGTTACGGAAAATGGACTTGGTGCTGTAGACCAATTAACGGAAGACAGGAAAATCCATGATGAATACCGCATTGATTATTTGAAAAAACACATTACCCAGCTAAAAAAAGCAGTTGAAATTGATCAGGTAGATTGCTTTGGCTATTTGACATGGGCACCAATTGACCTGGTCAGTGCTACAACAGGACAAATGAGTAAGCGTTATGGATTTGTTTTCGTTGATCTTAATGATCATGGGGAAGGAACCATGGAGCGGTTGAAAAAAGATTCCTTTGAATGGTTTAAACGAGTAATTGAAACAAATGGAGAAAATCTGGATCCGGTAAATTAAACGTATCATTTTCCAACTGAATAATCATAGAAGAGCCGCTGCAAAACAGGGAAGCAATCACCGGTTGGGCAGCGGTTCTTTTCCATATTACTGCTTACTTTAAGGGTGCTTCCAATGGAAAAGCCGATTTTGTTATTTGCAATAAAAGGTATTTATGATATAATGGGAAAACCGAATAAAAATTAAGAGGTTATACAAATGGATTATATAAATATGACTTATGAGGAAATCCTCAGCCAGGCACCAAAGGAAGAGCCGGCAAGACAGTACTATTTTATAGAGCGTTACCGGGATATTCTGGATCAATTAAAGGAATCATCGGGGAAAGAACAATTTACTTTTCACATCGCTACCTTCGGTTGCCAGATGAACTCCAGGGATTCCGAAAAACTTCAGGGAATTTTAGAAGCAATTGGCTTTGTGGAAACAGATACAGAAGATGCAGACTTTGTTCTATATAATACCTGTACGGTCAGAGAAAATGCCAATGACAGAGTCTATGGTCGTCTTGGATATTTAAACAGCTTAAAAAAGAAAAACCCTCACATGATGATCGCTCTCTGTGGCTGCATGATGCAGGAAGAAAAAGTAGTTGCCAAAATTAAGAAGAGCTACCGCTTTGTGGATATTATATTCGGTACTCACAACATTTTTAAACTGGCTGAGCTAATGTTTGAACGCCTGGAAGAAAAAAAGATGGTCGTAGACATCTGGGAAGGAACGGACCGGATTGTGGAGGATCTCCCTACGGACCGGAAGTACCCTTTTAAATCCGGCGTTAATATTATGTTTGGCTGCAACAATTTCTGCAGCTACTGCATCGTGCCCTATGTGCGGGGCAGGGAGCGGAGCCGCAGCCCAAAAGACATCCTGGAAGAGGTAAAACAGCTTGCAGATGACGGCGTTGTGGAGATCATGCTTTTGGGACAGAATGTTAACTCCTATGGAAAAAACCTGGAAACACCCGTAAGCTTTGCAGAGCTTCTGACCCAGATCGACAAGGTGGAGGGCCTGGAGCGGATTCGCTTTATGACTTCTCATCCGAAGGATTTATCAGATGATCTGATCGAAGCCATGAAAAATTCCAAAAAGGTTTGCACCCATCTTCACCTGCCTCTTCAGTCAGGCAGCAGCCGTATTTTAAAGGTCATGAACCGGAAATACACCAAGGAACAGTATCTGGAGCTTGTAGAAAAAATCCGGACAGCCATGCCGGATATTTCACTGACCACAGATATTATTGTAGGTTTCCCCGGAGAGACGGAAGAGGATTTTAACGAAACCCTTGAAGTGGTGAAAAAGGTACGTTTTGACAGTGCCTTTACCTTTATCTACTCCAAGCGTACCGGTACGCCGGCGGCTAATATGGAAGAGCAGGTACCGGAAGACGTGGTAAAGAACCGCTTTGACCGTCTGCTGGCTGAAGTCCAGAAAATCTCTTCCGAGGTCTGCGGAAGAGAGGAACACACCGTACAGAAGGTACTTGCAGAAGAGGTGAATGATCATGAGGAAGGTCTTTTGACCGGACGCTTGAGCAATAACACTACTGTTCATTTTAAAGGGGATTCTTCTCTTATTGGAAAAATCGTGGACGTATATCTGGATGAATCCAGAGGATTTTACTACATGGGAACTTTAAGACCATAAACAGAAGAAAAAGGAAGTGAAAGAGCATGGCTGGACTGTCACCAATGATGACCCATTACATGGAAACAAAGAAGGAGTACCCGGACTGTATCCTGTTTTACAGGCTGGGGGACTTTTACGAAATGTTTTTTGATGATGCGGTTACCGTATCAAGAGAGCTGGAAATCACCTTGACCGGAAAAGAATGCGGACTGGAGGAACGGGCGCCTATGTGCGGCGTTCCTTATCATGCCGTTGATACATATTTAAACCGTCTTGTCCAGAAAGGCTTTAAAGTTGCCATCGCCGAGCAGATGGAAGACCCCAGGCTTGCCAAAGGCCTGGTAAAACGGGAGGTTATCCGTGTGGTAACACCTGGAACCATCACAAGCGCACAGGCTCTTGATGAAACAAAAAATAACTACCTGATGGGAATCGTCTATATCGGCGAAACCTTTGGGGTCGCAGTTGCGGATATCAGCACCGGCGATTTTCTTGTAACAGAGGTAGAGTCGGAGCGGGAGCTTATGGATGAGATCAATAAGTTTACCCCCTCCGAAATCATCTGCAACGAAGCATTTTATGTTTCGGGAGTGGATGTAGAAGAAATAAAGAACCGTCACCAAGCGGTTATTTCATCTCTGGATCATCATTTCTTTTCCGATGAAGTCTGCCGGAAAATTCTAAAAGAACACTTCAAGGTAGGCGCACTCACAGGACTCGGGCTGGAAGATTATGACACCGGAGTCATAGCTGCCGGGGCAGTTATGGAGTATATGTACGAGACCCAGAAGAACAGCCTTTCCCATATAACAACCATTACCCCTTATTCCACTGGGCAATTCATGATTATTGACACCTCTACCAGGCGGAATCTGGAGCTTTTGGAGACATTAAGGGAAAAGCAGAAGCGCGGAAGCCTTCTCTGGGTTCTGGACCGGACGAAAACAGCCATGGGTGCCAGAATGCTGCGCACCTACATAGAGCAGCCTTTAATCCATAAATCAGAGATCATAAAACGCCAGAATGCCATTGAAGAGCTGAATATGAATTTCATATCAAGGGAAGAGATCTGTGAATATTTAAATCCGATTTATGACCTGGAACGTCTGATCGGACGGATCAGTTATAAGACAGCCAATCCCAGAGATATGATCGCTTTTAAAAGCTCCTTAGAGATGCTTCCCCATATCAAGAATCTTTTGGCGGAATTCACCAGTGAGATGCTCACGGACTTGTGGGGGGAACTGGATCCCTTAGAGGATGTCATGGAATTGATTGGCCGTGCCATTATCGATGATCCGCCTGTTACCTTAAGAGACGGCGGGATCATTAAGGATGGCTTTCATGAAGAAGCCGATAAGCTGAGAAGTGCCAAAACAGAGGGTAAGAACTGGCTTGCTGATTTGGAATTACGGGAAAAAGAAAAAACAGGAATCAAGAACCTGAAAGTAAAATTCAATAAGGTATTCGGCTATTATTTTGAAGTGACCAATTCTTTTAAGGATCTTGTACCCGATTACTTTATTCGTAAACAAACTCTTGCCAATGCAGAGCGTTACACCACCGACGAGTTAAAAGAACTTGAAAATGTGATACTGGGAGCTGAGGACAAGCTGTTTTCTCTGGAATACAGTTTATTTTGTCAGGTCCGGGATTCGGTGGCGGACCAGGTTCTCCGGATTCAAAAGACTGCCAGAGCCATTGCAGGAATCGATGTCCTGGCCTCTTTATCCTCTGTTGCCACAAGGAACAACTATGTAAAGCCTCAGGTCAATGAAAAGGGACTCATCGACATTAAGAACGGACGCCATCCGGTAGTGGAAAAAATGATGCGGGATGATTTATTTGTTTCCAATGATACCTATCTGGACAATGGGAAAAACCGGGTTTCCATCATCACCGGACCGAATATGGCAGGAAAGTCCACCTACATGCGCCAGACTGCGTTAATTGTCCTGATGGCCCAGATCGGAAGCTTTGTTCCTGCAGAGGAAGCAAGCATAGGAATCTGCGACCGGATTTTCACCAGGGTAGGTGCATCCGATGATCTGGCTTCCGGCCAGAGTACCTTCATGGTGGAGATGACGGAGGTAGCCAATATCCTTCGGAACGCCACGAAAAACAGTCTGATTGTCTTAGATGAAATCGGCCGCGGTACCAGCACCTTTGACGGACTCAGCATTGCCTGGGCCGTGGTAGAACACATCAGCAATCCTAAAATCCTGGGAGCAAAAACCCTGTTTGCGACCCACTATCATGAACTGACTGAACTGGAAGGAACCATGAGCGGGGTGAATAATTACTGCATTGCAGTAAAAGAACAGGGTGATGACATTGTTTTCTTAAGAAAGATCATAAAGGGCGGGGCCGATAAGAGCTACGGCATACAGGTAGCTAAGCTGGCCGGCGTCCCGGACACCGTCATTGCCAGGGCCAAAGAGTTGTTGGAAGAATTAAGAGATGCGGACATTACAGCCAAAGCCAGGGAAATTGCCGAAATCAACTCCAATATTACCCAGAGAAAGGCTGTTCCTAAGCCCGACGAGGTGGATTTACAGCAGATGTCTCTCTTTGATACCGTAAAGGATGATGATATCATCAAGGAATTGGGCGATTTAGAGCTGGGCAACATGACTCCCATTGACGCGCTCAATACCCTGTACTGTCTGCAGACAAAACTAAAGAACCGTTGGCAGTAGGATATCACCTTGCGGGCATACCTTTATGCCCAAAAAGCGTGGGCGAACAAGTGGAAAGGAGCAGGTGCCATGCCGAATATAACTGTACTGGATCAGAATACCATCAACAAAATAGCGGCGGGAGAGGTCATCGAACGTCCGGCCTCCGTTGTTAAGGAGCTCTTGGAAAACGCCATCGATGCCAAATCCACCGCAGTTACCGTGGAGATCAAAGAAGGGGGAACCTCCTTTATCCGGGTGACCGACAATGGCTGCGGGATTCCCAAAGAGGAAGTCCCTCTGGCATTTCTGCGTCATTCTACAAGCAAGATCAAATCAGTAGAGGATCTGTTTACCATTTCCTCTCTTGGATTCCGGGGAGAAGCTCTTGCAAGTATAGCCGCTGTCTCTCAGGTGGAGCTGATTACTAAGACCAGCGTCGGGCTTACCGGTACCAGATTTCAGATTGAGGGTGGTGAAGAGCGGTCCCTGGAAGAGATCGGAGCGCCTGAAGGAACCACTTTTATCGCCAGAAACTTATTTTACAATACTCCGGCCAGGAAGAAGTTTTTAAAAACTCCTTCCACGGAAGGTGCTCATGTGGCTGAGCTGGTGGAAAAGCTGGCTCTGTCTCATCCGGAAGTATCCATCCGCTTTATCCAGAATAACCAGAACAAGCTTCACACTTCCGGAAATCACAACTTAAAGGATATTGTATACACAGTATTTGGCAGGGAAATCGCATCAAACCTTTTGGAGGTTACGGTGAATAAGCCTCAGGTTTCCATCCATGGCTACATCGGAAAGCCGGTGATCGCCAGAGGCAACCGAAATTATGAAAACTATTTCATCAATGGCAGGTATATAAAAAGCAGCATTATTTCCAGGGCTATAGAAGAAGCCTACCGGCCATTTATGATGCAGCATAAATATCCCTTTACCATGCTTCATTTCTCCATTGAATCGGAGATGCTTGATGTAAATGTCCACCCCACCAAGATGGAGCTTCGGTTCCGGGATGGGGAAATGGTCTATCATTTGGTTTATCAGGCAGTATCAAGCGCTTTGGCCCACAAAGAACTGATCCCTGAGGTGGAGTTAGAGAAAAAGGAAGAGGTAAAGCAGAACTTTTCCGAAAAAAAGCACGAGCCCAGCCCAGAGCCTTTTGAAAGACGCAGGCTTATGGCTATGGAGCAGCAGGCTGCCGCAGTAGAAAAGAAAGATTCGGCCTATGCTTTTCCTAAAAGATTAACTCCGCCTCAGCCTTCCTTTGTAAAGGAAAGGGATGATCTGGCGGATAACTGGTTAAAACCTCAGGCCCCAGCCATGGAAAAGCTGCCGGAAGCACCAACGAAGGATGAGGTTCCCAAAAGGGAAAAGGGACCGGAACAGCTGGATTTGTTTGACGGTAAACTTCTGGAACCAAAGGCCAGGTCCATGCACAAGCTCATTGGACAGCTGTTTGATACTTATTGGCTGGTTGAATTTAATGAACAGCTTTTTATTATTGACCAACATGCTGCCCATGAAAAGGTTTTATATGAAAAAACCATGGGAACACTTAAGACGATGGAATATATTTCCCAGCTGGTAAGTCCTCCCATTATCCTGACTTTAAACCAGAATGAAGAAATATTATTAAAACGCCATTTAAAGTATTTTACAGATATGGGCTTTGAAATCGAACCCTTTGGCGGCAGGGAATATGCGGTCAGAGGAGTTCCGGCCAACCTTTTTTCCATTGCCAAAAAAGGACTTCTGATAGAGATGATCGATGGGTTGTCAGAGGATGGCTCATCCCATAACCCGGATATGATTTATGAACGGGTCGCATCCTTATCCTGCAAGGCAGCGGTTAAAGGAGGACATCGCTTATCAGCAGCGGAAGCAAACGAGCTTATTGACCAGCTTTTAAGCCTGGAAAATCCTTATGCCTGCCCTCACGGAAGGCCAACGATCATTTCCATGAGCAAATATGAGTTAGAAAAGAAATTTAAGAGGATCGTGTGATGAGACCGCTGATTATTATTACCGGGCCGACGGCAGTGGGAAAGACCGCTTTGTCGGTCCGTCTTGCGAAGGCAATCGGGGGAGAAATTATAAGTGCTGATTCCATGCAGGTATACCGCCATATGGATATCGGTTCTGCAAAGATCAAAAAAGAAGAAATGGACGGAGTTCCTCATTATCTGATCGATGTCCTTGATCCGGAAGAGGAATTTAATGTGACAGTTTTTCAGAAGATGGCGAAAGAGGCCGTGGAAGAGATTTATTCCCATGGTCATATTCCCATTGTGGCCGGCGGAACCGGTTTTTATATCCAGGCTCTTCTTAATGATATTGATTTTACGGAAAATGGAGAAGACACCTCCATACGTATGGAACTGGAAAAACTGGGTCAGGAGAGGGGAGCAGAGTTTCTCCATAGCCTTCTTCGGGACATTGACCCGGATTCCGCGGACGAGATCCATGAAAATAATATGAAACGGGTAATCCGGGCAATTGAATATTACCGGCAGACCGGTGAACGGATCTCGGAGCACAACAAACGGGAAAGACAAAAGAAGTCTCCTTATGATTTCCTCTATTATGTAGTAAATACAGACCGGGCCTGCCTTTATGAACGAATTGACCGGCGTGTGGACTTAATGCTTGAGCAGGGGCTTGTGGATGAGGTAATGCGCTTAAAGGATATGGGCTTAACCAGGGACATGGTTTCTATGCAGGGCCTTGGGTATAAGGAAATCCTGGATTATTTGCAGGGGATATATACACTGGAAGAGGCCATTTATGTTTTAAAGCGGGACACCAGGCATTTTGCAAAACGACAGATCACCTGGTTTAAACGGGAATGTGATGTTAAATGGCTGGATCTTCCGTATTTTAACAATGACCTGGATCAGGTGCTTATAAAAATGTTGCAGGACATAAATGAGATGTACGAATTGGAGAATAATAAACAATGGAAATAAATGAAATGTACGATAGCCTGGGAATCAGCAGACAGGTAATGGATTTCGGGAAAGAAATCGAAGAAGCTTTAAAGAAGCGTTTTAGAGAAATCGATGAAACGGCCGAATATAATCAGATGAAGGTCATTAAGGCCATGCAGGAAAACCGGGTCAGTGACATCCATTTTGCGGCGACCACGGGCTATGGCTACAACGACTTGGGCCGTGATACCTTAGAAGCAGTTTATGCCAGTGTATTCCATACGGAAAGCGCTCTTGTAAGACCGAACCTGATCAGCGGCACCCATGCCCTGACCGTTGCCCTTTCCGGGAATCTCCGTCCAGGGGATGAACTTCTTTCACCTGTGGGAAAGCCCTATGATACCCTGGAAGAAGTGATCGGCATCAGGGACAGTGTAGGCTCTTTGAAAGAATACGGAGTCGTATACCGGCAGGTTGACCTTCTTGCCGATGGAACCTTTGACTATGAATCCATTGAAAAAGCAGTGAATGAAAAAACGAAGCTGGTTACTATCCAACGTTCCAAAGGATACGATACCCGTCCAACCTTTTCTGTTTCCCAGATCGGCGAGCTGATCTCTTTTGTGAAAAAGATAAAACCGGATGTGATCTGTATGGTTGATAACTGCTACGGGGAATTCGTTGAAAGAATTGAACCGTCTGACGTGGGAGCCGATATGGTGGTAGGCTCTCTCATAAAGAATCCAGGAGGTGGCATTGCCCCAATCGGCGGTTACATTGCGGGAAGGGCAGACTGCATTGACCGTGCTTCCTACCGGCTGACAGCACCTGGTCTTGGAAAGGAAGTCGGAGCCACTCTGGGTCTTAACCAGTCCTTTTTTCAGGGGTTATTTTTATCACCAACCGTAGTGGCGGGGGCCTTAAAGGGCGCTGTATTTGCTGCCAATGTCTACGAAAAGCTGGGCTTTTCTGTGGTGCCTGACGGTTCCCAGTCCCGCCATGATATCATACAGGCCGTTACTTTCGGGAAACCGGAAGGAGTCATTGCTTTCTGCCAGGGGATTCAGGCGGCTGCTCCAGTTGACAGCTTTGTTACGCCGGAACCTTGGGATATGCCTGGTTATGACGCCCCTGTCATCATGGCAGCCGGTGCTTTTGTACAAGGTTCTTCCATTGAGCTGAGTGCGGATGGCCCTATCAAACCGCCTTATGCGGTTTACTTCCAGGGAGGACTTACCTGGTACCACGCAAAGCTGGGAATTTTAATGTCAGTACAAAAGCTCTCGGAGGCCGGTCTGATCCGTTTTTGAAAAAATATATTTTTCACAATCGTGTTTACACACCAATGGAAGAACATGCTTTTGCACTTTTTCCGTGAAGGCAAATTATAAAAAACGGTATACACAACTGCAAAACTATGTTAGAATGATTTGATAGGTATGGACAATCCTGTCATAAAATCAAAAGGGGTAGCAAAGCAGATGAAATACAAAAACTGCTGGGTACTGCTTCTTCTTATGCTGGCCGGCGTAGTTCTCGGAGGCTTTGTCGGAGATCTGACCCGGGGAATTTCCTGGCTGTCCTGGCTGAACGCGGGACAATCCTTTGGATTTGATACCCCGCTGATCGTCAATCTCGGCATTCTGGTAATTACCTTTGGCATTAACATTAAAATTACCATGGCTGGCATTATAGGAGTGGCAGCAGCCCTCATTACATATCGGTTAATTTGAACGCATGCGTTCATGCCCGATGAAGCGGGGCACGCTGTGATCAAGGAGCGAAGTGATTGCCAATATCCGCTCTGCCCAACATATGTCCTTTTTAACGTGCCTGGAGAGTAACGGTCAGGAGGCATATGAAACGAATAACGATGAAAGATATTCCTGCGGATGAACGGCCCTATGAAAAGTGTTTAAAGGAAGGTCCGGAAGGCTTAAGCGATGCGGAGCTTTTATCTATTATCATCCGCACAGGTTCCAGGGAGAATAATTCCCTGACGCTGGCACAGAAGATATTGGCCTTAAATTATCCCAAAGAGGGTATTTTAGGGCTTTTGCATCTTTCAATGCCGGAACTTATGCAGGTTAAAGGAATCGGAACCGTAAAGGGCGCACAGCTTTTATGCGTGGGAGAGCTTTCCAGACGTATCTGGAAAAGAACCGCCCGCTCCGATGGGGTGTCATTCCGCAATCCCCTTGATATTGTTAATTACTTTGTGGAGGATATGCGCCATAAAGAACAGGAGCTGGTTTATATCGTGCTCCTGAATACAAAAGGAGCCCTGATAAGGGACATTATGATCTCTCAGGGAACGGTAAATACTTCCGCTGTTTCTCCCAGGGAGATTTTCATTGAGGCTATGAAATATCATGCCGTAAGTCTGGTACTGGTACATAATCATCCAAGCGGAGATCCGTCTCCCAGCAGGGAAGATTTAAGCTTCACCCGCAGGGTAAAAGAAGCAGGAGATCTGGTTGGCATCCGGTTATTGGACCATATTATCATAGGAGATAATTCCTATGTCAGTTTGAAGGAACGGGGAATCTTATAGATGGAATCAAAGCGCAGCAAATATGTTCTTATTGCCTTAACGGTATTTTGTGTCCTGTTGATCGGGTTGACCTCCATTCATGACGAATGGCTTACGCCCCTTAGGACCGGGGTGGGATATTTTCTGATTCCGGTGCAATCGGGTGTCAATGCGGTTGGTTCGGCCATTTATGATGAAATTATTGATTATACAAAGCTTCATGACGCACTGAACGAGAATAAAGAGATGAAAGAAATTATCACACAGCTGACCGAGGAAAACACCAGACTTCAGGCGGAAGAATTTGAGTTAAAACGGCTTCGCCAGCTTTACAGCCTGGATCAGGATTATGGTCAATATACAAAGGTGGGAGCCAGGGTCATTGCCAATGACTCGAGCAACTGGTTCCAGATATTCCGAATCGACAAAGGCTCAAAGGATGGGATTGCCCCGGATATGAATGTTGTGGCCGGAGGCGGTTTAGTGGGCATTGTCACGGATGTGGGAGCGAATTATGCAACCGTCCGTTCCATTATTGATGATTCCAGCCGTGTGAGCGGCATGGCCATGCAATCCGGAAACAGCTGCATCGTTGCCGGCGACTTGACCCTGTTTAAAGAGGGAAGGCTCCGGATTACCAACGTGTTAAAGGAAAGCGATGTAAAAGACGGAGATAAGATCGTAACATCCAACATCAGTTCCGTATTCCTGCCCGGCATCCTGGTTGGTTATGCCTCTGGGATTACCAATGATACCAATAACGTTACCAAATCAGGGTATTTAATTCCGGCGGCAAAGTTTGACAGCCTGCAGGAGGTTCTGGTTATCACAAAACTGAAAGCTGATATGATGAAGGAAGAAGCTTCTTCTCCGGAGGAAACCGCTCCCCAGGAGACGAATTCCTCTGAAACAGAAACAACAGAAAGCGCTGCTCAATAAGAGGAAACACCCTGCGGGTATACCTTTATGTCCAAAATGCATGGACAGGAAAGAGGAAAGGAGTAATATGAGACGGATACTGTTTAATGTACTGATGATAATTCTTGCATTTACGATTCAAAATTGCCTTTTTCCGTTGCTGCCGTTTTTATCGGCTTCTCCCAACCTGCTTTTAATCCTCACCTTTTCCTTTGGCTTTATGCATGGAAAAGAGGCTGGGATGTATTACGGGCTTTTGGCCGGGCTTCTCATGGATTTATTTTACAGCGGGCCTTTTGGCTTTTACACCCTGATTTTTATCTATGTAGGCTATATCAACGGAATCTGTACGAAATACTATTATGAAGATTACATTACGCTGCCCTTGATCCTAAGTGTACTGAACGAATTGGCTTACAATCTGTATATTTATGTTTTCCGGTTCCTGATTCGTCAGAAAATCAGGGTTGGGTATTATTTTATCAATCTGATGCTTCCGGAAATCATTTTTACTGTTGTAACGACCCTGCTTCTTTATCGGGTATTCCTGATTTTGAACCGGCACTTGGAAGAGATAGGAAAAAGAGGTGATTCGGCAATTGTTTAGTGATTTGTTTGACATTATAAAGGAATTTTTAAAAAAAACCATATCTTCACGGCTTTTTATACTTGGAATCATTTGCTTTTTCATGTATGCCGGATTAATTAATAAACTTTTTAACATGCAGATCGTTAATGGAGAAGAAGCCCTTAACGAGTACCTTCAGCTCACGGAACAGACCATTACAACCGCCGGAACAAGAGGTAATATCTATGATCGGAACGGCAAAGTCCTGGCTTATAACAAGCTGGCTTATTCCGTTACCGTACAGGATACCGGAGCGTACAAGAATGCAGGCGCCAGAAATAACATGTATTTAAGGCTGGTACAGATTCTTGAAAAGCATGGGGAAGCCATACAGGGAAAATTTGAAGTCGCCATTGATTCCAACGGCGACATCGTATACACTTCCTCCTCCGAGTCCTCCAGAAAACGCTTTCTGCGGGACTATTATGGTCTGAAAAAGGTGGAAGATTTAGATGATGAAAAAGGCGCCTATCCCTCTAATCTAAACGCAAGGGAGCTGTTTGAGAAGGCCTGCAAGGACAATGGCCTCACCGAGATGAAAGATCAGAATGAAAAGCCGGTTACCCTGACAGACCAGGAAGCCCTTGATATCATCAATATCAAATACGCCCTCCGCCTCATGTCCTACCGAAAGTACGAAGCCACAACGGTTGCCAGTCAGGTATCCGATGAAACCGTAGCGGATATTTTGGAGCATATCGGTGAAATGCAGGGAGTGAATGTGGAGGAAACCACAATCCGCGCTTATAACGACAGCATTTCCTTAGCTCCGGTCATCGGCTATACCGGAAAGGTTCCGGAGGACCAGCTGGAGGGCCTTCAAAAAAAGAAAGACGATTACGACATCAATGACATCGTTGGACGGGCTGGAATTGAATATACCATGGAGCACGAGCTTCAGGGGACAAAAGGGAAAAAAACGATTTACAAGGACAGTGTAGGACGGATACGTGAAACAAAAGATGAAACCGATGCTTCCGCAGGAAACGATGTGTATCTGACCCTGAACGCGGATCTTCAGAAGGGCATTTACCATCTGATTGAACAATCCTTAGCCGGAGTTCTCATAAAGACCATTGTAAATGGTGATTTCAATACAAATGGCTCCACCGATGGTTCCAATATGAAGATACCTGTTAAGGATGCCTATTACCAGCTGATCAACAACAATGTCCTTTCCCTGAAGGAAATGGAAGGGGAGGACGCCTCTGAAACCGAAAAAAACATATACCGGAAATATATGTCTTCCCAACAGCAGATCTTTACCAATTTAAACAATGAGCTGATGAGCGCCCACGCTACGCCCATGAAGGATCTTTCAGAAGACTTAAAAGCCTATATGTTTTATATATATACGTATCTTTCCGGTCCTACCGTGGGAATTATTAAGGAAGATGCCATAGATAACTCCAGCGGGGAATATCAGGCATGGAAAGCAGATGAAATCAGTTTAAGGGACTATCTGTATTATGGAATTGCCAATGGCTGGGTAGACACTACCAAGCTGGGGACCAGTTCCAAATATTCAAGTGCGGATGACACCTTTGAAGCCCTTGTGTCTTATGCTCTGGACAAGCTTAAGGATGACCGGAACTTTACAAAAAAAATATACCGGTATCTGATTAATGACGATGTCATTACGGGGCAGGAGCTTTGCCTTGCTTTATATGATCAGGGAGTTTTAACAGACAATGGTCAGGATGCAGCAGATTTAAGGGCAACAGGTGACGCTTACACCTTCCTGATTAAAAAACTGTCTTCCTTGGAGATCACTCCTGCCCAGCTGGCATTATCCCCATGTAATGCAGGAGTAGTGGTTACAAACGACAAAACAGGAGAAGTGCTTGCACTGGTATCCTATCCCGGATATGACAACAACAGGATTGGTGACGGAACCTATTTCAGCCAGCTGCAGGCAGACATGTCCCTTCCGCTATACAACAATGCGACCCAGACAAGAAAAGCGCCTGGTTCCACCTTTAAACCCATTACTGCAGTAGCAGCTCTGGAAGAACATGTCGTCACAATGGAGGAAACCATTACCTGTACCGGTATTTATACGGATGTAGAACCACCCATTAAGTGCTGGATTCATCCAGGCCAGCATGGTCCTCTGAATATTGTGGGAGGAATTGGAAATTCCTGTAACTATCTCTTTGCTGATTTGGGGCACCGCTTGTCAATGGATGCAAACGGAGTATATTCTCCTGATCAGGGACTGGAAGTTTTGCGGAAATATGCATCCATGTTTGGACTGGATCATAAGTCCGGGGTAGAGATCGCAGAGCTTGATCCACAGATTTCAAAGGAAGCGCCAGAGCGTTCTGCCATGGGACAGGGAAGCCATGCTTACACAAATGTACAGCTTTCCAGATACGTGTCCGCCATCGCAAACAGGGGAACTGTATTTGAACTAAGCTTATTGGATAAAACAACCGATTCTGAAGGTAATCTGATACAAGATTATACCCCTAAGATTTCTTCTCATATTGACGCGGCGGCTTCAACGTGGGATACTGTACAACAGGGGATGAGAGAAGTGATTGCAAACGGTTCAAGTAAAAGGCTGTTTACCGACCTTGAAGTGGAAATTGCCGCTAAAACAGGTACTGCACAGGAGGCCCGCAACAAGCCCAATCACGCATTCTTTATTTCTTATGCGCCATATGACAATCCGGAAATCTGTGTTACCGTGAATATTCCGTATGGCTATTCATCATCCAACGCCGCCAATATTGCGAAGAACGTCTATAAGTATTATTACGGCTATACGGACTTAGAATCCATTATAAATGCCGGTGCCCTGGATGCAGCGAAGGTCAACATTCGCGATTAACTAGGATAAGAGGTGATATGATGCATAATACCGTAGTAATTAAAAGCAACAGAGCAGGTATGACTGTCATCCTGGACCCAGACACCCCCTTCCCTCAGCTTCTATCTGATATTGGGAAAAAATTTGGGGATCATGCGAAATTCTGGGGATCCGCACAAATGACCCTGACCCTGGAAGGGCGGGAACTGAATTCCGAGGAAGAGTTCGCAATCATCAACCAGATCACGGAAAACTCCAATGTGGAGATCATCTGTCTGGTTGATACGGATATAAACCGTATGGAGCGCTGCGAAAAAGCACTGAACGAGAAACTCATGGAGCTGTCCTGCCAGACGGGGCAGTTCTTCAAAGGCAATCTACAAAGCGGAGAGACTTTGGAATCCGAAGCCAGCATTGTGATCATCGGTGATGTATGCAAAGGTGCAAAGGTTTTGGCAAAGGGCAATGTGATCGTTCTTGGTAAACTTTCAGGAACAGTATGTGCAGGTGTAGCAGGTAACCGGGGAGCACTCATTACTGCCCTGGATATGGCTCCAATCCAGCTGCGCATCGCAGATTGCACCTCAGGTCTTGACGGAAGAGGAAAGCGCCTGGGTAGAGGTCCTATGAAGGCTTATATGGAAAATAACAAGGTTATAATCAAACCAATGAAAAAAAGTGTGGAAATATTCCAAAAACTAAGGTAGAATATAAAAAGGAAGTTATCCCTAAAATCAGGAGGATATGGTATGAGCGAGATTATCGTAATCACTTCTGGAAAAGGCGGGGTAGGCAAGACAACAACCTCTGCCAATGTTGGTACCGGACTTGCGATTCTGGGTAAAAAAGTAGTCCTGATCGATACAGATATAGGACTTCGGAACCTGGATGTTGTTATGGGTCTGGAAAACCGCATTGTCTATAATTTAGTAGACGTGGTAGAGGGCAACTGCCGTATGAAGCAGGCCCTGATAAAAGACAAAAGATACCCGAACTTATTTTTACTTCCTTCAGCCCAGACCAGGGACAAGACGGCAGTCACTCCCGAACAAATGGTGAAGCTGGTTGATGATTTAAGAGAAGAGTTTGATTACATCCTGCTGGATTGTCCCGCAGGAATTGAACAAGGCTTTCAAAACGCCATTGCAGGCGCTGACAGAGCCATTGTTGTTACCACTCCGGAGGTTTCCGCAATCCGGGATGCAGACCGGATCATCGGGCTTTTAGATGCCGCTGATATGGGAGCCATTGAACTCATCGTAAACCGGATCCGTGCGGATATGGTGAAAAGAGGAGACATGATGTCTCTGGACGATGTCATGGACATCCTTGCCGTTGATATTATCGGCGCTGTGCCGGATGACGAGGATATCGTCATTTCCACAAACCAGGGAGAACCTCTCGTTGGTATGGGAACCCCGGCCGGACAGGCCTATATGGATATCTGCAGACGGATTACCGGGGAAAACGTACCGCTTCAGAACCCAGCAGTACGTGAAGGCCTGTTCTTTAAACTCTCCCATCTCTTAAAGAGAGCATAGGAGGGTGTGATATGAGCCTGTTTCCTGTATTCCGTAAGAAGAATTCAGGAGAAATTGCAAGAAATCGTCTGAAACTTTTGCTGGTTGCGGACAAGGCTGATTGTTCTCCTGAGATCATGCAGATGATAAAAGACGATATGGTCCGTGTTGTTTCAAGATACATGGATATAGATTCCGACAGAATAGAGATACAGATGAAGAAGCTTAAACAGCCGGATTGCGAACGCTTTATTCCGGTTCTTTATGCAAACATCCCTATTCGCGACGTGCCTGATAAGGGGATATACTAATTATGTTTTCTGATTACAATTTTAAATACTATAATTACCGGTTAGTTTTGTACATGCTGTCGCTGTCTGTAATCGGGATTCTTGTGGTGGCCAGCGCCTCCAACCAGGATTCCAGTACAGTGACAAAACAGATTATCGGCGTAATGGTGGGATTTGCCATGGCTGTTGGGCTTTCCATCATAGACTATCACAGAATTATCAAACTTTATGCTCTGATTTATGCGGGTTGCATTATTATGCTGGGAGCTGTTCTTGTTATGGGACATACGGCTGGTGGAGCCACCAGATGGATCAATATTCCTGGTATCGGACGGATACAGCCGTCTGAATTCGTAAAAATCGGTTTAATCGTGTTCTTTTCCTGGTATTGGAACAAATACCAGGAAAGGCTTAACACACCGATTATGATAGGGTTGGCCGCTTTGCTTGCAGCCATACCCATCGGCCTTATTTTTGCAGAGCCGAATTTATCCACCAGCCTTGTGGTTTCCATTATTATCCTGTGTATGGTATTTTCTGCAGGAATCAGTTACCGCTGGATCGGGGGCGTCCTTGCCGTTGCAATACCGGCAGGAGCGCTTTTCATATTTCTGCTGACCAAGGGACTGATCCCTTTTATACACGATTATCAGGCACGGCGGATCCTTGCATGGATTTATCCCCATGCTGAGCAGTATGCTGAGAATCTGTATCAGCAAAAAAATTCAATTATGGCAATCAGTTCCGGACAGCTTCAAGGGAAAGGACTTTTTAATACAACCATTGCATCGGTGAAAGATGGAAACTTCTTATCAGCCGGGGAAACCGACTTTATTTTCGCGATTATCGGCGAAGAAATGGGATTTCGAGGCAGCGTTATCGTCATTGTTCTTATTGGTCTGGTTGTATTTGAATGCCTTTATTTGGCATCCAAAACCAAAGATATGTCAGGAAAACTGATTTGTACCGGCATGGCAGCTTTAATCGGCTTCCAGGCCTTTGCCAACATCGCCGTGGCAACGCAGATATTTCCCAATACAGGCCTTCCTCTCCCCTTTATCAGCTCGGGAGTCAGTTCGCTCATCAGCATCTTTATGGGTATGGGACTGGTGCTGAATGTTGGACTGCAGCGCAAAATCGGTAATTAATAAGGAGGTATATCGTCATGAATATAGGACTAGTTGCACACGATTCAAAGAAAAAACTTATGCAGAACTTCTGCATTGCCTACAGGGGCATTTTAAGCAAACACATGTTATATGCTACCGGAACCACCGGACGTCTGATCGAGGAGGTTACAAACTTAAATGTTCATAAATATCTGGCAGGACACCTGGGCGGGGAGCAGCAGTTGGGATCCCAGATTGAACACAATGAAATCGATCTGGTTATCTTTTTAAGGGATCCCCTTACACCCAAGTCCCATGAACCGGATATCGTAAACATCATGAGCACCTGTGATATGCACAACATTCCTCTTGCAACCAATCTGGCTACCGCAGAGCTTTTGATCAAGTCTCTGGAGCGCGGTGACATGGAATGGCGAGAGATGTACAAATAGCAGAGGTAGATTCCGTGAAGAAAAGAGTTTTTGTAAAATCAGGCTGCATTGCCTTATGTACCGTATTTCTGACAGGCTGCGCCGGTCTGAAGGGCCTTGATAATCCTTATGTGTATTCGGAAAGAAACACCCTTTACCAGTCCAGTGCAGTATCTGACAGAGCAGAACCCTTTGCTCATGATCTCTGTATCGTTTCAGAGGATCCTTCCAGCCAGGACAATGCGGTCACTGCCGAAGCTGCCGCAGTCTTTGACTTAGCGGATAAGAAAGTCCTGTTTGCAAAGAATCCTTTTGAGCGTTTGTATCCTGCAAGCATCACAAAAACCATGACAGCTCTTGTTGCCTTAAAATACGGAAATTTAACAGATGAAGTCACGGTGACCAAAGATGCTGTCATTACGGAAGCCGGGGCTACTTTATGTGGGATAAAGCCAGGAGATAAGCTGACTATGGAACAGCTTTTATATGGTCTTATGCTCCCATCCGGAAATGATGCAGGGGCTGCCATTGCAACCCATATGGCCGGAGGGATAGACCAGTTTGCACAGATGATGAATGATGAAGCGTTGAAGATTGGAGCTACAGGCACTCATTTCCTTAATCCCCACGGATTAAGCGATGATAATCACTACACCACAGCTTATGACCTGTATTTAATTTTTAATGAAGCTTTAAAGTATCCCGAATTTCGCAAGATCGTTGGTACAACGGAGTACACCACCACCTATCAGGATGGAGCGGGAAAACCTGTAAATGCAACCTGGAAAGGCACCAACTGGTATATGACAGGAGAGCGTCAGATGCCGGAAGGACTTACCGTTCTGGGCGGAAAAACAGGTACGACAAAGGCGGCCGGAAGCTGCCTGATCATGGGAAGCTCGGATTCCTCTAAGCGGGAATATATTACCGTTGTTTTAAAGGCACCGAATCATGCAGGCCTTTACGATAATATGACAAATATATTGAATAAAATTGTAGAATAGTCATTGCCTTTCTTATGGATTTGTACTATAATTATATTAATCCGAATAGACTTTTTATACAAATTATATAACGCAAGGAGGAGATTGCTATGGTNNCACATGTACGAATTAAGCAACAAGATCCGCCTCATTAATGTCAATGAGTATCCGATTACATCAAGCGAAGGATTTATAGGTTTTATCTGTGGTATTATATCTCAAGATCATGATTTAGAGATGATGTTCTTTGACAGCTTTTTAAAGCTGGCCTGCCTTGAAGGGGAAGATATATCTGAAACCATTGCAACTTTGGAAAAAATCGGTGAAAAGTATCACGTAACCTTTGTTCTCAGTGTTTCCATAGATGCGGAGAATATGCCTGAGAATGCCAGGGCTAATGTGGTTGTTTCATTATAATCATACATGAAGATAAGGGGGCTGCACGGCAGTCCCCTTTGTTTTGCTTGAATTTTTTGGAAATTCCTTTTATAATACTAAAAGGATGCCTTAAGGCATACCTTTATGCCCAAAGTACATGGGCAGTAATAAGGAAAGGAGGCGTTAAGTTGGCTAAACAAAAGGCAGCGCAGCCATTAAAAAAGGCTGCTCGTCCAAAGAAGAATAAAAAAATCATCCGGTACCGGCGGCCTCTGAATATTAATGTTGGCATGATCATCTTTGCGTTGATCTTTGTTTATATGGTGTTCAGTGTATTCGCCTATGTTCGTAGAGATAAGATACAGTTTTATGAAGTACAGGAAGGCAGCATCGTTAATAATAAAAATTACACAGGAATTATCCTCCGGCAGGAAGAAGTTAAAAATGCAGACCGTTCCGGCCATATCAATTACTACGTAAGGGAAGGAAAACGGGCTTCCAACGGCACCCGGGTCTATTCCATTGATGAGACAGGAAATCTCACTTCATTTCTGGCGGAAAATTCAGAGGATAAGATTACACTGACCCCGGAAAATCTTGCTGAGCTTAACAAGCAGCTGACCGCATTCAGCCTTACTTATGACAATGACCAGTTTCGATCTGTATATGATGCCAAATACTCTTTAGAGGCCGTAGTCATGGAATATATGAATTTTAATGCTTTGGACAACCTCGGAGCCCAGATGGATCAGGCAGGTATTAAATTTGAGCAGGTAAAAGCAGACCGGGCAGGCATTGTCTCCTATGGAGTGGATTCTTATGAAGGACTTCAGCCATCAGGAGTATCAGAAGCCGTATTTAACCGCAGCAACTATACGAAAACCTTTACAAAGTCAGGAGATCTTATAGAAAAAGGCTCACCCGTTTATAAAGTCATAACTTCCGATTTATGGTCGGTCGTATTCCCAATGACAGAAGAAGATGCCAAATCTTATGGAGACAAAACGAATCTTACCGTAGAATTTCCCGGACGGGATTTAAAAGCTACGGGAAGCTTTTCCGTGTTTTCCGGAACAGATGGAAAAGCTTTCGGAAAATTGGACTTTGATAAATATATGGTTCAATTTGCATCCGACCGGTACATTGATTTTGAAATCGTTTCTGACCGGGTAGATGGATTAAAGATTCCCGTAACATCTGTTACAAAAAAAGATTTTTACCTGGTCCCCATGGACTACGTCACCCAGGGCGGAGACAGCCAGTCCACCGGCTTCAACAAAGAAGTGTACTCCGATTCCGGGACCTCAGTAGTCTTTGTCCCTACCGAGATTTACTATTCCGAAGGGGATAATTACTATATCGAAATGGGAGCGGAAGACGGTTTTAAAGGCGGAGATTATATTGTAAAGCCTAATTCCACGGAACGATATCAAATTGGGACAAGCGCTTCCCTTCAGGGTGTATATAATATAAATAAAGGGTACGCTGTCTTTAAACAGATTGATGTGCAGGCTTCCAATGATGAATATTACACAGTGAAAAAGAACATGACCTATGGATTGGCGGTATACGATCATATCGTTCTCAATGCAGAAACTGTCAATGAAGGGGAATTAATTTATCAATAAGAGGTGATTGGTTTGATTAGGGAAAATCTGGAAGAAGTAAATAAACGGATTTTAGCAGCCTGTGAGAGGGCTGGAAGAAATCCGGAAGAAGTAACCCTGATAGCGGTTAGTAAAACAAAACCCGCTGACATGGTATCAGAAGCATATTCTGCCGGTGTACGGGATTTTGGAGAAAATAAAGTGCAGGAACTTTGCGAAAAGCACCTCGTCCTTCCGGAAGATATCCGCTGGCATATGATTGGACATTTGCAGAGAAATAAAGTCAAGCAGGTCATTGACAAAACTGTACTGATTCACAGTGTAGATTCTATCCGCCTGGCAGAGCAGATCGAAGAGGAAGCAGCCAGAAAAAACTTAATTGTGGACATCCTTTTGGAAGTGAATGTGGCTGAAGAAGAAAGCAAATATGGGTTTAAATTGGAGGAGACGGAGAGTGCGATCCGTAGAATCGCCAGCCTTCCCCATGTAAAGATAAAAGGTCTTATGACTATTGCACCTTTTGTAGAAAAATCTGAGGAAAATCGTCCAGTTTTTAAAAAATTAAGACAATTTTATGTTGACATGCAAAGCAAAAACGTTGATAATGTTAGTATGAATATGCTCTCAATGGGTATGACCGGAGACTATGAAATTGCCATAGAAGAAGGTGCTACTCTGGTAAGAGTCGGTACCGGAATTTTCGGTACAAGATATTATATGAACACTTAATGATTAAGGAAATGCAACGTAACGTTTACCCGCATGATTGGTCATGAATTAAGTGAGAATATATGCCTGGGCCCTGGAAAGATTTTTTCTCACTCAGGAACCATGGTATAAGATTGGAGAGAATAAAGTATGAGCATTTTAGGCAAACTGATGGATAGCATGCGCTTAAATGATACAGATGATGACGATTACTATTTAGATGATGACTACGAGGATGAAAGCGATAAACCTGCTAAAAGAACCCTTTTCTCAAAAAAGAATGAAGAGGATTACTATGAGGAAGAGGACGACTTTGATCAAAAGCCTCGTTTCCTATCCCGGTCCCCTAAAGTAGTGCCCATGAAGCAGTCCCGCATTATGGAGGTATCCATGGTAAAACCAACCTCCATAGAAGATGCAAAGGAAATTTGCGATCATATGCTGGCCGGAAAGGCTGTTGTCCTTAATATGGAAGGCATCCATACAGAAGTCGCCCAGAGAATCATAGACTTTACCTCAGGCGCCACTTACTCCATGAATGGTAATTTACAGAAAATATCAAATTACATATTCATAGCGACCCCGGAATCCGTAGAGCTCTCCGGTGATTTTCAAGATCTGTTAAATAATGGAAGCCTGGATATGGGCGGAATGAATTTACGCCTTTAACAGAAGTTCCGTACAAAACATCATACATTTCTTTGAATGGTACAAGCAGACGATTTTCCACATCACATGTTTCCTCAAATCGTTGCAGCATTGCAATGCAGGAAGCGGGACGGAAGATTGTTTGCTTTCTTCCATGATATAGGAGTAAAAATAATACAGCGGTAAAACGCCCTGCGGGCATACCTGAATGTTCAAAAAACGTGATAGAAAAGAGGAACGCCCTGCGGGCATACCTGGATGACCAAAAAGCATGGACAGAAAAGAGGAAAATACCATGGGAAATAGAATTCCGGTACACATGAACGGTGCCTTCATTTATGAGATTGTCATGGAAACTGGGTTTGACGGACTAAAAGAAGAACTGAAGAAGCTGAACCTGGGAGAACGCAAGGTTTGTATTGTCACGGATTCCAATGTGGCACCTCTTTACCTTGAGGAAGTAGAATCGATTGTGTCTTCCTGCTGCAAAAAAGCAGAACATTTTATTTTCCCTGCCGGAGAAGAAAATAAAAATCTGGATACCGTCAGGAACTTATACGAAGCTCTTATTATAAAACAATTTGACCGCCATGACTATTTGCTTGCTTTGGGCGGAGGAGTTGTGGGAGATTTATGCGGTTTTGGGGCGGCCACCTATCTGCGGGGAATATCCTTTATCCAGGTACCTACAACCCTGCTGTCCCAAGTCGACTCCAGCATTGGCGGAAAAACCGGCGTGGATTTTGATTCCTATAAAAATATGGTAGGAGCCTTTCATATGCCGAAGCTGGTATATTCGAGTACCGCCACCTTAAAAACTCTCTCAGAAGAGCAATTTTCTTCAGGAATGGGAGAGGTTATCAAGCATGGACTGATCAAAGATGCTTCCTATTACCAATGGCTTATGGAGCATGCCGCTGAAATTCAAAGCAGGGATTTAACAGTGTTAAGCGAAATGGTTCTTGTGAGCAACCAGATCAAGCGGGATGTGGTGGAAAAGGATCCAACAGAACAGGGAGAGCGCGCTCTTTTAAATCTGGGACATACCCTGGGACATGCCATTGAAAAGCTTTCAGATTTTCGGCTAGTACACGGTCACTGTGTAGGACTTGGCTGCATCGCTGCCATGGCGATTTCAATCAATAGAGGTTTGATCCGTTCCGAAGAACTTCCAGAACTTTTAACGGTGATGGAGCAATTTGGCATGCCTGTTTCAGTAAGCGGGCTTTCTGCTGAAAACATTGTTCTCACAACAAAAAGTGATAAAAAAATGGATTCCGGCACCATCCGGTTTATCCTGTTAGAACAGATTGGCAAAGCCTTCACCTGCAAGACTGTCACTGATACGGAAATGGCAGAAGCGCTTCGCCATATTTTAACTTAAGGAGATTTTCATGAATCAAAAAACAAAACTGATCATTGGGATGATCATTGGCTTCTTTCTTTCCATTGGTCTGGATCAATGGACAAAGCTTCTTGTCGTTAAGCATCTCATGAACCGTCCTCCCTTCGTCATCTGGAATGGAGTATTTGAACTTTATTATTTCGAAAACAGGGGGGCGGCATTTGGAATGCTTCAGGGGAAACAGGCGTTTTTCCTGCTGGTTGCCGTGTTAGTGCTATCAGCAGCGGCTTTTGCGGTCAGCCGTATGCCTGCAGACAGAAAATACCTGCCGCTGCATCTTATTGCCATGTTTCTTTCGGCTGGAGCAGTGGGAAATATGATCGACCGCTTTTTAAGAGGCTATGTGGTAGACTTTTTATATTTTAAGCTGATCGATTTTCCGATTTTTAATGTTGCGGATTGTTACGTTACGGTTTCCATGTTCGTCTTCATGCTCCTGTTTCTGTTTTATTACAAAGAGGAAGACTTATCCTGTCTTTCCTTTCATAAAAAGGAGGAGCTGGGTTGAGTCAAGAGTTTATAGTCGCTCCTGAGGAAGCCGGTGTCCGGATCGACCGGTATTTATCCGACCAATGCCAGGACATTTCCCGTTCCTATCTTCAGAAGCTTTTAAAGGAACAATCCGTGCTGGTTGAAGAAAAACCGGTAAAAAGCAATTATAAAGTAAATGCAGGGGACCGGATTTCCCTGACCCTTCCTGAAATAAGGGAACCGGAAATCGTGCCGGAGGAAATCCCCCTTGATATTGTTTATGAGGATAAGGATATCATTCTCATTAATAAACCAAAGGGGATGGTAGTCCATCCCGCCGCAGGCCATTACAGCGGAACTCTGGTCAATGGACTGATGTCTCATTGCCGCGACGAGTTATCCGGAATAAATGGAGTTATGCGCCCTGGTATCGTCCATCGGATTGATATGGATACCACCGGGGTTCTTATTGTATGTAAAAATGACATGGCCCACAATTCCATTTCTGAACAGCTGAAGGAACATTCCATTACCAGAAAATATGCAGCAATCGTACACGGTGTCTTAAAGGATGATAAGGGAACGATCAATGCCCCCATTGGCCGTCATCCCATAGACCGGAAGAAAATGAGCATCAATGAGAAAAATGGAAGAGAAGCAGTGACCCATTACCGGGTCCTTGAGCGGTTTCGTCAGTTTACCTATATTGAATGCCAGCTTGAAACGGGCCGAACCCATCAGATCCGCGTCCATATGGCAAGCATAGGCCATCCTCTTTTGGGAGATTCTGTCTATGGCCCCGCAAAGTGTCCATTTCGTCTTACCGGTCAGACACTTCATGCCGGTGTCTTGGGAATCATCCATCCCAGAACCGGTGAATATATGGAGTTTACAGCGCCTCTTCCCGACTATTTTGAAGAACTATTGAGAAAGCTGCGGTTAACTTAACAGGCTTACCATAAGACACCTTCTTAAAAACAGTTAAATCGAAATATAAATCTAGATTTTTCAGAAATTTTAAAGTATAATATAATTATAAGATACCGGAAGGAGCTGTCTATATGAGTGGAAATTTAGTAATTGCAATTGGAAGACAATGCGGAAGTTCTGGAAAAATCATCGGACAGAAATTGGCAGAAGAACTGGGCATTAAATGCTATGACAAGGAGCTTTTGGCACTTGCAGCAAAAAACAGCGGGTTATGTGAAGAATTATTCAAGACCCATGATGAAAAGCCAACCAACAGTTTTCTGTATTCCCTTGTGATGGATACATATTCCATGGGATTTACAACCTCTGGTTATATGGATATGCCAATAAATCATAAGATCTTTTTAGCACAGTTTGATACCATCAAACAGCTGGCAGATGAAGAATCCTGTGTAATCGTAGGAAGATGTGCCGATTATGCTCTGGCGGATTATCCCAATCTTGTTTCCGTGTTCATTACTGCCGATGAAGAAGACAAGGTTAAATCCTTAAAAGAACTTTATCAAGTTGATGATACCAAAGCAAAGGATATTATGGTAAAAACGGACAAAAAGCGTTCCAGCTACTATAATTATTATTCCAATAAAAAATGGGGAGATGTAAGAAGCTACGATTTATGCATTAACCGAAGCTCGGTAGGGGTAGAGGGAACCGTTAAGCTGATCCACAATTTTGTTGATGCTAAAATGGAATGGAATAAAGCGAACCGCCAGTAAATTAATGTTTTTGAATCTTATATTTTATCGAATTTTATAAAGACGGACATTTCTGCTATACCAAAGAAAGGTCCGTCTTTTGCTTATGTGTTGTACTTCCTGTACAGAAAATAAGGATAAACATAAAAATATTGTTGACATTGCACATATATTATGATATTGTTTGAATGTACAAAATAATGTAAATTGTTAAAAGCGAGTGATCACATGAAAAACAAAAGTTTAGAAGCTGGTAATCTTTATCAGAAAATAGGTCTGGCAAAAAATCTGTTGGCGCTGGATCTTATGTCTAGGAATGCGGGAGACCGAATACTACCTATATCAGAATACCAGGATAAGTTTGGAGTGTCCAGAGGGACCATTCAGAACGCATTTGCTTGCTTAAAGGAGTGCAATGCTGTGTTACTGGAGAATCACGGACATCAAGGAACCTGTATTAAAGAGATTGATTATAAAAAACTACAGGAAAACTGTATGCGCAGGGAAATTCTTGGAATTATGCCCCTCCCTTATTCTATAACTTATGAGGGTTTTGCTACGGCCATGTATATTCAGTTCAGCCCATTAAATTTTAATATGGCTTATGCCAGAGGCGCAGTTGGCCGTATTGAATTAGTAGAATCAGGAACCTATCATTTTGCGATTTGTTCACAATATGCTGCGGAACAATCAATAAAAGAAGGAAAACAAATTGAAGTTCCATTAAATTTTGGACCGGGCAGCTTCCTTTCCAGGCACGTTCTTCTTTTATCGGATTCCAGATATGACAGTCTTCAAGATGGCATGAAGATAGCATATGACAGCAGCTCCATCGATCAGAGCTGTATTACCAGAAATATTATCCGTGGCAAAAAGGTTACCCTGGTCCCCATCCGGTCCCAGCAGACTGTCAACGCCTTAATGGATGGTATCATTGATGCCGGTGTATGGAACTATGACGACATCCAGGAGCATAAACATGAACAATTGAACGTAGTCTTTTTAGACGATTCTGATTATAACAATCTGTTTTCAACTGCTGTTATGGTTATTAGAAAAGAGGATGAGTATCTAAAAACTTTACTGAAAAAGTATGTAAGTGTACCAAAGGTAGTTGACATCATCCGTGAGGTAAGAGAGAAGAAAAGAGAGCCTTATTTTTAGAGGGCATCTTTTTGAAGCAAAGTACAAAATAATGTATATTGAGTTAAGGAGGAGGGAATCCAATGGAATTAAATGATATTTTTATTCTTTAGGGAAATCATAATTTAAAGATTATAGCAGACACATATGCACAATACTAATATACTTAAAAAACGAATTAAATAAAGGGGCAATATTTAAGGATTTACAAGGAGGATATATGAAAGAGCAATTATTAGAACGAATACAGATACTTTTACGGGCTGAGATGATAGACAAAATAGTTGCAGAGTTTTGTGAAAATGTAACAGACTATATTTTGGATGCTAAACCCGATGCCGATGAAGAAAAGTTGGGAATGCTTATCACTCACCTTGCTATGGGAATACAACGACTTATTAAAAATCAAGAAGAAGCACCAGTAGATAATATTGTATTAGATAGCGTAAAACAGGAGCCTTGCTTTTCAGAAGCAGAGAAGCTTGCTGATTTTATTATACTGAAATGTCCGGTTCATTTTAACAAAACAGAATCGGATTTTCTTAAGATTCATTTATGTAACTTGATGGCATGAAAAGAAAGGAAGGTGGAAACTATGAAAATCGCTATAGGCGGGATGCTGAAAAATGAGATGAAGCAAGCAATATTAAAGGCAGACCCTGAAGCAGAAGCTATCATCACTACGGATATGGGGGCCGTTCCCATGTTAAAAAACGGTCAGGCAGACTATTATTTCGGAGCATGTGAAAGCGGTGGAGGAGCCGCAATCTCTATTCTCATTGGAATGATAGGATACAGTAAATGTTGTACTGTATGTAAAAACGGCGGAAAGCCAAACAAAGAAGAAATTCAGAAGTATGTATTAGATGGTAAGATATGTTTTGGAATGACAGTTTCAAATATTGAAGAGACTGTATCGGTACTAATGGAAGTGCTTAAAGCACACCTTTAGACATAGGAGGGTTTATTGTATGGAAATTAATGTATTCAATATCTTAATCATTGTAGGTGTTTGTGCCGTAACTTCATTTCTTTCACACATGGGTATGGCAGTATTCCACGATGGAATACGTCCTGTCATTCCTGAGTATATCGAGAAACGTATGCACCGTACTGAAATGGCGTCAGTGGCCTTTGGTTTAAGCGTGGGTTTTATTGCTTCTGTGGGAATCGGAAATGCGTTGGCTACTAATCTTCTAAATCCATGGCTTCTGTTTTTAGCTACAGATATCATTGGCATAGCTTCACCGAAGAAATGGGTTGCACCTATTCTGGGAGGTCTTTACGGAGCACTTTGTTTAACAGCGATCGGATCCATAAATAATGTGCTCACAGGTTTGCCTGTTGATTTAATCGGTGGTATGGGAGAAGTGGGAAATTATGTAGTAACAGGTTTTGCCATTTTCCCAATCATTGCGATAGTAATGCAGTTTGGAATGAAAACAGGTATGATAACGGCAGTTATTGTTCTCATATTTAGATTTGTGGGACCATCTTTTTCAACAATAAGTGCCGACGCGTGGACTATGATGATAGGTGTTACAGCACTTGTTGTACTTTGTATTATGAAAGATATAAAAAATGGAAGCAAAGAGTCAGCAACTGATAATTTGAATATTTTCTCCGAAAGGGTTGCCAGAATCAGAAAAAATCTTCCATTCCTCATGGGATCAGGTGCACTTATTGCATTAGCTTGCAATGCGCACATTTTTGCAGGTTCAGATGTATCTATGTTTGATTTATCAAAAGCTTATGCTATGGGCGATACTGCTGAGGCGGCAGCACTTATACATACTGTCGCTACAAATGAATTTATGAGAGGTCTTAGTTTTATTCCTCTTATAGCTACAACAGCCATCACCACTGGAGTATATGGAGTGGCCGGATTTACTTTTGTTTACGTGGCAGGCTATTTGTCGCCAAATCCACTTATCGCAGCTATACTAGGTGCAGTTATCATATTGGTGGAAGTTCTGCTGCTGGGGCTAATCGGAAAGTTTTTAGGTAATTTCCCTTCTATGAGGGATGCGTCAGACAATATTAGAAGCAGTATGAATACATGTGTTGAGTTTGCTCTGCTTATAGGTTCTATAGCGGCCTGCTGTACCATGGGTTCAAGCACAAGTGCAGGTGCCGCAGGAGGATTTATACTAGGTGGTATTATTTATCTTATTAATGAAATGACAGGACGCAAGATAATGCGAATGGCTATTGGACCTGTAGCGGCTATTGCAACAGGTATCATATTGAATATCACTTATATTTTGGGACTTACTCCACTTGTATAGGAGAATATTATGATTCAGACAGTAAAAGGACCGATAAACCAGAAAATTCTTGGCATTACCATGTGTCATGAACATTTGGCAATGGACTTATCAAGAATCAGAGGTGATGATGATTCTGATTTTTCATGCGAAGATACTATTATTGAAGAAATTCGAGCAATGATGAAATATGGTGTGAAAAGCCTGGTGGAAGTCACAACGAATGATATGGGACGGGATGTGAAACAACTGTTCCGAATCAGTGAAGCTTGTGGTTTAAATATTGTATGTTCTACTGGTTTTTATCTTGAACAGTACCACCCTAAATCCATCGCAGAAAGCGAGCCAAAACAAATATGCGATATATTTCTTCATGATATACAACTGGGAATTGCGGGCACGGAAATTAAGGCAGGTATTATTGGAGAAGTTGCCTCAAGCATGAATGAAATTACAAAGGGTGAAGAAATTGTTTTAAAGGGTGCAGCAAAAGCTTCGGTTGTAACTGCAGTGGCAGTTACAACGCATTGTCATTTTGGGACTATGGCAATAGAACAAGCCAGGTTGTTGGTAAATGAGGGCATGAATCCAGATAAAATAATATTAGGACATTTAGATTTGGCAGATGACAGAGATTATTACGCTGAAGTTTTAAAAACAGGGGTGAATATTGGATTTGATACCATAGGGAAAACTTCCTATCTTTCTGATGAAAAAAGAGCAGATAATCTGATGTGGCTAATTGACAAAGGGTATGAAGATAAGATTATTTTATCACAAGACATATCAAGAAAATCTTATTTTTCATGTAAAGGAACACACTCTGGTTATATGAGCGTAATGAAGGATTTTGTTCCTTTGCTCTTAAATAGGGGCATAAATCAAGAGATACTTAATAAACTGCTTCAAAATAATCCCGCAAGGATTCTTAACTTTTAATAAAGAAACAGCTGTTTGAAACCTTTCTTCCCATGCTTAGGGATTATGATTAATCTGAGGAACAAATCGATATGCTGCTGATTGATAATACGGATTCTGAAATAAGGAGGAAAAAAATGCAAACTTATCCCTTATCCAGCATCTCAGTGGAAGAGGCCGCCAGGCTGCAATTCAAAGTGATTGATTGTATTACAAAAAAATTCAACGGTCGTGAAATATTAACCCAAGGAGATTTAGGGGTGGTATCGGGACTTAACAAGCCGTTAACCACCAAAAAGGCGGAATGGGTGATTGCGGACCTGTTTGATGGGGAAGCGTGCATCCTGGTAAGAGGGGCTGGAAGTGGAGCGATACGATTTGGACTCCACAGCATGTTAAAACCGGCTGAAAAAATCCTGGTACACAAAGCACCTGTTTACTACACCACTGCCACATCCTTGGAAATGTTAAATATTCCAGCCGTAGAGGCTGATTTCAATGATCCGGGTGAAATACTCCGAGTGATGAGAGAAAACAATGATATTAAAGGAGCTCTCATCCAATACACCAGACAAAAACCGGATGACCGTTACGACTTATCCCAGGTAGTAAAAACCATTAAGGAATGCATCGATATTCCCATATTGACTGATGACAATTATGCTGCCATGAAAGTGAATCGGATTGGTATTCAATGTGGAGCTGATCTTTCCTGTTTTTCTTCATTTAAGCTGCTGGGTCCGGAAGGTGTAGGCGTTATCGTGGGAAAAGCATGTTATATTGAAAAGCTTTTTAAAGAAAGTTATTCCGGAGGCATGCAAGTCCAGGGCCATGAAGCGCTGGAAGTTCTTCGCGGTCTTGTCTATGCCCCTGTGGCTCTGGCCATACAGGCCAGGGTAAATGAAGAATGTGTAAGGCGGTTGAATGCAGGTGAGATCCCTCAGATAAAACAAGCATTTCTCGCCAATGCCCAATCAAAAGTACTTTTGGTTGAATTTTATGAAAATATCGCAGAAAGGGTCCTTAGTGAAGCTGAAAAGCTGGGTGCAGCACCTAATCCGGTGGGAGCAGAATCGAAATATGAGCTGGTTCCCATGTTTTACCGAGTATCTGGTACCTTCCGGAATTGGGATCCCACACTGGATAGCCGTATGATCCGGATCAACCCCATGCGCTCCGGTGCAGATACTATTTTACGCATTATAAAAGAAGCTGTAGAAAGAGTGATATAAATGTTTTTAAATCAGACCTTAAAACGAAACCCGGAACTGATCAAAGCCTCTTTTGAGCTTCATCAGAGCGGGCTGATCCAACCGGATTCCTATGTGATAGACGTGGATACCTTTCTGGATAATGCAGCTTTCATGTTAAAAGAAGCAAAGAAAAAGGAGATCCGGTTGTTCTTCATGCTGAAACAGGCCGGAAGAAATCCCTATCTGGCAAGAAAGCTGGTGGAACTGGGCTACGAAGGGGCCGTTGCAGTGGATTATAAAGAAGCTAAAGTTATGATGGATCACCAGATACCGATCGCAAACGTCGGACATCTGGTACAGATTCCTACTGCTCAGGTAGAGGAGATCGTAGCATACCGTCCTCAGCTCATCACGGTATATTCCGAAGAGAAAATCAGTCAGATCCATCAGGCGGCAAAGAAACTGGGACTTTCCCAGGAGATCCTTCTCCGTGTTACCAGTGATTCGGATATGATCTATTCAGGGCAGACTGCAGGGTTTCATATTGATGCGTTAAAAGATCTGGCAGAACGGGTCAAAACACAGTATCCCTGTGTAAGAATTGCAGGTGTCACATCTTTCCCCTGTTTTTTATATGAAGAAACCGCTCATGACCTGATCCCTACCAATAATATGGATACCGTAATACATGCTGCTAAGATGTTAAAGGAGTGCGGGATCCAAATAACCATCATCAATACACCTTCAGGTTCCTGCACCTACGCCCTAAGTAAGATCAGAGAAATGGGAGGAAACTGTGCCGAGCCGGGCCATGGCCTGACCGGAACTACTCCAATGCATGCGTACCATATGCTGGAGGAAGTCCCATGTGTTACTTATGTAAGTGAATTATCCCACAATTTTAAGGGGCAGGCCTATTGTTACGGCGGCGGTTATTACCGGCGTTCCCACGTAAAGTCAGCATTGGTTGGAACCTCTTTTGATCATTACACTGAAATGGGTGTTATTCCGCCTACCAATGAAAGCATCGATTACCATTTCGGCCTGACGAGAGAAGGATCCGTAGGAGATACTGTGGTCATGGCATTCCGTTATCAGATCTTCGTTACCCGGTCGGATGTGGTGCTGTTGGAAGGATTAAAAAAGAAAAAGCCGCAAATTGTTGGAACATATGACAGCATGGGGAAAAAGCTATGAAAAAAAGAATGATTGTCATCGTATTGGATGGATTCGGCATCGGAGCCATGGAAGATGCGAGTCTTGCCAGGCCGGGAGATGAAACGGCAAATACCCTTAGAAGCATTTTAAAGGACTACCCCGAACTTAAGCTCCCGTCACTGGAAAAGCTGGGACTCATGAATGCCTATGGAGAGGAAAGTGCCTCCATGAAATTCTCACCTGAAGCAAATTTCGGAAGCTGCGAGCTCATGCATTATGGTGCAGATACATTTATGGGGCATCAGGAAATTATGGGTACACTTCCGAAAAAACCAGAAGTCCATCCCTTTCAGGAGAAAGCAGACGCAGTAAAAGCACACCTGGAGGCAAATGGACATCAGGTACAGGTCATAGAACGGCAGGGGCTGCGCTATTTACTGGTGGACCATTACGTAACAGTAGCTGATAATCTGGAAGCGGATTTGGGAATGTGCTACAATGTAACGGCTCCTTTGGATCTGATTTCCTTTGAAGAGGAATATGCCATAGCCAGAAAAGTCAGAGAAGTCGTAACCGTAGGCCGGGTGATTGTATTTGGCGGAACCGGAAATACCATGAAAGACCTCTGGAATGCTGAAGAAGTGAAAGAAGGCCGTTTTATCGGCATTGCCTCTGCAAAATCCAAGTCCTATGATGAGGGTTACCAGTGCAGACACTTAGGCTACGGGGTGGATCAAAACGTACAGGCCCCCACAATACTTGCAAAAGCAGGGTTTGACTGTACTCTGATTGGAAAAGTAGCGGACATTGTATCCAATGACAGAGGGTTGAGCATTTCCTGCGTACCCACACAGGATGTGATGGACCTTACATATCGGGAAACAAAAGCCATGAATCAGGGCTTTTTATGTACCAATGTGCAGGAAACAGATTTAGCCGGGCATTCCCAGTCCACCATGGTTTATAAAAATATTTTAGAAATCGCTGACCAGGGAATCAGCAGGCTTTTACCGGAACTGACTTCCCAGGACATTCTGGTGATTATGGCCGACCACGGAAATGATCCCAATATCGGTCACAGTAAACATACCAGGGAATGTGTCCCCCTTCTCGTTTATAAAAAAGGAATAACAGGAAGAAAGCTGGGAAGGAGAAAAACCCTCTCTGACATTGGTGCAACCGTATGTGATTATTTTGGCACAGACGCTCCGCAAAATGGTGAATCCTTTCTGTCGGTTCTCAAAAATTGATGGGAAAGATTGGGAAGATCCGGTTGGCTCTGTAAAAAACATGAGGGAAACGGCAAATGCCGCACCCCTCATGTTTTTCTTTCCCTGTGAGATTACTCAACCGTCACAGACTTCGCCAGATTCCTTGGCTGATCCACATCCAGATCCTTTCCAACAGAAGCGTAATATGCAATAAGCTGAAGCACAACTGCGATTGGAAATACCGTGAACCGGTCGCCGATCTCCGGAATATTGATCTGAACATCAGCAATTCCTGGCTCAATCTTAGATTTCTCCTTTGTCAATAAAATCACAAATGCACCTCTTGCCTTTACTTCCCGGATATTGGAAATGGTTTTTGTTAAAATCTTCTCCTGTGTTGCAATGGCAATAACCGGAACCTGATCCGTGATAAGAGCAATGGTACCGTGTTTTAATTCTCCTGCAGCATAGGCTTCCGCATGAATATAGGAAATTTCTTTTAATTTCAAAGCCCCTTCCAATGAGAAGGCGTAGTCAAGACCACGTCCGATAAAAAAGGCATCCGGCTTATTGATTAAGTGTGTTACCAAAGCCTTTACCTCGTCCCTTTTTTCAATCATAGCCTCCATGGCAGGTATGGCATCAAGCAGCCTTTTAATAAAGTCTTCGGCTTCCTCATGGTCATAATTTCCCCGGACAAAGGCCATCCGGCAGCATACCATATAAAGGGCCGCAAGCTGAACAGAGTATGCCTTGGTGCTGGCAACTGCGATTTCCGGGCCTGCATGAGTATAAAGTACATAATCGCTTTCCCTGGCAATGGTAGAGCCTTTTACATTGACCACAGAAAGGGTAGTAGCGCCGCAGGCCTTCGCCAGCCGCAAAGCCGCCAGGGTATCAATGGTCTCCCCTGACTGGGATATGATGATGACCAGGGTGTTACGGTCAATGAGCGGATCCTCATAACGGAATTCAGAAGCAATGGAAACTGTAACCGGAATCCGAAGAAGCGGCTCCATAAGAGCCCTTGCCACCATCCCTGCGTGCATGGCAGTGCCGCAGGCCACGATATGAACCTGGGTGCACTGTTTCAGCACTGAGTCAGGAATGCCGTCGTCGCCAAAGTCCGGCAGCCCCTTTACCAGCCGCGGCAATATGGTGTTCTTAAGAGCATCCGGCTGTTCATGGATTTCCTTCAGCATGAAATGGGGAAATCCGTTTTTCATGGCCGCATCCATATTCCAGTTTACCTCCATCAGCTCCGGTACTTCTTCCTGCTTTTCCAGGTTATAAAGATGTACCTTATAGGAGGTAAGTTTTACAATATGATTCTCAGGAACTACAAAATACTGCCTGGTATATGGAATGAGGGCAGTTAAATCTGAAGCTACAAAAGAACCGGATCTTGTATAGGCCACAACCAGAGGGCTGACATTGCGGATTGCAAAGATATCACTGGGATGATCTTCAAACATCACGCAAAAGCTGTAAGAGCCTTTTAAATAAGCAGTAAATTTTGAAATAGCATCCACCGGATCTCCCTGATAAATGCTTTCCAAAACCCAGGCAGCCACCTCACTGTCTGTTTCGGAGCGGAGCTTTCCCTCCAGATGAAAATCAAGAGTAAGCTGATGATAATTTTCTATAATGCCGTTATGAACCAAGGTGATCCGCCCAGCCTGATGGGGATGGGTATTCTGGGTCGTCACACCTCCGTGGGTTGCCCATCTGGTATGTCCAAGACCGCAATGGGACACCTCTGTGATACCTTTGCATTCTTCCTTTAAATTAGATACTTTTCCTGTATGTCTGATCAGTCGGGTATGAGAATTCTCCATAAATAGAGCAATGCCCGCGCTGTCATATCCACGGTATTCCAGCTGTGACAATCCTTCAAGCAATATTCTTTTAGAGTCTAATGGTCCTGTATATCCAATAATTCCACACATAATTTTACAATCTCCTTAAATGTTCAGTTTGTGTCTGCATTCGTCCTTAAAAATGGCAAACAAAAAACAAGCTGTCTGGCCCTGAATTTTAAAAACGGCAGCTATTTTATTTCATTCTGTTAAGTCCCCGGTTCCAACGTGTTTGTTTTGCAGTTACCTGCATATTTCACGTAGGATACACGCCCGGAGGGGCATGGAAGGGCATCCGCCGAATATTCGATAACCCTTCACCTCGTCAACCCTTGATGCCATTTTCCACTGGAAAAATGTTCACGGTCGCATCAACTGGTGCATGGCGCTTAGCTTTGCTATTGTTATTTATGCCTCCTTCATAAATCTAGTTTATTATAGCCTTTGATCGTTTGTGCGTCAATACTTTGATTTACATTCATTTTACGAAAAGCTTCTTTTTCATTTTACATCAATTCTATAAAATGAATTTTAGATATACAGAAAGGAATCGTGACCTATGGCAAGTTTGTCTTTTGTAAATGTGTGCAAAACCTATAAAAACGGCCTCACCGTTGTAAAGGATTTTAATCTTGATATCAAAGACAGGGAATTTTTGATTCTGGTCGGGCCATCCGGCTGCGGGAAGTCTACGACACTTCGCATGATAGCAGGGCTTGAAGATATTTCTTCCGGTGAGTTGTGGATAGACGGACAGCTTATGAATATGACAAGCCCCCAAAGCAGGGACTTATCTATGGTTTTCCAGTCTTACGCTCTTTATCCCCACTTAACGGTCTATCAGAATATGGCCTTTGGCTTAAAGGTACATAAAGTCCCGAAGGATGAAATAGAGAAACGAGTCGGCCGTGCGGCGGAAATCCTTCATATCAGCCATTTGCTTGACCGGAAGCCTTCAGCTTTATCAGGAGGGCAGAAACAGCGGGTTGCCATCGGAAGCGTGATTGTCCGCCAGCCTAAGGCATATCTGATGGACGAACCCCTATCCAATCTGGATGCAAAGCTGCGGGCACAGATGCGGGTAGAGCTTGCTAAAATCCACAGGGAACTGGGAGCAACCATCATCTACGTTACCCATGACCAGGTGGAGGCAATGACCCTTGGCACCAGGATCGTAGTCATGAACAGCGGGGTGATCCAGCAGGCTGCAGCTCCAAATGACATTTACTTAAATCCGGTCAATAAATTTGTCGCTGGCTTTATCGGTTCCCCCTCCATGAACTTCTTACCTGTCTGGGTAGAGCGAAGAGAAGAGAAGATCTGCCTGGAATTTGGTAAAAACATACTCTATGCCAATGAAATCTGTGCAAAGCGGCTGGTGGAAGGCGGTTATGTGGGAAGGCGTGTGTATCTGGGGATCCGGCCTGAAGATTTCCATGAAACAGGATCAGAAGAACAAAAGCTCCTTTTGGAGGTGGATATGAAAGAAGTCCTTGGAGCGGAAATACTTTTCCATGGCCGAATCAACAGAGAGGAAATATGTGTACGGTTAAGTCCCAATGTTAAGGCAGAAAGCGGCGGTCGTTTACCGGTTTATGCGGACATGGACCGAATTAAACTGTTCGATATGGATACGGAGCAAAATATTTTATACGTTTAAGGAGCCTTCTTATGAACCTAAGAACAATTGTAAAGAAAGCAGGGCCTTATGCCTATATGGTCCCGGCAATGGCAATATTTGCAGTATTCCTGTTTTTCCCGTTTATCAAAACAATATATTTAAGTCTATATAAAACCAATAAAATGGGTCAGGCTAAACTTTATGTAGGACTTTTAAACTATACGGATCTTCTAAAATCCCCGTCTTTTTTCAACAGCCTTCTGGTAACAGCAGTATTTGTCATAATTGTCGTATCAGTAAGCATGCTGTTAGGGCTCGTTGCTGCAGTTCTTTGCAGCAAAACCTTTCCCGGGATCCGGATCTTCAGCACTGCTTATGCACTCCCAATGGCCATTGCTTCCAGTTCCGCTGCCATGATATTTAAAATCATGCTTCATCCTTCCATTGGTATCGTTAATAAGATCCTGGGATCCCATATCAACTGGATCAGTGATCCCAAGTATGCCCTGGTCTGTGTCGCCCTGTTGACCGCCTGGCTGAACAGCGGAATCAACTTTCTTTATTTCAGCGCCGGGCTCAGCAACATTGATGAGACCATTTATGAAAGAGCCTCTGTGGATGGAGCAAATGCCGTACAGAGATTTTTCTTCCTGACACTTCCCGGCTTAAGCCCTATCATGTTTTACACCCTGGTGGTCAATATCATTCAGGCATTCCAGTCCTTTGGCCAGGTCAAGGTCCTGACTCAGGGCGGCCCCGGAGAATCCACCAATCTGATCGTTTATTCCATTTACCGGGATGCCTTTTTTAACTACCGCTTCGGGAGCGCAGCCGCCCAGTCCGTGCTGTTGTTTCTCATCATCATGATCCTCACCTTATGCATGTTCCGCTTAGAAAAGAAAGGGGTAAGCTATTGATGGAATCCATTATCACCGCAGCCTCCAAAGATATGAACCGGGATGAGCTGGAAAAACTAAAGCAGTCTGTGAGTCAAAAGGCCCTTTTCCGCAGAAGGGCGGGAAAGCTGGCTCTGGTGATCATAAACCTGGCCATGTCCGTCTTTGTTTTGCTTCCGCTTTTGTATGCGGTGAGCATTGCATTCATGCCCTCCAGTGAATTGTTCACAACTGATATGAATTTAATCCCAGGGAATCCGACCCTTGAGAACTTTCGTCAGGCTATGGTTAAAATCCCCTTAAACCGGTTTGTTGTCAATTCCTTTTTTGTGGCAGGCTGTATCACATTCGGACAGATCTTATCCTGTTCCCTGGCTGCATTTTCTTTTTCCTTTCTGGATTTTAAGGGAAAAAATCTGCTGTTCATGATTGTTATGGCAACCATGATGATACCGGGAGAAGCAACCATCATCTCAAATTATTTGACCGTAAGCGGGTTACAATGGCTTGACAGCTATAAGGTATTAATTATTCCTTATCTTACCTCAGCCATGGGTATTTTCCTTTTCCGGCAGTTTTATAAATCTTTTCCTGTATCCTTATATGAATCCGCTAGGATTGACGGTTGTTCCAACTTAAGATTTATTTACAGCATCCTGATCCCTCTTACCAAATCAGCAATCGGGGCCATGGCAGTCTATACCTTTATCAATGCCTGGAACATGTATATGTGGCCTCTTCTTGTTACCGGTTCAGACCGTATGAGAACAGTTCAGATAGGAATCGGTATGCTGGACAGCGTGGACTCCCAGTCCATTTCCATGATGATCGCAGGTGTTGTCATGATCATCATTCCATCGATCTCTGTTTTCATTGCAGGGCAGAGACAGTTGATCCGTGGTATGTTCTCAGGAGCAGTCAAAGGCTGACCTGGTTCAGACGTCCGGATAGCCGCCAGGCGAAACGGACTTCTATATAAAAAATAAAATTTGGAGGAAAGAAGATGAAGAAAAGAGCACTTGCCATGAGTATGGCAGTCATGATGGCAGCAGGAGCATTGTCCGGCTGCGCCAGGCAGACAGGAACAGAAACGAGCAGTGCCGGTACGTCCGCTGCAAAAGCCCAGACGACTGCCGCCCAGACTGCTGAAAGCTCTGGCAGCCCGGCAAGCACCACCATAACCTTCTGGCATTCTATGGGAGGTGTAAACGGAGAAGCCATTGATACTCTTGTAACAAAATTCAATAAGGAAAACACTTCCGGCATTACCGTAGAGGCTCAGTATCAGGGCAGCTATGACGATGCCATCAACAAGCTGAAAAGTGCCCAGATCGGCAATATGGGCGCTGATCTGGTCCAGATCTATGACATCGGTACCCGTTTTATGATCGATTCCGGCTGGGTCATTCCCATGCAGGAGCTGATCGATGAGGACCAATGGGATTTAACTCAGGTGGAACCAAACATTGCAGCCTATTACACCGTAAATGGAAATTTGTATTCCATGCCTTTTAATTCCTCTACCCCTATTCTCTACTATAATAAAGACATCTTTACGAAAGCCGGCATCACGGAAATTCCTGACAGCCTTCCGGGAATTGTAAGAATCGGCGAGGAACTTATTGGCAAGGGCGGAGCAGGAGAGGTGATATCCTTAGGTATTTATGGCTGGTTCTTTGAGCAGTTCACCTGCAAGCAGCAGGCTCAGTATGCTGACAATGGAAATGGAAGAGAAAAAGCGGCAACGGCTGTAGATTTCGATAAAAACGGAGCCGGTGTCAAGACCTTAACAGCATGGAAGAACTTATCAGATAAGGGTTATGCTCCTAATGTGGGACGGGGCGGTGACGCAGGGCTTGCTGACTTCAGTGCAGGCAAAGCGGCTATGACTCTGGGCTCCACCGCATCTTTAAAACAGATATTAAACGATGTGAACGGTAAATTCGAAGTTGGAACCGCATATTTTCCGAAGGTGAGCGATGAGGATAAAGGCGGCGTTTCCATTGGCGGCGGTTCCTTATGGGCATTAAATAATGAGGATCCGGCAAAGCAGCAGGCCGTATGGGAATTTGTAAAATTCCTGGTTTCCCCGGAAAGTCAGGCCTACTGGAATTCCCAGACCGGTTATTTTCCTGTTACGCTTGACGCTCACAATGAATCTGTGTTCAAAGACAACATTGCACAATACCCTCAGTTTAAAACAGCCATAGATCAGCTTCATGATTCCACACCTCAGTCCGCCGGAGCACTTCTCAGTGTATTCCCTGAAGCAAGGCAGATCGTGGAAACAGAGATCGAGAATATGATCAACAACAAGGGTACCCCGGAAGATGCAGTTGCTAAGATGGCAGAAAGCATTAATAAGTCCATTGAAGACTATAATCTTATTAACAATTAGATAATATCTAGAAAGGATATTGACAGATGGGAACAAAAGTTTGGGCTCACAGAGGCGCTTCCGCTTATGCGCCGGAAAATACACTGGAGGCATTTGAACTGGCCATCAGACAGAAAGCAGACGGAATTGAACTGGACATTCAGATGACAAAGGATGGAAAGCTGGCAGTCATTCACGATGAGACCATTGACCGTACCTGTGATGGCACCGGTTATGTTAAAGATTTCACCATGGAAGAATTAAAAAGGTTTCACTGCAGCAAAATCCAGCCGGAATTTGGTACTTCAGTCATTCCTGAACTAATTGAAGTATTGGAGCTTGTAAAGCCTTATGATCTCACTGTTAATATTGAGCTGAAGACAGGAGTTTTCCGCTACAAAGGAATTGAGAAGGAAGCATTAACACAGGTAAAAAGAGCTGGGTTGGAGGAACGGGTCATCTATTCCTCCTTCCATCACCCCAGCATTGTGAAGGTTAAGAAATTAAATCCCAAAGCATTAACCGGACTTCTTTTTTCAGATGGTTTCATTAACGTTCCCGGATACGCAAAATTAATAGGGGCAGATGCACTTCATCCGTCTCTCAACCACCTCCGGTCTAAAAAACTGATTAAAGAAGCAGGGAAAAAGAAGCTCCCGCTTCATGTCTGGACCGTGAATGATAAAAACATGATGGAATACCTTGCAGAACAGGAAATTGAAGCAATCATAACCAATTATCCTGATATTGCAAAAGAAATTGTAAATAAGAAAGGAAGATCACATGATACGATTAGTAGCATCTGACATGGATGGAACTCTTTTAAACCGATATGGAAAGATTTCCTCCTTAAATATTGCCGCCATTGAGGCTCTTAAACGGAAGAACATCGGTTTTATTGTCTGCACCGGCAGAAACTTTGCCGATGCCTACAGCCCCCTAAAGGAAGCTGGAATTTCCTGTGATATTATCTGTATGAACGGTGCTGCCGTTTTTGACAGTTATGGAAGACAGCTGCGAAAGCAGCCTCTGTTAAAAGGCCAGGTAAGCCGCATTCTTAATATTTGCCGGCCGTTTTCAGTTCTTTATGATTTTATGACAGAAGAGGGAAGTTACACCACCTCTACCATGGAAGACTTTCGGAAAAGCTTTGAGGATAAGATTTTTCTTCCCATGGTTTCCGATGAACATACCTATGAAACCATTGCAAAGCGGTTTCATTTTACAACAGAAGATGTGCTGCTTGGGTCTTCATGGGAGATATATAAAATGTCTGTTGTCCATGAAAACCCTGAGGTCTTAATGCAGATCCGCCGCGCTCTGGAAAAAGAAGAAGGAATCTCAGTTGCTTCATCAGCCCCCTCCAATCTGGAATTGACTCACATAGGTGCGCAAAAGGGATCTGTCCTGATGGAATATGCGGCAGGCTCCAACATCCATCCAAGGGAAATCCTTGCCATTGGAGACAGTGAAAACGACCTTTCCATGCTCAGCCTTCCTCTGGGATACACCATAGCAATGGGCAATGCATCGGAAGTGATAAAACGCAGCGCACGTCTTATAACCAGAAATAATGATGAAGATGGGGTTGCTGTCGCCATAGACTCTTTGATCCTTTCGGAAGCAGCCGCAAATTATTGATTCTTTTACAAATCTTACAATATATCAATTCTTTTTCTCTTTCTTTTCGTTCCCATATTACAGGTACAAATAAACCTGGCTGCGTTACGGCCATTGGCCGTAGTTCAACCAGGCTGTTTTGGTGTATTTGAGCTTTGGCTGTCTGGTGCATTTCTTCTATCATCCATCATAATTTTTTATAGTGGTCAAGGTAACTATTTTGTGTTACAATAAATAGCTGATTGACTGATAAAATTAAGAGAAAAGCAAGATATCATAGGCATATTTCTGATAGAATAGATGGGATCTGCCAAAGAAAATATTGGAAAGGATTGATTACTCGATCATGGATTATGAGGATGAATTAGACCGTATGCGGGACCGCAAAAGCCGGGAGGGCAATAAAAGGACGAGGAGCGCAGATAAAACTCCTCCGACAGAAAAAAAGCGCCAGCCGCAGACGGTAAGAGGAGATAGAACCTATTATAGTACAGGTGACGGAAGAAACCCGCGTGTACGATATAATGGTCCGCAAAACGGTACCAAACATAAAGCGAATAAAAAACGGAAACGAAAACACAAGCAGCGGGTCATATTAATGGAGCTTGCAATTTTGGCACTGGTACTGCTAGGCGTATTTTTTCTGTTCAAACAGCGCACCCATCAGAAAGGTTATTGGACCATTGCCGTTTTTGGCGTTGATTCCCGGGATGGAAAGCTTGAAAAGGGAGCTCTGTCCGATGTGGAGATGATCTGCAACATCGATAAGGCTACCGGTGAGATAAAACTGGTATCGGTTTTCAGGGATACATATTTAAAGATTGACAGCAAAGGTACCTATCACAAGATTAATGAGGCCTATTTTAAAGGCGGCCATAAGCAGGCAGTGGATGCACTAAATGAGAATCTGGATCTTAACATTGACGATTATGCGACCTTTAACTGGAAAGCAGTTGCTGATGCCATTAACATACTGGGCGGGGTCGATTTGGAAATTACAGACTCAGAATTCGCCTATATCAACGGCTTTATTACGGAAACTGTTAATTCCACCGGGATCGGCTCCTATCAGTTAAAAAAAGCAGGTATGAACCATTTAGATGGAGTACAAGCTGTGGCCTATTCCAGACTCCGTCTCATGGATACGGATTTTAACCGGACAGAGCGCCAGCGTAAGGTGATAAGTCTTGCAATGGAAAAAGCGAAAAATGCTGATTTTGGAACATTAAGCACTCTGGTTTCTACCGTATTTCCACAGGTATCTACCAGCATTGGCATGAATGATGTTCTGTCCATAGCCAAAGGAATCAACAAATATCACATAGGAGAAACAAACGGTTTCCCATTTTCACGCACTACCATGAAAATCGGCAGAATGGATTGTGTTATCCCTACCACATTAGAGAGTAACGTCATCCAGCTTCACCAGTTTCTTTATAATCAGGCTGATTATTCTCCGTCATCAGCGGTGAAGAAAATCAGCGACAAGATCGCCCAGGAAAGCGGCATGAAGGATCCCGGAAAGAATGCTCCGACCGGCGGAAGCTCAGGAGGCAAGAAAAATAATAATGCGTCATCAAAAGATACCGCTCCGGCACAAACGGAAGCTGCCACTGAGGAACGTGTAAAAGAGACCACAGCTGAAAGCACGAAAGAAGTGATTCCGGAAACAACCGAGCAGGAGAGGACGGAAGTTCCTACCAACGATGACGGAAGCCTGGTTGGGCCTGGAGCAAATATAAAGGAAACAAAGGAAGAGAAGAAACCGGAGAAAGAAACGAAACCAGAAAAAGAAACAAAGCCGGAAAAAGAAACGAAACCGGAAAAGGAAACAAAACCGGAAAAAGAAACCGAAGAAAAACCGGGAATACAGGAAGGTCCGGGATCTGGCGGAGAGATCGGTCCTGGAGTATAAGAAGAAAGAGATCAAGGCCAGCCAAACTTATCGGCGGCCCTGATCTCTTTTTTTGATGAACAACTAACATCGTTCAAACATTCTACCGGCTATTTGATCCTACCTTAATATCCAATATATCCAGGAAAAACATGAACAGCGGAATGCCAAAAAGCAGACCCCAGACTCCAATATAATGTTCGCTCACCATTAGAATAATAAATACCAAAAATACGGGAAGCTTTGTTTTTGCAGACATTAATTTAGGGTTGAGCACATAGGTTTCCAAAGAATGAAGAACAACAATCATCACAATAACTTCAACGATTTTTATGGCGCCTCCAATGTTAAATGCGATAATTGTTAGGGGAATCATGGATATGATCACTCCGGCAACAGGAATCAGTCCCAGAATGAAAATCATGGCTCCAAGCCCCAATGTCTGCGGAAATCCCATGATTGTCAGGGCCAATACAGACAGAAAAGAGTTAATGCATGCAATTACAATCTGCAATTCTATTACTTTACCGAACGAATTTAAAAACTTTTTCCCATAGAACTTAAAGTATTCATACAGGAAGGAAACTTTGCTCTGCTCCATGTGTCCAAAAAACGTAACGATTTCATCCTTCTCCAGTAAGAAAAGAAAGCTTATCAAGAAGGACAATAATAAATTGATGCTAAAAGTACCTGCTGTTGCAACAAACCCCAAAAGATGGCTTTCCGCTAACCGGATATAAGCGCCGATCTGATCCTCTGGCATGATATTCATCAGATTAATGTCGAATTTTGACTGAACCTGGCTCAAGTCAAAGGTAGAAATTAAACCGATGATATCAAAAAGCTGCTGGGTAACCTTTGGAATATAGACAATACCGGAAATAGTGAAGAACAGTACAATTATAATGTACATAAAAATAGTAATCAGTTTGCGGCTGATTTTAATACGGGAATTTACTTTATCATAAATAAACTTTTGCAGCTGACCCAAAATAAATGTAACTATAAATATGAGTAGAAGCTGATTCAGCATGCCTCGAAAGAAATACATAAACAAAACCAGCAATATGATACTTAAGATCTTTTTTACAAGTGTATTATTGATAATTCCATCAAACTTATCCATTCCGTTTACCTTTCTAACCTAAAAGCATGTATTTATAAATTATGTACTATTTATGTCGAATTTAGGCCTGTATTCCAATTATAATATAAGAATAAAACTTTGAAAATACCTGGACACAAATTTGTAAAATCTATAATGACTTTTTAACAGCACCATGGGGTTAAATTTTATTTATCGCATATAACGGTTTAATATATTGACATTTATCGATATGAAACTTATAATGTTTTCTTAGCTACTAAATTTGGGGGAATATTATGAACGTATCTATAACAAATTGGAAACGAAACTTTTATACTATATGGGCAGGCCAGGCATTTTCTCAATTTTCAAGTTCTGTCCTTCAGTTTGCGATTGTATGGCATTTGACAGATAAAACCGGTTCCGCTTTGGTTTTATCTGCTGCAATGATGATGGGATTCCTGCCGCAAGGAATCTTAGGTCCTTTCATAGGTGTGTTCATTGACCGTTATAATAGAAAGATGATTATGGCAGTCTCAGATTTATTCATTGCCGCGGCCAGCTTTATCATGGTGATTGCGGGGCAGATGGGTGTTTTATCCACAGAGCTGATTTTATTGGTTTTGCTGATTCGATCCATAGGATCCGCCTTTCATACGCCTTGCCTTCAGGCAGTGACTCCACAGATTGTACCGGAAGATCAACTAACGCGATGTTCCGGATATTCACAGGCCCTGGAATCTGTTTCTCAATTATTTAGCCCTGCGTTAGCGGCAGTTCTCTATCAGTCATGGAGCTTAAGCAGTATCATCTTCCTTGATGTTATTGGAGCGTTAATTGCAGTAGTTATGCTTGTGATATCAGTAATCCCGGAATTAAATCATAATGAAACAATAGGGAAGATACATATTTTAAAAGAGGCAAAGGAAGGTTTTAAAATACTTCGTACCAAAAAAGGAATGCTGGGCCTGGTTTTAATAGGTACTCTTTATACCCTTGCAATGATGCCGACCAGTGCATTGTTCCCTCTGATGAGTATGTCATATTTTCATGGTACCAGCACAAATGCAAGTGTTGTTGAAATTGTATTTTCCATTGGTCTGCTGATCGGTTCTTTGATATTGGGCCGATGGGGTGGAACTAAAAATAGAATTTATACCATAATCGGTTCTTTTCTGTTAATGAGTTTTAGTTTGTTTGTCTCAGGATTCCTGCCGCGTGACAGTTTTTTAATATTTGCTATATGCTCCTGGTTAATGGGAATATCCGGCCCATTTTATTGGGGAATGTATACACCATTGCTGCAAAGTAACTTTGAAGCGAAGTATTTAGGGCGGGTAATATCATTATCCAGCAGTATCCGATTAATAAGCGGCCCAATAGGGCTTTCTGCTTCCGGAGTTTTTGCAGAGAGATATGGGGTTGAGAAGTGGTTTTTAATTGCAGGAGCACTGGTTTTATTTGCCTCATTCTTATGTTTAGCCATACCTTCAATAAGAAATTGCGACGCTAACCAAAATGATAATAAGATAGAAGATTAAGTGCAGCTGTTTGATTATAACAAGTAAAAATATTTAAAAATTCAAGCAGGAGTATATAATGACATCATATTGACATATATGAATGTGTGGAGTGATTATGGATAGACAAAAGAAAACTGCTAAGATATTCAAAGCGTTCTGTGACGGACAAAGACTTGCAATATTAGAGTTATTACAGGACGGAGAAAAGTGTGCCTGCGAATTGCTGGAAGAATTGGATATTACCCAGTCAACCTTGTCCCACCATATGAAAATTCTTTGTGATTCCGGGATAGTAGCAGGACGTAAGGATGGGAAATGGATGCATTATTCAATCAGTGAGTCCGGGACAGAACATGTGAAAATTCTTATTAATGAAATAACAAGGGTAATCCCTGATAAGACAAATAATAGTAGTTAAGTATACCAAATTAAAAAAGCATAGATTGAATGCTGAACAAGAAACTAACGAAGTCATCATCTTGTCCGGTATTCGATCTATGCTTTTCCTACATCATTCTGCTTAGGATTATTGACAGTGCGGCAGGAATTTCATCAGGACTTGAAAATCTTGGCCGACACATTAATATAGATATCCGTTCACTCAGGATTCAAGATAATTCCGGATATCCTTTGTTTCATGGTCTTCGTATTTAACGATATTTCCTTCCCAGGTTCTTAATTGTACATAGCCTGGTCCCCGGGATACAATGTAATTAGGAAAGATAGGAGTCTTTCCCAATCCCTTGGGTGCGTTCACTATAAATGTAGGGATCGCCATACCCGAAGTATAGCCTCGTAAATATTCCATGATCTCTATGCCGTCTTCAATGGATGTGTTAAAATGAGCGGTTCCCTGTACATGCTTTGCATGAAAGATGTAATAAGGTCTTACCCTGCATTTGAGAAGCTCATGATTGAGGACCCGCATGATGTACTTATCATTATTTATTCCATTTAACAATACGGCCTGATTTCCCAGAACGATCCCGGAGTCAGCCAGCTTTTCACATGCTGCTTTTGACTCTTTCGTAATTTCTATGGGATGGTTGAAATGAGTGTTTATATAGATCGGATGATATTTTTTCAGCATGGAGCATAGTTGATCTGTGATCCTTTGGGGCATGGTTACCAGGCTTCTGGTTCCCAGGCGGATATAATCAACATGAGGGATCTCTTTCAGCTGCTTTATTATCCACTCAAGGTACTCATCAGAAAGGCACAGGGCATCCCCGCCGGTGATCAGCACATCCCTGATTTCTTCATTTTCTCTTATGTAATCAATGGACTCCAGGATCATGCTACGGGACTTATGAACGTCTTCCTCCCCGATATTCCTTCTTCTCTGACAGTGTCTGCAGTACATGGCACACTCATTGGTCACATTAATAATTAACCGGTCTGGATATCGTCTTGTAATGCAGCCTGCAGGATTTGTAAATTCTTCCCCCATGGGATCAAGATCCATGCAGGAATCATCAAGTTCTTTAAATGTTGGAATTGATAATAACCGTATAGGATCATATCTGTCATCCGGATCTGCCAGACTTAAATAATAGGGAGAAACCGCCCATCTGAATTTCTTCTCGACTTTTTTAATGCGCATTTTTTCTGTTTCACTTAAGAAAATGATTTTACTTAAAGTTTCAACATCCGTTATCCTATGAGTTAACTGCCATTGATAATCATTCCAATTTTCTTCTGTGGCGTCCAGTATTTCTAATATTCTGGTTTTCCTCTTAACGAATTCTTCCTCTAAATCCATTCCTTTTGGAATTCTCTTGCGTGCTTCTAAAAAATCTTCGATTCGCCCCTTTAATTCCTCTGCTCTTTCAATTGATACCTGTTGTTTTTTGCTTTTTCCCATATAATTTCTCCTTACATATATTATTCACTCCGTAAAAAACAAACTTCCTATGGAGATTTTGGCAACGAAAAACGAAAGCTTCTTTACTTTTACGAAACAATCAGTGGTATGTTTAAGTTTTACTTAATAGTACATATGCGGGATGATTGGATACTACATGTGGTTTTCCGCCAGGCAGCTAAAAAAGGTGTCTTGCTCGTTGGAAAATGGAACGTTATTGGTATTCATTAATTCAAGATATGATGATGGATTATAATGTCAGATCAGGCAAAGCAACAACTTAATTATACCAGTAAAGTTGTTGCTTCGTCAACCGTATAAGTAAATCATTCCATAAAACTCGAGGCTATACTTCATTTGTATCTTGTTTTCAAATAAATAAATTCTTAAATTCAAAAGGTCACCTTTTCCATAAATAATACATCTTTTACAAAAATATTATAAAATTAAATTTATAATTATTAAAAATATTAAAATATTACAATTATTTTTAAAATAGTTCATTTATTATAGTAAAAAAATTCCATATAATTAAATAAATTTTTATATTATATCTATGGCTGTTTTTATGGTAAAGGCAGGATCACTTACCAACAGGTACAGGATCACTAATATAATAATTTTAATAAAAAAGGAGGAATTTTGTGTGAAGCAAAAGATTAGGAACAGGTGGAAGCGGGTGACAAGCATGTGTCTGGCAATACAGATGATCATGACAGTTCCAGCTGCCGGACAGACGTTACCATTAATATCCGGATCAGAATTATTAAACACACTGCATTATGCTGCGTCCATTAATCCTACAGTGGGAGGGGGAAGTCTGTCACTATCAAAAAACAGTGATGCGACTTTGGCATGGAACACTATGAATGAAGAGCTAATACCTGGAACAACCATGTTCTGGGAAGGGGGAAACCAATTTCGAGGGGCTGAAATCACAACAGAACTGTCAATGAAGTCGCTTTCGGAAACATACGGTGTACAAGGAATAAAGCTGGGGAATGAGGTTCATGGTGTTAAATCATGGTTTTTATTCGGCGGGGAAATCCTTTGTGCCGGATCAGGACTCAAGGCACAAACAGGAAGCAGCGGGCAGCTCATAACCGTAGTGGATAATATTCCGGTTACAAAAGATACAAAGCTGGCAATAACAAATCCCAACAACGGATACCGGAATGTACTGACAGCAAGTACAAACCAGTGGAGTTCCCTCATTAATAAACCAACAAAAGGGATCCATAGCCAGAGAAACTGGCTCAGCGCGTCTGACTTGAATAATAATGAACTGCAATGGTCCTATGTGTTTGGAGACGGGGAGACCGGATCGTTCCTGACAACCGCAAACGTATACTATCGGCTGAACACGAAAGAGTCTGATACGGCTCAGTTAGCCGAGTTTTTTATAGCTCCCGGAGAAACCTACCAGTATACCATGGTCGCAGGGAAAACAACCGCTGATTATTTAAATTCAAGTCTCTACAAAACCAATGCAAGGCTTCTGGTAAATACTCCGCAGATACAGGCTGCCTCCAGCATCGTAGAAGGGATTGTTTCTGTAAACAAGTGGTATTCCGACAGCATCAGACTGGATAATCAGGTAGTGCCCTTAACAATGAATGAGAGTATGTCACTTACCGTAAAAAAGGATCCTTCAAATGGTGATATAACGCTAAATATAGCAAAGCCTGAGAACCAAACCGATGGTTATCTGGAGGTTACACTGGAAACCCGGGGAAAAGGCATACTAACAAATTCAAACCAAAAGGCATTGGCAGATTCCTCTTTTGGCTCTAATATTTTCCTTAAATTTGATGCTTCCGAAATGGGATCTGTGCCGGTGGTTCTGACGATTGAAGGAAAGGCAGCTGAAGCAATAACAGGAGATGAGATCGTTTTGGTAAGAGGAGAAGACGGACGGATTGAAAAACCGGCTGAATTATCCGGCAGCATTCGTTGGGAAGTTAAAATACCTAAACCCGACGGGACTTATGTACGCAACGCGGGAAGCAGTAAGATTAAGAGAGAGTTGTTAGAAGGAGAAACAGATGGAACAAGAAAAGCCGGAGATGCTGATGGAAGTCATATTGCTTCTGTTAAAAAGCTATCCGGTGAAGATGCACTGCTGATGGCAAATGAAAAGGGAAATGTCACAGTACTGGCCACTGATGAAAACGGAAAACAAAAAAAGTGGAACGTAACAGTCCTATATGAAGATCCGGCAAATCTACCCCAGACAGAACCGGAAGATTACGAGAAAATCCGCAAACGGTGGAAAGATTCTCTCATCGGCAGTGATCTTACTGAACTTGATGGAGGCCGAGTGATCCTTGACGACATTCAGGCTCAGGCAAAATCCGCATGGGAAGCGTATGCTTATAAAGGACAAGATTCCTGTGCCGGAATCCCCTGGCATAAGGATGAAGGAGCTGAGGGTAACCCGGTGATTCCCTATGGGAATGATGCGGTAGAGTTTCGTCCGGCTTTTAAAAAGGTGCTGGCAATGGCAAAAGCTTATGCAGCAAAGGGGAACCTCTATTACCAAAATGATGAGCTGCTAAAAGACATAAAGCAGATCATGAACTATCTGTGTTCCCAGTGTTATTCACCAAAGACCCAGACAGATAACTGGTGGACGTGGGAAATCGGCGTTCCCAAAGACCTTATTCCAATACTGGTCCTTATATATGACCAGCTGACAGAGGAAGAAATCAGCCTATATACCGAGGGATTATATTTCTTTCAGCCGGATCCTTATCATGAAGGCTTCATTGGAACCGGAAGCACCCATGCTCAGGGATACCGGACGGCTCAGGGAGCCAATATCATTGACTGTTCCAGGACTGCCTTGGGACTGGGAATTATCAGAGAAGATAATGAGCTTGTTTATATGGCTCAAAAAGCTTCTTCGGAGACATTTATCATCCAGAGCTTAAAAGACAGTACCAAAATTGCGGATCAGGGTTATACCAGCGGTTTCTATGCAGATGGTTCTTATCTCGACCATTCCCATGTGCCATATTTAGGGTCCTACGGAATTGAGTTCCTGAAAGGCGGGGCAGGAATGCCGCCTCTATTTGCCGGAACACCTTGGGAATATCCCAGAGAAGTGCAGGAAAACCTGGAATTCTATTTGAAAGAAGGGTTTTTGAATGGAATGTATGATGGTTTGATGCTGGATTCCCTGAAGGGACGTTCTGTTTCAAGACCTGCCGGCAGTAACCGGGGTGCAGGAAGAGAAGCTATGGTTCTTATGATCCAGCTTATGGATTCTGTTTCTCCTGAAGTACAGGAAGAATTAAAAAGTTCATTAAAAGCCTGGATGGAGATTGATCCCGGATTTATTAAAACCTTAAGCGGAGCAGAATATATATCGATAAAGGAAAAAGCCCTGGAAATTCAGGGAGATGATTCAATTACCACCTCCATTGCTCCGATACATAAAAATCTGCCTCTCATGGACCGGGCGATTCACAGGACAGATAAGTTTCTGATGGCTCTATCCATGTATTCAGAACGTATTCAGAATACGGAAATCATGAATCATGAAAACCGGTATGGCTGGCATCAGGGAAGCGGTATGACCTACTTATACAATCAGGATACCATGCAGTACACGGAAAATTTCTGGAACACTGTCAACCCCCTCCGATTGGCGGGAACGACCCTCGTTTCCAAGAATATCGGTAACGGCCAGCCGGACAGCTCAGGCTTTGCCCAAGGCGGTGATTTCCGTTCAAGGGAATCCTGGGTCGGAGGAAGCAGCATAGAGAATGACGGAATAAACGGAATGTCTTTAACCGGAGAAGTCCGGGTCAAAGAGGGAGAAGGTTCTCCTGCCGTGACATATTCCCCTAATCTGTCTGCCAAGAAATCCTGGTTTATGCTTGGGGAACAGATCGTATGTCTTGGAGCCGGCATATCTAATTCAGGAGAAGAATATCCGGTGGAAAGCATTATTGAAAACAGGCGTCTGAGGCAAGAGGGTGACAATGCTCTGATCATAAATGGTGAATCAAAAGATCTTATGACTGAGTCCGCATCTTTAAAAGATATTGTAGATGGAAAAGTGGATGTGTCAGGAACGGCTCTTTCTGATGTTTCATGGGCTCATTTGGAAGGCAATACGGCCGGAAGCGATATCGGTTATTATTTCCCTGCCGGTTCTCAAACTATATCGGTTAGGAAAGCAAGGAATGCCGGAGACTGGTCACTGGTCGGAACATCAACTGGAAAAGCGGAAGAGAACTATCTGGAAATGTGGTTTGACCATGGAAAGAATCCTGAAAATGCCACATATGAATATGTTCTTCTTCCAGGAATGACCGCCGAAGAAACCGAACAGTATTCCAGGGAACCACAAATCACGGTCCTGTCAAACACTTCACAGATGCAGGCTGTTTACGACAGATCCGAAAATATACTTGGAGCCAATGTATGGACAGATGCTGCTTCAAAAATTGGAGACTTCTCCATAAAAGGTGCTGCATCTTTCATGGCAAAAGAAGATGAGAATGGAGTTCTGACTGTCTCAGCCTCTGATCCAACGATGAAAAATACAGGTACTATCGTAATCGAAATAAATAAACCTGTGACAGAAATTCTTTCATCAGATGAGAATGTAAAGGCAGAACTGACAGAATACGGAGCTAAACTTACCATTCAGGCAAAAGGAACCAACGGTTCCAATTCCTATGCAGCAATGCAGCTGGCGGCTTCCCTGTATCCGCAAGCCGTTACCCTTGCTCCTGGGCAAAGTATGTCCTTTGCAGTCAATGATTACACCAATGACGCAGGGAATATTACCTGGAACGTCACAGGAGATAAACCTCTGGAATCTGGTACCGGTATCGATGAAGAAGGCGGTCTTGATATTGATGATTTTGAAGAGAGCAGCCGGTTAAACGTGACTGCTGAACTGGAAAATGGGATAAAGCTTCAGGCCTTTGTATCTTTAGGCGGAAAAGTGGGACCAGAATTACCGAAAAACATTCAAAAAGTCCAGTCTCTTATTGAAGATGCGGTAAAAGAGGCGATAAGCAACAATGATTACAGCGATTACAAGGTACAAAAATCCATAAGGTCAGCAGTCAATGCCTTAACTGCCGTTTCAAATGAGGAATTAGCAGCGTATTTAATGGATCAATTGATCACATTAGAAGAACTGTATAAGGCTGCGATGGCTGCAAAAGACTGTATGATAGACAGCAGAGTGGATTCCACGGAAACAGAAATGACTGGTATACAGATTGCAGGGGCTGCGTTAAGCATACCCATTAAAATCACAAGCAGTGCAACTCCTTCCAATGCAGTAAGGGCGACTGCCTCTAATGCAAGCAAGGCTTCTCCCTCATCCGCTTTCAGAATCTTTGAAGATGAGGAAGATGATGAGGAAATCCGTACTGCAGTTATGTCGGTCACAGACGGCAATGGATCGGAAACAGAAGACGAATTCCGAAAATCCTTCGGTCTTCAGCTTCAGCTGGAGGATAAGTGTGGAAATAGAAAGCCCATATCATTAAATGCTCCGGTGAAAGTATGGATGGACATTCCTGAACAGGGTAAGGGCAGTAGTTCCATTACTGCGACATTTAAAGAAGAAGATGGAGAAACCAGACAATTGCCCGTATATTGGAATCACAATACAGATAAAATTTCATTTGTGATAACGGATAACGGAACAGTGACTTTAATAATTGACAGTACCACTGGAGGAGGAGAACACTTTCAGGTGTCCATTGATGACAGTCTGGAAGGCGGCAGCATTACTGCCAATCTCTCTGATGGAAAAAAGGGAACAAAGGTAATTGTAAAAACAGTTCCTGATATTGGATATCGTTTAAAACGTCTTTCTGTTAACGGAAAGACAGTGTCACCGGACAAAAACGGAAAATATGAGTTCCTGCTCCTGCAGGATACCTACATTACAGGTGAATTCCGGAAAACCAATCTGGACGGAGAGGATAGTCAGGACAGAGATAAAAGCTCTGAATCAAGCTCAGTTAGCTCTGTCTGGAGGAAAGTGAACGGAAAGTGGTACTATTTCAATGATAAGGGCAATAAGGCGACAGGTTGGCTTTTAGTCGATGGAACATGGTATTGGCTGAGCTTAAATGGAGCCATGCAGACCGGATGGATCTTTGATCAGATGGACGAGTCCTGGTATTATCTGGATTCATCAGGAGCCATGGCAGAGGGCTGGAATTGCATAGATGGGAAATGGTATTATTTAACCGCACAAGCAGAAGGTTCATCCGGCTGGGCACTAAATCAGGAGAAATGGGAATATAAAAAGCCAGAAGGTTACTCACGCCCGCGTGGATCATTATTCATGGGTGGTGTGACTCCAGATGGCTGTCTGGTTGACGGCAATGGAGTGTGGAATCAATAATTAATTAAATCAATGGATGCTGCTTTGCTAACGAAAGTTAGTTACCATAGTATCCCAAGCAGCCGCACAACTTGTTGTGAAAACATATCACCATTTGCATCATCTTTTATAAAGTCATTGGACTAAGTTTATGCAATTATGGTATACTTAACCAATGGAATGAAACAACGACAGCTTGTGTTGTACATAAAAGGAGGTAAGTAACATGATTCAGTGTAGCTATGAAAGAATGGAAGATAAGATTAAAACTTTCAGCCAGTTTGGAGATACTGGAAAAGGTGGGATTACCAGATTTTCCTTATCAGATGAAGCCTTAGCCGCAAGAAAAGAATTCGTAAAGCGCATGGAAGCAATCGGAGCTTCCATCGCAACAGACGATATGGCAAATATATATGCAACCATTGACGGAACAGAAGATTTGCCTGCCATTGTCTCCGGTTCCCATATGGATTCCGTACGCCAGGGTGGAAATTATGATGGGATTCTGGGTGTCTTAACAGCAATGGAAGTGGCAGAAACCATAGTAAGAGAAAAAATACCTCACAAGCATCCGATTACGGTTATTGTATGGACCAACGAAGAAGGTGCCAGATTTGAACCGGCTATGATGTCTTCCGGTGTTGTTTGTGGAAAGTTTAACAAAGAAGCTATGCTTGCTTCACAGGCAAAAGACATTCCTGGGTATACCTTTGGAGAGGCTTTGGAAAAAAGCGGATTGAAAGGAAAGGAAGGTAACCGTCTGGATCCATCTAAAACAAAAGCTTTGGTGGAACTTCATATTGAACAGGGCCCGGTGCTGGAAGCAGAAGGGATAGATATTGGCGTAGTAGAAGGCGTCTGCGGTATGATCAATTACGAATTTACATTTACCGGGCAGGCAGGTCACGCAGGAACGACACCTATGAAATACCGTAAGGATGCTCTTTATGCAGCGGTTAAAACCATTCAATATCTCCATGATGAACTGGACCGGTTAGACAGCAAACTGGTTTATACCACGGGAAAAATTTCTGCCCTTCCAAACATTCACACTATAATACCAGAGGAAGTGAAATTTACCCTGGATGCAAGGCATCAGGATCCAGAAGTGATCAAGCAGGTACTTGCAGTCATTAAAAAGATCCCAGGCGTTGTGGAGCAATGCGAAGTGAGTTATGAGGAAGCATGGTCACGTAAGACCGTGAGCTTTACTGCTGAACTGGTTGATTATGTGGAAAGTAGTGCCCGGGAATGGGGCTATTCCAATCGTAGAATATACAGCGGCCCAGGTCATGATGCACAGTTTGCTATAGATCTGGTTCCTACTACCATGATATTCGTGCCAAGTGTAGGAGGGCACAGCCATTGTGAGATCGAATATACTCCGGTGGAAAACTGTTTAAAAGGGGCAAATGTGCTTTTAAATACGATTTTGCATATTGATAAAAATTAAATCATGACCCTTTGAAAAACTTTATTACAGAACGAAAATCAATCTAACGACAGCCCATATCGTCAAACCATAGTTTAAACTGAAAAGCCTAATTATATCTTTAATTGCAAAGGTAAAATAATTATGGTAAAATATAGAAAAATTTCAGAAGAAAGAAGGCATATAATTATGGACAAAGAAGTATTAAATTATGTTGTTGAAAAAACAAACGAATTAATAAGTGCTTCATCATGTAGCAGTGAGGCAAAAGCAGCAGCTCAGACCTGGTTGGACTCTATTGGAACTGAAAAGGAAGCCGCAGAAACCAAAAAGTATATGGACGAGCTTGAGGCAGATATTATGCCGATTGACGGGTTAATCGGTTTTGCTGAATCTGATGCTGGATTTCAGGTTTTTGGAGCAGACCTTTCTAAGAATATTGCGGCACACGCAAAGGAAATCAAGTCTGGTGGAGCGAAATATTGCGATTGTCCGGCTTGTGCGTCTGCAGCAGCGATCCTTGATAAGAAAGATACCCTTCTTAAATAAGAAAACAGTACTCAGGATGATTATCGGAAAGATTAAGCTTCTGCATTCCCCTCCTGACTGGGCGATATCACCGGGTAACAGCTTACTTTGGTAATGCTCTTTTACTATAATAAAACGAAATAGAAGGATGATAGGATGAGTGATATTAAAGTTATTATTATGGATATTGACGGAACATTATTTAACAGCAAAAAGATGATTACCGCTAAAACAAAGGAAGCATTACTAAAGGCTCAGTCGGCTGGGGCGAAACTTATTCTTGCCTCCGGACGCCCCACTGCAGGATTGTTACAAATCGGAAAAGAATTGGAAATGGATCAACACCATGGATTGTTTGTTGCTTATAATGGCAGCAAAGTAATTGATTTTGAATCTATGGAAACTCTTTTTAATAAGCCGTTGGGTATTTCGGATGGAAAGGCTGTTTTAGAACACTTAAAGAAGTTTGATGTTTATCCGATGATAGATAAAGATAAATATATGTATGTAAATAATGTGTATGCAGATCCAATACAATGGAAAGGGCAATCAATTAACATTATTGAATATGAAGCAAGAGGCGGAGGCTTTTTGCTCTGTGAAAAAGAGGATTTATCTGAGTTCCTGGATTATGAAGTAAATAAGATATTGACGGCCGGGGATCCATTTTATCTTCAAGAAAATTATATAGACATGATGGATCCGTTTAAAGAGAATCTTAATTGTATGTTTACGGCAGATTTCTATTTTGAATATACAGCAAAAGGGATCGATAAAGCCAAAGCTTTGGATACTGTTCTGAAGCCAATGGGCTTTGTTCCGGCACAAATGATCGGATTTGGGGATGGAATGAACGATATATCTATGATTCAATACACTGGAATAGGTGTTGCAATGGAGAATGCTGTCCAGGAACTGAAAAATGTTGCTCAATTTGTGACTACATCGAATGATGAAGATGGAATAGCCGAGGCTTTGTATAAATACATGCCACAAGTGGTTTTCTAAAATGAGCATAAAAGATAAAAAATACTTTTCCCGGAAAAACTACATGCATTTTGGTTGTAGCAGGTAAGTCCGCGGATTGCAAATTTTCGCCTGACTTTCATGTTTGCAGCAGACTACGAATTGACAGCACCAAAATGCTGTGATATAATGATTGCGTTTCAGTAAAGGAGAGAATACTATGAACTTCTATTTGACCAATCAACTTGTAAAGAAACTCAACTCTGTACAATTCATGCCGATGAAACATTGTACAGAGTATAGCGTATAGATGACGCATTAAGATTTCATCGGAAAGCAGGGCAATATTCATACTGATAGGTTAGTATGCTATTGCCTCTTTCCGTGTGTAAATTTAGCGTATAAAAGGCTATGGGCAATGTTTTGTCCGTAGCCTTTTGCTTTTAAAATATCAGTTTATATAGACTGAGAGGCAGAAGGCAAATACACTTATGTGTATTGTCTTCTGCCTTTTTGCGTTTTTACACATGGTTGCTGGATTAACAACAGAAATGAAAGGACTTTGATTAACATGAGCTTACTAGAAATTAATGGATTATCACATTCTTTTGGAGATAACCTGCTTTACAAAAATGCGGAGTTGTCCCTCAACAAAGGCGAACATATTGGTATCGTTGGACAGAACGGAACTGGAAAAAGCACTTTGATTAAAATTTGCACCGAGCAGGTGATGCCGGACGCCGGACGATTGATCTGGCAGCCCAATATCTCTGTTGGTTATCTCGGTCAGTATGCGGAAATAGACCATAGCTTAACTATGAAAGAATTTTTAAAGTCAGCCTTTTCAAGACTTTATGAGATTGAAAATGAAATGGGAGCATTATATGAAATGGCCGCGAATGGCAATATGAGATATTTGGAACGTGCAGCTAAACTTCAGGAAGAACTTGAAAGAAATGACTTTTATTCGATTGATACACATATCGAACAAGTGGCAAACGGATTGGGATTGCTTGCTATCGGTCTTACCCGCCCAATTGAGCAAATGAGCGGAGGCCAGCGTGCAAAGGTGATTTTAGCAAAATTACTTCTGGAAAAACCAGATGTTCTTTTACTTGATGAACCCACAAACTTTTTAGATAAAGAACATATTTCATGGCTTGCCGAATATTTATCCAGATTGGAAAATGCTTTTATGATAGTGTCACATGACTTTGCCTTTTTGGATAAAATCACAAATCGTATTTGCGATATAGATAATGATACAATTACAAAATATTATGGCACCTATTCAGAGTTTTTGAAAAAGAAAACTCTGCTGCGAGAAGATTATATCAGGCAATATTCAACACAACAAAAAGAAATCAAAAAGACAGAGGAGTTTATTAGAAAAAATATTGCCGGACGAAAATCAAAAATGGCAAGAGGCCGCCAGAAGCAGCTTGATCGCATGGAAAAAATGGAGGCATTAGCGCAGAAGGAAATAAAGCCATATTTTTATTTTCCAGAATTACCTTTGACGAATACAGAGCATTTAGCAGTTAAACACTTATCAATTGGCTACCATTACCCTGTGTTGTCTGATATCGATTTTAGCATAAAAGGTGGTCAAAAGGTAGTGATCACCGGGTTTAACGGAATTGGTAAGTCAACACTGTTAAAAACTCTGGTCGGGCAGATTCCGTCCATGAACGGTTTATATAAATACTCTGACCAAGTAACTCTTGGATACTTTGAACAGGATTTGTCATGGCCTGATGAAACAAGAACACCCATTCAGATTGTTTCAGATTCCCATCCGGATCTGGTAATAAAAGATGTCAGAAAAAAATTAGCCAGATGTGGTATTTCGAGCAAGCACGCTATGCAATCAATTGGGACATTAAGCGGCGGAGAACAGGCAAAAGTGAAAATGTGTCTTTTGACATTAACACCATGCAATTTTCTGATTATGGACGAACCGACAAATCATTTAGACGTTCAGGCAAAAGACTCCTTAAAAACAGCCTTGTCGGAATTTTCGGGGACTGTTTTACTGGTTTCACATGAAGAAGCATTTTATCGGGATTGGGCTCAAAGGGTCATTGATATAGAGAAACGGTAAGAATATTCTAATTACCGGGGATATACCGGCTATGTGGCTGCGTGATTTATTTAGATACCGATTTATTTCAAATGAAGTTACAGTAGAGAAGTATGATTGAATTATGGGATTGTCTCGATTGTAAAATGTCCTGGAAAGATTCAGGGAAAGGATTTTCCTTTTTGTAATGGAAGAGAAGCTATACGTAGAAAATATCCATGAGAAGATAGGGGAGAAGATATGGAAAGAGATGATTAACGATTCTGTATAGGAGGAGAAACTGATTCTGTATAGGAGGAGAAAATGATTGAGAGGCCGGTGCTTCTTTGGTATAATAGCAACAGATGCACTGGTCTAAGTTTTAATCATTTTTCTTAAATATCATCTGTTTATAAGTGCAAGTGGCAAGCTTAAATTGGAGCTTTTTAATATGATTTATATTATATTGAACATGTCAAAAGTACACAAGATAGGACAGGAAACGTAATGCTTGATTTGATATTATGATGACGTAACGAAGGGAGGATAAAAGATGGCATGGATAGAGATGCTCCAACAGGCAATTAACTACATGGAAGAACATCTATTGGATGATATTAATTATGAAGATGTAGCAGATATGGTTTATATGTCAAGCTACGAATTTCATCGAACATTTAGTATAATGGCTGGAATGACAGCTAATGCTTATATTCGAAATCGCAGACTGTCACTTGCAGGTGTGGAATTAATGGAAACAGATGAAAAAGTGATAGATGTAGCTCTAAAGTATGGCTATGATACTCCAGAGAGCTTTACGAAAGCATTTACACGTTTTCACGGAGTTTCACCCAAATTTGCAAAAAAACAAGGAACTAAATTATGCCTCTTTAATCCCTTGAAAATTAAGATATCAATGGAAGGCGGTAAAAGTATGGACTATCGTATGGAAGTTAAAGAGGAACAGAGGTTTATATGTTTGGCGAGAGCATTTTCTAACGAAAGTATAAATGAAGAGGGAAATCATGAAATACCAGATTTTTGGGATGAATGTTATAAGGCCAACCTAGTAGAGGTATTGCGACAATTGAGACCAGAGGGTAAAAAAGATTTATATGGACTTTGTTCTCCTGCTCTGGAAGGAAAAACAACATTTGACTATGGAATAGGAGTTATTGTTGATGACGAAACGAAAGAATTTAATCAAAGTGAAATGGAACTGAAAGGATATCACATTTGGACTACTTCAAAGCAACAGTATGTGGTATTTGAATGCTTTGGAGAAAACGGCGATTGTATTAGTGAAGCATGGAATCAATTTTTTAAAGAATTTTTACCACAGATGGGATATGAAGCATCTGATCATACCGATTACGAAATCTATTTTGAAAACGGAAAATTAGGTTTGTTCTGTGAATTGTGGATTCCAGTGAAAAAGTGCTAATACGACAATATCAAATATAACCAACAGCCACAGTATACCAGGTTGTACCGGAATACGAAGAAACAGGAACAGATAACACCCGGCAGAAGGAAATTAACAATATAAAAGATAGAAGAGGGGATAGGGAAAGAAAAACGACAATATTGCTTGATATTATGTGTGACTCAGAAATTTAGATCAGCAGCTAGAATGCCAGCGCAGCCTTCATCTTGAGATCGGAACGCTGGCTATGGAATTTCAATAAAATAGTATTGTATATTAATTGAAAATTTGGGTTTATTATGATATTATGTAAAAAAAAGGAGGGTTTTATGTATGAAGGGGTTTTTTAGGGTTATATTTACAACAATATTACTTGCTGGTATGTTGATTATTCCTGCAAGCGCCGCTGAAGATCAGGCTGTAAACTGGGGAGATACAAATTATCAGATAATGGTGCCAGGTTTTATTGAGGGAAGAGATATTACAATTAACGGCCAAACCACACCTGCAATTGTTGTTCAAAAGCCAGAGAAAAATAGTGATAATAAGTATCGTATTTTTGATATCATAACAACTGATACAAATGCAACCTCCATTACTTCAACTGTTTATAATTCAAAAGAAGAATATGCAGGAGATTTAATGACAGATCTTGAAAATGGTCGTGTCAGTTACGTTCCAGTTTTATCAGACGATTTTGAAAGTTTATCTAAAGAACCCATATATTTTGGATTCTCATATCGGGATAAAGATTGGAATGAAATTTATAAATTCCCAATTTGGATAGTATTTGAAGACAAAAAATAAGTTATCATTGATTATTTCAGTTTCTAAGATTAGTGAAGAATCATGAAAAAAGTATAAAATATTTTTAGACGGGGCTATTGTTAAAGTAGATATATCTACGGTAACGAATAGTCCTGTTCTTTATGAGCCAAAGTAGTAATGGATTATAGACTAGGCCGGGAGGTTTTTATTGCAGATAGTGAATACGACAAAACAGCAACGAGATTTTTTCGTTATCTGTTTGACACAGATATACAGAAATGGTAAGATTAATAGAGTGATTTCCAACTATTCGCGAAAGTCTAGTTTAACGAATAGTTTAGCAAAGAAAACAATGGAACTTTCAATTACAATAATTTTATAACTCAAAGAACTTTATCTCTCATATCCTTGATTACCGTTACTCTGATATGCCCCCAATACTTACCGTATTTATACCAAAGGATGTAAAGTTCTTTTAACACCATTGTTTAATGATCAGATTTTATATGTTAAGTCTGAAGAAGAAAAACTAATTAATGAGGGAAATATAAATGACTGGTCTTTCAAAAATCATTTACAATCCAAATACTTAAAGAAATGAGGCCAAATTATGAGTTCTTCTCTCTCCTACCATCAGCAAAAAGATATTGAAAACGTAAAGCACCTGCGCCAGTTGGTTAAGGAACTTCCCAATTTCTGCGGGGATTTTTTCAGGGGGATTGAACCTCGCACGTCTTCCCGGACCAGGATCGCTTACGCTTATGATCTAAGGGTGTTTTTTGACTTTCTAGTTAAGGAAAACCCCGTTATCGGCAAACTTCAGGTTCAGGATATTACTTTAGATCACCTGGATTCCCTTCGGGTCGTGGACATTGAAGAATACATGGAATATTTAAAATACCGTTTTAATGATAAAAATCAGGAAGTGACCAACAAAGAGCGGGGAATCATGCGAAAAGTTTCTTCACTGAAAAGCTTCTATAATTATTATTACCGGAATGAGCGGCTTCAAACAAATCCTGCTTCTCTGGTGCAGCTACCAAAGATGCATGAAAAGGATATTATCCGGTTAGATATTGATGAGGTAGCTCTTTTGCTCGATGAAGTAGAAAACGGGGAATCTTTAACAGAAAAGCAAAAAGCCTACCATGCGAAGACCAAGATCCGTGACCTCGCACTATTAACTCTCATGCTGGGAACCGGTATCCGGGTATCGGAATGTGTTGGTCTGGACGTAGATGATATTGATTTAAAAAATGGCGGGATTCGGATACATAGAAAAGGAGGTAAAGAAGTCACTGTGTACTTTGGTTCCGAAGTTGAGAATGCCCTTCTTGATTATCTTGACGAACGCAGTTTCGTCATTCCCGAGGCAGGACATGAAAAAGCGCTCTTCTTATCTCTTCAAAAGAAACGGATTGCTGTACGCAGCGTCGAAAATCTGGTAAAAAAATATTCCAGACTCGTGACACCTTTAAAAAAGATCACCCCACATAAACTGCGCAGCACCTATGGAACAAGCCTATATAAGGAAACCGGAGACATCTATCTGGTTGCAGACGTTTTAGGACACTCAGATGTTAATACTACGAAAAAACACTATGCTGCTTTGGAGGATGAACGCCGGCGCAGTGCCAGAAATAAGGTGAAATTGCGGGAAAAAATGTAAAGTTAAAAAAAGTTAAGTAATAAATAAAAAAATTTTGAGGAGTTTTGTTCAAAAATGGTTTTTTGACTAATATAAGTAAAAAACCAGAAATTGCTGTTTTGTTCAAAAAAGACTACGCCGCTGAAAATCGGCGTTTAATCTTTTTAATTTTTTTGTTGTAAAAAAGAAAGCATCTAATATCTAAATTAGAGCTTTCTTTTTTTACCTTTATCAACAGGCTTTAATAATATTTTCATACGAAAAGTGAATGCCGTTATTCCTCTTAGCTTTCGGCCTCTTCTTCACCTTCAACTGCTTCACGTATCTTAGAGCCAACAACTGTTAACATTTTTTGTTCCGGATCAATAGTTGAGGTAAGTCCTTCCGGAAGTTTAATATCACTAAATTGAATACTTTCACCAGCCTCCATATTAGAAACATCAATTACTATTTCATCGGGAATATCCTGAGGTAAGCCCTCCAGCAAAATTGAATCTATGGTACTGTTAATCAGCAATCTTTTTGACTCAAGAAGTTCTGCTCCGGTAATTTTTATAGCCACTTCTTGTTTGATTTTTTCCGAAAAAGATACTATTTGAAAATCCAAATGAGAGATTTCGTTCTTAACAGGTTCAATGTGTATTTCTTTTGCCATTACGGTATAACTCTGGCCATCAGGAACAACCAGTTTAAAAATGCCATTCCGGCCAAACTCTTTCATTGATCTTCTAAATACATCTTTTTTAACAGCTATTGAGATTGAATCAACACCTTTACCAGCTATGTTTCCCAGTAAATATCCTTCTCTTTTTAACTGATTATTGTCACCCTTTCTGGTACTTTTTCTTAACGCAATGTTCATAACTCCAGTGTTTTCCATAGTTATAAGCCTCCTTGATTTATAATTATATTATGGCAATCATCTAAAATCTTATGATTCAATGATGAAAACCTGTTACCTAAATTTCAATGTGATTTAACATAACAAAATATATAAATTGTCAAAAGAAAATATATTTCTCAAAGAAAATGTATTTTAAATAAGTTATTCTAGAATTAAATTTGAATTTATTTCTTCAATACAACTTATTTTATTTATTATTTTAAAAAATCACATAGAGTTTTAAATAACATATAATTAATAGTATAATATAAATCTGACAATTGTCAAGTTTTCGATTTGTATAACAGAAATTTTTCCTGATAAAAAGATTAAAAGAATATAAAGGTGGAGTTCGAGAAACTCAAGTATTTTCTCTGGATTTTGCATCGTGTCAGGCTAGCACAGCAACCAACATCTATATCATCACAGGCTAATCGAGTAGGAGGCGGTGACTAACCGCCGCCCTCTCACAGCACCATGCTTACCGTTCGGTATATGGTGCTTTCAATAGTTGATGTGCACGGACTGATATACATTGGCTAAATCATAAAAGCTACTATGTATCAGTCTTTCTTTTGTTAAAGCTATATTGACCGCCTTTGTATGAGTCACAGAACAGTTACCTCTCCGGCCAGCCGTTATAAGTACCAAGCATTTAGACATTCTGAAGCACTAAAATTATTTTGTACACCTGCTAACAGATAAACCCAAACAACTGAATAATAAAGGTCTGTCTTTTATCGATACTATGCTTCCATGGTCAGAGCAGCTCCCAGAAAAATGCAAAAAACGAAGCGATTAATTTTCAACTGTTAAATGGCGGAGTTTTTTATGATAGTACTTATGGCCTACCATATAATTCCGGTCACGGATACGGGCATGATACTTGCCGTGGCAGGTTGATCTAACACAGACCGCTCCTCTTCTATTACATATAATGATGTTTTTTCCGACGATATCCTTTACAGTAGATGCAAGATTCAATACAACGCTTTTGGTAATACAAGCGTCCTATAACGTCCTGTTTTCATGTAGCTGACGAACAGGACCGGCAGAGCCTTTCCCTTTTGCGGCGTACGCCCGGTGAGACGGTTTGGCACGCATACCCATGCGCACGCCCGAAGAGTAAAAATGTTGTTAGGCGATTGACCATGCCCTGTTATTCAGAAATCGCCATGGAAGGCTATTTCCTACGCTTTCTTGAATACCCTAAAAAACTATCTTACCAATTGATATTCATTGATATTCTTTATTTAAATGATTTTCACTTATATAAGCTAATAAGATCCTTCACAAATATTTCTTCATTTGTAAATTGAATTTTATTATTGCTTAAAAATCCATCCAATGATTGGATTGTTTTTTCGATAATAGATATTTTCCATTTTTTTCTTAAATCATTTTTAAAACTAATATAAATTTCATTTTTTAATGGTTCATATACTATTGAACACAGAGTATCCTCCTGACTAGTTTTACTTAAAACTTCAAAGGCCTCATTTATTCCAAAGCTATGAATATTATTATGAATATATTCATGAGCACAAATGTATCTATCAGCACCTCTACCATATACTTTATTATAATTTGCTTCCTTAAAATCCCCATTTGGAAAATTAGTCATAATAATAAAATCATTATGACTAGGACTTACTATATTTGTATCATTTCCTTCTTCCAGAATAAATGCATTACTAGTTTTATCAGCGATAATAGTATGTAGCCCTAAATCTGGGAATAATGGATTTCTAGGATACGAGATTACTCTTTTATTAAGAATTTCAAAAAATTCAGATGTTTTTCTTGTTTTCTTTAGCGCCTCATCAAATATATCAAAAGCAAACCAATCATTTTCGTTACAACTTGATTTAAAACTTGGACTATATTCAACTGCTTGAGTACAGATAAAAAGTCCCTCACTATTAAAACCAGCGATATCCCTGTATTTGTTATCTAATAAGCCTGAAAAGTAAAATAAGTTCATATCATTATAACTATTGACTTTTAGTTTTAAATCAATATCATCAGCATCAAAATTCATACCATAGATAGCTTTTTTTTGACTGTATACTGCAAAACTTGTACACATTTTGAAACCTCCTTTTATTATATAATTTTGTCATATAATATGCTTAGAGTATTTAGAGAATCATTTAGCTATTTTATCATTGGCCTCACCACTTTCTTAAACTTCCATCCATATGATATCACCAGGCATCTCAATGGTTCAACCTACAACACTTTTCAGAATAAAAAATGCGCCACATAAGCTTATTTTTGTTAAAGCTCCGACTTTGTATGTGTCACAAAACAGTTACCTCTCCTACTAGTCGTTTTAAGTGTCAAGCCTTTGGATACTCTGAAGCCTTAAAATTATTTTGTACACCTGCTGACAGAGAAACCCAAAAATATGGATAATAAAGATCTGTCTTTTATTGATACAATGATCCATGGTCAGAGCAGCACCCAGAGAAATGTAAAAATGAAACAATTAATTATCAACTGCTAAAATGGTGGAGTTTATTATGATAGTATTATGGTCTACCATATAATTCCGGTCCCGGATATGGACATGATATTTTCCGTGGCAGGTTGACCATTTGATAGAATGGACTTTAGCGACCCTCCCTCCGCCTTCTTCAGGATCAATTTTTGAACCTTATTCTGCATGAATTATTTTATCCATTTATAAATAAAGTCCATTTTTAATAAAGTGGATAAAACCCTACAGACTACGTGTTTACAATAAAATATCGTGAAATTAATAAAATCTATTTTTTCACTTATTAAAAATAATTTATAAACTCAAAAGCACGGTTACTCCGTGCTTTTTTTAACTACTTTACTCGATATAAGTTGGAAGTTATACATCTGTTAAAAATACTTCTGGTATATTGTTTTTCCTTAACTGATAACGCTGTACTTTTGATAATGGAATTGTATAATGATGGTCTAATTTTTTATATTTTGCGTTTTCAATATCATCACAAAGTTTGCCAATAAAGCAAAACCATTCTTTCGTACCTCCAATGTTATGGGCAAATGTCTGAAAGTACCCATATCCATCTGCAAGGTAAAAGATTTCTAATGCGATCGCTAAATCACAATTAGCATCCGAAATGATTTGTTTTGGTAATTCAAAACCCTCATCCCAGTTGTAATTGTTTATCATGTTTTTCATTTGCTTGTATGTCATATCCCCTACCTTAAAGCCCTCTGACAAGTAGTAACTTTACCTATTATATAAAATCATCAACTGAATTTTCATTATTATCTTGAACTTATCAAAATGGAAATTGTCATTTAATCTAATGGATTTTCTATATTTTCTATTATTTCCTCTTTATCGCAATGTTTTAAAAAGAAATAAAATGTTGAATCAATTATATTAATAGTACGCTGAGAGATATCATAATCAAACAACGGTGGCTGGATTTTCTTCGCTGTTTGCAATTTCGCCAAACTACTCAATAGATACCCAATATCACTTGGCCTTATATCGGCACTTCTGTGATGACGGCTTTTAATTATTTCTTCTATCTTTTTACGTGGCACACCCATTAAAATAGTGGAAAAATCCATACTTAAAATTGCAATGACAAAGTAGTATGGCAAGAAAAGAGGCTTTTTCTCCTTATCTTTAACATCCCTCTGCCCCTTCGCAATATCCTCCAGTGCACGAACATGTCTTGAGGAATAATCATCACATTTTGCTGTAATGGCGTGATCAAGAGTCATCTGGTCAATAATATGTTTTCTAAGTCCTTGTTTTTGTAATATACCATTTTCCAAACATAACAGTTTTAACAGCTCCTGAACGACTCCTATGCTTCCCATCGATTCCTCACAGAGTCTTAGTAAGATTTCATCTGAAATTTCAATATTAAGCTCTTCTGCTCCCTTTTTTGCTACGCTGATAAATTCTGTGTTATCCCACGGCTCAACCGGTATTTCTGCAATCCTATCTTGTAAATCTCCATTAAATTGAATAAGCCGGTTTTTCTCTTTCCATACACCTAAAATTATAAATCTCAATCCTAGCTCTTGAAAAGTACGCAAATCAAACGCCAATTGTTTTTGAACATCACTAGAAAGATAATGAAAATTTTCTAGAATTACAAATTTATCAGAATTGGCTTGTTTATATAAATCAAAAATGTCTTGCGGCAGCTCCAGGTTAAACTCTATTGATCGATAATTAAGCTGCTGTTCAGCTGATGCATTAACTTTTGCAGACCCTTCGACCTCCGCAGCTGCTAAAAATGGTAATTTTGATTTAATTTTTGCTACAGCTCCAATTTCAACATCTCCGCTCTTGCTCTTCTGCTTATCAGTCAAAATTTCAATACCAAGCTTTCTAAGAATCGACTTATAAATATCTGAAACTTGACTTTTGGGACTGCAGCTGACAGCTAAGCATTCACTATATGGTAAATATTTACTGACCAAAGCAGTCTTTCCTTGTTTTGATGCACCATAAACTATTATTTGTTTATCCGATCTTAATGCGTTCTCAAAAGACCCATCAACTTCCTGGCGTTCAATATAGCTTAGCACTGGTTTTCTACTGACTCCAAAGACTTCTTCTAATTTGACCATATGTACTCTCCCCCATCATAATATCATATTAAACTAATTATACAATGTATTTTCTGGTTTAACAAACAAAACCTAACTGTAACACAGAAATCGACTGGTTTAAAACATCTAATTATTCAAAAGGAATAAAATTATGAACCTTATGATGTCTGACTAAAATCCACAAGCCGCAAATGTAGAATAAAAGGAATGATCTATAATAATAAACTCTAAAATCATTGAATCGTTTTTTGCAAGTAATTGCCAGAAACCAAATAGCAAAAATATGATCCAAATTTGATAACATATATAACATGAGTGATGATGGAACAAAATCATCATTGGTTTTAGGAAAGTACGGCAGAGCCTACTACTTAAAGGAAATGGGCAGACATCCATTAGCACAATATCTTGAGTCATTAAACAAGCCGATGCTAATTCTGCAAGGAGATAAAGATTTTCATGTCTCCATAGAAAAAGACTTTAATCAATATAAAGAATTGTTAAAAGAAAAGCAAAATATTACGTTCAAACGGTGCCCTAATCTAAATCATATGTTTATGCCTTCTATTTACGGAAAGATACAAAAGGCAAAAAAAGAATATAAGGTTGCTCAGCATATTGATAAGCAGGTTATAAAAGATATTACTGATTGGATACTTTCGGCAGTTGTTTCTAATCCCGCAATGTAGCTACTCCTATTGCAAGCTGCATTCAGAGTAGCGGCAAAGATAAAACCGTTCAGGATTATTTATAAATTTAATAACCAGATAAACTGAGTCTCATGCCTATATTCAGGTTCATTATAATACGCATACTCATCAATCATACTAAGAGTTGCTCCTTGCTTATGATAAAATTTACAGGCAGGAACATTATTGTTCTGACATTCTATTTTCATCTGTACAAAACCTTGACTGCGACACCAATTTACTGCCATGTCAAATAATGTTTGACCAACTTTTTGCTGCTTGTATGCATCATCCACACGAATATCCCATAATACTGCAAGATCATCCCTATTTGAAAGCATATTTATTCCTTTTGTACGTGATACAATTGTTGCAGCTCCTATTGGCTTATCACCATCAAAAGCCATAAAAAAAGCCCAGTTTGAAATATCCCATTGTCTATTCCAACGCATTACAGTTTCGTCTTCGCCGGCACAAAAGTCTTTTAAATAAGGTTGTATCGTTGTTTCGACAAGATTAAAACCACCTAACCCACGATTAATTTTATCTATTTTATAATAACTGGAAACATGAACGCGCATAGGAATTAAGTCATATTGTGCGAAATATGTCTTATCCACTTTTTTATATGTACTCCTTTGATCTTATTAATTATTTTCACCCTATCCTTCTTATTTTCATTATAACATAGCTCGTTGCCTTTGAAAGATATAAAAAAGCTATCAACATATCGAATGTCGACAGCCTGAAGCGGCAAACAATTCATTGCCATTTTTCTTTATGTAGCTTTTATGATGTAACTTAGCATTTTTAGACTTCAGAATCTTTTCCAATCCATAAACTCAAGCTAAGAATAAAAGTAATAAGCTGCAATTACCTAAGAGTATGCATATATTCTTCTGCATGATCCCAATTAACTACAAACGAAGTTCCCTTTTGGCAGAATACAGAACAAGAAGGATTATTAATATCCTCATTTGGATTATATTGATAATGATCAATAACCTGCGCTTCATTATGACATTTATCATAATGAGAAAACACCATAGATATACTTCCCTTGCCTCCGGTCATTATCATCAGCGCTTCCCCGTAATTCATAAATGAAGCAACAGGACCCTGACCTCTTATTACAGTTTTTCCTCTACAATCCGGAACCGGAGCTTCAAACCGGCCGGAATATTTTGTAATGTCAGTTAGTACCCTTCCAGTTAGTGGATCCGGAATTAATATCGTAAAGCTGTAATAAGGCTCCAGAAGTAGATTATGGGCCCTCATAAGACCCTGGCGAATCGCCCGGTATACTGCCTCACGGAAATCCCCGCCCTCAGTATGCTTAATATGAGAAATTCCATCAACCAGGATAACCTTAATATCCGTCAGTTCTGATCCTGTTAAAACTCCTTTATGAATGGTTTCAAACACATGGGTACGTACCAGATTCTGATAATTGATCCCAAGCCTGTCTACATGACATTGACTCTCAAATGTAATCCCCTTCCCTCGCTCACCTGGTTCTATCCTTAATGCTACTTCCGCATAATGGCGAAGGGGTTCAAAATGTCCATATCCAGTTACCGGTTCCTCTACGGTTTCCATATAGATGATCTCTGGCTGCCCAAAGGATATCTTTGTCTGAAACCGTTCTAACACAACCTGTTCCAGAACCTCAAGCTGAATCTTACCCATGATATTCACTTTTAACTGCCGCAAAGACTCTTCCCATACCACACTTAGCCCAGGCTCTTCTTCCTCTAAAATGTGAAATATCTGTAAGATTGCCCGGTCAGGTATCTCAGACGAGTACAGAACTCTTGCCTGAAGGGTGGGTTGAAGTGTCGGAACTACCGTATCATAACACTCCCCAAGCCCCTGACCTGCCCTGGTAGTCCGAAGTCCGGTGACAGCCACCACATCTCCTGCGTAAGCCGTCTGAAGAGCCGTAAAACGTTCTCCCTGAAATATTCTTATCTGATGAACCTTCTCATCCGCTGATAAGGAATCCCGGACATTGAGAATGCCGCTTAATATCTTCATATACGTCATTCGCTCTCCATGTGCGTCATAACGGATCTTAAACACCCTCCCTGTAAATGGCGCTGATACCGGATAGGAAGTCTCTGTATAACTATAAAAGATATTAAGAAACACTTCTATCCCCTCTCCGTTTAAAGCGCAGCCGCCAAAACAGGGGAATAGCTTACGGTTTTTAATCTGAGAAACTACGGCAGGTCTTAAGTCTTCAAAAGTAATACTTCCATTCAACCATTTATCCAGTAATGTTTCATCCCATTCAGATACATTCTCAATAAAATCATCTGTCAGGGCAGCCTCATTTCCCTTCTTAAGGCTAATACCTTGAAAATCCAGGATATTGCCGGAAAAGCGTTCTCGAATCTCAGTTAAAACCCCTTCATAAGATGCAGAAATCACATCAAGCTTATTAATGAATAAAAAAACAGGAATATGATAACGCTCCAACAGGTTCCAGATGGCCTCTGTGTGTCCCTGAATTCCGTCCGTGCCGTTAATCATAAGGACTGCATAGTCCATTACCTCCAAGGCCCGTTCCATCTCAGCAGAAAAATCCGTATGGCCAGGCGTATCAATCAGATAATAGGTATTATCGTCATGGGTAAAACAGGCCATATCCGAAAATATGGTGATTCCCCTCGCCCTTTCAATATCATCATGATCCATACATGCGTTTTTAGCATCTACACGGCCCAGAGCCTTGATTACCCCTTCTCTATATAATACCTGCTCCGAAAAGGTGGTTTTTCCAGCATCTACATGGGCTAATATTCCAAAAGTTATCTTCATAATTATTTTTAATCCTTTGACTATAGAATAATTCTGAACCTAATAATACCTGTTTAACGCCTCTTTAAGATCGTCACTTCTATTATTCTAAGATATAATTCCAATAAAATCAATGGATTTAAAAATAGCGGCAGTATGGTTTTTCTATTTATCTCACTCTTGAATCAGAATCAGATGCAAAGTATACGACAGTCAGATACTGTCCGCTGTGTATGGTATCTTCTTTTAATCCGTTTATATTCTTTAATTCTTTTACATATTGGGCAGTGGTCATACCGCTGTTCTCCAGATACGTTCCGGCAATGCTCCATAAGCTGTCCCCCTTTTGGATCTCAATGCTGGTATAATACTTCTCCAATGCCGGAATTTCCGTCTCTCCGGCAAGAGCATTCATGATAGAATTACCAAAAAAATGAGAACCAAGTAAAACGACCAATGACAGTGCAATTAATTGCTTCATCATATGCATACCTCCTTTAAAACAATCCCAAACAGAACATAGGTTCTTTTTCTGTCATTATCATATCACTGCGAACATATGTTTGTCAATTGATTTTGCATTTTTTCGAACAAAGGTTTGCATTTTTATCGAACATATGTTACTATAGTCTTAATGAATAAGGATTGAGGAGGCCGTACCATGGCGCAAGAGAGAATTACCCCAAAACAGCAGGAAATTTTGGAATATATAAAAGAAACAATTTTAAAGAAGGGTTATCCACCGGCAGTCAGGGAGATTTGCGAAGCGGTCTGTTTAAAATCAACATCATCCGTCCACTCTCACCTGGAGACACTTGAAGAGAAAGGATACATAAGAAGAGACCCAACCAAGCCCAGAACTATTGAGATCATAGACGACTGCTTTCAGCTGACACGCAGGGAAGTTGTAAACGTTCCGCTTCTTGGTACCGTAGCGGCCGGACAGCCTCTTTATGCTGAGGAGAACATTGAGAATTATTATCCCATACCAGCTGATATTCTCCCAAACGCCGAAACCTTCATGTTAAAAGTTAAGGGAAACAGCATGATCAATGCAGGCATACTTGAAGGTGATCAGATTATTGTTGAACACTGCCCGACAGCCCATAACGGAGAAATTGTGGTGGCATTGGTTGATGATTCCGCAACCGTAAAACGTTTTTTTAAAGAAAAAGGACATTACCGCCTGCAGCCAGAGAATGATTCCATGGATCCGATTATTGTAGACAATGTAGAGATCCTGGGCAAGGTAATCGGTTTGTTCCGTTTGGGAATTCATTGATATTTTAATTGAGAAACGTGATTCCGGCCAAAGGTTTACATAAGTTTATTATGTAAACCTTTGGCCGACTAAAACATTGATTGGTCAATTATATTCATTAATCCAATTATTACTTGACTTGTAACAAGACATAAATTCAAATTAAATTAATAGGACAATGTTGATTATAAAAATATCAGCAATTTCACACTTCAATAGAGCTGCAAGGAAAACTATAATAAAAAAAACGGCCCACAGATTCTGTTAAGCCGTTTTACACAATTAAATTCCGTTCTTATGATAAAGCTTCCAATTCGTCAGCCTCAATTTTCTTTCCATCTCTCCAGATTCTTTCCAGATCATAGAACAAACGATTTTCACGATCAAATACATGGACAATGATATCACCGTAATCCATGAGTATCCAGTTAGCAGACTGATAGCCTTCTATCTGTTTGCAGACAAATCCCTTTTTTCCAAGTTCTTCCTCTACATTGTCAACCATGGCCTGTACCTGATTTGCATTGTTACCGCTGGCAATAATAAAATAATCTGCCATTACGGATACTTTGCAGATATCAATAATTCTGATATCTTCCCCTTTTTTATCTGATAAAGCCGCAAAAGCGGTTTTTACCATATCAACTGACTGATTCATCCTTGTTCTCCCTTCTTTTCTTCGTGAACCTGCTTATAATAAGCATATGCCTGCTTTGACATAGAGTCCACAAAACTGCCTTTTCCATCCAGATAATCCAAGGTTTCCTTAAGGATCTGATAAACACACTCATCTAAGTCCACAAACGCTACGGAACGCACAAGAGCCAGATTCACTGCTCTGTCACGTCTGGGTTCAATATAATCCGCCGTAAAAACGATTTTTTCTAATATAGACATCTCCGCTCTGCCGGTGGTATGCCACCGGATCGCGTTTATGATCTCTTCGTCTTTGATACGGTATTTATGCGCTGCAAGCCATGCCCCATATTTCGCATGGAGCACAACCGGGGCCCTCAGTTCGTCGTCAGTCAATAGAAGATCTTGTTTCCTGCATTTTCTGATAATATCTTCATCTCCATAAGGCTTGGCGCAATCATGAAGCAGGCCGGCCAGCTCCGCTTTATTCAAATCACACCCATAGCGCATCGCCAATGCGGTGCAAATAAATGATACACTGATCGTATGCTCAAACCTGGAAGGAGTTAATCTCCCCTTTAAATCATTTCTCAACTCTAAGATCAGATCTTTCATGGTTCCAACTCCTGATATAAACCGTGGGCTTCGATATATTCGATGATCTCCCGCGGTACATAGTCTGCTATGGACTGCCCTCTGGCAATCATGCGGCGCAACTCTGCAGAAGAGATATCCATTTCCCCGCTGTGAAGCGTGCGGATATCAGCGCCATACTTGGAGGTCAGATAAGCTATCTGCCTGTCCATGGGACGGTCTGCTTCCTCATATTCCCGCCGGGCAGTCAATATGACTGCCTGGGTCAACACCTGGTCCGGCTCATACCAATTCTCAATCTCATATAAAGAATCAGCTCCAATGATAAAATAAAAGGAATGTTCCGGATATTCTTCGTTCAGTAATCTTAATGTCTGTGCCGTATACGTATTTCCGGTTCGCCTTACTTCAAAATCCGAACAGACAAAGCCTTCATGATCCTTCACGGCAAGTTCTGTCATAGCAAGACGGGTAGCCGGTTCTGACACATTGCGGTTCTTTTTATGAGGCGGATGTCCGGAAGGCATATACCAGACTTCTTTTAATCCATATTCCTTATATGCCTGCCCGCCAATCATTAAATGACCATTGTGGATTGGATCAAACGTACCGCCCATAATGCCTATTCTACCCATAATCTTCGACTCCCTGACCCAAAAATGAAACAGGATTATTTTGGAAGCACGATCTTCCGTTTATTTTCCTCTTTCGCCTGCTTATAAAGGATAATCTTTCTCCCGATCACCTGAACGACCTCGGAGTGAGTTCTCTCTGCCAATACTTCAGCAATACTGCTTCCATCATCCAGGCAATTCTTTAGTACCGTAATCTTTATTAACTCTCTGGCTTCCAGTGCCTCTGCAACCCCATTGGTGATCTCAGGTGTGAGACTGGACTTTCCAATCTGGAAGATAGGATCTATATTCATCGCCAATCCCTTTAAATAGGATCTCTGCTTACTTGTCATATTATTCTCCTCTGCTATTTGTAATAGTCAAATTCAAGACCATACATGCGGACCGTATCTCCTTCTTCAATTCCCGCCTGTTCCAGCTCATCTAAAATTCCGTTTTCTTTTAAGAATTTCTGGAAGAAGGTAAAGCCTTTTTCTGATTCAAGATTCGTATAGCCCAACATCTTTTCAATGCGGGGACCTTCTACCACGTAAACTCCATCTTCTGTCACTTCCACAGAATAAGGAAGAAGTGCATCCCCCAGGCTCTTAACATCAAATTCCTTTTCAAATATAATCGGACTTAAATTTACGGTCTGAAGCAGTTCATAAATAGCATATAACAATTCTTTAACACCCTTACCGCTTACTGCAGATATAGGATAAACCTTAACACCCTGAGGCTCAAATTCTGCCTTAAGCTTTTCAACCGGATCTTCACCGTCATCATAGATCGCATCAGTCTTATTGGCCGCAATGATCTGAGGGCGTTCCATCAATTCCGGATTATAAGCCTCCAGCTCCTTATTGATCGCGTGAATATCCGCGATAGGATCTCTTCCTTCCGTAGATGCGGCATCCACCACATGAACCAGGACTCTTGTCCGTTCAATATGACGGAGAAAATCATGTCCTAATCCAACACCTTCAGAAGCGCCCTCAATAAGCCCTGGAATGTCAGCCATAACAAAGCCCTTTCCTCCCTCCATATCCACAACGCCTAAATGTGGATTTAAGGTTGTAAAATGATAATTGGCTATTTTAGGCCTTGCATTGCTGACTCTGGAAAGAAGGGTGGATTTTCCAACGTTTGGAAAACCAACCAGACCTACGTCCGCAATCACCTTTAATTCAAGCTGTACCCAAAGTTCCTGGGAAGCCTGTCCAGGCTGGGCATATTTGGGGGCCTGCATGGTAGGAGTTGCATAATGCATATTCCCCTGTCCGCCTTTGCCGCCTCTTAATATAACTTCCCTGCGATTTTCGCCGGACATATCTGCAATAACTTTTCCGGACTCAAAATCCTTGAGCACCGTGCCTTCCGGAACCTTGATCACTAAGTTTCCGCCGTCTTTTCCATGGCATCGGCGTTTTCCGCCTGATTCCCCGTCCTGGGCAGTATATTTGTGAATTTGCCGGAAATCACTTAATGTGTTAAGGCCTTCATCTACTTCAAATATAATATCACCGCCGCGACCGCCGTCACCGCCGTCAGGACCGCCGCATGGAACATAAAGTTCCCTCCGGAAACTGACATGACCGTCACCGCCTTTTCCGGATCTTATAAATATTTTTGCTCTATCGGCAAACATTCATTCACCTGTTACCTTTCTTTTCGATTAAAATTAGGGTTTAACCCTTCCTTTAAAGGGTTAAGCCCCTTTCTTAAAGGGTTCAACCCTAATTTGAGCATGAGCAACGAATTTTTGAATACAGGCAGCCAGGCAGGTCCTGTATTTTAAAAAACGGCTCCATACGTCTAAGGTATGAAGCCGGTCCAATTATTCGTTAATTGCTTTTGGATAAACAGAAACCTGCTTTTTGTCTCTGCCTTTTCTCTCAAATCTTACAACGCCATCCACTAAAGCGAATAATGTATCATCACCGCCACGGCCTACGTTGATGCCTGGATGAATGTGAGTTCCGCGCTGTCTATAAAGAATATTGCCTGCTAACACGAACTGACCGTCAGCTCTCTTGGCACCTAATCTCTTAGCCTCGGAATCTCTACCGTTCTTGGTAGAACCAACACCCTTTTTATGAGCGAAAAATTGAAGGTTCATTCTTAACATTACTTACACCTCCTTAAATCGGATTTTAATATATGGTTCTCCATATTCTTCTTCAATATCCTGTAATCCCAATACCAAAGAGTTCATAAGGAGTTGTGATCCTGAACTGATATTTGATGTAAAACGGAAATGAAAAGCACCTGACTTCTCTTCCTGATCCACTTCAAAGGAATCTTCAGTAAACTGTTCCACGCTGTTGGTCATATTAAATGTAAGTGCTGACACTGCAGCACAGACAAGTTCCTGTCCTTCCTGATGATCATCAGATAAACCGGCATGTCCTAACATCTGTATTCCTGCATAATGCTGTTCTGAATCAACCAATACGGTTACTCTTATCATGATTAAGCATTGATCTTTTCGATCTTAACCTGAGTATAAGACTGTCTGTGACCATTTTTCTTATGGTATCCGGATTTTCTCTTATACTTGTAAACAATAACCTTCTTAGCTTTGCCTTCCTTCACAACTGTACCTGTTACGGTAGCACCTGCTACGGTTGGGCAACCAACTGCTAATTCACCATTGTTTACAACAAGTACTTGGTCAAATGTGACTGCTTCGCCAGCGTCAACACCAAGCTTTTCCACTTTAATGATATCGCCTTCCGCTACTTTGTACTGCTTTCCACCTGTTGCAATAATCGCGTACATATGGCACCTCCTATTATCATTACTCGCCAACTGTGGTGTTCCAAATAAATGGAAACTTTTCAACCTCATTGTGCGGCATACTTTATTAATATATCATTCCCATACTGTTCTGTCAATATCTTTTAAATAAAAAGTAATCAGTTTTTCCGCCTGCAGCAATGCTTTTCCATGTATTAGTTTCTGGTGTCTAGTATAATAGCAGCCATCAGATAAAACAAGGGGATACGAATAGAAACAGTTGGGCATAAATAATCACATATTTACCAGCTTCTGTCATAAACATGCTATCAGTATAAGGAGCGTACGGTTTACGGTGCTTAAACATTTTTCATAAGCAAACGAAAGGAGTTCAGACTATGAAAAACTTTTTTAACAGAGAATGGAGTTTACCTGAAAAACGGCTTTCAATCGTGTCGGCATTTCTGTTTGGCTGCGTCCTTGGCTTTTTATTCTCGCCAATAAAGAAAGGAGTCTACTGCGGCAATCATAACGGAAACAGAAATGAAAGTCTTCCGGAAAAAGGCACAAAGGGAATCCTGTAGCACTTCACTACTCTCTCCATGCAACAGGGCCGCAGAGTTTAAAATATCTGCGGCCTGATCTTAACTATTTTTCCATTCAGCTTTAATACCTTTACGCTTCTGGGCTGGATCAAGGATCCCAGTTCTTTTTTACAGCCTTTAAAAGGATAACGGATCCGACCATTAATCAAAGTCAATACTTCTCCTTCATCTGCAATGCCTGTTCATAAAGAGGCTTTCGTATTTTTTTTCTGGTCACTTCCACCAGATTTAATTTTGTCATTTCAACAACGGTCGTTTTGACCGGATCTTTGGACAGAATCCCATCCAGACGTTCCATAAGCATACGCCTGTCTTCTTCTGCTTCCATATCAATAAAATCAATAATAATGATACCGGATAAATTTCTGAGACGAAGCTGATGCCCGATTTCTTCAGCAGCCTCTAAGTTAACCTTTTTAATCGTTTCCCTGAGTTCTTTTTTTCCGGAATATTTACCTGTATTTACATCAATGACTACCAGGGCTTCCGTAGGTTCAATAACCAGGTAACCTCCTGATTTCAGCCATACCCTTTTACCTAAAGCTTCTTTCATCGTCTTTTCTATCCGGTAAAGCTTTCCTAAGGGAAGCAAATGGTCTTCATACATTGTAAGTAGCCTCAGGTCTTCCGGCTGGCATTGGTTGAGATAATCTTTTATAGCCTCGTATATATCCGGTTCATCGGTAATCACTGCTTCCAGGGAAGATTTAAGGCTGTCCCTTAAGCCGGTCAAGTAGGAAGGGGCTGAGCTGTACAGAAGGCTGTAGCAGGTTCTGTGCTTTGCATTGTCCAGCATTTCTTTAAAAGAATCCATTAACTGGATCAGTTCCGATTCCAGTTCCTCTTTTGGAACCTTATAGGCATTGGTGCGGACAATCATACCAAAGTCCTCAGCCTTTCTGGATTCCAGATAGGACTTCATCTCCTGTTTCCATGCCTGATCCGTGATTTTTGTTGAAAAACCAATCTGTTTCTTTCCGGAGGTCAGTACAAAATAGCGGCCGGTAACATTTAAGTTTCCAGTAAGAACCGGAGCCTTTGTCTTCACCGCATCCCGTTCTACCTGGACGATAATTTCATCGCCCTGGCGGAGCTTTCCATTATAAGGCCGCTGGTCCACAAAGAGGATATCGGCGTCAGACAGATTTAAATATCCCATCTGTCCCCCTCCAATATCTACAAAAGCCGCATTGATATTTTTAACAATATGATTTACTTTTCCTATATAGATATTGCCCAAAACGGACTGGTTTTCCTCCGGTTCAAGGTTAACCTGAACCGCATCTTTTCCTGACTGGAGAAGAGTGATGACCGAGCCGTTCCATCTTGTTATGATCAACTTATTCAAGGGATTCTCCTATAAGCCCCAAAGGCACAAGCATTCTATGTTCCTCATCGCCCTTATCGCCGTAAACCTCTTCTCTCTGAATCTGGAAGGCAAACTCAGGGCAGGTCTGACCAAGCCACTGATAATAAGCTTCCATCACCAGCTCTGGCTTTAAATTATCTGCGCTACCGGCAGATATCTTCATGAAGATCGTCTCTCCATGAACCGAAAGTTCATAGATAAAAGCTTTTAAGTCTATTTCTCTTTCGCCCTTTTTGGTTTTTTTGGTGATAAGGATATGATCCTGTCCCATAAAATCCGAAAGGCCGTTTAGAAATGCCTCCAAATCATTTGGCTGCTTTCCTTCCCGGAACGTCAGCGTATAGTCTGCGGCAGCTACAAGAGACATGGCATTTTTCGCCCGTTCATCAAGGATATGGCATTCCATGATCTGGATTCCTTCTGCCATTACTTCATTTAACCGGCTTACCATGGTCTTGCAATCCTCCATGGAATTCACTTCAATATCCATGTATTCTCCATTGCTGGTAAGCCCCACTCCTAAAGGTGCTGCAAAAGACATGATCTGATGAGGGCTGAAGCCTTCGCTGTATTTGATATCAATCCCGGCCCTTCTCATTGCCTTCTGAAAATAACGCATTACATCCAGGTGGCCTACGAATTTGACCGGGCCTTGCTTGGAAAATTTAATTCTCAGTTTCATAGCAGACTCCTCCCTTGAAATTCATAGCCCCACAGCCGGAACATTTCTCCCTGCAGTTGGGGGTGACTTTCGAATTGATGGCATTCTGCCATTCTCTCTTTAAAAATTCTTTTGATACGCCTGCATCAATAAAGTCCCAGGGGAACACTTCCTCTAAATCCCTTTCCCTGACCGTATAGAAATCCGCATCAAGGCCGCAGGTTTCAAAAGCCTTCATCCAGATATCATTTTTAAAATGCTCGGACCAGGAATCATACAAGGCGCCGTTTTTATAAACCTCTTCTATCAGGGAAGAGACTTTTCTGTCACCGCGTGCCAAAACACCTTCCAGAACCGTCAAGTCAGCTTCATGATAATTGTATTTTAAGCTCTTTTGATTCAGCATCTTCTTAAATTTATCTTTAACGATATAAGCTCTTTCCAAAAATTCTTCTTTTGTGCACATCCTCGCCCACTGGAACGGGGTAAATGGCTTTGGAACAAAGAAGGAAGAACTTGCTACTACCTGGACCTTTCCGTTTCTCTGATCCTTTGGAATATCATAGTAGACTTCCGCCACCTTTTCTGACAGTTCTGCAATCCCTTCCATATCCTCTACGGTTTCTGTAGGAAGTCCCAGCATAAAGTAAAGCTTTACCCGGTTCCAGCCGCCCTGAAAGGCTTCTCCTGCTCCTTTTAAGATGATCTCTTCTGACAGTCCTTTGTTAATTACGTCACGAAGTCTTTGGGAACCAGCCTCAGGTGCAAAGGTCAGGCTGCTCTTTCTGATATCCTGGACCTTGCTCATAACATCAAGGGAAAAAGCATCAATCCGAAGGGAAGGCAGGGAAATATTGACTCCCTTATCCTTAAATTCATCAATCAGGAAATTCACAATTCCCTCTAAATGGCTGTAATCACTGGAGCTTAAAGAGCTTAGGGAGATTTCTTCATGTCCGGTACTCTTTAAAAGCTTGCTGGCGTAGTCTTTTAAATATTCCAGACTGTGTTCCCTTAGTGGGCGGTAAACATTACCGGCCTGACAGAACCGGCAGCCTCTGATGCAGCCTCTCATTACCTCTAAGACCACCCGGTCCTGAGTTATCTTAATAAAAGGAACCACTGGCTTTTCAATGTAATAAGCCTCATCCATAGTAACAACCAGCTGCTTCGTTACCTTTTCCTTTGCATGGGGATTGTTGGGCTTCATGCTCTCGATGGTTCCGTCCTCATGATAGGATACATCATAAAAAGCCGGTACATAGATACCATCAATCTCTGAAGCCATCTCCAGAAATTTCCGGCGGCTTCCACCGTTCTTCTTATTTTCCTTATAACGGTCCATAAGCTCAAAATAAACGGTTTCTCCTTCGCCGATGTAGAACATGTCAAAGAATTCCGCCAAAGGCTCAGGATTGTAGGCACACGGGCCTCCGCCAATGATAATGGGATCTTCTTCTGACCGGTCCTCCCAGTGAAGGGGGATTTGTCCCAAATCAAGAACCTGGAGGATGTTTGTATAACACATTTCATATTGAAGAGTAATTCCAATAAAATCAAATTCCTTAATAGGATCCTGTGATTCCAAAGCAAAAAGAGGAATATGCTGCTCCCTCATAATCTGATCTAAATCCGTCCAGGGGGAAAAAATGCGCTCACAGTAAATATCCTCTCTACGGTTAAACATATCATATAAAATCTGCATTCCCAAGTGGGACATCCCAATCTCATAAACATCCGGGAAACACATGGCAAAGCGGATGTCTATGGCAGACAGGTCTTTTTTTACCATATTTACCTCGCCGCCGATATAGCGGGCCGGTTTTTCAATTCTTAATAAAATCTCATCGCTTAATGCTAGTTTTCTCATGGTCATTCCTTTTTTATTTGCAGTTTATGCATCTATTTAGTAGATCTCTGTTGTAAAGCTGTCAATGAAAACCAGCGGTTGCCTGACATTGCGGCCGCTTTGTTTTCCCCGACAAACCATTCTTAATGATACTTTGCATAATTATAGGATACTTTTGGTGATTAATCAACTCCAAAATTACCTGTGGGAATCCGGGCACGGAAAAACCCATAGAACACAGAAAGAGGCAGCGATCCATGGGGCTCTTTATTATTCATTCGGATAATTGCAATCCGCTTTGTCCTTTCTTTTCTATTCCAACGGTTATCCAGGATACCAATAGCAGCACACAAGCCATCCAAATCGCCTTTTCTCCCAACTGGAAGGATAGCCAGCCCCCTGTAAGAGCTCCGGTGAAAAAGGACAACAGGATTCCCGAGTAATGATATGCTCTTTTCCGGCATTCTCTGTCCTTTCTGACAAAACCTTCGTAATACATTTCCGCACAGGAACGCATATTTCCCGTACAAAAAACCGGCGCATAGGCGGCATTCCCTCCAAAGTTTCGGAAGGTGCAAAATTGCACCGCAGCGGCAAATGATACCGCCGTATTGGCAAACAGGTGCGGCTGGGTGTGGGGAATGAAGCCGACTAAAAACAATACGGCAATTTCCAGAAATAAAATACCCGATATCCAATGGGTGTGTTTTTCTTTATAAATTTTATAAAAAATATGTCTTGCAAGAAAAACCCCCAGCCAGAATGCTCCGATGGGTACAAATGCCTGTCCCATGCCTTTATAGTCCTTTGAGAGGAAACGAATTGCAGCCAGCACGAAATTCCCTGTCTGGCCGGTGGCAAATACATTGCCTCTGTCAACATAAGAATACGCATCCATTAATCCGCCAATTGCAGCTAAAAGCATGTGAAATCCGATGTGGTCAGTAAACTTTTTATTTGATTCATTTCCCATATGCCAATATCTCCTTACTTCCTAATGCCCATGGCCTCCTAATATTATAATACATTCCTTCAGCAAGTACAAGGGTAGTTGTGGCCAATGAGCTGAATACCGTTAATCCAAACGAAGCCCGAATCGCAGCCTCCATGCTTAAAAGCGTGAAACTGACAATGCCAGTTTCACGCTTCCACATTAATATTCCCCTGATAATAATATACTTTTACTTAGCCCCATAATAACCGGAAATCCCCTTAAATATCAATTTTCCAACAACCGAACCGCCGTCTAAAATGCCTATACTACGATCTGCCGAATAAGCGGCACGTCCATGGACTGCCCGCATCTGCCGTGTGGCTTCTGAACCCTGCCCTGCTGCCTTCTCCGCTTCAATTACTGCCATATCAGGATCAGATGCATATGTTACCAGGGCCTCTGCTCCCGGATAAAGGGAATCAAGAATGGTCTTCTCTCCCACCTTTGACTCAGCCTTTCCCATGATGTTTTCCACTGCCGCAAGCAACGCCCCTGCAGCCTCTTCAAAGCTCGCCTCTTCTTTTCCTTTTAACGCCTTTGCCAGACCCATAAAGCCAAAAGAAGTGATCGTTCCCAGGGAAGATGGGGCAGAGGCATTGAACACCTTGCCGCATGCCATGAAAAGCTTCCCAAGATCCTTTTCTTCCGCAGTTTTTAAAAAATCCACTACAGCCCGGTAGCCGTCATCCATGGAAATTCCTAAGTCCCCATCCCCGTTTACCTGATCCAGTTCCACCAGATAATCCCGGTTTGCAGACATTTCCTTGCTGATCGCTTCCAGGATTTTCTTTACTGTTTCCCGATTCATGCCATATACCTCCCTATTTATTAGAATTGGTATAGAACGGAGATTCTGCCGGAGCCTGAAGCAATTCTTTTAATTCCTGATCCAGTTTAAATATCGTAACAGAAAGACCGGCCATTTCCATGGAAGTTGCATATTCTCCTATGTGGGGCATTACAATGCTGACTCCTGAACGGGAAAGGATCTGATGCACTTTTCTGTACACAATCAGCTGTTCCTCCAAGGGGGTTCCTCCAAGTCCATTGACCATAACGGACACTTCATCCCCATCTTTTAAAGGCATATCTTTTATTATCGTATTCACCAGTGTTTCCGCTATCTCGTCAGCGGTCATCATTTTCCTTACCTCAATACCTGCTTCACCATGAATCCCCATTCCAATTTCGATCTCATCCTCAGCTATTACAAAGGTCGGTTTTCCCGCCTTGGGAACGATGCAGGGAGACAGGGCAACACCCATAGAACGGATGTTGTTTAAGGCTTTGGTGGTCACAGCCGCCACTTCTTCCAGATTCATCATGTTTTGAGCAGCCGCTCCGGCTATTTTAAAAGCATATACCATGCCTGCAACACCCCGGCGCTTCTCTGCATTTTCTTTAGAAGAGCTGGCAACATCATCCTTTACAAGCACTGCTTTTGTTTTAATATCATCAAATTCCACTTCCTCACAAGCCATGTTGAAATTAAAGCGGTCGCCGTTGTAGTTTCCGTATAAACACAGCACACCATTCCCCCTGTCACAGGCGCGGATCATGTCAGCCATCTTAGCAGCTGCCGGAGAGGCAAAGACTTCTCCTACTGCACAGCCGTCCAGCAGCCCTTTCCCAACATATCCTAAAAATACCGGAAGATGGCCGCTTCCACCTGCTGTTACTACACCGACCTTTCCCTCCATGGCGGGATAATCGGAAACCAGCACCTGATAATCATTATGTAACAGCTTCACCTTATCACCGTATGCGCAGATAATGCCTTCCATGGTATCCTGCACGAACGTGTCCGCACTATTGATAATCTTTTTCATATAATCCCTTTCTTTCTATGGTCCAAGCAGAAATTTATCTAAGCTTCAAAGATAAATTTCCTCCTTATCTTACATTGGGAAACGTAATCTCTTTCGGATATTCCCACCTTTGCAGCTCCTCCTGAGCAAAGCCATCCGGCTCTTTTCCTCCGCCTGCTGTCAATGCCAGATAATATAATTCGGCCAGTTCTTCAATATAAGCGGCCTTTAAAAATGCTTCGTAAACATCACGTTCATCCACTGCAACGGCTCCATGCTTTTCCAGTAAAAAGCAGTCTGCTTCCAGGCAGCTATCAATGACACTGTCCGCCAGTCCGGTGGTTCCCGGACGTCCATAGGGGGCAACAGGAACGCGGGCTTTTGTCAGGCCTAAGTTGGCCACTTCATACACAACCGCCGGAATCGGCTTGTTTAGTAAGGCAAATGCAGTGGCATATGCAGAATGTGTATGAGCGATTGCCGCTGCTTTTGGTCTCTGCCGGTAGATCATAAGATGCATCAGGGTTTCGCTGGTCGGTCTTAAGCCAGACAAGTTTTCAATAACCCTGGCCTCCAGATCCATAACTACCATATCCCTTGGAGTCAGCAAGTCCCGGTCTACGCTGGTTGGAGTAATGACCACATATCCGGTTTCCATATCCCTTGCGCTGAAATTTCCGGATTTGTGCTTGCATAAACCATCTCTCTGAGCACGTTTTGCTATATCACATACATCTTTTTTTAATGTTTCAAGCATTCTAATCTCCTCTTTTCCATTTCATTTTTACAGCCTATAGTAATTCCAAAATGTCATCTGCTGTTTTGGCTTCCTTCATGGAAGCCAGCTTTTTTTCATCCTCTAAAATATTGATCAACTGGTTTAACGCTGCCAAATGACTCTCATAATCCGGAGTTGCCAGCACAAAAATCACCTTAACCTCCATATAATCATTCACCATTATGGTCTGGGGAAGCAAAAGCATGGATAATCCAACATCATATACCCCTGCATCGATTCCTGCATGAGCAATCATGACGTGTTCTGCAATTAGCATGATCTGCTGATTCTCGATAATATTAGAGATAATCGTTTCAACATATTGGTATTTGATAATATTTTTATACAGCAGGGGAACTGCTGCAAATTCTATGGCTTCCTTCCAGCCCATGCGTTCCTTAATGATCCTGATATTGGATCTTGTCAGCAATTCCCTTAGTTCCGGTTTCCTTTTCTCTATGGTTTCTCCTGCTCTCCTGTCAGACTGTACCATGTACGAGTCAATTTCCATTCTCAGCTTCTGAAATACACTTTCGTTTGTATGCTTTTTAATGATTTGAAGGATTGTCTCTACCTGGGGAAAGATCTCCCCTGAACTTTTCAGGCTGTCAAATACATTTTTACGAAGTTTCCTTCTTCTTTCCTTGTCCAGCAAAGGTTCGATTACAAACTGTTTTTTTGATGTCTTTAAGGACGTTGTCGTAAATACCAGGTCAAAGTCTTCCTCGTACTGATAGAATTGGCGTGCCGACATATAGTTCAGAAAATCGATCTCCGGAAAGGTATGCTTTAATGAGGTCAGAAGAAAGTGAGATACGGTAATGCCGTTCTGGCATACCACCACCGCCCTTGGGCGTCTGTCTGTTTTCTCTTCCTCATCTTCGCTGCTGGTCTGGGCAATAAAGATCAGGGTAATGTAAACCAGTTCACTTTCCGGAAAAGACATTCCGATTATTTTTTCCAAAGGCGTCACAGACTTTTTCACCATGTCATGTACTTCCTGATAAGCAGGAAGTACGTATTCAGAAATATCAGGGCCGATGTGAAAATTATATCTGATGCGGTACAGGGCAGGCAGGCTGTGGTTCATGAGCAAATGTAAGGTATTCTCTTTATTTTCAAAACAAATGCAGGCGATCCGTTCAAAATTACGGATGGTTTCCTCCACTGCCTTAAAAACCTCTTCCTGCCCTGCAACAGCCTCCAAATGGGTGTTGATCTTCATGCTCTGGATATGAGCGGTAAAATACATGGTTTCCTGAATGCTGTTTACGCCCTCTTCAGACAGGCAGGATTTGATCACCATATATTCCTTTGTTCCTGCCACATGACGGAAGGTTTCCGGAACCGTATCCAAAGCCATACCGTCCCGGATCCGTCTCAGCACCAGGGTGAAAAAACACCGGTTCACTTCGATCATTTCATCCGTAAAACGGGTTTTCAATTCCCCTTCAATGGTTTCCGTCATATTCCGCATATGCTCCATCTGCTTTAGAGTAATGGTTCCGATCCGAAAAACCACTGCCTGCTGCCCCCGTCCTGACAAAATATTCCGCAGTACCAGGAACAACCGCTGCCTCAAATCATATTCAAGACCTTCCAGCTGGTACCCCTTTTCCCTGCTGTATGTCAGCTGAATGCTTGAATCAGGCAGCTCATCCTTTAAGCGCTTTAAATCTGATAACACCGTATTTTTACTGGCCTTTAACTCCGTTATGAAATGCTGCAGGGATAGTTCCTGCTGTTTTGTAAGCAGCATCAGCTGAATAATATCTCCCCGCTCTTCCTTAGAAAGCCAGACATCCCGATTCTCCTGTTCCAGCTGCATGAAATCCAGTTGTTCTATGACCTCATTCGGGATGAGAATCCTCCCGTTATTCACTCGTTCCAGTACCGGCAGCTGCTGTTCCTCCAGATATTCATTAATTCTAGTAATCCCATACTCCAGCTGCTTTCTTGACAGATGTAATTTTGCCTCCAGAGCCTTTCCCGTAACAGATGCACTATGATTTATAATTTCTTTCAAAATCAAGCAATTCCGTTGGCCGATTTTCATGTTATGCTCTTTCCTTTGCCATATCTTCCTTCTTCTCCTGAATCAGGCTTCTTGAATAGAGTACAAAGGAGGCAATCCAAAGAACCAGAATAATTAATGGAAGGAAATCTCCCTGCAGCGCCTTTACTGCGTGTGAAAATGCATAAGTAAATATAGGGCCGTCAATGCTTGAGTTGGAAATCATCTGCCCAGGCGCAAGCTCCACGGCCTTGGTGGTATTAGCCAGCTCTGTCATAAAAGGAGCAAAGGCAGTACCCACCCATAAAAATACCGGTGTAAAAATAGTACATTGAATCAGCATACGCAGGATGTTTCCCCTGCACACCAGGTATGCAGGTACTGCAATTGCAATGTTAATGATACCGGCAAAAGGTAATATCTTATTGCCAGGAAGGATAAAGGACATAATAAGGGTCACAGGCACCGTCCAGATAACAGCCAGCCAAATTTCATTGGCCCCTCCAAGAAACGGCCAGTCTAAACCTACATACATCTCTCTGTCTGCAAATTTGCTCTGCATAAATTCCGAAACCGCGTTGGAGATCGGCTCCAAAGCCTGCATGAAGTATTTTGAGATCACAGGGAATAAGGTGAGGGCGGTGGCACACTGTACTCCAAGAGTTAATACCCCTGCTAAATCGTACCTTGCCAAAGCTCCGAAAATAATTCCTAAAAGGAAACCCAAAATATGATTTTCCGCAAAAATACCAAGCTTTTCTTTTAAATCCTCTGCATTAAATGATTTGTTAAGTCCTGGAATCTTCCGAAGGATACAGTCTACAATATACATAGGTGCCGCAAGAAAAACCATCTTATGAGTACAGGTGACTCCCGGAATTCCGGAAAGCTTACTGATTCGGTGTTGATGGAAATCAGCGGATTTCAGCTCAAAAACCACCTGAACTGCCGCAACGATAAATGCTACGATTACATTGCCTGTTATGTAGTAAACCGCAACTGCCGTAAAGATTTTACCCCACACATTCCATAAATCCGCATTAAAGGTATCCGTCTTGTTCATGGCCAGCATGATAATATTAATGACGATTAAAAGGGGAAACATCAAAAATGCATAAGGCCAGGACCAGGAAATCGTGGACATTGTGGTCCAGCCCCCATCGGTAATGGGAAGATCAATACCGGAAAACTTTAACATGGCAGTTGCCGCCGGTGTGATCACTCCGGTCATGTAGTTGATCAGCATGCTCATTCCGGAAAATGCCACACCAAGGGTAATGCCTGATGAAACGGCGTCTTTAACTTTCATTTTAACAATTAATCCGGCTATGATAATGATTACCGGTACAAATACAGCAGCCCCAAGCCCCAGAAAGAAATTTACAGTATTCGCTAACATCTGCATCCTCTTTACCTCCTTATTTTACAATCTCTAAATTTATAGATTCTTCTTTTTGTAATCCGCGATTGCTTTTAACAGTTTATCAAACTCCTGATCTTTCCCAATGCCTGTGAGAAATGCGATACCATTGATCACAGGGATCGGATATTCCTTTGCATTTTTCACTATGGTAATATAAGCTGCGCTGCCGTCCATATAACGGTCGACAGACTTTAAATCCACAGCCTCCACCAAAGCATCCACTTTCTTTTCCTTTAACATACGGTTTACCTTGCTTGCTACTGTCTGTGAAGTAGCCACACCGCTTCCGCAGGCTACAATAACTCTGATTCCCATGGTCAAACCCCTCCTTTGATTTCATACGGATCCTTACGATTCCATACCCTTGATGCCGCAGACCAGCGCAAAGTATTCATCTGCTGTTTTGGCATTGTTTAAACGCTCCATTAATTCCTCATTCTGAAAATTTTCCACCAATATCTGCAGCAGATCGATGTGCTCATCTGATTTTAAAAATCCCAGCATAAAAATAAATCTAACCTGATGGACTTCATCGTTATTTGCCATTTCCCTCCATTCAACAGCTTCTTTCAGCCGGATAGGAGCGATAAACGGCCGGATGATCTGGCTGATATCTGTATGGGGAATGGCAACCGGATAGGGCTTAATGGGTAGTGCTGTTGGATAGCTTTCTTCCCTTACCTTTAGTGAATCCAGATAAGTTTCTTTAACAAATCCTTTTTTAAACAGAATGTCCGCCATCCGTTTTAACACTTCGGTCTGGTCCGCCGCTTCTAAGTCCAGCAGAACCAGGTCCCGAAATAACATATCCTTTTTCAAATGTAACCTCCTTTCATGCTTATCAATTACCGGTAATAATCAAGCAATTTGTTATGTGCAAATTATACCATTGGACCAACTCCCAATCCACAACCGTTGTGTACAATTATCAATCTTGTCATTGCGCAAAATTGGGATCATAAAAGCCCACCCCTTTGAAAATGGGGAAGGCTCTGCATAACTTCCAACAGTCAGACTTTCATAGCGTGATTTACGCTTTGGACCCTCAACTTGAAACGTTTAAAAAGATAAAAAGTAGGTTTCAATTGAGAGTATCTCTATTGAAACCTACTTTTTATCAAGATAGATATCCATGATGGAAACGTATATCATTTCCACTAGTTACATCTGGAAAAATCGGATGCACACCGGTGCCCCGGTATTAATTTGGTTTACCTGATTCATATGACCATTCTCATCGATTTCAAATACTGTGATTGTATCACTGTCTTGATTGCCAACTAAAATATATTTTCCAGATTGGTCAATTGCAAAATTCCGAGGTGTTTTTCCACCGCAGAATTGTCTTTCGACGAATGTCAGGCCTCCATCCTCTTCGATTTGATAGCAAGCCAGACTATCATGTCCTCGATTCGAAGCATAGAGAAATTTTCCATCTGGAGTAATATGAAGGTCAGAGCTTGTATTGTTCCCGGTAAAATCCGTCGGAAGTGTATTCACAGCATTCTGAAATTCCATCTTGCCAGCAACATATGTAAAATGCATTACTTTAGAAGTAATTTCATTAATCAAATAGAAATGCTTCCCATCTTTTCCGAACTCTCCGTATCTGGGGCCGCTTCCTGCAGGCACACGAACTGAAGCGCTATCATCAGAATATGGGGCGCTTCCTTCATATCGATATGCAACAAGCCTATCGATTCCCAGATCAGAGACATAAAGCAATTCCTGATCAGGCGCAAAAATACAGCTATGTGCATGAGGACCTTCCTGACGTGACTGATGAATACTGCTGCCCTCATGCTGAAATAACCGGCATTCATTTTTAACATTTCCTTTTTCATCAATTGGATATACAGTCAATGAGCCACTGGAATAATTAGATATAGCAATAAATTGTCCGTTTGGCCCAATTGCAATATGACACGGGTCATCCCCATAAGTATTCCAGCTGCCTTCTATGCTCATATTGCCTTCATTATCATAAGTGAGCTGGGTCATACCGCCGCCGGTCTTTCCCAAATATTCTTTCATCTCATTAACTGCATAAATCTTTTTATTTATCTCATCTACACATAGGAAAGAAGGATTTTTGACCGCAATTTCTTTTTTTATTTCTATTTTGCCTTCTTCAAATGTACAGAATGAAATTCCCTTTCCTTTTCCTTGAAATACTTCACCTGTTCCAAATAAAATTGGTTCCGTGTAACTGCCAATAACAAAATATTGTTTCAAAGTTCTTATTCCATCCTTTCTGCTAGCTGTTAACGTATTAATTCATATCAGTCAATCGGATGTTTCCTGGATGCTTTTTACGTGAAATGTTTTCATGAGCTTTTTGCAGCAACAACAGAAATTGTTCCTGTTCTGCTGTCGTCATACCGCTATGCAGCTGCTGTTCTGTTCTGTTCTTTTAAATACCTCACGCAGCGCTTCTAAAACCTTATCACATTTTTCAGTAACCTTGATATTCATTGTACGCCCATCATCTTCACGGCTATAACGAATAATAAAGCCATTCTTCTCTAAGCCATTTAGCAAGCTGGTTACCGAGGGGCCTTTTAGCTGCATCATATTCTCCAAAAATCAAAGTAGAACTCTACTATGGTATATGAGTAGAATTCTACTTTGTCTATAGCTGCTTTTTTAATCTGAATGGCAGGGTACTATTTCCTTTTAATATTATCTTTCTGTAAATTTCTCTACAATTTTAAGAAGCAGTTCTACCACTTTCTCCATGGACTGAACGGGAATGAACTCAAACTTTCCATGGTAGTTATAGCCTCCGGTGCACAGGTTTGGACAAGGAAGCCCTTCATAAGACAAACGGGCTCCATCCGTGCCTCCGCGGATGGGGGTTACCAGAGGTTCTATTCCGATTTCCTCCATGGAAGTCTTTGCTATATCGATCAGGTACATGTGAGGCTGGATCTTTTCCTTCATGTTATAGTAACTGTCCTTTATAGTAAGTTCCACGGTCCCTGCATGATAGCGGCTGTTAAGGTATTCCGCCACTCTCTCCATAAATGCCTTTTTCTCTTCAAATCTCTCTTTGCTGTGATCCCGGATAATATAATCCATGCGGGCTTCTTCCACCGTTCCGCTCATATAATCCAAATGGAAAAATCCCTCATATCCTTCCGTATACATAGGATTTTCAGCAGCTGGCAGCATGTTGTGGAACTCCATGGCCATCAGCAGGGCATTCCTCATTCTTCCCTTGGAAGATCCTGGGTGGATGCTGGAGCCGTGCACCCGGACCTTTGCGGAAGCTGCATTGAAATTCTCATACTCCAGCTCTCCTAACCCACCGCCGTCTACGGTATAAGCAACATCTGCGCCAAAGCCCTTTACATCAAAGAAATCTGCGCCTCTTCCAACCTCTTCATCCGGTGTAAAGCCAATGCGGATGGTTCCATGGGGAATCTCCGGATGGGATAAAAGATACTCCGCCATAGCCATGATCTCGGCAACTCCGGCTTTGTCATCCGCGCCCAACAGGGTGGTTCCGTCCGTTGTAATAATATCCTGCTCCTTATACTTTAATAGATCCGGAAAATCGCTTGCTTTCATGACCAGTCCGGTTTCTTTATTCATCAGGATATCACCGCCGTCATAATTTTTCACGATCTGCGGCTTCACTCCCGTCCCGGAATATGCAGGCGCGGTGTCCATATGTGCAATAAAGCCAAGCACCGGAACAGGCTTTTCCATGGTGGCAGGTATGGTGGCATAAACGTAGCTATGCTCATCTACCATCACATGCTCCGCCTTCATGGCCTGAAGCTGGGCTGCCAGTTCTCTGGCTAACACCCGCTGCTTTTCCGTACTGGGAACTGCATCCATATCCTCCTTAGACTGTGTGTCAAAGGATATATACTTTAAAAAATTATCTAACACTTGTGACATAATCAAATCGCCTCTTTTTCTAAAATTTATTTTTCCATGTTTAAAATGGCTTTTATAGCTCCTGCCGCGGACCATATTGACAGGCCGTAGCCAATGGCAAGGTCAATGAAAAATCCTCCCCACATATCCATATCGGACATCAATTTTCCAAAGTTGGAGAAAACAAAGACCAAGGTTTCAAAGCTGGCTTCATACTGGAAGTATCCCCTTGTCATGGATACGGCATAATCCAGAAGATTGGCTCCGGTGATCATTCCCGCTGTTATAATAAGACAAATAACGGCTCCCTTTTTATCCAGTGAACCTCCAAGCTTCTGATAGCCGCTTAAGGCAAGCTTAAGCATAACAAACCCGGCTATTCCGGCAACAAATCCCACCTGACCGATGAGCACCCACAGCCCCACTCCTAAAAGAGAGGCAAACAGCGCCCCGATTACGCCAAAGAACGGATTGGACGGCTTTTGGTCAAGGGAAGCAGATATCTGAAGGATTGCTTCCGGATCCACATTTTCAGGGTACATGCGGTATTTACCAGTCAGAATATCTTCCGGCAATTCCTCTTTTTTATCCTCAACTTTCCTTTTCACCTGGGTGATGAGTTCCTGGAACCCATCCTTGTTCTTTCTTCCCTCGATAGCAAGGGTATGGTATTTTTGATCCTCCGTTTCAACCATAAGCCTTTTTCCCGAAGCAGAGGAGGTATCATAAATCCGCACAACAGCCTCATATGGGATGATATCAAATCCCTCTGCATTGGCAATGATATAATCATTGGTCAAATAAAGCTGTTCTTTTTCATAGGAAGAAGTACTGGCCCCATTAAGCTGTCTGTCCAATGCAAGCAGTCTTTCTCCCGTCCATGCCTTTAAGGTTGTCCGGCTTATCTTAAACCTCCGGCTGTTAAGATTCCATACCAAAATCAAGGTTCCTGCCAGGGCAGCCAAAAATCCGTACAAAAAAATGAGAGTAATTGTTTCCAAAGCATTGGAGGCCGGCTTTCTGGTGGTATCCAGATAGTATTCTCCGAAATAATCCGAAAAATTATCCTCCGTTACAAGTTTCTCTCCCCACATCTCATTGTAGCTCTCCATGGCATACTCCCGGATATCAGCCTCAATGCGCGACGACATGCCGTAAAATACCACAGGCTCCGGTGCGGCCTCGGATTCATCGTACAAATAGGATTGAATCTGTAAATATTCCTCAGGCAGATCCCCATGGATCTGTACAATATAAGGAAGCAGGTTTTCATCGTAAGCAAAGTAATAATGATTGGTTTCCTTAAAATCCGACGCAAACTCCCAGGTCATCATATTGGCCTTTATGCTGCTGTAAATATCTGCACCATTATACACATGAAACTCCATCGGTTCCACATCAGGCTTCGTATTTCCCAAAAGCTTCATGCCCATTCCTGCACCAAAAAAGGAAACGGCGGTGATATACAGGAAAATAACAGGTAACACCCAATGGTAAATCCGCGTCATCCGTTTCATCCTGCCAGACATCTGTTCTTTCATACTCATAGCCTCCCATAATTTCCATTTTTTTATTATACCATGGAACAATCAGGCTGTCCATGGCTCCATGTACACAAAAAACGCGGAAAAAGCAAGCAGCCTTCCCAGCGTTTTTATAAGGTTCATCGATTGGACAGTTCCCTGGTAATATCTTCCCAGGATACTCCTTTATAAGCCATAAGCACCATCATATGATAAAGGAAATCTGAAATTTCGTATTTTACTTCCTCCGGATTCGGATTTTTGGCGGCTATGACAATTTCGGTTGACTCTTCTCCCAGCTTTTTTAATATCTTGTCAAGACCTTTGTCAAACAGATAATTGGTATAGGAACCTTCCTTTGGATTTGTCTTTCTGTCAAGGATTACATTAAATACCTCTTCAAATACCATTAAGGGGTTGCTCTCCTGATACTCTTTTTTAACAAGATTCTGATAAAAGCAGCTTCTTGCCCCTGTATGGCAGGCGGCTCCGATCTGGTTCACTTTTGCCAGCAGCGTATCATTGTCGCAATCCAGGGCCAGGGACTTCACATACTGATAGTGGCCGGAGGTTTCTCCCTTCCTCCAAAGGCTTTTACGGCTTCTGCTGTAATAGGTCATGCAGCCTGTCTTAAGTGTTTCGTGAAAGGCTTCTTCGTTCATGTAGGCCAGCATGAGCACTTCTCCTGTCCTGTAATCCTGGGTGATTACCGGAATCAGACCATCGTCGCCCAGCTTAAACTGGTCAAAGCTTACCGGACTTTCAAAGGTATCCACTCCGATTCCAAGGGCTTTTAAATCCTGCTTTAAATCCATGCAGTTCACTTTTCCGTCAAAGCTTCCCACCAGTCCTTTCACATTTTCCACCCCAAGGGCATAAGCAAAGAGATCTGCATCTTCCCCGCAGCCGGTGATCAAAAAGGCTTCCTCACAGGCAGAAACAGCCTGAAGTTTTTCCTCTGTAACACCATCCCCAAGGATCATGACAGAAGCACCCAGCTGGGCATATTCCTTGGTCCGTTCCAAATACGAACAGTCCGGAAGATAAGCATAAATCTTATCATCTCCGAACCTGTCTGCCGCTTCCTTCATCAAATCCACATTTTCATCAAGGCTTACATCAAGAAAAGCTGCCTTTGCTCCAGCATAAAGGTATTTCTTCACATCCTCCAGCCGTCTGACTCTTCCTCCTAAAATCACAGGAATATCAGACAGCCTTGCAATTTCCTTCATAAGGCCGATTGTTCGTTCATGATCTTCCTCTGATTCCGACAGATCATGCAGAAAGAGCTCATCAGCTCCGCTGTCTCCGTAAAAGCAGGCCAGCGTCAAAAGTTTTTCCCCATAGTACACCTTTTGATCATCAAGCCTTACTGCCTTCCCCTCCCGGATTCCAAAACCTGCAATTAGTTTTTTATATTCCATCATCATATCCTCCCCTGACGATCCTGCGTTTCAAAGGCTTCAATGGCTTCCTTTAAATCGATCCGATTTTCATACAACGCCTTCCCGATGATGGCGCCACGGACACCTGCATGATAAAGCTGCCTTAAATCTTCCATGGAAGACATTCCGCCGGAGGCAATAATATCCAATCCGGTTTCTTCCGTCAGCTTTTTCGTGTACTCCACATTGGGGCCCGTCAGCATCCCATCCCTGGATATATCGGTATAAACGATATGACGGACGCCGTACTCCTTCATCCTGCCGCAAAGCTCTGATGCAGTGATTCCGCTGATCTTTTCCCAGCCTTCCACCGCTACCATACCATCCTTTGCGTCAACGCCTGCCACAATCCGGTCCTGCCCGAACTTTTTCACCATGTCCCGGATGAATTCCGGATTCTCGGCGGCTTTTGTCCCGATGATTACCCTGGCTACTCCCAGGGACAGCATGGACTCGGCTGCCTCTTCGCTTCGGATGCCGCCGCCTATTTCGATTGGTATGGAAACGGTATCCGCTATTTTTTTGATCACCTTTTCATTTACAGAGCGGCCGGCCAAAGCCCCGTCTAGATCTACCAGATGAAGGAATGTAGCGCCCTGGGATTGCCAGAGGGCAGCTACCTCCTCCGGCTTTTGGGAATATACGGTGATCTCCTTAAATTCTCCCTGTTTCAAACGGACGCACTGCCCGTCTTTTAAGTCAATTGCTGGATAAAGCTGCATATGGATTCTCCTTTATAATGTTCCCTTTGTAGACAGGACCCCTGTGATTCTCGGATCAGGGGATGTTGCCTCATCCAAGGCCTTTGCAAATGCTTTGAAGGTTCCCTCGATCACATGGTGGTTATTCTCTCCTGCCATTTTTCTGATATGCAGGTTCATTTCAGAAGCATATGAAACAGCATAGAAAAATTCTTTCAGCATTTCTGTTTCAAATTCTCCCACCCGTTCGCTGGTCAGCAAAACATCGTAGCCTAAATACGGCCTGCCGGATAGGTCAATGGCACAGAGGACCAGGGTTTCATCCATAGGGAGAATCATGCTGCCATAACGTCTGATGGATTTTTTATCACCAAGGGCCTGTTTGATGGCAGTTCCCAGGACAATGCCCGTATCTTCAACGGTATGGTGGGTATCTACCTCCAGATCTCCTTTTACCGACAAGGTTATGTCAAAAAAGCCATGACGGGCAAAGCTGTTTAACATGTGATCAAAAAATCCAATCCCCGTATGGATGTCAGCTTTTCCGCTGCCGTCTAAATCAAGGTCCAGCCGGATATCTGTCTCACGGGTTACACGGGAAATCTTTGCACTTCGTCCCATATTTAACCTTCTTTCATGTTTATAATTAGGTGACTCCGCAGTGGCGCTCGCAAAACCTGCGGTTTTACTCGCTCACGGGCATTCGCCCTATGGAATAGGCCGGAAGAAAAATTTCTTACGTGCAAGCACGACGAAAATTTTCTCCCGTCCTATTCCGCACTGCTCATTACTTTCGTGGAAAAGCGTACTTTCACAGAATTGGCGTGGGCGGTTAAATGCTCTGCCTCGGCAAATGCTTCGATGTCTTCATGGATCTCTTCCAACGCTTCCTTTGAGTAATAAATAATGCTTGACTTCTTTATAAAATCATCCACACTTAAGGCTGAGAAAAATTTCGCCGTTCCATTGGTAGGAAGCACGTGGTTTGGTCCGGCAAAATAGTCTCCAAGAGGTTCAGAACTGTATTCTCCAATAAAGATTGCACCTGCATTATGAATCCTGGTCATGTCCTCAAAAGGATTTTTGGTAATGATCTCCAAATGCTCCGGGGCGATCTCATTGACAGCCTGGATGGCTTCCTTCATGGTATCCGCCACAAGGATATAGCCGTAATTATCCAAGGACTTTTCAATGATCTCTCTGCGGGACAGTTCCTGGGTAAAGGTTTCTATTTCCTCCGATACCTTCTCAGCTAACTCCATACTGGTAGTTACTAAAATAGCAGAAGCCAATTCATCATGTTCTGCCTGAGACAATAAATCTGCCGCAATAAAACGGGGATTGGCGCTCTCATCTGCAAGCACCAGAATCTCACTTGGGCCTGCAATGCTGTCAATGCTCACATGTCCGTAAACTGCCTTTTTCGCCAAAGCCACAAATATATTCCCAGGCCCTACGATCTTGTTGACCTTAGGGATGGTTTCCGTACCAAAGGCAAGGGCCGCTACCGCCTGCGCTCCGCCCACCTTATAAACTTCGGTAACACCCGCCAGATGAGCTGCTGTTAAGGTGACAGGATTGACCTTTCCATCCTTTCCCGGCGGAGTCACCATGGCAATGCGGCTCACGCCTGCCACTTCTGCCGGAATGATATTCATCAGGACCGAAGACGGATAAGCCGCCTTTCCGCCCGGAACATAAACACCCACGCTTTCTAATGGTGTGATCTTCTGGCCCAGTATGGTACCGTCCGGCTTACTGTCAAACCAACTGAACTGCCTTTGCTTTTCGTGAAACTGACGGATATTTTTCATGGATTTTTTAAGGATCTCTATGAGTTCCGGGTCCACTTCCTTCATGGCTTCTTCAATTTCCTGTTCGGTCACCTTTAAGTTTCCGGCCTTTATTTCCGCCTTGTCAAATTCCTTTGTATAGGCAAATACTGCCTGATCTCCATCCCGTTTCACCGTTTCCACGATTTCCTGGACCGTGTCAGCATATGTGCCGTAATTATTAGGATCTCTTTTTAACAGATCAGCAAGAATATTTCGTCTGGAAGTTTCGTTAAGCTTTACAATTCTCATCGGTTTTCCTCCTGCAGCAAGGTACGCAGATCATGGATCAGTTTCGTGATCCTGTCATTTTCCCGTTTCATACTTACCTGATTGACCACCATACGGGCGGATAAGGGGCAGATTTCTTCCAATACCGCAAGTCCGTTTTCCTTAAGGGTGGCACCTGTTTCCACAATGTCCACTATGACCTCGGAAAGCCCTACAATAGGCGCCAGCTCAATGGAGCCGTTAAGCTTTATAATTTCAACGGTCTGATGTTTTTTATTATAAAAATAATCCTTGGCAATCGTCGGATATTTGGTGGCTACACGGATCCTTTCGTGGTGCTTTAAAAGCTCCCCTGAAGATGGAGGACCGCAGACGCACATTCTGCAATTTCCAATTCCCAGGTTCATGACCTCATAAAGCTTTCTTCCTTCTTCTAAAATGGTATCCTTCCCCACTATGCCAAGGTCAGCCGCTCCATACTCTACGTAGGTAGGCACATCGCTGGCCTTTGCAAGAAAGAACCGAATGCCAAGCTCCTCGTTGGTGAAAATCAGCTTCCGGGAATCCTTATCCTTCATCTCTTCACAGGTGATCCCGATTTTTTCAAACATTTCAAGTGACTGTTTTGCAAGCCGCCCCTTTGCCAGGGCAAAAGTCAGATATCTCATACGTACCCCCGATTATTTTAAATATTCCGACAGAGGTATCTCATCTGTACGGTCCAGAATAAGGTTCATGACCTTTACGGAAAACCCGCTTTGGTCCAGATACAGCAGATTATTTAAATCCCGCCGCCCTGCATAAGCCTGATAGTCCTCAAGAGAACGGGCCGGATCCTTCCGCTGAAGCTGAACTGCCATGCCGGACTCCCGGAAATGGCTGGAAAGCAGGATTGCATGTTCCCTGGCTTCTTTCTCATAAAGGATCATGGTGTTCACCAGATTAACCTTCATCTCGATCTTCTGCCGGGAAAGGGCCAGTAAAAGCTCATCCACCGAGATTCCAAAGCCCACGGCAGGAGCATTTTTACCAAACTGTTCCAAAAGCTTATCGTACCTTCCTCCATTGACCACGTAATCTCCGGTCCCGTAGGTATAAGCCTTAAAAATAATGCCGGTGTAATACTGATACTGACTCAGCATGCCAAGGTCATAGGAAACGTAATCAGAAAGTCCGTAGCATTCAAGAATCCGGTTTACCTCTTCCAGGCGCTCAATCGCCTTTAGTGCCCGTGGATTGGAGGTCAGTTCCCTGGCAGCCTGGATCTGTTCAAGGGAACCAAACAGTTCCGGAAGCTTTAAAAACACCTGTTTTAGCTCCGCTTTAATAGGCTGAGCCATCACCAGTTCATCTACACCAAAATAATTCTTATTTTCAATAAGCTCTCTTAAGGCCTCCTCCATTTCCTCATCCATGCCGGCTTCTTCAATCAATCCTTTAAAGAAATCCACTTCACCTAATTCCACCTGGAATTCCGTTAATCCTGCTGCCTTTAATGCCCTGATCACCATCGCAAGGATTTCAGCATCCGCATCCGCGGAATCGTCTCCGATAAACTCCACTCCGGTCTGGCTGGCTTCCTTTAGCCGGCCCTGATAGCTGGAATTATTGATAAAGGTTCTCTCTATATAGCAAAGACGGATGGGCATATCCTCATCCAGAAAGTATTTGGCCGCGCATCTGGCTATGGCAGGTGTTTCATCAGGACGCAGCACCAAGGTGTGGTTATCCCTGTCAAAAAACTTAAACATCTCCTTTGCCTTGACACTTCCCCGGGACTCGTTGAAAATATCAAAAAATTCGAAGGTGGGAGTTTCAATGTCCTGGTATCCGCACAGATGGAAAACCTTTAACATCTTCTCCTGTACAGCAGCCTTTCTCGTACACTCTACTCCATAAATATCCCGGACTCCATCCGGCGTATGTAACAGTTTATTTGCCATAATAACCTCCGTCTTCTGCTTCGATCTTTCATGATAAGCCGCCATAATATGCAATGAAGAAAATTATTTTCACGGTTTATCATTTTATATCACTTTCTTGTAGTAAAGTGATAATTTGATAACGTATAGTCGATTATAGGGGAAAAAGCGGTTCTTGTCAATCTCTTCTATCCAAATCTTTCTGAATCAGTTCCAGGTAGTGTACGAAAATATCCCGGCATCTCCTAATCTGCCAGGTTTTATCCACCTCTTCATAGGTGAAGCTTTTCCGCCCGCCCTCTTCCATCCGTTTCCAAAACCGCTTCAGCTGGTCAAATGGGAGGTAATAAATCTCATCCTTCTGGGTATAGGATAAAATGATAAAAGCAATTCCTCCCTGGCTTTCAAACTCTTCCATAAAAGCGACTTGATGAGGATGGATATTTTGAAGGGGAAATGTACCAGCCGAACATTCCTTGGCATCAAAGCATACCGGTATCCCCTGTACAGCCCCGATATAATCCACAGTACTTTTCTGGTCAAAATAGGCCAGGGTGATATGGCGGCTTTCCTTATCAATGGAAATCGGGGTGATCGGCGTCGGGATTTTCTGGATCAAAGCAAGTCCTTTTTCCCGGTAGCAATCATTGCTTCTGTTAATCAGATCTTCAAGAGCTGAACCTCTTAGCCCTCTTGTATTCCAGGTTCCCATCTCTGCCTCCTATCTCCAGTCCCTGCATATTTTGGAAAAGGTCTTTGGTAAAGGCGCATAAAAAGTGCGGCCAGATAAATAGGCAAGCGGCTCCGGCAGCTTAGGAAAAGTCACTTGATAAGAGTGCAGGAGCTGGGATTGAATATGATAAAGCTTTTTTGCTTCCTCATTGACCCTGCTGTCCCCATATTTATAATCTCCTACGATTGGGTGTCCAATGGAGGATAAATGAGCACGGATCTGATGGGTACGTCCTGTGATCAGGGTGACCTTAAGGAGGGTGTATCCTTCATACCACTCTACCGGCTCATATTCCGTCACAATCGGAGCGCTCCCGGGAACCTCCTGCTTATGAACCGTCACCTGATTGGTTGCTTCCGACTTGGTTAAATAGCCTGTAATCACCTGTTTATCTGAAATCTTTCCCTTTACCACACAATGATAATACTTGTGGATGCTCCTGTCCTTAAAAGAGGCTGACATGATCTGAAGGCCTGGGAGCGATTTTCCTCCCACCACCAGGCCGCTGGTGTTCCGGTCCAGACGGTTGCACACGGAAGGCCGGAAGCTCCTTAACTGGTCTGTGGATAACTGGCCGCTTGAAACAAGATAATCGATCATGTATTCCACCAGGGATTCATCCGACTCCTTAGCTTTCTGGGAGAGCATGCCTGCAGGCTTATTTACCAAAAGGATGTGCTCATCCTCATATATAATGTTTAACGATACTTTTTTTACTTCCTGAAGCTTTACCCGGGAAAACTTTTCAATGGTTTCATCGGAAAGAAAAAGTTTGACCTCGTCTCCTTCTGCAAGCTTTTCTGAGCCTTCACACTTCCTTCCGTTTAAGGTGATATTCTTCTTTCTCATCATCTTATATAGAAAGCTCTTTTCTGCAAGATTCAAATATTTAGAAAGCAGCTTATCTAAACGCTGCCCTGCTTCATTTTTCGATACAATCAAAGACTGCATGTTTTATCCTTTCCTTATTACTACCCATGTATTTTGGACAGGACCCACCCTGCTTTATCCTGTGTAAAAGGATACCCGTAGGGTATTGCTGTCCTGCCGGTTACATGGATAAGCTTTTTAGCAACGTGATTCCACGCTCCACGCTGCCGTCATCCTTATACTCTGCTTCCGGTCTTAAGCTGGAAAGGCGATTGAAAAATTCCTCTTCATCCAAAATGAGCCTTATATCCAGCTTTATCTTATGGCTGAGGAACATATCCTTTAAAAAACATTCTGCTTTTCCTGTGTCCAGCTTTTTGGCTGTACAGTAAGCATAGATGCCGGTTGGATGAACCGCAGCCACATCCACCGGCATGACCGAATCCCTTGAGGTGATGATCAGATCGAAAAGCATTCTGCTTTTTCCTTCATGGGAACATGCTTTTTTATAAAGTTCCTCGTTCAGCGTTTTGTACTTCCAGGAAGCCAAAAGGGGGGATGCCCAATTGGCCACCGGAAGAACGGATAAAATGGCTGTAACCGTCAGGATATTTTTAAAGGATGAGCTGTCTGCCATTGTCCGGGCCAATAGCTGTATGAGTATCAGGGCCGCTCCGGCAAGGACTTTCCCTAATTCTGTTCTTCTATGATAATTACGGTAACCGTACTGTCCCTTCCTGTATCGTTTCACTTTTGTATTCCTCTTCCTTTGCCTGCTCTTTAAATAGTCCTCATAAGCCCCTTCATAAGACGAAAGATAACGGTATGAGGGATTGTCTTGCACATAAGCCGGAAGGACTTCATGGTAGTTCCATATACAGAAACCGGACGCCCCATCATGCTGTCCCGTAAAGCAACGCGCACCACTTTCTTAGGATCAGCCATAACGATCTTCTTATAAACAGGGATCTTTCCTGTGGTTTCCGCAATATCAAAAAATTCGGTTTTCACTGGTCCCGGGCAAACCGCCGTCACATAAATTCCCTTCTGCTTCAGTTCTTCATTCAATGCCCTGCTGTAGCTTAACACAAAGGATTTAGTAGCTGCATAAATGGCAAATCCGGGTTGGGGCAGAAAGGAAGCAGCAGAGGAAAACTGTATGATGCGGCTGTTCTTTGACATATAGGGAAGGACCATATGGGTCACGGCACAAAGGGCTTCGCAGTTTAATTCCACCATGCCCATCTCATCCCCTATATTTATGCTCCCCACTGTGCCGATTTTTCCATAACCTGCCGCATTGATTAACCACTTTACCTCCGGCTTTTCTTTCGCCAGGATATCCTCTAAGCTCATCAGCTTACTCTTATCCGTTAAGTCAATGGCAAAGGTCCGGACCTTAACCGGAACATTGGGGGACAGCTCTTTAAGCCGGTCTTGCCTTCTGGCTATGGCCCATATTTCTCCAATCCCATTAAAACGGTCAGCAATCTGCATGATAAATTCTCTTCCCATGCCGGAAGACGCACCTGTTACAATGGCAATCTTCATAATCGTTCCCTTCTTTTCTATTATTTTGGCCTACATATTTGGGGCAGAGTCCACCCCGCTTTTCCGGATGTGAATATACCCGAAGGGTATTTCTTTCAAATTCTATTTTTTACCTGCTTTTTTATGGATGTTCCGAATGGTCTTTTTCTTTTGCTCCCGACGATCTTTTGTCTCTGAAGCCGCCCCTCTTTTCCCGCTGCCAGGATTCTTCCCTGTTTTATTCTCTGAGAAACCTCCTGAAGCACCTGTCTTCGGACGGATTAAGCATTTTTTATCATACCCGATCAAATCGGTACGGCCTGCCAGTCTTAATGCCTCAGAAACCAATTCGTAGTTTTTCGGATTCCGATACTGGATGAGCGCTCTTTGCATAGCCTTTTCATGAGGATTGACCGGTACATATACCTTTTCCATGGTACGGGGATCATATCCCGTGTAATACATACAGGTGGATATGGTGGAAGGGGTAGGATAAAAGTCCTGGACCTGTTCCGGCATATATCCTAAATCCCGTAAATATTCTGCTAGCTCCACGGCTTCCGAAAGACCGGAGCCTGGATGGGAGGACATTAAATAGGGAACCAGATACTGTTTCATCCCCAGCCGCCCGTTCATGTCCTTATATTCCTTTACAAACTGGCGGTATACCTGATTCCTGGGCTTTCCCATTTTTGAAAGCACCTTATCCGACACATGCTCCGGAGCCACCTTTAGCTGTCCGCTGACATGGTACTGACAAAGCTCCTTTAAAAACTTTTTGCCGGGATCCGCCAGCACATAATCAAACCGGATACCGGAGCGGATGAATACCTTTTTCATCTTTGGCAGGCTTCTCAGCTTTCTCAGTAACTCAATATAATCCGTATGGTCCGCTTTCAGATTTTTGCATGGTTCCGGAAACAGACACTGCCGGTTGGGGCAAGCCCCTTTTGTCATCTGTTTTTCACAGGCCGGGTACCTGAAATCAGCCGTAGGACCTCCTACGTCATGGATATACCCCTTAAAGTCCGGCTCCTCTGTTAAAAGCTTTGCTTCATCCAGAAGGGAGTTATGGCTTCTTGCTTGTATAATCCTGCCCTGATGAAAGGTAAGAGCACAGAAACTGCAGGCACCAAAGCACCCCCGGTTGCTGATCAGGCTGAATTTAATTTCACGGATGGCAGGAACTCCTCCAAGCTCCTCATAGGAAGGATGGTAATTCCTCATATAGGGAAGGGAATATACCTCATCCATCTCCTCCATGGAAAGAGGCTTGGCCGGAGGATTCTGAACGACAAACAGATTGTCCTTATACGGCTCCACCAGACGCTTTCCGGTAAATGGGTCCGTATTATTATATTGAATGTAATAGCTTTTGGCGTATTCTTGCTTTTCAGCCTTCATTTTATCAAAAGAAGGAAGGATCTGGGCATCATATACAGATTCCAGGCTGTCCGTCTTATAGACCGTGCCATCAATAAAAGTGATATCCTTGATGTCGATCCCGCTGTTCAATGCGTCTGCAATTTCCACAATGGACTTTTCCCCCATCCCATAGGAAATTAAGTCCGCCTGGGAATCAATCAGAATGGAATGCTTTAACCGGTCCGACCAGTAATCGTAATGAGCCAGACGCCTTAAGCTGGCTTCAATTCCGCCGATGATGACAGGCGCTTTCTTATATGCGGAACGGATCAGGTTACAGTAGACCGTAACCGCATAGTCAGGACGCTTTCCCATTACGCCCCCTGGAGTATAAGCATCCTGCTGTCTGCGTTTCTTCGAAACAGAATAATGATTTACCATGGAATCCATGTTGCCGCCTGAAACCAGGAATCCCAGGCGTGGTTCTCCTAAAACCTGAATACTTGCCCGATCCTTCCAGTCCGGCTGGGATATAATACCCACTTTATAGCCATGAGCCTCTAAGAGGCGGCTGATGATGGCATGGCCAAAGGACGGATGGTCCACATAGGCATCTCCGGTGACATAGATAAAGTCACATTGTTTCCACCCTCTGATATTCATATCAGTCCGGCTCATGGGAAGATAATCGTGCATCATGATATTCCGACCTTTCTTTTCAGTATCTGGTGATAATCGTATATAAAATAATCAGCCAGCTGCCGTTTTTCTTCTTCCATCTCTCTGGAAAATTCATCATCGATGGCGCAGACCGTCATACCTGCCCGCTTTCCTGCCAGAATTCCGGCAGGAACATCCTCAAAGACCAGGCATTGAGCGGGAGATACGGAAAGGTCCCCCGCAACCTTTAAATAAATATCCGGCGCAGGCTTTCCATAAGTCACCTCGCAGGAAGTAGCCACTACCTGAAAATATTGCCCGATATTTAAGGAATCAATCACCGCATCCACCATCTGCCTGCCATTACTGGTGGCGATTCCGGCCTTTAATCCTCTTTCAGTAATATATTTGAGAAAATCTCCTGCTCCCGGCTTTAACCAAACCTCATTCCTGTATTTTTCAATGGACATATCCGTCCACACAGCCTTGATTTCCTCAAGGGATTCTTTCAGCTTGAACCGCTCTTTAAAATAAAAAGCGGTTTCCGAAAAGCTCATCCCTTCAATCTCCTTTTGTAAATCTTCCGGGCATGCAAGCCCTCTGCTGCCAAGAAATTCTATATCAATGGATTTCCACATCCACATGGAATCAACCAGTGTTCCATCCAGATCAAAAATCACTGCTTTTTTTTCCTCTAACATCCTCTGCTTTTGTCTTCCTTTCCTTGTTATTGCCCATGTAGTCTGGGCATAAAGGGATACCCGAAGGGTGTTTCCTTATGATTGCCCATGTAATCCGGGCATAAAGGGATACCCGAAGGGTGTTTCCTTATTTACCATGACTTTTTAGTTTCAGGATTTCATCCTCTGAAAGCGGGCGGTACTCACCCGGTTTTAACGCCTCATCTAATATAAGGCTTCCCATAGACATCCTCTTTAAGTATATCACACAGCACCCAAGAGTTTCAAACATCCGTTTGACCTGATGAAATTTTCCTTCCCGTATGGTCAGGTGGATTTCAGAAGGTACTTCACCCTTCCCCTGCTTTCGTATTTCCAGCCGGGCTGGCATTGTGGGAGTGCCATCGGACAGCACAAGCCCTTCCTCCATACGTTCCTTTGCATCAGGCGGAAGTTCTCCTTCAACCCGGGCAAAATAGACCTTATCCACATGGTTTTTAGGAGACAGAAGCCGATGGGCTAAGTCTCCGTCATTCGTGATGAGAAGAAGCCCCTCCGTATCGATATCCAGCCGTCCCACCGGAAAAAGATCATCCCGTTTCCGCTCCTCAATGAGACTTATCACGGTTTCATAACGGGAATCTTCTGTGGCAGATACCACGCCCTGAGGCTTGTTCAGCATGTAATATTCATACCGGACATAGGACACCGGACGCCCATCCACGGATACCTGTTGTTGTTCCGGATCTATTTTGCGCTCCGCCCTTTTTTCCGGTATACCGTCAACCAGAATCCTGCCTTTCCTGGCCATTTCCTTGATCTGGCTTCTCGTTCCTTCTCCCATCTCCGTTAAATATTTATCAAGTCTCAGTCCCTTCATTATTGCCACCGCCATCCCGGATAGTATTTGTTTTTTAACGTTGCTCCGCTTCCCTTGGCAAAGCCCAGAGGGAAGCCCTCCACACAGATCAGGCACCAGCCTTTGACAGGGGCCTCTCCGTCTTTTAAGGAAATGGTTTCTCCCTTTAAATAGCGGATTACCCTATCATCCTGTTTTTCCCAGGAGATAACCTGTTGGAACTCATCCGGCTTTAAAGCCATAGCAAAGGCCTGTCCCGGTTCAAAACGGTCCTTCTTCATCTCTCCCAGCAAAAGTCCTGTCCTTAAGTAGCGCAGCCCTTTCGTATTTTCCTGGAAATGTACCGGCAAATAGTAAACCGCATCATTCTTTATCCGGATCCTGGAACTCTCCAGGGGCTTTGAGACCATGGAAAGGAAATTAGAAAGTTCAGCTGGAAGAGGAGACTGTTTGCTTCCGGTCTTCCCATAATCCTTTAATCCTGCCGGACTGCCTTTCTTTTTTAGCAGTGCCATAAAATGCCCTTCCCCCTTGATTTTATGAGGAAAAAGGCGGAGGCAGCCGGGGAGTCCGATCCCACCGTCAGCTCCTTCAAAGAGAGGAAGCCTGATAAGTTCCATCTCCTCATGGGACTTAAGAGTCCGTCTGATGATGTCTTCATTTTCACAGGCAGAAAACGTACAGGTGGAGTATAAAAGACAGCCGCCAGGAACAAGCATGTCTACTGCCTGATCCATAATTTCCCTTTGGATCACAGCATAATACTCCGGCCCGTGTTCCTCATAGCTTTTCACCATATCCGCATCCTTGCGGAACATCCCTTCTCCGGAACAGGGTGCATCAACCAGTATTTTATCAAAAAACTCACCGAAGGTTTCCTTTAATTTCTTTGGTTCCTCGCTGGTGACACAAATATTCTCGATTCCCCACAATTCTAAGTTCTTAAGCAAAGCCTTTGCCCTTGAATTGCTGATGTCATTGGATACCAAAAGGCCTTTGCCTCTAAGCCTTGCCCCCAGCTCCGTGCTTTTTCCTCCCGGCGCTGCACAAAGATCAAGGACCTTGTCTCCCGGAACAACAGGAAGCAGGCTTGCCGGCGTCATAGCGCTGGGTTCCTGGAGATAATAAAGCCCGGCGTAATAATAAGGATCTTTTGCCGGACGCTCTTCCCCTTCATAATAAAAACCGTTATGAATCCAGGGAACGGGCTTTAGCTTAAGGGTTGTCATGTTTGTAAATTTTTCCGGGGTTATTTTAAGGGTATTGATACGCAGCCCGTAGAGCCGTTCCTCTTCAAAGCTTTTTAAATACGCTTCATACTCTTCTTCCCCTAATAAATTTTTCATTCTGTTTAAAAATTCTTCTGAAATCTTCCGTTCTTTCACGTTGTCGCTCCCATCTTGTGTCTAGGAAGTTCAATTCGCCTCAGGCTCATCGAACGGCAAATTTACCAATGTAAAGCGCGTAATTCTGCCTTCATTAAATAAACTATGCCTATGTAAGCAATCTTAATATAGCTTATGGAAATTTGCAAGGCAAGTTTCGATAAAAGGCCTTTATACTAATACGAATATTTCAACCGGTATTTCTCCATATATTTTAAGACCCAATAGGGATTTACGCTCATTTCCTCATTATGATCGGTCCGCAAATAAATTCCCAAATGCAAATGGACCGGAAAGTTGCCGGTAGTCCCCTCTACCTGGCTGTAGCCGGTATCCCCCATAAATCCCAAAAGCTCTCCTGCTGTTACCTCGTCTCCTACCTTCCACTGCCTGCTGTAGCCGTAAAGATGGGCATAATAAAGATACGCTCCCTTTGGAGTCCGTATCCCGATCCGCCATCCGCCCTTTTCCAGCCACCCCACCTTTTCAATTACTCCGTCGCTCATGCTGACCACCGGATAATGCCCTCTGGGCTGCTCTTCGCCCATGATGTCGCAGCCTTCATGCCCTCGTTCTCCTCCGTAGGTCCTGTTGTCCATCCAGCCGTTTTGATAGCTTATATCCGGAGAACCGGACTGAACGGACAAAGGGATCGGAAAAAATTTTAAATCATATAAAATAGTTTCATAAGCCTGGCGGAGCTTTCTATACTCCGCCGGCTTTACCTTTAAAAGCCGGTCCGTATGGGTATCACGGTCTGTGACCCCAGTCAGATCATATTGATGCTCCACCATTAAGGAAGTCAAAGTATCATAATCAAGAGAATCCCATTCCGCCACCATTTTTCCAAGCTTTAAGCTTCTGAAGTCATCGCTTTCCCAGGTATAAGCGTCAAGCTGGTAAAAGGTAGGATTATTATACAGGTAATCGATCATGGTTACCTGGAATACAGAAAGGATCAGGATTAAAAGAAGAATCACCATCATATCAGTCATGCCATTTCATATAATTGTATAAAACAATCTATTCAGGTGTACATGAAAAAATCCTTTTTCCGTCTGCTTTCCGTTGCTGCCTTAATTCTGCTGCTCCGTTTTCCGTCCACAGCTTTTGAAGGGGCAAGAAACGGACTTGTATTATGGGGCTCAGTAGTGATACCCACCCTTTTGCCCTTTATGATCTGCTCCAATGTCATCGTTGCCTTAAATGCGATCCGCATCCTTATTTTCCCCGTCAGAAGGATCCTTCATCGATTCTTTTGCCTTTCGGATGCGGGAAGCTATACCCTTGTTTCCGGACTGCTCTGCGGTTATCCCATGGGAGCCAGAACCTGCAGTGATTTCATGGATAATGGACGTATCTCGGAAAAAGAAGGAAGATACCTTTTAGCCATCTGCAACCATCCCAGTCCCATGTTTTTGTTAGGTTATGCTGCAGGAGGGCTACCACCGGCCGTACCGGTCTGGCTCCTTCTTGTCTGTGTCTACTTACCCATAATTCCTCTTTCCATAGCAGCCCGGAGCTGTTATGGCATAAACGGACCTGCCCTGTCCCTTCCGGTAAACAGAGAATCCTCCAAGTCCTTTGATGACAGCTTAATGGATTCCTGCGAAGTTATGGTGAAAATCGGGGGATATATCATGCTTTTTTCCATCCTGGCCCTCTACATAACTACGATTCCCATAGACCTCCCCCAGCATAAAGCCCTTATCCTTGGATTTGTTGAAATGACCACAGGAATCAAGGCCGTTTCCCAGGCTTTTTCAGGAATCTCCGCCGGTTTATGGATCGGGACCGTAACCGCATTCGGAGGATTGTCCGGCATCTTTCAGACAAAGAGTGTTATAAAAAATGCCGGATTATCCATCCGGCACTATGTAGCTTGGAAAGTACTTCACAGCTTCCTTACCATCATACTTTTTATTCTGTTGTCCCGTTTTCTTCTGTTCCTTCCACGGGCATGACAGCTCCTGTCAGCTCCTGGCGGTTAGAGGAGACGATATCATAGCTTGACTGCATGGAAGTCATAAAAGCGTCAAAACGGCCCTGAGCCCCTTCCATGGAATGACTGATAATAGTCTGAAGGCTCTTTAACATGTCATCCGTATACTGGACAGAGCTTTGTCTGATTCCGTTGGCGTCAGAAACCGCCTGTTCCACGATCTGCTGGGCTTGGCTGTTGGCCTGTTCAATAATATCATTGGCCTGGGTGTATGCTTTCTGCATAATCTCATGCTCATTAACCAGCTCATTTGTCTGAGCATTGGCCTGGGCCAAAATAGAATCCGCCTGCTGGCGGGCTTCATTCATAATGGCGTCACGGTTGCTGATGATCTTCTGATACTGCTTGATTTCATCCGGAATGCGCAGACGAAGTTCTACCAGAAGCTCTTCAAGTTCATCCCTGTTGACCACAATCTTACTGTTGGAGAGCGGCTGGTATTTGCAGCTGTCAATATATTCTTCAATTTCACCGATTAACTGTTCAATTCTGCTCATCATAATACGAACACTCCTTACCCTTATTTCATTCTATCGTCCATCTTCTTCATTACACGCTCTGCAACGCATGCAGGTACAAACGTGTTTATCTCTCCACCATAGGCGGCAATCTCCTTCACAATGCTGGAACTCAAGTAAGAATATTTTAAATTCGTCGTCAAAAACACAGTATCAATCTCTGGGGCCATGACCCGGTTTGTCTGTGCGATCTGCAATTCATATTCAAAATCCGTTACAGCCCGAAGCCCGCGAATCACTGCATCCGCCTGATTGGCTCGTACAAAATCTACCAAAAGCCCTCCAAACGATATCACTTCCACGTTGGGAAGGTCTTTCGTAAGGCTCTTTAACATATTAACACGTTCTTCTACAGAAAACAACGGAGTTTTTGAATTATTATTTAAAACTCCTATGATCAGATGGTCCGACATCCTTGCAGAACGTTCAATAATATCCAGATGACCAAAAGTCACCGGATCAAAGCTTCCCGGATACACTGCTTTTCTCATATGGTCTCTTCCTTTTCCTTATTATTACTCATGTATTTTGAGCAATTTCTTATGGTTCTTACCTTGCTATAAAAACATGTTTATTGGTTTTATAATTCTTTTCCCTTATCATCCGGTATCCCAGATTCTCTAAAAAATCAAAAGAAGTTTCTAAAGAAGCTTCCACAATAATTGTCGTATTTTCATCAATCAGCTGGAAATCAGCCAGATCCTGTAATACCTTTTTTTCCCAATCCTGGTTATAGGGAGGGTCCATAAATATAAAATCAAACACATACCCATTCCCTTCCAGCTTCCTAAGTCCCGTTATGACGTCACAGTTCATCACAACGGCGCCATCCTCCAGCTTAGTAGTCTTTAAATTTTCACGGATGCATTCCGCTGCCCCCGGATTCTGTTCCACCATAACTGCCAGCCTGGCTCCCCGGCTCAGCGCCTCAATTCCAATGGCCCCGCTGCCGGAGAATAAATCCAGAAAACTGCAATCATGCATGTCCCCTTGTATCATATTAAAAAGTGTTTCTTTAATTCTATCTGTCGTAGGCCGCGTATCCTGCCCCTCTATCGTCTTCAAAACAAGCCTCCTGGCTTTTCCGGCAATTACTCTCATAACAATTCCTCACTTTATTTTTCCAAACCATTATAGTATGAAAACGGTAGATATACAACTGATTTTTCGCGCCAGCAATGAGCCATGGTGAAAAAATGCAGAAATTCAGGCGCGTTGTGCTTGCACATAAGCACCTGAACTTCTGTATTTTTTCATAGGGCGAAGCCCGCGACCCTGACTGCGCTCCGCGCAGTCAGGGTTCCATGGCGGACTCAACTACCTCACCAACCCTTTCCAGCCACTTATCCCACCCCAAATCCAAAAAAACAGGAGCCGCAGCCCCATAACTGATTATCAGTTACGAAACTGCAGCTCCTGCTTCCCTTCAATCGTCCATGCTATTGGACTAAATGTTATTTCTTTTTATATTCGAAGGGTGTCTCATTGTTTTTTACAGATTATTTACCTGCCATCTGTCTTTCCTGGGCTTCGATCATCTTCTTAACCATATAACCGCCTACGGAACCGTTCTGAGCAGAAGTTAAGTTACCGTTATAACCGTTGGTTAACGGAACACCAATCTCGCTGGCTACTTCCATTTTAAAACGATTCATTGCTTCTTTTGCCTCTGGTACATTTGTAGTATTAGATCTACCTGACATAATGATATGCCTCCTTTTCATCTATTCACCATGATTTTGTTTTTTATAATTCATGGTGTGTTTTGTGCTACACTCCTATTATGGCTGGAATAGAATGAAATACACTAGAAGGTTTTTCGTAAAATGTTTTTTTCTGGAAAAAATTTCGAGCCTTCAAAAACATTCTCATGCAGATACATTTTAACCCTAATTACCAGACTCCAAAATCTTTTCAATATTCGTTTTCACCAGCTGAAACGCAACCTCATTCATGCCGCTGTTTATAATAACATCCGCCATTGGTTTCGTAGGCTCCACATACAAATAATGCATAGGCTTAACTGTGGTTAAATACTGTTCCACAACACCCTCGATATCCCGGCCTCTTTCCTTTACATCACGGATCACCCGGCGAAGGATCCGTTCATCGGCGTCAGCCTCCACAAATATTTTTATATCAAACATGCTTCTTAAGCGCTCATCAGCAAAAACCAGGATCCCCTCGACTAAAATGACTTTTTTAGGCTCCACCTTCACCACATTTTGAGAACGGTTGTGCATGGAATAATCATAAACAGGGCAATCAACCGATTCTCCTGCACGAAGCTTTCGAAGCTGATCCAGCAAAAGCTCTGTTTCAAAAGCTTCGGGATGGTCATAATTCATTTTCTTTCTCTCTTCAAAAGAGATGCCATCCTGCTTTTTATAATAATTATCATGATAAATAACCGCGATATCATCACAAAATGCATCCTTTAACCGGTTGGTAAAGGTCGACTTCCCTGAGCCGGTTCCTCCGGCAATTCCAATAATCACACACTTCATCTTCCGTGCTCCTCCACTCATTTGCCGTACAAAAGGGTTCAACCTCTTAAAAAGTTTGAACCCTTTTATTATTTACTCAATTACAGTCGCTTCCTCATATACAACCGCTTTGGGCTTTATTGCATAATAATAATTAGCAAAAGTAACCTTCATATAAGGATATACATAAATGAAAGCAAGACCGCAGGTGACAAGGCCCAAAAGCTGCCATAAAATAAAGGACAGCTCCAGAACAAAGAATTCCCACTTATGCCCTACCATCATTTCTTTACTTTCACGAATGCATTGCATAATACCTTTACTTGGATCCTCAACCATAATAATAATAGCCTGTGAATAGCGGTAAGCAGCTATAATTCCCGGAATGATAAGAAGCAAGGTCCACAAAAAAGTAAGTAAAGACATCATGAGAATCAATCCCAGAGCTTTAAAAAAATACCTTACAGATCCGAATAAATCCCCATATGACATAGTATCATCTCTGCTGGCAACTTTTAAACAGTAAGACTGATACCCAAACTGGATAATGGTGCTAACAACAATATTAATAATTAAAAAAATAACGCTGCTGACTGCAAATGCTCCGCTCTGCCCTAAATCCCCATAAGCGTTCGCATTGCCTATCATATCCTGCCATATATCAAGAAATCCCTGTACAACAGATAATATAACCATGATGACACCAACAATTATTGTAACCATATAAGGACTTACCAGCGCATTCCTCATGGCATCCTTTGCATCAAATTTTAAGTCTTTTCTACTCATTACAATCCTCCTGTTTCCTTGCTTTCATAATTTTACGTAAATTAGTTTATCATTTGCAGTCGATTATTGCAAATATTTTCTGCAAAAATCAGATAAGCAGATAATTCTAACTACAAATTAAGCTTATCATAGCTTTTCTCAAGATACTCCTGAAGCTTGCCTTTGAGTTCCTGGTGTTCCTCATTTTCCAGCTCCGGATCCACATGAAAAAGCCGTTTCACTTCTTCTGAAACAGTCTTTAACAGGTTTGCATCTGTAAAAATATCCCCCAGTTTAAATTCCAGATCCCCACTCTGCCTGATTCCGAAAATATCGCCGGGTCCCCGAAGCTTTAAGTCCTCTGAGGCAATAAAAAAGCCGTCATTGGACTGGTTTAAGATTTCAAGGCGTTCTTTCGTCCCTTCCTGTTCCGAAGCTCCTACCATAATACAGTAAGACTGATATTTTCCCCGTCCTACACGCCCTCTCAGCTGGTGAAGCTGAGCCAGGCCGAAGCGCTCTGCATTCTCAATCATCATTACCGTTGCGTTGGGAACATTCACGCCTACCTCGATTACAGTCGTGGAAACCAGAACTTTGATTTCCCCGCCGGCAAATCTCTCCATGATTCCGTTTTTCTCCTTAGGTTTCATTTTCCCGTGAAGATATTCCACAGATATTCCTGGAAGTGCCTCTCTCAAGGTTTTTGTATAATCCACTACATTTTCCGCATCAATCATCTCGCTGGCTTCTACCATAGGGCAGATCACATAGGCCTGACGGCCGCTTGCTATCTCTTTCCGGATAAATTCATAGGCCTTCCCGCGGTAGCCGGTATCTACAACACAGTTTTTGATAGGCAAACGGTTTGCCGGCAGCTCATCAATGATAGAAATGTCCAGATCCCCGTAAATGATAATAGCGAGGGTTCGTGGGATGGGTGTGGCACTCATAACCAGAACATGAGGCTCTTCTCCCTTTTTTCCAAGCATTTCCCGTTGGCCGACTCCAAACCGATGCTGTTCATCGGTAATCACCAGTGCCAGATTATCGTATACCACCTTCTCCTGAATGAGGGCATGGGTTCCGATAATGATATCCGCCTCATGAGAAGCAATCTTTTCGTAAGCAATCCTTTTTTCTTTCGCTGTCATGGAGCCTGTAACAAGTATGGGCTTTTTGTCGATCTGATGCGCGGCAAACAGCTCTGTCATGGATTCAAGATGCTGTTTTGCAAGTACCTCGGTAGGCGCCATAAGAGCTCCCTGATATCCGTTATACGCCGCCTGAAGGAGGGCGAGTATGGCAATGATCGTCTTACCGGAGCCTACGTCTCCCTGAATAAGCCGGTTCATGACCCTGCCCCCCGACAGATCGCCGTATACCTCATTTAAAACCTTTTCCTGGGTATTGGTAAGAGAATAGGGCAGACTTTTCCTCAAAGCCTCTGCTTTAGGAGAGAGACTTAAGATATAAGCGCTTTTTTTATCCTCTCTGCCATCCTTTAAACGCCGGACCGCCATGAGAAAAAGAAAAAATTCGTCAAACACCAGTCTTTTTCTGGCAAATAGCAGTTCGTTCCGGTCCGTCGGAAAATGAATATGTTCAATAGCAAAATTATATTCCGCCAGTTCGTGTTTTTTTCGTAAATCGGCAGGCATATAATCCCGTACCATACTACGGAGGCTTAATGCCTGTCTTTGAGCTCTTACAATGGTTTTATTGCTCAGTCCCTTGGTCTGACCGTAAACAGGCTGCATGGAATGCACCACCTGCTCATAAGCCTCTTCCGTAAATACCTCAGGCTGTTCCATGGTAAGACGTCCGCTTTTTTTTACCACTCTGCCACGGAAAATAGCCCGTGTCCCTGCTTTTAAAGTGGAGTGAAGATAGGGCATATTGTACCAGGTGAGCAAAAGAGTTCCCGTCATATCCTTTAAAGTTGTTGTGATGACCTGAATATGGCTGTACCGTTTTACATCCGGAGTCTTATAAAGCATACCGGCCACAGTCATCACCTGATCCGGTTTAAGCTCCCCAATAGGGCAAGGCTCCTCATAGGTATCATAGGCCCTTGGATAGTATTCCAGAAGATCCCCAACGGTTATCACTCCCACCTTTTGAAACAATTTCCCTGTTTTTTCACCGATTCCCTTTAAGGAATCAATTGACTCACCATTCAAAGACGGGTTCCCCTCCTTTCTTTTTACCTGCACAGCAAAACCGGGCAGACAGGCCTCGTCTGCCCGGTATATAAAATGCCGCTGGCTCTTTTTATTCTACTGATATGAGATAATAATAAATCGGCTGGCCGCCTGCATGAAGTTCTACCTCGCAATGGGAAAACAGCTCTTCTGCTTTTTCCTTAAGCTCTTTTGCATCCTCTTCTTTGACATCCTTGCCGTAATAAACGGTCACTAATTCAGATTCTTCTTCCACCATAGCTTCCATGGCTTCTAACACCGTAGGCTCAATTTCCTTTCCAACTGCAAGAATACCACTGTCGCCAAGCGCCATGATATCCCCTTCCCGGATTGTGGTATCATCGATCATGGTATTGCGGACCGCATAGGTAACCTGTCCGGTTTTCACCCTGGACATCTCTTCTGTCATAATCTTTTCATTATCCTCCGGCGATAAATCCGGAGCAAAGTTAATGATGGCAGTAATGCCCTGGGGTATGGTTTTCGAAGGGATCACAATAACCTTCTTGTCTTCCACCAGGCTTTTGGCCTGCTCGGCAGCCAATATGATGTTTTTATTGTTTGGCAGGATATAGATGGTATCGGCATTCACCTTTTCGATGGCATTTAACATATCCTCTGTACTTGGGTTCATGGTCTGACCGCCCTGGATCAGGTAATCTGCGCCGATCCCCCGGAATATTTCATCAAGACCTTCCCCGGCAGATACGGAAATAAAACCATAGGGTTTTTTCTGCTCCGCCTTTTTTTTGACCTCAGCCTTCTGCTGTGCTGCAAGTTTTTCCGATTCTTTAATCAGTTTTTCCTGATGCTCTTCCCTCATATTATCGATCTTCATACGGGATAAGGAACCATAAGTAAGGGCCTTCTGAATTGCAAGTCCCGGATCATTGGTATGGACATGGACTTTTACCACGTCATCGTCCGAAACAACCACAATGGAATCACCGATGGATTCCAAGTATCCCTTGAAATCGCGCTCCTTCTTATCATCATAGTGGTTTTCCAGATTAATGATAAATTCGGTGCAATAACCAAACCGGATATCAATGTCAGCAGTTGTTGCTCCTGAGGCTCCGTCAGGATCAGCCGTGCGCTTTTCAACCTCTACAGATAAGTCTACCTCCTTGCCCGACAGGCAGTCAAAGGCACCCTTCATTACCTGCATAAGGCCCTGGCCGCCGGAATCCACAACTCCGGCCTGTTTTAAAACCGGAAGCATCTCAGGCGTCTGGCTTAATACATAATCACCATGTTCGATTACCTTCTGACAGAACTCAAGGATATCCTCTGTCTCAGTGACCAGCTCCGCAGCCTTTTCTGCCATTCCTCTGGCTACAGTAAGAATGGTTCCCTCTTTGGGTTTCATGACTGCTTTATAAGCAGTTTCTGTTGCCCGTACAAAGGAATTGGCTAAAACGGTGGCAGTCACCTGATTGGCGGCAGCGATCTCTTTTGTGAAACCACGGAACAACTGGGACAGGATCACACCGGAGTTTCCTCTCGCTCCTCTTAATGAACCGGAGGAAATTGCTTTTGCTAATGATTCCATGGTAGGATTCTCAATGGCAGCCACTTCCTTTGCCGCCGCCATGATCGTCATGGTCATGTTGGTTCCGGTATCTCCATCCGGCACTGGAAACACATTCAGTTCATTAATCCATTCTTTTTTTGCTTCCAGTCCTTTTGCTCCTGCCAGAAATGCCTTTTGCAGCATTTTGGCGTCTATATACTTCATACCCACGGGTAGTTTCCTCCTTAATCAATCACTCTTACGCCTTCGACAAAGATGTTAATCTTATCTACTGTCATACCTGTGAATTCTTCTACTTTGTATTTTACATTTTCAATCAAGTTATCCGCCACCGCAGAAATGCTGACCCCATAGGCTACAATTACATGAAAATCGATGGTGATATGGTTGTCCTGGATGTTCACATTGATTCCGTGAGTCAGGCCTTCCCGTTTTAAAAGCTTAACAAGTCCGTCTTTCATACTGACAGCCGCCATACCGACGATACCGAAGCATTCCACTGCGGTCGTTCCGGCATACATAGCGATAACATCAGGGCTTACCTGGATTTCGCCCAGTTTATTATTAATATAACCCTTCATAGTCTCTACCTCCGTTCTTTCTGTCTGTTTTGATTATACATGATTTTTCCAAAAAAAGAAACAAATTTTTAATTTTCACTTGCAAATCCATGTGTTTTCTGTTATCATACATTTGTTGTGGATTTTTCAACCATAAAAAGTCCAAGTCGCTTTTAAGGAGGTGCAATCATGGCTAAATGTGCAATTTGTGAAAAAGCTGCTCACTTTGGCAACGCAGTGAGCCATTCCCATAGAAGATCCAATAAGATGTGGAAAGCAAATGTAAAGTCTGTTAAAGTTAAAGTTAACGGCGGCGCTAATAAGAAGATGTACGTATGTACTTCCTGCTTAAGATCCGGATTAGTTGAAAGAGCTTAATCGAAGGAAACTCCTGGCTGATATCAGTCAGGAGTATTTTTTTGTCTTTTTACATGAGGCCGGACCTTTTATAGGGCTGGCCTCATTTATTTTAACAGCATTGCTTGATCAGCAGCAGAACAGGTTATATCCCAGTACCAGACATCCGATAATAAAAAGGATCGTTACGATAGTCGCCGGGATAAAAAGCAGAATTGCCATGCCCGCTCCAAAGCAGAACAGCATAAGTCCGCATACTCTTCTCATATCATCCCTCAATCCATTCAGGCTATATAACATACTATGCGGCTTATCCCTTTATTATTCTTCCGCTTTTTTCTTCTCTTCCGAAGCGGCCATCTCCTCCGCCACCTTTAATGCTTCCGAGGAAACTTCTTTTGTTCCGCCTGCAAATTTATTGACAAAATCCGGAACCATATCCAGAATTTTCGTTACAGCATCCTGCTGTTTGATGTTAACCAGCTTTGTTACTCCATTCTGAATGATTAACACCGCACTGGGGCTCATCTTTGCATGCATGCCTCCTGCCCCGTTATGCTTTGTATCTCCCGCGAAGGATCCGGCGGCCATGCCGCAGGTCACATCCACCAAAGGAAGAATGATCGTATCATCCACCTTTACCGCATCTCCTACCACAGTTTTTGTCGCCACAAAAGAATCCATTCCCTTAAACAGCGACTCTACCGTAGATGTAAAATTATTATCTGCCACGTTAAGCAATTCCTCCTTTATGAAGCCAGCCTTTTAACAAACGCCTGAAATTTTTATCCAACAGCATCCGCAATCCAATGAGAAGAGCCGTCCCTATGCGGATCCTTCCGCGAAACGTTCCTTCCACCGTAAACACAGTCTGGTCAAAAACCGGATACAGGTTCAAATGCTTATGGCAAAGCGGATAAATGACGCTTGCATAGGTGAGCACCTGTCCGGTCAGGTACGGATCATCAAAGCCAAATGTTATATTTCCCTTTCCCCGGAGGGGAAGGATATGGCGGATCAATCTTTTTACCTGTCTAAAAAGCAGCTTTCCTGTCTTCTGGTTCTCCTTATTGGAAATCCAGGCATAAATCTCATCTTTTTTGTCTTTTATTGTTCTCAGTGTATCACAGATCCGCAGGAAAAAAAACTTAAGTTTTGTAAAAGCCATAAGAACCTTCTTTTTTAGCTTTTCAAACACTCCCATGACCCGGAATCCTTTTTTCTTTTTTGGATCTACCTTTGGAGGCGTCGGACTTTTCACTTCCTCCTTTGGAGGCGGCAGGTTCTTTGGTTCTTCCCTGACCTTGTCATGAATTTCATCTTTCACTTCCTGTGCTTCTCTTATGGGTTCCGGTTCCATTATTTCCATGGCCTGAACCATAATATCTTCCGCTTCCTTAAGCTCTGAATCCATCTTTTTGGGCTTTCCAATGCGGAAGCCGAAAATCCGGACCCTCACGATTAAGTCTTCCTCGTACTGAGCTGATACGGAAAGGATATGTAGCAGCCAGGTAATCCTGGCTTTCCCCTTCACCTTTCCGTCATAGGATCCCTCTGCCTGGTAACGTACCGGGACCAGAAGGATCATGAGAGCAGCAGCGAGGACAAGTCCTAATACGATAAGCACCAGCAGCCCTAAAATTTTAAGTATAAACAAAATTATATGAAGCATGAACACCTCACACCTTACCGGCTTCCATCCCTATAAAAGCAGGCAGATCGAAGCCTCCAGTTTTCCGGTACATATCACCGATGATATCCCCGGCCACCTCTAACGCTTCCCAGTAACCGGACGCAATGCCTAAAATGAGAAATTCCTCCTCCCGGTAAATTGGCCAACAAAGTGTCATCGCCGGATAGATATCAAGTATATTATTCCCATTTGCAGCAGGCGTAATCACATAAATCCCTGGTCCAGGCTTTAACCTGCGGATTCCCTGAATAATCCGGTAACGTTTCTTCTTCGCTTTCTCACCAACGTACAAACGGTCAAACCAGCTTATTTTCATCATTCATCAGCTCTTCCAATAATTCCTTGCAAGTTTCCTTTTCCGCTTCATCCAGGCAGCTTTTTAAGCTTCCTTCGATATATGCCTGTATTTCGTCAATTGAATTAAAAAAGACAGGGAGGTCTGATAAAACCTTGGCCATTATGGCCCGGATCACAGGTCTGGAGACGCCAGAGAATACCTCCTCAAGCTCTTTAAAATATTCCTTCGCCGTTTTCTCCAGATAGGAACGGTCAACAACAGCCGCTTTATCCGCCTTACCTGTTTCTTTCCGCTCATCCCGGCTTTTTAATTCCACAAAAGAGCTTCCGGATAAAAGCCTGTCTACATTTACAGCTTTCACGTAATCCGGATCTTTATTCCAATCGTCGCTCTCTTCCGGCAGTTCGGTCCTTAAATACCGTTCATAATAAGCTTCCTGCCTTCCCTCCAACTGTGTAAGCCTGTCGAAAAACTCTTCTTCTACAGGGGAATAATCATCTTTTATGAACTTTTCCAAAATCTCCGAAACCATGGAGCAGTAAAGTTCTTCCTCCTTCACATCAACAACTGCTTCCGGTCTTGCAAAAACCAGAACACAAAAATCATTGATAATGTCCTGGAGCATGATATAAAGGCCGGATTCATCCATAAGACCCTCGCAGGCAAGACCAAGCTTTTCAGAAGCTTCTTCAAAGCCTTCAGCGGTCATATTCCCGTAATCCATGAGCCGGAACTGCTCCAAAAGCTCAAAAAGTTCCTTATACCCTTCTTCCATTCCTGAAGGAAGCTTAACCATGGACGAACTGCGGAGGTTATACATCATATCCTTAAGATTCTCAATGGGAGAACCAATGTAAACGGACAGCCCTTCCATAACAAGACTGAAAAACTTCTGTTTTGTCAGGCGGACAGGAAGCTGCCCGATGATCTGCCTGATCCTTCCGTTCATAACGGCCGTTTCCTTCGTATCCGTAACAAATCCCATAAGACGTTTTGCAAAGCTTTCATCATCACCTTCGGTTTCCGGCAAAGACATAAACTTCCGTTCCAGGCGGTTTATAACATATTCATAAATCTGAAAGCAGTCCGTATAGGAAGTCAGGACCTCTACTTCATGGGTGATACCCCCGCGAAGCTTAAGCAGTTCCTCTTCCACATCTTTTCCGGAAAAATGCCCTTTTAGCAGCCCGTTAAGCTGCCGGCAGTAAGCAATGATCCGCTCCGGAATCACCGGTTCCTCCCCTATGGTTTCAAATAAAGTATCATAATTCAGCACCAGTCTTACATAGGAGTACTGGTACGCTGCAGTCATCTGTTTTTTCAGCAAACGGGTCTCCAAATTTATCTCCTCCCGGAAGGTTTTATGAATGATAATTCTTAAGAATGGAACGGCGCAGCAGGTCAAGTGCCTTTACCACAGACTGTTCCCTGATCTTCTCCCGGTTTCCCTTAAAATGATATTCTTCCACTGAAACCTTATCCTTCATATAGCAGGACATGTAAACAAGTCCTACTGGTTTTTCACCATCAGAATCCGGTCCTGCGATCCCTGTCACTGCAATGCAGACATCTGAATCGGCTGCAAAAACACCACCGATCGCCATTTCTTTGGCAGTCTGTTCGCTGACAGCACCATATTTCTTCAAGGTGCTTTTGCTTACATCAAGGTGCTTTCTCTTTGCCTTGTTGGAATAGGTGATAAAGCCTTCCCGAAACACTTCGGAAGCCCCCGGCACATTCACCAGACGTCCTGCAATCAGTCCTCCGGTGCAGGATTCTGCCGTAGTCACCGTAAGCTCATATTTTTTCAGGAGGCGTACTACTGCCATTTCAAGGGTTTCTTCCTCTTTTGTGGTATACACATCGTTCCCAAAACGGTTTTTAATCTCTTTTACCACCGGTTTTAAAAGACTTTTGGCTTCCTCTTCACTTGATGCCTTAGCCGTGACCCTTAAATGCACCTCAGCCGTCTTCGCATAGGTGGCAATGGTTGGGTTGGACTGTCCGTCAATGAGGTCAAGAAGCTTATTCTCTACCTGGCTCTCTCCATGTCCGCAGATTTTGATCATTTGAGAACGGATTACTTCAGGCTGGAGCTTTTGAAGGTAAGGAAATACCTGATCGCGGAACAGGGGCTTTAACTCATTTGGAGGTCCCGGCAGCAGGATTGCCGCCTTTCCATCCTTTTCCAGAATCAGTCCCGGTGCAGTACCGTTATGGTTGTCAAGCACGGCCGCTCCTTCAGGAACCAGTGCCTGCTTCCAGTTATTATCTGGAATCTCTTTATAAATGCTGTTTTTAAAATACTCATTAATTCTCTCCTTTGTATGGCTATCTTCCATTAAAGAGAGTCCCATGACATCTGCGCAGACTTCTTTTGTCAAATCATCCTCCGTAGGTCCAAGACCTCCGGTCAGAATGACAACATCCGAACGCTTTAAGGCAGTCTCAAACGCCTCAGAAAGACGTTCCCTGTTATCACCCACTGTAACCTGATGATACATGGAAAGTCCCAAAAGAGCACATTTCTCCGCCAGATACTGAGTATTGGTATTTACAATATTTCCAAGAAGAAGTTCCGTTCCAACTGAAATCAGTTCAACAACCATGATCACATACTCCCTTCCATAAGAACGCGGTAATTTTTTGCTATATAATCAACTAGTGAAACCAAGGTAAGGATAGTGGCGATCCAGATAAACACTGTTGTGAGGATGGATAATGCCGGAATATTCAGGATAAGAAGAACCGACATAATCATCTGGGACACTGTTTTAAACTTTCCCCAATAGCTTGCCGCGATCACCACGCCATTATCAGAAGCTACCAGACGGAACCCACTGATAATAAATTCACGGCTAATGATCACGATAACGATCCAGGCAGAAAGCTGGCCCAAGGCTGTAAAACAGATAAGTCCTGCGCAGACCAGCAGCTTATCCGCCAGAGGGTCCATAAACTTGCCAAAATTAGTCACCAGGCCATACTTTCTTGCAATATTTCCATCAAGAAAATCCGTAAAGCTGGCCACAATGAATATGACAGCCGCAATATAACGGTATGACGCATTGGCGCCTCCGTCAAGCAGCAGAAACAGAACAAAAAACGGAATCATAATAACTCTTAAAATCGTAAGCTTATTCGGTAAATTCATCCTCCAACTCTCCTATCAAATCATATTCCATAGCCCCCGTCACGCGGACTCTTGCAAAATCACCTGACATCAGTTCTTCGGCTGTCTGAACAAAAATCATTCCATCCACACCAGGTCCATCCATAAAGGTACGTCCCACATAAGCGTTTTCATCCGCCACCTTGCCTTCTATCATGACCTCCAGAGTTTTCCCGATCATGGATTTAGAAAAGTCAAAGGAGATCTCCTGCTGAAGCTCCATGATGGCATCACGTCGTTCCTCTTTTACCTCCTGCAATACCTGATCCGGAAATTCCGCAGCAGGTGTATCTTCTTCTGCAGAATATGCAAACACTCCCAAACGCTGGAATTCCATCTCATCAACAAACTCCATCAGTTCTTCGTGATCTTCCGGGGTTTCCCCTGGGAATCCGGAGATCAGTGTGGTCCTAAGAGCGATTTCCGGAATTTCTCTCCGAAGCTTTTCCACGATTTCCCGAAGCTGGGCCTTTGAGGTCTTGCGGCCCATGCGTTTTAATATCCGGTCGCTGGCATGCTGAATGGGCAGATCAAGGTATTTACATATCTTCTCTTCTTCCTTGATGGTCCGGATCAGCTCATCCGTGATTTCTTCCGGATAACAGTACTGGATCCGGATCCACTGAATCCCGGATATGCGGCACAGGCTTTTAAGAAGCTTAGGAAGTGACTTCTCACCATACAGATCCACACCATACAGAGTTGTCTCCTGAGCAACTAAAATAAGCTCTTTCACCCCCCTCTCAGCCAGTCTTTCAGCTTCCTTTACCAGGCGCTCCATGGGAACACTGCGGTAATTTCCACGCAGAGACGGAATAATACAATAAGTACAATGCTTGTCACAGCCTTCCGCAATCTTTAAAAAGGCATAATGCCCCCCTGTTGTAAGAATCCGGTCTGTTTCCACTTCCGGAATCTCGTCCAGATCGTGAAAACGCTGAACGTGTTCTTTTCCGCCCAAAGCTTCCGCCAGTACGTGAGAGATCTCGTCATAGGTGGAAGTACCTAAAATTCCATCCACTTCAGGTATCTCGTCTATGATCTCCTGTTTATACCGCTGGGCCAGGCATCCGGTAACGATCAAAGCCTTGCATTTGCCGTCAATCTTTCTCTGGGCCAACTCCAGTATGGTATTTACACTTTCCTCTTTTGCATCACCGATGAAGCAACAGGTATTGATCACAATCACATCCGCCTCATACTCATCATCCGTAAAGGTATATCCGTCTTTATTCAGAAGGCCCAGCATCATCTCTGTATCCACAAGATTCTTGTCGCAGCCCAGTGAAACACATAATAACTTCATGTTTTAACTCCTGTCTTTCTTTATAATGGGAAAGGCCATCTCATCCAAAAGGGAGACGGCCTCTTTCCTAATTATCGTCTTCTTCTGTTGCATCCGCTTCGCTTAAAATCTTTACTTTGCCCTCATACAATTCTTCTACGGCAACAGAAAGCGGTTTCTTACCAACTCCCAAAACCTCCGGCTCTGAGCCGCCGATAATCTGCCTTGCTCTCTTAGCTGCGGCAATCACGATAGAATAACGGCTCTGTACAACAGGAGCCTCTCCTGGCTCTACCTCGCTGTTTACTACATTAATCAAATCTGAATAAGATGGATGTAACATCTTTCATTCCCCTTTCTTAATCGGCTCTATATATTCTTTAATTCTTCCCGGATATGGGATAAAAATGCCATATTATTGGAAGCACGGTTATGCTGTACCTGAATCATGCGGTGCATCTCTTCCACACAAATGTCTATCTTATCGTTAATGAGGATATAATCATAGCCCTCCATGCCTTCCGCTTCCTCAGCTGCCCGGCGGAGTCTGGCATTGATCACATCCATGTTTTCCGTACCGCGGCCTATGAGACGGCGTTTTAATTCCTCTGCATTGGGTGGCATAACAAAAATTAAAATCGCAGCAGGGAAATGTTTCTTTACCTTTAGCGCCCCCTGAATTTCAATTTCCAGGATTACATCCTTCCCCATTTTCATCTGGTTTAAAACGTATTCCTTAGGTGTACCATAGTAATGGTTGACATACTGGGCATATTCGATCAATTCTTCCTTTTGTATCATATCCTTAAAACGTTCTTCTGTCACAAAGAAATATTCCCTGCCGTCTGTTTCTCCCTCTCTGGGGTTTCTGGTGGTAGCGGATATGGACAACGCATAATTATCATACCGTTTCAGAAGCTCTTTCATCAAGGTACCCTTGCCTGCCCCTGAAAATCCGGATACGACTACCAATATGCCATTTTCATTCATGTTTTTCGTTACACTCCTACTCAATATTCTGGATCTGTTCCCTTACCTTTTCAATCTCGGTCTTTAAAGCGATGGCCTTATCGGAAATTTCCAGGTCATTGGCTTTGGAAAGTATGGTGTTCGCCTCCCGGTTCATCTCCTGAGCAATGAAATCCAGTTTTCTTCCCACACTTCCGCCTGCATTAAGCTCTGCACAAGTATTTTCAATGTGGCTTCTGAGCCGTACGGTTTCTTCATCCACACAGATTTTATCTGCAAATATCGTAACTTCTGCGGCAATTCTTCCTTCATCAACGGAAGCGTTAGCCAGCAATTCTTTCACCTTGTCCTCCAGTTTTGCCCTGTATTCTATAAGAATCCTGGGGGACCGTTCTTCAATGAATTCCACAAGCTCAGTCATAAACTTAAGCTTTCCAAGGAGATCGTTCTTTAGGTTATCTCCTTCTGTCACTCTGGTTTCCACAAAACGTTTTGCAGCTTCCTCTATGGTTTCTGAAAGAAGCTTCCACATCTGATTCTCATCCTCCGGCACCTCTTCCATGATAAGGACCTCCGGGCACCTGGCCAGGGTCGATACCTTGATGTCGTTCTGAATTCCGAATTGTGCCTCCATCTTTGCGAAATAATCCATATATTCAGCAGCCAGCGCATTGTTATACTTCAAGCACAGCTTATTCTCTGTGTAATCCTCATAGGTGATAAATACATCAACCTTTCCGCGCTGGATATAATTCTTTAATAGATTCCTGATCCCTGCTTCAAAGAAATTAAACTTTTTCGGCATTTTTATGCTTAAATCCAGATATCTGTGATTTACAGCTTTCATTTCTACGGAAATCTTATATTCATCCGTGACAGTTTCGCATCTGCCAAAACCTGTCATGCTTTTGATCATTCCATATGCCTCTCTTTCGCCATAGATATCATCCATTATAATTCATAATAAAATACAAGTCAATTGGTTTTAAATTTTACAGATAGTTGATTCTGTGCTATACTATCCTTATTATATAGACCATTTACCGGAGGAACAGACAATGGCATTAGACGGAATAGTTATGGCAAATCTCGCAGCAGAGATGAAAAACCGGCTGGAAGGCGGAAAAATTGCAAAAATTGCCCAGCCGGAAAAGGACGAACTGCTGTTTACGATTAAAAACCAGAAAAATACATGGAGACTCCTGATTTCGGCCAGTGCCAGTCTCCCCCTCATCTATTTTACAGAGGCAAACAAGCAAAGCCCCATGACCGCTCCAAATTTTTGTATGCTTTTAAGAAAGCACATCGGAAACGGGCGCATCATCCGTGTGAGCCAGCCGGGACTGGAACGGATCTTATGCATGGAAGTGGAGCATTTCGATGAATTAGGGGATAAAAGAATTAAAAAACTGATCATTGAAATCATGGGAAAGCACAGTAACATCATCTTTTGCAATGAAGAGGATTTGATATTAGACAGCATAAAGCATATCTCCGCCCAGGTCAGCTCCGTACGTGAGGTTTTGCCGGGAAGAACCTATTTTATCCCACAGACCATAGAGAAAAAAGATCCTCTGACCATCACTGAAGAAGAATTCATTGATGTAATCGGTCAGACAGCCGCACCCATACAAAAAGCGCTGTATATGAAACTGACCGGTATAAGCCCCATTATGGGCCATGAGCTATGCAATCTGGCCTCTATTGACGGGGATCGTTCAGCCAATGGAATGACGGAACTGGAACTGGTTCATCTGTATCACATGTTTTCCTTTATTATGGAGGATATAAAGCATGGACATTTCACTCCAAACATTATATATAAAAAGGATGAACCAGTGGAATTCTCCGCCCTACCCTTAACCTGTTATCAGGGAGAAGGCTATGTTTCCCAATGTTTTGATTCCATAAGCTCTCTTTTGGAAAACTATTATGCCTCAAAAAATACAATCACCAGAATCCGGCAAAAATCCGTAGATTTACGGAAAATCGTCCAGACCGCTTTGGAACGAAATTATAAGAAATACGATCTTCAGGCCAAGCAGCTGAAGGATACGGACAAACGGGACAAGTATAAGGTTTACGGAGAACTTATCAATACCTATGGGTACGAATTAACCGGAGGTGAAAAGCAGCTGGTCTGCCTTAATTATTACACCAACGAGGAAATTACCATTCCTATGGATGATCAGTTATCTGCGAAGGAAAATGCTCAGAAATATTTCGATAAATACAATAAGTTAAAGCGCACCTTTGAAGCTGTAACAGATCAGATTGCGGAAACCAAACAGGAAATTGACCATCTGGAATCTGTTAGCACTGCTTTGGACATCGCCCTTATGGAGGAGGATCTCGTACAGATCAAAGAAGAATTGATGGAGTACGGTTACATTAAACACCGTCGATCCGGCGACAAAAAGCCAAAGATTACAAGCAGACCCTTCCACTACCTTTCTTCTGACGGATTCCATATTTATGTAGGAAAGAATAATTACCAGAATGAAGATCTGACTTTTAAAGTGGCAAGCGGCAATGACTGGTGGTTCCATGCAAAAGGAATCCCAGGCTCCCATGTCATCGTAAAATCCGAAGGAAAAGAGCTTCCCGACCGGGCATTTGAAGAAGCCGGAGCTTTAGCTGCCTACTATTCCAAGGGTCGTGAAAACGATAAGGTGGAAGTGGATTATGTGCAGAAAAAGCAGATTAAAAAGGTGGCCGGAGCGGCACCTGGCTTTGTTATCTACCATACCAATTATTCCATGGTCGCTGAGCCAAAGATTCTTTTGGAAGAATGTAAGTAAATCCATTCCGAATAGCCCGTAATCATTTATTGAGCCGGCGAAGGGAAGGAAATGATATAGGTCGAATTCAAAACAAGCAGGTATCAAGGAGGAATTTACATCCTTTCTCATACCTGCTTTTTGTTAACTATTTGTCAGTTCCCTTGTTATATATCAATACTCTCTATTTCTACCATAGCTCTTCTTTCCGGTATGGTTGATATCACATCGATAAAATATTCATCCGGAATAATCTTTCTCTTTCTGTTTTTTGACACGATATTCTTTTGGGCAGAAGCAGCCGCCAAGTTCTTTTCAAGTTTTAGAATTTTTCGAAATAACTTATTTTTCATCTGCTTTTTCTCCTATCTTTACTATCTCTTTGTCTTAGAAAAGTGCTACCAGACTTCAAACAAATAAATTAATCAAAAAGTCCTCAGCCAATTCCATATAATTGACTAACTGCCCTTTGAATTAATTCAAAGGGCAGCAATTTTTTAACCATATTTTACTGAGTATCCATAAAACTTCTGAACGAAATTTTTTTATATTTTGATTTATTTATAATCTCAATCAATCCGAAACAGAAGTTTCCCCCTTGTTACTACAGTAATTATACTATACACATTCCAAATAGTTGGATTTGAAAATTTTACAATAAATTTTATATGTATTATTTTCTTTGGCATAAAGGCGCTTTTTCTTCCTATAATGATTACATTATCATTATATTACTCATACCGGACCATTTACACATAAATTAAAAACCAAAGCTCTTTTCTTCATTGATTTCCTATTTTTCATTCTCCTTACGCATTTTTAACACTGCATCCGGTATTTTCCTTTCATAAACTAAAGCCGGAAAACTTTTCCCTACAGAATTAAGAGATACATTTACTAACATTTTCTGTAATTTTTCTGCTGCCATTTTTTTCATCATCAGTACTCTCCTTTAATATTTATTTTATTTTTAGGAAGTAACGTCAGCACTTCCAAAATAACAGGATAAATAATTAATTCCCTTAAAGCCGGATTTATAAATGCTACAAACATCATCAAGGTTAAGACTATAATTGAATTTATTTTTTTTCTTAATTTATCTTGCGGACTAAAATGCACAATATTTATTGTCCGCGGAACGAAACAAATAATAATAGAAAGAGAAACAATATAAATAAAAGGCAAGAATGACACTTTCACATCGAAAAAGAGAGAACCTAATATTGATATTGCCCAAATCAACAAAGCACTGAATCCACAGCCCAAATTTGTCTTAGCATGAATGCCGCCAGCCTGTAATCTCAAGGTACAAAATGTAAATAATATTACAACTGACTCAAATCCTTTTCCTAAGACAATTCCAATTAACAAAATAACAATAATTTTACTGATATTGTCCAAAAACAATTCCATTCCATACTGTATCACTTTATTCTCTTCTGGATCTCTGGGGCTTATCTTATTCAGCCAATCGCAAAAACCAACAGCTATTTTTGTAATACTCATTTTATCACCACCATTTGTCGATATACTATCATATCTTTGTGCTAATAAAATATTTTTGTAATTACCGTAGCAATTTTCTTCCTGAACGCAAACTGAATCTACTTTTAATACAATTTCCTTTACTTTCCATTTGTAACAATGTAAAATATATTCATACATCTACTTGCGAGGAGATACATCATGACTTATTTTATTTATACATTTACAGGAGCATTAAGTGTTTACTTTTTTTGTATACATTTGCTCCCCATCAAGTTAACAATTATTAAGAGACTTACTATATTTTTATATACATTTGGAACTGCTTTTCTTTTCAACCGAATCTATGGACAGGCCAGTACATTTATTACCTTTTTAGGGCTCACACTTTTAACTTATTTCTTTACTGATGATCGCTATTTAAGCCTATGTTGTTATTTATTCGGCTATCTTCATGGTATTTCTTCCAGCTATCTATTTATGTGGATAATGGCCTTTTTTCTTAAAATAGACATGAACGACTTTTCAACTAATAGTAAATCAATCATGCTCTTTGCTTGCATTTATTGCTTATATTGTGCGGCTACTACAAAATTGATCGGTTGGTATCTTCATAAAAAGTTGAAACTTTCACAATATTTAACCAATCGCCATCTGCTGAAAGCGATTTTTATTGATTTGCTTCTCTTAATGCTATTTTACATATTTAATTTTTCCTACGGAGAACGTCTTGGCTACAACTATGGAGTTATAGCATTAAATGGACTTATCTTTATTTTTTTGTTTATTATTACGGTCTTTCTCATGTATTCAGTCTATAAAATTACCATGAGTGAACAATCTTACAAGCACCGTATGGCACAGTTCGAAAATCTCCGTACCTATACAGAACGCCTGGAAAATTCTTATGGTATTATGCGAAAATTCAAACACGATTATATGAATATACTAATTACCATGTCAGGTTATATGAAGGAAAATGATATGGAGAGCCTAAAAGAATATTACGGAGAAAAAATCCTCCCTATCAGCCGTGCTTTTACAGAATCAGATACTAAACTGGGAAATCTCTCTAACATAAAAAATACCGCCTTAAAAAGCCTTCTCTCCTCTAAATTTGTCTACATGATGGAATTGGGCATTAAAACAGAAATAGAACTGACGGAACCTATCAATGGCTTAAACATTGATTGCCTCGATCTATCCCGGATCATCGGCATATTTTTAGACAATGCCATGGAAGCTGCTATGGAAACAGAAGCAAAGAAAGTACATTTCTGCATGTTTTATAAAGGAATGGATCTCTATCTCATCGTTCAAAACACTGCCCTTCCTCTAACACATACCATATCAGAGCTTCGTAGCCACGACATTTCAACAAAAGGCTCAAATAGAGGAATTGGCCTTTTTAACGTAGAAGTAATTTTGAAAAACTATGAAAATGCCATCTGGAATACTACATATGAAGAACCTTTTTTCACACAGGAATTAATCCTAATACATACCGGTACATAAGGAGCATAAAATGATACACATCTACCTTTGTGAAGATGATAAAAAACAATTAAACCGATGGAAAGACATTATAGAAAAATATCTATTAATGAACTCTACGGAATCTTTACTATACTGCTCCGCTTCAAACCCGGAAGAACTGCTATCCATGCGAAGGCGCTCCAACACTACCGGTCTTTATTTTCTGGACATTGATTTGCAGTCAAATAAAAATGGAATTGAACTGGCTCAGGAAATACGCAAATATGATCCGAGGGGATATGTTGTCTTTGTAACCACTCACAGTGAAATGGCGATCCTTACCTTCCGCTATAAGGTGGAAGCAATGGACTTCATCACAAAAGATGAAACAGAAACCTTACCAGATCAGATCTGCTCCTGCATACAAAATGCAGAAGGAAATTATAAGGCTCAGCTGGATTCCTCCAATCGTCTTTTATCCATAAAGCTGGATAAAGATTCACTGGTTCTGGATCAAAATGACATTGTAGCAATTACGACCAGCGACGATTCCCACAAGATCATTGTTCATACCAAAACCGGAATACGTCAGATCTCAGGGTCATTAAAAGAATTTCATGCAACCTTGAATTCCGATTTCTGCCAATGCAACCGTTCCACCATCATAAATATGAAACATGTATTAAAGTATTCCAAGGAAAATGCTTTACTTCATATGAATAATAAAGAAACCTATTCCGTATCGATTCGTATGATGGGAAAAGTTCAGAAAGCTTTAAATAACATTCATATTAAATAGATGTGCTTGGCAATTGCAGCACAGTAAAAAACAGCAGTCCCTGTCATTCCTTTCGAGAATGCTAATGGAGCTGCTGTTTTTGATGATTCATTTAATTTTACCTGTCCCACAAAAAAGGATCATCCGTCTGATACAGGTAATTTTTAAGTTTTTCCCGGTATGCCAAAACCTCTGTTCTCTGGCAGTCCGGCTCCAACAGTTCCGGTTTTATCTGATAAGGATCTTCTATATTATCATAAAGATATTCCTTTTGCTCCTCTCCCGGAGCATAGCCATTAAAAATGACATAGGTATAACGTTTGTCCTTGATGCCTCTCCAGCCATAAGCCTTATGGGTAAGCCCCTGATCGGAAAACGCCTTTACCGCATCCGCACCGCCTGGATAAGAACAGATTAACATGTCCTGCGGTTCGTTCTCATCGTGACCGAACATACCTTTCACATGACTGTAACCCTCGCACGTTTCAGGTATGGAAAGTTTCAGAAGTTCCAGAATGGTCGGCATATGGTCCGGACTTGCAAATATTCCGTCATTGTCCGCAGCCTTAATTCTTCCCTTCTGACGGATCATAAGAGGAATATGGATGGACTCTTCATACCAGACATTTTTACTCATCAGCCCGTGGGAGCCAAGCATTTCCCCATGGTCAGCAGATAAGACGACAATGGTATTTTCCTCCATATTATGATCCTTTAAATATTGAAGGATTCTTCCAAACTGTTCATCGATACCATGAACTGCGGCATAATATTGCCTGGTCTGGGTTTCCAGAAGCCCGCCTTTTTCCCGTATCTCTTCCGGTACGTTTTCCCGGTAGCAGACCTCTAAATCCTTAAATTTATCGTAATACCGGTCCGGTACCAGCTCATAGGGAAGATGAGGCGGATTATAGGATAAGTACAGCGCAAAAGGCTGTTCCTCTCCTTTCCTGGCTTCCATGTACTCGATGGCCTTATCTGTCTCAAATTCCGCAGACCACTTTCCGGGTTTTATTTGTTTTTCATCATCCTGCCAGTAATGAGGATCCAAATGGTCATCCCAGGCTCCATAAGACAGCCAGTAGTCAAATCCATGCCTTCTTTCTCCTGGCGGTGTATAAGCATCCCAGTCTTTTGCGCCAGATTTTGGATCGGCTGAAAAGTTGAGCTCCGAGGCATCCAGATGCCATTTACCGATATATCCTGTGTGATAGCCTTCGGTCTTAAGTACATCCCCGATGCAGAGCTCCTGGGGCCTTAGCATAACCTTTTCTTCCAGCCCTATCTTGCAATTGGTCCACATACCCACACGGAAGGGGTATTTCCCTGTCATCAGGGAAGCTCTGTGAGGAGAACATAAGGGGTACGTACTGTAAGCATTGGTAAACCTCATGCTCTCATGGGCAAAGGAGTCAATGTTTGGAGTCACCACCTGGTCCATGTTCATAAATCCCATGGCGTGAGCCCGCCACTGGTCGGCAAAAACATACAGCAGATTTGTTTTCATTTTTTTCTCCTTATTCTTCCACAGTTCTTACCAATACAGCTCCCACTCCTTTGAAAGCCTGGTAAGAGCCTCCATGTAAAAATAGTCACCCCAGGTATTGCATTCATCCACGCCCCGGTTCGTACAGGTATTCTCCTTAGAATCCCTGGCGTAGGTGCCATGAAGCAGCAGTCCGTTGGACTTTTTGTAATCCTTATTGGCGCAATGATCCGCCAACGCCCTTAGCATACGGTCAGCCGCATCTAAATATACCATGGCTTTATCTTTTTCCAAATATTTTGCCATTTCTAAGATTCCGCAGACAGCTATGGCAGAAGCAGAGGAATCTCTCGGCTCCGTACTTCCCGTGTCAAAGTCAAAATCCCAGTAAGGAACAAGATCATCCGGCAGGTGTTGGATAAAATAATCCGTAACGCTGCAGAAGAGATCCATGTATTCTGTATTTTTTAAATACCGGTAACTTAAGGCGATTCCGTATATGCCCCAAGCCTGGCCCCTGGCCCATGCGGAGCCATTGCGGTTTCCCTGATGGGTCACGCCATAAGTCGGTTCCCCGGTCTTTACGTCAAAGAAATGAGTATGGTAAGTGGAATGATCCGGACGAAGAATACATTTCATCGCAGTTCTTATATGATTTTCCGCCTTTTCTTCATAAGAAGGATCTCCCGTTACTTCTGTTGCCCAGTAAAGCAGGGGAAGGTTTAACAGACAGTCAATGATCAGTCTGTATTCCTTCGGTTCCCCTGGATTTCCCCAGGCCTGAAGAAACCTTCCATTTTCCCGGTAACGTTCCGCCAAATGGTCCGCTGCCAATAAAGCTGCCTTTTTTGCGTGTTCATTGCCGGTCAGCTTATAGGCTGCCACACAGGATAAGCTGAATAAAAATCCCATATCATGATGGTTAACGTCTATTTTATGTTCAATTCTGTGAAGAAAGCTTTCCACCTGCACTTCTGCCGCTTTCCTAAACGCTTCATCGCCGGTATGCTCATAAGCCAGCCAGATCACTCCTGTCCAGAATCCTGTTGTCCATTCTACATTTTCTGTTGCTTCATAAAATCCGTCAAAGCTGTTGGAAGATTGGAATTTATCCGTAAATACCGGTAGATTTTCTTTAACGATCTTTACAGCAGCATCAAGAGCTTTTTGAACCATACCCTCTTCCATTCCAGGATAGGTCTTTATTTGTTCCAATGTCTTAGCCATATGATTCTCCTTTCCGCTTACCCCTTGATTCCGCTGGCTGCAACGCCCTCAACAAAGAACTTCTGGCAGCTTAAGAATACAATGATGACCGGGATCAAAGAGCATACAGATGCTGCCATGATCCATGCATAATCCGCCCCGAACTGGGATATAAACATACGGATACCAAGCTGAATGGTCTTTAATTCCTTCGTTTTTAAATAGATCAATGGTCCCATGAAATCATTCCATACATTCGTAAAGGTAAAGATAGTCAGGGTTGCCATTGCCGGCTTGCCAAGAGGAAATACAATTTTTCCGAATATGCCGTACTCGTTTAATCCGTCGATTCTGGCTGCTTCACATAATTCGTCAGGAATGCTGATATAAAACTGGCGGATTAAAAATACGCCGAATGCGGAAAAGGCCTGCATCAGGATCAATCCTAAGTGAGTATCGTTAAGCCCAAGCTTGGAAACCAGAATAAACTGGGGAACCATGTAAACCTGCCATGGAACGGCTATGGTCGTAACATACATAAGGAATATTAAATCCCTTCCTTTAAAACGTGTCTTGGTAAAACCGTAAGCAGCAAAGCAGCTGGTGAACAGCTGGATTATGGTCGTAATGACTGTCAGCTTGGCGGTATTGAGAAAGAAGGTCACAAGGGGCAGCTTCTTCCAGATGATTTTATAGTTCTCCCAATGCAACGTATCCGGCCACCACGTCATAGGTATGGAAAATACGTCTTTATTAAGCTTTAAAGAAGAAATCACCATCCAATAAAAGGGTACCAGCATAAAAAGGGATAAAGCAATCAATCCCAGATATAGAAATATGTTCAAACTCTTTGTTTTTGTTCTCATCGCTTTCCCTCCTTACATCAAATCTTTAGACCACTTCTTTTCACCAGCAAACTGAATCAGGGTGACAACAAGCACTACTGAAAACAGAACAAGTGCACCAGCGCTTGCCGGTCCAAACTCCCAGCTGGTAAATGCCTTTTCATAAATATAATTGACCAGAGTCTTAGTGGCATTACCAGGACCTCCGCCTGTCATTACATATACGAGGTCAAATACTTTAAAGCATTGGATCGTCAGCATGATCAGCACAAAGAATGTGGTCGGAGTCAGCATGGGAATGGTAATATAGCGAAGCTTCTGGAAGCCGTTGGCTCCGTCTATACCTGCCGCTTCATAAAGAGAACCTGAGATTCCCTGAAGAGCTGCCAGATACACGATCATATAGTAACCCATGTATTTCCATACACTTACCACAGAAATAGCTACCATGGCCCATTTCACATCCACGACCCATCTGGGGGGCTTGGAAATGCCAATGAATCTTAAAAATTCATTGATCGGTCCAAAATCCGGCTGGAACAGCATATTCCACACCGCACCTACTGCTACGATGGAAGCAATATAAGGGAAATACAGTGCTGTACGGAAAACAGCGATCCCCTTTAACTTATGATTCAACAGAACTGCCAGTAAAAGCGCCAGCACTAAGGTTGGGAGTACCGTAAGCAATGCGTATTGAATCGTATGAATAAAGGATTGAACAAAAATCCTATCATTGAAAATTTGAACAAAATTACTTAATCCTACGAATTTCATGGGAGTACGGGAACCATCCCATTTCATAACACTTAAAACAAAAGAAAAGATAACGGGAATGAATACAAAAATCGCATATCCGATTAAATTGGGTAGAATAAAGGAATAACCAATCAGGTTACTTCGGATTGCCTTCATTTGATGAGACTTTAGTGTCTTTTTTACTTCTTTCATACAGGGTTAACCTCCTTTTCACCTGCTTTTTGCCACAAAAAGAGCGCCTTGCCATAATATTTAGAAAAGGCGCTCTCCGGGCAATCAATTTTTACCAGCCCTTGATCTCCGCAACACGCTTGTTCAGCTCTTCGATTCCCTGATCAACGGTATACTGCTTAATCATAATCATTTCATGAACTTCTTCTAGCACATTTTTGATTTCAGTAATCTTCGGATCCAAAGGACGGTCAAATATATAGTGGGTATAAGTCAGTGCTTCAACATTTGACTCTCCCTCTGGGAAGAACTGTGCAGAAGCAATTGTCTTTAATGACTCTTCTGTCTGGATACCGGTAAATACGCCCTGTTCAGCTAAAATGTTAGCTGCTTCTTCGCTGGTTGCAAACTTTACAAAATCCCAGGATAAGTCAGGCTCATCAGTGTAAGCACTGATTCCGACAGGAGTGAGAGCTCCTACTGTGTAACCGGCTTCTGTATCAGCAGGATGAGGAATCCTTGCAATGCCCCAGTTAAAGGAAGTTTCATCTGATGCCTGAGACTGGATCATAGTTGCGATAAACCAGGAACCCATTGGCATCATAGCACACTGCTGATTTTTGAATACTGATGAATAATGGATATTTGCTGTCTTTAAAGTTGAGAAATCCTGAATATAACCATTATCCTGTAATGCAAGAGCTTGCTCATACCATGGCTTTAAGAAGGAATAATCCTTTTCAACAACTGTATGTTTGCCATCCTGAACAGCCCAGTTTGATACAAGTGCCTGCCAGGTGTGGTTATGTCCGCCATAAACCTTTGAACTGCCTTCACCGGAGGTCATCTTAGCTGCAAGATCATAATACTCATCCCAGGTCATATCATTGGTTGGATAAGGAACGCCTGCCGCATCAAAAAGGTCCTTATTGTAGTATAAAATATACCAGTCGGAACGGTATGGAAGTCCGTAGGTAGCTCCGTTATACTGAAGCTGCTCTGCTGCACCATTATAAATGGATAAATCAAAATTATCTTTCTTCATGAAATCATCCAAAGGAAGAAGCTGTTTTTTATCTGCCATCTGGAGCATGGATCCCATATCCTTTACCCAGATTATATCTGGATCCGGCTGAGCTGCAGATAAGCTGATTCCCAGGGAATTGTTGTATTCGTCGGCTGATGTATCAATAACATTAATTTCAACATCTGGATGTTTTGCCATGTAGGCATCAACTACCGTCTGGAATGTCGGTGATGTATCATAGTCCCATGTTGTAACGGAAAGAACTTTCTTTTCTCCTGTGCTTGCTTTTTCTTCTGATTTTGTTGTTTCTGTCTTTTCAGTTGAATCTGCAGCGCTGCTCTCAGTTGTTTTGCTGCCACCACAAGCAGTTAAAGATGCGCATACCATTCCGGCTGCTAACACCATAGCTAAAACTCGTTTTAATCTCATTCGATTGAAACCTCCCTTTTTTTAGAACTACGCGCGTATGTGTTCTTTGTGGTATAAGAATAACAGATTTAAGACAATATCGAAATAAACGATTTGCATAATTCTATTATTTTTTTTACTCATAACCGCTTTTCATAATCCCAAACATATATTTTATTTAGATTTTTATACTTTTTTAAGATTAATTTTTATATTCGTTGAATTTCTACGTAATAAAGGATATGATATTATTAAATTTATTCTCGTGAAGGCAACGAGTCAAGGTCAAGCTTATTTAACTTTGACGATGCTCACGGGGTTCAGAAAGGATCTCTGTCATGCCCCGCACATTCCAGTATAAGCTTCTTCTATATAATCTTCTGGTAGTTATAAGTATTGCTTGTGCAGTAAGCTTTTATAATTATCATTCCTATTATAAGGATGTCATTCAAAGCGAAACGGAAAACTCTGTTAACCGTATACAGATTCTGTCTGATCGGATGGAAGTTGCATACGAGGAAATGGTCAATATCATTGTGACCTGTTCAGAAAGAAAATCTTTATTTTACACACCTTCCCTAAAACAGTCGGAATACGGAGAAGCTGCTTATATCAAGCTGTATGCCTCCAATGTTCTGAGGGATTTCTGCGCAATTTCAGGTTACAGCAAATATATCTATAAAATTACCCTTTATAGCAACGGAGAAGTCCTGCAGGCTGGGAGCGCCTACGGCTCCACCCTGGATTTCAGGGACATCCAAAATGCGCCCTGGTTCCACGATTTGCTTTCCAGAGAAAACACCCAGTATCTCCTCTCTCTGGAGGACAACCCTTTTTCACCAATGAATTACACCCCCAAGCTTCTCCCCCTTCTAAGGCCATTAAAATATGTTTCCGGCGGCAATCCGGAGGATGCCTGGATATTTCTGGCTATTTCTCCCCGTCTGTTTTCCGATACCCTGGAAAGCATGGGAGATGAAGAGATCCTCTATGCTTCCACATTAGATGGAAGTATCATCTCCTCTGTGAACGGAAAGGATTATGATGTCACTGATTTGCTGGTCACACTTAAAAACCTTAAGGATCCACAGGGTAATTTCCGTACCTGGCTGAATGGAGAGGATTGTATTATTTCCTATCAGAGACAAGCGGTAAGCGGCCTGATCTTCTTTCAGATTCTTCCGATTTCAGACCTTAACCTTGACCACGGCGTGATTGGGGGCACCATTGCTCTCATATTCTTTTTCTGCTGCGCCATCGGCCTGACCTTGTCCTGGTTTATATCCCGCCAGTTAAGTGCTCCCATCAGCCGTTTAAAAAAACGACTGGAATTCATTTCCATGGGAAATTTTGATCCGGACCGCTCCATCGAAACAGATGATGAAATCGGAAGCATAGGAAAGCAGATCAACCAAATGTCTGACCGGATCTCTGACCTTTTAGAAACCAGGGTTCAAAGTGAAAAAGAAAAAAAGGATTTGGAAATTAAAATGCTACAGGCCCAGATCAATCCTCATTTTCTCTACAATACACTGGATTCTATCAAATGGATCGCAACCATGCAGAAAAACAGCGGGATCGTCCAGGTGGTCACTGCCCTGTCCTCCCTGCTGAAGAACATGGCAAAGGGATTTAACGAAAAGGTAACTCTTCGTCAGGAATTGGATTTTTTGCAGAATTATGTTATTATAGAGAAAATCCGATATATTGAACTTTTTGATGTAACTACAGAAGTTGATCAGGAAGTTTTATACGATGCCAAAATCGTGAAACTAACCCTTCAGCCCATTGTGGAGAACGCTATCTTTAATGGAATCGAGCCAAGCGGAAGAAACGGGCTGATACAGATACACGTTTTTGCTGAGAAAAGTGTTCTTTATATTACGATAAGGGACAACGGCATCGGCATTTCCCCGGAAGGCATTGAAACGCTGTTAACAGATACTTCCCGCATCACGAGAAGCAATATGAGCGGAATCGGGCTTCCAAACGTGGACCGGAGATTAAAGCTGGTTTACGGAGAAGAATACGGACTAAAGCTGGAAAGCGAATTAGACCAATACACATTAATTACCATTGCCCTTCCTTTGGAATTTTAAGAAGGGCTGACAAAGGGGTATAAAGACAGCATGTATCGAATTATTATTATAGACGATGAGCCACTCATCCTGGCAGGCATCGCTTCCCTGATCATATGGGAAAACTATGAATGCACGATTATAGGAAAGGCAACCAACGGCCCTTCCGCCTATGAAATGATCATGGATCTTCATCCGGATATCGTTATAACGGATATCCGGATGCCCGTGTTAAGCGGGCTTGATCTGGTGGAAAAATGCAAAGAAAACGGCTGTGACTTTTCTTTTATTGTATTGACAAACTTAGAGGAATTCCATCTGGTGAAAAAGGCCCTTTCCCTGGGCGCCTCCGACTATCTGGTGAAAATCGATCTGAATGAAGAAGCGCTTGTGAACGCTTTGGAACGTGCCAAGGAGGCCTGCGACCTGCTGGTCAATAAGCAGAACCGCCTCCTTAACAGCCAGCTTAGGAATAACCAGGAGGATCTGGCAAAGACAGAGTTCCGCCGTCTTTTTCTTTCTCAGGAGGCAGTATCTGATATTCCCGTAGAACTGGAGGAGCAGTATCCGGCTCCTTTTGTTATCCTGTTTTCCTTAAACCCTATCCACATAGACTTTGAAGCGGGCGGGGGAAGCTATGATCTGCATTCCGTCAGCAGGCAGCTTATGGATATACTGGGAGGAATCGCAGCAAGGTTTTTCTTTCATTACACAATTCTGGAATACCGGCAGGATACGTTTCTCCTTACAGCCTCCTTTAAAGAAGAAGCCTTTTCCCAAAACGTTATAAGGGAATTCTGCCAGAAGTTCAGCGTTGCTTTAAAAACTTACTTTGAGCTTTCAGCTGTTTACGGCGTCAGCAGGACAAAACAAAAGATTTCAGAGCTCCCCCAGGCATTCACAGAAGCCTTGACGGCCCTGGAGTATTACTACTTTGACTCTTCATCCCAAGTGGTGTTTTATGACGGACAAAACTCTCATTTCAGTCTGGCTAAAAAATTCAATATCAATGTATTCAAAAAAGATCTGGCCGCTTATATAAGCCAGAACGACAGTGAAAAGCTGGCTTCCATTTTTGAAGAAATCATCACCCTGTTCCGGGAAAACAGACCCCGCAAGGAACAGGCAACCAGCGCCTGCATTAACATTTACACCTATCTCTATTCATTTTTTGAAACAGGGGATGACAGCTATCAGGAGATTTTTCCTTATACCATTAACATTGCAGAGCAGCTGAATCATTTTAACAGCTTAGAGGACATCCTGGAATGGCTGAGAAGTTTCTGTCAGAAGCTGTGCCGCCTTTTGGAAGACCGGAAATCCACTCGTTCCGACAAGCTGGTGGATCTGGCCCGAAGCTACATCAAGGAGCACTACATGGAAAAGCTGACTCTGGCCGATGTTGCCGAAGCTTTAAACATAAGCTCCGGACATTTAAGCAATACTTTTAAAAAGCTTACAGGAACTACCCTGTCAGACTATATTGCCCAGGTTAAGATTCAGCATGCCATGGAGCTTATAGATACCCACCAGTACCTGATGTATGAAATCTCTGATAAACTTGGCTTTGATAATCCCTATTATTTCAGTAAGGTATTTAAAAAGGTTACGGGCATATCACCNNCCGGGTCACCTATCCATTTACAGACGAAGGGAGTTAACGATGCCACCAGTTAATCTATTGATCAAACCGGCCTCTGGCATGTGCAACATGCGGTGTCAGTATTGCTTTTATCATGATATTACGGAAAAACGAACACAAGGCTCTTATGGCTTTATGTCGGAGGAAACTTTAAAGAATGTCATAAAAAAAACCCTGGACTATGCAGACACTGCCTGCACCATTGCTTTTCAGGGAGGAGAACCTACTCTGACCGGTCTTCCTTTTTTTGAACAGGCCGTAAGGCTTTCAAAGGAATATAATAAGAAAAATTTAGAAATACATTTCGCCCTTCAGACCAACGGCTATAACCTGGGCCCGGAATGGGCGGAATTTTTCGCCAGAGAACATTTTCTAGTGGGAATCTCCGTAGACGGGACCATACATACCCATGATGCTTACCGGAAAAACGGAAGCGGAAGCGCCACATTTTTAAACATCATGAAGACAGTGGAAAGCTTCAACAGGTATGGAGTGGAATATAATATCCTCACAGTGGTAAATAAAAAAACCGCGTCCTCCATCAAAAAAATATATCAATATTATAAAAAAATGGGCTTTTCTTATCTCCAATTCATTCCCTGTCTGGATCCTCTGGAGGCCGCCCCTGGAACCATGGAATATTCTCTTACACCGGAATTATACGGACAATTCCTCTGCGACCTGTTTGACTTATGGTATGAGGATTTAAACGCCGGAAAGGAAATCTACATCCGACAGTTTTATAATTACCTCTCTCTTATAATGACCGGAAATGCTGAAGCTTGTGATATGAATGGTTTTTGCAGCATTCAAAACGTCATCGAAGCCGACGGCGAAGTATATCCCTGTGACTTCTTTGTTCTGGATGAATTTAGGCTGGGTAATTTAAACAATACCGGTTTTGATGAGATACACAAAAAAAGAATGGAAATCGGTTTCCTCTCTTCCCAGAAAGCACCTGACAGCCAGTGCCAGGCCTGTTCTTACTTTTCTCTGTGCAGGGGAGGCTGCTACCGGCACCGTATCATGTCCTTAGAAGAAACCTGCCGCAATTACTTCTGCAAATCCTATCAGATGTTTTTTGACCATTGTCTTCCAAGGCTTATGCAGACAGCAAGAAAATTTAGCCATTCATGAAAACGTTTTAAAGTAAGATATCAATTATGGGGAAAGATCATGTTCTGGTCTTTCCCCTTTTCTTTATTCTAATGCATGTTCTCGGCATGTCTGGTTGAACCACCTTCTGAACGTTTTAACTTCAATTCGGATTTTATTCAGTTCTGATGACTTGACATACTTAGAATATCTAGGTATAATGATTACTATGCTTAGATTACCTAGGTATAGTGTCAGGAGAATGACAAATACTGAGAAAGGGGAAATCCTATGGACAAGCGTTATATGGCTCTCGGCACTTCTATGCTGGTGCTGAAGCTTCTGAAAGAACAAAGCATGTACGGATACCAGATAATACGTATACTGGAACAGCAAAGCCAGAATGTATTTAAACTTCAGGAAGGCACACTCTACCCGATTTTGCACACGCTGGAACAACAGGGAGCAGTTACCAGTTATCATCAGACTGCAGACAACGGCCGCAGCCGTAAATATTATGCAATTACCTCTCATGGTCAGAAGATGCTGGAAGAAAAATCAAAAGAGTGGAAGGTCTACCAGACTGCCGTCAACCAGGTGATGGGAGGTGTTCTACTTGAATAAAAACATGTCTGATTCTGCAGTCACCCATTTCCTGGAAGATGTAACGGACCAGATTTCTTATAAACCGTTACGTCCCTCCATTCATCAGGAGCTGGAATCACATATTAAGGACCGGAGCGAGGAGTATGAATCCCAGGGACTTTCACATGCTGATGCAGAGCGACAGGCTCTTCGCGGCATGGGGGATGCAATCTCCATCGGTACCGAGTTAAATGAGGCCCACAAGATTCTAAAATCCCCTGGACTTGCCTTCATTACCGCTTTGCTGCTTCTGTCAGGCTTTGCTCTCTCCTGCTTTTTTCGATGGACACCGGAGCAAATGTTAAATAGCTATCTTCACTACATTCCAGGAGGAATTCTGCTTGTATTTACAGTATTAAAGGGGTATCCCTTCTTAATCCGGTACAGAAAAATACTGGCATCATTTATATGTCTGCTGTATCTGGCTCAAATTGCGGTATTTTTACTGTCACACTTTAGCAGGAGTCGGTTTGGGGTTGCCAGTACTTCCTATTTTGCCACATTACTGTTAATTCCAGTGATCACAGTGCTGCTTTATTGTTCCCGCCATAACAGAAAGAAATTCCTGACAGCCGCCCTTGGGTGTGCCGGAGCATGGTTGCTTCTTATGTATACATCCGGCCCGTATCACATCAGTGATACTGCAGCGGCCATTTTTTTGCTGAGTATACTTGGAACCGTGTGTTTTATGATTCACCGCAGGGTTCTTTCCGGTAAGAAAAAATATCTTTATTCCGGTACACTGGCATTTCTTGTTCTTCTCGGAAGTCCGCTTTTTTTAACAACTTCCGGCCGTGAAAAAACAGAAGCTTTTCTATCTCCACAGTCCGCGATTCGCACCACCTGGGATGATACATACAATGGGATATTGATTCAGGAGCTGCTTTCAAGAACTCCTCTTACTCGCGGTCTTTTACTCTCCCCGGAGGAAATGATGGATTACGGTACCGGTGCATGGTATTTCGCTTCCCGTGATCCGCGGCATATTAACATAGTAGCCATTTATACCGACAAACAGCAGCAGGATTTTCAGGATAAAGTGGATGCAATTAAAAAGCAAGGAGGCAAACCGCGATATATCCATTACCAGGCAGATGATGTAACCCTCTGGGATATTCTTCCTCAGCACTATCATAATAATTACTTGATTGCCGCATGTATCTTCTTGTTTGGATGGCTTCCGGGACTGGCATTGATAGGAACCATTTGCCTGTTTTATTGGATCCTTTTTTCATACATAAGACGGATCCATGGGAATCTGGCTTCATCTCTTGCTTTTTGCTGTGGCCAATGCTTGCTTTGGCAGGGAGTATTTTACCTGTTGGGAAACTTTGGCTATCAATATGCGATTTTTCCCAATCTACCCCTGATCTCAGAAGGGCGGTTAAGCATATTACTTAATATGTTACTTCTCGGGCTTGTTTTTTCAGCATACCGATATGACCACGTAATTGAAGAGCCTGTAAATTACAGACCAATCACATCAGAATGAATGACCAGTTTTAAATCTCTTCTATTGAGCGAAGATGTAAAAGCTGCAAAACCTTCTTCTGCTTCTTTAACTACCTTTTTAATAGGCAGGAGTTCTCCTTCTCTTAAAGTTGTATCAACACTATTTTTGAAATACAAAAGCCACCAGATTTTCAGCATCTAGTGGCTTTAAACGATATATTCCGCTCATATTATTAGTCGTGTTCGTTCTTGATCATTTCTTTTTTTTGTATATCTACTGGAATCTCTCATAGTCCCTTAGTGATCCTGTCGGCCTCTTAGTTTCTTAAAACGAATGATTTTTCAGCTTTATTTTACCTGCCGAATAGCCCCATTTTTAAAATTGTCAAACCATTGACTCATTTCCTCGTCACTATCAACTTTAAGTATTTTGAAGATTTCATAGGCAAATTCCACAGCAGCAGTTTCATTTGCAGTAATAAAACCGCCATCCACCACCACTTGAGCAGAAATATATAAGTGTTCTCCTTTATATCCCTTAGTACTCTTAAAGAGATCTAAGGAATCTCCTGTATGCTTAACACAATCTAGAAAACCGTGTTTACACAAGAAATAGGTCGCACCGCATATTGCTGCTATAGGAATATTCCTTTCTTTGAGTATTTTCACGAATTCTTTTATTTCATTATAATCGTTTTCTTCCCAAGAAAGGCCTCCTGGTAATATTATCATGGCAAGATTTTCATAGGTATGATAATTTTCTATACTATAATCAATACATGCCCTGATACCTCCCATTGATATTTTGGGTAAGTCATCAATGGCAATAGTTTTTACCACATAATCAGAAAAAGAATTTGCTACGGCAATAACATAACTTGCTTCCCAATCACACCACTGATGAGTTAATAAGACAAGAATTTCATTTTTGATCATGCTTATATTTTACCCCCCTAAAATTTAATGCTCTGAAAAATCCAAATCATCTACCGTTATAAACAGCTTTGATTCTCTGTATGCAATATTCCCGTTATACAATTTAAACTTTTAAATTCAAAAACCTCACTCTTTTGGATTCGGCTCCGGGAGCCATGAAGTATTTAAATCAGCTCCTTTAAAAATGCGTCTAAATTCATAAGATTTTTGCATATACATATCATCATCAGGATAATAGCAGGTATCTTCACTCTGATTAGTTCCAATGTCCAGGATTGCCAAAACCTCGTCACTGGAATTATAGAATGTGTGGGCAATATTTTTCCCTGCCGGTTTCGCTATAAAGTCTCCCTGTTTAACGGTTTTCTCCTCTTCATTTAAGCGTAAAGTACCCGTTCCGGAAAGGATCATAAAAAACTCTTCCTGCTGTGAATGACTGTGATATCTCGTACTGTATGCTTTCGGTGGAACATAATCAATATTTACATAGATTTTCTGACTTCCGGCTGCATCCCCTAACAACTTTGTTACCAAACCTATCTCGTCATCCCAAATATACGGTTCAGGTAATTCATCCACGTTAAAGATATCCAATTAAAATTCTCCCTTCGCTATTAAAAACATTCTTTATGAGTAGAATATCACACGTCCTGTCAAGTATCAATATTAGTTTTCCAATTTATAGTAATCCGTCAAATTTGTAAATAGTCTTAATGGTTATCCTACTTTTATTTTCAGACTCAACTGCTCTCATAGTCATAACGGAAAGCATTTGATTTTCCCGGAAGATGGCAGTAAAGAATCACATTTAAATATATCGAATAGGAATACGTCTTATAAACTCATAAAAGCACGGTAATTCCGTGCTTTTATTTATATATCGTTCTTATGTTATACCATAGACAATGAAAAAATCGTTTACTGAAAATATGGAATCTTAATCTGCATAAGTCCCTTTTGATTTAACCAGCTTAGGCCGGTAGCCCTGGGCCGTAAGTGCTGCCATAATGGTATTCTTATGTTCCGTTCCAAATGCTTCCATGGTTATGCGAAGTTCCACTGCCGCATTCCGGTTAATGCTGATAAACTGGTTGTGATCCAGACGGATGACATTACCCTGTTCTTTTGCAAGAAGTGCAGATATCTTTGCAAGCTCTCCCGGCTTATCCGGAAGCAGAACAGACACCGTAAAGATACGGTCTCTCTGCATCAGGCCCAGTTGGACTATGGATGCCATGGTGATCACATCCATGTTTCCTCCGCTTAAGATAGAAACAATTTTTTTATTGTCCACGTTCAAATGCTTTAATGCCGCAACCGTCAGAAGCCCTGAATTCTCTACGATCATCTTATGGTTTTCAACCATATCAAGGAATGACACGATCAGTTCAGAATCCTCTATGGTGATGACTTCATCCACATTTTCTTTGATGTAGGGGAATAATTTTTCTCCCGGGCATTTTACAGCAGTTCCGTCTGCTATCGTGTTGACTCCTGGAAGGGAAACCACCTTCCCCTGTCGTAAGGATTCCTGCATACAGTTGGCACCTGCCGGCTCCACACCGATGACCTTGATCTTGGGATTTAACATCTTGGCCAGAGTAGAAACTCCTGTGCAAAGACCGCCTCCTCCGATGGGAACCAGGATATAATCAACAGTAGGAAGTTCCTTGATGATCTCCATGGCAATGGTTCCCTGTCCGGCTGCTACGTCCAGGTCATCAAATGCATGAATAAAAGTAAGCCCCCGTTCTTCCGAAAGCTTGTAGGCATAATTGCAGGCCTCATCAAAAACGTCGCCTTCTAAAATGACCTCCGCTCCATAGCCCTTGGTACGGTTTACTTTCATCAGGGGTGCCGTGGTGGGCATAACGATGGTTGCCGGAATACCAGCCAGCTTCGCCGCATAGGCAACGCCCTGGGCGTGATTACCTGCAGAGGCGGCAATAAGACCTTTGGATTTTTCTTCTTCAGACAGGGTGCTGATTTTATAGTAAGCCCCTCTCACCTTGTAAGCTCCGGTATACTGCATATTTTCAGGCTTGAAATATACCTTATTGCCGGTCTGAGCGGAAAAATACTCACTGTATACCAGTTTTGTTTCCAGGATAACTTTGCTAACGGCTTCCGATGCTTCTTCAAATTTTTCCAATGTCAACATACTTTACGCCTCTTCTTTCTCTTCAACGTGAAACAATGCACTTACAAATTCTTTTGCATTGAATTTCTGCAGGTCATCAAGTTTCTCTCCTACCCCAATATATTTTACAGGAATTCCTAACTCCGACTGGATAGCGACCGCAATGCCACCTTTTGCGGTTCCGTCAAGCTTTGTCAGGATAATTCCGGTAATATCAGCAACCTCCATAAACTGCTTTGCCTGGACAAGAGCATTCTGTCCCGTGGTCCCGTCCAGCACAACCAGGGTTTCCCGGTAGGCCTCAGGGTATTCCTTATCAATGATCCGGTTGATCTTTTTAAGCTCTTCCATCAGATTTTTTTTGTTATGCAGACGGCCTGCAGTATCACAGATCAAAAGATCCGCATGTCTGGATTTTGCTGCCGCTACCGCATCAAAAACAACTGCCGCAGGATCGGAACCTTCCTGCTGTGCGATGATATCCACTCCGGCCCTCTTAGCCCATTCACTAAGCTGCTCTATGGCGGCCGCACGGAAGGTATCAGCCGCGGCAACGATCACCTTTTTTCCGTCATCCTTCATCTGCCCGGCCAGCTTACCCACTGATGTGGTCTTTCCCACTCCATTTACGCCGATGATCAAAAGAACAGAACGCCGTTTTTCAAATTCATAGGCATTTTCTCCCAGATCCATCTGTTCCATGATGCTGTCCATGAGAAGCTGTTTGCATTCCATAGGATCCTTGATGTTTTGTTCTTTTACTTTCTTTCTCAAATCCTCCATAATGGACATGGTGGTCTGGATACCCAGATCCCCCATAATCAGGATCTCTTCAATTTCTTCATAAAATTCATCATCAATGGCTGAAAAACCACTGAATATGGAATCTACGCCAGCGATGATGTTATCCCTTGTCTTCTGCAGCCCAGCAACCAGCTTGCCAAAGAATCCCTTTTTCTCACCCATAGTCGGCCTCCTTAACTTTCTAAATCTTCTTCAATCAGGTTTACAGATACTAGCGTTGAAACGCCCTTTTCCTGCATGGTAATACCATATAGACGGTCTGCAGATAACATGGTACCACGCCTGTGTGTAATAACAATAAACTGAGTATATTTCGTCAGTTTATGCAGGTATTTTGCAAAACGGTCCACGTTGGAATCATCAAGGGCTGCTTCGATCTCGTCAAGTAGGCAGAATGGAGAGGGCTTTAAGTTTTGGATGGCAAACAGCAGCGCAATTGCCGTCAATGCCTTTTCCCCACCGGAAAGCTGCATCATATTCTGAAGCTTCTTGCCAGGCGGCTGGGATATGATTTGAATACCTGCTTCCAGGATATCCTCATCCTCCACCAGCTCTAACGTGCCCCGTCCTCCTCCGAAAAGTTCCTTAAATACTTTATCAAACTCCTGCCGTATTTCCCGGAATTTCTCCTCGAATTGTTTTCTCATTCCCGTATCCAGTTCATCGATGATCTTTAACAGGGTGCCCTCTGCAGCTACCAGATCATCGTGCTGGGTCTTCATGAATTCATAGCGCTCTGATACCTCTTTATAATCCTCAATGGCATTGACATTGACATTGCCAAGTTTCCGGATCTCCTCTTTTAAGGACTGAATCATACGTTTGATTTCAGGAAGTGATGTCCATTCCTGGTTCTTTAAATCCTTTGCAGTGGAAAAAGTCAGTTCATACTCATTCCACATATAATTGACATGGCTCTCCATCCACTCATCCAGCTTTTCCTTCTGGCTTTGCAAACGGAACAGTTCTTTATCCAAAAGGCTGATCCTTCCCGTAAGCTCTTCTCGTTTTCGGAACAGTTCCTTCTGCTCCCTGGAACTGGTCTCCTTTTGTGTGGACTTCTCATTTATGATGCCTTCCAGTTCTTCTGAGTATACCCTTTCTTCCGCGATCCTGCCCTTTAATACCTCAATTTCTTTTTGTTTCTCTTCGATAATGGAGTTAGAACCATGAGTTCCGTTTGAAAGCCCAGAAAGCTCTTCCTCCAGACGATGGGTTTCTTCCTTTACACGCCGGATATTTTCCAGTTCAAAATCATCTTTTTGCTTTAAACTTGAGGTTTTCAGCTGAACGGACGATAAGTCCTTAGAATATTGCTCCCGGTCTGCCCTGGCCGTTTCAAGACGGCCGTTTAAACGTTCCAGCTCTGCGGCCGTTTCCTGATTCTGTGTTCCCAGCTTATCAATGGCTGATAGAAGCTCCTGCTGGCTGACACTGATTTCACGTATCTGTACTTCAAGCTGGCCGTTTTCCCGCTCTAAGTCTCCGTAAGATTCCTTGATCTCTTCTTTTTTATCTTCGATCCTGCGTATATTTATTTTAACCGTATTTTGCTTTAAATAAAGCTGCTGTTTTTCCGCCCGGATCTTTTCCAGTTCTTCCCTGCATTCCCCAAGGAGTCCCTCGTTTAACACCAGTTCTTTTTCCAGCCGTTCCACATCAGAAAGAGCCTTTGAGCAGATCTCTTCCAGTTCCTCCATCTCACGCTTACGTCCTAAAAGATTGCTGGAATTTTTAAAGGCACCGCCCGTCATGGATCCGCCTACACTGAGAAGCTCTCCTTCCAGCGTAACGATCCTGAAAGAATACTGGAACTTTTTTGCAAGTGCAATGGCGTGTTCAATGGTATCTACCACAACCACACGGCCCAGCAGATAATTTAAAAGGCCTTTATACCGGTCTTCCGCTTCCACCAGGGTATTAGCAAGTCCCAATACTCCCGGTTCCGTAAGAGCCCTGTCCTGGCGGAAGGAATCCCTGTTGCCAACGCTGGTTAGGGGAAGGAAGGTGGCTCTTCCATACCGGTTTTTCTTTAGATATTCAATAAGCTGCTTGGCAGTTTCTTCGGAATCAGTCACAATATTCTGAATGCTTCCGCCAAGAGCGGTCTCAATGGCAATTTCATATTTTTTCGGCACCTTGACCAGATCCGCTACAACCCCATGGATGCCATGGATCCTGTCCCTTACCTCCATGATACGGCGAATGCTGCCGCCATAGCCTTCGTACCGCTCAGCTATATTTCTTAAAGACTCCAGCTTTGTATAACTGGTATGATATTCCTGCTGTTTGTCATTTAAGTTCTTATTAAGCCTTTTGACCTCGCCTTCCAGCTCCTCAGCCCGGTTCTCACTGAACGCCTGGGCTTCCTGGCTTTCTGAGATTTTGGTTTCTGTCTCATCTGCTTCCTTTTGAAGAGCTTCCAGCCGTTCATCCTGCTCTGACTCATCACTTTTAAACTTTAAAAGCTTCTGGCAAACCTCAGAACGGCGTACATTCACCTGTTCCAGCATGGTTTCATACCGCTGCTGTTTTGCGGTTAAGGAAGCTTTTTCATTGAGGATATCAATGATGCCGCTCTTTCCTTCCTCAATCTGCTGTTCAAAAAGATGGATTTTCTCATCTTCTGAATTGAGGACTTCTTCCGCATCTTTCAGTTCATTTACTGCGGATTTTACCTGATCGGCAATCAGGGAACGTTCTTCTTCATAAGTAGCAGCCTGAGACATTTTCATCTGAATTTCAGCCTGAATAGCTCTCATGCGCCCGGCAATGTGCTCCGCATTCATCTGTTCCGTATTGATTTGTTCTTTTAGAACGTTGATCCGGCCTTCCAGACTTCCCATTTCCATATTGGATTTATTTTTCTCATTGCCGGCCTTGCTGATAGCCTCCTCAAGCTCCGCTAAATATGTATCCAGAACATCATATTCTTCCCTGATGCCCTCTGATGTCTGCTTTGCATCCTCCAGATCACGCGCTACAATGGTTTCCTTTTCCTGGTTTTCCTTCATCTGTACCTGGATTCCCTCAGTCTCCATCAGGAATTGGTTAACATCGTACTTTTTTAAATCTTCTTTTAAACGGAGATATTCTTTTGCCGCCTCAGATTGCCTTGCCAGGGGGCCTACCTGCTTTTCAAGCTCTGTGAGAATGTCGTTGACACGGATGAGGTTTTGTTTTTCGTCTTCAAGCTTTTTCTGTGCGATAAGCTTGCGCCTTTTAAATTTAACAATGCCGGCGGCCTCATCAAATAATTCTCTTCGCTCCTCCGGCTTTCCGCTTAATATCTTATCAATCTGTCCCTGTCCGATAATGGAATAGCCTTCCTTACCGATTCCGGTATCATAAAACAATTCATAAATATCCTTTAAACGGCAGGCACTGCCATTGATCATGTACTCGCTTTCGCCGGAACGGTAAACCCTTCTCGATACCGTTACCTGGTCATAATCAATGGCCAGATGATGATCGGAATTATCAAGGGTAATGGCAACATAGGCAAAGCCCTGAGGTTTTCTCAGTTCCGTTCCGGAGAAAATCACATCCTGCATGTTGGAGCTTCGAAGCTGCTTTACCTTTTGTTCCCCAAGCACCCAGCGCACAGCATCAGCGACATTGCTCTTGCCGCTGCCGTTAGGGCCTACGATGCCGGTGATCCCATTATGAAATTCAAAGACGATCTTATTGGCAAAAGATTTAAAACCCTGGATTTCAATACTTTTTAAATACATAGTTCACGCCGACAGGCTCTACTGGTCCTGCCCTTTCTTTTCCTTATTATTGTCCATGTTCTTTGGACATAGAGGTATGCCCGCAGGTTGTATCCATATGCTTAAGGCGGAGAATTCCATGATAGGCAGCCACCTGCTCCGCCGCCTTTTTCGTCCGTCCGGTCCCCTGACCGATTATCTCCTGGCCTATCAGGACCTGAGACTCAAATACCTTGTTATGATCCGGTCCTTCTTCCCGTAAAAGCTCATAGCTTAAGGGCTCGTCCGTCTTACTCTGCACGATCTCCTGCAAGATAGTCTTGCTATCATAAAAGAGCTGCTTATGTTCCAGATCATTCATGATGAATCGAAGGATAAACTCTTTTGCATTAGCAAAACCACCGTCCAGATAAATGGCCCCAATCAGCGCTTCCATAGCATCAGATACGATCGATGCACGCCCTCTGCCCCCGGTGGCTTCTTCCCCCTTGCCTAAAAGCAAGTATTCTCCAAGCCTTATATCCTCTGCACAATAGGCAAGAGTCGGTTCACAGACGATGCTGGCACGTATCTTTGTCAAATCCCCCTCCGGCTTGTCCGGATACTTGTGATACAGACAGTCACTGGAAACTACTTCCAGCACAGAGTCTCCCAAAAATTCCAGGCGTTCGTTGCATTCCAGCTTATTTAACCGGTGTTCATTGGCATAGGAGCTGTGTGTCATGGCCTGTGTCATGAGATGGCTGTCCGAAAAACGGTAGCCGATACGCTCCTCCAGTTCTTTTAATTTCCTGCTCATCATACACCTCTTCTCTTTATGAAAGAAGGTGCTGCGGACAGACTAAAAAGTCCCCGGCAGCACCCACATCTATTAATTTAAAGCATTCTTGATCTGTTCTACTGCATCACTGACACTTACGATGTTTTCTGCCACTTCTGTTGGAATCTCAATATCAAATTCCTCCTCAATGCCCATAATGATCTGGAACACATCAAGGGAGTCAGCGCCAAGGTCATCCACAAATGTGGAGTTCATGAACACCTCATCCGGCTCAATATTTAACACCTCTGCAATTATGTTCTGTAACTTCTCAAATTCCATCTCTTTTCCTTCCTCTCTCCTATTCTTGATTTTCATCATTCTTTTTAAGACTTTCTCTTATCTTATCATTAATTCCCTGTTCTTTGAAGGTCACGCACTGAAGTATGGAGTTCTTCACTTCTGTTGCCTTTGAATTCCCATGGGTTTTAACAACCAAGCCATTCAGTCCCAGAAGCGGCGCTCCGCCGTGCTGAGATGCATCAAATGATTTTAGGCTTTCCTTCAAAGCAGGTTTTACAAGAAGAGCTCCGATTTTGCTCCTTAAACTTCCCATCATACCGCGTTTTACCTTATCGATTAAGGTTGCTCCTACTCCTTCGTAAAGCTTTAAGATTACATTGCCTACAAATGCCTCACAAACAATGACATCTGCACCGCCATGCGGAATCTCCCTGGCTTCAATGCTTCCGGTAAAATGGATATCCTTGCACTCCTTTAACAGTGGATAAGTTTCTTTTACAAGCGCATTTCCCTTTTCCTCTTCTGCGCCGATATTAACGATAGCCACTCTTGGATTCTTTATTCCCACTACATGCTCCATGTAAAGGGATCCCATCCTGGCAAACTGTACCAAATGGGACGGTCTCGCATCCACATTGGCTCCGCAGTCAATCAGCAGGGAAACGCCTTTTTCCGTTGGGATAAGCGGTGCAAGCGGTGGTCGTTCCACCCCTCTTATCCGTCCGACAATCACCTGTCCGCCAACCAGTATAGCGCCCGAACTGCCAGCCGATACAAAAGCATCCGCTTCCTTTTGTTTTACCAGATTCATTCCCACAACGATGGAAGAATCTTTCTTCTTTCGTATGGCGTTAACCGGAGGTTCATCCGTCTCGATTACCTCTGACGCATTCACAATCTGTATCTGATCCTTTTGAAACGTATGCTTCTTCAGCTCTTCCGATACAATATGCTCCTGCCCTACTAAGAGAACCTGAACTTCTTTATTCGCGTTTACCGCCTCCACGGCTCCGGCAACCATCTCCACCGGTGCATAGTCGCCGCCCATGGCGTCAACAGCTACTTTTATCATCATGATTCTCCTTTCACATATCGCCTAAGATAATCTATTACATAATATACTAAATATTATACTATAAATCAATAATAATATTGAGAAATTTAAATGCTTCTGGAAACCATGCTTTTTTCCACCTTTTTCATAACGAACAGATAGGAAATTCCTGTAAACAGTGCAGCACTGACCCAGGCCGCCGGGTCACAGGCACAGGATAAAGGAAAGCTGAGTAAGCGCATGGCCAAAGCAGCAGTCACGAGCCTGGCCACAAGCTCCGCCACTCCGCCCATCATGGGAAGAAGGCCATAGCCGCAGCCCTGCATGGTATTTCTGAATATGAAAATCGTTCCCAAAGGAATATAAAAGGCCGCGCACAGATAGACATAGGTTTTAGCCCATGGCAGCATAGTCGTAATATCCACATCCCCGGAAAAAAAGAGTCTTAAGGCAAAGGGGATCGTCAGACAGATGACGGCCGAACAGAGCACAGAATAGACGGTGCTTATCCTCAGCGCAATCTTCACACCATAACGGATTCTTTTAATATCTCCTTTTCCGTAGTTCTGCCCGGAATAAGTGGCCATAGTCTGCCCCGTGGCAAACATCCCCTGTATCACAAGATTCTGAAACTTGTTGGCCGCCGTATACGCTGCAACCGCCGTTGAACCGAATAAGTTAATGGCAGACTGCATGATTATGGTTCCTGAAGCTGTGATCCCAAACTGGAGGGCCATGGGAATCCCCACGGAAAGCTGATGTCTGGTATCCGCACTGGTAAGCTTCCACTGGTTCCTGTCAGGAGACAAAGCCGGGACCTTCTTATAGATATATATAATACAAAGAATCGCAGAGATCCCCTGTGATACATTCGTGGCCCATGCCGATCCTGCCACTCCCATTTGAAAGACGATAACAAAAAGAAGGTTTAATACTAAATTCAAACCTGAGGAAAACGCCAGAAACAAGAGAGGTACCCGGCTGTTTCCTACTGCTCTTAAGAAGGAAGAAAACAGGTTATAGAATATATTGGCAACGATACCAATGCAAATGATTGAAATATAGGTATAAGCATCTGCAAAAATATTATCTGGCGTATTCATCAACCGGAGCAGAGGTTTCATGAAAAAAAGGCTTATGGCAGTCATGATTATTATAACAAAGACAGACAGGATGGTGCCATTGGCTACGGAATGCTTTGCCCCCTTTTCATCACCCGCCCCAAACCTCTGACTGGTGAGGACCGTAAATCCCGTACTCATTCCCTGAGAAAATCCAATGACTAAAAACATGATGGTTCCCGTTGAGCCAACCGCCGCCAACGCGTCAGGCCCAACAAAACGGCCTACAACAATGGTATCCACCATATTATAGAGCTGTTGGAAAATATTACCGAGGAAAAGGGGAAGCGTAAATTTTAAAATGACGGAAAGAGGATTTCCTCTTGTCATATCAGTTTCCATAATTTTTATCCTTTGATCACGTATTGCACCAACTTTTTCCAGGTAGCGCAAACGTTATTTTACCATGTTCCTTGTCCGTTGTCACCGTTCTTTTTAAAAATATAGAAAGTTTTATTCATAAACTGCAGCCATAACGGCTCCATAATCCCCGATCCTCTCCCCTAACTGGGCAGGCACGATTCTGCACGCAGCTGCGGAAGAGGCAAGAGCCTCCCTGCGGATTTCCTCCCACATGGATGGTTCCATGAATTCGTGGGTTCTGGCGTATATACTGCCGGCTACTATTACCTCCGGATTCAGGATATCAATGAGCATGGACAATCCTTTTCCGAAATACGTTCCCGACTCTTTCAGTAATTCTGCGGCATCTTTATGACCTGCTCCAGCAGCCTCAGCCACATCCTTTGCCTTGATTTCCTCCTTTTCTCCAGTCTGGAAGGAGGCCTTTTTCCCCTCTTTTTCCATTTGCTTTGCTTTATCTATTGCCATTTGCCTGATTCCTCCCCCGCTGCAAAATCCTTCCAGGCTCCCCGCCTTTCCATATCCAACCGGCCCGTCCTCTTCCAGGCGGACATGGCCGACTTCTCCTGCCATGCCGCAGGCACCTGTATATAAACGCCCATTCAAAATCAGCCCTGCGCCCAGACCGGTCCCAAAGGTGAGAAATATCATATGAAGAGATCCTTTTCCCGCCCCATATTTCCATTCGGCAAGGGCGCAGGCATCGGCGTCGTTTAACATCCTGGCAGGCATCCGGAGCTTATCCGACAGATAAGAAACAATGGGAACTGAAACCCATCCCGGCAGGTTAGGAGGAGAACAGATGATCATGCGGTCAGGACTCAAAGGTCCTCCGCAGGATATTCCAATACGGCAATCGGACCGGGAAACCCCATGAGTCTCCAGCATACTTTCCCCATAAACGCATAACGTATCTAACACTGCTCTCCAGTCTGATGTTGTCTGCATTTCCTTCCGGTCGTTCCATATAATTGTTTCACCCTCCAGCCGGCAAAGAAACACCGCGCACTTTGTTCCTCCAATATCAAATCCCATGATATGCATCATAATACCTCAGCCTTCTATTATTATAAGTAAGTTCAATTCGCCTGGCTGCTGGCCAATCGGCCATCTTGCCTTCAATAAGCAAATATGCCAACAGAGCAGGAACCGACGGACCGGCCCTGCTCTTTCCCTGTTATAAAATGGATCTGCGTTTAAATCTCAATTATTTTAATGTGTCTTTTGTAAGAACGGAAACGCCTGTATCTACGTTCTTGTCTCCTGTATCCTTGCCTTCCAGGGCATTAACAGCTGTCTTTATTCCTTCATATCCCATAACGTCCGGATTCTGAGCCATGGTTGCAAGGAGATAGCCATCTTTGATCAGCTGAAGGATCATATCGGATTTATCAAAGCCTACGCCGATTACAGTCTCGCCTGCTTCCTGAATGGCATTGCCTGTTCCTACTGTAGAGCCTTCATTGGCTCCGAAAATTCCTACGCAGCCCTGGGTAATATAGTTTGCTGCAATATCCTTGGATTTCGCAGCGTCGCCTTCGCCGTACTGAGTTTCCAGGATCTCAAACTTTGTTCCCTCAAATGCAGAACGGAAGCCTTCTTCTCTGGCCACTGTGGATGCGGTTGCAGCATTCACGTTTACGATGCCGATCTTGCCTGATTCGATTCCTTTTTCCTTTAAGGCTTTGATCATTTCATCACCTGCAGTTTTACCAGCAGCTTTGTTATCTGTTGCAAGGGTCTGGATCGCCGGCAGAGATGCTGCAGAGTCTACATATACTACTTTAACTCCTGCGTCAATCGCTTCCTGTAACGATGCAGTAACTGCATCAGGTCCGTTAGCCGCCAGCAAAATGGCCTGTGCGCCTCCAGCTACGGCATTGTTAATACATTCGATCTGCTTTGCATCATCCTTTACATCAGGAGCCAGCCATTTATAATCTACATTTCCAAGCTCCTTTACGGCCTTCTGGGCGCCTGCATCCACATTTACCCAGTGCTGGTCCATTTGATCCATGGTGATTAAATAAACCTTGTGTGAGCCTCCGCCGGAAGCTGCCTCTTTCGCTGTTTCTGCAGCTGTGGTTGCAGCTTCTGTTGCAGCCGCTGTTGTTGCCCCGGTCGTAGCTGCAGCCTCCTTCTGCCCGCTGCTGCAGCCTGCCATAGACGCAATCACTCCCATAGAAAGAATAGCCGCCAATACTTTCCGCTTCATAAACCTTTTCCTCCTTAAAATTGGATATTTTAAAAATCTGCCTATATCAAAGCCTCAGGCTCCAATACCATCATTATGGTTCTATCTTATTTTTCTTTCCCAGCTTTCCGCTTCGTACAATCACATCAATCAATACGGAGATCACTACAATGGCGCCGATGACAATATTTCGGATTGCAACCGGGGCACCAGCAAACTGAAGGCCATTCTGGAGCACGCCCCAGATAGAGGCACCGATTACCGTACCAATTAGAATTCCCTGGCCTCCCAGTGTAGAAACTCCTCCGATTACGGAAGCTGCCACAGCATACATTTCATAGGCATTGCCCGCATCCATGGTACCCATGCCGCTTGTTGCACAGATTACAAGTCCTACAACGCAGGAGCAAAAGGAGCTGACCAGATAGGCCTTTGTAGTGGTGGCTACGATATTTACCCCGGATAGCTTGGAGGCCTCTATGTTGCTTCCGATTGCATAAATGTGCCGCCCGGTCCTTGTTTTGCTTAATAGGAAATTAAAGATCAGCCATAAAACAATGGATATGATCACTGTGTTATATACTCCCGCGACCTTTCCATAATAAAAGAAATCCCGAAATCCCCTTGCCCCGTCTCCAATGGCATCGGTATTGTAGTTGTTATTGACAATCTGAGCAACGCCCCTGGCAATTGTCATAGTGCCTAAGGTTGCAATAAAGGGCGGAAGCTTGCACTTGGCTACCAGTAAGCCGTTGACAACTCCTACGATCAGACAGCATATCAGGGTAAGAATTACCGCAACCCATGGATTCATGCCCTTTGTCATCATGGTCGCAGATATCATGCAGCTCATGCCGACAACAGAACCAATGGACAAATCAATATTGCCGGTGATCAATACATAGGACTGTCCGATGCCGATTAACAGGATCGGCGCAATCTGGCGCAAAAGATTTGCAATATTTTTCCCGGAAAAGAATGTAGGGTTTATGATGCCAAAAACAACGCACATAACGATAAGTCCTAAACTTACGGTGACTACCTGCCCCATCCCGCGAACGGCGAACAGCCTTTTATACCAACTCTGTCTTTTACTATTCATGTTACCTCTCCTTGCCCTTTTCTTAACTGATCTTGCTTTCAAACTGAGTCGCATATTTGAGGATCAGATCCTGTGTCGCCTCAGCTGTCATCACTTCCCCTGTAATTTTCCCGTCACACATGACAATAATCCGGTCACTGATGCCAAGGACTTCCGGCATTTCCGATGAAACGAACAAAACGCCGATCCCCTTTTGTTTTAATTCGTTCATCAGGTTATAGATCTCTACCTTAGCAGCCACGTCGATGCCTCTGGTTGGTTCATCGAAAATCACTACCCGTGAATTCCTGGCCAGCCATTTACCCACCACCACCTTTTGCTGGTTGCCGCCGGATAAGCTTCCGGCATCTACCTCTGAGTTCGGCAGTTTGATTTTTAAGGAAACTACTGTTTTATCCGTCATTTCCCTCTCTTTTTTCCTGTTGACGATTCCCAGCTTTCCGCATAACATATCCAGATTAGGAAGGGCGATGTTATCCCGTATGCTGAGTTTCGTACAGAGGCCGTCCTTTTTCCTGTCTTCCGGAGCCAGTACGATGCCTGCTTTTATGGAATCCTCTACCTTATGTATGATGACCTCTTTTCCATCCAGAAAAATCTGCCCGGATTCCTTTGGATCTGCTCCAAATATGGCCCTGGTGGTCTCTGTCCTTCCTGCCCCCATTAACCCGGCAATACCCACGATCTCGCCTTCATGCAGCTCCAGGTTGATGTCGCGTACCATCCGTCCGGCATTTAAATTGCGGATCTCCAGAATCTTCTTCCCTTTTGGACAGGAGACCCGTGGGAATTTCTGTTTTATTTCACGGCCGACCATGTGAGAAATGATCTCATCCATCCGCTTCTGATCAAAATCCATGGATGTGATAAATCTTCCGTCTCTCATGATGGTGACCCGGTCTACGATATGTTTCAGTTCTTCCAGCCGGTGGGATATGTATACGATTCCGCAGCCTTCTTTCTTTAACTTTTTAATAATATTGAACAGATCTGCGATTTCCTTTGAAGTCAGGGCTGACGTAGGCTCATCCATAATCAGGACCCTGGCATTCATGGAAAGCGCCTTGGCGATCTCAACCATCTGCTGCTTGGATACTGCCAGATTGCCCACCAGTTCCTCCGGATCTAATTCTATATTCATACGGCTTAAGATCTCGGCGGCTGCCTTGTTCATCTCTTTTTCAGAAAGGATCATTCCCTTTGTCCGTTCCCGTCCCAGAAAAATGTTTTCCGCCACGGTCAAATGCTGGCACATGTTCAGTTCCTGATGGATGATTGCTACCCCAAGTTCCTTTGCCTTCTGTGTGGTCATTTCCCGGATATTGTCGCCGAATACTTCGATGGTTCCTCCATCTCTTGGATAGACGCCGCTTAATATTTTAACTAGCGTCGATTTTCCTGCACCATTTTCACCCAGCAAAGCCATAACTTCTCCTGATTTTAAGTAAAACGATACATCGTCAAGCGCTTTTACACCAGGGAATGTCTTCATAATATTCTGCATCCGCACAATATCTTCCTGCATACCTATCACCCTCATATTTCTCTCAAATTCTAGCTTCTATAAACAGTATATCATCGGAAACCCATGGATAGTAGGGGAGATTCTTCCGTTTAAGGGGGGTATTCTTTGGCAATCAAATCCCTTGCAGAAATGAAAAACAGGCAGCCAGACCGCCTGTTAATCCTTTTCATTACCAGCCTACTTTATAAAATTCCTCTTTCGCGTATTCTGCCGCCACCTTTCCATCCTGTAGAATTATCATCCGGTCTGATACATCCATGTTGTCAGCAAGGTTGCTGGTGAGAATGAGTACCGAGATCCCGCTGTTCTTCAGCTCCTGGATCAGATCCAGCACATAACGCCTTAAGTACATGTCCCCTTTTGCCAGCGGCTGTACACACACGGCGACCTTAGGGTGAAGGAGATGGATCCGGTAATAGGCAAGGCCGTATCTTTCCCGCAGGCTTAAACGGTCAATCTTTCCCGCATCAATACAGGAACCCACCTTTTTCATATATTCCTTACGCACACTGCGAAGATGGCTGCGCTTTATATTCCCAAACCACACCTTCCGGTCCAGAAGAAACGTCAGGTTCTCCATATAGCTCATATCCCTAAACAGAAAGGTTTCTGCCGGATCATCCGGAATGACGGCTACACCTTCCTTAAAAAAGTCCGTAGGCTCCTCCCCTGCAAAGACCCTGTCTCCCAGGTAAATTCTGCCGGCCCGGATTCCCCTGATGCCGGATAGAACCTCCACCAGAGGCTCCCATGTCTGATTATCCGTATCCAGTATCATCAGGCATTCTCCTTTTCTTAGGGACAGCCCTACCGGCTCTTTCCCATTCAGAAGTACTCCATCTAACTTAAGAACAGCCTCCTCCTTCGGTTCCCGGATCTGGCTGCCGGATAAGTCAAACGATATGGTATAAGGCTCAAGGGCCGTTTCCACCATTTCTTCTTTTTCGAACACCTTCCATATGATTCCCTGATGAAAAAGAGCCGCCCGGTCCGCAATCTGGAACACCTCCTGATGATGGTTGCCCATATAAAGAAATGCGGTCCCCCGCTTTGCCTGCTCCCTAATAATATCCTGAAATTGTTTTAATTCCATCTGGCTTAAGAAATTGCTGATCCTGTCCAGAATAATAAACCGGCACCCAGACAGAATAGCTTTTAAAAGCTCAGTCACACAGCGCTCAAAGGCGCTTAAGGTTGAAACCCGGCGTTTGGGATCAATGGACAGCCCCAGTGACCCCATCAAAAGCTCCACCTGATGATCCAGCACCCTGCTGTTAATAATATACTTTTTAAATCCCTTCCGCATAACAAACAGGTTATCAGATATGGTCAGGCTGTCTATGAGCCGTCCCCTCTCCTCAATGACATATACCCGGTTGTCAGTAAAGTCCGCATGGGAATAGTGATTTACCCGGTCTCCTTCATAGTATACTCCGCCAAAGCTTATGGGAATATTATGGCAGATGAGGCGGATCAACTGGGAACAGCCCTTTGCATCGGATATGATGAGCCCCATAATTTCTCCCTGGAGAATATAAAAATCCAGATTATCCAGATAACGCTCTCCGTTTTCTTCCAGGGTAACATGATTCAGCCGGAGAATTTCCTTTCTCATCTCATCACCTCTTTGTCCTGTTAATCCTTTACCAGCGGAAGGGATATCTCCACATCCGTTCCTGCCTCCATCTGGCTGTACACGTAGATGCCATATTCCTCTCCAAAAAGCAGCTTGATTCTGTTATTGACATTCTGGATTGCAATGCCGCCTTTCCGGTCTATATCAGGGTTCACGTCGTCTAAGGATAAGCTTTTAAGCTTTTCATTCAGCATCTTCACCCTTTCAGCCTCCATGCCAAGTCCGTCATCAGATATCTTGATGATCAACCGGGAATCCGTCACCGAAATTTTAATGATCAGATGCCCTTCCCCTATTTTCCGTTCGATCCCATGATAAATGGAATTTTCAACAACAGGCTGCAAGGTCAGCTTTGGCAGACGGTATTGCAGAATCTCCATTTCATCCAGCTCTTCTGAACATGCATACTGGATATTCAACTGTAGTTTTTTGCCGAAGCGGAACTGTTGGATATAATAGTAGTTCTCAATATTTGCAAGCTCATCCTCTAAGTTTACCAGATGGTCTACATTGGAAATGGTATAGCGGAAAAAGGTAGCTAGAGCCTCTGTCATCTCCGCTATGCTGTCCACGCCAAGGCTCAGCGCCTCACTCCGTATGCCTTCCAGTGTATTGTACAAAAAATGTGGATTGATCTGGTTTTGAAGGGCAAGATATTCCGCCTGCTTTTTGGAAACATTGATCAGTTCCCTTGTTCCAAGCATTTCAAAAAACCTTTGATTTACTTTCTCGGTTTCCGGGCAGTAGGGATAGCGTATTTTTAATAAGTCATTTAAAACACTGCCAGACGCAAACTGCCGTTCCACCCGTTTGGTTTCCTGCATGGGCTTATAAATTCCATAATATCCGTTGTAGAAAAACAAGACCAGGAGAACGGAAGCCGCCATTATAAGCCAGAATTGCTCCGGCTTCCCCCTGGTTAAGAACAGGGCATAGCAAAGCAAAAGCATGAACCCGGTCAAAATACCTGCCAAAAGAAAAATCACTCTGACGGACAGAAACCGAAACTTCTCCTTCATAATAAGCCTCCCATCAGGAATAAAGCTTCCGATATTCGTTTGGCTTTAAACCGGAAAATTTGGTAAAATTTTTTGTAAAATATTTTACATCGCTGTAGCCCACTTCCTCACATATGGATGCAACACTTAAATTTGTTTCTTTTAGAAGACCTTTCGCCTGTTCCATACGCACCTCGGATAGGAACTCCAAAAAGTTCTTTCCTGTCTCCTTCTTAAACAGGGAACTGAAATATGTAGGATTGAATCCGGCGACTTCACTGACTGTTTCTAAGGTAATGGCTTCCCTATAATGGTCCCTGATGTATTTTTTGGCTAAGCGGATGGGGCGGTTATTCTCCTGCATCTTTCCGGCAACGGCCTTATCGTAGGAAGCGGAAATCTCTTTTATGAGATAGCGCAGGACCTCTCTTGCAGAAGAACAAAATTCCACTCCCTGATTAAAACGTTCCATAAAATTCTGTTCAATGGGGATCTTATGGTTTTTCATGAAAAACAGATAGAGATTACAGACCTCTCTGCACATCTGCAAAATTTCATGTCCGGTCATATCCGGCTGCTCCAAAAGCCCGTCTTTCAGTTTCATCAGGCAATCCCCCACCTGCTGCCTGTCCAGACTTTCCAAAGCCGTGTTCATATTCTGGTTAAACTGAGTGAACCACTGGCTTGATGCCAGATGAAAAGAACTGCGCAGCTCCCCTTCCAGGAGCTTGCCGTTTCCTGCCACCAGCCGCTGCTCCACCAGATATCTGGCGGATTTAAGAGAGCTTCTTAACTGGCCGATATTCCATACCGTCGTTCCAAACCCAATGGTCACTCGAAGCCCTTCCAGAATGGATTCCAGCACCGCAAGCTCATTTAATATATTTTTACATTGCCGGCGGATGAGCTTCCTGTTTTCCTCTCCGTAATTCAGAAACAGATAAATATGGCTGTTTTCCACATACAATTCCCAGTCGAACACATGGCCTTTCAGCATCTGATCTGCAATCTGAGTTGTCTTTTCTGTCAGAAATTCCAGGTTTTTCTCGTCTGGCATGGAAATTCCATCAAATTTGACACAAACGATCTGGAAGCATCCCTGTTTTAACTGATAATAATACTGCTTATTGATTTCCTCCAGGCTGGAGCAGTCCTGTTCGCTCCTGTCCCGGTACAGGACGTTGGAAAACCAGATGGTACGCAGCCTCTCAGCATCACTCTTCCTTGCCAGCCTGACCCGTTCCTCGTAGGTCAGCTGCTCGCTTTTTTCATTATACCTTACTCTTATTTTTTCCAGAGTTTCCGTTAGTTCCTGTTTTTTGATTGGTTTTAATAAATAATCGCTGACCCCATATTTGATCGCTGTCTGGGCATATTCAAAATGGCGGTATCCGCTGATGATCACAAATTCCACGCCTACATTCAGTTCCCGGGTCTTTTTCACCAGATCCAGGCCGTCATATCCCGGCATCCGGATATCCGTAATCACTACATCAGGAGAAAGGGCTTCTATCTTTTCAAGCGCCTCGATCCCATTATTTGCCACACCGCTGAGCTTCATATCCAGCGCTTGCCAATCGATCAGCTTCTCGATCAGCTGGCAGATCTTTTCTTCATCATCTGCTATCAATACTTTTAACATGATTATCCCCCTGCTTTGCCCCGATTCTTTTGTCATTATAACATGTTCGCCCTGGGGAAGGAAGTAGTGTAAAAAAGAAAAGCAGGTTCCCATAGACCAAATATCGTTTATGGCAATCTGCTGTCTTGTGTTATATATATTTTTCTCATGTCAACACTCTGCACTTTATGACTTGCTGCTCTCTGATAACAATACTGCAATAAAAATTAGAATAAACCCAATTAAAATTCTAAGAGTTAATGGTTCTCCTAATAAAGCAATTGCAAATATTACGCCAAAAACTGATTCTAAAGATAGCAATATAGAAGCCGTTGCCGCCGGAACATATTTCTGCCCAATGTTTTGTATGGAAAAACATACTGCGGAAGCAAAGATCCCCAAATAAAATAGTGATCCCACTAAGTCAGATGAAAATACATTCAGTGATAATTTGCCCTCCAAAATAAAGGCTAATACCCAACAGATAATTGCGGCACATGGTAACTGTATCATTGTCAAATTAATAGGATCATGTTTTTTAGTGTAAGTATCTATAAATAAGATTTGTATACCATAACAAAAACTACAAATCAGAGTTAAGACATCACCAATATTAACATGACTAATACCACTATTTAATGAAAGAAATCCTATTCCCACAACTGCCAGAACCGCTGCAACTAAACTTTTTCTATGAATTTTAACTCTATAGAATAAAAAATTCATAAAAGGTACAATAATTACGTACAGCGTCGTTATAAATGCATTATTACTTGCAGTTGTATATTTCAAACCGTAAGTTTGAATTATATAACTTATAGATAACCAAAAGCCACATACTATTCCCGGCCAAACGATTGACTTATTAATGTTTTTTAACCTCGAAAAGAATATTACTGCCAAGGCCAGGCCACCTATGCTGAATCGTACTGCCATGAGATAAATCGGTGATATCTGGGAAACTGAATTTTTCATTACTACAAATGAGCTTCCCCATATTATTGTAATAAAAACAAATCCAAAAGATGATATAACTTCTTTCTTATGTAAAGATACTTTTTCCTCTTTCAAAATTGCACTCCTTGTTTAAGCTTTGTTCGGCTGCTTTATAAATAAAAGTCAAGTTTCTTATTGTCAAATATATTCAAAAATGTATCTATATTATCTCGTATTGAGTTATTACCGCTAAGAACAGATTTCCACTCGCCATAACATCTAGTACATGGATGATCCAATGCCTCTAATATTTTATCTAATTTATTTGTGGAATTATAATTTTCAATTGCATCAATGCATTCTTCATCACATATAGGACAGTTATGAGTAAATATATCAGCTGTTGGAAAAAATTCAAATCCGCCAACTCGAACCAGTCCTAAATCACCAACATTCTTTACAACTTCCATAACAGACCATATCCATGATGGCCTATATAATCCCATCTTATGTAATAAATGTATAAGTGTATTTTTCTGCACACTTACTGGCTTCAAAGAAATTATATCTGCTCCGTTTTCAAAAGCCCATTTAATTGAATTTACTGAATCTTTGATAGCTAATTTCTCTGATACAAAAGGAGGCTTCTGCAAAACATAAACTAGCAAATACAAATTATTCTTCTTGATTATCTCTGATGCTTTATGAAAGTCATCTGGTTTAAATCCTTTATTGACACACATCTCACTATATTAATAAAATTTGATTAAAATAATTACTTTAAAATCAAATATTTATAATGATATCACCTATTAATTATATTTTTAAAAAATGATGCCAGCCATGTAAATAATGTTGTGAACTAAACTTTACTGTATGTAATATCTCCTTGAATCCTTATAACTTGCAGCAAAAATGATAAATATTATGATCTTCATAACATTTATCGTTATCATTCTATTTTTCCAAAAAAACAATCGTTTGTAAAAATTTATGAAACAGAAACTAAAGAGCTAAGGTTATCACAATATTTGAAATATGACAATCACTTCTTTGATACCGTATAAATATAATTTTCTATCACTCTCCGTTATAATTTTTTAATCAATCATTTATTTTACTGAATAATTTGAAATCATATATACTCCTCCTAGTCACAATAATTTAAATATACAGCATTACACAAATTTTAAACCATACTTGATCATAACTGATATCCACTGTTCCATTATATTTTTTGACTGTATATTTAACATTTTGTAATCCTATACCATGAGAAAACGAATCTGATTTGTTTGTCAGCAATTCCCCCTTTTTTGTCTCAACTATACTCGAATATGTATTTTCCACTCTAAATACTATGCGTCCACGATTATATATCATTGATATGTTTATTCTTTTATTCTCTATTGCCTTTGATAAAGCTTCTATCGCGTTGTCAATAATATTCCCTAGAATAACGGTAATATCAAAAGGGTTAATATTTAAATTTTCCGGTATTTGTAATTTAGTCATTACAGTAATATCTTTGTTTTTTGCCTCTTGTATTTTGATGTTTAAAATACCATCAATTATCGCATTACCTGTTTTAGATAAATTGTTTAGTATTTCAAAATCTATATTTATCAACCTATCTATATAATTGGCCGCATCTTCTATTTGATTACTTTTTAGATAAGATCTAATTGATATTAAATGTTTATTTAAATCATGTTGCAAAGAAGCAGCTACCTTTGATGAAACTTTCATTAATTCGAAATGACTTTCATAGTATTTATTCTGCTGTTCCAACAATAATCCTTTTGTACGCTCAAACATTAATTTCGCCGCTAAATCATACAATACCATAATTGAAAAATTAATAATAAGCAAAAACATTATACACATAACCATATGAACCCTTTTTATATTTCCTATATGGAATACTAAAACCAAAAAATATAGAGAAAATAATGGCATGACTATAATACACAACCAATATACTTTTGGGAAATTCACAGCCTCTTTTCCCTGTTTCTTAACACTTATTACGTATACTATAACTACTCCAATTAGTTGATTTGCAATTTCTCCGAAAATTGATGAATACTTACTGCTAGAATTAAGTGGGAAATGAACATATCCACTTATAGTAGCAACCAGCATTTCAACAATAAATATAATACTATATATACAAATTACTGCCATTATCCGCTGTTTAAAGTTGGCTTTATAATTTATAGTTAAAATCGAAAAATAAAATATATTATACATCAACATAATTATTGGTATATGAATTAAGGAATAATATACTAATTTCAAAACAAAATATACTACATAGCTAAGAAATTCAAGTTTTTTATTCTCTGAACCATCAAGAAAAAATATATTCATTAGTTTAAAAATTACATAAGTTGAAATTAAATTACAACTTATTTGAATTATATACAATTCATTAATCAACATTTTCTATCTCCAAATATAAATAATTTTTTTGAATTTCTCTTACATGTTTTCTTCTATTCTGAGCTATTTTTATTATGTCATTATTCGAAATACAAATTCTATCATAAAAAAATTCTGTAACATTCATGTAATTAACTAAATATGATTTATGTACATAAAAAAAACGGTGTATACTTAATTTGTCATAAATATTTTCTAATGAACCATAGAAAGTCTTTCGACCATTCGTTGTTATCATTTCGACTTCTCTGTCGTTACTTTTAAAATATAAAATATCCTTTATAGGTATTTTATTTAAATTTCTACCTTGTTTATATTGGAATGATACTTCTGCTTTTTGTAATAATCTAGTACATAGTTGTAATGTTTTCCAAATAACTTTATCTGCAATTGGTTTTATTAAGAAGTCTACTGGACGGACCTTAAACAATTCAAGTGCATAATTCTTGTGAGATGAAATATAAACTATTTGTAAAGTTTCATTTTTTACTTTCTCCCTGATATAATGTCCAATACTTACACCACTAGAGGAATTAGCTAGTACAATGTCCAAAAATAATATATCATATACTTCACCATTATCCAAATCGTTGCATAGAGCCGCCCCTGTATAATAAACTTCAACAGAAAATATTTCCTGCACACCATTGCCATATTCAAATATAGCATTTTCTATATCCGAGCAAATTCTTATATCATCGTCACAAACAGCGTAAGCGTCTTATAAGTACG
>DFCS01000007.1 GCA_002367105.1 Hungatella sp. UBA3048
TCTACCTTGTATGCGTATTTCACAGCCGCATCCTGTCCCGGCATCCTTCCTATAAATTCCCCGGTCGTGCCGTTAAAGTTTCCGATAGGCTCCGCTCCCAGACCGTCATAGTTATATTCAGCCGGGCTGATCTGAGAATCCAAGAGACTCCACAGATACCCATGGATGTTCTTTTTCTGGGACCGGATCTCCGATTCCACGGAATAGGTATTTGCCGTAGTCGTCGACTGGAACACGATAGAGCCGTTCTGATTGGTGTAATCCACCGTATAATCAAACGTTACTCCCGGATCCGCCTCCCATACGGCATAGTAAGTAACCGGGCTTACCGGATAGACAGCCGGCAGGAAGTCGATGTATACCGGACTCGTCTGGCTGTTCACTTCACTCCAGCCCTTAAATACGTATCCGTACCTGCTTACACTGGGAAGCAGGGCATTTACGCTGTTCCCGGCCGTTCCGACCAGTGTCTGCGGCTGAGGCGTCCCTCCGTTGACCTCAAAGGCAATGGAAGCATCAATCCGGGTGTATTCATAAGTGACCACCACATCCTGTCCAGGCATGTTCCCGGTAATTTTTCCAAAATCGGCCCCTTCTGTTTCCACCGCAGTTAAGGTGCCGCCATTCCCCTGGTCTATGGAAATACCAGCCAGCTCATACCCGGAAATAGCCGATGGCGGTAGAATCACCAACCCATCGCCTGATGCAAAGGAAAGGCTGGGGGTATCAGGTGCACCGGTCACGGTTCCTCCTGTGGCAGAATCCCGGTAAACAAAGCTTACGATATATCCGTTACGCTTTAAGACCGTATTCCTCGAATTGTTTAAAGCTGAGGAGCCAACTGCGGTATAAATCCCTGTTCCGTTTCCGGTATCCTTATCTGCAAAGAAGTTATCTGCAAACGGACAAGAGGTAAGACTTGCAGAAAAATCGGCTGAAGGTACAGCTATGACAACTTCCTGTCCCACCTCTGTTGAATCTCCGACTGAAGCCTCAGGTATCTGCTGAGCAGTCACGCCGATCCGTGAGGCATCCAAATCTCCATTTACAGTAATTCGCTTTCCCTGTGCAAGATAAACATTGTTTTTTTCTCCGGAGGAATTCACATTATCCTCAATGGTCACCAGATTTTTTACAAAAAAGCTACCGTTACTATCAAAGTAAACAGTTCCTTTACCATTGGAAATGTTATTTTTTACCGTTCCATAATTCATTGACAGATTTGCCGTCCCCGTTATCTCTACCGCACTTCCTGATCCGGCTGAAGTCCCATTGCAGTTTTTCACAACTGCTCCGCTATTGATCTCAACGGTTCCGGAGGCTGCGGATATGAGCGGAGAGGAAGTCTCTACGCCATTTCCGTCAAGGTTGATATCTGTTAATTTTAATGTCCCGCTTGAAACATTAAAAACGGAGCCTGTATAGGAATCTGCCCGTTTTAAGGTCTTAATATAATCCGAATTTTCATTTGTAGGATTTCCGGAATGATCAAAGTCCGTACTTGCTATCGTAATATCCTTTGAAGAAGACCCGGATATTGCTATTGGGGCCGTTATATCCGGATAATCCATCACATAGATATATCCCTTTTTATTTCCTATTTTATTTAAAGCATATTCAATGGTTTTATATGGACTGGTGTACGTCCCTTCCGCCAAACTGCTGTCACTTCCATATAAATCTGATACATAGTAGGATGTATCTCTGATTGCAAAGGCTACACGCTTATGTACCATCTCATATGGATGAAGCTGAAATTGCCAAGAGTAAGCCATTCCTGAATCAATTCCGCTTACCGAATCTCCTCCACCTTCGTTGAATACGTTGCTTCCCCATGAACCATAATGGCCGATCCATCTGGTGGTCGGCGGTGTAACACCGAGAGAACTGTCGCTTGTGATGCAGTCAAATGTTGTCTTTGTATATTGGTTCACCATATGAAAGCCGCGGTTATTTTTGTATACCGTAGCATAATCGTCTGACGAACCACCGCTTCCGCCTCCAATCATAACATCTGTACCTGTTCCCAATTTAACAGTCCTGCCATTGATTCCACCCTGTCCGTTTTTGTCATAAATGTAATAGTCTACAAATACATATTTGTCATCCGGACTTGGTGAAACCGCAATTTTAAATTCTACTCCCATACTGGCCAAATCTTCCACAGCACCGTTGGTGCCCCCATTTGCTTTATATGTGGTGGTGCCAGCAACCTGGAGGTAGGTTGCATACCCTTGCCAGTTATAGGTTGTTTGAATTCCACTAGTGCTGTATTCTGTCTGTCCCGCTTGTAAACCGCACAAGTCAAAGCGGAATGAGTTCCCCCCTGATTCGCCCGTTCCACTTCTCGGCCCAATCCATTTATATGCGGTTGCCTCGCTTGCTCCGTTCCCAAGATCTTCATTTATTAATTCTGAAGAAGCATACGCGATTACGCTCATTCCCGGCAATAACTGGCCTCCTATGATACAAACCGACAGAACCATCGCAAAAAAGCGTTTCCATAATTGATACCATCTTTTTGATATTCCTGCTTTTTTACTTTTTGTAGTCATATCCATTTTCTCCTCTGATTAGAAATTAAGCCTTTCATCTGGAGGCAGTTCATCTGTGGAAGGCTCTGTATCATAACCTGCAATCAGACCTCCTTCATATGGATTCTCTTTGTTGTCTTTATCATAATGGTAGAAACCGGTTCCATCAGTTCCAGTTCGCCATCTGGGCTTTTCATCATCTCCTACCCAGGCTGCAAATCTGTCGTTTATAATAAGGAGATATCCTCCCTCTTTATCCTTTACTGCCTTTTTATCACCTTTTACAATCTTTCCGTTAATATCTACCACCTGATAATATGTCTCATCATTATTACGAACCTCTACCACACCGTAGCCATATTCTTTATCTGCCTCCAGCCTAAGTCCGTTGATGTAGTATTTACTGTCTTTTCTCTGAAGCTGGTTCCTGTTCCCATATGCCTTTCCGTTTCCGGAAAATCCAAATGTAAAGACCCCATCTTCCAACTCCACCTTGATCTCCTTTCCAATCTGCATGGAACCGTCATTTAATTCGTCAGGCGCAAACAGGTAAAGATCGGATTTTTCAATTCCATACAATGAGCCATCTATAAAATCCTCTGAACTCCAGTCGTCCACATCGTACTGGGCTACAAACTCCGATTTTCCATCGAACAATACAAAGCCCGTTTTCATCCTTCCGGTTCCGTCAAAGGCATAATTTTTTCCGTTGATGTTACGGATCCGGTTCCGGTAGACTTCCCCTTTTTCATCCGTATGCCACCAGCTGCATTCCTGATCAGAATAATCCGTTTCATCCAGATTTTCCGACGGGTACATCCAGAACCACATGTTTTTCAGAAGCTTGCCTCCATCATATGCGGAATAAAATCTCGCAGATGTGGAGCTGGTAGGATTGCTTTTATCCGCATAGCTGATGGTTGCCACTTTGCCCCACCATGGGTTCATAATTCCATTTTCATCAAACCCATAAGCATTTCCGCCGATATTTTTCTGCTTTAAATTCTCTCCTTTGCTGCAAATCTTTTTGGAGCTTTCATCAAAATAGATCCACATTTTTTCATAATCCGAATAATAGCGGTCGGTCATGTTGCTAAGCAGTTCAGAACCACCGGTCCCATAGCCGATTTCACCATAATCCAGCCATTTTTCTGTAAACAGAATCCCATCTTCTCCGGAATAATAAACTCCTTCTACAAACGGATCATCCGAATCATTGATGGAATTTCCATTTTCATCAAGCCAACCGGTTAACATAAGTCCATCATCATTAAACAGATAGGTATTTCCATTAATCTTCTTTTTGAAACTGTTGCCCTTTCTTTGATACGCTTTGCCATCAGTTCCAAAATAGTACCAGCCTTCTTCAAAATCACCTTCCGGATCTTTGGTTTCATCAATCCAGATCCAGGTGTTTTGAACCATCTTTCCATCTTCATCCACAAAATAACTGGTGTTTCCAAGATGGAACATACAATTCTTAAGAATTGTTCCTTCTGATGACAAGTAATACCAACTGTCCTTTGATTTTTTCCAAACATTTGTCACCGGCTGATCATCTGAACCAAGGTACGACCATTCGCCATTCTCGATCTTCCAGCCTTCGGCAGCATAGACATCTTCATGAAAAGATGACGTTAAAAAGCCCACCGAAAGTGCAAAGATCATTGGTACACATAATCTCTTTTTCATTCCTCATCATTACCTTCCTTTCTCTTAAGCTACATCTTCATGGAGTCTTTCCCGTCATAGGGAAAATTGGCACTCAACATGTATACCTTTTTGCAAAATACAACAGAATTCCTCTTTTGTTGTTTAAAAAAAAGAAAAACCGGGTTTGATATAACGCACCGGTTTTTCTTATCTAAATAAAAACACTTTAAAAGGCCGGTTTTACAAAAATTATGCAAACCAGCTTATTTGTTGTACCTGAATTTCAAAAAAAGGAGATTTTGAAGAAAAATAGTGGATTTTATTTCCTTTATGTAGTAGAATATTTTAAGATACTAGAATGCTTTTACAACAAAAGAGGAATTCTGTCGTCAATTTCAATCAGCAATTTCAGACTTTCCATCTGCCTTATATGGTTATAGCCGCTTTCTATCGTATAAATACGTGTCGTATTAACGCTGCTATGCCCTAATATATCTGCAAGCCTGGACAAATCCTTCTCTGAATCATAGTAAGATCTGGCAAATAAATGTCGTAAATTGTGGGGATAAATTTTATCCTGTGCGACACCCGCTTCTACGCCCAATGCTTTCATTTCTCTCCAGATATTACTTCTGTCCAATGCCGCTCCATTCCTTGTTATAAAAATCGTACCGCTTTCTATATGTCTTTTTTGTGCATACAATATTAACATCTGAGATAACTGTCTTGTAAGGAATACAGATCTCACTTTCCCCTTACAATCCACTTCCGCCCGTCCTTTGACTGCGGCTTCTACCGTAATAAAAGGTAACTCCGATACCCTGATTCCGGTTGAACAGATTGTCTGCAGCAATAAAGCCAATCTTATTTTACCTTTTTCCAAAGCAGTTTTTACCAATCTCCTATACTCATCCTTTGACAACTCCTTGTTTTCTGAACAAAAAGTATTGCGGCTGATTTTAAGAAATTTCACTTTACAATCCTCCCAATTGCAATAATTAAAAAAACCATTAAGCGCAGCCAAAGCCCCATTAACTGTCACAGGAGCCATTTTTTCGCGCATAACACCCTTCCACATAATCACAATTTCTTTATTAGCAGATCTTCCATTGAGATAGCGCATGAATAAGCTGAGATTATATCGGTAACTCCGAATTGTTTCTTTGCTTTTTTCACAACCGTGCAACCACGCACAATATTCATCGATCAGCGTATCTGTAACGATTCTCGTTTTACACTTACAGGCTTTATCCATATTGTCCTCCTATTATGCAGTACCATATATTCAAATACGAATCGTTCCCTATTCAGGGATAAAATATTCTACATTCGCGGAAAGTTAAAATAAAAAAACAGAAACCCTCTTGAGAATAAACAAGAAGATTTCTGTCTGGCATTGAAAAGAAAAACTAACAACTTTCCGTGCTGTCATTTTTTTTACGAAGCTTCTTCGAACTAAATGATTCTTGTTATCGTATAATAATATCAGACATAAAACCCAAAATTTCTCTTCTTATCTTCGCCTATTATTCTACTTAAACGTAAATCAAACTAGTTGTAACATGTAATTAATATAAGGATAATTGTATTAAATAAGTTAAAATTTACCATTTTTCATTATTACTCACGGATTATGCTTATTTTAAAAACCGGCTCATAACATAATTACTGATGTCGATCCCCCTGGAAGTCAGACGATAATAGCCATCTTTATACTCCATAAGCCCTTCTTCTTCCATTGCATCCAGCACCATACCGTAAACACTCCGGATGTTGTGGCCAAAGTTGCTGACAAACCCGTGGGCCGAGACACCTTTCATGAGACGCAGCCCCAGAAACATGTATTCTTCCATCTTTTCCTCTATCGTCAGCTGCTCAAACTCCTGCCTCAATACTCTTTGAAATGCTTCTTCCTGGTCCAGACGGGCGCTGCAATACTCATCGAGCGAAGGAGTATTGTGAAAACGGCATCCATTCAAATAAGAGGCGGCTCCCAGACCTAAGCCCAGATACTCTACTCCTGTCCAATAGCCAATGTTATGCCTGCATTCGTATCCGTTTTTGGAATAATTGGATATTTCATACCTTTCATATCCCTGCTCGTTTAGAAATTCCTGGGTCAGATAATACATTTCGCGCTCTGTATCCTCATCCGGCAAATCCGGCAGTGACTTTAGACTATGACACTTTTCCATGTTTCCATGCTCTCCATACCGGTCAAAATAAGGTGTCCCCTTTTCCACGATCAGACTATATGCAGATATATGCTCCGGCTTCAGCATTGTCACCTTTTTTAAGGTATTCTTCCATGATTCCAATGTCTGCCCTGGTATTGCTGAAATCAAATCCACATTTACGTTGTCAAATCCGGCCATACGGACTCTTTGATAGCTTTTCAGGAATTCATCGTAAGTATGAATTCTGCCTAAATAGCGCAGCTCTTTATCATCTGCGGACTGAAGTCCCATACTGATCCGGTTTACCCCAGCTTCTCTGTAACAGGAAAGCGCCTCGGCCGTTACCGTACCTGGATTAACCTCCATCGTGATCTCTGCACCAGGAAGAATCTCAAACGCTTCCTTAAGAGCATGTAGAACTGCAGCCATGTCTCCTATACTTAATATAGAAGGAGTGCCTCCCCCTATGAATACACTGATCACCTGGTATTCTTTGACTTTGGCACTCTGGCATTTGATCTCTTCTATTAACTTTTCTGTATATTCCCGCTGCATCTGCTGGTTTCCTGGAAAAGAAAGGAAATCGCAGTAAGCGCATTTACGCGCGCAGAACGGGATATGCACATAAACCTCAAGATTCTTTTTATTCATCATCTAATTTCAGTACGCTCATAAATGCCTTTTGCGGTATCTCTACGTTACCGACCTGGCGCATACGTTTTTTACCTTCCTTCTGCTTTTCAAGAAGTTTCTTCTTACGGGAAATATCACCGCCATAACATTTGGCTAAAACGTCCTTTCTCATGGCCTTCACTGTCTCACGGGCAATGATCTTACCGCCGATAGCCGCCTGGATGGGGATCTCAAAAAGCTGTCTGGGTATTTCATCCTTAAGCTTCTCGCACATTCTCCGTCCCCTGTCATAGGCAGATAACGCATGGACGATAAAGGAAAGGGCATCTACTTCTTCCTTATTTACCAGAATGTCCAGCTTCACAAGTTCTGACCTCTGGTAGCCCTTTAATTCATAATCAAAAGACGCATATCCCTTGGAGCGGGATTTTAAGGCATCAAAGAAATCATAAATGATCTCGTTTAAAGGAAGCTCATATCTTAAGAGTGCCCTGGTAGCTTCCATGTATTCCATGCCCAGATACACGCCCCGCCTTTCCTGGCACAGGGTCATGATGGCGCCTACAAATTCTGTGGTTACCATAATCTCAGCGCTGACAATTGGTTCTTCCATATATTCAATTTCCGTTGGATCAGGCAGGTTGGAAGGGTTAGTCAGCTCCAGCTTCTCACCGTTCCGCTTATAAACACGATAAACAACGCCGGGTGCCGTTGTTACAAGATCCAGGTTATATTCCCGTTCCAGACGCTCTTGAATGACCTCCAGATGAAGGAGACCTAAAAATCCGCATCGGAAGCCAAAGCCAAGGGCAAGAGAAGTCTCCGGCTCAAAGAACAGGGAAGCATCATTAAGCTGAAGCTTTTCCAAAGCATCCCGCAGATCATTATAACGGGCTCCATCCGCAGGATACAGGCCGCAGTAAACCATGGAAGTCACTTTCTTATAGCCTGCAAGGGGTTCCTTGCAAGGCCGGTCCGCATTGGTAATGGTATCACCCACTGCAGTTTCTTTTACATTCTTTATGCTGGCTGTCAGGTATCCTACCATACCGGCGCTTAGTGACTCGCAGGTCAGGAACGAGCCTGCGCCGAAATAGCCGACCTCCACTACCTCCTCGATTGCTCCGGTAGCCATCATGCGCACCCTGTCGCCTTTTTTTACCGTTCCCTCCTTAACACGGAAGAAAACGATGACGCCTTTATAGGAATCATAAAGGGAATCGAAAATCAGGGCCTGGAGGGGAGCCTCAGGGTCACCCTTTGGAGCCGGGATCTTTTCAACAATCGCATCTAAAACTGCCTCCACATTTAGCCCTGTCTTTGCAGAAATCCTGGGAGCATCATGGGCTTCGAGCCCGATAACGTCTTCGATCTCCTCCACCACACGCTCCGGTTCCGCGCTTGGGAGATCGATTTTATTTAATACCGGAAATACGTCAAGATTGTGATCCAGAGCCATATAGACATTAGCCAGTGTCTGCGCCTCGATTCCCTGGGAAGCATCCACAACCAGGATAGCTCCATCACAGGCTGCAAGGCTTCGGGAAACCTCATAGTTAAAGTCCACGTGACCCGGAGTGTCAATCATGTTAAAAATGTATTCTTCGCCATTCCCGGCCTTGTAAACGGTCCGGACTGCCTGGGCCTTAATGGTAATCCCACGCTCCCGTTCCAAATCCATATTATCAAGAACCTGGGATTGCATTTCTCTGCTGGTGAGCAAACCTGTCTTCTCTATGATCCTGTCTGCAAGGGTTGACTTTCCGTGATCAATATGAGCGATAATACAAAAGTTACGTATCTTATTCTGCTGGGCAGCTGCCATATAGTTAATTCCTCTTTTCTGATGTTTCTGGTGTTTTCCGGCCAGGCCCATCCCTAAGGGCACAATCCGCCAGATTACTATGATATCTTTAAAAATATACCATTAAAATTACCGATTGTCCACTGTGAAAGCGTTGAATTTCCTTGTATTTCCGTGAAAAAGCAAGGATGATTGATTGGTTTGCTGTTCTTGGTAAAAATTACAGTACCATATTAGTATAAGACTATATGCAATTCTATCCATCGTATACTAATTTTAATTATAAAAAAGACTGTCGAACACATGCTGGGGCTTATATGCTTTATGCTGCAATTACTCTTGTTTATAAGCATAAAAAATAGCGCCCTCACCCTCACAAAGTGTAGCGCTATTCTTTAACCGCCCCGGAAATGAAGTGCACCCCAATTTTCCTCTTCCTTTCTGCCGTTTATAGAAACACGCTGCCGGCCAGCATGACGGCAGGGATGGTAAACAATGACAGGGCAGTTGTAACCGCCAGTAATTTTGAGGCGTATCCACTGTCTTTGTCATACTGCAGTGCGAACATGACCCCCATGGCCCCGCTGGGGCATGACACGGCCGTTAATATGGTAACGGCGACGGTCCGGTCCACCCTGCACACCGCCAGCAGCAGCAAGGTTGCCAGCGGGACCGCCACCAGCTTAACAAAACTTATCATATAAGTTCTTGGCTTTTTTAAGCATGAGAGCAATTCACTTTCCGCCAGATTCATTCCGGAAATCAGCATTGCCGCAGGGGTGTTCATGGCTCCGATCATGGACAGCGGATTTCCGGCTACCTCAGACAGACGCAGTCCGGTCACAAATAAAAAGAGTCCCACTCCGATCGCATAGGTGGACGGATTCATGAAATTTTTCAAAACAGCTCCCGGGCTGCCTGTCTTCCCGCTCATAAGTATGATACCATGGGACCAGATAAAAATGTTAAATACGGTTATGTAAGCCGTCATAAAGAAAACGCCTTCCGCTCCCAGCAGGCCGTTTATAAGGGGGATGCCGATAAAGCCGCAGTTGGAATAGACAATTGACATCCGTTCCACCGCCATATCCGGATTCCCCTCGGGTGTTATTACAAGCCTGGATAAAAGAATCGCCAGCAGAAAACTGGCTGCGGATAACCCTGCCGTGGCGACCAGCCCGATTAACAGCTCTTTGTTAAATTCTATCTGGTAGGACATGATGATCACACAAGGTGAAATCACATTCAGCAGCACTGCGGACAGCCTTTTGCTTGTCCCGCTGTCAACCAGTCCTGTTTTGAAAGCGGCCGCTCCTATCATCAGAATCATAAACATTTCCATTATTTTATTAACCGTAATGTATGCCAGGTCCATTTTTTCCTCAAGTCTGCAGGGGATGTGAAAAAGCCCGCTTCTGCAATTTTATTTTAACCCCAATACTCCGAACCGATTCTCTTTGCTATTTCCAGCATTCCAGGCAGGCAATAAACTGTAAATAATTCAGGTGGTTCAAGCACCTTCCGGATTACGCTTTCCAGAGTCTCAAGACTCATAAATCCGTAGGAGGGCTGTTTTCTCTTGGACATGGTATCATAATAAAAACAGTAGTCACAGCGCATATTGCAGTTACCGGAAGCCGGCTTTATCAGTACATTAATTGGCGGCATGATTTTCTATCCTGTTTACGTCTTCCATAAATTCAAGGCTGTTATTTTCGATTACTTTTTTATACCAATAAAAGCTGTCCTTTCGATAACGTTTATAGGTTCCATTTCCATAATCATCAGCATCTACATAGATATATCCATAGCGCTTTGACATTTGCTTGGTAGACTCACTAATAAGATCGATACATGCCCATGATGTATACCCCATAAGTTCAATACCATCATCGATTATGGCATCCAGCATACAACTGAAATGTTTTTGGTAATAATCGATCCGATATGAATCATGTACTTTTCCGTTTTCTAATACGTCCTTTGCGCCAAGACCATTTTCAACAATAAAAAGCGGTTTACGGTATCTGTCATATAAATCCACTAAAGATACTCTAAGACCAATAGGATCAATCTGCCATCCCCAATCACTGCTTTCTAAATAAGGATTCTTTAATGCAAATACTGTATTGCCGCTGGTCTTTTTCAATCCACAATCATTTTCAGCAACGCATGAAGACATATAGTAACTAAAAGAAACAAAATCAACAGGATGGTTTTTCATGATTTCATCATCTCCATCTTGTTTCACAATATTGATTCCATGATTTTTATAGTAAGAGAGCAGATAAGGCGAATATTCACCAAAAACCTGAGTATCACTGTAGGCATAGATATTTCTCATATATTGCTGCGCTTTCAAAATGTCCTCCGGTTTACAGCTATACGGATAATAGGCTAGTTTTGTAATCATACAGCCCACTTTAGAATCCGGTATTATCTCATGACAAATCTTCGTTGCGAGTGCACTTGCGACAAATTGATGATGCATAGCCTGATAGCATACTTCTTCAAAGTTTTTTCCTGGAAAGCGGTCCTCAACTAAGGCCCCTGTAGTATAAGGATGCCGAATTATACTATCAATCTCATTAAATGTCAACCAATATTTCACTTTATCCCGATACCGGCTGCATATTGTTCGGACGTATTTTGTGAAAAACTCAATGGTTTCCCTTGAATACCATCCGTCATAATTTAATACAAGATTCAATGGTGGTTCATAGTGAGACATCGTTACCAGCGGCTGAATATTATACTTTAATAATTCATCAAATATGGCATCATAAAACTTTAGCCCCTCTTCATTGGGCTGTGTATCATCTGCATTTGGAAATATACGGCTCCAGGCAATGGACATACGGAATACTTTAAATCCCATTTCTGCCATTAAAGCAATGTCTTCCTTATAATGATGATAAAAATCGCTGCCATGCCGTTTGGGATAATTCACTACATCTTCGGGATGTGCAATGGCATAACGAATATCTTCAGTCGTTACTATATTATGTCCTGTATAATTCTTAACATCCAGGTCAAAATGCGCTTTGGCAGTATCAGAAACAGACCAGCCTTTGCCGCCCAAATTCCAGCCGCCTTCAATCTGGTTTGCTGCAGTTGCGCCTCCCCACAAAAAACTATCAGGGAATTTTTTCATAGAAACACCTCATTTAAAATAATTTTAGTAAAATCTTTCATCATCTGAACCTTAAAGCTATTGTACCATATCGCCAGTACAATAGCTAATCTTAGTTACGTGTTTTCCTCTGCTTCTATTATAATTCACTTGTATCGGCTACAACATTTTGTATATGTCATAGCCGATCATATATTATCAGACTATTAAAGCTCTGATTACTAATCATTTATTACTTAACTAAACCAACACGTATAAATTCCTCTTCCGGCGCTTCTACTTTTTCCATTTCTTTTTTTAATTTAACGCACATTTCCTGCATAACTGCCTTGTCGCTCAGTGGATTTTCCTGCATTGGATCTGCTTCCAGATCAAATAGTAAATCTCCAAACTGCATTGGATTAATATAAGTTTTATCGGGATACTTTACACATGGAATTCCATTAGTAAAGCGATTTCCTTTTATCATGATCCCTTGCTCCAAGGTATTCTTTTCATAAAACCCTCTTATGTTTGTGGGCATTAGAGTATAACTTACAAGCGGTTGGTTTTCTTTTTCCGGAGATTTCATCAGCATATATTTTCCGTTATAAATATTGATATGACTGCCATGAATGCCAAATAGAATATTTTCATGAATTTTGTTATCATTTTCTATTACCGGTTTTAAAGATGTTCCATCCATTTGATAATCTTCAATATTGACATCAAAATATTCTAATAAAGTCGGGGCAATATCTATAGTCTGGGCTAATGCATTCCTTCTGCCTGTCCGCCGTACATACCTTGGATCATGTATATAGAAAGGAATATGAACAATTTCATCATACATCGGCATGTAATTTTTCCCCATAAAGCCTCTCTCTCCCAGTAAAAATCCGTGATCTGTATTTACTATAAGCATGGTATCATCCCACATCTTATTTTCATCCATAAAGTCCAGAATACGCCCCAAGTGATGATCACACATAGTAATAAGCGCTGCATATTCTTTTTTCAGATCATCTAATTTATCACAGGTCACAGTATTATCTACCGGTCTGTATGCCGGCCAGTTATATGCATCTTCTGATGCACCGTTGTGATACATTTCACGATACTTTTCCGGCACATAGAAAGGTTCATGAGGATCAAAACACTCAATCTGCAAAAACCAGTTATCCTCTTCCTTATAATGATCAAGGAATTCAAGACCCGCATTAATTGTCCTGACACTTGGCATTTCTTCTTCACTGGTAATCCTGCTTCGGTTTGCATAGTGTTGTACCGCCGACATTCCTTGCTTGTTTAATAGATTTTTATTCAGGGATGGTTCTGAACAAATCCGAGGTACCCACCGGTCACCTTCCTGCCCCCGGAAACCTTCCCATGTGTCGTATCGGTTATGATAGGTTGCACCGCCATCTTCAAAATAATGAGAATGATCCGTAACCAGATGCGTATAAATTCCCGCCTGATTTAATTCTTCAATGGCTGAAAAGTCAAATGGTTCTAAAGGTCCCCAGCCTCGGTGCAGGAAATTATATCTGCCTGTATGCATTTCGCGTCTGGCAGGCATGCACGGCAAGCTTCCACTATAGAAATTATCAAATACAACACACTTTTCTTCTAATCTTTTAAAATTTGGTGTAATTGTCCAATTCGACCCATAGGTAGATAAAAATCGTTTACTAAGGGTATCAAACAATACCATAACTGCTCTCATTTTTCTTTAACTTACCTCTTACTTCCTAGATATTTTAACCTGCCCCAAAGAATTATCTGTTAGCTTGCTACTGATAATTCCTTAATTTCCCCACAAATAAAGTCAATAGAAATGCTGCAATCGCCCCTAAGAAATAACTAATTATATAGTATAGGTATTTGCCGTCCGCTACCAGGGGTATTGCTGACATACCGGCCATACCCAATGAGCTGAATGCCACGTCAAAAAGCCTAATAAAGAAGCCTCCGACACCCGCCCCGATCGAACCTGTTATAAACCCAAATCCAGATGGAAGACATACTCCGTATATAACCGGTTCTCCTACACAGAGAAAACTTGTTGGTATTGCTCCTTTACATGCATCTTTTACAGTCTTCTGTTTTGTCATTAAAAAGATTGCACAGGAAGCTCCTACCATACCTGCATTACTCATAACCTGAACCGCACCAAACGGTGTCTTGCCAAGAGTATTAATCATCTCCATATGGATTGGCAGCAGTCCATGATGTAGTCCTGTTGATATTAACAGTGGCGCCAGTGCAGATAATACAAACCCTCCAAATGGTCCTGTTGTATTTAGAACCCACATCAGTCCATTTACTATAACTGATGATAGCACACCACATACCGGCATAAATATTTTAACCATAAATATTGTTATAATAAACATTGTCAGTACTGGTGTTATAACTACATCCACTGCATTCGGTACTATTTTCTTGACTGCTTTTTGAATATAGGACATAACAAAAACGCCAAGAATTACACCGATCAGCCCTCCCTGACCTGGTGTTGAACCCAGGCTGGAAAGTGAACCTTGCAAAGTAATACATCCTAACGCTGCCCCCAATACCGGTTCAACCTTAAACTGTTTAGCTGCATTATATCCAACATAAATTGCAAGAAAACTAAATACTGCCGAATAAATTACTCCAATTATATTACTCAGATCTAACAAATGATTATTTTGCAGCCACACCTGGGCCGCTGTCAGATCACCTATTCCCCCTATTCCGGCACTAACTGCTTTAGAGACTGCATAATTTTTTAATACATTATTTAACCCCTGTAATACACCACCTGCAATCATCGCCGGTAATATTGGCACAAAAATTTCTGAGAAAACTTTAAAAATCTTATTTTTTTTCTTTTTCGTCGTTGTTACATTTGTTCCCGTTTCCGTGCCGGTTATATCAGTATCTTCAGGTACATTTAATTTCTTTTGAATAATTTCTGCAACTTTGTTGCAGACACCTGGCCCTACTACAACCTGCACCGCATTGTCGTTGACGATAACTGATAAAACACCTTCGATTTTTTTCATTTCCTCAATATTGACCAAGTCAATATTTTTGTAGGTAATTCTTACTCTTGTAGCACAATTCGTCACTGTAAGAAAACTGTTGCCGCCCCCAGAACAGGTAATAATCTGTTCCGCCATTTTTTCATAGCTTTTACTCATAACCTCTCTCCTTATAATTAAAATCCGAGGAATCCTCCCGGTATCTTTAGCATACATCTTTTGGTCATTTTGATCAATACTTTTTTGGTCGTTTGTTCAGTGTTTTTATTAGACAACTTCTATTTGTTTTGCTATTATAGATTATAAAGGAGACCTTAACTATGAATATTTTAGAGAAAATAAATAATAATATATCAATTTTTACGATGGGTGAACGCCTTGTAGCCGATTATGTAACCAGATACCCAGTTGATGTTATTCGATATTCAGCAGAAACATTGGCTGAAAGTTGTAACACTTCCCGCAGCAATGTTGTGCGATTATGTAAAAAGCTGGGCTATAATGGTTTTTCGGAATTTAAATACGAAATGAACCGATATATGAATACTCCTCAAATGTCATCAATAACTACTGGTTCTACAGGCTCTGAAAATTCACAATCAGTTTTCAAGAAATATCTTAATTGTTTTAGTCAATTAGAGACTATATATAATTCAACACAACTAAAAGAAATTACTGAAATTATTCTGGACGCAAGAAAGATAATTATACTTGGTCATTATCATTCTTTCTTTTCTGCACAGCAGCTGGAATTTCGTTTAAACAGATGCCGCATAGATGCCCATGCTCTTAATGATGTAAGTTCTATGGAAGCTTTGGGAGAAATTTTAACGCCAAAAGATGTAGTCATTATTTTTTCTATCAGCGGTGGAAAAGTATATCATGATATGGTTACCATCTGCCATAAGAGAGGCGTAAAAATTATATTGATTACCATGACCGAAAACCCTCCGATCTCTAAATATACGGATAATAAAATTATTCTCCCCTGTATAACAAGGTTATATAGTGAATCCGTATTAGACGACGCACCTACTTTTTATTTTTTTATAGAATTGCTGATTGAAGAAGTCCGCCGCCAGTTAAATGCTAAGAATATTCCTGATGAATTCGATGCCTAAAGATACACATTGCGGCTGACACAGTAATCGTTAAACGTAAGTCCTAATAAAATATTTAGAACACATTTCAGTCCTATTTTAATATTTTCCGTTCCTGTTCTACAACCGGAACAGAAAAGGAACCTATGGATACCTCAAATATTTCATATATGAAATGGAGAAATATATCGATTACTATAACAATAAACGAATTAAACAACTCTAGAGGACTGTGTCCGGTACAATATCGGATACAGTCCTCTAGAGTTGTTTAATTAAATATTGCCTAACGTTTGGGGTTCAGTACAAAACATCCGGAACGGCTTTCAATATATGTCACCTATTTACATAGAGAACCATTCAACAAGACCATTTCTTAATTTCCTTGCAACACCATATCCAAAATTTCTGACAAAGGTTCCATGGCGTTTAATGCTTCCTGGTATGTATTGGTCTGTGCACCTACTTCAATCAGGGCTGACCTTGCTCTCAAGTGCTGGTTATACCGAAGTCCTTTTATGTATATTTTCCGGGTCAGATTTGGAAAATAGGCTGCAGCGTCAAGCTGCATCTGTAAACTGAAAGCGAGATTCTGCGTTCGATAAGGATTGGGAAGATACTCAATAGGCCCTTTTGGTGTCTGGCTGACCCCATTAAAAAACATAATGGGAGCAGTGGGTTTCCCGTTGACCTGGTTCACCATATGCAGATTCTCATTTACCCCATCCCGGTGAACATCAAGTATCACCTCGATCGAGGGGTTTTTCTGGAGGATTTCTGTAATGCCATCCAGGGCATAAGTATAAGCTTTGTTTCTATCCAGCTTTCCGTTTTGCAAATCGTAAACCGAAGTATCATGAATCACATTGTAGCCCTTTTTGGTCAATAGCTCCGTAAGATAGTTTCCGATTCCCACCACGGTCGCATTGGGATTATCTGGCCCGTGGTCTGAAAATTCCTCCTGGGAATGGGTATGGTAAATGAGGATCTGTGGTTTGTCATTTCCACCCTCCAGGGTAAAATCCTTGGAAAGGAACTCATCCGCCTTCATTAAATCCCTGCCTGCCGTTGTGGAGGTATGGATATTGTAAAAATGCTTGATGAGGAAGTCATAGTCAGCCAGCTGTTCCTTGCGGTATACGGCCCCTGCTATCGGCCATAAAGTGCTGGACGCACAGGTCATGGCAGGGTCCTTATCCGCAGTCAGCGTACTTCCTTTATCAGCTTTTGCCGCCTGGTCAGTCACTGCTGTCTGATTTTGTTCCGGTATCTGATTGGCTGCCGTTTCCCCTCCAGCCGGCGGCTGCTCTGCCGGCTGTGCCTTATGGGCTCCGGCATTGATGCTTCCGTCTTCTCCGCTTTCCTCTCCGCCGTCATATAAAAGGAAACTATGTTCCTCATAAAATCTTCCGCTTTCTAAATATCCTTCATAGGCCGGGTCTATTTCTCCATGGTTTGTTTCCGTTTTACCGGCGCCGCCATACCGGTAAAGCGGCGACTGACTGAAAAGAATATCACAGAGAACGTTTATCATGGATTTTTCATGGGTTCCGGACAGAATACTGTTCTGATCACTCTCATCCCATGTTGCGGCCGGATACTGGAGTCTCCAGATATAGGAAATCCCAAAGCCGGCCCCTTCTTTCGCCCAATTTTCCACTTTATGAGGATCTGCCTTTTTTCTCACTTCTGAAACTTCTTTTATGCTGAGAAGAACGGCCAAAGCCAGGCTTATGATGATCATCATTTTTCTTATATACCAGTTAATATCCTTATTTCTTCGCCTCATAACCGCCTTCCTGCATAGATTATTCATAATATCCTATGCGGAATGCCTGCCATTTACTACGAATCTTCCTGTCCCAAAAATGCCAGATGGATTCCTTCCGAGATGGTAAAGCTAAGTTCCTTTACCGTTTCATCAATATCCGGAGGTGTCACATACATTGGTCCGAATTCCGGTTCCAGCAATTCCCGGATAAGATCATACTGCTCATCCGAGTTCAGTTTACCGATGAAATCTCCCATTCCCTTTGTTTCCATGCTTTTTGAAAGAGCGCCGATCATGGCGGAAACCGTATCATGGACAATGGCTGCCGCCCCTACAACGGTGGGCACTCCGATGGCCATGACCGGTACTCCAAGGCTTTCCAACGTAAGGCTGTGTCTGTGATTGCCCACTCCAGAACCTGGGTGGATTCCTGTATTGGTAAGCTGAATGGTAGTTCCAAGCCGCTTTACGCTTCTGGCTGCCAGCGCATCAATGGCAATGATGAGATCCGGCTCAGTTTCTTTTATAATTCCTTTTAAAATTTCGGCACTTTCCATTCCTGTCTGAGCCATGACTCCCGGAATGATACCGCTGATAATTGGCATGGTTCTTCCCTTCCAGAAATCATCTCCGTACTGGATCTTCAGATGCCTTGTTACCTGGAGATTTTTTAAAACCCTGGGGCCAAGGGAGTCCGGTGTTACGGATGAATTGCCAAGCCCTGCCACCAAAACATGAAAATTGGGTTTCCGGTAATCTTTTCCTTTAAGGAGGCGTTCGATCTGGTTTGCCAGCTCCTCCGATACTTCTCTGTGATAATCTTCATCTTTCATGGAAAGCTCATCGGCCTCCAGGGTAATATAGGTTCCAATGGGTTTTCCCATGGCCTTTGAGCCTTTTTCGTCAAGAATTTTTACCTCAGTCATTTTTATGTGACTGTCTGACCGATGCCACTCACGCAGAGACACGCCTGATATCTCACCGCCATCACCCGGGAAACTCTCTCTTTCTTCTACTGCAAGGTCTGTACGCACTGTAAATGTGTTTTCCATTTTTTCCACCTTTCCTCTTTACTGCTCATGCTTTTTGGGCATAAAGGCATGCCTGTATGGCTTTCCAGCATTTCTAAGGTATTTTCTGCAAAAATACGGGAATTATGTATTGACATCTGCGTCGAAATTCGTTAGAATACAAAGGTATGTTTACATTGAACTGTCCGTGTCCAGGCTTTGATGCAAAACAAAGAATAATCATATATCATATTATTGGAGGTGTACCGATTGGCTAACATTAAATCTGCAAAAAAGAGAATTTTAGTAAACGAAACAAAGGCTGCAAGAAATAAAGCGATCAGATCCAAAGTGAAAACATCTATCAAGAAGGTAGAGGCTGCTATCGTTGCCGGTGACAAGGCTGCTGCACAGGCAATTTTAGTAAACGCTATCTCAGAGATCGATAAGGCTACTACTAAAGGCGTATATCATAAGAATACCGCTTCCAGAAAAGTATCCAGAATCTCAAAAGCTGTAAACACAATGGCTTAATTCATAGAACAGACTTTTATCCCATTCGGAATAACCCACTGAATGGGATTTTTTGTGCAGTTTTAAGGCTTTTGCAGAATAGTCTCACGCAGAACTATTTTGCAAAAGCCTTTTAATTTACAGTCAATTGGATATTCGCGATCTGCAACCCTACTTGATGAGGTTAACTATTGATAAATCACAAACGCTTCATAAGGTTTCAGTTCTCCGCTTATTCTCTCCGTTGTATCATAATTGCTGATCAGAACGGTTCCTGATTCAAATTCCTCTGGTACGCTATAGTTTAACGTCCGGCCGCAGAAATTGCATACGACCAGGAGCTTTCTGTCTCCCAAGGTCCTCACGTAGGCATAGATATCCGGATCATCGGGAAGCAGCAGCTCGTAACTGCCATAAACGATGATCTCAAATTCATGGCGCAGAGCGATCAATTGTTTATAATAATGGAATACAGAAGTCTTTCGATCCACCTGTTCTTTGGCATTGATGCTTTCATAATTGGGATTTACCATGATCCAGGGGGCGGCTTCTGAAAATCCGGCATTCAAGCTTGTATCCCACTGCATAGGGGTCCTCGCATTGTCCCGGCTCTTATACCTTAGATACTTCATCATATCCTCTTCGGTGAAAATTCCTTTTTCTGTCAGCTCATAGTAGGCATTTATGCTGTCCAGATCCCGAAAATCATGGATGGTTTCAAAGGGGACATTGGTCATTCCCAGTTCCTCTCCCTGATACACATAGGGAGTTCCCTGCATCATGTGGAGGCAGGTGGCAAGCATCTTGGCTGAGCGCTCCCGGTATTCCTCACAGTCGCTTCCAAAACGGGAAACAACTCTGGGCTGGTCATGATTATCCCAGAACAGGCTGTTCCAGGCAGTTCCTTCAAGCCCTTTCTGCCATTTTGTCATAATGGCTTTAAGATCCGGAAGATACAGCTTCTTATCCGTCCATTTGTTGTCAGGATCCCCATCCACGTCCATATGCTCAAACTGGAATACCATGTTAAGTTCACTTCCATCAGAGGACGCATACCTGGCCGCTTCCAAAAGAGTCACACCGGAACACTCTCCTACCGTCATGATATCATACCCGGATAAAACCTCACGGTTCATTTCCTTTAAATATTCGTGAACCTTTGGTCCGTTGGCGGAAACATTAAAGCTGGCATACCCATTGATCATGGCCGGACCGTCGGGAAGTCCTTCCCGCTTGGAAATCAGGCTGATCACATCCATGCGGAATCCGTCGATGCCCTTATCCAGCCACCATTTCATCATATCGTATACCTCTGTCCGGACTTTCCCGTTATCCCAGTTTAAATCAGGCTGTTTTTCGGAAAAAAGATGAAGGAAATACTGGTCAGTTTCCTTATCATATTTCCAAGCAGGCCCGGAAAAGCAGGATCCCCAGTTATTAGGTTCTTTTCCGTCCTTTCCATCTCTCCATATGTAATAATCCCGGTAAGGATTATCCTTTGATTTTCTGCTTTCTAAAAACCATGGATGCTCATCTGAGGTGTGGTTTACCACAAGATCCATAACCAGTTTGATTCCCCGTTTATGCATCTCTTCTAAAAGTCTGTCAAAGTCCTCCATGGTACCAAATTCCTTCATGATGTCACGGTAATCACGGATATCGTAGCCATTGTCATCGTTTGGCGAATCGTACACGGGAGACAGCCAGACCACATCGATTCCCAGTTCCTTTAAATAGTCCAGCTTGCTTATGATCCCCCCTATATCGCCGATCCCATCCCCATTGCTGTCACAGAAGCTTCTGGGGTAAATTTGATATACTACAGATTCTTTCCACCAAATTTTCATAGTCTTCTCCTTTCTAATCCAATACATAATCACGCAGCAGAATAAGAAACACACTGGCTGTCCAGGTAAAGCCGTGATCCCTTAAGCCCCGCCCGTCCAGTGCACTGTAATTTTCATAAAATCCATTTTCAGCACAAAGTCTGCAGAAACGTTCTGCATAATAACGTGCCTCTTTCTGCCTGCCGCACTGTTTTAAGGCATCTACCAGAATCATGACAGCGGCTGGCCAGACCGCTCCCCGCCAGTATCCGTCTTCTTCAAACAGCATACTGTCCAAAGGCTCTGATGCAAATCCCCAGGGACCGGCCAGATGGCCTTTCTTTAAAAGCCCTGAAATCAGAGTTTCACGAAGTATCTCCGGAAGGCGTTCCCCAAGAATCAGAGGAAGAAATAAAATCAGGGAATCGGAAGTGACCACTTCCATCTCAGGGATCTTCACCGCTTCAAACCGATCTTCTCTCACAAAATAGGCCAACAGCTTAGAGAACAGATTTTCCCCCTTTTCCTTCCACGCTTCAGCCTCTTGCAGCCAGCCAAGCTGCCTTGCCGTATGCTCCAGAAACTCCATCTGAATTACAAGCCAGGCCGATAAATCCGGTGATTGGACCGGCAAGCCCAGACGGAAAACAGTGGCATTGTCCCAACCGGAATCATTGCCATGCTGGTAGGTTGGGATGCCGTTTTCCTCCACCCGGTAGGTCATCCACCACTCGGTAAAGGAGGCAACAGAACGGTACAGCCTCTCCTTTACTTCCCTGCCCGGATCATGGATCTGAAACATTTTCTTTAGAATAAATCCCTGGACCGGAGGCTTTACAAAGGAACGGATGATCGTCCTCGCCTGGTAAGCATCGGGGTATGCGCCATACTCATCCTGTTGGTCCGCCATGGCTAAAAACTGTCCGTATGCCAGTTCCGGCTGGGACGAGACCAGGGCAAGGCCATTAAAGGCATAATCCCAGCTCCATACAAGATTCATCCAGTTTTTTGTCATGACCATTACCGGTCTTTTGATATAACCGGAAGGCTTGAGCACGGAATGCCACAAAACATAGGCAGCTTCCCTTCTGGCTTTTTCAAAAGCAGGATCTGTCCCCTTTAAACCGTTCATAATGCCTTTCTCAAACTCCAGATATTCCTCTTTTACTGTCTGACGGCACAAGGCATAACTCCCGTACTCTTTTTTCTGCGGACTTAAACCGGTAAGGGTGATCACGGCCAACAGCTCTCCCTTCTCCGGGCTTAGTAGAAGCTCCGTCCTGCTGCTGCCAAAGCCATTGTCCGGACATGCCGATTGATCCTTTACCTTTCCTTTTCGCAGGGTCACATGGAGGGCCATATCATCTCCCGCTATTTCAAAGCTTCCATCCATGTGTCCCATCACTCTGTCATAGGTACCAGCTTTTGTCTTTGTAATCAGGACCGGGCTGTTTGATTTAAAGAGAAACCCTTCCTCATCTCCAAAGCATATGGAGTATTCTCCTGTTTCAGAAGTTACGTCCAGTTCCCAGGGTGACATGGAAACTGCAATTGTCGCTTCCGGCTTCCCATCATCATTTACCGGTATGATGGGATAAGTCTCCTGTTGGGAAAACGCGCCGTAAAGTACCCGTAGCGCAATGTGGCCGTCAAATTCCTTCGTGCCATCCTGAGGATAGGAAAATGCCAAATAAGAGCCGTATCTGCTAAAAGGTACGGAGCGGACATCCAGTTCTCTCCTGTGTTCCTTCATCTGAATCCCTCCTTATCCGACGATCTCCAGCAGTTGGCTGAAGGCTGACAGCTTATAATCTGCCAGTAAAGATTTTACCGCATCTCCCACTGCTCCGCAATCCATTCCGCCAGATTTTGCTGCTATAAGCCCTGCCTCGGCATCTTCTACTACAAGGCAGTTTTCCGCCTTGCAGTAAAGCATTGCTGCTGCCTTTTGAAATACTTCCGGGTGAGGCTTTGAATGGGTGATCGAATTTCCGTCAGAGACGGCATCAAAAAAATGTTCCAATCCCAACTGCTTTAAGATCAGTCCTGCGTTCTTACTGGAGGAACCGATCGCCAGCTTCATCCCCCGTTTTCTAAGCTCCATCAACGTGTCCTTAGTTTCCTCTGACAAATCGGAAGGGGTCATGCTTTCCAACAGCTTTTTATAACCCTCATTTTTCTTTGTTAGATATCTTTCCTTATCTTCTTCCCTCATGACCTTATCATACCGTTCCAGAATGATATCAAAGCTCTCCTTCCGGCTGACACCCCGCAGCCGGTTATTGATGATCTCATCAAAATAAATACCCAACTCATCTGCCACCTCTTTCCATGCAAGATAGTGGTAATGATCGGTATGACAGATCACTCCGTCCAAATCAAAAATAACCGCTTCATAGGTTTTCTTTTCCACGTAAACAGATGCTTCCGGTTCCACCCTGCTGCTTCTTCCAAATACCATAAGCGACACCGGGCAGCTTCCGTTGTTTGCGATAGTAACACCTTTCTTATCCACTGTAACCGTCAGCTTCTGGCCCTTCCATACCAGAGGAAACCGAAGCTCATCCCAGGCTTTAGGCAGCTTGGGATTAAGTTCCAGGCCACTACGGCGGATCCTCAGCCCTCCAAAGCCCATGACGCAGCTTAACCAGATTCCTCCGATGGAGGCACTGTGAATTCCCTCCTCCGATGATTTCATATTGGGTCCCAGATCGATGGAGCATGCCGCCTGATGCATCTGATAGGCCATGTCCTCCATTCCGTAATCATTGGCTAAAACGGCGTGAACACATCGGCTTAAGGATGAATCATGAAGGGTCTTATCCTCATAAAATGCAAAGTTTTTTCTTTTTGTTTCCAAGGAAAACAAATCAGGCATCACAAAATCCAGCATGACCGTATCGGCCTGTTTGGAAACCATGAGTTTCCCCATCTGCTCCATATTATAATCCTGGTGGATTCCCAGGACCTTTCCGGAGGCCTTATAAGGTGCCAGATCAATGGGCTCTAAGCTCATGTACTGGTCGGTCTGAGGGACAATGCCGTTTTCCCCGGGCACCGGTAAGTAGAGCTTTTCCCTCTTTTCCCTTAGACTCTGCTTTAACCGGTCAAAATGGAACTTCTGGTCCAGAAGTTCTGAAACCTCCTTATTTTCCTTTGGCAAAGCTTCCATAATATGTTCAGCCAGCCCCATATTATAATCCGCCATATAATTGGTATAGGCATTATTATCCACATGCTCCTTATACTCATCCGGTCCGATCACATCAAGGATTTCATAACAGCCCTTTTTCTCATTCCATTCCAACCGGCTGGACCAGAAAAGAGCCGTATCCAGTATGATCTCATATCCGTAACGGTCCATATAGTCCTGATCTCCGGAGGCCTGATAATACTGCCATACCGCATAAGCCACATCCGCGCTGATATGATGCTCAATTAATCCTGTCAGGCACTTTTGTACCTTGCCCGTTACAACGTCAGCACCCAGATATAAGGGGGTTACCTCGCCGTCATCGATCCAGGCACACTCCCATGGATACATGGCCCCCTCCCATCCGTTTTCGGCGGCCTTTTTGCGGGCGCCATAGAGATTTCTGTAGCGGTATTCCAGAAGGGTCCTTGCGGTTTGGGGTTCCGTAAGGGTAAAATAAGGCAGGATGAACATTTCCGTATCCCAAAAGGAATGGCCCTTATAGCCTTCTCCTGTCAAAGCCTTTGCAGCGATCCCCACCCGGTTGTCGTCCTTTTTCACCATAATATTCAAATGATACTGGGCAAACCGGAGGGCAAGCTGATCAAAATCATCATTTCCCCGTATGGTTACCTCATGATTTTTCCAGAAGTCGTTCCATACTTCCTCTGACTCCGCCAGAAGTCTGTCATATCCCTTATCAAATTCGTTCCGTAAGCATTCCATGCCGTCTGTTTTCAGACGTTCAACAGTACCGGAGTTCTCTTCCCTTTCGTAAGCCAGATCCCTGGAGGAATGAAAGCAGGATATCTTTTCTAAGCGGATGGTTTCACCGGCCTCTGCTTTCACGGACCAGCTCAGATCCATATTTCTTCTTCCCATAACCGGGAGAGGCTTTTCCTCCCGGCTTATCCTGCAGGCACTGTGGACAGCCGCCAGCACCCGGGACTCGGTCGTTTCCGCCAGAAACTGCATGGTGACACCGTCATAGATCCTGCGCCTTATATTCTCAAAATGCATGGCCCCATGGTTTGTCACATCCCCATGAATACCCGTTTCAATCACCAGCTGCGCGCTGTCATCACAGGACAGCTCCAGGTATTCTGCCGCAATATGTTCATTTTTTAAGGATACAAACCGTTTAAAAACAGCCGTAACCAGAGTCTTCGATGGACATTCCCACACAATCTTTCTGGTGGTTTCTCCGTTCTTTAAGTTCATGGCCCTGGAATACTCCATGACCTTACCTGTCTGCAGGTTCAGACGGTATCCATCAACATAGATATCCATAGCAGTTACATCCGGAAGATTGGGAAGCTCCGTCACCTCTTCCTCTCCCGCTTTATTAAAGGTTCCGGTGATGAACGTGTTCCTCACCTCTTCTACATAACGCTCCTCCAGGGCGTTTCGCATCCCTATGTAACCATTTCCCTGGGCAAAAACCGCCTCATATTTTCCCAGGTTCCGGGCATCAAATTCCGTTTCCTCAATCAGCCAGTTTTTTAAAGCTCCCTGACCCTTAAAAAAATTCAATGTGTTAATCATTATGCTCTCCTATATTGTCAGCCTTTTACTCCTGATGCCGCAACACTGGCCTGTACCTGTTCCTGGGCCAGCGCATATAAAATGATGCCCGGAAGCACGACAAGAGTCAAAGCGGCAAACAGCTTTGTGTAGTCATATGAAAATGATTCAGTGAAAAATTGCAGCGCCACCGGCAGAGTCCTGTTCTTATTGGAAGAGGTCAGCAGGGAGGCGTAAAAAAATTCATTCCAGTTATTCAAAAACATAAGAATCCCGGCCGTAGCCAGCCCTCCTTTTGCCAGAGGAAGGTTGATCTGGAAAAATACCCGGAGAAAACCTGCCCCTTCCAGCCTGGCCGCCTCATCTAAGGATGAAGGAATGGACATAAAGGTGGATTTTAAGATGAACACGGACATTGCAAGCCCCATGGATAAGTAAACCACCGCCAGACCCCAGATGTTATCATACAGATTTATCTTCATGATCAGGGAAAAGATGGGCTGTGCCTTGGAATGGGAAGGGACCAGCAGGGTAATGGTAAACAAGGCGAAAATCAGGGATTTTCCTGGAAAACGGTACTTTCCTATCACATAAGCGCCCATGGCAAAGAACAGGAGCGACAGTAGTGTTGAGGTAATGCAGACCAGAAAGGAATTGACCGCGTACCGCAGAAAATCATATTTCTCAAATAAGTAAATATATGGTTCGAAACTAATGGAAGTCGGCAGTGTAAATGGATTTCCAAGAATCTGGGCATTGGTTTTAAAGGATGACATGATCACCCAGAGAATCGGAAAGACCGATATGATCACGGTAAATACCATAAGAAAATACATACAAAACACAGTAATTTTTTTCTTCATTTCGCCCCTCCTCCTAATAGATGCTGTCATTCATACGGAATGTAATATTGACGGCTGCCAGAATAATCAGACCCAAAGCAAACATGACCATACCGTTGGCATTGGCATATCCGTATTTCATATCAGATATGGAATTGACCAGAATTACGGTATATTCATGGTATCGTCCCCAGGGCCTCCTGCAGTCGTCAGCCTGATCTGCTCATACATGGCGATCCTGGAGGTCATGGAACAGATCACTCCGGTTCCAATGGCATTTCTGCAAAGGGGAAGCATGATATGACGGGTCAGCTGCCACGGGGATGCCCCGTCTACCCTGGCGGCTTCCACCACTTCCTCGGGGACTGCCATCAAATCATTTAATACCACCAGAGTTACAATCACCGCATAAAAAATCCAGGTGCATGTAACTGCCCAGAAAGCATATGGAGACTGGAAGAACCATTGGACATGAAAGTCCGGAGAAATTCTTCGGATCAAGTTATTTAAAATACCCATATCGTCATTGAAGATGAATTTATATATCATGGCCCATGCAGCCGCTGAGATCACGTTAGGAACCATAAAAATCACTCTGGTGAATTTCCAGCCTTTGGGCTTCGCATACAGAACAAATGCCATCAGCACGCCGAATCCCACGTGTAGAGTGGCTGCAATCACGGACCAGGCAAGAAGGTTTTTTAAAGATATTAGAAAAGTTTTGGAATGAAAAAGATCGATGTAATTTTTAAGACCTATAAAAACCGGTTTGTTAAAGCCATCCCACTTGGTAAAGGATGTGGCTATTACGGTAAGGATTGGTGATAAGTAAAACAGCAAAAATATCAGGAGGGAGGGCAGCAAAAATAAGTAGCACCACTTATAATTCCTTCTCTCCAAAACAGTGGAATTTGATTTTCCTGCTTTCATTTTCTTCCCCTCTTTCTAAAAAATACTGCTGCAATACACCTGTTTTCACAGGCTTTTGCAACAGTATTTAATTCCCATGTACGATGTTTAGTTTTTAGCTTCTTCCGCCTTCTGAGTCAACTGGCTGCAGAATTCCTCCGGCGTAAGGGTTCCGTCCGCAAGCTTAGGAAGCAGCTTACCAAATTCCGTATCAGCAACAGAAGCCGGCATCACATCGAAAATAGATGCTGTGTATCTGGTGTTTTCATCCATGCTTTCGGCAAGCTGGGATAAGATGCGGTTTTCTGACTGTTTCTTTAAGAATTCGTCGCTGTAATCAAGCTTCGGAGCCACTCCGCCTTCGGTCAGTACCAGCTGCTCGATTTCTTCCTTGGAATCACGGAAAGCAAAGAAAGCTTTAGCCAGCTCTTTTTCCTCATCAGAAGCGGTATTTGCGATCCAGAATTCACCGAATACTCTCGGATTGGCAATAGCAAAATTTCCTGGGTAAATATCTGAAGTCACTTCTTCACCGGTAAATCCATTTGACCACTTGTCTGCTGATTCTTCATCAAAATCAGAGGCCATCCAGGAACCGTTGCATATAAGGGCAGCACTCTTGCTCATAAATGCATTGGCTGCATCTGCATACGCTGCACCAATGGTATTGGCTGATGCATTACTCTGAAGGAGTTTCTGCAGAATGGATATAGCGGAAACGATCTTTGCATCGGTGTAATCATACAGCTTGTCATCCACATACTGAGCCAGATACGTCTCTCCCCCCTCCTGATTGGCAATAAGAGCGGTAAGGAGAAGTCCTGATGTCCAGGCATTTTCCGCCGTCTGGAATGCAAACTTGTTATCTCCGATGCTTTCCATGAACTCGTCAAGCTTCATATCCTTAACGGCTTTTTCCGGCTTATACATGGTATTGTTATAATACAGACCCACAGGCTTTAATACGGAAAGGGGCTTGCAGATGAGTTTTCCGTCCACAGTACAGTAATCCATGGAGTCATCAATCCAGTTATTTTTTACCTCCGGGTTAGCATTTGCAAATTCGCTTAAGTCATATGCCATTCCATTGGCAAGAACGACACTCTTAAACCACTGAAGATCGATACCACCGGAGCCAGGTGCATGGACAATGGCAGGAAGCTTATTCTGCTGGGCCAACTGCTTAATCTTTTCTGCATACTGGGCCTGAGGGACCTCCTCGATCACGATCTTATACTTGCCTGCGTACTTCTGATTAAACCGTTCTACTTCAGGGAGAAAGAAAACAGCTCCAACATTTTCTCCTGCCAGATAGGTTGGAAAAGTCATCTGTATTTCCTTACCCGACGCATTATCAGAATTGCCTGCCACTGGTGCCGTTGTTTTACTGTTCCCACCGGAACAGCCGCTGATCACCGTTACTGCAGCCATAACAGCTGCCATAATCCCCGCCAATTTTCTTTTCATAAATATCCTCCTTAAAATTTATTTACAATTGTTTCACACTCTTGCCTTCTTCAAGAAAATATTTCGTCATATGAATTCTGGAATACTTTTCGTCATTCACCATTTTCATGAGAAGCTTTGCCGCATCATAGCCTTTTTGCCACATGTTCTGGTTGATACGGGTGATAAAAGGATCAATGTATTTCATAAAGTAGTTGCCGTCATAACCGGTAATGGAAAAATCTTTTGGGCTCTCATATCCCAGCTCCTCAACTGCTCTTAAAACGCCTATGGCCGTTAAGTCGCTCATGCAGACAAACGCGGTCCCAGCCTCCTCTTTATACTCCTTCAGCAGTTTCTTTGTTCCTTCATACGCTTTCTGTTCCATAAAGTCCGTATAGATCACTTTGCAGTTTTTGGGATCAATGCCGTTCTTTTCAAGGGCATCTAAGTAACCCTGCTGACGTCTGATGGAAACATCAGACTTTTTCCGCCCATAAACAAGAATCAGTTTCCGGTGTCCACGATCGATCACGTACTGAGTGACCTGCTCAAACGCCTTTCTGTCATCTGTCATGACTGCTGATGTGCATGCTCCGTCCAGCTGGATATCTATGGACACACAGGGCAGGGCGGAGTGAGGCAGGCTTTTTACCAGAGGATCCGTTATCCTGAGCCCCATAATTACGGCTCCTGATAATGAATATTCTCTGCAAAATGTGTCAAAATCCTTTTTTTCCTGTTCTTCCTTCCCAATGGAATACATGGCCAGATTGATCTCATGCTTCATCATGTAGGTATAAGCTCCCTGGATAACGTTCATCATGAACTCGTTAGACTGAGCCTCTTCCAAAAGTCCGCAGGTGAGTAAAGCCACATTCTTTTTGTTCTTTGAAGACAGATTTTTGGCACTGGTATTTGGAACGTATCCAAGTCTTTCCGCCGCCTCCACCACGCGCGCCCTGGTTTTGGCCGATACATCGCTGTATCCGTTTAATGCTCTTGATACTGTACTTACTGATAATCCCGTTTCCTGTGCCACGTCATAAATTGATTTTGCCATTCTACACCTCGTTTTTTCCAAAAACGTTTTTGGTCTTTGGTTTTTTTTAACACTTCGTTTTAGAAGTGTTGCATGAAATACCTATTTACGAAAACGTTTTTGATGATTACAAAATAACATTTTCTTAGGCCTATGTCAATATATTTTATATTATTTGTTATAAATGACGAATTATAATCATTATTTTTAGGTATATTGCCCTCCGGCGTGTTGTTTGAGATGGTTGTTCTCATTTCTTCCGCACGGATGGGATCTATTCTTTTCTGTTACGAGAGATATAAAAGAAAAGTACTATGAGAAATGCAAGGGTTTGTGCAATGGTGATGCGGACAGCCAGCAGTTCATCCACACCGGAAGATGTGGCTACGTGCAGCAAATTGGCCGTGGTGTTATTCACAAAATGAGCTGCCATTCCTGCCCACAGGGATCCAGTAAGTTTGTAAAGCATACAGTACTGAATTCCAAGCAGAGTACTGGTGACCACCAGAATCAGGCCGGCCATAAATGCACCTGTCATGGACTGACTGCCGTCTATTACATTTCTTAAGGGCTGCATGATATGCCAGACTCCAAAGAGAACGGAAGACAGAATACATGCGGCGGGGAAGGAATACTTTTCTTCTGCCAGCCGGACAAAAAGCCCCCGGAAAACTCCCTCTTCCATTATCACATTGATCATGTTTCCTGCTATACAGATCATGATAAACAGGATGCCGCTTTGCATCCCCCGGCTGCCTAAAACGGAATAGCTGGTTACGTAAAACTTAAGTCCTGTAAAATCGCCTGTTGAAGATTGGATCAGTATTTCAATTCCATAGCCTGCAATAAAAACAACTGCGCCAAGCAATGCTCCTAATAAAATGTTTCGCAGCACCTTTATAGGAGTAAAACCGACTTCTGTCCATGAATACCGGAAAAGCGGAAGGGATATCCCCAGCAGTAGAATGCCGGCCAGTTTATGTATAAATGCTTCGCCGATCATCGTCTGGTCGGTACGGAATATGGAATATTCTATTGTCCGGAATGCAAAGCAAATGGCATAGAGCATAAGAATGATTGGAATTGGGTTCCGTTTATAATCCAGCATAGGGTTACCTCTCTGACTGTTGTTTATGAAGTTGGAAATTCCGCTTCCGCTGATTCATTGGATCATCCTCTGATGAATTCCATGGGAGGCACAATTATCTGCTATACAGGCAATTTTAGCATAGTATATGAATATTTTCCAGCATCTTTCGATGGCTTCCATAATTTTAGACGGGGCCGGATTACCGGGCTCCCGTCTTTTTTTCAGACAATATGCAGGGCACCTTTTACATCAGTGCTCAGATTCATGTTTCCTTCAAACATGCTTCCGCCTTCCGTAACCCGGTAAAGCTCTTCTTTCCAGATGATCCACTGGTTTTTTGCCATAGAACCGTTGTTATTTAGATAATACCATTTGCCATCTGACCCGGTTTTCCATGTATCTTTTACCATAAATCCGGCACCATCGAACCAGTACCAGTTTTCTCCGTCCTTATACCAGTCGTTTGTAACATAATTTCTGGTATTTCCTAAGTAGAATCTCCAGCCATCCTCTTCTTCAATCCATCCGGATTTATGCTGCTCTTCTGCCAGTGCTGCTTTAAAACTATCCCAGGTATGTTCAGTATGATTGTATACATAAGGATTGGGGCAGATTTTTCCCGTTACATCATAATGACGGATTACATGATCCGCCGGTACGTTGTACTGTTTCATCAGTTCTTTTGTCAGCTGGGCAGCGGCTTCTACTGTTGCATCTTCAAAATACCAGTCTCTGCTTGTATCTGACTGACTTCCATTGTTCCTGACACAGAGCTCGATTCCCAGGCTGTTGCTGTTACGGCATTCCGGATGGGTATATGTTTTTGCTCCGCAATGCCATGCAATATCTTTGTCCTCAACGGATTGCCATATTTCTCCGTCAAATCCGACAAAATAATGGGCACTGGCTCCAATGTATTGGGAGGCGTAATATTTACAGTTTGCTTCTGCTCCTCCAAGAGCTCCTACGTAGTGTATTACAATATATTTTATTCGGTCGATCTGACCGTTGCTGTAGTTGTATGGTGTCAATAGTTTTTGAACTTCCATATTAAATTCCTTCCCTTAGGCCTACAAAGCCCATCTCGTCTGCATCAAAGGATTCCCTGAAACGTTCAATCTCCGTGTAGTCGGAATTCTTTAGATTTTCCTGTATTCCCAAAAGCTCTATGTTTGGCATAGTTTCTGTCGCTTCGCTTTTAACCATTAAATCACCTTGTCCTTTCTGTTTTATTATATGAATGATTGGGAGGGAATGTACCGGGATTAAGATGGGCTTTTGATAGGCTTTTCATTGTTAATGCGATGTTTGTGATTTTTTGTTTAAAATATCTATAGCTTTAACAAGAGCCTCTGGGAGTGGCAGGCCCATTAGGCCTGCATTTTCTACTATAGATATGAGCTCGTTTGCCATAAAACCGATGACGACCGTATCTCGTATGTAGGAGGTTCCTAGGGATAAGTCTAATCGGTGGGCGATTAATACAAATAGAATGGTCATGCATTTTCTGCACAGACCTTTCCAGCCGGCTTTTGATTCAAGGGTACCTGTTTTTGTCTTCTGACTGTTGTGGAATATTCCGGCTACAACTAGACCGGAGAAAAAATCGATTGTCATGAATAAGATCAAGGTGCCAATCGCGGTGTCCCAGCCACCGAAAAGGGTTGTGATGATATTACCAATGATTCCGATCAAGACACATAGTGTGTGCTTCATTTTATTTCACCTCATTTTTAATAATTATGTTGTAATAGAATTTTATCGTAGTTCCATTTTAATATTTGATTGTTTATATTGAACTGTATTTGAGATCATCTTTATTAGTTATATTTGATTGTTTCTTATTTTTACTGGTATAAAGAGATGTTTTATTTTTGGATTTCTAGAGATCACTTAATAATATGCTGATTTAGCTTTGAAGGCAAATGCCAGTGATTTAGCAAACAAGCAATTTAACGATGAAGGCCGACAAAAGCGAATTAAACACAAAAGTTACTGGTAGCTTAGATACATTAACCAATGTTACATTTGGTCGTGCAAGCGATAGAATATACATAAGGTTCTCAGTGTCAGTCACATCTTTTTACCAGTTTGAAATATATGACGATGGCCCACTAGTGTTTGCAAGAAGTATTAATGGTGCCTGGGCTACTATGTGGACGAAATGATCATTTAAAAATTTGAAATATAATTGCCCCATATTTCGATGAAGGAATTAGCTGATATTATTTTCCCACTATAGTTAAACAGCTTAAATGTTTTTGTAGTCGCATCATAGGATAAGTAACCGGTAATATCTTGGTATCTTACGTGATAAGTCAATAGCATTCCATCGGGTATAGGTGAATAAGCCTGACCATTAAATTCCGGGGAAAATATTGACCTACTTGAGTCGTTATTCAAAGCAGCAATGATGGTTATAGACCCCCGGATTTGGCACAGGGAATTCTTTTTGAGAAGATATATAATTCCACCGGAGCAACTATTGGCATCAATACCACTACCCACCGAATAAGATACGTTCTTTACATCATTTAAATTGCTATTTGTTGTAGTAATCTGATCCTTTAAATCACTATTTAATTGAGTATACATATCAAGCAACGTCTTCCCATACCTCGCATCCAAAGCATACCCTGCCGCCGTAGCCTGCCCATTATTCACTAACTTCCCAACAGTAATTATCCCAGTCTTAAAATTATTAAAATCTTGAATAAACTTTTTAACCTTCCCCAGATACATCTTTGATGTTTCCCCTTCAGAAGGAACCGGAAATTCAGATGTTATAGTTTCAATTGAACCGATCTTTGTCCCAGAAATATCACCTCCGGAAGCCGAAACCTTAGCATTCCAGTTGCTTTTCTCTGTATCCGTCACAAAACGGTGAGCCGCATCCTGAGTGGCATCCGATGCCAGCCCTGAAAATGCTATATTTTTCATATCCGAAAACCATTTTCGTATTTTTCCATGGGAGACTGATAATTTTTCTCCTGATACAATATTATCACGTAATATTTCCTGGCTGAACTCAGTAACTACATTGGAAGCATTCCCATTACGATCAAGCTTCCGATCATTCATTCCCGTCAGCGTTTCATCTAAAATATCCATAGCCTTATTGTATTCTGATATATCGTAAAAATCATCTTCACTAGGCTTCGGAAATTTATAATTTTTTGTTTCATTCCCCATTGATAAGCACCTCATTTCTTATCCGCCTGTGACTCCAGGCTGCTAATTGTTTATGTGTAAATTTGCAGAGCAAACTATGTTGATTATAAAGTAGGTCCAAGTCTATGACCATATTGCATGGTACAAATTCCTCCAGCATTTCCTTCACTTCATAAAAATTCCTTTTGCTTTTTAATGCCACCCGGACAGTAATAATTTTTTTGGGATCAATTTCCAACGTAAAACCATCCTCCCCGCATAAAATAGAGAGTTTTTGCCTTAACGTGATCTTTGTATATGGAATCATTCGATTCCATTTTGATAACACCATAAAACGTCTGTCAGTCAGCGTATCGTCAGGTAAAGACTGAATAAGCAGCATTTTTTCGTAACGTTTGATACTTTTATTATCGGAGCTTGAAATGAACTGATTGTTAAACACAACTTCCGTTTCATCCTCCAACCGCTGTATCTCCGGCTGGATCAGCTCCTGTACGGCTCTCATTTCATCATATTCCTTAAGAAAGTCAGGAATATAGGACACTAAATCAACTTCTCGAATCAATTTCAATCCCTCCATATATTGGAATCTGGTACTTATTTAATTCCAGATTCTCTGCTGTTCCATTTATACGTGTGCTGCTGATATCGTAAATACCCGGGATTCCCAAAATTCTTGATTCCAGTTGTGAGATTCTTACAATGCACCCATGATCTCCAAGACCTTCCCATGAAGCTCTGAGTTCTCCCAAATAAGCATCAACCGCATTCTCTATCTGTTCCAGTAAAACTTTATAAGGATAGTTGTTATCAAATTCCAGAGAACTTTTAATCTGTATCTTCACTTCCTTGGCAGTATCCACGGTTACAATATGATCAATCGGTGCAAGACCATCTCCGCTTCCGCTTTGCTCAGGATCAATTGTTTCCTGAACGGTTTGTACTAAAAGATCGGAAGCTCTGTTAAGGTTAGAATCCAATATTGTTAATTTAACAGTAGAACCACCATTCCATGCCCTGGTTATTTTCGTTGCTCCAACTCCCGGAATGCCATTGGTTTTATCCATGTAATCCTTTCGGTTTCCGCTAAAAGATTTCTCATGAAAAGAATCAAAATAAGCTTTTCTAAACACCTCCGTTTCCTCATCGTCTTCTCCCGGAATTAGCAGTTCTGTCATTTCCATAGCTGTAAGCCCCGGAATATTCAATACCGGAATCAAACGACCAAACTGGTGATTCCCATTAGTACCGGCAGCTTCGCAGGTAATCTGATAATCTCCTCCGCCCATGCTGCCCGAAATTACATAATTATTAAGCCCCAGACGGAAACGGTCACCAATTGAAATCGCGGCTGTTTCCGGGGTCGCTACCGCTTTTAAAACAGCTCTGGTTGCCTCTTTAGGCTGCAGTCCCCGCTCTCCGGCTCTACGTATTAAATTTTCTCTGGATGCAGTATCTGCAAAAGTTTCGTTTAAAATTGTATCAAACTCTATGTACATGATCTGCATTTCTACCGCTGCAGCCGTGAGCGCCGTATAAATCAGAGACCCCTCTCTTTTATCCAATCTCTGGGGAACCCGATCTAACATCCGTTTTAAAATAACTTCATACGTCATATTTTCATACATTATATATTCACCTCCTTCTCTACCTCAAATTCACCCAAAATAGTATGAACTGTAAACTTTACATGGAGTATCCTCCCGTTGCTTTCAAAGGAAAACGTGTCAACGCTTTGAATCCTGTCATCCTGCTGCAATGCTTCTTTCATTTTCTTTTTGATCTTTGCTTTTACCAGCCCTGCCGACTTCCCGAATAAACCGTTAAGCTCCACACCGTAATTCCAACTATATATCAACCAATCAAACCGCTCTGTATTAAGAATACAGAAAACCGCTTGCCTTAACGCCTCCAGACCATCTGCCATTCCAATCACCCGCTTTTTTTCCATATCCAGCCGAAAAGTTTTTGACGGCATATGAACTACCTTAAAATCCTGCTCTAAAATATTACCTGTCACCGGAAGCATGGCAACACCTCCTTTCTTTCACCATCCCATTACCACGTACCTATTACTACATACTGTTGACCGCCTCTCTTCTGAAGCAGAAGAACCATTTGACCTGTTTTTAATCCATTCTTTATGGTTACAGACACCTCTCCCATTCCTGGAATATTCATCACCTCCGCATGATCCGTGAATTGCTTCGGCAAAATAACCTGTAAATTGGATAGGATTGTTTTCTGGTCAATTTGTATTTCCATTGGATTTTCCTTTATTACAGTTCCTGGAATTACGTCACATGGATCTCCTGCTTCAATCGCTTGAATTACAATCCTTTTAATATTTTCGATCCACTCTACATCAGCCACTGATTTTCGCCCCTCTCAATGTTAAATCCATGGTATGGACACCTTCATCAATCTTATGGGCAGCAGACTCGATCACCAGATAGTTCTTTACTCCCATATCTTTTATATCCAGGAATACCGGAATCAGACAACCTGCCCGTGCCCGGATATCTCCAAAGGCGTCCTTGATGGTCAGGGTCCGGGAAGGGCGGTTGTATAAAGTCAAATATGTTTCTGCTATCGCCTGGCCGTCTACTCCTTGATCGATGGACTCGTCTTTCTGCAGAATCCCCCATTTATTGATATTTTCGGTGTGTTTAGTCATATAGATTTCTCTTTGTTTTGTATCATTATTGTCACAATACAACTTGATCTGATTATAAGTATTGCTGTCAATGCTGACCTTATAGTCATAATCCTGAGCTGTCTTGTCATCAATCATAATGTCAAGCTTCATGTTCTCCATACTTTTTAGAGTGAGCTTTCCTGCGTCGTCATAAAATGTAAACAGGTTTTTTGTATGTATCATTGCAAGATCCAAATTGTTTAAGATAATATCAAACAACGTTTTATCCTTTTCTTTTCTGGATATTCTGTCACCCGTATCCTGTAATTCTCCTGTTTCCAAGTGATAATCATTGGCTATCATCCGGATCACCTCTCCGGCAGTTAAATCCGTATAATTATAGGTATCTTTATTTTTCAGATACCTAAGCTGGTCATAAGCGGTAACCTTCATCTCTCCGTCGCTGCTCCAGTTACGTTCAAAAATAAATCCGAAGAAAACAGGTTTTTTATCCACATCCAGACGGAGGGCATTGCCCTCCTCAATCTGGAGGCGTCTGTCCGGGATCAGGGCAAAAGAGCACTTTCCAGGCTGCCCTCTGCGCTGTGTTTCCCAGGTAATAGCCCCTTTTACCACCGGCTCATATACGGTCTGACCGTTCTGGATATATAAATGTGCTTCCATTTTCTACCTCCTATGGCATGGTGAGAACCTGCCCTGGATAAATAACGTTAGGATTTGTTATCTTGTCCCGGTTCAGATTATGGATTTCCTGCCACCGGTTCCCATTGCCAAGCTGTTTTTTCGCTATGGACCATAGGCAGTCTCCCTTTGCAACTGTGTAATTCTTTATCTGTGCCGGCTCTCCCTGACGTTCCTCTTCCTGCTGCACAGACGCTATTTCCTGTTTCTCCTCATCAATAGTAAAATTCATAATTTTAGTTCCATAATTTTTGTATTCCTTCATTGTAAGGGAAACGATAAGATCAAGTCCTTCACTTACATCATCCATAACCTTATAATCTTCAAGAATTACATCCATACTGGTATCAAAAAGACTGTTTCCCCCTATCCCTTGCCGGATAATGGTAAATTCAAAGGGTTTTTGGCCCTCCCTTAACTCCTGGAGCTTTTCCAGAAAATCCTCTGCCCCGTCAATGCTTCCATCCCAAACTGCACTGGGATAATCCATCTGGGGAATAATCACATCAATGCTTATTTCCGCAAGGCCAAATGGCTTGACCAGATTAATTTCTTCGCCGTTAATCAGGTTCGCCGTCTTATTCTGCCCGCTGTACTTTACAGGTATTTTTTCCGGTGGCAGTGGGAGAAGCATATCGTCAATGTAAACTTCATATGCCATTATAAATTCACTCCTTCCGCAGCCGAGGCAAGAATTTCGCTTGTAGCATCACCGAGTCTGCGGTACATCTCATCAATATCAGCCACATTCTTTATGGTATTGTTGTTATTTACATCAACTTTCAATTCCGCAAGAGTAAAACGGTTGATGATTTCCTGTTCTGCAGCATCCCGCATGTACTTTAATTCCTCATCCATGATATCCATTGAGCCAGCCATGGCTGCTGTATTCATGGCAGTGTCTCCGGTACTCTGGGCAATACTGTCTGTTGTTCCGGGCAAGTCAGACTGTGAGTACCGTCCTCCGAAGAAATCTTTTATATTATCAAAGCCTCCCTTTGCCTTATCTTCAATACCTTTTCCAGATTCATAAAACTTATGATAGTTTTCACCATAATTCAACCGCTCCGGAGACCAGTTGAGACTAGCTAACGTTTGATCTATATCCAGTTTTTCAGCTTTGACTTCATATGTTCCATTTCCATATTTATCAGCAAGCTCATCGGCAAGATTTGATAAATTATCCCGCCAGCCTTTCACAGTATCTGCCATATTTGTACCAAATATAAAGTCCAGGCCCTGTACTATCTTTTGTATAACACCAAGAACTGTATCACCTAAATCTGCAAATAAGCGGATTACCGAAGCAACCGGATCATGAAATAGATTTCCGAAAAAGTTCGCAAAAGCTACCCAACCATTATAAAAATACTCAATAATTCCTAAACCAATTTCAAGGATCCCCATTAGTGTATTGGCTATAAACGCAGCGGCTGCCGCGAGAGCACCACATATTATCCCGGTTGCACTGTAAGAGGTTCCGGCGAATTTATTGAAAGCAGCTACACCTGCATAAAAAAGCGCTATTAAAATAATGACTAATATAATTATCCAATTAAGAGGGCACGCAGCTAATGCTGCATTTAATCCATCCTGAGCAGCTATCAATGCAATTATTGCTGCAATCTCCGCCCAATCGCAGATTGTTTTCCACGCCACACCAGCCGCATTCTTTATTATCTCAATCCACCCTTCCTTCATGGTCGCATTGTAAACAATCAAAGCCGCAATAATTCCCCACATAACAGGCTCAATCATAGGCCATATTTCTGCAAAGGCTCTCCCCACAGCTCCTGCCACAAATCCAATGGCACCAAAAATCCCGCTGATTTCACCGACATTTCCTTTAAGCCCGGTAGTGAAGCTACTGATCGCTTTGGTTACATTGTCAACTGTACTGCCTATGGGACCGGCAAGTCCCATATTTACCGTCTTAGCCAAAGAGCTTAATGCGCTGGCTGCATCGTTGTATTTTATGTTATTTAATTCTTCCAGGTGTTCCGTTGACAATTCTACGGACCCATCCAAGTTGGACAATGCCATAATTCCTTCACTGCCGAGCTTTCTCCAGGCACTGCCAAACAGTTTCATTCCTGCTATATTCCTGCTGACGGGATCTTCCATACTGCTTAAAGCGGAGATGGTCTGCAAGAAAGCCTGCTTAGCCGTTTCACCGCCACTTCCGAATGCCTCCGACATCCTGGCAGCATCAAGCCCTAAAGCTGAAAAACCTTCCTGAGCATCCTTTCCTCCGCCAACAGCCCTTGATGAAAATTCTTTTACAGCCTCACCTAAAGTACTGACTGAAACTTCTCCATTCTGTGCTCCATTAATCAGCATGTTAAACATTTCCGCCCCTTCAAATCCTAAGTTTTTAAACTGGGAAGAGTATTCATTGATCGTATCAAGCAGTTTCCCGTTTTTATCAAGTCCAGCCTGGGTCGCCTGTACGATTAAATCTAATGACTGAGCACCGGTAGCTCCAAACCGCTCCTGCAGCACTCCTGCAGTGCGGATACTGTCTGCTATACCGTAACCAAAGGTATCTTCAAGTAGCAATCCTGCCCTTGTAAGCTGCTCCAGGCTATCACCTGTCTGACCAGTCATTTGATGAACCGAAGACAAACTTTTTGCTGCATCTTTCGGACTGCCGCTTATGTTATCCACGTATAGATTTTTAGTGCTTTGCTTTGCCATATCCAGGTCCTGCCCCCGCATTCCGGTCCTGGACTGTATGAGATTTCCGGCTGCTTTTATATCATTTGCCTGGTTGAATATATCCATAGGACTGGTTTTGATTCCCATCTTACCGAAACCAGATAATGCCTTATCCCAGAGTTTCTTCATATCCTGGAGTTTGTCCTTACCATTATCAATGGTTTTATTTAACTCTTCCTGCTTTTCCTTGGCCTGTACAATTACTTCAGTGACCTGTTCAAACTGAATTCCCATACTCTGAATATCTGTTATGGAAGCCGACATCCCTGGCAGACCCATAAAACCACCTGCCGCCATCTGGAACTTTCGAAAGGACTGGCTTGTAATATTGATTGACTGATTGATTTTCATTAACACGGAGGAAGCTCCATCCTGAAGCTGTATTGAATTTAGTATTGTTGCCAAACGCTTTCCCTCCTTTCTTATTTTGGAAGAACACCTTATAAGATGCCCTTCCATTCTTCTATCTTTTTCTGGCACTCTTCGTCTTTTGTGCCTCTTTCTTGTCATTTTCCAGCTTAAGCTGTACCGCTGCCATAACAAATGCCCGTTCAAACCTGTCCAGGCTGAGAAACTCATGAGGCCATTTGTGGAGCTTGTGGAGGCAATAGTAAGCAATATTTGCTTCCATATCACCTCCTTCTATCAGTTTTTTGCCTCTTCAACCTGCTCTTCCAGTGTGATATCAAAACCATTCACCTGCTGAATTCGTTCCAGATATCCTGCATATTCGCCTGCAGTCAGCATGGCCTTTAAAAGGCCGTCTGCCCCCATAACATGATAGGAATCCTGTAATCCCTTATCATTTAGGTTAGGATAAACCGTACATTCAGCTGCCAGCTTCCCAAGATAAAGGTTATAATCCGTTTCCTGGGTATACTGTCCCTTTTTTCCTGTTACCTGAACCCTTTTCGTGCTCTCTTTTCTTAAGGATTCATCTTCTTTAGACGTAATGGCTTTAATCTCCCATTCCACCGGCTTTTTTCCCGGACCTAAAAAACGTTTGGAAGCAACAAACTTTTCATGCTCCGCCTTAACTGCATTCTGGCTTAAAAAACAACTTAAATCTCCCATATTCTTTTATTCCTTTCTTCTTTTACTGCATTCCCGCAAGATTGGTGAATCTTTCAGGCATCTCCCAGCTTTCAAATGTGAATTCAAACTCATCTTCTAAGTACTCTCCTGTTGCATCAAATTTGGTGATAATTCCTCCATTTAAGTTGCAATCCTTTAAAATCACAGTCTGACGGCCTACCCTGGAAGCAGGATCCTCATTGGTCACCTGGATATCAAAATAGATATCATTTCCGGTCTGCTGGAACTTGTATAAAATATCCCGGAAAATGCTTGTATTGTAATGGAAAGTAGCTGATCCGCTTCCTTTCATTCCTATGGTCTTATTCCCCTTCATGGCTCGTCCCAGAATCGGGATCTCTGATTTTACCTTTTCAATCTTAGCCTCCAGATTTAAAGCCTGCATAAAATTATACCGTTCATCTCCGATTGTGATATAGCACTCTGCTTTTGTGGCGCTGATAGCGTCCCATGCGTCCATTGTAATATTATTCATGTTCATTACCCCTTTCTTATGATACAATTACTGTCATGTATAAAATGCTCATGGAATTTATCGGTTTTACTGGGAAATTCACCACAACGGACCGCTTGCCCTGTCCCTTTTCCACAGTAACCTCTTCTGAATTTACAGCTTCAATCGCCCTTAACACGGCTAGTTGTTTTCCATATGTAACAATGTCATTCCAAAGACTTACCCGTCCTGAATCGTCATTTGAAATCTTACCCAGATAACGTGTATGGAAAAGAGAAGCAACGTCATTTCCAATCTGGTCCAGAACGCGGACCGTCTGGTTGTTTGAGAAATCTTCCCCTTTTTCCTCTGTGTAATTAACCAAAGTATTACTGTCAGTCAGAATCCTGATTTTACTTCCTACATTGTGAAGCATAAGTTTACCTGCCCTTATTGCATCAGCAAGCTGAGCCTGGGTAAAGGAAGTCTTAACGGTATACTCCCCGTCATAAACTTTATTTTCAATGGTCTTGTTGACAGGGCAAGCAGCTTCTGCGCCTGCTACCCAATAAACAAGGCCTGTAGCTGATTCTTCCGCTTCATTCTCAACGGAGATGATACCCTCGTAATCAGCCTTGGAATACTGGTGTAATACAGTCTGGAACTTCACACCAGCTTCATCCCTCATACGTTTTGTAAATGCTGCAAACAAAGCTTTTACCTTACCGTCAGCAGAAGGACAGCAAAGAATCTGGAAGGAAGCACTCTCCATCTTATCCAGGAATTCTGCATAATCCTCTCCTGTCACATCAGCACCATTAGCACCTCCAGTAAATGGAAGTCCTGCCGTTTCTGCCAGTTCGGCCTCCTTTTTAAATATGACGTAGCTGTTATCCATCAGCTCTTTTGCCTCTGCGACTGTCTGACAGTCAACTTCTCTTCCAGCAAACAGGGTCTTCACATCAAATTTTGAAGCATTATCCACATTTTTCGCAATAATGGTCATCAGATTATTTCCTCTGTTACCAGAGTATTTTGCCGTACCATATTCGTTTGTCCCATGTGTCCCTGTATTCAAGCGGTAAAAAATTCCTTTCGTCATATTTCGGAAAAGTTCTCTCACCGGAAGCATAGCCGAATCGTCCATTGCATAGCCGAAAATTTCTTTACACCCTATCTGGAAATCCTCTGCTGTAACCTCGAATACTTCTTTCTCCGGTCCCCATTCAAGGACCATAGGGATCGCTGCCACCCCTCTGTTTCCCATGGCTGCACCTGCCGAAGCAGTACTTACAAAATTGATATATGCACCAGGAAATACTTTGTTTTGAATTGTAAAATTTCCTCCACCTAACATACTTTCACCTTTCCTTTCATAAATTGATTCATGATTTCTTCTGCTTCTGTTACGGAATATACTTTCCTATCGTCAAACAAAGCGCTTAATAAGTCCCTCTGATTACGATACTTTTCTGAACGTATCAGCTGATCCTTTGTGTAACGTATCACGCTGGTCCCGCCCGTTTCCTTTACGTTCTTTTTTGCCACGCTAACACCTCTTTCATTTTAGTTTAATATCTTCCATGAATTCTTCTGACTCCCCGTTTTTTATAATGTAGACCTGATAATCAACCAGGAAGTTTAAGGCCTCCCCCTCACGTTTTCCCTTTCTGCTGCTGCCTCTTATTAAAGAGCCGTTTTCCAGAGTGATGTATTCCAGTTTGTCCATAAGAACATCCAGAACAAGGTTCCTGTCCCTTGAGGGCTGTTCTGAATTCTGGCAGTTATATGTTACATACATGCTTATGCTGCGGAAATAACGCTGCCCATTCACTGGCTTTTCAGACGCCTCTAAAAGCCCGACCTCAAAATAAGGTTCAGAAATCCCTTCTCCAAAAGGATTTGTATCGATCCTGGCGTCCGGAAAAAGCTCTTTCAACCGTTTGATAACTCCATCCATGATTTCGTTATACATGTAATCCCCCCTTTCCTATGCCTCCAGCCATTCCTTCCGGCACCTGCCTTTCCCTATACCGGATACATTCCTTCTTTGTGGGACTTCTTACCTTCCCCTGTTCCTTTACTTCCATTGAATTCTCCTTTTCTCATTGCTCGTTGTAGTCATTTAGTCTACATTATAAGCAAAAAAAATACTCCGTTTCCACAATTATGTAATCCTCAATAACCTGCGTAGCTTTTAATTGTTTGAAATGCCCAGTTCTGCTGCAATTGACCCTTTTTCAGTTCGGACTAATTAATTCCATCAATTAGCTGAACCGAATCTCACATATTTTCATCCTTCGCTTTTGTAGTCATTTCGTCTACATTTGTTATCATACTCCCATGTACTATATTTGTCAACAACTTTTCGCAATTTTGTTGAACATTCTTCTACACCGTGATATAATACCGCTATGGAGGTGATCCTGTGGAAATAGGACAGATTATTAAAAGGAGACGGGAAGAGCTTGGGATCTCGCAGGAAGAACTGGCGTTAAAGGCCGGCTATAAATCCCGTTCTTCCATTAATAAAATCGAGGTAGACGGAAGAGGGCTTCCCCAATCAAAGGTCATAGCAATTGCCAATGCTTTGAGGACAACCCCAGCTTATCTCATGGGTTGGGAAAGCGATACTGCTTCCGCTTTTGATTATATCAGCGGACGTTTCGGAGAATATGCCGGAGAAATGATTGAGAACTTTCATCGTTTAAATGAGAAAGGGCAGAAAGAAGCCCTAAAGCGTGTCAGGGAGATGGTTCATATCCCCGAATACGTAAAAAGCCAAAGCCCGGTTACGATATTTAATACTGACAACAGAACCTATCTGGAGCCAGTAGCAGCCCATGAACGGACCGACATTGAGGTGACAGAAGAAATGAAGAAGCACGATGATGCCTTTTTTGATGAATAAGAGATAACTCAATGAGGTGATTTATTTGAACTATGAATCTTTATTAGAAGAAGCGGATTCCCATGGAATCATCATAAAGGAACGTCCGCTGATAGCCAATGACGGCAGAATTAAAGGCACCCAGATACTGATCCGCCAGGATATGACAGATTGTCAGAAGGCCTGCGTTCTTGCGGAAGAGCTGGGACACTACCATACCACCACCGGCGATATTCTGGACCAATCCGATGTATCCAACCAGAAGCAGGAACGTACCGCCCGGCTTTGGGCCTATAATAAAATGATAACTCTTGATAAACTGGTAGCGGCAAAAGAAGCCGGCTGCCGGAATGGGTACGAAATTGCAGAACATCTGGATGTAACGGAAGAGTTTTTGCAGGATGCCATTCACTGCTATCAGGCCATATACGGAAAAGGACTGCAAAAAGACAATTATCTGATATTTTTTGAACCTTTTAACATCTATAAAATAGTGTAAGATATTTTCTGTCTTGCCGACCCCCCTCTGCCACATATACTATTCAGAGGTGATATATTTATGCAACCCTGCGAACTTGTAATTCTTATATCTACCATGGCCTGCCGTATCGCCGACGGCCGGTCTGCTGATGAAATCGCTTTGATAAGTTCCATATTTTCACAGCTTGGTGACACACTGAGTACCATTTCAGCCTATCAGGATCTCTGTTGTGATAACGATGAAGAAGAGGACACCAACTGATGAAAGTAGCTGCGATAAATGTGGGATTCCGTAATACCCGGTCCATAAAGAAAGGAGTGTTATTTCCATAGACGAACAATCACCTATGGAAGCAACACTCCTTTCTTATGCCTCAAACAGAAAAGCAGGTTCCTAAGAACCTGCCCTTTCAGGTAAATCTATTCCTTATGACCGGAAGAGACATCATCCGGGGAAGGATCTGCATTGACTGGGATCAGATCTGCATGAGCTTCCCGAACCTTTCTCTCTCTGGCGGCAATGACATCCCCTGCAATAATCTTTATTATATGAACCACGGGTACCGCCAAAACCATTCCCCATATCCCGGCAATTGCACCCCCCACAGTGATTCCTATAACAATCAAAGCCGGGCTTAAGGAAAATGAGGTTCCCATAAGCTTTGGCTGTATCACATTTCCATCAATCTGCTGCGTAACAAGTAAAACCAGGCCGGCAATCGCCCCTGTATTGATTCCGCTTGTACACGCAATGATAATTACAACACCAATGGAGCCAAAAATTGAGCCAAAGTAAGGGATAATATTACAGATCCCCAGCATAACCCCAAGCGCCAACGAATACCTGGAACCAAGTATGGTAAATTCAATGGTGGTAATCGTACATAAAATCAGGGAATCTAAAAGCTGGCAGACAATAAACTTCTTAAAACTGTCATTGATAATGGTTCCGTACCTTAAAGCTGCATTTCTGGTTTTTTCGTGAAGAAACAAATCCATGAGCCGCTTCATCTGAAATTTAACATTATGAGTTTCCAGAAGGAAATATACGGAAGATACAATTGTAATAAATCCGCTAAATATATGGGAAGTAACTCCCAAGACAGCATTTAGTGAGCCCATTATTTCTTTCAGGCCAATTCTCTCCAATACATTTTTCCAGGCAGTCTGGGGCGGCAAAATTTCTCCCAGCTTATCGGATAAGCCAAATTTTTCTATCGGCAGTTGTTCAATAGCCATTATGGCGTTATTATAATAAGTATTAAAATTTGTTATAAAATCCAATATGCTTCTCTGAAGCAGGGGAATTCCCTTGTTTATAACCAGAACTACAACAGAGATAAATAAAGCATAAATAATAAAAACACTGATTCCTCTGGACCTCTTTTGAAACGGACTGGATTTAAGCCTGTTTAAGCGTCGTTCTAGTGCAGAACATGGGATATTCAGCAGATATGCTAAGACAAATCCATAAAAGAAGGGAATAAGTACCTTTGTAGATGATTTAATCCAAATCATCACATCTGAAACATTCATTACAATTTTATAAAATATGATAACCAGCATAGCAAGCAGCAGCCTTGATAAAAATACCCTTATCTGCTTTTTTTTCAACAATTCTTCCATCCTGACCTCCTTTCCAAATAAAATAACCAAGTTTTACCGGTTTAATCGTTAAACCCTAATATTTTTGTGTCAGCAGCAATTCCACCGCCATTCGGTCATTTAACCTCCCGGTCTTAACTGCTTCTTCCGTTTCCACACACAAGTTTACATAAGACAGAATCTGATCTTTGGAAAAAGTCCTTGCCTGAGGCATGATCTTTCCTGCTGCAAAAGGAGGGATCTTAAGCTTTGAAGCAATGCCGCCCTTATCCATTCCTTTTCCCATCAGCTCCTTTGCCTGCAGAATCTGATTAAACTGTCTGGCAATCAGAAACAGGATCCTCATGGGAGGTTCCTTTAAGGTGAGCAGGTCCTCATAAAGATCCATGGCCTTTTTTGTTTCCCTGTTCACAATCGCCGCCACCATTTCAAAAATTTTATTGGTTGTCCGGACTGTACAGATGATTTCCACATCCTCATCCGTTATAACCTCTCTCCCCAGAGTATAGCTTATGAGCTTCTCCAGTTCCATACGGATATTTTCCATATCATCTCCTGCCATGTGAAGAAACAGTTCCATGGTACGTCCCGTGATTTTCTTCCCTTCCCTGGAAAGCAAAGTCCCCGCCCATCTGGCAAGCTGGGCCGTATCCTGACGTTCCATTTCCGCCGCATATCCCAGTTCCTTTACTTTTTTAAACAGCTTGCTTCGCTTATCTACCTCTGATTCCACAAAGATCAGGCAGGTGGTATCCGGTATATGGGACAGATAAGATACGATTTCATCGGAAGCTGATTTTAAAAAACCGCTGTTCTCTACCAGGATCAGACGTTTTTCTGCGAAAAAAGGCATGGTATCTGCAAGGCTGATAACTTCCCGCACATCAATCCCTTTTCCCTCAAACTGATTAAAGTTCATGGTATCGCCTGCCGTAATGGCTGCCTTCATTTGATTTTTATAGCTGTTCCTCAAAAAGGCTTCTTCTCCATATAGAAGATAGACCGGCTTGAAGCTGTGATTTTTTATATCCTGAGTCAGCGTCTGCATGGTTTCCTCCCTCTTTGGCATGACTTTTTTATCCTCTCTAATTATAACGGGAGAACTTCTCTCCGTCAACGAAACTTTCAAACCTGATCTTCTCCCCATCGGTCCACATCATTATGGCCCCTCCTTCTCCTGTCTTGAAAACCTCAGTTCCTCTCTCTTTTAAGCGGTCCAAAGCCTCCTGATGAGGGTGTCCATAAGAGTTACCCGTCCCATAAGACACCACAGCCCACCGGGGCTTTATTGCGTCGAGGAACGCCTCTCCGGAAGAATATTTCGAACCATGGTGAGCCACCTTTAGCACATTTACTTCTGCCAGCATCTGTATTTCCCCAGGTCTTTCAAGAAGCTCTTCTTCTCCTCTTTCCTCCATATCTCCTGTAAACAGCATGCGACAGCTTCCATAGTCCATTTTTAATACTTCTGACTCCTCATTGGTGGTTTCCGGCTTGTCTTCTTTTCCTGGATACAGGCAGGTGATGTAAAGATCCTCTACCTTAACCACATCCCCTCCTGCCACATACATCACTTTGGTCCCTCGCCGCTTTGCAAGTTCTTCCAGCTTCTTTATTGCCTCATCCTCTCTTCCATGATAGGGAAGCATGAGATTTTCAATTCTTATATCTTCACTGTTTTCCAAAAGATAGGTGACACCGCTTAAATGATCCTGATCCCCATGGCTTATAAATGCATAATGAATCACAGGTACTCCCATACTTTTTAAACAAGGCTCCAGAGAATATTGGCCCAGAGACTTTTTAGAAGAGCTTCCTCCATCCACTAAAACCGCAGACCTTCCTGCCCGGAGGAGGATGCCATCCCCTTGTCCCACATCAAGAAACACTGCTTCCAGACCATTTACAGGACCAGGCTTAAAAAACAGAATGCAAAAGCAATACATTACAGCCAGGAAAAGAACTTTTAATCCATAGAAACTCCCTTTCTTTTTCTCTTTCTTTTTCTCTTCCTTATTCTCACCGGTTCTCTTAGCCTCATACTCCTCCCAGGCTTTCAAGCAGTAAAGCCCTGCGGAAAGAATAAGTCCGTAGGCCGCCAGCCGTCCAGCTTCCGGTCTGCCAAAAGTCAGGCTGTACCCAGGAAGTCCTTTCATACTCCCGCAGATCCATTCATAAAATGCAAGAATATAATGTCCTGTTCCCGCCGCCCCGATCCCAAGAAGGGGACTGAAGCTTCCAAGAAAGATAATGCCGATTCCGGAACAGACCACCCAATCCATGAATGGAATAAGCAGAAGATTTAAAAACAGTCCATAAAAAGGAATCTGATAAAAATGATATAGGGTAATTGGCATGGTGACCATTTGTACCGCCATTCCTGTGGAAACAGCACTTGACAGGAACCTTTTCCTTCCAAGCCATTTTTCAATGACAGGGCTTGCCCCTCCGATGGCATAAACCGCTCCAAAAGACAGCTGAACACCTCCATTGGCAAGGAGGAGAGGTGACTTAAGACCCAGAAGCAGCAGCGCCAGGGAAGCGGAGGATAAAAGGTCATAAGTTCTTCCAAGATAGGAGGCCAGAAATGCGACAGACATCATAATCACTGCCCTCATCACCGAAGGACCGCTGCCTGTTAAAATCCCGTACAAAACAACCAGGACAGCTCCTGCCAGACCTGCACTTCCAAGGCCCAGACCAGTTTTTCTTAAAATCCGGTAAAAAGAAAGACCAAGGAAGGACATGTGCATACCGCTGATTGCAAGAAGATGGGAGATTCCGTTCTTCTGATATAGAGATTTAATATCTTCCGGAAGCCCGCCCGTATCCCCTAAAACGGCCGCTGTCAATACCCCGGCATCTTCTTTGGAGGTATACTTATAAAGGAGGGAACGTCCCCATTCCCTGACCTGGCGTATCCCATCTAAGAGAGGATCTTCTCCTGGATCCAGAATCTCCAGCTCCTTCCCAAGAAACCTTCCGTCAATCCCCAGCCCCTCATAATATCCCTTGCTGTCAAACTCCCCCGGATTCCTTGGTGTCTGAAAAGGCTGTACCTCTCCCTTTACTTTGATAAGCTGCCCCAGGCGCAGAACTTTATCTTTATTATCGCCAGTTCTTGGAGGATATAACGGCGTGTCTGTGCCCGGCTCTCCTAAAAGCTTCACAGACACCATCAGACTTGGAACAGAATAGCAGCGCTCCTGGCTCCATACCTTAATTTTCTTTAAAACAATCTGAAGAGATCCATTCTTTTCTTCAAAAGAAGAAACTCTTCCCTCCGCTTCTGCATAACCACCGGAAAGCTCTTCAATGGTTCTTTCTCTCTCCTCCCACCTTTTGCAATCGTATCCGGCCCAGGCCGCACCCAGGTATAAAAAAAGAAGAGGCAAAAGAACCCAAAGCCGGTTTCTGCCTCTCCAATAACCATAAAGAACAATTCCGGCAGCTAAAAAAGCCGGAATAAAAAGCCAGGATGTCAAAACCAGCAAAGCGGCAGTCTCTCCAAGTACAAATCCCCCTGCGATCAGACATAATGGGCGTTTTATTGTTCTGTTCCTCCTATATCACTAGATACTTCTTCATTTTCCGCATTGTAATCCAGATTGCGTTCAAAAAGCTGGTTTAAGGAAATGGAATCCCGAAACATGACTTCCTGGGAACCGTTTACCGTTATCTGCACCTTATTGATGGAGGAGGCAGCAGCCAGGGAATTCACGATAGAATAAATCGGGATATATTCCTTTACCTCCAGGTTGTTATTCAGAAATGCGGAATCAAAATTAATATAACAGATGTTTTCATTGACCGACACATTAAGAAGCTTTGTATCCTTCGGCAGAGTCGGATTCATCCCCGGCCTTCCCGGACCGGCGATCAGCTGTTCAATGACCAGCTTTTCTAAGGAAGTGTTTACGTTATGCACCACTTCTCTTGTCTCTTTTACCAGCTTCTCACCGGTATCATCAGAGAAATACAAGGGCAGTTCTGTCTTCTCATAGGAGTTGACGTTGCTGATGTTATCAATAAAATCAGAATTAGCCATAGGCCCTACCGGACTTCCGGAACTGTCCATTAAGGGCTGTTCCGCAGTATACACGGCAACATAATCCACTCCTTTTACCTGAGTCAGTGTTCTTACCAGGGAAGCCCTGCATAGAATCTCCCTGGTTCCATTCATCATGGCATAATTGTTATCAAAATACAGATAAAGGACCGTGTCCTCCAGCTTGTATCGTTCAAAGCCCACCTTATCCGGAACCGCAGCCTGCCGGTCTAAGTCCTTAGGTACAGTCCGAAGCTGTTCCATCAGATTCCTGATCCTCCAGTCTGTCACATCTTCCAAGTCCCCTTCCGGTTTCTGTGTCATGTGATAATCCTGAGGCTCCAACTTTGTCATGGCAGAGTTTAAATAATAAATTTTATACACATCTCCAATGGTTTCCGCTCCCTTTCCTCCTCTTTTTCCACAGCCGGTCAGACATAGAAAGCACACCAGGAAAAGGAGCCCCCTCCTTAGCAGTTTCAGTTTCATCTAATAGCCTCCTGTTTCTAAGAAATATACGTGAGTGGAATCCGTACGGTAAATGTAGCTCCCTCGCCCTCTTTGCTCTGAAGCTTCAATGCCCCCTGATGCATCAGCACGATTTTTTTTGTAATGGAAAGACCAAGGCCTGTGCCTCCTGTTTCTCTGGATCTGGCCTTATCCACCCGGTAAAACCGTTCAAACACATGCTCCTGGAACTCTTCCGAGATCCCGATTCCGGAATCAGCCACCTTTACGTAAAAAAACTTATGGTCCGCATCAAGGGTCACCCGGACCCAGCCGCCTTCCACATTGTATTTGATGGCATTCTCCACCAGATTGCTTAAAGCCAGGGACAGCTTCATCTCATCCACATCGGCAGTGACCTCCCGGATGCTTTCAAAGGTAAGCTCCACATTGCGTTTCCCGGCTATGGGGCGCAGCCTTTTTAAGATAAGCTCCATCAGTCCGTTGATATTCACTTGGGCAATGTTTAAATTTCCCCCAGCAGTCTTGTCCATACGGACCAAAGAAAGCAGGTCATCAATGATTTTATTTTCCCGCTCAATTTCATCGGATATATCACTTAAAAATTCCCGGTAAAGATCCGCCGGAACATCTTCCATCCCTATCAGGGAATCAGCTAACACCCGTATGGACGTGATCGGGGTCTTCAGTTCATGGGAAACATTCGACACGAATTCTTCCCTGGACTGGTCCACTGCCTTTAGTTTCTTTAACGTCAGGTTAATGGTTTCCGTGATCTGCATGGTTTCCTTATAAGCATAGGGGCTTATGTTCTCGTCCATATCTCCTTCTGCCGCTCTGTTTAACGTCCGCTGCAGCTCCCGGAAGGGCTTCATCAAAAGCTTTGCAAGAAAAACTACAACGATGGACAGAACGGAAAAGATCATAAGCTGAAGAAACGCTCCCTTATCCGATACCATGGTGACCCGGTTCAGCAAATCCTCCGTGGATGCCGTCACTATCATAACCCCGGCAATTTCCTTTTCCTGGCTATTGGAATAAATGGGAATTGTTAACGCCGAATAATGTTTATCCGTATTATATTTGCTGCTGTTTTCTCCGTCAAAGCAGCGGAGTACCTCCTCAGATATATTGAGCTTTCCAACAGAAAGGGAAAAGGTATCGCTGATGATCCTGAAATTTCTGTTTACCACCACGATCCGTCCATTGAACATATCTGCTTTTACTGACATTTCATTATCCAAAAGAGGGTCCCTTGGCTCCATGGTCAGGTACCCGATCCTTGTCATCTTGTTGCTTAAAATCCAACACTGGTTTTGGATGTCCTGCATTCTGGACTCAATGAGGTTCTGCCGATAAGTACCCAGCATGACTGAATTCTGGATAAATACCGGTATGATTCCAACCACCAGAAGGGCAATGATTAAGGTGACCCGCAGACTTATGGCATGTTTCTGATTAAAAAGCTTTACCTGGAACATGTCCCTGCACCTCCAACCTTATTTCCGTCATACATCCAGCCTTTTCGTACATGCAATGGCCAGTGCTCCCGGTCCAATGTGGCAGGATACGCTTAAAGAAAGATTGTCCACGTAGATTTCTCCGGTCTTTGGAAAAATCTCCTCCAGCTCCTTCTTAAATTCCATGGCAGCCGCTTCACTATTGGTATGGGCAATGGCAATACCGGTACGGATTCCTTCCGGATCTCCAAACCGCTCCTCCATATCTTTTTTCGCAGCTGTAATCATCATGGTTTTGGCCTGCTTCATGGTTCTTGCCTTGGCGAAGGCGTCCAGCTTCTCTCCCTGAATGGTAAGAACCGGTTTAATCCTTAAAAATGTACCCAAAAGAGCCGCTGCCTGAGTGATCCTTCCGCCCTTTTTTAAATATTCCAGCGTATCCAGGGTAATATAAATGGTAGATTCCATTTTCGTCTCTTCCAGCTTTTCCTTAATGGCAGCTGCAGTCATTCCATCATCTGCCATTCTCTTCGCTTCCATCACTGACTGTCTTTGCGTGACAGAGATCCTCTGGTTATTGACGACAAACACCTTTCCCTCGTAATCATCCGCCAGCATTAGAGCAGTCTGACAGGCACTGCTCAATCCGCTGGACATGGGAATGTGTACAACTTCCTCATATTCTTCTAACAGCCTGTTCCACAGATCCAGAAGATCGGCCGGAGATGGCTGAGAGGTGGAAATGTCCACCCCTTCCTCCAGCTTTTCATAGAAATCCTTCTGTGTCAGGCTGATATCCTCATAAAACGTTTCCTCTGCCATCATAAATGGCATGGGTACTACGTAAATCCCAGCTTCCTCGCCCTGTCTTTGGGTGATTCCGCTGTTACTGTCTGTTACTATCGCTACTTTCATTTCTGTTCTCCTTCATTTCCGTAAGCAATGAGCCAGGCGCAGGAATGCTTGCATTGATGCATCCGGCGAATGCTGCGAGGGTCAAAAAGTTTTCAGCTTGCTGGGGACTTTTTGACTTCCGTAAGCAATGAGCCAGGCGCGTAATGCTTGCATTGATGCATCCGGCGAATGCTGCGGAGATCAAATCCCTCATAGCCTGCTGCACGGTATTTGACTACCTTGTCAGGGCAGCCTGTTCTTCTTCACCCGCAGACGTATAAAGCTGATAATACATTCCCCGCTTTAAAAGCAGCTCCTCATGATTTCCCTCTTCCACAATATTACTGTCAGAAAGTACCAGTATCCGGTCCGCATTCTGGATCGTGGTAAGGCGGTGGGCAATGGTCAGTGTTGTGCGGCCTACTGCCAGACGTTCCAGGGACTGGTTAACCAGATGCTCGCTCTCGTTATCAAGAGCAGAGGTAGCTTCATCAAGAATCAGCACCTGAGGATTTTTAAGAAATACTCTGGCAATGCTGATGCGCTGCTTTTGTCCTCCTGAAAGCTTTACACCCCGCTCTCCCACATAAGTACTGTAGCCATCCTTAAGTCCTGTTATGAATTCGTGAGCTCCTGCCAGCTTTGCAGCCTGGATCACTTCCTCCTTGGAAGCTCCGGGGCGGCCGTATTCAATATTTTCAAAAACCGTTCCCGAAAACAGATACACATCCTGCTGCACCACGCCTACGGTGCTTCTTAAGCTTTCTAAGGTCACATTCCTGATATCCTGGCCGTCAATGAGGATCTCACCCTCCGTCGGATCATAGAAGCGTGGTATCAGGTTGCACAACGTTGTCTTTCCGCCTCCGGAAGGTCCAACAAGAGCCACCTTTTCTCCCTTTTTGATATCAAGGTTTATGCTGCTCAGCACCGGATTATGGTCATCCGGATATTCAAAGGATACCTGATGAAAGGTAATATTTCCTTTTACATCGTGAAGAGGCTTTGCTCCTTCTTCATCAAAGATATCTACACTGGCATCCATTAACTCCATAAAACGTTCGACTCCGGTTATTCCTCTCTGGAACTGTTCCGCAAATTCTATGATCCTGCGGATTGTTGCCAGAAGTGTGGTCACATACAGGGTGTAAGCCACCAGATCCCCGGGCTCGATCAGTCCCTTAATCATGAATATGCCGCCTGCAACGATGACCACCACATACATCAGACCGTCAAACATCCGGATGGTATTCTGGAAAGCAGCCATATACTTATAGGTTTTCCGTTTAATCTCCAGGAATTCCAGATTGTCCCGGTTGAATTTTTCAATTTCGATTTTTTCGTTGGCAAACGCCCGGACTACCCGGTTTCCAAGAAGGCTGTCCTCGATCCTGGCGTTCAGCTCCCCGATGTGGTTTCTTTGATGTTTAAACGCCTTCCTCACCTGTAAGTTAAAGTAGGTACAGGATACCGCCATAACCGGAATCAGGAGGAAAATGATAAGGGTCAGGGGAAGATTGATTCCCGCAAGTATAATAAAAGATACCACCGTCTTTAAGAAGGCAATGAAAAATTCCTCCGGACAGTGGTGGGCAAACTCCGTCACGTCAAATAAGTCGCTGGTGATCCGGGACATGATCTGCCCAACCTTTGTATTGTTAAAATAATTATCCGACAGCTTCTGCAGATGTGCAAATGCATCCTGTCTCATATCAGTCTCAATTGCCGCTCCCATAACATGACCAGTGTAAGCCATATAGAAGCTGGCCATTCCGTCTATGATCCTGAGACCAAAATAAAGGGCACCGATCCCGATGATCGTACGAATTGTAAGGGATGTTATATCTCTTAATCCCTGATTGGTAATATAACGTAAGATCAAAGGCAATACCATCTCACAGATGGTGGTAAGCGATGCACAGAATAAATCCATGGCCATAACTTTGGTATATTTTTTATAGTAGGGCACAAAGCGTTTTAACAATGTGCCCGTTTTCATCTCATTTTGTTTCATATAATCCTCTACTCTGTAATCTTAATATTTTTAATAAGCCCCAAAGCCCAATCTCTTTCTCCCGGCTTTCTGCTAATAATATTAATGTTCATACGCTGCTCCTTGTAAAGCACCTGTGCGGACATCCCATAAAGGACTTCCCCTTGCTTCTCCTCCGGTTCATAAAAAGCAACCCGTGCTTTGGCCTTATCTACGTCAAAATCCACGATTTCCGGCCCTTTCCCCTGCTCAAACCACTGCTTCTTAAACTCGGCCTTACGCCCTTCAAAAACTGCTGCATAGATGTAATAATCATGGCCTCCATACCCTTTTCCGTCATAGTAATGGTCCATGCTGCCGCTATTTAACTCATCATAAAGAAAATTTCCCGGAATCCCAAAGCTCATATTGCCGATCTTTCGGTAAACCAGATGCCTTCTGCATCCAATGGAAACCTCCTCCGGCAAAGATGCCACGCCTTCTAAATCCACAGGAATATGGCCGTCAAGGCTGCATACCTCCAAATACTCCTTCTTGGGGAAGGGAAGCCTGCGGTCCATGGAAAGCGACGTTTCAAGGAACTCGATAATTTGCTGGTTTACCTGCTCATCCTGCCTGCTGCGGGCCGACGGCATGAAATAACAGAACTGGTGAAGAAGGACCATGGCACTGTTTCTGTAATAATAAGCATCCATCTCCAATTCATTCCATACAAAAAAATCCCTGGCAAATGCAACGCCTATACCAGAATGCATCATCCCTTTTATCTCTTTAAAAGAAAATGACCGAATATGGGTGACCAGTTTCCCCTCCTGACGATCCGGGATATAATAGACCGCAGGCCAGCAAAACATGTATTCCCCATCCTCGCTCCATCCGGATACCAGCTTCATAAGATCAGAAAACCACTGGTAAAAGTACTTCTGTCTCATGGCAAGAAAGTCCCTCTTTATATAATATCCGGTCCTGTCCTCGAGCCTGAGCCTAAGCTTTTCTTTTTTTGCCAGCCGCTCCAGAAAATCGATGGCTGCCGCATGGAAGCCAGGGCCGGCAATGTTCGTCTGACTCTCTCCCTGAAGTTTGCTTTTGCTCCACTTAAACCAGACATAGCCTTCCTGGCATAGCTGTACAATCAAAAATCCTTCGATCCGAAAACAGCGGTACCCCATTTCCTTTGCCAGCTCTTTTGCCATACCTTCCGCTGACTGGCCATTCCAGACTATTCCTGAAAATATTTTTTTCTTTGGCTCCAAAGAAAATCTGATTCGAATACTCATCTGAAACCCTTCCTAAGATATCTTTCTCTATTCTATCTTATTTTCATTAGAAATGGAAGCATAAAAAAAATATGGACGAATTTAATTTACAGTTTACATAAAGTAAGCCTGCTGCCATCGGATAGGAGAGGTTATTTCGTATACAAAAATGAGGGCTGCCCAGCACAATCACTGGAAAGCCCTTATTTTTGGCATAATTAAACTCATTTCACGAGTAATGATTTTCCTGTCATCTCTTTTGGCTGTTTTAATCCCATCAGTTCAATCAGGGTTGGAGCGATATCTGCAAGGCAGCCGCCTTCTCTTAATTTATAAGCCGGGTCAGCATTTACCAGGACAAACGGTACCGGATTGGTGGTATGGGCGGTAAATGGTTCTCCTGTCTCATAATCCAAAAGCTGTTCTGCATTTCCATGATCAGCGCAGATGAACAGAATTCCCTCCGTTTCCTTGATCGCCTCAACGGTTCTTCCTACACAAGTGTCCACAGTTTCAATCGCCTTAATGGCTGCGTCTTCAATTCCCGTATGTCCAACCATATCAGGGTTTGCAAAGTTTATGATGATCACATCATATTTTCCTGATTTGATCGCCTCTACCAGCTTATCGCATACAATGGGAGCGCTCATTTCAGGCTGCAGGTCATAGGTGGCAACCTTTGGAGAAGGAACCAGGATCCTGTCCTCTCCCTTATTCGGCTCTTCCACTCCGCCGTTAAAGAAAAAGGTTACATGCGCATACTTTTCAGTTTCAGCAATTCTGGCCTGTGTCATGTTGTTCTGAGCCAAAAATTCGCCAAAGGTATTTGTAATGGATTCTTTCTTGAAAGCAACCAGCTTGTTTTTAATGGTTTCATCGTAATCCGTAAAGCATACATAGGTCAGGTTTAAGCGCTTTTCTCTTGGAAATCCCTTAAACTCATCATCGCAGAATGCTCTCGTTATTTCTCTTGCCCGGTCAGGACGGAAGTTAAAGAATATCACGGAATCACCGTCTTTCACCGTAGCCAATGGTTTTCCAGCCTCTGTCACAACAAATGGCTCCACAAACTCATCGTTAACCCCTTTGTCATAGGAAGCCTGGATTCCGGCAGCTGCCGATTCCGCATGGATTCCTTCTCCCTTTGCCAGGGCATTGTATGCCCGTTCCACACGGTCCCAGCGGTTATCTCTGTCCATTGCATAGTAGCGGCCCATGACCGATGCCACTTTACCTATACCGATCTCCTTCATCTTTGCTTCTAATGCTTCCACAAAGCTCTTTCCGGAAGCCGGAGGCGTGTCACGTCCATCTAAGAAGCAATGAACATAAACCTTATCAAGGCCGTTTCTCTTTGCCAGTTCTAACAGGCCGTAAATATGGGTGTTGTGGCTGTGAACTCCGCCGTCGGATACCAGGCCCCACATATGAAGGGCTGATCCGGATTTCTTACAGTTTTCCACTGCCTGTAAAAATTCTGCCACCTCAAAAAAGTCACCGTCTTCTATGGACTTTGTAATCCTGGTAAGCTCCTGATATACTATACGGCCTGCGCCCATATTTAAATGCCCTACTTCTGAGTTTCCCATCTGTCCGTCAGGAAGGCCAACTGCCAGTCCGCTGGCGTTTCCTTTCACAAATGGGTACTGGCTCATAAGCTGATCCATGATCGGGGTCTTGCCTTCACAAACAGCGTTATGGTCGCAGTTATCATTTAATCCATAACCATCAAGTATCATTAATACAATCGGTTTTCTGCTCATAACTAGTTCTCCTTTTTCTCTTCTTCGTTCTATTGTAATAGAAGCATCTTACATCTATATCGTTATGCCTCATAAGCGTGGGAAATCTTAAAGAAATCATTGTCTCACAGTATATATTTTACATGATTTGCCCATTTCTTGCAACCGGTGAATGATGAAATAATAACCAGACTCCGGTACCCGCTTTTACTATGAGGAAAAAGCTGCCGTCCCCACCATTTAAGGAAGGGGCAGCAGCTTTTACCCACTTATTTGTTGTAATTTACGATCTTACCAAACTCCGGTTTTAAGGAAGCACCGCCAACCAGGCCACCGTCAATGTCAGGCTGTGCAAATAATTCCGGTGCACTTGCTGCAGATACGGAACCGCCATACTGGATGCGGATGGCTTCTGCTGTTGCTTCGTCATAGATTTCAGCGATGCATTTACGGATTGCGCCGCAAACCTCCTGCGCCTGCTCGGTTGTTGCAACTTTTCCGGTACCGATTGCCCAGATCGGCTCATAAGCGATAACCGCATTAGCCGCATTCTCTGCCGGCACATTTAAGAAACCGATCTTAATCTGCTGGCGGATCCAGTCAAGAGTGATTCCCTGTTCTCTCTGGGTCAGTGTTTCTCCGCAGCAGACAATGGGGGTGATGCCGTATTCAAAGGCTTTTAAAACCTTTTTGTTTACGGTTTCATCTGATTCCGCAAAGTATTCCCTTCTTTCGGAATGGCCGATTACCACGTATTTCACGCCTGCGTCTTTTAACATAGCGGGAGAAATCTCTCCGGTGTAAGCTCCTTTATCCTCATAGTACATATTTTCAGCACCAATGTGAATATTGGTTCCCTTAGCAGCTTCAATTGCCGGTATAATGTCAATAGCCGGTACGCAGAAAATAACGTCTACCTCATCATTTGCCACCAGAGGCTTTAATGTATTCACCAGTTCAACCGCTTCGGTTGGGGTCATATTCATCTTCCAGTTACCTGCAATAATTTTCTTTCTGGACATAGTATCAACCTTCCTTTATGTTTGTCATTCAGAAGACCGGGATCTTCTGTTTGCAAGGCCCGGACAGTCATTCTTTGTCCGGGCCGGTATCGTAAGTCGAATTTCTTATTTATTATCTGCTGCAGCAACGCCTGGCAGTTCCTTGCCTTCTAAGAATTCCAGAGAAGCGCCTCCGCCTGTAGAGATATGGGTCATCTTGTCAGCAAAACCAAGTCTCTTAACCGCATTTACGGAGTCACCGCCTCCGATTACCGTAGTTGCATCAGAAAGCTCTGCAACTGCACGGCATACCTCTAAAGTACCTTCTGCAAAATTAGAGAATTCAAATACGCCCATCGGTCCGTTCCAAACAACAGTCTTGGCGCCCTTTAAAGCATCCTTGAAAAGTTCAATTGATTTAGGTCCGATATCAAATCCTGACCAGCCTGGATCAATCTCGCTTACTACCTTTCTTTCTGTATCATTAGAAAACTCCTTGCCTTCTAAGTTATCTACAGGAAGCAGCAGCTTTACGCCCTTATCCTCTGCCTTTTTAATCATCTCTAAAGCATAGTCAAGCTTATCTTCCTCACATAAGGAATTTCCGATCTCCTTGCCCTGAGCCTTTGCAAAGGTATAAGCCATGCCTCCGCCGATGATCAAAGTATCAACCTTATCAAGCAGGTTATTGATAACATTGATCTTATCGGAAACCTTTGCTCCACCCAGGATTGCCACGAAAGGACGTACTGGATTCTCAACTGCCTGGCCCAGGAATTTGATTTCCTTTTCCATCAGGTAACCAACTACATTGGTTGTTGTATATTTGGTAACGCCTACATTGGAGCAGTGAGCCCTGTGAGCGGTACCGAATGCGTCGTTTACGAAAATGCCGTCGCAAAGGGAAGCCAGCTCTTTTGCATACTCATCTGCATTCTCATCCTTGCCGTACTTAGTCTCTTCCACTCTGTAACGGGTATTCTGAAGCAGCAGAACTTCTCCAGCCTTTAATTCTTCAGCGATCTTTCTTGTCTCAGGACCTGTTACCTTTGGATCGTTTACAAATTTAACATCTACTCCAAGTCTTTCACTTAAAGCAGGAGCAACCGGTTCCAGAGACAACTCAGGAACAGGCTCACCCTTCGGCTTTCCTAAATGGGAACAAAGAATCACTTTTGCGCCCTGGTCCAATAATTTCTTAATCGTAGGAACGGCTCCGTCAATACGGTTAAAGTTCTGAATCACTCCATCCTTTAACGGCACGTTAAAATCACATCTCACTAAAACTTTCTTTCCCTGTAATCCGGTTAAATCATCAACTGTTTTCTTATTAAGCATATTTCAATGCTCCTTTCCTATTTATTGCCCATGCTTTCCGGGCAGAGCCCACCCCGTTTTATCGGGTGTAAAGGGATACCTGTAAGGTGTTTCTTCATTCTTCAAGATTTATAAATATAAAAGGCCCGGTCCATAACGACCGGACCCTTTGTGGATCATTAGCCTAATTCAGCAAAGTACTTAATTGTACGAACCATCTGGCTTGTATAGGAGTTTTCGTTGTCATACCATGAAACAACCTGAACCTGATATAAATCATCGCCAATCTTGGAAACCATGGTCTGAGTAGAATCAAATAAAGAACCAAATCTCATACCAACAACATCAGAGGAAACGATTTCATCTGTATTGTATCCGAAGGAATCGCTTGCTGCTGCCTTCATAGCTGCGTTAATGCCTTCCTTGGTTACGTCTGCGCCCTTAACAACTGCTGTTAAGATGGTAGTGGAGCCTGTTGGAACCGGAACACGCTGTGCGGAACCGATTAACTTGCCGTTTAATTCCGGAATAACCAGACCGATTGCCTTTGCAGCACCGGTGGAGTTTGGAACGATGTTGGCAGCGCCTGCTCTTGCTCTTCTTAAATCACCTTTTCTGTGAGGTCCGTCAAGGATCATCTGATCGCCTGTGTAAGCATGGATTGTGCTCATGATACCGGACTGGATCGGTGCATAATCGTTAAGAGTCTTAGCCATAGGAGCCAGGCAGTTTGTTGTACAGGAAGCAGCGGAGATGATCTTGTCATCTGCTGTTAATACATTCTCATTTACGCTGTAAACAACGGTTGGAAGATCGTTTCCTGCCGGAGCGGAGATAACAACCTTCTTAGCACCTGCATCAATGTGAGCCTGAGCTTTGTCCTTAGAGCAGTAGAATCCTGTACACTCAAGAACTACATCAACGCCGATCTCTCCCCATGGAAGTTCAGCAGCTTTTGCCTGAGCATAAATTTTAATAGTCTTACCATCTACAGTAATGGAGTCCTCGGAAGCTTCTACCGTGTGAATACCCTCACCATAGTATCCAGCGTATCCGCCCTGAGCAGTGTCATATTTTAATAAATGTGCTAACATCTTTGGATCTGTTAAATCGTTAATAGCTACTACTTCATAGCCCTCTGCGCCAAACATCTGTCTGAATGCAAGACGGCCAATACGGCCGAAACCATTAATCGCCACTTTTACTGCCATAATTCAATTCCTCCTAAGAATAAAATTAAATTTGATTGTTAAATATTAATCAACTACCCTTTATTTTACCTAATATTCCACTAAATAGCAAGTCCTTTTTTTTATTTTGGTTTTGCTCTCCTTAAACCTCACTCTTTACATAGCTAGCCAGATTATAGGAATGGTCGGAAATACGTTCCAGATTGCTGATAAGCTCCAGGAACACAACACCTGCCGAGGGATTGCATCCACCTGAGGAAAGTCGTTCAATATGCTTTTCCCTAAGCTCCTCCTCAAGGAGGTCCACTTCATCCTCCCACTTGCTCACCTTACGGATATCTTCCATGTCACCTTTTCTTCTGGCTTCTATGGAATGAAAAAAGGAGTTATAAGCTGCCTGGCAGATGACCTCCAGATCAGAGGCACCGGTACCGGAGAGGCTGATTTCATTCTGAACCATATATTCCGCCTGCTCCGCCAGGTTTTCTGCGTGGTCACCTACACGTTCTATATCATTGATGCTGTAAAATAAGTTGTTGACTACCAATTTTTGCTCCTCTGTTAAGGACAGATTGTCGATTTTAACCAGATATTCCATCAACATCTTTTCCATATTATTGATCGTCTTTTCTGTTTTATACACTTCTTTTACTTTATCCGCATTTTTCGTAAGAACCGCGTCCATGGCCAGCTTCACATTTTCCAAAGTGATCTGTCCCATATGTACCACCTCCATGGAGGCTGTTTCAACCGCAAAAGCCGGTGACTCAAAGATCCTCTCATCAAGGTGCTTCATGGTCACAGCTTCTTCTCCCGCCATATCACCATCATCGGTTCCTCTCTCCGGAACAAAAAATCCGGATAAGTCCACCAGCTGTTTTGCAAATGGGAACAGGATGAGTGTATTGGTCAGGTTAAAGAACGTATGGAATATGGAAATCTGTACTGCAGTGATGTTATGGGCCGCCAAAGCCGGGGTGACCATAAAAAGGACAAAAGAACCAATGCCGAAAATAAGAGCTCCAAGCACATTAAAGGACAAATGGATCACTGCCGCCCGCTTTGCAGTCCTGGAGCCGCCAATACTGGAAATGAGGGCAGTCACGCAGGAACCGATGTTCTGGCCGAGAGTGATAAATATAGCTGCATTGGTAGTAACTACACCGTTCATGGCAAGGGTCTGAAGGATTCCCACCGATGCGGAAGAGCTTTGAAGGAGAGCCGTTACCAAGGCGCCCATCAGCATGCCCAGTAAAGGATTTCTTCCTAAAAGCCGGAATGCCTCTGAAAAAACAGGGGCATCGGTATAGGGAGAAATTGCTCCTGACATAAAATCCAGACCAACAAACAGCATACCAAGGCCCACCAGGATCTCTCCTATGGTTTTTATCCTCTGTTTATTGCCAAACAGCAGAAGAACTGCCCCGATTCCAATGAAGAGAGGGGCCCAAAAGGAGGGCTGCAATATGGAAAACGCATCTCCCAGCTGATTCATGGATACGATCCAGGCCGTAATGGTGGTACCAATGTTAGCTCCCATGATAACGCCGACCGCCTGGGTCAAATTAAGCACCCCGGCGCTTACAAAACCGACCACCATTACCGTGGTCGCTCCGCTGCTCTGGATGATAGCTGTAATAAGTGCGCCCAGAAGCACCGCCAGGAAACGGTTGTTTGTAAGCATTCCCAAAAAACGGCTCATCCTGCTTCCAGCGCTCTTCTGCATGCCGTCTGCCATGGTATTCATGCCATACAGGAACATTCCCAGTCCCCCCATAAAGCCAAAAAGACTCGATATGTCATTTACAGACATGTAGTACCTCCTTATAAACATTGATTATGTTTTTATTTCAGCGCGCCTCCCTCTTTCCGGAAGACGCACAGTTTAAAATATAACATAGGCGGAATTGCTTTTTCAATGTTTTTTAAAAATTATCATCCTTTCACCGCACCTGCAACAAGGCTATCCTGAATCTGATTGCTCAGTATAAAATAAATAACAATGGTGGGCAGAGTGGCAATGACCATGCCCGCTCCGATCAGCCCCCAATCAGTGGAATATTGACCTGCAAAGGACATGATTCCCACGGGCAAAGTCCGGTAACGGTCGCTGTCCACAAAGGTATTGGCTAGCATCAGCTCATTCCATGTTCCTAAAAATGTAAAGATAGAGGCAGTGGCAACCGCCGGCTTGACAATGGGAAGTATGATGGTTGCAAAGCACCGGAAAATCCCGCAGCCATCAATACAGGCTGCCTCTTCTATTTCTATGGGGATGCTTTTGTAAAATCCGATTAAGATCATGATGCTCATGGGAAGAGCTCCCGCAATATAAGGAATCAAAAGTCCTAAGTATCCGCCCTTTAAGCCAGTCTTATCAAGTACCTGAAACAGAGGCAGCAGGGCGGCCTGGGCCGGAATCATAATTCCCAGCGCAAAAATTCCAAATACCAGGGATTTAAGCTTCCATTTCATTCTGGCTATGGCGTAAGCAGCCATGGCAGATAAAATTCCTGCAACTGCCACGGTTGCCATGGAATAGAATACGGAGTTCAAAAAATACCGGATTAAGTTTGTCTGGGTAAAAGCGTTTCCGTAATTTTCCCATCTCCAGATCTGGGGAAGTCCGATGGGGTTTTCTCCAAATATCTCTCCATTGCTTTTTAAGGAAAAGGTAAAAAGCCAATATAAGGGAAAAAGCTGAGTCAGTGCAATGAGGCACAGCATCAAAAACTTTATCTTTTTTTTCATCTTCATAGGACCGTCTCCTCATTTATATGGCTGATGCATTTTCTTCCGCTTTTTTAAACAGCCTGCTCACAATAAAGGTAAACAGCAGGCATTCCACTACGATGAAAAATGCCTGTGCGCTTCCATACCCATATAGGCCTCTTCGGAATAAATTGTTGTACATCAGGGTTGCAGGCACTTCACTGGCATGGTTTGGGCCGCCTCCGGTCATGACATAGATTAAGTCAAAAGCCCTTAGGGAACCGGTAATGGAGAATATGACGCAGGTCTTAATCACCGGTGCTAAGAGAGGCAGGGTAATCTTTGTATTCACCTGCCATTTACTGGCACCGTCGATTTGAGCCGCCTCATAATAATCCTGGGAAATGGATTTGATCCCTGCATAAAAAATCAGCATGTGATAGCCGATGTACTGCCACACCGCAGGAATCAGGGTGGAGATAAATGCAGTTTTAGGATTGGAAAGCCAGGAATAGCTGAAATCAGAGGCTCCCAGGGCGCGGATCAAATGGTTTAAAAGTCCATATTCGCTGTTGAACATCTTCATCCAAAGCTGGCCGATCACCATACTGGAAATGACCACCGGCAGAAAGTAAACGGTACGAAAGAACTTTTCTCCTTTTACTCCCCTTGCCAGGACCATAGCCAGAAAAAGGGAGACGGGCAGCTGAATGAGTAAGGATGCGCCCACTAAAAGAAAGGAATTTAAAACGGCCTTCACAAAGTGGCGGTCCTCTGCAAACAGCCTTATGTAGTTCCCTAGACCGATAAACTTCATTTTCCCCATGCCATCGTACTGGAACAGACTGTAGGCTCCGGAAATAAAAAGGGGTATCATACTAAAGCTGATAAACAGGATGAGCGCAGGCAGCACAAAGCAGGCCACAAACCTCTTTTTTCCCAACATATTATTCATGGTCAATCTCCTTTGGACAAAAAATGGGTATCGCCTGTTTTTTGTAAGCGATACCCCCTTTGCTCTTACTTACTTATTGATAGCTGCTTCATGTTCCTTTATAAACTCACCCGTATCGGCACCTGGAGCGAACAGGGTCTGCACCTGTTCATTGTGAATGGTGGCAGGTTCCGCATCAAGAGAGGTATCCCATGCAAGGACTGAGGTCTTTCCTTGGGAAAGGAGATCCTTGATCTGTACGAAAAGAGGATTTAAGCCCTTTTCATCCACCTCTGTTTTCCATCCGCTGAAGCCTGAGCCTGACTCATAAGCAGCTTCTCCCATCTTTTCGTTTATGTAAATAGCGAATTTAGCAGCCTCATCCGGGTTCTTCGTGCTCTTATTTACCCAGAAGGATTCTACGAATCCGCCGCAATAATCGGTTTCATTTCCTTTACCGGTAATCATGGGGATTTTCATTGCCACCACATCCTCCGGATTGATGGTAACGGCCTTATCTGTATAAATACCATTTGCAAACCAGCTTCCCATAAGCCTCATGGCTGCCCTTCCGGTTCCAAAGGCTGCATTGGCATCATCATTGCCCTGCTCCAGAGGATTGGCTCCAAATGCGCCCATCTTGTATAATTCCTGGACCATATCAGCCGCTTCTGCATAGCCCTCTCCTTCAAAGGGAGCCTGGCCGGTGAGCATCTTGTTGATTCCCTCTGCCCCTACGGTCCGCAGTGCCAGTGCCTGATAGATGAATGCCGCATTCCAGCCATCCTTTGCACCAGAAGCCAGAGGGGTCACCCCATCAAGAGCCTTCAGCTTTTCAACTGCGGATACCAGTTTGTCGTATGTATCTGGAAGCTCTGCTCCTGCCTGATCAAATAAGGCCTTATTGCAGTATAAGGTCATGTACCAGGAAAAGGAAGGAAGAGAATAGGTTTTTCCATTGTATTCAAATGCTGCAGTGGAGCCCTCCAGAAGCTTTCCCTTAATCTCATCTGTGATATAGGAATCCAGAGGAAGGAGTTTATCCGCATTGATCATCTTTCTTGCGGTTCCTGCCCCCCAGTAATAGAACACATCAATTCCCTTTGCATCTCCTGCAAACTCTGCGGAAATCTTCGTCTTATAAGCCTCCGTATCCAGGGTCTGGGTGTTGATTTCCACATTGGGGTTTTCCGTCAGGTAAGCGGCAACCGCCTCATCATATTTTTTCTTTAGTTCATTGGTATCATTGGACCACTGGTGCCAGACATTTAAAACGGTCTTTTCCGACTTTTCCTCCCCTGAACTGCCGGCGTTTGTTAAAGCCGCACTGTCTTTGCTTCCACAGCCTGTCATACCTGCTGCCAGAGCTACGGCAAGTGCCACGGCCGAAACTCTTTTTAATAAACTTTTTTTCATCTCAATCTCCTCCTGGGTTTCTTTGTTTCCTTCTGATATCAGTATAGCGAAACTCTTTTTTTAACTCAATTAAATATTTTGACCCAAAAGGTTAGAAATTTTACTACCTTTGCTTAAACTCCTTAACGGTTACTCCCACATGCTTTTTAAAGCAGATACCAAAATAATGGGAATCCCGGAATCCTACCTTTTCTGCTATTTCGTATACCTTGCAATCCGTTGTATTAAGAAGACGGATGCTCTCTTCTATTCTTTTTTTCAGGACATATTCAATCAGGCTCTGTCCTGCCTCTTTTTTAAATACCCTGCTTAAGTAGCTTTCATTGGAAAAGACCGCTGATGCCACGGATTTAAGAGTAAGAGCTGGATCGCAAAAATTTTTGTCGATATATTCCAGGGCCTCGTTTACTACCTTATTTCCCTGCTTTGATTTCTTGCTGTTATGATAGTTCAGAATCATACGGATGGATTCATCCAGGAACGGACGGCACTCTTCAACCGACTGTATGGATTGTATGGATTCATACAGTCGGTCTTCTCCTATGAGCTGTTCCAAGCTGACCCCATACTTATTAAGTGTGCTTCCGGCTTTAGACATCAGGTCCATAACCGTAAGCCTCAAATATTCCACTTCCGTTACCCTTGAATTCCTGACTCCTTCCACATAATCCTCAATTGCAGCAGATACCCTGTCGGAAATTCCATTGGTCAGGGAAAAAAGAAAGTCCTCCCAGTCAAAGGTCAGCTTATCCGGATTTTTTTCCATAATGTGCATATATTCCTCGTACGTAATGATCCGGTTATTCCCTAAAAGTACCGATGCGCTGAGGGCATGTTCCGATTCGGCAAATGCTTCTGCAATTCCCTCATAGCCCTCATGGCTGCGGCTGATGCCAATGGTGGAATCAATGTTGTTTTCCTTAAGCCTTTGATGGATTTGCCGTGCAATTTCCCCGCTGTCCTTTAATCGCCTGACCGTACAAAATAAGATAATATTTTTCATATAGTGAAGAAAAGATATGGTCCCGTCAATGGGATCCCTGCCAAGGAGTTCCATAGCCCTTTTATGGAGGCTGCCGTCTGCTTCCCCTGACCGTTCCTCCCTTAAGTGGAGATTTAAGCAGCAGCACCCTTCTAACAGCGCTTCACAGCCATAGGCAAGAAGCTTTTTCTCTGCTTCCTCCTCACTGGTCCGCTTTTCCACCAGCCGCTGAAAGAAGCTTTCCATTAAAATGTCCTGGTTGGCGGACACACTCTGCTTTAACATCTCCACCTCCTTACGGAGGTCCTTTTCCTTTATGATTTTCCCCCTGATCTTAAGAGCAATTTCCTTCAGCTCATTCATATCAATGGGCTTTAACAGAAAATCCTCTACCCCCAGCTTTACCGCCCGCCTTGCGTATTCAAATTCCCGGTAACCTGTGATCATGATCACATGAATGCTTTCATCCAAAGCTGAAATATGTTCCGCCAGCTCCAGGCCATCCATATGGGGCATATTGATATCCGTTAAAACCAACTCTGGCTTTCTGTATTTTATAAATTCCAATGCTTCCGTACCGGAGGAAGCCTCCCCAATGACGGAAAAGCCATAATCTTCCCAGGGAAATCCCCGTTTGATCAGCACCCGTTCCAGCTTTTCATCATCCACAATCAATACCTTGATCTCCATGCTCCAACCCCTTTGCATCCATACGCTTTACTCTTACTGCTATTTCCGTTCCATTTCCGATTTCACTGTGGATAAGGACCGGCTGCCTGATCCCATGGTAGAGGGTGATCCGCTGCATCAGGTTATAAAGGCCGAAGCCTGACTTACCGGTCACGGTCCTGCCTTCCATGATTTCTTCGATCTTTTCCTCGCTCATGCCTACCCCGTCATCAGATACCAGAAAAATAATTTCATCCTCATCGGAAAAGGCCTTGACGGAAATGGTTCCTTTTCCTTCCCTTGGCTTGATGCCATGATGGACGGCGTTCTCCACCAAAGGCTGTAAAAGCAGCTTTAATATCCTGCAATCCTTCACCTCTTCTTCTGCATCCACCTCTAACTTTATTTCATTGTCATAGCGGATATTTAAAATGGTCAAGTAGCTTTGTATGCAGCTTATTTCATCCTTTACCGTAATAAAATCCAATCCGCTGTTTAAGCTGTTCCTGTAAAAGCTTCCCAGAGCCTGAGTCATTTTAAAGCAATTATCATAATCCCGCATGAGAGCAAGAGCGGATACCGCATCCAGGGTATTGTACAGGAAATGGGGGTTAATCTGGGCCTGAAGCAGATCCAGTTCCACCTTTGCAATGATCTGCTCTTCTTCCTTTACCTTTTGGATCAGGTTTTTAATGGATCTTGCCATATGATTAAATACCCGCTTCAGATTATTGATCTCATCTTTCTGCCGGTCCACCTCCATTTCATCAAACTGGCCTTTTTCCACAAGCATCATATGCTTTTCCACCTTTAACAGGGGATGGAAGATAAAACGGGTGAGCATGACCGAGCAGACAAAGACAAAAGCAACGTTCATACACATGATCAGCAGGATAACGGTGGAATAATAGGGCGCCATGGCTGTCATATTATCCAGTTGAAAGGATCCGGCCAGCTTCCAGTTTTCTATACCGATGTCCTGGGTGATCACCAGCCGGTTTTCGCCGGTCCGCTGTCCTGGATTCCCAGGGGCCACAATGTATTCATCCTCATCGCCCAGGATATAAAAATCACTGTCACTGGAATTGCTGACCCCATTAAAGTAATTGCGTATTGTTTCCTCATTGACCGTAACCAGCAGGATGGCCAAAGGCTTATATGTATTTTCATCCCGGATTTCCCGGATATAGGTAATATAAGGGGTGTCTCCATAAAATTCAATGACCCCCTCGCTTCCTTTCATAAAAAAACCGTTCCCCCTGTGCTCACTTAAGTGCCGGTACCACTCAGACTCCAGAATCTTATCTCCGTAAATACCCTTGGGTGTCTTTTTATAGGAGCTGTACACATTATGATAGGAATCCATAATCAGAACGCTGGAAATATATTCCCCTGACAGGATCATATTCACCAGACTTTGCTTGATGGTTCTCTGGATCGACGGATCAATGGCTCTGTTATCCACATTTCTTAAAGCCTCCTGGACATTCCTGTCAAAATAGATCAGGTTTGAGAACTGGGTCACATTATCAAAGATCAGGGACAAATTTCCCTTAAGGGCACTGACCGTCTGAGTGCCTGCTCCCATAATTTCTCGTTTCGTATAGGAGCTGTTAATGACAGATATGACCGAAAAGGTGATTACAAAGGATAATAATACGACCGTTAAATACATAATCAGGATCTTTGTCTTAATCCTCATATTCTTCCATGCATCCATCAGACCAGTCATAGCAGCCTCCCCATTCATATGATTTTTCACCCTTATTCTAGCGAGTTTGGCAGGGGATGTCAAAAGAAAGTTCAGATTGTCTTTTCAGATCATTATCCCAGCCTTTCATACCGGTGGTTTTCTTAAAGTATATCCCAGGTGGATGAATTACTGAATTTAATTATTTTGCTGAAAAGGTGATTTTTTTTACTTTGTCTGATTCCTATAATAAAAACTACGCTTCCCTACGTTGCTTTTCTCCCTTAGATTGATTATAATGAATTTAATTTGTGAAAGGAGAACCCCATGCTGCCAGATTATCATTTTCATACAAATTTTTCAGGAGACTCCAAAACCCCAATGCGAACCCAATTGGAACGGGCCATAAGCCTTGGAATGACTTCCCTCTGTGTTACGGACCATCACGATTATGACGTGGACTCTGTCATCGATTTTACCCTTCAGACGGGCCGGTATTTTGAAGCAATGTCTGCCTTAAGGGAAGAATACAAAGAACGCATCGACCTTCGCATAGGGATCGAACTGGGACTTCAGACCCATTTAATAGAATACTACAGGGAATTGTTATCTAGCTATCCCTTTGATTTTGTCATTGGCTCCACCCACTTTATTAACAGAAAGGATCCTGCTTATCCGGAGTTTTTTAAAGGAAGAGAGGAGCAGAAAGCATATCTTCTATATTTCCAGGCCACACTGGATAATGTGAAAAATATAGACAATTATGACGTAGCAGGCCATATCGACTACATCGTCCGTTATGGCCCGAATAAAGCCCGTTACTACAGCTACGAAGCATACCGGGAAATTTTAGATGACATTCTAAGAGCGATTATCGAGCGGGGCAAAGGAATTGAGTGCAACACAGCCGGTTTCCGGAAAGGGATCGGACAGCCAAACCCATGTGCCGCTATTATTAAGCGCTATAAGGAATTAGGCGGGGAGATCATAACCATCGGTTCCGACGCCCATATACCGGAAGATTTAGGAGCAGACTTTCAGACAGCGGGTGAGCTTCTTAAGCAATGCGGATTTTCCTATTATACGGAGTTTTGCGGACGAAAGCCGGAATTTAAACCCCTGTAAACAAATGAGAAAAACAATACTTGGAATTGGAGAATTGCCATGAATGTATTTGATATTATCGGTCCTGTTATGATCGGGCCTTCCAGCTCCCATACGGCCGGCGCTGCACGTATCGGTAAAACGGCTGCCCTGCTTTTAGGTGCTCCTGTTGCAAAAGCAGACATCCTGTTTCACGGCTCCTTTGCAAAGACCTACAAAGGGCACGGCACAGACAAAGCCATTGTGGGGGGGATCTTAAAACTGGACCCCTGGGACCCTGGAATCCGAACAAGCCTTGAAACGGCCAAGGAACAAGGGATATCCATCACGATCCACACCGGAACCATTGAAAATGCCCATCCAAACACGGCACTGGTCACCCTTACCTCAGATCAGGGCAGCACCATCTCCGTCCAGGGAGCGTCAGTAGGAGGCGGCAACATCGTCATAAACAAGGTAAATGACATGGAAGTTTATTTTACCGGGCAGAATACCACCCTGATCGTCATGCATCAGGATGTTCCCGGAATCATTGCTCATGTGACGAACCTGGTGGCCGTAGGCAATGCCAACATCTGCAACTTCCGCTTAAACAGGCAGGAAAAACGCGGCCTTGCCATCATGACCATTGAAATGGATTCTGACTTTGACCAGTCCCTGGTCTCCCAGATCCAAACCATCCCTTATGTATACAATACGATTTTGTTAAAATTAAACTGACCAGGAGGAACCTATGCAATTAAAATATAATTCCGTGGAAGAGCTTGTGGCAGCCGCTTCATCTTCCAATAAAAAAATATCGGAAATTGTGCTGGAGCAGCAGGCCGAGGATATGGAGACCAGTCCGGAAGATGTCTACTCCACCATGGAAAGCAGTTTTGAGGTTATGAGGCAGTCTGTGTTAAACGGCATGGATGAATCCCTCCGTTCTTCCAGCGGACTTTCCGGAGGAGCTGCCGCCAAATTAAAAAAGGCGGTAGAGGAAGGAAAAAACCATTACGGACATCTCCTCGGCAATGCCATCAGCATGGCCCTTGCCGTGACGGAATACAATTCCTGCATGGGGCAGATCGTGGCGGCTCCTACGGCCGGCTCCTGCGGTGTCATTCCGGCAGCTCTCATTTCCGTTATGGAAGAATTTGACCTACCAAAGCATGATATCATCATGTCCCTGTTCACTGCATCGGCTATTGGCATGGTCATTGCCAAATGCGCCAGCATCGCCGGAGCAGAGGGCGGGTGCCAGGCCGAGGTAGGATCCGCGTCCGCCATGGCTGCTGCTTCTCTTACGGAAATCTTTGGCGGAACGCCCCAGATGGTTTCCGACAGCTGTGCCATCGCCCTTAAAAATACCATGGGCCTGGTGTGTGATCCGGTGGCAGGTCTGGTAGAGGTTCCCTGTATCAAGCGCAATGCTATGGGAGTAGCAAATGCATTTACCGCTTCAGAGCTTGCATGCGCCGGAATCACAAGCGCCATTCCCGCAGATGAGGTGATCTTTGCCATGAAGCAGGTGGGAAACCTCATGTCCTCCTCCTTAAAGGAAACTTCAGAAGGCGGACTTGCCGCAACCCCTACCGGCTGCCGCTTACGTAAACAGATCTTCGGATAAACAATTTATACCATAAAAACCGGAAAACAGCGGCTGACTCTTCCGCTGTTTTCCGGTTTTTCAAATGATTCTATTTTTTAAGCTTCTTCTTATAAATTTCAATTACTCTTTTCATTGCCTCCTGGCCAGGAGCTCCAATGGTCATTCTTTTTTCCACACAGGTCTTTAAGCTGATGGCATCATAAATATCTTCCTCAAACACCGGGCTGATGGCCTTATATTCTTCCAGACTCATATCATCCAGTGCAATACCCTTTCCAATGCAGAAAAGTACAAGCTGTCCAACGATTCCATGGGCATCCCGGAAGGCCACTCCATGATTTACCAGATAATCAGCCGCATCGGTTGCATTGGTAAAACCGTTTTTGGCGCTGGCTTCCATCACATCCTTTCGGAAGGTCATAGTGGAAATCATTCCTGTAAACAGGGCAAGGCAGCCCTTCACCGTGTCTATGGCATCAAAGGCCAGCTCCTTATCCTCCTGCATGTCCTTGTTGTAGGCAAGAGGTATTCCCTTCATGGTGGTTAGCAGCGACACCAGGGCGCCGTAAACCCTGCCGGTCTTCCCCCGGATCAGTTCCGCTATATCCGGGTTCTTTTTCTGAGGCATGATGCTGCTTCCGGTACTGTAGGAATCATCAATTTCCACAAACCGGTATTCATTGGTATTCCAGATAATAATCTCTTCGCAGAATCTGCTTAAATGCATGGAAATGGTGGATAATGCACTTAAAAGCTCGATTAAGTAATCCCGGTCAGCCACGGAATCCATGCTGTTAAGAGTCGGCCCTGTAAATCCCAGAAGCTCTGCCGTGTATTCCCGGTCCAGTGGATAAGTGGTACCAGCCAGGGCGCCAGAGCCAAGGGGACAATAGTTCATCCTCTTTTTAATGTCATGCAGGCGGGAATGATCCCTGTCAAACATTTCAAAGTAAGCCCCCAGGTGGTGAGCCAGGGTGATTGGCTGCGCTTTTTGCAGATGGGTAAATCCAGGCATGTAAGTGTCAAGATTTTCTTCCATGAGCTTTAAAAGCTCTGAGAGAAGTCCTTCCACCAAAAGGGTAAGCTCATCGATCTCATCTCTGGTATACAGCTTCATGTCAAGAGCCACCTGATCATTGCGGCTCCGTCCGGTATGAAGGCGCTTTCCAGCCTCCCCGATCCGTTCCGTTAATACTGCTTCCACGAAAGAATGAATGTCTTCATGTTCCCCCGTTATTACCAGGGCTCCGCTTTCTAAATCCTCCCGGATCTCCATAAGGCCTTTTACGATCTTATCTTTATCTTCCTCCGTAAGAAGTCCTTGTTTTGCCAGCATCTTCACATGAGCAATGCTGCCCTCAATATCCTGATGATAGAATTTTTGATCAAATGATATGGATGCATTAAAGTTGTGAACCAGCTGATTGGTTTCTTTTGTGAAGCGTCCGCCCCATAGTTTCATAATTGAGTATTCTCCTTTCCTTTGTATTGCTGCGACTATTTAATTAGTAGAATGAACACGCATGGGTCTGCGCTTTTTCCCTATTCCTGAGGATACACCTGCAAGTATCAGCAGAAAGGCCACGCTTCCAGCCGTTATGATACCGCCTGTTTTAAGTCCCTCGGGCATATATTCCAGAGAAATATCATGGGTTCCGGCAGTCATATGCACACTTAAAAACGTATCAAATAATTTATAAGGCTCAACAACCTTTCCGTCAACCCTGATCGTCCAGCCCTTGTCAAAGGGAATGCTTAAAAACAGCAGGCCGGCCTTATCAGCTGTGACGGTTCCCTGTATCTGCGTATCCGTCCATTTTGTAAGCTTCATGGAATTCCTGTCTAAAATGTTGTACACAGACTCAAGACCCTCAGGAATAAAACGGTAAGCGACCGCTACCAGATCCTGATCGTTGTCATCGTTTCGCAGGGTAATCTTTTCCCCTGCTTTTAAATAGCCCAGTTCCAGCAGATAGCCGCGGCTTACATTATCAAAGTTTTTGGTCTTTTCTCCTAACTGGGCATTTACCTTTTCCACCTTTTTATTGCTGACAAATACATAATAGTCTCCATCCGCTTCCGGCGTAAAGGTAAAACTGGTTCCGGTGATTTCACTTGGAACCTCAGACAGTACCGGACTGGCTCCTAATACCACGGAAAAATCATTCTGGATTTCCGCCGGATTTGTTAAATCCAGCTGCCAGTTATCTTCAAAGTCATATGGTAGCACAAATCCCAAAGACATGGCAAATTTGTTTTCCCGAAGATACATTTCATCCTTAGAAGCAACCGGTACGGATACGCCGTCGTCCTCAGTTTCTTCCGAGTACAGCCCGTATTTGACCGCAAAAAGGGCATCAACCAGAGGCGTGCTTCCCGTAATGCTGTAAGCATTGGTAGAGCTTTCACAGCCCAGCTTTTTAAAGAATGCCGTAAGATCTGCATTGGCTGTGGAAGAAAATAGGGAGACCGTAGGAAAGTTCAGCCAGGCTCCGTCATTTTTGGTTTTTCGGGTGACCTTTTCGATCCGGTAAAAAGAGGTCCCCGGCATCAGGCTTTCTGCCAGCTCCGAAGAAGCCTCATTATCCTTCACATAGCTGGTCCTGCTGGTGGTCGTCACGCTGGTGACCGTGGTATTAACCGCGGCTTCTAAAGAGACTACTCCAAGGGCCAGAAGTACCAGTACATTCCGGCTGACTCCTTTTTGGTAAAGGCTGATAAGGCCGGCATAAATAGAAAGGAACAAAATAGCCACATAAAATACGGAAAAATGATAAGCCTCATCCGTTATAAGCTTCTGCGCCATCAAGACAAAGATCACCGAAGCAAAAAAGGCCATTACTATATGCTTCCATGGAATCTCATGCAAGTGAATGTAAGCCTGATAGCACGTAAACAGCATGAGAAAAATATAAATAAAAGACTGTCTGCATGGCAGGCTGTTAGGAAAATGAAATCCATGCCAGATAAAATTCAGTGTATTAACGGAAAAGCTGGCAAAGAAAAACAGCAGCAGGGAGCACATAACAATCTTATCTCTCTGCCTGATCTGTTTACAGCCCAGGTAAAGAAGGAAGAACATAAGAACAGCCACACCGCAGTAGATATTAGGCCAGTGATCCAGCCCGATTTCCGGTTCCACCGCCGGAAGATGTCTGGCGATCATGTCAAATATGGAAAAGTAAGAGCTGATGGTCTGGGGAAAATTAAAATCTCCCGATGCAGTTGACTGCAGCGCATAAATTTCAGGAAGCAGAACTACAGCGGAAAGACCTCCTGCTAATAAAGAAAACAGAGCAAATAGTCCCCCGCGGATAAATATTTCCTTCCAGGATCTAAGGCCTTCCAATATAAGAAGAGCAATAAAGTAGAATACCATAAAAATACATATCATAATGGATATGTAATAATTTGATAAAATTGATAGCCCCAGTGTTATACAATATAGAAAACACTTCTTTTCTTTTACCAGCTTCTCAAGGCCCAGCATAATGAGCGGGAATAAAAGAATGCAATCCAGCCACATGATATTCCAGCTGTAAGCCGCCATATATCCGGACAGAGCATAGAAGATGCCAAAAAAAGCGACTCCAAAGTCCATGGTCTTGTTATGCCTGCGCAGATACCAGGAAAAAGAAAGTCCGCTTAAACCGATCTTAAATACGATCAGATAGGTCATAAATTCAATGACATAATTCTTCGGACAAAGTACCAGCAGCCAGTTTAAAGGGCTTGCCAGATAATAAGCATAAAGAGCTGCAAAATTCACGCCCATGCCGATATCCCAGCTGTACAGCAGGCTTCCTCCATGGGTCAGCTTATAACGGAATTCAGAAAAAAACGGAGCATACTGATGATACATATCAGTCCTTAAAAAGCTTTCCTCACCAAAAGGAAAAATCCCCCGCTGGGCAAATATGATGACCATGATCACCATTGGAACAAAAAAAGCTGCAAGGAGTCCGTCGGAGGGTCTTACCAGACTGGAGCCTGTCCCCTCTTTTTTACCGGTTATCCTTTCTTTAAAGCTTTCTAACTGCCTGGTTTCCAATTCTTCCTCAGCTTCATCGTTTTCCGGTTCCTTAAGAATGTCCATGAAATCTGTAACAGGAACGGCCTCTTTCTCCTGCTCCAAGTCTTCTCCGTAATTCATATCTTCATAATCCAGATCTCCATCATACAGCTCCTCCATCCCGTCAACCGGAATATCAAGGCGTATCCTGGGCGCAGAAGCCAGGTCAAATTCCTGTTCCGCTCTTTCCTTTTTTGGATCGTAAGTAACCTTCTCCTCTTCATTTCCTTGCTTCAAGTCATTTTCCCCTGTTGTAATTTCTTTTTCACCTGATGTCATTTGCAGCATATCCTCTAGTTCTTTCGATATCTTTTCAATCTCGTCATCGTGTTCCATTTCATTTACCTCTCTTTACAGGGGTTCTTCCTCTCTCTTGCGGAATATGAAAACCTTGCTGAATCCATAGTTTGCAATTACAACAACCACGGATACCAGTATTTTACTTACATATTCATCCATTTTGAGCCAGGAAACCATTATCACCATAAGAATCATTTCCATGACGCCTGACGCTGCTCTGCATGCGGTAAACGATAGAATCTCCTTCATGACAAAGCTCAGATGCAGGTCATAGCTTTGAAAAACAAAGATTTTATTTACAACAAAGGCAAAGAGGACGGAAACAACCCATGCTGCCGCAGTTGCGGCCCGGTAGTCAATGCCCGCCTTCACCATGAACCAATAGACAACCCAGTTAACCAGGGTCGTCAGCACTCCAAATATCAGATAGGAAATGACTTCCCGGTTCATGACCTTGTCCCATATTTTTCTAATCATCTTTTCTCTCCTGCTAAATTACATTTCCTCTATTGTATTATAGGGAAAGAAAATTGTAAAGGGATTCTAAGGCTTCCCAACCAGAAACTCCCTGGCTCCCTTGGAATAGTAAACCTCCCCATCCTCTGTAATAAATACGCCGTATACACCATCCGCGGAGTCCAGAAGCTCCATTCCCTTTTTAAGTCCAAGGGAAAAACAGGTGGTGGAAAGGGCATCCCCGTCTGCGGACAGCTCTGATAAAATGGTGACGGATACAAGCCCGTTATCATACGGATAACCATCCCCCGGGTTTAAAATATGATGGTAGTTCACACCATCTTTAACAAAATGCCGTTCATACACACCGGAGGATACCACGGACATGTCATTGATATTCATAATATCTATGGTTTCATTCCGGTCCGCATAAGGTTTTTGAAGGCCGATCTTAAACGGTGTACCGTCAGGCTTCTGCCCTACACAAAGGACATTTCCGCCCAGATTGATCACCGCACTCTTTACTCCCTGTTCTATTAGAAAGTCCTTCATCCGGTCCGCAATATATCCCTTGGCGATTGCCCCAAAATCAAGGGAAGTATCCGGGGATAAAAATGTAAGAGTATTTCCCTCAAGTTTTAAATTCCGGTAATCAATCTTTTTTCTGGCTTCCTGGATCTTTGCATCAGGCGGTACAACCGGATCAGTGGCTGTAAAATCCCATAGAGAGGACAAGGGCTCCACGGTAATGTCAAAAGCCCCGTCTGATTTTTGGGAATAATAAAGGCTCTTGGAAATAAGAGCCTCCACATCCGGGGATACTGTCATGGTATTTTCACTGGCAGGTCTGTGATTTAATTTATAAACCTCACTGCCCTCAATGGTTTTACTGAAAATATTTTCATAGGACAGGCATAAATCCAGACAGTCAGATAAAATTTTAGGATCGTCCTTATCGTAAAGAGTCACAGTTACAAAGGTATTCAGCATAAAGCCGGATTTGCTGAGCGGCTCCACTCTTCTTTCACAGCCCATAAGCAAAAGAGCTGTTATACCTGCGATCAAAACAACTGCTCTCCTTTTATTCATCCCTTATCCTCCAGCTTCTTACATGCTTCCCTGGCATGATCCAGAAACATCCGGCGGACTCCCTCCAGTTCTCCCATGCCCTTTAACCGGCAAACCACCTGATAGCCGTCAGACTCCAGCTGGCTTTTCCAGGATTCTTCTCCTTCTCCTGCCATATCATTGTTGGCATGATCTCCGGATACGATCATAAGCGGCTGCAGCACCATACGGCTGGAGCCGGTTCTCTCCACCTCTTCTTTTACGGATTCAAAGGTTGGTTCCGCCTCCACGGTTCCTATATGGTACCGGCTGTATCCATTCTGCTTAAAAACCTCCGCCAAACGCGGATAACACTCATTGGCCTCATGCTCCGTACCATGTCCCATGAACAGGATCTCCGTTCCGTCCCTGTCATATTCCTTCGTGTCCTCTGCCAGCAAACTGCAAAGCCTTTTATAGTCCTCTTCCTCCGAAAGCAGCGGCTTTCCCCACAGGATCCGGTGGAACCGGTTCTCATACTGTTTCACTGCAGCTACCATGCCGTCATTCTCTTCCCCTCCCATAACCAGAGTAGGCTGAACGATCACACGCTGAAATCCTTCCTGTGCCAGCTTTTCTAAGGCTTCCGCCACACTGTCTATACAAATGTTGTCTCTTTTTTTCAATATTCCAATAATGATCCGGCTTGTAAATGCCCGGCGTACCTCATACTCCGGAAACTCTTCCTTTATGGACTGCTCAATGGCTTCTATGGTTTTTATTCTGCTTTCATGATAAGTCGTCCCAAAACTCACTACTAAAATTGCCTGCTTCATTCTGATATCCCATGCTTTCTGTTATGGTTCGGTTTGCTTAAACTTCAATTATTTTCCCGATTACCATATCATAGATGAACTTTACTGTCAAACCTCTTTTCACGCACAGCAGGCGCAAAACCAAAGGGTTCTGCGCCTGCCGCACACATTGCATTCATTTTCTGGAGATTATTTAAAAATCTACCTCTTTATCATAGTAACAACAGGTTAACAGTTTCTCCATCTCAGCGGCCGTGATCGGTCTTGGGTTGGAGCCGGTGCATGCATCACCTACTGCCAGCTCTGCTACTGTCCCTAGTTTATCATTGAACTCTGCTTCGTCAATGATTCCACCTTCGTATTCCTTAATACAAGCAGGAATACTAAGCTTTTCGTTCATGGAACGGATCTCTGCGATCAATGCATCAACCAGTTCCTCATCATTATTCCCCTTCAGATCAATGAAGCGGGCAATATCAGCATAACGCTTTGCAGCCTCCGGTACTTTGGAATTAAATTTAACTACCTTTGGCAGATACATGGCGTTTGCACAGCCATGAACAATATGTCCTCCTGAATAAGCAGCGCCTGTTTTATGAGCCATGGAATGGACAATGCCTAAAAGAGCATTGGAGAATGCCATACCGGCCAGACACTGGGCATTATGCATACGGGCACGGGCTTCCTTGTCCCCGTTATAAGAATCAATTAAGTCATTATGTATCATCTTAATTGCATGAAGCGCCAGAGGATCGGTGTAATCACAATGGAGGGTTGATACGTAAGCTTCTACCGCATGAGTCAGAGCATCCATACCGGTATGGGCGGTCAGCTTCTGAGGCATGGTCTCAGCCAGGTCCGGATCAACGATTGCAATATCCGGTGTGATATTGAAATCTGCAAGCGGATATTTCACTCCTTTTTTATAATCCGTAATGACACTGAATGCTGTTACCTCGGTAGCCGTACCGGAAGTAGACGGAATGGCGCAGAATTTTGCCTTTGTTCTTAANNTCATAAAATGCCCACATTGCCTTTGCTGCGTCAATAGGAGATCCTCCGCCGATTGCAACGATCCAATCCGGCTCAAATTCCCGCATCACTTCTGCACCCTTCATCACCGTATCCACGCTGGGATCCGGCTCTACTCCTTCAAACAGCTTTACTTCCATTCCGGCTTCTTTCAGGCATGTCTCCACCCTGTCAAGAAATCCGAAACGTTTCATGGAACCGCCGCCGACAACCACGATCGCCTTTTTTCCTTTTATATTCTTAAGCTCTTCCAGGGCGCCCTTCCCGTGATATAGGTCTCTCGGTAATGTAAATCTAGCCATCGTATAATCCTCCTTGTGAGTTTCCAGTTCTTTGCTATAGCTGTATTGTAGCTCAAACAGGCAGGAAATACAAAGGTAAAAAAATATATATCAGTATATAAATACTGATATATATTTAACGTTCTTATTTCAAAAAAATATTCTTCACTGTTGCCAGCTGATTCAGAAACCCTCTATCCCAGTCCGTAAACGAATATCCCTTCCTGTAGATCAGCGCGTCCTGATATGTCCCGGCCTTTTTTTTGCACTGCCGTTCCACCAGGCCATACCTTGCAAGGAGCTCTTCCGGCATGGGAGAGACCCACATATACGTATGAGGATCTTCCTCCAGAAGGTCAAACTGGCTTCCCCGTTCAAATACGTAGACATGTTTTGGAGATTCCGGAACCTTTCCTTTCTTTTCAAAATTATCCCGGCGGCCAGATGGTCCGTCGCCATGGGCAATCTCAATATAAGGCAGCAAATCTTCTCCCCTGATTTCCTTTTTCCCTGCAAGGGGATGATGTTCGGACATGAGAAGTCTTAGGGAGTATTCCAAAACCGGCTCCAGTAAAAGGCCCTTTGCCACTGCTTCCTGGGCATAATATCCTTCTAAAGAGGACTGGTAACGAATAATACCCAGATTATATTCTCCGGTTTCCACATCCTTTAATGTATCTGCAGAATTTGTCTCCCGCAGCCACACATTCATTCCCTCTTCCTTATCCAGGCTTCGGATAAACCGGGAAAATGCAAGGCTTAAATAACTTGCCCTTGGCATAGAAAGGGAAAATTCCACCCCTCCCACCTGATCTGGTTTATATAAATGTTCCATCTTTTCGATCTGGTCCAGGACATTTCTGGCATGCTCCAGAAAAATCCTTCCCCTTGCCGTAGGAACCACGCCCTTGGAAGTCCGCCTGAAAATCGGTGCGCCAAGACTTTCTTCCAACGTTTTGATCGCCTTGCTTAAATTAGGCTGGTCCATGTAGAGGTTGGCAGCCGCCTTGGTTATGGAGCCTGTTTTTTCCACCTCCACGGCATATTGTAACAATACAGTATTCAATTATTTTCCTCCTCTGGCCACTGACTGCCTTCCTTGTCCACCTCATACAGATACTTGGACAGAGCCGCCAGAGACACAGCCATGTTCTCATTCTGCACAAGAACATGGTCTGGTACTGTTAGGTGGGTGGGAGCAAAATTCCATATGGCCCTTACACCGCCGCCGACCAGACGGTCACATACCTCCTGGGCATATTCCGCAGGGACCGTGATAATGCCGATGTGAATGTTCATTCTCCTGCAGAGGTTTTCCAGCTTGTCCATGGGAAAAACCGGCTTACCCCCTGTTTTTGTATTCACCCTTCTTCCATCGGAATCAAAGGCCAGGACAATCTCCACTCCGTACTGCTCAAACCCTTTGTAAGACAGCAAGGCTTTTCCCAGGGATCCGACTCCTACCAAAGCCGCCTGGTTTGTATTGTGAAACCCTAAAAACTCTTCCATGTCTCTGATTAAGTCCTTCACCACATATCCCAATTTAGGCTTTCCAGCTGTTTTTGCCACCATTGCCAGATCCTTGCGCACCTGAACTTCATTAAGCTGAAGATCCAGGGCAATGACCGGCGCTGATATAGTCTCTGTCCCTTCCCTGTATTTCCGTTCCAGATAATGATGATACATTGGAAGACGCTCCAGGGTCTTCCTGGATATGCCTCCTACCAAGTTTTTTTTCTCTTCCATAAGCGTGCACCCCTACCTCTTTTTAACTACAGGATTCTACATTCTCCCTTAACATAAGTACTTGCATTCCAGTCCTTAAGACTACCCTTAAGACTCCCCTTCATGACGAAGGTCCGTAAGAAGCATGGCGTCGCCGAAACTAAAGAAACGGTAACGCTCTTTAATGGCTTCCTCATAGGCATGAAGCACATGATCCCTCCCTGCAAGAGCGGATACCAACATTACCAGAGTAGATTCAGGCAAGTGGAAATTCGTAATCAGACAATCCAGTATCTTAAAACGGTATCCTGGATAAATAAATATTTCCGTCCATCCGCTTCCTGCCTTTAAAATCCCATCTTCCGTGGAAGCAGACTCCACGGTACGGCAGCTGGTCGTTCCCACACAGACAATGCGGCCCCCATTTTGTTTTGCCTCATTGACCTTCTTAGCCTCTTCTTCTTCTATAATATAAAATTCAAAATGCATATGATGCGCTTCGATCTCATCCACCTTCACCGGACGAAAGGTTCCAAGTCCCACGTGAAGAGTTACATGGGCGATGGCTACCCCCATATCCTCAATTTCCTCTAACAGCTCTTTTGTAAAGTGCAGCCCTGCGGTTGGCGCCGCCGCTGATCCTTCATGCTTTGCGTAAACCGTCTGATAACGGTTCTTATCCTTTAGCTGGTGGGTAATGTAAGGCGGCAGAGGCATCTGCCCCAAACGGTCCAGTATCTCTTCAAAAATCCCTTCATAGGAGAACTGGATCAACCGGTTTCCTTCTTCTACCACATCGATCACGGTTCCCTTTAACAGTCCCTCTCCAAAGGTGATCACGGTTCCCACCTTTGCCTTTTTTCCCGGCTTTACAAGGGTTTCCCAAATGTCATTCTCTCTCCTCTTTAATAAAAGGATTTCGATCTTTGCCTCAGTCCCCTCTTTCACTCCAAACAATCTGGCAGGAATGACCTTGGTATCATTTATGACCAGACAATCTCCTTTTTGCAAGTAGGATAGGATATCCCTAAAATGCCTGTGCCGGATCTCTCCCGTATGTTTATCTAAGACCAGAAGCCTGGATGCAGAACGGTCCTCAAGGGGATCCTGGGCAATCAACTCCTGCGGCAGATCAAAATAAAAGTCCCTAACGTTCATAAACTTGCTTTCTCCTTTACCAAAAATGCTCCTCTGCAGGGTGCCACGCAGAGAAGCATCTGTTTTACGTATTGTTTGGTTGGCTGCCTGAATCAGTTGTATCCTCCGGTTCTTCCTTCTCATCCATCAGAATGTGATAAACAGCCAGAAGATTTTCGTCAGACTTTAAAGCATTCTCAAGACCGCCGTTTACCTCTTTTGCCTGCTTTTGCACTGCCTCAGACTGGTTTGCCTTCTCCATAAATTCAGATTGTTCTGTGCTGGTATCTGCAACCAGATAATAGCTTCCATCTGCAGCTGTTTTAACATAACATACAACCATGCTGGGCGCTAAAGTATCCGCCTGACGGAATTTGATATCAAATCTGGCATATACCACGTAATCGCCTTCGTCCAATCCGGTCGCCGTATAGCATACCAGGTTTTCAAAACTCTGGTAAAATTTCACTTCCTCTTCCATTCTGGCTCCCTGTTCTCTTATCGTATCTTCAGAACCGGTGTTGCCAAATACCTTTGAAAGGGCCTCTATATCGCAGGTTTTCCTGGCTTTAAAGTAAGCTTCCATCAGATCATGAATCGCCGGTATGGCCTCTTCCTGCAGCGTAATTTCCTTTGCTGACTCTGATGGCGTACCCTCCGCCTCTCCTGCCGATGGATCCACTGCTTCTGTGGATACATTAGCCGAATCATTTCCTGTCTGTTCGGGCTTATCCAAAACAATAACGGCAAAAATCAGTATAACCGCTGCCAAGGGAAAAAACAAAAATTTAAGCAGCCGTCTGATTTCTTCCTTGGAAACCTTCTTCCATTTTTCAATTAAGTCCTTCATATGGGCTTGACCTCCTGGAGAATCAATCTCCTTTTCATTCTAACAAAAAAACAGACAAAAATCAACAAATACTATTGCGCTTTAAAAGAATCTATAGTAGAATATAAAAGATGCATCTGTAGCTCAGTGGATAGAGCAGTGGCCTCCGGAGCCGCGTGCGTAGGTTCGATTCCTATCAGATGCACTTTTTATTTTCTGGATTATTTATCTAAAACCCTTGATTTTACGGGTTTTCTTACACCTATCCGTTTATTAATCCCATGTTAGAACCTGAGCTTTTCCAATTTTCATTCCTGTGTTAAGAATTAGACATAATATTAAGAATTCCACTTTTACAGTGTATTTCGTGTTGTCCTCATTATATTCCTTAATTTTACATTTCGCTTGTTTTACTCTTAACAGAGAATCATATATCGGTTGTTTTGCCTCTGTCTCATTGTCTGATAAGCACTTCTTACGACTGCCGGTGAATTAACATTCACCACTTGATTAAATCCTGAAGTCTCTTCATTTCTCTGTGTTCAAAATCCAGTTCTTTTAACGCCTTGTAAATACCTTCTGCATATCCCCAATGCCTGTCTGATTTTCTCTGATTCCTTTCTAAGCCATACATATCATCATTTTTAAAACATTGTTTTACAATTTCAAACTCTTCTCTTGACTGTTCTGCTATTCTGATTGCTTCATATAGCAGATCTTCACATCTTAAAGTTTCACGTTGTGTCATAGTGCAATCCTCCTGTGCTACACTATAATATACTTTCAATCATTAAGTTACTGGAAATTTTTTCCAGTAATAGCACATGACTTACGTATATCTAATTCTTTTCTTGTTGTAACTCTGCATCAAGCAGTTTACATAAATAAACCTAAGGAGGTATCCATATGGTATACGAAACATTTCTGGATACGATCAAACATTCCCTGAAAGAAAGGCTGGGGCCGGAATTTACCCTGACGCTCCAGCCCATCACCAAGAACAACGGGCTTATCCTGCATGGGCTTTGCATTGGGAAAGCCGGCGAACGGGCGGCCCCCACAATCTATTTAAACCATTTCTATGAATCCTACCAAAAGGGCAGGCCTTTTCATGCCATCCTTGATGACATCATGGCTCTTTATCAAAACAGCCCCCTGCCGGGTGAACTTCCCATTGAAGAATTCCTGTCGCAGGATCAGATCATGGAAAAAGTCATCTTCCGGCTTATTAACGAACCGGCCAACCGGGAATTGTTAAAAGAAGTTCCCCATATTTCATATCCGGAACTGGATCTTTCTATTACATTCTACCTTTCCCTTCAAAGAGTCGAAGACAGTCACCTTACCGCTCTCATCCACAACCGCCATCAAAAAGCCTGGAACCGGTCAACGGAAGAATTATACTTAGCGGCCAAGTCAAATACGCCACGCCTTTTTCCCTCCCGTATCCGATCTCTTCCCGAAGCCATCAAGGACATTGTTAAAAAGTCGTCCGAACGTGAAATAAACGAAAATTCCCTGGAAGAATTCTTTGATACCACGCCCCTGTGTCCACCTATGTACGTACTGTCCAATTCCTCTGGATTAAATGGAGCCGGCTGCCTGCTTTATGAAGGCATATTAAAAGACTTCGCATCATGCATCGGCAGCGATTTAATCATACTGCCTTCGAGCATTCACGAAGTCCTCATCATTCCATATAGTAAAGATATTTCTTTTGATGAATTAGCAGAAACCGTTTTCTCCATTAACCAGGAAGAAGTACCAGAAGAAGACCGTCTTTCCAATCACATCTATTTCTATTCCGGAAGCAGCGATAAGCTGTCCATTGCATTCACCTCTTCTGCCCCAATCGGAACAAAGAATCCATAATAAAAATAGCCATAGCTATGGCGCCTGAAACCTGCAGCGTTTCCACCAGATAATGACTGGAAAGCTCCGGGTTGTTTGCGATCACATAGGATACGCTCCGGTAAATGGACGTTCCCGGAACCGATGGCAGGATGCCTGCCACCAGGAACACCGTGACCGGAGCTTTAAAAATCCGCGCAAAGATGTGGCTGGATAAAGCCACCAGCAGACTGGATAAAAAAGCTGCTGCTATGACAGAACCGGATGAGGCTTGCACCAAAAGATAGACAAGCCAGCTGGCAGCGCCGATTCCTCCCGCCAGAACCACATGCTTTTTGGGAAGCTCCAATATTAATGAAAAGCTGATTACCGCCAGGAAGGCCCCTATCGTCTGTACTACCATGACAGCCCTCCCGTCATCCACTGAAATAAGCCCATGCCTGCTCCCACGCCTGCAGCTACTGCCAGAGCGATCACTACCGCCTCCATGATCCTTGCCGTTCCCGAAGCATAGTCACCATTTAAGGTATCCCGGATAGCCGTAGTAAATATAACACCGGGAACCAGAGGCATGATTGCTCCGATAATGATGATGTCACTTTTGATTCCCGGCATAAGCCACTGTCCCATAAAAAGTGTGGTAACTGCTATTAAGAATGCGCATAACCCATTGGCACAGAAATCATTAAGCCTGATCCTCGCGGAAACCTCCATGGCTGCTGCTAAGGATATACCGGTCACTGCAGCCGCCAGGCAGTCTCTCGCCCCTCCGCCCAAAAGCAGAGTAAAAAATACTGCCACGCCCATGACTCCAATATCCTTTAGTCTCCTGCCGTACTGAACCGAATCCTGTATCTCCTTCAGTCTTCTATAGGCTTCCTCCACCGTCATACGGTCCTCACACAGCATTCTGGAAACATCATTGACCAGGTAAACTCTGTTTAAGTTGGTAGATCTTACCGTAACCCTTCTCGCTACCGTTATTGCCTCAATGGCGGGGTCATTAAGGGACGCAAAAATCCCTGTAGAAAAAACAATGGCTTCTGCAGTATTCCTGCCTGCCTTTCGTAAAATGTGGTCAATGGTATTCTCCACCCGGTAAATTTCCGCACCGCTTACCAGCATGATCTCACCTGCCAGAACCGCAGTTTCCACAAGCAGCTTATCATTCATAGGCTTATTCCTCTATAAGTTTAAAAAATAAGACTTCCAATCTGAAATACCAGTACGGAAGCAGCCCAAGCCACCGCCAACTGGAAAAACACCATGCCAAGGGTCCATCTCATAGAACCCGTTTCCTTTTTAATCGTTGCCACAGCTGCAATACAAGGAGAATACAGGAGACAGAAAATCATCAGGGCATAAGCATTCACGCCGCCAAAACCAAAACCTCCAAGAATTCCTGACAGTTCCCCCATTCCTGCAGCGGAATTTATATTGTTGATCCCAAAAAGGACAGAAAAGCTTGAAACCACAACTTCCTTTGCAGAAAGCCCGGAAATAAGGGCTACTGCTATCCTCCAGTCTCCAAGGCCTGCAGGGCGGAGAACAGGTACTAACACTCGCCCAATGGCGGCTGCAAAGCTCTTTGAAACATCCGTCACAAATCCTGACGTACCGCTGTTTAATACAAACCATAACACAATGGTCGCAAGGAAAATGGTAGTTCCCGCCTTACCTAAATAGTCCCTGACTTTGTCCCATACATAAATCGCTACCGTTCTGCCGTTTGGTGTCTTATACTCCGGAAGCTCAATAAGCAGGGTATCCTCTTCCTCTGCCTTCGTCATCCGGTGGGTCACATAAGCGATCGTAATTGCAACCATGAGTCCGATGAGATACAGGGAATACGCTGCGATCAAAGCATGCTTCGGGAAAAACATCTGGGAAAACAATACGTAAATAGGGAGCCTGGCAGAGCAGGACATAAAGGGGGTAATTAAAATAGTCCTCTTCCTGTCCTTTTCACTGGGAAGTGACCTGGCCGCCATAACTGCCGGAACGGTACAGCCAAACCCCAGAAGCATGGGAAGGAAGGCCTTTCCGGAAAGTCCTACCCGCCCCATGATCTCATTCATGACATAGGCAACCCTGGCCATATATCCGCTGTCTTCCAGAAAAGCAAGCGCAAGGAACAGTATGAAGATATTGGGCAGGAAGGTCAGAATTCCCCCTACTCCGGCAATAATTCCGTCTACTACCAGAGAAGTGATCCAGGCAGAGGCATGGATGCTTTCCATAAACTGCTGCATATAGGCGGAAAGCAAGCTTAATGCAATTTCAAAATACCCCTTTAAAAAATCTCCAACCGTAAAAGTCAAAAAGAAAACCAGTGCCATAATACCCAGGAAAATCGGAAGCCCTAAAAAGGGATGGGTCAAATATTCGTCGATTTTATCTGTAAACGCAGCTTTTTGTTCCTTGTTCACCAGGCATTCGTGGATGATGCTTTCTATATAATCGTATTTCTGGTTGATAATTTCCTTCTCATAATTATGGTCAATGATATTGCTTAAATCCAGGGGATGATCATTCCAGACTTCCTCATCATATTCCAGGAACTTAATGGCATGCCATCTTAGATTATCCATCTTCCCATAATTAGCCTTTAACACAGTTTCTATTTTGGAAATTTTATTCTCAATTTTAGGCGTATAATTTACGACCACGCCTTGAGGGCCTTCTTCATAATGATGAACCACCGCATGAAGCAAGACATCAAGCCCGGTCCGTTTTCTTGCAGAAACCGGTACCACTGGAATGGATCCCAGCATCTCAGGAAGACGATGCAAATCAATTTCCATTCCCCTGTCCTCAACGATGTCCATCATGTTAAGGGCTAAAATGACCGGCTTTTTAAGTTCCAGTAGCTGAAGGGTCAAATACAGATTTCGTTCCAGAGATGAAGCGTCAACCACGTTGATGATCACGTCTACCTCTCCGCTTTCCAGACATTTCCTTGTTACTATTTCTTCCAGGGTATAGCAGGTGAGGCTGTAGATCCCAGGAGTGTCAATGACCCGTATGGGGCGTCCCTTGTAGTTAGTCTCACCTTCCACTCTCTCCACAGTGACACCAGGCCAGTTGGCCACCTTAAGCTTTGCTCCAGTAAATGCATTGAATAAGGTTGTTTTCCCACAATTGGGGTTTCCTACAAACCCGACTCGAATCGTTTTGTTTTCCTTATTCATTGTTCGCAGCCTCCCTGATTTCAATTCCTTCCGATATCCTTCTTCCAAGAGCAAGGCGGGTACCCCTGACCTTGATAATCACAGTACCGCTTCCCTTCTTATTCATCAGGGTAACAGGCGTCAGCTCATTAACTCCAAGAGCCTCCAGACGTCTTGTGATGGCATCCTTTACCATCACGCTGTAAACGATGTAGGTTTTTCCGATTTCTCCTTCATGCAGCTTCATAATAATCTCCTCTGGATGCAGCCATTTCATGCCGATGGCGTTCTAAGACTCCTGCCTTAGATGCATCCATTGAGATTTTACTCTTATTGAGAATCATTGTCAATACCATTCATCTGTTCCAGCAACATTTTTATTTCTTTATTCTTCCATCTCCTGAAGCATCTTTTTAACCTGAACCATCCGGTCACGCAGCTTCGCGGCTTCCTCAAAGTTAAGTTCTGCCGCTGCCTGGTGCATCTTCTTCGTAAGCTCCTTGGCAAGCTTTTCCAGTTCCTTGACATCCATGGATTCCGGATCCTTCTTAAAGTCCTTCTCATCCTCAATAGCTGCCTTTGAGATTGCAATGAGGTCGCGAACCGACTTTTTGATGGTAGTAGGAGTAATTCCATGTTCTTCATTATAGCGCTGCTGAATGGCTCTTCTTCGGTTGGTCTCCTCAATCGCCACACGCATGGAATCCGTTACCTTATCTGCATACATGATTACATGGCCTTCTGAGTTTCTGGCCGCCCTTCCAACAGTCTGGATCAGGGATGTCTCCGAGCGGAGAAATCCTTCCTTATCCGCATCCAGAATGGCCACCAGGGTGATCTCCGGAATATCAAGGCCCTCACGCAGCAGGTTGATTCCCACCAGCACATCAAACACATCCAGACGCATGTCCCGGATAATTTCGGATCGCTCCAGGGTATCAATGTCGGAGTGAAGATATTTTATCCGGATTCCCACTTCTCTCATATAATCGGTCAGATCCTCGGCCATACGCTTGGTCAGGGTTGTGATCAGCACTTTATTTTTCTTTGCTACTTCCTTATTCACCTCGGAAACCAGGTCATCAATCTGCCCTTCCACCGGCCGGACATCGATTTCAGGGTCAAGAAGTCCAGTCGGCCGGATGATCTGCTCCACTCTTAAAAGCTCATGCTCTGCCTCGTAAACGGAGGGTGTGGCGGAAACGAACATCATCTGATTGATCTTGGATTCAAATTCCTCAAAATTCAATGGCCTGTTATCAAGGGCTGACGGCAGGCGGAAGCCGAAATTAACAAGCGTTGTCTTTCTGGAACGGTCTCCTGCAAACATGCCCCGTACCTGAGGCAGGGTGATGTGGGATTCATCTACCATGATCAGAAAATCCTCCGGAAAATAATCAATCAGAGTACAGGGCGGCTCTCCCTGCTTGCTTCCGACCAAATGTCTGGAATAGTTTTCGATTCCGGAACAAAAGCCGGTTTCCTTCATCATCTCCACATCAAAATTCGTCCGTTCCGAGATCCTCTGTGCCTCTAACAGCTTGTCTTCGCTCTTAAAATAAGCCACCTGCTCCTTTAGTTCATCCAGGATGGTCTGAGCGGCCCGCTCCATTTTCTCCCTGGACACAACGTAATGGGAAGCCGGAAATATGGCCACATGCCCCAGATCTGCCCGGATCTCTCCTGTCAGGGTATCTATCTCTGTAATGCGTTCCACTTCGTCACCAAAGAACTCGATCCGGTATGCCTCACTGCCGGAATAGGCCGGGAATATCTCCACCACATCTCCTCTTACCCGGAAGGTCCCGCGCCGGAAATCCATATCATTCCGGTCATACTGGATATCGATCAGCTTATGGACCACTTCATCCCGGTCCTTTATCATGCCAGGCCTTAAGGAAATAACCATTTCCTTATAATCGATGGGGCTTCCCAAGCCGTAAATACAGGAAACCGATGCAACGATGATCACATCGCTCCGCTCCGAAAGAGCAGCCGTGGCCGAATGCCGCAGCTTATCAATCTCATCGTTAATCGCCGAATCCTTCTCAATATAGGTATCCGTAGAAGGCACGTAAGCCTCCGGCTGGTAATAATCGTAATAGGAAACAAAGTACTCTACCGCATTCTCAGGAAAAAATTCCTTGAACTCACTGTAAAGCTGGGCTGCAAGCGTCTTATTATGAGCAATGATGAGAGTGGGCCTTTGCAGCTTATGGATTACATTTGCCATGGTAAACGTCTTTCCAGAGCCGGTAACTCCCAATAAAGTCTGGAATTGATTGCCCTCTTTGAATCCTTTCACAAGCTGGTCAATAGCCTCGGGCTGGTCACCGGTAGGAGCATATTCTGAATGTAATTTAAAGTCCATGATTATTTCACCTCCAACAATGTCTATCTCTGTCAATTATAACATATGGCCGTAAAAAAGTATAGCGAAACAGGGAACGTCTGTTCTTTTAGTATTGTAATTCTCCTTCTTTTAGTATATCATACATCCTATACTATGAAACAGCAGGAGGACTATTTATGTACAGTTTTAATAATGACTATAGCGAAGGTGCTCATCCAAAGATATTAGAAGCCATGATCAATGGCAACTTAATCCAAAAAACCGGATACGGACTGGATGATAACTGCAGCAGTGCCCGTGCCCTAATCAGAAAGGAAATCGGCAGAGAAGATGCAGATATCCATTTTATTGTAGGCGGCACCCAGACCAATCTGATCACCATCGGTACGGCCCTGCGCCCCTGGCAGGCAGTCATTTCCACGGATAAGGGTCATATAAACGTTCATGAGACAGGAGCCATTGAAGCCACCGGGCATAAGGTCTTAGCCATGCCAAGCAAAGACGGAAAGCTGACTCCTGCCCATATTCAGAAAGCACTGGATCTTCACACCGATGAACACATGGTACAGCCGAAAATGGTCTATATCTCCAACTCAACAGAGATCGGCACCCAATACAGCAAATCAGAGCTGGAAGCGCTTCACCATATCTGCCGCCAGAAGGGACTGTACCTGTTTTTAGACGGAGCGCGCCTTGGGGCGGCGCTCACAAGTTCTGTGAATAATTTAACATTACAGGATATTGCAAGGCTTACCGATGTATTTTATATTGGCGGAACAAAAGGAGGCGCGTTATTTGGAGAAGCCCTGGTGATCTGCCATCAGGATTTAAAGCCGGATTTCCGGTTTATGGTAAAGCAGCGGGGAGCCATGCTGGCCAAGGGCTGGCTCTTAGGGATCCAGTTTGAAGAGCTGTTTTCCAACAACCTCTTCTATGATTTAGCCTCTCACTCAAATGAGATGGCAGCCATCCTGAGAAAAGGCATTGAGGCATGCGGATATTCCTTTTACTCTGATTCCATGACAAACCAGCTTTTCCCCATCCTTCCTGACAAGGTGATCGCAAAGCTGGAAAAAGACTTCCTCTTTTCTGTTCAGGAGCGGATCGATGACAGCCATACCGCCATCCGGCTGGTTACCTCCTGGGCTACCAGCGAAGAAGCATGCCGCCGGTTTGTCAGTCTTCTGGAAACATGCTGATAGAAGAAACACACGAAGTAAAACAGTCCACAAAATAAAGCAGCTTATGAAATAAAGAGCCCTCTATGGCCAGCATTTAAATAGCCGGCCAAAGAAGGCTTTTTCCTTTTACTATCTAGTTAAAATCTAACGATTTTGATTCAGCACTTTTATAGCTTCCGCAAGCTGGTTATCTTCGCTATGCTCTATTTTGATCTTTGTTTTTAACTCTTCTATTAAATCAACGGTAACATCAGGCTCCAATCCTTTTCCATGGAGGTCAAAGCCGCTTGGCGTATAGTAATGAGCCACAGTCATCTTAATAGCAGTACCATGGTCAAGAGGAAACAGTGTCTGGACGATTCCTTTTCCAAAGGTTTTTGTTCCCACCAGTTCCGCCCTTCCGTAAGCCTTAAGCGCTCCGGAAAATACTTCGGAGGCACTGGCGGACTGACCATTGACTAAAACTGCCATGGGGATATCTACCTTATGGCCGTCAGAAGCGTAATACTGCTCTCCTTCTCCGTTCTTATCTGCCATATATACCAGGAGCGTTTTATTCTTCTTGGTTTTAACCAGGTTGGGATTTTCAATTACCAGATCGTCCGGAAGAATGTAATCCAGCATGGAAACCACCGAATCCACAACTCCACCAGGATTGTTTCTCAAATCCACGATCATCTTTTCCATACCCTGTTTTTCCAGATCATCAATGGCACTCTTAAACTGACCTGCTGTAACCGTATCAAACTGACTGACCGATATATATCCGATATTATCCGCCAGCATTTCATGCTCCACCGTAGGAACTGTGATCTGACGGCGCTCCATCGTCATATCAATGTAGGCTCCGGTATCCGGACGAAGAACTGTGACGATAACCGACGTTCCTTCTGCCCCTTTGATATGATCCTTTACCACCAGCTCCAGATCCATACCGGTCATTTCCTCATCGCCCACCTTGTAGATCAAGTCGCCGGGCTGCATTCCTGCCTCAGCCCCTGGTGTTCCTTCAAAGACCTTGGTCACCGTAATGATTCCAGTTGCAGCACTCTGGCTGACCATGACTCCGATTCCGCAATATTCTCCAGCCGTATCCTCTACTAACTTCTCATACTCGTCTGCGGTATAGTAGACCGTATAAGGATCCTCAAGTCCATACAGCATTCCCTTGTATATCCAGTCTTCCACATTTTTCGTATCTTCATTAAAGAGATAATACTTATCGATCACGCTCTGAATCGTCTGTATTTTGGCTACGATCCGGTTCATATCCAGGTTGCCTTCCTGGTTTTCTGCCTGAGCTGATTCGGCCGCCTGACCCTTTCCGTCGATTGCAGCCCTGCCAATCAGAAAGATCCCCAAAGACATCCCCACAATAACAAGACCTGCCAATGTGGTCAGAAGCGCTCCTACTAGGGCGCCTTTCCAAAATTTATTCTTACTTTCCACTGTTATTCTCCTATCTAGCTCTTTATGGGCTTGCGCATTTCACCGGATTTACATGGAAGCTGTCTGCCTGATCTCAAAATGGAGATAAGTTCCTGTGGAATATCCAGTATAACCCACATTTGCAATTACCTGCCCCTGCCATACTTCCCGCTTAACCAATAACCGAAAACGGTGCATACAAACGGCATAAACTTCTCCGCCAAAAGAGATTGTGATATATGCCGGCAGAATAACTGTATGTAGATATGGCCGATTCCGGCGTTAATATCCGTAATGTTCCGGTTTAACACGGGCAGAGCCATATAAATTTAATATTCCCCATACCAACCGTATTATACGTTTTTCCAGCCTGCTTCGCTGCAGCAAAGGCTTTTCGGCTCAGAAAAGCTCTCTGGCGGGCCCCAATTTGTTTTCCGTAACTGGAAAGCTGAGAATTTTTCCTTGGCCGGATATCACTCTCCGGCATTTTTCTATCATATGCAGCAATGCTGCCAATATATTCCACGTTCAAAAGTTGGAATTCAGCCCTTATACTTTTAAATGCTTCCGGATAGTAAAGAAGCTCACAAAAAAACCGATTCCAACGCCAAGGGCCAGCGCCGTTGCCGTCATGTAGGGGAATATGGCTTCCACCGGAAGGAACTGAAACAGCCCGGATAAGATGCTGAACTTTGTGATCACATATCCAACCGCGGACCGGTATAAAAAATAAATAGATACCAGAGGAATGCAGGCGCCCACCAGTCCTATGATAACTCCTTCCACCACAAAGGGGGCCCGGATCATATAGTTGGTGGCGCCAATTAATTTCATGATCTCGTTTTCACTCTTCCGGAAGGCCGCTGCCACTGAAATGGTATTGCTGATCAGGAATATGGCCACAGCCAATAAGACGCCAATGACCAGAATGGAAAGAACTCCGATCACCTTGCTTAAACTATTCATTCCTTCTGCTGCGGTTTTGGAATAATTGACCTTCCTGACACCGTCGATGCTTTTCAGCCAGTCAACAACCTGGTCCTGATCCACCAGATCCTTTAAAAATATGGTATAAGAAGCTAAATTGGCCAGCGGGTTGTCCTCTTCAAATCCTTCTGCAAGGTCCTGCATATCCCCGAAGTATTCCTGCTTAAATTCCTCCCATGCATCCTCCGCCGAAGTGTATGTTACTTCCTTTACATCGTCTCTGGCTTTGATCTTATTTCCGATTTCCTTGATCTTATTCGCGTCCAGCCCATCATCAAAAAACACCGTGATTCCCACTGTGCCTTCCGTATTCTTAATCACATGTTGTACGTTAATAACAATAGAAAAAAACAGGCAGAACAAAAAAATGCAGGCGGAAACCGTTGCAATGGACGCCAGGGAAAACAAAATGTTCCTGCATATATTATTTACACCTTGTTTCAGGCAATACCAAAACGTACTAATTCTCATATGTATAACCGCCTTTTTTCTCGTCGCTTATGATGGTTCCACGGTCCATCACAATCACCCGTTTTTTCATCCGGTCTACGATCTCCTGGCTATGGGTGACAACAATCACCGTTGTTCCCAGCTTATTAACCTCATTTAATAGCTTCATGATCTCCATGGAGTTGTGCCCATCCAGATTTCCGGTAGGTTCGTCAGCCAACAGAATTTCAGGACGGTTAATTAAAGCCCTGGCAATGGCGACACGCTGCTGCTCACCGCCGGATAACTGCTGAGGAAAAAACTTGTATTTTGAAGAAAGTCCCACCATCTTTAACATGGCGGGAACCGACTCTCTTATGCTTCTTGTGGATGCTCCGATTACCCGCTGCGCAAAGGCTACATTTTCGTAGACATTCCGGTCCTTTAACAGACGGAAATCCTGGAAAACCATGCCAAGCTTCCGCCGGTATTTGGGAATGAAGCCTCTGGGCATCTTGCTTAGATTCATATCATTCACAACTATTTTACCGGAGGTAGGTTCCACTTCTTTTAACAGCATTTTTAAAAGCGTGGATTTGCCTGAACCGCTGCGGCCAATGATAAAAACGAATTCCCCGTCCTCAATGGTCATGCTGACATTACGCAGCGCCTTATTCCCGGCTTCATATGTTTTGCTTACATTCCATAGTTCAATCATTTCAGTCCTCTAATTTTTGTGCTTTGATTACTTTTGCTTTTACGCCCCATCTCGGTTTACGGGTTTTGCCCTATGTAAAGAGGCAGCTATACAACTGCTTTTGTGCAAGCACAATGCAGCTGTATAGCTGCCTCTTTTCTCACTGCTCATAGCCAGCGTTAATAGTCCTGATTCTCCATATATTTCATGTATTTTACTACCATCAGGGCAATCTTAAAGGTGATGGCATCTTCAAATACACGAAGATCCAGGCCGGTACTCTTCTGAAGCTTGTCTAACCGGTAAACAAGGGTATTCCTGTGAATATACAGCTGTCTGGATGTCTCGGATACATTTAAGCTGTTCTCAAAGAATTTATTAATTGTTGTCAGTGTTTCATCATCAAAATCATCCGGTGACTTACCGTCAAAAATCTCTTTGATGAACATGCGGCATAAAGGCAGCGGAAGCTGATAAATCAGACGTCCGATTCCCAGTTTACTATAGGCAACCACATTTTTATTGCTGTAGAAAATCTTGCCAACATCCATGGCCATCTTGGCTTCCTTATAAGATCTGGAAACCTCTTTGATCTCGCTTACGATCGTACCAAATGCGATATGGACCTGAGTCATTGCCTCGGTATTGAGCATGTCCAAAACTGTATTGGCAGTTTTTTCCAGATCCTCGTAAGTTTCTCCTTCTTTCACTTCCTTAACAAGAATGATATTCTTCTCATCAACGGCAGTAACAAAGTCTTTGGTCTTTGCAGCAAATAAGTTGCGAACTGTCTCCAGCGCGTTCACATCTTTTTCATGCTGGGTTTCAATAATGAATACAACTCTCTTGATGTTTGTTTCAATATGAAGCTTCTTTGCCCTGTTGTAGATATCCACCAGAAGCAGATTGTCAAGCAATAAGTTCTTAATAAAATTATCCTTGTCAAATCTTTCTTTATACGCAACAAGCAGGCTCTGAATCTGGAAAGCGGCCAGCTTGCCGACCATATAAACATCGTCACTTCCACCCTTTGCGAGAAGAATGTATTCTAACTGGTGCTCATCAAGCACTTTAAAAAACTGATATCCCTGGATTACCTGGCTGTCTGCCGGAGAATCCACGAACGCCAGGATTGAACTTTCATAATCTTCCGCATCAGGAAATGTGGTTGCCAGTACCTTTCCTTCTGTATCACAAATACACAGATCAATTCTCGTAATCCCTTTTAATCCTTCAATGGTTGTTTGAAGTATTTGATTCGAAATCATGGCATATTCTCCTTTTTCGTAAATTTACCTTATTATATATTAAAGCAAAAAGAAAAAAAAAGCAAGCGGGTAGAATAACCGCTTGCTTAAATTTTCATAAATTTTAGTTTAAAACTACGATTTCTGTGTCTTTATCGAACACATGGATCTTTGTTAAGTCAAGAGCGAGCTTAATTGTATCCCCTGGTCTTGCAGTTGTACGAGGATTTACTCTTGCAGTAAAGTTTACATCTTCCACATCAAAGTATAAGTAAACTTCAGCACCTAACAGTTCATAAACTCTTATCGTAGCGTCAATAACGCTTTCCGGAGAAGATGCGAGGAAAGCTTCCTCATCATGTAAATCTTCCGGACGAATGCCTAAAGCTACAGTCTTTCCGATATAACCGGCATCCTCTAATTTTTTCGCTTTTCCTTCCGGAAGAGCGATTGTATTTCCGCCAAATGTTAACGTAACGTCGCTTCCTCTCTTAGCTACAGTAGCATCGATTAAGTTCATCTGAGGAGCTCCGATAAATCCTGCAACGAATTTATTACCTGGCTTATCGTATAAGTTCTGAGGAGAGTCAACCTGCTGGATAACGCCATCCTTCATTACTACGATTCTGGTACCAAGTGTCATAGCCTCTGTCTGGTCATGAGTTACGTAAATAATGGTAGCCTGAAGTCTCTGATGCAGCTTGGAAATCTCAATACGCATCTGGCCTCTCAGCTTCGCATCAAGGTTGGATAACGGCTCATCCATTAAGAAGACCTTTGGATTACGTACAATAGCACGTCCCATGGCAACACGCTGTCTTTGTCCACCAGATAAAGCCTTTGGTTTACGGTCTAATAAATGCTCAAGATCAAGGATTCTTGCAGCTTCATGTACCAGCTTATCAATTTCATCCTTTGGAGTTTTTCTCAGTTTCAGGCCAAACGCCATGTTATCAAATACTGTCATATGAGGATACAGAGCGTAGTTCTGGAATACCATTGCGATATCTCTGTCTTTTGGCTCTACATCATTCATTAATTTTCCATCAATGTAAAGTTCTCCGGAAGAAATGTCTTCCAGGCCTGCAATCATACGAAGAGTTGTGGATTTACCGCATCCAGATGGTCCTACGAAAATTACGAACTCCTTATCAGCAATATCCAGATTAAAGTCCTTAACTGCCTCAAATCCGTTAGGATATCTCTTGACGATGTTTTTCAGTGATAAACTAGCCATCTTACTAATCCTCCTAAAATAAGTGTTTATGCTCTGATCTGAACCAGCAGCTCTCATTGCTGCGGCCCTTGTTCTGAAACAATCATACATGAATTATTTTTCTTTTACCATATTGTTATTTACCAAAATACAATTCTGGCTTTTGGCTAATTTGTATAACGGGTTTTAAAAATGATTGAAACGTCAAAATATCAAGAGAGACGCTCCAATATTTCTGTTTATATTCGATAGCCAGGGAGTATTTTCGCCTTGTTTTAGGCAGAAATCACAAGACGGCGCCAATAATTTTGGCACCGTCTTGTAAAACTTATATGTTGTTTTATTGCTTTCTCACAAGAACGTTCAGCCATTTTACGTCAGAATGACCAGAACGTACATCCTCTGTTTCCCAAAGCTTTACGATCTCAAACCGTCCATTATCTCTTAAGAGTTCAGTCATGGAATCCGCCGTAAGGTCACAGAAATACCTTTTTCCTCTGAATCCCTCAAAGTCTCCCAGTTTAAAAGACATATAAAGGATTCCCTTATCATTTAAGGCCCTTGCTATCTTTGTAAGAATGTCAGAAAGTTCCTTCTTTGGAGTGTGAAGTAAGGATGCGCAGGCCCAGATTCCATCAAATACATTATCAAAATCTATTTGTTCAAATGTCATCTGAAGCACTTCCAGACCGGTATGGATTTCTGCCAGCTTACACATCTCTTCCGATGCATCAAGCGGTGTCACATCGTATCCCAGTTCATAGAAAGACAGGCTGTCCCTGCCTGATCCGCAGCCTAAGTCCAGAATCGTATCACCTTCTTTCAGAAGATCCAGAAATTCCTTCATAATTCCTGACATATCCTGGTTCACTGTTTCTTCAAATTCCTTTGCCGCATACTTATTATAATAGTCTATCGAGTCCAAAATAATCCTCCTGTTATCATTTTACCCGTTATCTGATTCTTTCAATTTTACTATCTGTTATCCTGATTTTTCCTTCTTTCAGGAGATGTCCGATTGCCCGCTTAAATGCATTCTTACTCATAGAAAATTCCCGCTTGATGATCTCCGGATCCGCCTTATCAGTAAACGGCAGATTACCGTCAAACTGTGTTTCTATGATTTCAAGAACCTTGCCGGAATCCGTATCCATCTGGATATAAGCCTTCTGCCTGGGACTTAGATCCAGCTTTCCGTCTTCTCTTATCTTCGTTACCCGTGCCGTTACAACATCGCCCTCCCGGTAATTTTCAAAAACTTCTTTCCGGGGAATCAGGCCGTAATACTTATGATCTACCGCTACAAAGGCTCCCAGGTTTTCATTAATTTCATATATAATCCCGGTCACCTGATCATCCTTCTTATAAGGGGACTGATTGCTCATATAGGTATATACCCTCATAGTAGCAGCCAGACGTTTGCTTTTATCAATGTAAAGGGCAACCAGTACCTTCTCTCCCTGCTTTACCTTATGGGTCTGCTCTTTAAAAGGAAGAAGCAGATCCTTTTCGAGCCCCATGTCGAGAAATGCACCGATCTTTCCAACTTCCTTTACCTGAAGTACAGCCGTCTCACCTACCTGAAGCTTCGGTGATGCTGTAGTGGCTATCAACCGGTCCTCCGAATCCTTATAGATAAATACAGGGATCCTGTCTCCAGGTCCGGCTCCCTCCGGCACCTGTTTTTTGGGCAGAAGAACGGAAACCTCACTTCCTGCTTCCTCACCCACATAAACGCCGAACTCCTTGACCCTCTGCACGACCAGGGTCTGAATCTTTCCTAATTCAATCATGTTACATCCTCTCTGTTGTTCCCCGCAGCCAGATGACTGCGTAAGCTTCTCCCTGATCATCACACAGGGAAACCGTATATCCTTCCTCTGTCCGGCTTATGCGGGGATAAACTACATCTCCAAAGACTGCCGCTTTTTTATATTCCACTCTCAGTTCGGAAACTTCCATTTCATCCGGAAGCACCTCTCTGGCAATCTCCACATATTGAGCGTTATTGACATGATGGTTCGTGTCAATATGATGCTTTCCAATGGTAACCGGCTCTGTGTCCACATATTCCTCCGGCAGTTGGATCTTACGGGAGGCATAATCCATAGAAAGCCGCTCTTCATTGCCGTTTCCATATCCCCGGAGGTCTTCCGGTTCAATTTTAACTGGACGCCCCTTTTCCGTATCAAATAAAAACCATACGGAATTAGCCCTTACAAGGTACTCTCCGGCCTGATCACATATGGTGAAATTCCGATATCCGTAAAATCCCTTAAAATCATAAGGCCAGGTACCTACCACAACCGCCTCTCCCAGCACGGGATAACGGTCCACCACGATCTGCCAGGAAGAAAGCCACCAGGCCTTATGACGGTCTGTTAAGTAAGAAATCCCAAGACCAATATCCTCAGACTGAAACGTAGAACAGTCCTGGAGATAATTCATAATGCCTGTTAATGTCAGTTTACCGCATTCATCTGTCTCACTGTAGCGGACCCTGCTGCCAAATGTATACATTTCACACCTCTCATCAAAATTATATAACATTATAAAGCATTTTCATGCTCTTGTCCATATAAACCAGAAAGAACCCTGCCCCGGTTTTCCGAGAAATTCTATCAAATAGGAAAGCTTTAACAATAACTTAACAACCGATAATACAAAAAACGGAACCTTATAGGGTTCCGTTTTTCAGACTGGGCTACAAGGATTCGAACCTTGAAAATGACGGAGTCAGAGTCCGTTGCCTTACCATTTGGCGATAGCCCATCAATACAACAAGAGGAATTATACAAGATTTTTCTTCATTAGTCAAGCTTTTTTTACTCATTTTAAAAAACTCCGTTACCACCCGGGTTCCATCATATACTCCTTATCATAGATTGTCCGGGCGGCAGAAGATTTTTTATTCGTAAATTTTCTTTCCAAAGATCTTTTCCAGCTTTTCAAGCGGAAGCTTAGGCGTTCTGTCTTCCCTCAGCAGACCGTTTGTCTCCTGCATGACATCCGTAAGCTGCGTATAACAGAAACCAGAAAATTTTCTGCTTTTAATCAGGAAATCCGTAATTGGTTCCAGACGTTTTAAAAATTCCCCTTCGCTTCCCACCTTATTGTAATATCCCCAGCCTTTCTCTTCTGCAGAAAAAGCGATGCCGCCATACTCAGTCATAAGAACAGGCTGCCCCAGGTACGTCTGTCCATCCGCCAGAACAAAGCGGCGTTCCGCATGGCTGTTAAGGATGTCTTCCAGACAATCATATTTTTCTTCAGTTTCCGGCATCAGTTCATAATCATGTAAGGCCAGAATATCGGTGTGCTCGGTCTGTTCCCAGCCATCGTTTCCACTGACCGGTCTGGTTTTATCCAAAGCTTTGGCCTGATAGAACAGCATATTAGAAAAGCTCTGCTGGCTTTTATCCGTTTTAATGTTTCTCATTCCCCAGCTTTCGTTGGCTGTCACCCAGGTTATGATGGATGGATGGTTATAATCCCGTTCTATGAATTCAGCAAGCTCTCTGGAAGTGTTTTCCACGGTATTGTCCGTATACATATAGCAGCTTGGCATCTCTCCCCATACAAGAAATCCCAGCTTATCTGCCCAGTAGTAATATCTTGGATCTTCAATTTTCTGATGTTTTCTGGCCCCATTAAACCCCATTTTCTTTGAAAGCAGAATATCATTCCGGATGGCCTCCTCATCCGGAGGCGTAAGAAGGCTCTGGCTCCAGTAGCCCTGATCGAGAACCAGCCTTTGATACAGCACCTCTCCGTTTAACAAAATCCTCCCATTTGAAATGCGGACAGACCGAAGTCCAAAATAACTGGTCACCTTATCATTTTGAAAATTTACTTCCATCTCAATCAAATTGGGGATTTCCGGCGTCCATGTCAGCTGATCCCGGCGCAGATCCAAGTCCGGCAAAGCCAGAATTCCTTTTCCATAGCCGTTTTCACAGGATATTTTCAAGCTGCCCAGATCCATTTCCATACCGCCTTCTGCAGGAAGGCTATGAAAAGAAACTTCCGCGGTCACACGCTCCATGGGGGAGATAAAGATTTCGCATAACGCTTCATTACGTTCCAGATCCGGAGTTGCCTTTATTCGTTTTATATAAGGTTTTCCCGCATATTCCAGCCACACACTCTGCCATATCCCAGTTGTAGGAGTGTACCAGCAGGCAAAGTTTTCCCCTGTCCAGGTCTGCTTTCCTCTCGGTTTATCCGCGTCACTGTAATCCATTACTTTAACTGTTAGGATATTCTTTCCTTCGGAAACCAGTCCGGTAATTTCTGCCTCAAAGGGAGTGTGGCCTCCTCTGTGGCCTCCTGCATAGGTTTGATTGATATAAACCTCTGCTTCATAATCCACGGCTCCAAACTTTAAAAGCAGGCTTTTTCCACTTAATCTGCCTTTTTCCACAACAAACTCTTTCCGATACCACACAATATGATGGACCCCTGTATCACTGATTCCACTCATTTCAGACTGATAGCAGAACGGAACTTTAATTTTCCGGTCAAATACCGGTTCATCAAAGGAAAAGTCCCATTCTCCATTTAAATCCGTCCAATCTTCCCTTTTAAAATCAGGTCTTGGATAATTTTCAATGACCATCTTCATTCTCCTTTCTATTTTTCAATTTCTACTTAAGACAAAACTTTGTCTTACCCTTTTAAGCCCGAAGTACTGATGCCTTCCACCAGGTATTTCTGCAGGCAGATAAAGATTATGACTGCAGGCAGGATTGATAAAGTCGCCATTGCAAACATCGCACCGTAATCGGAAGAAGATCCCGGATCACAAAACAACTTTAAGGCAAGGCTGACCGGATATTTGGCAGACTCATTGATATAGAGCAGGGCGGAAAGAAAATCATCCCATCTCCACATAAATGAAAAAATACTGGCCGTAATTAGCGCCGGGGATATAAGGGGCATAATGATCCTGGAAAAAATTCCATAATAAGAGCAACCGTCAATCTTTGCTGCCTCGTCAAGCTCACGAGGGATTCCATCTATAAAATTAATCATCATGTAAACAAAGAATCCCTGAATCGCAAAACAATAAGGAAGAATCAAGGGCTTATAGCTTCCTACCCACCCTAATTTCTGATACCACAAATACTGAGGTATCATCAGAACCTGAGCCGGAAGCATCATGGAAAGCAGCATAGCCACAAACAAAGCTCTTCTGCCAAAAAATCTGCATCTTGCCAGGCCATAGGCCACCAAAGCCGAGGAAAAAACAGTTCCCAAGGTTGCTACAACGGCTATAAACAGGGAATTCTTAAAAAAAGTCGCAAACGTAATCTTTGCAAAGCCTTTCCAGCCATTGATATAATTGGAAAGCACAAATTTTTCCGGAATCAGCTGACCTGCTGTCAGAAAGATGGTATTGGTTTCCTTAAATGAACTCATAACCATCCAAACCAGAGGATAAATCATCACAAGTCCCAAACCGCAGACAATTACATGGTAAAAAATTTTGCCTATTTTTCTTTTTGTCTTCATCTGTCTCACACTCCTTCCGTATAAACCCAGAATTTCTTAGTTGCGAACAGAATCGCTGTAATAAGGCCTATAATTCCCAGCATTACCCAGGCCAAAGCTGCCCCGTATCCGGTATTATAGAACTCAAAGGATTGCTGGTACATATAAACGGTATAGAACAAAGTGGAGTTCAGCGGTTTTCCCTGGGTAATAATGAAACACTGTGTAAATGCCAGGAAACCGTTGATCATCTGCATCACCAGATTAAAGAAGATGGTGGGTGTTAAAAGAGGCAGAGTGATCCTTAAAAACTGAGATAATTTATTTGCGCCATCTACTCTGGCAGCCTCATAAAGTGTTACAGGAATCTGCTTTAAGGATGATAAGAAAATCAGCATAGAAGAACCAAACTGCCAGACTGCCAGGATAATAAGGGTCCAGATAGCCGTATTCTTATTTCCAAGCCATGCAAAGCTGGTCTGAATCCCCATAATACCCAAAAGGTGGTTGACCACACCATCGGTTGCAAACATCCGCTTCCAGAGGATGGCGACTGCCACAGAACCTCCGATGATGGATGGAAGATAGTAAGCCGCCCGGTAAAAACCGGTTGCCTTTGTTGTATTAAGCAAAAGCATGGCCACCATAAGTGCAAAGATCAAACGCAGAGGAACAGATACTAAGGCGAAATAAAACGTGACACCTATGGTCTGAAAAAACACTTTATCATCAGTAAACATTTTTATGTAATTTTTAAGTCCTGCAAAAACTGGCGGCGACAAAATGTTGTAATCACATAAAGAATAGTAAAAGGATATTCCCATAGGCACCACCATGAACAACAGAAAGCCGATGATAAACGGAAGACTGAATACCACTCCTGCTGTACTTTCTTTGTTAAGGAAATGCTTAAGGCCTGCCCCTTTGTTATCTTTCATAGACGTCCTCCATTCATGGATAAGAGTTTACTTAGTCAGGCGGATATTCACAATCCGCTTCGCTGCTTGCTCACAGCGTGCCCCGCTTCACCGGGCACAAGTAAGTCCCCACCCATCACTTATGCCTTTCCGGCATTGAAGCGGGGACTTACTTGATGAAGTTATATTATTTTTTGTTCATGATATTATTAGCCCCGTTAAAGAATTCTTCTGCGGCAGTAGCTGCATCATATGCTCCGTAGCACAGCTGCTCCTGAACCTGATTTAACAGATTGGAAACCTCACTTGCGCCGTCTGGCTGGGGTGGATTGATCGGAGAACAATTAGGGGTTACAACCTCATTGATATAACGGATTACTTCCTGGTCCACATCACTCATCTTAGGTGCAAGCTCTTCGGAAATAACACTTGAGGCCGGAACTCCTCTTTCACCCAGCAAAATGTTGTTTGCCTCGCTGGAATTGGTCAGGAAGTTGAGAACCTTAACTGCTTCTTCCGGATTCTTTGTATGAGCGCCGACAGAGAAAAACATGCTGGACTTTAAATAACCGGATTTCTTGGGATCTGCTGACGGCCAGGTGGTGATACCGATTTCCATCCCCTCCGGAGCTGCTTTTTGAATAGCAGTCAGCTGATTAGAGTTATAAAAAGCACACCAGGACATGGTTTCAGGACCGGAGCCGTAAACCAGAGGCTCCTGTTCAACAGAACCGATGGAAAGCTCTGCAAAAACACCTGGATCAATAAACCATCCTTCCTTAATTCCGGTCTCATACATCTGGAAAAATGGAAGATAATCATTTACGGTTCCGCCCATTTTTTTGTCTCCATAGAGAACAACATCATAGCCTCTCATAAAATAATCCAGATAGGCTCCCGCATTATAATAAGCGATGTTTGTTTTATACCCCGTTTTCTCGTAAACCTGGCGGCACACATCCATGAATTCATCCGTGGTCATATAATCCTTAATTTGAATACCGTTTTCCTCCAGCAAAGTCTTATTATACAGAAGTGAAGGCGCATTAATTCCCGCACAGATTGCGTATACCCCATCATTCACCGTACCGCTGGCTATGGTATTCTCTGAAATATTAGAGACATCCAGGGTACCATCTTCAATATACGGCTTTAAATCTACCAACAGTCCGTTTTTTACATATTGATCAATAAACGAATAATCCATCTGAACAAGATCCGGAATCGCTTGTCCTGCTGCGGAAGTAGCCAGTTTATTCCAGTAATCAGACCACTCGGAAAACTGTCCTTCTATGGTTATCCCCGGGTTCTGCTCCGCATATAAGTCTAAGGCAGCCTGAGTTTTCTCGTTTCTGACCTGATTTCCCCACCAGCTCATGGTCAGCTTAGCATCCCCGCCTGCATTTCCTGAGCTTGCTGCGGTAGTATCCTCTGCAGCAGAACCAGCCGTAGTATCTGCAGTTGTGGATGTGCCGCCTCCGCAACCGGCCAGGGAAGCAGCTGCCATAGCTGCCGCCATTAGTAAAGCAATTCTTTTCTTCATGAAACCTTCCTCCATTCATTTACTTTTGCTGTATCAAGCGTCTTCATTATACTTCCCACGATTATTCCAGTAAATGAGTAAAACCGGGTTCCAAGTTGAAAAAACCGTGTTGTCTGTATAATTTGAATAGTTCTTTTCCATAACCGGTTGTTTTACGGAACTGTTTTCTATATAATTTACCTGTCATCAGTACAGAACGCGAAAGGCGGTCCTTTATGAAGCAGTTTATTAGAAATCTCTCTTTAAAAAAGAAGATTCATTCCATTGTATTTCTTTGCATTATCCTTTTGGCTTTTGTTTCACTCTTCAGTATCCACCTGGTTTCCAAGGCCCACCAAAAAGTGCTCTATCAATCTGTGGCCTCATCCTTGTCCTATACTGCCAAAGAGCTGAATAACCGTCTGGATAACATTTCCACCATGGCTGATATGTTTCTGGCTGATACCATTATTCAAAATGGACTTGGGACTTTAAAGGATTCTCCCAGTGTACAGGACCGTTCCATTGCATACAAAGCTCTTTACGGAACTTTAAATGAATATTATTTTACCTTCCGAAAAAATAATATTAACTATATGAGTCTTTATCAAGACCGGTTCTCCATCCATACCCATATTTCGGCGGAAAATATTCTTCCGGAATCCGTCATTCAGGACCTTGTCACAAGAGGCGAAGAGGCCAAGGGGCGTACTCTTTGGATTACCGATTACAGCGAAGAATACGGCCTGTTTATGGTCAAGAACTTACGCCGGTCGGAATATTTAAGTCTTGATTCCCTGGGTACGCTTGTTGTCAGCTTAAATATAAACGGGCTGATAAATGCTGCCACCAGTACCAGCCATTTTTACGATGACACCCGTTATATCCTTTACGGTCAGGAGGACTTAATCTATAATTCATCCAGTTTAAAAGCCGGTGAAATGTCACTTTTTGATAACTTTTTCCATTCCAGATACGGTCTTGTAAATCCTGACGGAAACAGCTTCTTTTACGTAAAAGGAATCATACCGGAATTTGACTGGGATTATGTTTGTCTGATTCCATACGGCAGCATCGCAGATTCTCTCCGTACCAGCTTAAAGATCTGCCTGACAATCATTACAGTCTCCATAGGGTTAGCCATCCTGCTGTCATCTGCTTTGATTGACTCCATCACAAGGCATTTTGACAATCTGATTTTAAAAATGGAACGCTTTGCGGCCGGGCAAACCGAAACTCCGCAGATTTCCTATGATTACAGCAAACGTACCGATGAATTGGGCATTCTTCACGCCTGTTTCGACCAAATGGTGGATAAAGTAAACCAACTGATCCGGACCAACTACTTAAACGAAATTCTTATAAAGGAAGCTCAGCTAAAAGCCCTGGAAACCCAGATGAATCCTCACTTTTTGTACAACACTCTGGAATCCATCAACTGGAGGGCAAAGTCCATTGGGGCAAAAGATATTTCTTCCATGACAGAATCCCTGGGCACACTCCTTCGCATTACACTGGACCAGAAGCACAAGGAAGTTCCTTTATGCCGGGAACTGGAGCTTGTGCAATGCTATATGACAATCCAGAAATACCGCTATGAAGACCGGCTGGAATATGAAATATCCGCTCCCCAAAATCTCTTCCAATGTGCTGTACTGAAGCTGACCCTCCAGCCGCTGGTGGAAAATGCCATCCGCTATGGATTGGAGGAGAATACGGAAGAGTGCCGGATTCAGATTGTTGCTGAAACAGACGGTTCTACCCTCTTCGTTTCTGTTAAAAATAACAGTTCCTTCTTTGAAGAAGACCTTTTAAAGAAATTGAAAACCCACAAAATAGAACCTCATGGTTTCGGAATCGGCCTTTTAAATATACTGGATCGAATGGTGCTTACTTATGGTGAGGGCTACGGGCTTACCCTCTATAACGAGGAAGACCAGGCCGTGGCTCAGTTGTCTTTCCCTCTCAATAAAACGCCTGAATCCGCTTCTGATACGAAAGGAGACCGCAAATGCTGAAATTAATTATTGCAGATGATGAACGAATGATCCGGGAGTCTATTTCCTCTCTTATTGACTGGAACAGCCTGGGCATCGAACTGATTGGAACCTGCCGTGACGGTATTGAAGCCTATAACATGATTCTCGACGAATCGCCGGATATCGTTATGACTGATATACGGATGCCTGGCCTGTCAGGATTGGAGCTGGTTGAACGGATTTCCCAGGCAGATATGGATACCCAGTTTATTCTGTTATCCGGCTTTGGAGAATTTGAATATGCAAAGCAGGCGATGAAATACCGGGTCCATCACTATCTTCTCAAACCATGCAACGAGGAGCAAATCATGGAAAGCATGCGTGATGTGATCCGGGAATATTATCACCGCCAGGCATTTCAGGATTTGAAAGAACGCCAGAAGGCTCTGACCGCCAATCTCCACCACAGCATTCTGGCAAATATTATCAACGAACAGATCTTTCTGCCAGAAGCGTCAGAATCTTCCTGGAATGCATATTCCGGATTTATGGATTTTTATAATACGGGATATGAATTGTGCTTTCTTCACTATCTGGAAGAAGAGCATTTTATCTCTGTCTTAAGCCGCATTTATGATTACATGGCCGAACATGCACCTGGAATCGAACTGTACAGCATTTATGTAAAAAACTCCCTGATCCTGTTTTTTGAAGGATATCAGGTGTCCTATGAGAAGTTTGATTTATTTATGCGCGGCTTAAATCCAAAGGTGCAGTCAGTAGAATTAGATTATAAACGTTATACCTTTTCCAGCCTGGGAAGGCTTTTAGAAACCATGATTACAAAGATCAAACGTTACGGAATCATCTATTTTATGAATGGACTGCAGCCAGTCCCCACCTGTAATTATAAAAACTTGATCTCTGAAATAGAAGAGCTGACCACACTTTTAATAGAAGCAAGCGGCTCAGAACTGAAATCATATCTGGAGGAACTTACTGCAATTTTAAATGACATCGGCAATCCGGATTTTTTAAAGCAGGCAGGTTCCAGGATACTGATTAAATTTGCCACGGAAAGCAGCTACCTTTCATCCGTTGACACCACGGAGTATCTGATGGATTTAAACCAGCAGACTGAGGTTGGCAGCATCCGCGCCCTGCTTTGTGAAAAGCTTAACGAGGCTTTAAAAGAGCCGTCCACCCTTTCCCGGCGCTACAGCCCTTTTATTGAAAAGGTCATGCAGTATGTAGAAGAACATCTGGACAATCCCAATCTTACCTTGAAATCCATCGCAGAAAATTATCTGTTTATGAATGTGGATTATGTAAGCAAACGGTTCAGCAAGGAAACAAAACAAAAATTTTCAAACTACATCACCATCCTGCGCATCCAGAAAGCCAAGCAATTATTAGCAGAAGGTCATACCGAACAAATTCAATGGATCGCTCAGCAGGTAGGATGTGGAAATAACCCCCAGTATTTCAGCCAGATTTTTAAAAAAAATACGGGGATGACGCCCAGCGCGTATGCAAAAAAGTTAAACGGAGGAGAATGACATGACAAACAAAGAATTACTGCCAAAAATCCATCTTGTGATGGACAAGCTAATGAACTTGGGAGGGGCTGACTATGAAAATGACCGCTCTGTCGGAAAGGAAGAGGCAAGCCGCGGCATCATTGCCAGAGACTTTGGGATCGAAGAATGGGACTGGCCTCAGGGCGTAGGTCTCTATGGCCTTTTAAAGCTTCAGAGATTTTACGGTGATAACCGTTACTTAGAATTCTTTGACAGCTGGTTTGAGAACAATTTAAAGAAAGGACTGCCCAGTAAAAATATTAATACGACTGCCCCCTACCTGGTTTTAGCAGAACTGCTCGATGATCTTAAAAACCCGGAATACGAAAAGCTGTGTCTGGACCACGCCCACTGGCTGATGACCGGACTTCCCAAAACAAAAGAAGGCGGTTTCCAGCATGTGGTAACTGCCATCGGAGACCGCGACGGCGTCCTGTTAAATGATGGAGAAATGTGGATTGATACGTTATTCATGGCAGTTTTGTTTTTAAATAAAATGGGCCATCGTTTCCAGAATCAGGATTGGATAGGCGAGGCTCTTCATCAGGTATTATTACATATCAAATATTTATACGACAAACATACCGGGTTGTTTTATCACGGCTGGAGTTTTCCGTTAAATAATAATTTCGGAGGAGTTTTCTGGTGCAGGGGAAACTCCTGGTTTACCTATGGAATTCTGGAATTTATAGAGTCCTACGAAGGAACTCTTGACCAGGGGCTTCTTACTTACCTGACAGATACCTTTAAAGCGCAGGTAAATGCTCTGATAGGTTTACAGGCCCCTTCTGGTTTATGGCATACCGTTCTCACTGATCCTTCTAGTTACGAAGAAGTATCTGGCTCGGGAGCAATTGCCGGCGGTATTTTAAAAGGAATAAAAATGGGAATTCTTGATGAATCATATCATGACTGTGCAGACCGGGCCGTTAAGGCGGTATGCAAAAACATAGGGGATGACGGAACCGTTTTAAATGTTTCCGCAGGAACCGGGATGGGCTATGATGAAGATCATTATAAAAACATTACCATTCGCCCTATGGCCTACGGACAATCATTGGCTTTGATCTCACTGGTCGAAGCGTTGAATTCATAGTTAATCGGATATTCGCAATCCGCGCCCCTGCTTGATAAGGCTAAATATACATGCAAAAAACCAGTAAATCTTAGATTTACTGGTTTTTCTTACCACTGGGCTACAAGGATTCGAACCTTGAAAATGACGGAGTCAGAGTCCGTTGCCTTACCATTTGGCGATAGCCCATCAGTGCAACGAATGTATTATACTATAGCTTTTCATTCTGGTCAAGTACTTTTTTACACTTTATTTCCAAATACAAACCATCAGGAAGAGCTTCCTGATGGTGCAGGCTCTTCCTGATTTCTTGTTGTATGAGGCTCTTCCTGGGAACCGTTTTTCCCGGTTTCCGTCGCATTCTTAGTTGTCTCAGGCGGGCTGCTTTCCTTGGCAGGGTCCGTCTGCTCCGTTTGCTTCGTCTCTTCGCTCTCTGCTTCTGTTATATCCGGATCTGCATTCCCATCTCCGATCATAGGGGTCTCAAAGATTCCCTTTACTGTTGTCTGCTTTCCTATTTTGGGAGAAATGCCGCCCAGGGTGAAGGTATATTCCATACCTCCCTTCAGTCCTGTTACATGAATCTCACAGGAATAGGAATCCGTATCTCCTACCTTGGCGGAATAGGTATTTCCATCTCCGTCCTTAACTGAGACCGTAGGATTTTTCCATTTTACTTTGGTTTTAAAATTAACCATCACAACGCCGTTGTCGTAATCCACATAGTCGATTTTAACATTTTCCGTGGTTACAACTTCGTCTGAGGTGGTTTCTTGTACTGTAGTCGCATCAGTGGCGGCTGTTGGCTGGGGTTGGGTCGCCTGTATCGGTGCCTGGCTTGTCGTTTCTGATGAAGAGGCTGCAGTGTTTGATTCCTCCGCCGCAGAACTCACCGCTATGGTTTCAGGAACTGTTGCTGTTGCAGCCTGGGTTGTTTGCGCCGTTGTTTCTTCCCCCGCATCGGTCTTGCCGCTCACTGCATAAGAGCGTTCCGTTATTACTTTTGCAATCTCCTCCATGGTAAGAGGCGCCAGCGCCTTCATATCATCCATGGAAAGAGAATTGTTCTGCAAAATCAGCTCCCTTAAAAAATAAGCTTTTCCATATGAAATCTTATATTCCTCTGCCAGTTGTTTTACTTCATCCTCTTCCATGACCTGCTGATCATAGACCACCGCCTTCAGTTGTTTCTCCTCCAGCGTATTCCGGATGTCATTGACCACCGCACTGCGCAGGCCCTGTGCCTTTCTGATGCTGTCATTGGACACAGTAACCAGGATCGCATTATCCAGCTCACTTAGATAGCCGTGGGTCACCATGGAACCGATCACGGCGTTGACAGCCGTGTTTAGGTCCACTCCCTTTAGATCCATGTCCTGCATGATGCTTTCCCCATCCTCATTAAGGGCCTTTGCCGCCAGGACTTTATTTTTTTTATTCACAGATAATTCCACACTTGGATTTACATCAATTCCGATTACAGAATCCACTTTCCCATTCTGATAAGTATATGTTCCTCCGGCCAAAGCGATCATGCAAAAGCATGCAGCCACCAAGGTTGCAATAACCCTCTGCCTCAGGAAGAAAACGGAACGTTTTTCCTTCTCTGCCTTTATCTGAGGCGTACTCAAGTCAATTCGTTCCAAAACATTAGGAGTCAAATCCCCGGCCGCAGATTTTAAGCAGGCTTCAATCTGTTGTCTATTCAATTGTCTGCGATTTAATTCAGCCATCTTAAAGCCTACTCCTCTCTCAAATAATTTTCCAGTTTTTTCATAGCACGGTTATATCTGGAAAGAGCTGTAGCCAAAGGAATCTTAAGGCTGGCGGCGATCTCTCTGTGCTTCATACCTCCGGAGGTATGAAGGAGAACGATCTCCCTTTCCTCTTCCTTAAGAATTTGAAGAGCGGCAAGAAGAACCATCTTATCAGCTGCCATCTCAATTTCAGGGCAGACTTCTCCTGTTTCCGCTCCGGTTAAATCCTCCAGTGTCACATCCGAATCGTGCTTTTGCTCACGGAATTTCATATAGCACAGATTCCGGGCGATGGTAAACATCCATGCCAAAGGCTTCCCCTGGGATTTATAGCCTGACGCAGAAGTCCATATCTTAAGATATACCTCCTGCATGATCTCCTCCGCATCCTGGGGGTGCCTTACAATAGACAGGATAAAGCTGTATATCGTCCGGTCCGTATTCTGATATAGCTGCCGAAAGGCCTCCTGGTCCCCAACCGCAACTTTTTTAAGAAGCTCTTCGTCGCTCAAACGGCCATAATCCTCAGGCCCGCCAAGGCTCATCAATCCCATAAATAACATGGATCCGATTTCCTTTCTACTATGTTAATGCGAAATACTGTCATCTTATTGCATAATATGGAAAATTTTTATTACCTTATTTTTCCACACCAAAACCGCTTTCCGCCGTTATGATCAGACAGCACCGCTTATCTATTTCAGTTACCTTTTTCGTGACTTCTTCCTTTAGCCAATCCTTCTTTTTCCTGTCATATTCCCGGGGAACCACCAGATCAAAGATCAGATTGATCTGGCTTTTTCCCTCTACCATACGAAAATCGTGGAAAGAAATCCTGGAATCTATTTCCTGCAGCACATTTTTTAACATATTCCCAAATTCCAAAACCCTGGAATCTTTTGTCTCTACCGGGTCCATATGGATTACCAGAAATATCCCAAATTTTCTTACTGCTTCCCTCTCAATGGTATCAATAACTTCGTGGGACACTTCTATGTCAACATCATTAGGCACCTCTGCATGAATGGAAGCCATGCTTCTGGAAGGGCCATAGTTGTGTACAATTAAATCATGACTCCCTATAATTCCATCGTAGCTTTCTACAAATTCTGTAATCTCAACATATAGCTTGGGATCAATAGGCTCTCCGATGAGAGGAGTAAGGGTATCCTTGGCAATCTTCACTCCTGCCCACATGACAATAACAGAAACTGCAATCCCTATGATTCCGTCAATATTAAGTCCCCATATGCCATAAACAAGAATTGATACGATCGTGGCAGAAGTTGTGATCACATCTCCAAGGGAATCTGCCGCCGTGGCTTTCATGACCGCGGACTGGATCCTTTTCCCCAGAGTATTGTTAAAAAACGCCATCCAAAGCTTAACGCAAACAGATAGCAATAAAATGGCAACAGACACAGCCTTAAACGTCATCTCTTCGGGATGAATGATTTTTCCAATGGACGTTTTTAAAAAGGAGAAGCCTACCTGAATGACCAAAAATGCTACGATAAAAGCAGCAATGTACTCCATTCTTCCGTGTCCAAAGGGGTGGTCTTCATCGGCTGGTTTTCCGGCCATCTTTACCCCTATAAAGCCAATGACAGAAGAAGCAGCGTCAGAAAGGTTATTAAAAGCATCTGCCGTAACAGAGATACTGTTCACCAGCATTCCAACCAAAAGTTTTGCGCTGAACAAAATTACATTGCAGCAGATGCCTACGATACTCGCCATAAGCCCATAACGGGTTCGTACCTGAGTATCCTCTGTCTTTTTATAGTCTTTAACAAATGTCCTAACCAAAAACTCTGTCATAGTACTCCTTTTTCAGCCTTTACTCTTTATAACATACCTGTTCAAGAAACAGTCCTTCCGGCGGCGCCGTATAGCCCGCCTCATTCCGATCTTTTGCATTCAGGATTTCCTTCATCTCTTCCGCTTTTCGCTGTCCCAATCCCACTTCGATCAGCGTACCCGTTAAGATTCTTACCATATTATATAAAAAGCCGTTTCCTGTAAATCGTATCAGAAGCCGGCTCCCCTGCTGTTCAAATTCTATCCGTTTTAAAACCCTGACTGTAGATTTCTTCATTTTCCGGTTGGCACAAAAGCTTTTAAAATCATGTTCTCCGATAAGAAAGGAGGAAGCCCGTTCCATGGCCTTTATATCAAGCTCCTTAAATAAACCATAGATATACTTTCTTTCAAAAACCTGCTTCTTTTCGCCCATATCGATCCGGTACAAATAAGTTTTTTCCTGGGCATGAAGGCGGCTGTGGAACCGCTCCGCCACGCATTCCACGGTTTTAATCCGTATGTCCTCTGGAAGATACTGGTTTAAATATTCCCTGATCTCCTCCGAGCTCATCCCTGTATTCCCATGAAAATTAGCTACCTGGGCCAATGCATGGACACCTGCATCTGTTCGTCCCGAACCATGTACTTCCACTGCCTGTCCCAGCATACGCTCCAAAACATGTTCGATCTTCCCCTGTATGGTCTGATCCGTATTTCCCTGTTTCTGCCATCCATCATAACGGCTTCCGTCGTATTCCAGGACCATTCGATGATTTTTTATCATATTGTTTTTGACCTCTTCTTCTATATCTGATCAGCAAGGCAGCAATTATTATTCCAAAAGCCACTCCAGCGCAGTCCAGCCATACATCTGATATCTGACCGGAACGCCCCCTTACCCCAAGCTGAATGGTTTCATCTACAAACGGTACCATAAACCCAGCTGTTAATCGTAGAAAATATCTTCTCTCCGCCGGGAAGCCATAGGAACATATACATCCGTACAGCAAAATTCCCAATAAGGTATATTCTGTGAAATGCCCCGTTTTACGGATTATGTGCTCTGTCAGCCACCTTGTGCTGATTCCCATGGATCCAAGTGATTCCTGTGCCACCCGGAGCACCCATCCGCTGTCAGCCGATGAGATATCCGACGGTTGCATGGAATTTGAAAATATGAACAGGATAAAAAGAATGGTCACTGCCGTCCATATCGCTTTCTTTTTCATAGCCGTTTCCTCAAAATTCCGCCTTTCTCCACCATTTCGGCGGCCTGAGTTTCATTTCCTCTACCTTCCATAATTTATCATAATTTCATCTATTATAGTACAACAGCAGTTATAATACAAGGATAGGCATTAAAAAAATCCCCAAAAACGGCCTAAAACCGCATATTTGGGGAAATTCCTTTTATGGTCCAATCGTAACCGGTACACCTAAATTACAGTAACTCCACAATACATCCATATCGCTGTTGTCCACTGCAACGCAGCCGTGAGTGGTTCCGTCAGGAACCCTGCAGCCATGAATCTCAATAGCTCCTCCCAGAGGAGTATCCCATGGCGGCTGCTGACCTGCCAGATTGGCCTTTATTATTTCATCTCTTTGAGCCTCGGTGATAATACCGTCTGCATATCCTCTTTCCGCATCTTTAATACCCGGATAGGAAAGTCCCAATGCCAGATATGCTATGCTCTTATCATTTCTGGTACATACATAGAACTCCCCGCTGGGTGTTCTCATGTCACCTTCTACTTTTTTATTTCCTTCCGCTGAGGCCGCGCCCATAGAAACCGGGTATTCTGCAATCAAAACACCATTCTGCTTTAATGTAAGCGTCTTTGTTCTCTTACTCACATATATGGTCACGTTATTGGTAGAACCGGTATTGCCGGAGGTAATATTGGCACCGGGACCGGACACCGGCTCTGCGTACCCAGTAACTTGGGAAGATACCGCCAAAACGATGACCAGAACGGCTGAGATCAGACACCTATATCCTTTTCCTAACCATTTCATCATTCATAACTCTCCTTTTTTGTTACATTATACCATCCATTTTGGAAACTATCATTTACAATATTCTTACATTTCCATCCAAAATTTTCCTTTTATAAATTCTGTTTATTTAAAACAGACCGTTTAAATAAGCCATCGCAGAATTTAAGCAGCCTTCTACTCCTACCAAACTGCTTTCCAGACAAAGGTGGTAATTCTGTGCCTTGCCCCATTCGCATCCGGTATAATACTGGTAATAATCTCTTCTCTTTTTATCGATCTCCCGGATTCGTTCTTCCATCAATTCAGGGCTGACGCCTGTTTCAAGAGAATTCATCCGTTTAATCCGCTCTTCCATTCTGGCATATATAAACAGATTAATGCTGCTTTCCAGCACTCTGTCCGCACAGCGCCCAACGATGATACATGGTCCCTCTTCTGCCAGCTTTCGTATTACACAAGACTGGGCCAGAAAAATCTGATCTGACATGGAAATCTCATAAATTGTAGAGAAGGGAGTATAATGAAGCTGTTCTAAGGATTCCTGCTGGACGGGAAGATGCTCGTCGTAATGCAGAAATACTTCCTCCTCCAGATCACTTACTTCTGCAGATAAAGAAATCAGGTCCTTATCATAGAATGGAACTCCCAGCCTTTCAGCCAGTTTCATGCCCAACTCTCGTCCGCCGCTTCCAAACTCCCGGCTAATTGTAATCACCTTATCCAACATATGCTCCTCCTTATCTTCTGCTGAGTAATTTCTGAGTGTTCCTCTTCTACCCATCATAGTTTCTGTATAGCAAGATATCTGCAAGGCTGTCAAATGGGCTTTAAATCTCCTGTTAATATAACTGCATTTTACCACATTCTTAAATACCTGTATACCACATTTCGGCTCTACTTATTCATACTTAAATCAAATCGCAAAAAAAGTTATGCGTACTGCATTCATTTTGTAAAATTATTTGTTATCTTTTTAAAAAGTTCCCAGACGTTATCTCCGTAATTACTTACCAAAACGATCATCAGCCTTTTATCTGCATCATAGCTGGAAATAAAGCTGACACCCGGATCACAGCCTTGAAAATATGGGCTGTAACCGTTATCCTGTTTTTTTAACCAAATGCCGTAACCATAGCATTGCGCATCTTTGCTATGATTTTCCATCATAGCCGCTGTCATCTCTGGCGAAAGCAATTGGCCGGACATCAGATGTTCCCAAAATGAGCTTATATCATTTACTGTTGTATAGGCGCCGCCTGCACCTGTACCTTTCGCGTCCACACTGAAAATATTGGTGCGGTAATCATCACCTTTTTCATTGTAAATATAATTTACCGCACATTTTGCAGGCAGTCTGTCCAATTCATAATACCCGGTGCTAACCATACCACAGGGAGCGAATACATTTTCTTTCAGATATTCATCAAACGCCGATCCTGTTATTTCTTCAATTATCATAGCCAGCACGACAAAGCCGGTATTATTATATTGAAACCTGCTTCCCCGCGGATACATCATTGGCTTATCAATAAAAAGCGGCAACAGGTCCTTGTTTGAACGTATCTTATAGTTGGGAAAATCGATCCACAGTTCCTCATAGTCACTCATAACCCCTTCATCAAAGTAATCCGGTATTCCAGAAGTATGGGTAAGCAATTCCTCTATGGTTATTGTACCATCAATAGCCCTTAAGTCAAAATTGAAAATATTTCCTATTTCATTATTAAACTTGAGCAATCCCCGTTCTACTAGCTGCAATATTCCAACAGCAACAAAAACCTTTCCTGCAGATGCCGTCGCAAATTTTGTATCGTTTTCATTTGGAACCTTATTAGGTAAATCCGCATATCCAAATGACTTCTGAAAAACCGTTTCATTACCTTGTTGTATGAGCACACAGCCCCTGAAGTCAAAGCCGTTTAAGTCATTTATATCCATATACGTTTGATTCCTTTCTGCTGTTTTTTAGTAATCTTCCCTCAGTATAACATAAGTACTTTAAAAAGAAGCATACAAATTCAATCAATTCCCCATAAAAAAACAGATCTCCATAACTGGAAATCCGCTTCTGATCCTTTAAATTGTATGTGTTTAAATGGAGTTGAATATTACCGCCGCCAAATCTATGAGAAATATAGAGAAGTAAACATTGTATAACATATTGTGTCCTCAGCATTCCTAGGCTTTCCTCAGCTGTCTTCATACTGTAAATACAAAAAAATAGCGGAAACCTTAGTAAATTAAGGCTTTCACTATAAATAAAAAAAGCGCGAGACGGGACTCGAACCCTATCTATATTCAAAAAACATAGTAAACACAGGAGGTTTGAGAGTGGCTCTTCTGTACTCTACCCCGTACTCTATCCCGTATTTAACGTAAGCGACTAATTGGAGTATCACAAAAATTAGTCGCTTTCCTATCAAATTCCTATTTGTCCTGCACTTCTCACCCCGTATATTTTGCATTCTCTGCCATTATCTTAATAATCTTATTATAGATAGATTGCGACATTGACCTAACTGTATAGCGATGAACATCAAGAAATGAATTCACACAAATAGCTGGATTTATTTTCAACTGCTTCATTGTCAACGTAGGAATGGGAATTTCGACCGCCATTATCCACTTTCATAACACACAGTGCAGAAACGAATCCTTTAAATGTTATGTTAGATATGATTGCTGCAATTTACTAACATTTCATATGGACCGATTTTTGAGAGTATGGAGATGAATCCAGTTTAAAATAATAGCATATCAGACTCTATATTCATCAACAAAGCTAGAGATAGTTCATCCAACCTGGTGGCTAGTATGTTATTTTCTTTTTATTTCCCCTACACTATTTAATTCAATAAATTTAGATGAATAATATTCATTGTCCATCTTTACTTTAATCAAATTATAGAAATGCTCATTATGAGTAGATATAATAATTTGCCTTCCCATAGTAGTAGTTATGGTTCTTAGTAGATCAATAAATGCTAATAAATTAATACCATCTAAATGTTGAATTGGATCATCCATGAATATGGTATTTAGTGTAGTTCCTCTTTCTGTTAATACTTTAGCTAAAAAAATGCATAGCGATAAAATATTAACCTGAGCCGAACTTAAATATAGCACAGGGGACATTTTATCAGCCTCAGTTTTATCAAAAGTATAAATATGTGTTTGTAATCCCCTTTTTGAATTCTCCGTGACAAACTTTATATGATTCATAGTGGGGTGTGGATCTATCTTATGATAGATTTGATTAATCGCATTGGAATTAAAATACGAATTAGTTTGTTGGACAATATATTCTTCAACATAAGTTTTGCTTGTTTTTAGATTCTCTAATTTAGCTTTAATTTTCTCCCATTTCACTCTTTTTCTTTCAAATTTACTTTTTTTGATTAGCCAGATTTTTTGTTCCTGTAAATTTTTAACATTTGACGTTATAGAATCTAAAAGAATTAGATTATCATCAATGGTACTTTTTATATTTAACAAGTCGATTTTTTTCTTTGTAATGCTACCTTCAATTTCATGATCTTCCACTTCAGCATTAGCAAATAATTTACGGCACCTTAATCGATACCCCTCTATATTAGAGTTTAATTCTTGAATATTGATTATTATAGATTTATAATTAAGGTCAATCTCTTCCTTTTTCTCTTGAACATTTTTTTGTAAAGATGAAATTTCCACTTCAATATCAGTAATTTCCTTACTTATATTAGACTTCTGATTGTCTATTCCTTTTAATATGTCTTGTAAGTTATATTCTTCTGCCCAGAGAGATTTGCTCTTTAAAAATGTAAGTGAACTATTATATATTTCATTATTTTTAAATAACAACAAGTTTTCTTCGATCTCCAGTAATTTAAGTTCATAACTCTTTAAATTATCTTCCAGATTTTTAACTAAATCCATAGCTGAAGATGATTTGACCTCATCTTCTTCAATGGCTTTCGATAATTCAGTAGTAGATTTATCTATATGTTCTTTAAATATATCTACCGAATTAGCATCCTGAATGTCTACATATTCAGATTCGTATTTTACTTTCATTTCATTATTTTCGTTTTGTATATTCCCAACCAGATTATTCCAATCATTAAGTTTTAGTTGTAAATTCTGGATTCTATTATTATGCCGAATAAATGTTTCCTTAAGTTTTATTAAAATAATATTCACTGATTTCTTAAATTTTTCATTATCTATAGCTATATTCTCAAGGGTTTGAGCATTTAACTTTTTCTCTTCCATTAAAGAATTTTTAATGTTATCTAACTCCAGACTACCGTTGTAACCCACTGATATACTCTCTATTAATGAGGCAAAATCTTCGTATTGGGCATGGCAAAGAGGGCACTCATGTGATTGAGAATTCTCAACTAATTCTTTACCTTGTGAAACCAATTGGTTTATTTTATCACATAACAACATTGCATTTTTATGACGTTCTTCTAACTCAGCTATCTTCTTTTTTTGATTTCGATCATCTATAGTTAAGAGTAATATTTTTTCATAATTAAATAGAATCTCATCAGTAAGGTAACCTTTTATATTATCTATGCTACATTTGTTATCGATAAAAGATTCAATATTATTTATTTCATCACTAAGATCTTTTCTCATTTCTATTCTTTTACTTAATAGCCATGAAGCTTTGTCATATAATCTGTGGTATTTATTTAAACTTTTAATATTATTATTATATTTATTCAATTCAATTTCTACAAGTTTTCGTTTTTCTATCTTCGTATTCAATAGCTTTTTATTTTTACTTATATTATCACTATAGACACCTATACTCTCTTTATTTTTAATAACACTTCTTTGCACTTCAATTTTTAAATCTAAAATCTGTTTTTTAAGGCTATTATTTTTTGATATACTTTCTTCGTAAGCGCATAGTTTCGG
>DFCS01000025.1 GCA_002367105.1 Hungatella sp. UBA3048
AATTTTTATTATTCAATTCTGTCAGTTGGGGGGTGTGCGCCCAATAGAAAAAGAGAGTCCCCTGGTCCCGGAAAAGCAAAAAAACTTGCTTTTCCGGGACCAGGGGACTCTCTTTTTCTATCCTGCTCATTGCCTGGCCATGTTTGCAAACTTCGTATACTCTGGTCTCCAGACCAGATTGATCGTTCCAATCGGACCGTTTCTCTGTTTCGCTATAATTACTTCCGCGATATTAGGCATATCCGTATCTTTATTATAATAATCATCACGGTAAAGGAACATAACCACGTCAGCATCCTGCTCGATGGCTCCGGATTCTCGGAGGTCGGAAAGCATGGGGCGGTGGTCCGGTCTCGTTTCGCAGGCACGGCTTAACTGGGATAAGGCGATTACAGGAGCGTTCATCTCTCTTGCCAGAGCTTTTAAGGATCTGGAGATTTCTGAGATCTCCTGCTGGCGGTTGTCGCCGCCTTTTCCGCTTCCGCTCATCAACTGAAGGTAATCGATGATGACTACACTAAGTCCGTATTCCAGCTTCATCTTACGGCATTTGGAACGCAGTTCACCGATTGAAATTCCTGGGGTATCATCTATGATCAGCTTGGAATTGCCGATAACTCCGATTCCCTCTACCACAGCATCCCAGTCGGAATCGGATAGGGTTCCGGTTCTAAGCTTTTGGGAATCTACATTGGATTCCATGGCAAGCATACGGTTTACCAGCTGTTCCTTGGACATCTCCAGGCTGAATACCATACAGGGCAGGCCTTTTTTCACAGCGATATGGTCTACCAGATTCAGCACAAATGCCGTCTTTCCCATGGAAGGCCGGGCGGCGATGAGGACGAAATCCGAAGGCTGCAGTCCGGAGGTCTTATAATCCAAGTCAATAAAGCCTGTGGGGATTCCGGTTACAGTTCCCTGGTTTTTGGAAGCCTCTTCGATTTTTTCCAGAACATTCATGGCAACCTGGCGGATGGGTACAAAATCACCGGAGCTGCGGTTCTGAAGCAGATCAAATATGGTCTTTTCCGTGACAGCCATAATGGTTTCCAAGGGTTCCTTTCCTGCGTAGCAGGTGTTGGCTATTTCTTCATTCGCCTTAATAAGCCGCCTTAGAACCGCTTTATCACGGACAATGTTCGCATAGGACTTTATATTGGCGGATGTGGGGACTGTGGTAATGATATCCCTGACAAAATCCAGACTTGAAACCTCGGGAGGAACATCCTTTACTTTTAATCGGTTTTGAAGAGTCACCAAATCCACAGGTAAGTTCTCATTAAAAAGCTCCAGCATGGCCTCAAACATGATGCCATACTGGTGCTGATAAAAATCACCTGCTGTAACGATCTCGGAAGCCGTGATGATTGCATCCCGGTCCATCAGCATGGAACCGATAACAGATTGCTCTGCCTCGATGCTGTGAGGGAGTACCCGTTTGATCAGGGCATCATCCATGTTCATGCCTCCTAGCTTTCCACTACCTTAACATTCAGTTTTGCAGTTACATCTTTATGAAGCTTGATTGGAACCTCATGGGAACCAAAGGTCTTAAGTGGTTCAGGAAGGACCAGCTTCTTTTTATCAATATCATATCCCAGCTGGCTCTTAATGGCAGCGGAAATTTCCTTTCCTGATACAGAACCAAAGGCTCTTCCGCCCTCTCCTGCCCGAATGGATAAGGTGATAGCTGCTTCTGAAAGCTTGGCTCCAAGCTCTTTTGCCGCCTCCAGCTGTTCCGCTGCGATCCTGGACTCATTGGCCTTCTGAAGCTTTAAGTCATTTAAATTCTTAGCCGTTGCCTCGATTCCCAGCTTTTTAGGGAGAATGAAATTTCTTGCATATCCGTCGTTAACCTTAACGATCTGTCCCTTCTTGCCCAATGCCTTTACGTCTTCTAATAATACAACTTCCATTATGATATGTCTCCCTTCTCTAACATCTCTTTAATAACCGCTTTTACGCGGGTTTTGGCTTCTTCAATGCTGACTCCTGCAAGCTGTGCGCCTGCGATGGTACGGTGTCCGCCGCCGCCCAGCTTTTCCATCATGACCTGTACATTGACTTCATCAATGGAACGGGCGCTTATATACACCGCATGATTATAATCTGTCATTACAATGGAGGCCTTGATTCCGGCTATGTCAAGCAGCTCATTGGCTGCCTGAGCTCCCACAACCGTAGGGCTTCCGATTCCTTCCGAGGAACATACACTGATGGCAAAGCAGCCTTCGAAAATCTCTGCCTCCCGGACAGCTTCTGCTTTTGCCTTGTAATCTTCCAGGTCATCGCGGAACATCTTCCGCACACGGACTACATCCGCGCCGTTTCTTCTTAAGAAAGCTGCCGCTTCAAAGGTCCTGACTCCCGTCTGATTGGTAAAATTATTGGTATCAATGACGATCCCTGCATACAGGGCATCTGCTTCCGCCGATTTGATCTTAATTCCGTCTGCAATGTATTGCAGAACCTCCGCTACCATCTCACAGGAGGAGGAAGCATACGGCTCTACATAAGACAGAACCGCATTGTCAATGATCTCACTGCTCTGCCTGTGATGATCCAGGACTACAATCGTCTTTACAAGACGCAAAAGCTCCGGGGCATCGGTAATGCTCGGACGGTTTACATCCACCACCACCAAAAGAGTATTGGCATCCACCAGCTCTGCTGCTTTGGATCCGGTCAGGAATAAATCCTCCGGGTAATCGGGATTCCCCACAAAACGATCAAGAATAGGGCGTACCGAGGTCGTCACTTCATTAATAATGATATGGGCCTTCTTATCCATGGCCGTGGCAATGCGGTAAATTCCAACTGCAGCGCCAAAGGCATCAATATCTGTCAAACGATGCCCCATGATTAAAAGCCGGTCCTTTGTTTCCATCAGCTCCCTGAGGGCGTGAGCTTTTACACGGGCCTTTACACGGGTGGTCTTTTCTACCTGCTGGGCCTTGCCTCCGAAATACTGGATCCGTTCGCCATCCTTTATCACAGCCTGGTCACCGCCCCGCCCAAGGGCCATATCAATAGCGATTCTTGCGAAGTCGTAATTTCTGGAATAGCTATCCCCGTTCATACCCAGGCCAATGCTTAAGGTCACCGCCATCTCATTGCCGATATTGACGGTTTTCACTTCCTCCAGAATGGAAAAACGGTTTTCTTTCAGCTCGGTGATATAGGATTGTTTTATGGATATAAAATATTTATCTTTTTCCAGTTTCTTAACGATTCCGTTCATATTGGAAATGTACTTCGTGATCTTCCGGTCAATGAGGGCCGTAAGCAGAGAACGGCGTACTTCTTCCACACTCTCTAGCGCCTCATCATAATTATCCAGATAAATAAGACCTGCCACCATTTTCTGATCATCTACCATCTGTTTATAGGAGAGAATTTCCGTTTCATCAAAAAGATAGACCGCCACGAGCATCTGTCCGGCAGCCTCCACTCCAACGGATGAAATAATCGCTTCCTGTGAATCTTTCATAAAGACAGGTTTTAAGCGGATCTGGTATTTCCTTTCATTGCGTGCGGCATGCAAAACGGCCATTCCTTCGTTAAGCTTTAACACTTCCTTCGTAATCTCCGGAAAAATAGTCATGAGGTTCTTTTTTGTGACCTTTAGAGGCTTTTCCTCCCCTAACACCTCTGAAAACGCTGTATTCCCCCAGAGAATCCTTCCGTCAACATCCGCCATTGCATACGGAAGTTCCAGATCAGTAAGAAGCTGCTTCTGCATCCAGGAATATTCCGCAGAAAATTCCACAAGGCCGCTCATCAGAAGTCTCCTTCTGTAAGTATAAAGCCAGACTGCTATACCAACATACAAAAGCGTAAAAACGGCCATAATAATACCCGCCTTTGTACTGGCAGCGCCGATCACCGTATTGGCGGCGATCAGCAGTGCGCTTAGATAAAGCGGCCACTGCATATACGTCCTTAGCTGTCCCTTTATTTTGAACTTTTCTTTCATATCTTTCTCCTTATGGAAAAAAGGGTTCTCTTTTTCACTGTCTTAACATTATATCATAGTCATCTGGGTTCGTCCATTAAATTACAAAAAGTAAGGAAATACAAGGCTTTCCGTAGATTTGAAATGATTTTTAAAGGGTTTTTGCGTTACATAAAACGCAAAAACCCCTTTTGACTGTTTAACCATTATATCCAGACTTATCCTGCTCTGTGAAGGCAGAAATCACCGCCTGCTATCTTTTACGTGCATTATACGACTACTCTTTTATTCATTTTATATTGATCAATCATTTTAATAATCTGCGTTTTTGTATAGGGCTTTATAATAAAGCCAAAAGCCCGTATCTTCCAGGCTTCCAGCGAAAAGCCGGGAATGCCGGAAAGAAGCACTACCTCCGGTGGATCCGGAAGTTCATACAGCTTAGCTGCAAGAGTAATTCCGCTGATGTCCGGCATGACCACATCCGAAAACACCATATCTACCGGATTTTCTCTCACATATTGTATGGCTGTAATGGCTTCATTGAAGCTTCCGCACAGCTCAATTCCGTCTATTTCCTTCAAAATACGAGTAAGCTTGATTAATAATTCCTCTGAGTTATCCACTACTGCAACCCTGATGCTCATAATTCCTCCATGGTTTTATCTCTTTTTCATTAAATGTAATAATACTATTATACTTAAAAATGGATATTCTTTCAACTGGGACAATATAAATTATGACCTTCGCGTCGGTTTTTGATACCTTGACAAGGCCTTTAAGCATGAGTATATGTATAATCTGGCAAAAAAAATGTGGGAATGAATGCAGAAATCCAGAACCATTGTTTGAAGATGAAAGAAAGGTTTTTAACTTTATTTTGATGATAAGTGACCGTTATACCGGGCGGAATATCCGTCACTGCCCTGCCCCTCATTTATGAGAAGCAAGGCAGATAGAAGAATCTTCCTTATTTGACCGCGTCAACTCCCCTCTCTCCAGTGCGGATCCTGATGGCATCTTGTACATCGGATATAAATATCTTCCCATCGCCGAATTCTCCGGTATAAGCCCTGTCTACGATACAGGTAATAACAGCCTCCGCCTGTTCATCCGGCACCACTGTCTCAATTTTGATTTTTGTGAGAAAGTTGTAATCCACCTCAACACCCCGGACAAACTCCGTCCAGCCCTTCTGGTTTCCGCAGCCCATGACCTGTATGACGCTTAAGCCATTTAAGTTCAGCTTATCTATGACTTCCTTAATCTCCTCCAGTTTCTCCGGACGGATATATGCTTCTATTTTTTTCATATGGGGACCCTCCTTTCTCTTAATCCATTCCGTTAAATGCGGGATAAGCGGTTTCACCATGCTCCGAAATATCAAGTCCGAGAGCTTCCTCTTTCTTTGAAACCTTAATTCCTTTCGTGACAAGTGAAGTGATTCTCGCTGCAATCAGAGTTCCTATAACGGCAATCACAATGGTGATCCCGATGGCCGCCAGCTGGCGGAGGAAAAGAGTGGCTTCACCAAATGCAAGACCGTTCCAGGCCGCCGCCGGATTAATACTGGTTTTCCCAAATATTCCGGTGGCAATCCCGCCCCAGATACCGCCGATCCCGTGACATCCGAATACATCCAAGGCATCGTCATAGCCAAATCTGGACTTTACGTAATCGATAAAAAAATAACAAATCGGGCTGACAAGCCCTCCGATAATGATTGCCGCCCAGACCGGCACAAAGCCGGCGCCGGGAGTTATGGCCACCAGGCCGATGACCATACCGGTGGAAGCACCCACAAGTGTTGGCTTTCCGTTCTTTATAACCTCCACCAGTACCCAGGAAAGGAGGGCAGAGGCCGCCGCGGTATTGGTTGTCATAAATGCATGGGCAGCCAGCTCATTTGCCGCCAGGGCACTGCCGCCGTTAAAGCCAAACCACCCAAACCAGAGCAGGGAAGCCCCCAGGAATACGAAGGGGATATTGTGAGGATGATAAGGTGCTTTTCCCAGATTCTTTCGTTTGCCGAGGAGAATGGAAAGTACCAGCGCACTGACGCCGGAGCTGATATGTACCACATTTCCTCCTGCAAAATCAATAGAACCGATCCGGAATAAATAGCCTCCTCCCCATACCATATGAGCCAGGGGATAATAGACGATCAATGACCAGAGTACCATAAAAAGAACGAGGGAAGCAAACTTCATCCGCTCCGCAATGGCTCCCGTGATCAACGCCGGGGCGATGACGGCAAACATCATCTGGAATATGGCAAAGGCCAAGGTGTTGGGATAAGGCAGGGTTGTGTCCGTAAAGGTGTTGAAATTGAGACCGGCCCATCTGAAATCACCGATGACTCCTCCCAGGTCACCGCTGAAAGCCAGGGAAAAGCCGATCAAAACCCACATAACTGATCCGACTCCCATGATGATGGCAGATGACATCATCATATTAATAACATTTTTGCGTTTTACCAGACCTCCGTAAAAAAATGCCAGCCCCGGCGTCATGATAAAAACCAGTGCCGAACTGGTCAAAAGCCAGGCCAAATCTCCATGATCCATAATTGCAGCTCCTCCTTTTAAATTCAGATAAAAAAATGAAGCCATAACCCTTTGTGCCAGTGCACAATGTTATGGCTTCGTTGCCTTTTAGTTTTCTGCCGTCTCCGGTATAGGGTTAGACTAAAGGAAGAGCAGTTATTTGTCAAGAAATTTCCAAAGAACTGCCTGATAAACTTATTTTTTAAATTTACTGGTTTAAAAAATGAATTTAATTCTTTCATTTTCATTGAATTTGGGGCCAGGCATATCTATTACAGCAGAATCATACCGCCGTTATTAACAATCTCCACCAGAGAATGCTTACGCAAATACTCCAGGGCCATCTGCGGAACCTCTGTTCCAATGCGTTTTATGACCCGGCATTCCCTGTATACCTCATAACCTCCGGTGCCGCTGGCCCGGTAATCGCTCATGCAAAGGCTTAAGGTTCGGCCTGCAAGAGGTTCTCCCTTATACAGGATCTTCTTCACCCGGTTACCCACAGATTCTTTTAAGTCCACTTCAAAGGTGATCCCGGAAAAATAATCATAATTATAATGCTCCACTTTAGGCTTTAAGAACATGTCTGATATCTCTATATTCCCATCTTTTAAAGTAAAATATTCGGCGCAGCGCTCCAAAGCCTTTTTAACAGACTCTTCGTTTACCTCAAGGACCACAAGAGTGTTGGAAAACGGATAGACCCGCACCAGATCCCGCATAGTCACATGATCCGGCAGGCTGATAGGCGAATTTCCCAGGCCAACACAGGAGATATCCGCACCCGTATAGTTAATCTGGACCTGATTGAAAAAATCTGCGATGGGCGATCCATAGAGGGCCATTTTAAGCTTACTCTTTTCCGGAACCGGCTCCTTTAAACGGCCGATGTCCACATCCAGCCATTCCTGTACCGCCTCCTCCAGAGGAAGCAGAGATTCGTAAGGCTCTTTCCCATGAACTTCCCCGGCAGGGCAGATGGAAGATTTCACCGAAACCTTCCCGTTTTCAAGCCTGATATCCAGACAGGCATACTGTGCGGCATTAGGAGCCAGCTGCAGGGTATGGGTTCCGAATAAATCTCTTCCGGGAACTGACATGTGCTGGTGGGCGGTCAAAAGGATGTCGTAATCCAGCTCCTTTAATATGCGGCAGCCCACATTTTCTCCTGATGTGCTTAAAACCATCCCGTTGTCAAGATCACATTCATAGCCGCCGTGATAGATGCAAACGGTGACATCTGCCTGGTTTTTTAAATTTTGCAGCTCTTTTGCCGCCGCTTCAAAAGCGTCGGTAATATGGATCTTCTCTAAATGTTCCGGCTGCTCCCACACGTTAACATAATCCGTCACAACACCGGTCACACCCAGGCGAAGCCCGTTTTCCAATGTAAAAACATGGCTCCTTGATATGTGGGCATTTCCTTCTAAGTCTATGGCATTGGCACAAAGGCAAATTCCCTGAAGTGCCTGAACGTAATCTGCAAGGCATTCATAGCCAAAATTAAAATCATGATTTCCCGGAACAACAGCATCATAACCAGCCTCATTGTATACCCTTGCTATGGGATTTATTCCGGGGACAGCATCCCTCCGGGAAGTGATATAGGTGGCAAAGGGCGCCCCCTGCAGTGTATCTCCTCCATCAAATACAAGGGTATTCCCATCTTTTTGAAAGTTGGAGATGCAGTTTAAAAGTCCCATGGGCCGTTCTTCTCTATCTCCGTAAGAGGTGGGGAACAGGTATCCATGCACATCCGAGGTGTAATAAATTCTTGCCTGTTTCTCCAACTGATCACCCCCTGGCCAGCTTCACGCGTATTTTGGTGGATATGTATTCCACGATAAGAACTAAAATCACAAGGCCGACCAGAATGGCTCCCGCCTCATTCCACCGGTAGGCGTTCATGGCAAAGATCAGAGGCGCACCAATTCCTCCGGCTCCCACCAGTCCCAGAACCGTTGCATCCCTTAAGTTAATATCAAACCGGTAGATTACCGTTGAAGCAAAGTTGGGAATCAGCTGGGGCAGGATTCCATACCGGATTTTCTGGAACGTATTGCAGCCGCAGGCATCTAAGGATTCCAGAATCCTGGTATCCAGATCCTCAATGGCTTCAATATACATTTTGGATACCATACCAATGGAGCAGACGGACATGGTTAAAAGTCCGGTAAATGCACCGGGTCCGCTGACACGGATAAACATAAGGCCATATACAAAGGCCGGAATGGTCCTCACCGCCATGATCACCAAACGGCTCAAATAGGCAATGGGAGCCGGCATCAAATTGGAGGCGGATAAAAAGGACAAGGGAATGGCAAGAAATGCCCCCACAATGGTTCCTAAAAATGCAATGCAGACCGTTTCCAAAAGAAGGTACGGAACCCCCTGTACGGTTAAATTAAACAGTAGTTTCCTGTCCGGATGAAAAATCCCGTTTAAAATATTTCCGGCTATCTGAAGCCCCCCGAGTCCGCTTCCTGAAAAATCCACGGCAGAGCCGGACCATAGAATGAGGGCCAGGACAACCACGGACACGGTTATCCGGTATACGGTGTTTTTTGGGCGTTCATCATATGCTTTTTCAATCTGTTTATTCATCAGTCGGCCCTCCTACACCAGTTTCCGGCGGCAGTAACGGCTCACCGACTCAATTAAAAATACGGCAACAAACAGCATGATGAGAATCATGCCCACACTGGGATATTCTCTCCAGCCTAACTTCTCATTTAAAATCAGCCCAAGGCCGCCTGCGCCCACATAGCCCAAAATCGCTGCATAGCGGACATTACCTTCAAAGCAGAACAAGCCGTTGGATATGTAGGAAGGAAGTACCTGGGGTATGATGGCGCTCACAAAGGCCCGGATCTTGGTGGCTCCAATGGCTTCCATTGCCTCGAAGGCCCCCATATCTGCAGTTTCGATCTCTTCATATAAAATCTTACCCATATAGGCAAAGGTGAAAACGGTAATGGCCGTAGTTCCTGCCAGGGTGCCCAGACCGAACACATAAGTGGCGATCAGAGCGGTCACCAGAGTGGGCAGTGTCCTTACAATGCTTAAGAACAATCTCATGACGCTGACGACTGCAGAACTTTTTATGATGTTGGTGGAAGCTGCCATTGCAAAGGGAACGACTAACACCGCGCCAACCACAGTCCCCAGAAGCGACATCTTTATGGTGTCAAACAAGGGCTTCCACACCTGTGCGCTATAGGAAAATGCCGGAGGAACCATCATTCCCAATATAACAAAGAACTGGTTTCCCCTTTCCAGCAAGATTCTCATGTCAAAGCCGGTGATTTTCACGGAAAGCACGGTTAAAAGCACCAGGATCAAAGCAATCAGAGGAAGCCTGGAAGCCGGCCGAAAGACGGTCTTTCCGCTGGACAATTCGATTTTCCTGGGCGGAAATATCTTGTCATATAAACTCATCCTGCCGCCTCCTCTTCTTTTCCTTCATATATTTCATCTAAAATATCCTGGGTGACTTCAGAGGACGGGCCATCGTATACGATCTGACCGGCCCGTATGCCTACAACGCGGCTTGCATACTGGAGTGCCAGATCCACATGATGAATATTTAACAGGATGGTAATGTTCATTTCCTTATTGATCCTTAAAAAGTCTCCCATAACCTGTTTTGCAGTAACCGGGTCAAGGGAAGCCACCGGCTCATCTGCCAGAATAATCTGGGGATTCTGAGCCAGAGTCCTTGCAAGCGCAACCCTCTGCTGCTGGCCTCCTGACAGCTGATCCGCACGGACAAACGCCTTATCAAGGATTCCCACCTTGTCAAGTGCCTCTAAGGCTCCAAGCTTATCCTCCTTTGGATAAATACCGAACAAGGCCTTTAAAAACGGCAGTTCCGGTACCTTTGACATAAGAACATTATTAATGACCAGGGTTCTGGTCACCAGGTTAAAGGACTGGAAGATCATGCCGATTCTGCGGCGGAAGCGCCTTAACTCCTTTCCCTTTAACTGCATCACATCGGTTCCATCTACGGTCAGGCTGCCTTCCGTGATATCATGCATGCGGTTAATGGTACGGAGAAGGGTAGATTTTCCGGCACCGGAAAGGCCGATGATCGCCACAAATTCCCCCTGCTCAATCTTTAAGTTCACATCTTTTAAGGCATGAAAGCCATTGGGATACTTTTTACCCACCTGATTAAATTCAATCATATTTTCCTCATTTCCCAGGATAGAGTGCGGAGGCGCCGCAAATGTTTTCCGTTTACGACGCCTCCGCAGCCTGTGTGTATTATTTATTTCGCATTTAATTCCTTAATCATCTTCTGTGCCGCACGTTCATTATCATAATCAGTGCTCTGTGCAGGCTTATATCCATTGTGGCTGTAGATGGCGATGACTTTCTTTCCCTCTTCCGTGTTGCCAATGTTGATAAATGCGTTCTGAACTGCTTTTTTAAACGCATCATCCATGATTTTGGAGGTCTTGCTCACGCTGACCGTATCATTGAAAATAGGAGGAGTCACACCGATTACACCTGTTTCTTCCCAGATGGAGCCGGCTCTTCCGTATTCAGATTTCCATTTCTCCTCATAATCCCTGCGGGCGTCCGCATAGGTACAGAGAACATCCACCTGTCCGGAAGCAAGTCTTGCAAATGCGCTTCCATAAGAATCAGACTGAACTGCGTGGGAAAGATTTAAAATATTCTTCTGGAAATTATCCTGAAGCCATAAGGAGGGATAAATGTATCCTGCCGGGGAAGAGGATGACATAACGCTCCAGTTTGCTCCGTCTAAATCCTCAAAGGTCAACGCTTCGCCCTTATTTACCTTATCTGACAACGCCTTTCCCTTTTCAGAAGGTCCTGCAATAATAAGCGCGCGGTAGGAAGTTGCCTGATCTGTGGTTCCCTCGGTTGCCTTACCGTCATTCCAGTCCTTTGCGGAATCAAAATTCTTGCTCAATGCATCCCTGGTGGCCGTAAGAATCACTTCTGCACCATCATCATAAAGGACATAAGTTCCTCCAGGAATCAGACCAATATCTGCAGTACCTGCGGAAAGAGCCTCTCCAACCGCTTCATAGCTGGTTCCAACCGTAATTACTACTTCACCGATATCATAGCCTTCTTTTCCCAGCTCTGACTTCAGCATGTCTTTTAAAGGCTCTGTGGCGGTTACGATCTCCTGCGGCTCTCTGGAAGGAACAAAGTATACATTCAGTTTGTCAACCTTCTTGTTCTCAGCTTTTGCCTCCGCCTTTGTGGTTTCTCCTGCTGCAGAAGACGCTGCCTCGGTCCCTGCTGCGGTTGTGGCTCCTGTTTGGCTGCCGCCAGAACATCCGCCGATCATTGCTGCACAAAGTGCTGCTGCCATTAATACAGAAACTGTTTTTTTCATACTGCTCTCCTTTTTGTGTGATTCATCGGTTCTTGGGATCATGATTCATCATGCACTGTCCCCTACCTCTAGCTTAGTCGGGAGATAAATTGTCATATTGTCCTTACGGCCTTCCTGGATCTGTTCCAGCAGAAGCTTGATCGCTGTCTGCCACACAATATCAGGAAACATCCGGACCTTGGTGTACGAGGGCCATTTGGATTCCAGGGTCTCAATGTCCTTATAGATGACCACAGCCACATCCTTTGGCACACGAAGACCTGCATCCTGAAAGGCTTCCAATGCCCCTTCCGCCACCTCTTCGCTTCCTAAGAGCACCGCTTCCGGCAGACGTCCTGACTGGATTGCCTGCTTTGCCAGATGATAACCGCTTTCCCTGCTGATATCGCCTATGTAAAAATTTCCTTCCTCATAAAAGCCTCTCTGCATAAAAGCTCCCCGGATTCCTTCCAGTCTCCGGTAACCGATTCTTACCTGGCCTTCTTCATAAATTCCTCCGATATAGCCGACGCTGCAGTATTTTTTCTGGTCCATAAGATAGTCAAGCATTTCATGGATTCCCTTATTAAAGTCCATGACAATGCTGTCATACTCATAATCCTTTGGATCCGAATTGATGAATACGATGGCAAAGCTCTGCATACGCAGAAACTCCATCTCTTCCTCAGAAAAAACACCGAAGGCCATGATACCGTCGTACTGTCCGGGCTGATTTTTATCCAGCCGTACAAACCGCACATCATTTTTACCTGACATGGACTTTACGATTAAGTCCAGGGAAGAAAGCCTGATGTTGGTCCGGTCTTTCCGGATAATATGCCAGTCAGCTACTCCTATGACAATTCCTCTTTCTTTCTGTGCATGACGCCTCCTGGGTGGGACATATTTTAACTCGTGGGCAATTCTGAATATCCTTTTTTTCACTTCCGGACTTACCACAATGGTATCATCCTGGTTTAATACCCTTGATACCGTTGCAATGGATACATCCGCAAGCTGCGAAATTTCTTTTATTGTAGCCATAATCTATATCCTCACCTTCCAATTTTCATTATAATTGCAGTTTCTGCCAGCGTCAATAAGTAAAGTAAAATTTTACTAAATTTTTACCTGGTTTTGATCCGGGGTTCACAAAAAGGATGTCTGACTTGAGACATCCTTTTCCTATACTGCATGGTCCTTTGTCACGGCCTCCCTTTGTCCAGGCCGCGACTTGGACGTTCAACGAAGAGGTTAATCCTCATTTCCTTTCAGATTCAGCTTTGCAAAAGCATCAGCAAAGGCTGAATTGATGGGCATATCCCCTTCCTTTTTCTGCTGGTTCAAATACTTTGCCACATCCTTTTTGGATACCCCGGCTCCTTCCTTTGCACGCCGATCCTTAAAGGATGTAAGCTTTTCCTTATAGCCGCATTTGCAGACAAAGATCTGTCCGTCCCCTTTTCCCCTTAGCTCCAGCTTCTTATGGCAGACCGGGCATCTTGCATTACTGGTTCTGGAAACTGTCTCCCGGTGCCCGCACTCCCTGTCCTGGCAGACCAGCATCTCGCTGTTTTTTCCTTTGACTGCCAGCATCCGCTTGCCGCAGACCGGGCATTTGTGATTGGTCAGGTTGTCATGGTTAAAACTGCCTTCCCCAGCCCTGATCTGATGGATCAAATCCCCGGAATACTGCCTGATGTCCTTCATAAACGCAGCCCGTTTTAATTTTCCCCCGGCAATTTCAGAAAGCCTCATCTCCCATTCCGCTGTCAGTTCCGGTTTCTTTAGATCCTCCGGTACAAGGGTAAGCAGCTGTTTGGCCTTGGAGGTCAGATAGATGTCCTTTCCGCGCCGTTCCAGAAGGAAGCCGGAAAACAGCTTTTCAATGATATCTGCCCTTGTGGCCACGGTCCCAAGTCCCCCTGTTTCTCCCAGGGTCCTTGCCATGTCACGGTCTTTTGTTTCCATATAAGAAACCGGATTTTCCATGGCAGATAGAAGGGTCGCTTCCTGAAAAGGTGACGGAGGCTTTGTCTTTCCTTCGGTCATGGCAACCGTCAGCCCTGCAAGCCGGTCCCCTTTTTTCATAACAGGAAGATTCTGTTCCTTTAATTCCTGCTCCTCGTCATCCTCATCCTGGGTTTCATAAACTTCCTTCCAGCCCAGTGCCTTTACGGTCTTTCCTCTGGCTGCCAGAGTTTCTCCCCCTAAATCCAGGGTGATCTCTGTCTGTTCATATTCAAAAGGAGGATACAGTACCGCCAGAAATCTGCGGACCACCAGATCATAGATTTTCCGCTCATCAATGGTCATATGGTCCAGCTGAACAAACTGTTCCGTAGGAATGATGGCATGGTGATCCGTTACTTTCTTGTCTTTACAAAGGAAGGAGCTGCCTGGATTCTCTGGTTCACCAGCCTTCCGGCCAGCTTCCGGTACGGCCCAACGCCGCAGGCTTCCAGCCTTTCCTTAATGGATGGAACGATATCCGAGCTTAAATACCTGGAATCCGTTCTGGGGTAAGTAAGGACCTTGTGATTTTCATAAAGCCTCTGCATGATATTTAACGTCTCTTTTGCAGAATAGTTAAACCTTCGGTTGGCCTCCCTCTGCAGTTCCGTCAGATCATAAAGCTGAGGAGATTCATTCTTCTTTGGAACACGTTTCACCTCTGTGACCAAGCCCTCACCCTGGGCTTTCATGTTACTTAGAATGGTTTCCACCCGGTCCTTATCAAAGGAACGGAAACTCTTTGACTTCTCATCCCGCCAGGTAAAGGAAAGTGCCGGGGCAGAACATTTGGCCGTGATGCCGTAGTAAGGCCTGGGAACAAAATTTTTGATCTCCTCTTCCCTCCTTGCGATGATGGCAAGGGTTGGAGTCTGCACCCGGCCGCAGCTTAAGCTGGCGTTGTATTTGCAGGTCAGCGCCCTGGTGGCATTGATACCTACCAGCCAGTCCGCTTCGGCACGGCACATGGCAGCATCGTACAGGTTATCGTATTCATGGCCATTTTTTAACTTTGCAAAACCTTCGTTAATGGCCTTATCCGTAACAGAAGAGATCCAGAGCCTTTTTATGGGCTTCTTATTTCCTGCCTTTTCCAGAATCAGCCTGGCTACAAGCTCCCCTTCCCGTCCGGCGTCAGTGGCAATGATGATTTCTCCTACATCTGCCCGGTGGATCTGGGATTTTACCACACGGTACTGCTTGCCGGTCTGTTTGATGACTTCAAGCCGGAACTGATCCGGCATCATGGGAAGATCCTCTATCTTCCATTCCTTATATTTGGGATCATAATCTTCTGGGTCAGCCAATGTGACCAGATGACCAAGTCCCCAGGTGACCACATAATTTCCCCCTTCGATTACTCCATTGTTGTTCTTATTGCAGTGAAGGACCCGGGCAATGTCCCTGGCCACCGACGGTTTTTCCGCTATAATTAAAGCTTTCATCTAATTCCTCCAAACTCAAGTCTCTCCCAATTATATCGTATTGTACAGGTTATTACAACTTCTACATGATATCAGGCCGCGCCAAAAAAGCCGGTTCTGTCATGCGGTAACAGAAACGGCTTTATTGGAGGAGTCATGATCCCTCGCGGGTCAATTGAAGGTATCATCAGAGGGTTCGTCTGATGTATAGAATATTCACATGTAGTTAGTTGTAGCTAACTACATGTATAATATCATAAATTAATCTAAAATACAAGAGGTTTCTTGAAAAGATTTCTTATTATTATGTATGTTTTATTCTTCCTGCCCCAATACGATGTTATGGATCCACACGCCCCTTTTCACCAGTACAAAGCCAACGATGCATTTAACGATCTCCACCATCTGGCACATGAAATATAACGGTACGATGGGAATGCCGGTATACCGGCTTAAGATATAGGCAGCCGGAATGCTGACCACCCACATGAATACGCTGTCAAATAAAAAAGTGATCATCGTCTTTCCGCCGGAACGCAGGGTAAAATAAGCCACATTCATAAACGCATTCATCGGCATGCACAAAGCCAGTATGCGGATAAACTGGACAGCCAGCCTCCTGACCTCGTCCGTGGTGTTGTAGATCATGGGGAACAGTGGGGCCGATACCGCCAAAAGGGCTCCCATAATCACACAGGAACCAACGGAAAATGCGATCAGCTTCGTGTCCGTTTCCCTGGCTTCCTCCATCTTTCCGGCTCCCAAAAGCTGTCCCACGATAATGGAGACCGCGCTTCCTAAGGCTAAGTAAACCACATTAAATACATTTCCTATGGTGGCGGATATATTAAGGCCAGCCACCGCAGTCAGTCCTCTCACAGAATAGCACTGCATCATGGTAGCCACCCCCGCAGCCCAGAGGGCTTCATTTACGATAAGAGGTGTCCCCTTCACAAAGATATTCCTCACAAGACCTGCCGGTATATAAAAGCTTTTATAAGCTCCTGTAATAAACGGATTCTTTTTCACATTCCTATGGGTCCAGACAATTATAATCGTTGCTTCTACGAATCTGGCCATAACAGTTGCAATGGCCGCCCCAACTACACCAAGGACCGGGGCTCCCAGCTTTCCAAAGATCAGGATATAATTAAACACAAGATTTACCAGGACTGCCACAATTCCGGCTTTCATGGGAACTACCGTTTCTCCGCATTCCCTCAAGGTACTGACATAAGCCTGCTCAATCGCGAAGGGTACCAAACCAATCAGCATGACCAGCATATACCGTCTTCCATGCATCAGTGCTGTGGCAAGCTCCGCATCATTCCCCTCTCCATGGAGATACATGGTAATCATATCCTCTCCAAAGAAGAAAAACACGGCCACCGCAACCGCAGAAAGAAGCGCGCAGCAGATGATTTTAAACCGGAACGTATGACGAACTCCGTCATGCCTTCCGCATCCAAAGAACTGGGCGCCGAAAATACCTGCTCCCGATATGATTCCAAAAATACTGATGTTAAAGACAAAGATCAGCTGGTTCACAATTGCCACGCCGGACATCTGCACTGTTCCTACCATGCCCACCATAATATTATCCAACATACTGACAAAGTTGGTGATCCCGTTTTGAACCATAATGGGAATGGCGATTGTCAGCACCATTCTGTAAAATGCCTTATCTCCGATAAATTTTTTCATAAGTTCCTCCAGTAAAAGCGCGCTTTTCTGTTATACCTCCGTAACGTAGATTTTCTGCCTTACGCAGAGTATCATAACTTTAATATGGAACAAGGGCCTATGTCAACAGAATCCTCTTAAATTCACCAGGTTTTTTCGCTGAAAGGGAAAGCGGAAAATCAATAGGCAAAAGCCGCTGTCCGGCGGTTGCAATCCCGTCAGGCAGCGGCTGGCGCCTAGCCATCTCCTTCTCTTCCAGAACTTACTTCTCCTTTGCTTTGGCAAACAGGCATTGGAGGAGAATAAAAAATGCCAGCAGTGCCGCAATGGTGATCTTCGTCCACCAGGATGAAAGCGTCCCCTGGAAGGTGATGAATGTTTCTATGGTTCCCTTTATTAAAACCCCAAACAGGCTTCCAAACACATTTCCCACGCCTCCGGACAGCAGTGTCCCACCGATAACCGCCGATGCGATGGCTTCCATCTCAAAGCCCTTGGCCTGCTCCACAAAGCCCGCACAGGTATTTAAGCAGAACAGAAATCCGCCTAATGCACATAAAAAGCCGTTAATGACATATACAAAAAGCTTCGTACGCTTTACATTTAACCCCATCATCAGTGCGGACTGCTCATTTCCGCCCACCGCGTAAATCGTCCGCCCGAACTTCGTATATTTTAATACCACAAAGACCAGCACCAGCACCGCCAGGGCGATGATAACGCTTGGATAAAGAAAGGGATAGTTTACCACACCCTTTTTATTTACGGTTCCGCCGAGAAAGGTCAAATTGATTTTACTCTTTGCCCATTTTAAAAACAGCTCATTTTTTACACTGATCATTTCCTGACTGATGATGGCCGTCATGCCTCTGGCAAAGAACATTCCCGCCAGGGTCACGATAAAAGGCTGTATTTTTAAGTAGGCAATAAAAAATCCCTGGACCAGGCCAAAGAAGATGCCCATAACCAGAACAGTCAAAAGGGCCGGAACCGCTCCGATTCCCTTTATTTCCATCATCCAGGCCAGCATCATACAGGTAAGGGCCACCACAGAGCCAACGGAAATATCAATCCCCCCTGTGATCATGACCATGGTCATGCCAGCCGCAATCACGATCAGGCCGGCATTGGAGATAAAAAGGTTTAAAAATACCTGGGGCTTTGCAAAGCCTTTTCCATTAAAGATTATGATTCCAGCTATGTACATTGTCACGAAAAGGGCAATGGTGATCATAAGCAGGAACATCTTTCCATCTGTCTTTCCTTTGTTCTTCATTTATGCCACCTTCTTTCCCGCTTCATGGCCTGTTTGGAACCTTTTTGCCATTTTTTTAAGCTCCGTTGACTGAAGGGCAACGATGATCACCACGACGATTGCCTTATAAACCGGGATCTGGTCCGGAGAGACCCCCATAGCATATAAGGTGGTGCTCAAGGCCTGAATGGTATAAGCACCGATGACACTGCCAAGGAGGGAGAACTTACCGCCTCCCAGGCTGTTGCCCCCTAATGCTACCGCAAGGATCGCATCTAACTCCAGATTAAGCCCGATGTTGTTGGCGTCTGCCGAATAGATTCTCGAAGATGCCACCAGGCCGGATATACCGGCGCAAAGTCCGCAGAATACATAGGACAGAAAGATGATCCTGGAAGACTTGATCCCCATGAGCCTGGAAGCCCTGGAATTGATTCCTACCGTCTGGATATAAAGTCCCAGCGTTGTTTTTTTAAGCAAAACATAGGTAAGGATCACCACCAGCAGCGCCACAAATACAGGAGTCGGAACAGGAATCCCGGGAATGCTGGCTCCCAGCATTTTATAGGACTCCACCCGGATGTAGGTGATCTGCCCTCTGGTGATCAGCTGCGCCATACCCCGCCCTGCCGTAAACAGGATCAAGGTCGCCACCATGGGCTGGATCTTCATCTTCGCCACCAGAAGACCATTAAAGCAGCCGCATAACATACCTGCAAAAACCGCTGCCAGCACACCTAATATATAGGGATTCTGAAACTCATTCACGGTCTGCAGACCGCCTGCCAGGATATAGCAGCAAACGGCTCCGGCCACAGACATGACCGCTCCCACGGAAATATCCGTCCCCCCGGAAGCCGCCACTACCATGGTCATTCCCACAGACAGGATCACCAGATCACTGGCCCGGTTGATCACATCGATAATATATCCGTATAAAACACCGTTTTTTAATGTCACCTGAAAAAAAGTAGGCGTTTTCATAAGGTTTGACAACAGCACCAAAACAAGGCAGAACAGAGGCAGGAACAAGCGGGTTCCTGTCAGTTTTTTCACAAACACGATCAGCTTATTCATCTCCTCCACCTCCTGCAATCGCCTTCATAATGTTATTCTGGTCAAGCTCGCCTTCTTCCAGTTCCCCCACCTTCTGCCCATCCCGGAGCACGGCCATGCGGCTGCAGGTACGCAGCATTTCCTCTACCTCCGAGGAAATAAACATGACGGACTTGCCCTCCTCTGAAAGCTTTACTACCAATTTCTGAATCTCTGTCTTGGTACCGACATCGATCCCTCTGGTGGGTTCATCCAATATGAGAAAATCCGGGTCCGTAAGGAGCCATCTTCCTAATATCACTTTCTGCTGGTTTCCTCCGCTCAAGCTTTTAACAGGAGTCTCCCTGCCAGCCGTCTTTATCTGTAAAAGCTCTATATACTTATCTGCAAGCTCCTCCTGCTCTTTTCTTCCGAAGGGCTGGAACATTCCCTTCTTTGCCTGAAGAGCCAGGATTAAATTATCCCGTACCGATAAATCCGACACGATCCCTTCCTCCTTCCGGTTTTCAGGAAGATACGCCATACCAGCCTTCATGGCATCAAGGGGCTCCGATACCGAAACCTGCCGGCCTTTTACCTTCAGCACCCCGCTGTCCGGTTTATCCGCTCCGTAGAGGCTCCTGGCAAGCTCCGAGCGACCGGATCCTAAAAGCCCGGTAAGGCCGATCACCTCTCCTTTACGGACTAAAAGGTCGTAAGGCTTTATGGTTCCCTGCTTTCCGATTCCCTGTGCATCGATCACCAATTCCCCGGACCGTTCCTCTGCCTCTCCGCCTTTTTTAATGGCAGCCAGATCATCAAAATCTTTTCCCATCATCTTTGCTACCAGCTGTACTCTTGGCAGCTTTTCTGTTTCATACTCCCCTACCAGAGCCCCGTTTCTAAGAACGGTGATTTTATCGCAAACCTCATATACCTGTTCCAGGAAATGAGTGACAAAGATGATTCCCACACCTTCCGATTTGAGGCGGTTCATCAGATGAAACAGCTTCTCCACCTCAATGTCATCCAGAGAAGAAGTGGGCTCGTCAAGAATCAAAACCTTTGCAGACATATCCACAGCTCTGGCGATGGCAAACATCTGCTGCAAAGCGATGGAGTAATTCTCCAGGGCCCTTGTCACGTCAATATGGATATCCAGACTCTCCATCAGATCTTTCGCCTTCGTATTCATGGTTTTCCAGTCGATGATTCCAGCCCGCTTCGGCTCCCTGCCGATGAATAAATTTTCCGCAACAGATAAATTGGGACAGAGATTAACCTCCTGGTAGACCGTGCTGATCCCATGGGCCTGGGCCTCCTGGGGGGAATGGTTGATCATATTCCCCTTAAACCCGGCAATGGTAATTTCTCCTGATTCAAACTCCTCCACACCTGTCAGGACTTTAATAAGGGTGGACTTTCCTGCTCCGTTTTCCCCCATCAGCGCATGGATCTCTCCTCTTCTTAATGTAAAGTCTACATGATCAAGGGCCTGAACGCCTGGAAATGTTTTTGATATACTTCGCATGGCTAATACGATTTCATTGGGCATTAAATCCCTTCCTTTCTACCCCGTCCTGCTTAAACCGGCAAATTCAGGGATCAAAAAAGGTGCGGAGCGGAGGACTATAAACCTCCGTCCTCCATTCCCCTGCACCTGTTTATCCAGATTCATTTCTGCTTACGGCTCTAAAGCCCCGTGGATCAATAGGCTCTCTTTGGTTTTTCCTGAGCCGCCGTATCAGCCGGATATACTCCTTCTTTTACATAGGCGATCTTATCTACGCTTCCACCCTTTTCCAGCTTCTGAATGATTTCAGCCACACGAGGGCCATGAAGCGGATTACATTCTACGGATACATTCATATCACCGGCAATCATGGAATCAAATGCAGCCGCAACCGCGTCAAAGGAAATGATGATGATATCGCCCTTTGGCCCGCAGGTCTTTCCTGCTGCCTTGATGGCATCAATGGCTCCAAATGCCATGTTATCATTTTCAGCGATCACTACATCAATATCATTATAGGTCTTAAGGAAGGATTCCATTACCTCCTGTCCCTTTGCCTGAGTAAATTCTCCTGTCTGCCGCTCTAACATCTTCCACTTGGGATGATCTTTCATCTTTTCTTCCACACCGTCGGTACGTCCGATCTGGGCAGAAGAACCGATGGTTCCCTGCAGGGTTACGATGTTGATGTCATCGTCCGTACGGTTATTATTCTTTAAGTACTTATCAAGCCATGCCACTGCGTCATAGCCTTCCTGAAGGAAATTGGAGCCAACCCATGCAGTATAGAGGGAATCGTCAGAAACATCGATCATACGGTCAACGATGATGACCGGGATTCCCGCATCCTTTGCTTCCTGCAAAACAGTATCCCAGCCTGTTTCCGTGACCGGTGCGATCACAATATAATCCACATCCTGCTGAATAAAGTTGCGGACCGCCTTTAACTGGTTTTCCTGCTTCTGCTGCGCATCATCAAATATCAGCTTGTACCTATTGCTTATTCTGCAGCATTCGCTGGGCAAAAAAACGGATGTGGGTCACAAAACGCCTGTAATCCCAGGACTCTGTATCCAGCCTGATCTGAAAGGACGCCTCTACTATATCCACAATGTCTTTAATAACTTCCGTAATTATCCCCAAATCATCGGTTTCTTTACGGTTTAATTGTCCATAAACAAAATGAAACGCCAGGAACATGGCTTCATCCTCTTCCATGGAAATATCCAGCCTTCTCCGTATTAAGTCAACCGCATACTGGCCCACTTGAAATTCATTGGGATAAAACCGCTTTCCCTCCCAAAGCATGGCATTGCGGAGGATGGTTCCGTTTTTATAACGGTCTACCGCACCGGCAATATGGTCGCACACCGGAAGAATGATCCGGGTATCCAGCTGCATTCCAAACTCACTTTTGGCGTAATCAACAGCCTGCTCACTGATATCCCAGTATTCCTGGGGAAGCTTTGCGAAATACTCTTCAAAGTGCCGGGCATCCCGCTTATCATTCTGTACAAATATCCGCTCCACCAGCTTCCAGTCCACCTCATCGCCCCTTTTCTTTCCAAAGCCAATGGATTTACCCTTCAGTATGATTTCTTTCCCCTCGGTATTATAAGCAGATACCATGTTATTGTTCAAAACTTTTTCAATTTTCATATGCCCTTCCAGTAATAAAAAAAGACAAGCTACGAGGACCATCACATAACTGGAATATGTGATAACAACCCTGTAGACCTTGCCTGCCTTACCAGTCACAAACTACACATCTATTTTCTAAACGCAGTATATCACGGATCTATGCAGAAGTCTATTTGTAAATTTGTTTAATATAATAAATATTTTTGTGCAATATGCACAATATAGAATGCTGTTTTCTGCCTTGTTACGGCCAAAAACAGCATTCTCTATTATTTTATAGCTTCAAATACATGACTGCAAAGAATCCGACGATAAAGAATGGCACCAGAGTCTTTTTTCCGATAACCGACAAAGTGATGGCAAAACCAAGAGCCGGATCACTGGGAACATTTCCCCCCGGCGTAGACGTAACCCCTAAATAAACCAACTGAAGCCCTGCCCCAATCTTCATAGCAAGCGCCATATTCCCGGTGAGCATCATTCTCTATTCACATTCATAGGATGGTACAACAGGACAGGACTTAATGCTGCCGGATAACCTGACATACGGTCCTGGAGGTTGTATCCGAAAGGAGGACACACAGCAATGGAGGAACTAAACGAAACTGCAAACAGTCAGGTGTGGAACTTTTATTCCGCGCCCTGCCTTCACCCAATGAAGGTTAAAATTAATGTTGACAGACCAGGAACCGCTCCCGGTTATCTGTTTGCCGCACCATATACAGGGTTTGGGGAAACCTTAATCGGACAAACGGGTTCCCTGATTATGGATCAGACCGGCGATCCGATCTGGTTTCGGCCCCTTAAAAGCCGGTATCAGCAGAACACTGATTTTAAGGTACAAAGATATAAAGGAAAACCAGTCCTCACGATGTGGCAGGGCACCATTTCCGGAACCCAGACCGAAGATCCCAACCTGCCTGACGGAGACCCGGAACCGGGCGCTTATTTTCAGATATTAGACCAGAATTATAATGTAATTAAAAAACTGAAGGCAAAGAAAGGGTTTACCTCTGACGTTCACGAATTTACTATCACCAAACGAAATACTGCATTATTTACCGCAATAAAACAGGTACCGGCAGATTTAACCAGGTATGGCGGTCCGGCAGACGGTTATATAGACAATTACTCCATTCAGGAGGTTGATCCGGAAACCGGCAAGCTTCTGTTCTTTTGGAATGTTCTGACCCACGTTGACCCGGCTGACTCCTTGGTTCCTGCATCTTCCGCCCCGGCATCCAATAACATCTGGGATTGCTATCATGTTAATTCTGTGGAAGAGGGACCGGACGATACGCTTTTGATCAGCATGCGCAATATGTGGGCTATTTACCAGATCGATAAGCAGACAGGAGAAATCCTATGGCAGCTGGGCGGAAAAAAGAGTGATTTCACTTTTGGCCCAAACGCAACATTTTCATGGCAGCATGACGCCCGGCACAGGTCCGGCGACAGAATCAGTTTGTTCGACGATGCCTGCTGCGCTTCACAAAGCTCACCGCCAGATAATGTTGCCCGAGGACTGATCCTTGAGCTTGACTTTATTGACATGACGGCAACGGTATCAAGAACTTATTACCATGATCCGCTTTTATTCGTCGCCAGCCAGGGAAATGTCCAGCAATTGCCAGGCTGCAACCAGTTGGTAGGGTGGGGACAGGAATCCTATCTTTCCGAATTCAAATATGCGGGCAACACGGCTGCGGATCCGTCAGTGAATTTCATATATGATATGGAGTATCCCGGTGATAACATCTCTTACCGGGCATTCAAATATTGTTGGAAGGGGACTCCTGCCTGTCCGCCTGATATAGCAGTATCTTTGTCTCCTCCCAATGCAGTTGTGTATGCATCCTGGAATGGTTCGACGGAAACAGCCGCCTGGCGGGTGCTCTCCGGCCCTGCCCCGGATTCTCTGGACATTGATATTTGCAGCACTCCCCGCACAGGATTCGAAACAAAAATAACATTACCGTCTTTGGGACCATATTTTCAGGTAAAGGCATTGGATGCCTGCGGCAATAAAATAGGTAAATCAAAGATTGTCTGCCTGGATTACGAGATATAGCGACTAAATTTCACATGATAAGCCTTATACACAGAAGCAGGGAGGTTGCAAAACGAACTTATGCAATCTCCCTCTGCCATCTGAATATTCTGCTTTTCAAATTTCAGCCCTAATCCCTTAATAGTAACCTGAAATTCATCTGCAATTCTTCCACCAGCTAGTATAAACCTGGATTCTGCACTTGGATCATCTATAGAAATTTTCTATTAATGTACTTTATATATAGCATATTTCAATTTGACTAATGTATATAGCTACGGCATAATAAAATAGGTTTAGATTGAAACAGCAGTCTGATACATAATAATCAACATTTACAGATTGGGTGCAGCCGTGATAGAAATAAAAAACATAAGTAAAACCTTTGGAAACCTGCAAGTTTTAAAAGATATCAGTCTGACCATAGAAGACGGAGAGGCATATGGGCTGGTAGGACCAAGCGGAGTTGGAAAATCTACACTTTTAAATTGTCTGGCCGGACTGGATTTTTATGAGTCCGGCTCTATTATTGTAGACGGTGTGTGTCTGGAGTCCCTGGGAGAGAAGCAAGCAAGGCTTTTCCGTAAAAATATGGGGATGATTTTCCAGAACTTTTCCCTGGTGAGCAGAAAAAATGTATACCAAAACATTGCCCTTCCAATGGAATGCTGGAAGATTCCAAGATCCGATATCAAAAAAAGGGTTTATGAGCTGGCAGAGATGGTAGGATTACAGGACAAGCTAAAGGCCAGGCCTTCAGAGTTAAGCGGTGGGCAAAAGCAGAGGGTCGCCATTGCCCGGGCTCTGACCATGAACCCCAGATACATACTTTCCGATGAAAGTACCTCTTCCCTGGACCCCAGCATCACCGCCTCTATTTTAAATCTTCTGGATAAGATACGAAAAGAAACGGGCATCACCCTTATCATGGTTACCCATGAAATGCCGGTAGTGCAGCAGTTTTGCAATAAAATGACAATTATGGAGGCCGGAAAAGCAGTAGTCTCCGGAAATGTAAGAGAGCTTTTCTTTCAAAAGCCCCCTGCCCTGCAAAAGCTTCTAGGGATGAGGGAAGGAGAAATGATTCCCGGGTCAGGAATCAATCTCATATTTGAGCTTTCCTTTGATTCCCTGCTGTGGGAGCTTGGGAAATTGCTGGAAAGACCTTATACCATGGTGGATTCCGACTTTTTTGAATTCCAGAACCAGAAGCATGGCAATGTAACTATAAATATAAATGCAGAAGATTTGCCCGTTTGTGAGAACTATCTCCAATCCCGCGGCATCGTTTACCGGACCGAGAGGAGGGCACTTTGATGAACACCATATCGCAATGGCTGGAAAGATCATATTTACTGCAATATCTTCCAACGGTAATCCTTCCGGCTATCTTCGCTACCCTTCAGATGGTTTTTGTCTCCGCCGTTTTATCCATCTTTTTCGGCATGATCCTGGGCATTATTCTCTTTATCACGGATAAAGATGGGCTTTCTCCCAATCGAATGGTGAATTATGTCCTTGGAAAAATAACGGATATTATCCGGTCATTTCCCACTATGATATTGATTGTTGCCATTGGGCCGCTGACCAGACTGGTGCTTGGAACAAGGATCGGAGCGGAAGCTGCCATATTTGCTATTACCATCGGCTGTACGCCCTTTGCAACCAGAATGACGGAAAATTCCCTCCAGACAGTGGATCCTCAGCTCATAAAAGCTGCCAAGGCCTTCGGTGCTTCCAAGCCTCAGATAATATACAAAATCATGTTAGTAGAAGCATTGCCAAGCCTTGTATCCAATTTCACCATTATGATGATCAACATGCTGAATATGACAGCCATGGCAGGAGCCGTGGGAGCCGGTGGGCTTGGGGCTGTCGCCCTGACATACGGATACCAGCGGTTTGACTATGCAATTATGTATTTTGTAGTTATCATTCTCATTCTGTTCGTTCTCCTGATCCAGGGATTAGGAAAAATGATATATAACAAGCTGAATTAGCAAAGGAGAAAATTATGAAAAAAAGAACATTATTTTTAGCTTTAACTGCCATGCTGGCAATTGCAGGCACAGCAGGATGCGGGAAAAATGACCCCACACCAAAAGCAGAAGAAGCCACGCAAGCCGCAGGAAGCCAGGAGACCACCAAAAGCGGGGAAAACAAAAAAGAGGCTTCTAAAAAAATTGTAATCGGAGGAACCTCTATATCTAAGGTTTACTACGATGCTATAAAAGATATCTTTGAAGCAGAAGGTTATGAAACGGAATTTAAAACCTTTGATTCTAACCCGGTGGTTTTAGAAGCATGTGCAAGCGGAGAAACGGACATGGCATTGGGACAGCATAAAAAATTTGTTATGAGCTACAATAAAAATAATAATGCAAATCTTGACATGGCAAAGCCATACGCCATGTATACAGGAATCGGCCTGTATTCTGAAAAATATTCCTCAGCCTCAGAATTCCCTGACGGTGCAAAAATTGCAGTGATGAACGACGCCATGAACGAAGACATTGCCCTTCGGATTCTGGAAAGCCAGGGTCTGATCAAGTTGAATGCAGACCAGAAACAGGCAACAGTCGCCGACATCGCGGAAAACCCAAAAAAGCTTGAAATCATTGAGTTGGATCAGGGACAGACCGTGACCACTTTATCTGATGTAGACGGCGCATGTGTTTTCTTTACCCACATGGCTGCAGCAGATAAGGATGCCTCTTCTTATATTGCAAGAGATTCTTCCATGATCAATTATCCCATGGGCGTCATTGTAAGGAAAGAAGACGCGGACTCCGACTGGGCGGTTGCCTTTGCAGAATGCTTTAAGGATCCGTCCGTTCAGGAAAAGATAAACAAGGCATTTCCACATGTATTTGAATTCTATACAAGCGATGATCAGGTGAAGGAATAGTGACTGACCATTGGAAAGAAGATGTTTCAAAATTATATGCTTCTCTGAACCTTGCCCGTAAGGCCGTAGGGGTAAAGCTGATTGAAACAGAAGCTGAATTTCAAAGCATGGAAGCGGTATTTCCTCAAAAGCCCATCCGTTACTGCCAGATGGTGAAAGGAGCCAGCGCAGGGCACAGCATTAAGGCCAATGCAAGCTCTTTCTCCTGCCTGAGCGGCCCAAGAGTCCTTGGAATCAACCATGCCGATGAAAAAAATGCTCACGGAGAAAACTGGGCCAGATTAGGCCTTTACTCCAGCCGGGAATTAAGCGCGCAGGTACGGGCAGGGCTTTCTTACTCCCAGCAGCCGATGTACGGAGTGTTAGTACAGCCTTTAGAAAAGTATGAGGAAGCACCGGATGTGGCCGTGATCGTGGCAAATCCCTACAATATCATGAGAATCACCCAGGGATACGCTTATTCTTACGGTATGCCCGGAAACATCAATATGCTGGGCAACCAGGCCGTCTGCCTGGAATGCTCCGCAAGGCCATATGTGACCCAGGACATGAACATTTCCCTGTTATGCATCGGTACACGGCATCTGGCCGGCTGGGGAAAAGATGAGATGGCCGCAGGAATCCCTGCATCAAGATTTTCCAAGGTAGTTGACGGGATTTTTCAGACCATTAACATCATGGAAGACGATGAAAGCAAAAAAAGGATTGCGAAGAATTTTGCGGAGTGCGGGATTCCATTTGATATGAAATATCAGTATAATTACTATAAAGATTGTTAAGGCAGTTTAAGATCCTACAAAAAACAAGCATGAAAATCATCGGAAAAACCGGTAATTTTCATGCTTGTTTTATCTTCTGGTTTTTATCACAATTAAGATGCCTGGAACTTAACCTTTCGCTAACTCCAAAGCCGTATCCAGTGCTGACAGTTTGGGTCTTTTAATGATAATCTTTGGAAATTCACGATCAATGATCTGAGATAATTCAGCCCCTAATATCTTATTTTTTAACAGCACGCTTCCCCAATACCATAGTCAGTCATTAACAAAAACATTTATCTCATCTAATGTTGTTAAGCCGCTTTTCTCTGCAAATAACTGATACAGTACAGGACAGTTCTGTCTTCCGTCAATATGGCTGGCCGCTTCTTTTATTACTTTCATTCCCATATGAAAGCCGCTTCCCTCATCACTGAGCACATGGCCCCAGCCGCCGCAGCGCGTAATCTCTCCGGATTCCCCTCTGGCAAATGCAATGGAACCGGTGCCGCTAATCAGTACAATTGCCGGTCCTGAGGACATATGTTTACCAACGAATTTCCAACTATTTTTATACCTTTTATCATTTTCATTGCTATTTTTAAAATTTATTAACTATTTAAAATATTGTTAAATTCTTAAAAGAACATATAAAAAGGGAGTATATCAAATAATCTGTACTGTTTCATACAGTCTATCTGACATACCCCTTTTGCTTAATCAAGCGTATCCAGATCGCTTCAGGATATTTTTTTCTTATGGCTTGAACAGCCATGTAAACTATTTTACTCAGTCTTTTGTCTTCTCACTGCATTTACAATCCATAATAAAATAACGGAACCAACGATAGAGACGATCAGGCTCCAGACATTAAATCCGGTAATGCCGGTTCCTCCCAGGAGGCCCATCAAAAACCCGCCGATTAAACCGCCGATGATCCCTACCACGATATTGGCGCCAGCGCCCATACTTTTATTATTACCAGTGAACATACTGGCAATCCAACCGGCAAGAGCACCAATAATAATCCAACTTATAATTCCCATCGTTTATTACCTCTCTTTAAAAGAATTATTTATAATGAAATTCATCATTATTTGTGTAAAAACCTGTCAGTCAATAAATTCAAAATAAAACAAATCATTTTGAATTATTATAAAACCAAATAAGCATCCTCGTAAGGCATACGGGATACCAAGTATAAGTTTTTGTCCTCACCAGGTATTTATAGTTAGTTTGTACCATAAATGTATTTTTTATACACAGCGCAAAAAAAGGTACTGTTTCCAGCACCTTTTTGATAATAAGAGACCGCATGATCTCATTATTTACTCTTCGCTAAGATTTATTCCCATGATTCCTGCCTGCACTTCATTAATCCTGTCATTGGCAATCATTGCTTTCCCCTTTACTCCCTCCAGACTATTAATTATCTCTCCATCCGGTACATTCGGGTAAGCACCATTCTTATACTTTAGTACAGAATACTGAGCCTTGTTTTCGTTATAATACGGAACAATTAAATCATGATATCCATTCTCTAACTTATCACTGACAATGATTGGTTCATTAATTAGTGTAAATTCCTGAACAACGTGCAGCTTTCCACCATTTTCGGATAACAGCAATGCGCTGCTTCCACCGGAGCCGCTGGTATAAGGACCTGTTACCATTACAAATATTTCATCCTTACCATCATCATTCAAATCAATATAGTTATAAAAATAATTTGTCGTTTCATAATATTCCTCCGGTACCTCCATGTCTTCTATTATCAGATCTCTTAGCTCTTTCAACGGCTTTGACTCCGCCTTCATGCCTGATATACCCTCCGGTAACTTCAGCATTGGTACTTCACCGGTTCCGCTGTTATTGGCAGCCGGCGTTTCTTTTGAGCCAGTATTTTCAGAATATGTACTTTCTGACCGGACTGTCTCTTTCTGGGTCACTTCCTTTGTTATTTCTGCAGCCCCAGTATCCTTCTGCGTGTTTAATGCGCTATTTCCGCAAGCACTTATGGACAGTGTTACTGTAATTGCAAGGCTTCCTAATAGCAGCATCCCGTTTTTTTTGTTTTTCATCTGAATATCCTCCATTTGTTTTTAGGTTATACTGTATTCTCACAAATAAATGTAACAAACTTGTATTATGCCTATGGGTTTTTTAAATATTTTTCCCACTGCATTTCCAAAATATCATCTTTTTCTCCCACTGGCTGAATGAACAATATCTTGCCGCTTTCTTCTTCCAAGGTGATTTGATATTTGATATCCTTTATTGTCAGAGAGCCTTTCCATATAAGCATGGAACTTGACGGTGTCTCTGAGTCAATTAACAGGTATGGAGTTATATCAATCTCTCTTAATATGGGACCATAGATAGTAATCTCTAAAACGGGAATCTTGTTCAGTTCCCGAAAACATTGCCTGCGCGCCTCATATAAACTAAACCTGTCTCCTGTTTTAAGTTCAATAAGCTTAAGATTTGCATTGCCGTCATTTAACAGCTTCATTTTTTCTTCTAGTGTTAACGCATTATTTTCTATTTTATCCATCTGAAAAACATTCATGTCCATTTCTTTTGTCTCACTTAACAGCTTCCGGTCCTGATACTGAAAATAAAGATATGGAAAGATCAGGATTGCCAAAGCTAAGACAGCTATCTTGGTCAGATATATTACATAATTAAATGTCCCGTTCATCGATACTTCCTTTCCATACCAATGTCACTGTAGTCCCTTTACCCACTTCACTCTCAAACAGCATTTTTCCTTTATGAATATTCATAATATTAGAACATATTGCTAATCCCAGGCCTGCTCCCCCTTCTGCTCTGGAACGGGATTTATCCACCCGGTAAAAGGCTTCCTGAATTTTAGAAATCTCCTCTTTTGGCATACCAAGCCCGTTATCCGAAATTGAAATCCATACATTACTGTTCTTACAGCCAGTTTCTATCGTTATCTCACCATTCGCCCCAACCGCTTTTCCGCCATTATCTAATATATTTAATAAAACATTTTTCATAAGCTCCATATCTGCTTTTATTGGAAAATTGGCAGAAGATCTTTTTACGGTAATTTTCTTTTTATCAAAAACAGGGGTCATTGCTTCCAGTGCATCTTCCAATAAATTCTGAACTGTACTGACGGAATAATTGGGTATTGCATTCTTTTCTATTAATAATTGCATCATTCTGTTAGAAAGTGCCTCCAGTCTCTTTCCTTCCGAAATAATATAATCCACGGCATATAGGAAATCCAGCTCCTCCATTTTGCTTCTCTTTATTAAATCCGCATATCCTATCATGGCAGTAAGAGGCGTTCTGATTTCATGCGCCAGACTGCCTGCCAGTTCTTCCTGCTTTTTTGCCGTTTCCTTCAGCAACTGGATTTTTTCTTCTAATTGTTCCGCCATACCATTAAAATCGGATGCCAAAATACCAACTTCATCTTTCTCCTTATATTCCACTCTTTCCGTATAGTCTCCTGACCTGATTTTTTTCACCGCATAAATCAATTTATGAATTGGTTTCGTTAATTTTATAACATTGACTGCGTTCAGCAATGCGCTTATGGCTCCCACAACAATTATGGTTATTATATATATTCTTTGCCGCTCCTCTTTCTCTAAAAAAATCTGTGTAAGATCTTTATGAACCTCAATTATAACAGGTCGTCCAAGCAGCTCTGTCAGAACCGACATTTGCAAAAAATAACCCTCATCATTTTTTACTACTCGATATACAATCCTATAAAGAGATAATTCACTACTCTCTTTATCTAAAAACCCTGCATCATCGTTCTGATATAATACCTTTCCATTTTCGTCGCTTATTCTATAAGATTCTCCATTCCAATTGTTTTTCAAAATATCAATAGCTTCCCCAATACTTTTTGTTGGTTCCTTATACAATGTACTGCTGTCATTCGCAAGCAGCGTTACCAGATCCCGATGAATGCTTTCGATATTTTCCTTTTCCCTCTCAACCTCCAGCAAATATGCTTTATGGAATGTCATTGACAGCAGTACAACGCCCTCTAATGTCAATGCAAATAGAACGACCAGAAATGTATTTGAGAATATCTTCCAGGAAAGTTTCATTTAGTCCTCCAAACGGTATCCAATTTTAAATACAGATACCAATTGATCATATAGATCTAACTTTTTACGCAGCCTTTGTATATGCATATCAACCGTTCTGCTATCTCCAGTATACTCCCCTTCCCATACTCTCTCATAAATCTGCTCTCTAAATAATGCCAAATTCTTATTTTTAATAAATAGTACCAGTAATTTAAACTCTTTCTCTGTTAATGTAAACTCCTGCTCATCCTTTGTCACCTTGTGTGATGATACGTTCACAGAAATATTTCTGTAAGACAAGATTTCGTCTGTTTTATAATACCGCCTGAGCACGTTTTCAATCCTGGCCTGCAATTCCTCTATCTGAAAGGGCTTTGTCAAGTAATCATCAGCACCTAGCTTGAAGCCCTTTACTTTGTCCTGCACACTTCCTTTTGCAGTCAAAAATATGACCGGAATCTCCATAGGGCGGATAAATTCCATTAATTCAAATCCATTGGCCTTTGGCAGCATGATATCCAAAAGAATCAACGAATACCTTTTTTCCAAAACTTTATTTGCAGCCGCTTCCCCGTCATAAACCTGTTCACATTCATATCCCATCGCTCTCAAGCTTAGCTTAATATAATCAGATATAGGTTTTTCATCTTCGACAATTAAAATATTATGCATTTTTATTTCCTTTCTATCCAGCTTCCCTTTTTTTATTAAAAAGCAAGGTCCCGAATCTGATTCATGGTTTCTGTTAATATTTTTCTTCTTATTATTTCATATTGTTCGCCTTACTATATAAAATAACATATAGATGTATCAATCTTGTAAAAAACCGTCAAACAACATAGACAAATATAATACGTGACTTAATAAATTACAACATAAAAAGGACTCCACACACTCTCATGTGAAGTCCTTTTTATCATGGCGCTCTCTTTCCGGCCGCAAATGCAGCCATTCACACCATTCGCCATATCTGCACTCAGCAGCTTTATATCCGTCAGTCTATATCATTTCCATTGCTTTCAATTACTTTTTTATACCAATCAAACGATTTCTTCTTTCTCCGCTTTAGTGTCCCGCTTCCATCATCTGCCCGATCCACATAAATAAATCCATATCGTTTGCTCATCTCTCCGGTAGAGGCAGAAACAATGTCAATACAGCTCCACACCGTGTACCCCATTAACTCCACACCATCCTCCATGGCCTCTTTCATAGCCTGAATATGGCTTCTTAAGTAATCAATGCGGTAATCGTCCTGTATCCTTCCAACCTCATCAATCTCGTCCTTTGCACCCAAACCATTTTCAACGATAAACAGAGGTTTCTGATAACGGTCATATAACTGGTTCATGGTGATTCTAAGTCCCAGCGGGTCAATGCTCCAGCCCCAACCGCTTGTCTGTAAATAAGGATTTTTCACAGAACGGATGATATTGCCTTCATTTGCTGTTTTATCATTCATATCCGCAGCTACGCAGCGGCTGGCATAATAGCTGAAGGAGACGAAATCCACTGTATTTTTTAATATCTCCAAGTCACCATCTTCCATAATCAGACTGACTCCCTTATCATGAAAGAGCTTACGGGCGTAAGAGGGATAAGCTCCCCTCACCTGTATATCAATGAAGAATAAATTTTCCTGCTCTTTTTTCACAGACTCCCAAACATCCTCAGGATTACAGGAGTAAGGGTAAAAACTGCCTCCTGCAAGCATACACCCTACCTGATTGCCAGGATCATATTCATGGGCAAGCTTAGTAGCCAAAGCGCTGGCTACCAAAATATGATGTGCTGCCTGATAGGTAGTCTGAGCTTTATTTTCCCCTTCCTGAAACGCAATTCCCGCTCCGGAAAAAGGACTGTGTAAAATAATATTAATCTCGTTAAACGTCAGCCAATATTTTACTAACCCTGAAAACTCTTTAAAACAGGTTTTGGCATAACGAAGGAAAAAATCTATGACCTTTCTGTTTCTCCACGATCCGTATTTTTCCACCAATCCCATGGGGGCATCAAAATGGCATAGCGTCACCAAAGGCTCAATACCATACTTTTTACATTCAAGAAACATATTGCGGTAAAAATCAATTCCCGTCTGATTGGGCTTTTCTTCGTCTCCGTCAGGAAAAAGCCGTGACCATGAAATAGAAGTGCGGAATACTTTAAAGCCCATTTCCGCGATTAAAGCAATATCTTCTTTATAACAATGATAAAAATCAATTCCCTCATGGCTGGGGTAGTATTCTTCTTTCTGCAATTCGGGTTGGGGAACATTCCCTGTTTTTACTTCTAATCTTCGTACTCCATGAGGAAGTACGTCAATATTACTTAATCCCCGGCCTCCTTCACGGAAGGCGCCTTCCGCCTGATTGGCGGAAATGGCTCCTCCCCAAAGGAAATCTTCAGGAAATTGAAAATCGCTCAATTTATTCCTCCTCTTCCGGTATATCCTCAAAACCAATCACCAAAGTCAGTACAAACGATAATACAATCGATAAAATCGTAATACCTGCGATCCATGCGATGCTGGTTCCCGGATGTTCCGGGTCAATAAACTGTACTCCGGTTAAAACACTGGGCGAGACCATGGAACGGCTGGCAAGCCCTCCAATTCCAGCCAAACAGCCGCAAACAAATCCTGTAATCAAAGAAGCAATCAAAGGACGTTTTAAACGAACGGCAACACCATAAAGAGCCGGTTCCGTAGTTCCTGCAATCAGAGCGGAAGACGCTGCTGCAAGAGCGGTTTGACGAAGTTCTCTGTTTTTTGTTTTCAAAGCTACTGCTAGTGAAACTCCGCCCAGGGAAAGGTTCGCGCCTATTTCAGACGGCATAACGGTTCCTTCCATTCCTGTATCAGAGATTGTCTGCAGAATCGTAGGAGTAAACACCCTATGCATACCCGTAATAACCAGTAAAGGCCAAATTGCTCCCATAATACCAACTGCCAGAAAACCGAGTTTTGCCTGTACAAAGAATACAAATTTAGAAATTGATGTACCAACTAAAATTCCTGCAGGTCCAATGATTAAAATCGCAATAGGAGCCGCAATTAATAGAATCAACATTGGCTTTAAGAAGTTCTTCGTTACGGCAGGTGTAATTCTGTCAACTCCCCGCTCAATATAAGATAAAATCCAGGTCATACAGATTGCCGGAATTACTGTATAAGTATATTTTACAGACGCAATTGGAACTCCCAGGAAATGGGCTGCTGTATCTCCAACCGTTACCGCCTCCATTAAGCCGCGGAAATCCGGGTGAATTAAAGTGCCTGCAATAGCAATGGCCAGGTACATATTCGTTTTGAATTTCTTAGAAGCAGAAGCTGCTACCATTACAGGCAGGAAATAAAAGGCACCGTCCCCAATGGAATTAATGATCTTGTAAGTGTCACTGTCAGCAGGCAATATATTGGCCATAGCCAATAACATAACTAACAGCTTTACCATGGAGCCGCCGATAATTGCCGGAATTAACGGAGACATAGTTCCTACAATGGCGTCTAAAATGTTATTTCCGATTTTTTTAAGGGTCAAAGGCTCTTTCTTCTCTCCCCTTGCAACTTTACTTTCTTCTCCAAAGTCGCCTAACTTTAATATCTCCTGATAAGCAGTTCCAACATGATTTCCAATAATAACCTGAAATTGCCCTCCCTGCTTTACAACTCCCATAACGCCGTCAATGGCTTTGACCGCCGTTTCATTTGCCTTACTTTCATCCTTTAAGACAAATCTTAAACGGGTCATACAGTGGGTAAGACTGGAAATATTATCGATTCCCCCAATATTTTCCACAATAGCTTTTGATACAACCGCATAATCTCTTGCCATTTTTCTTTCCTCTCTTATAAATTAATGATTTCGCATAGTTTTAGCTGATTGTGATTATACTGTTTATCAGGTTTCTTGTCATTAGTTCCAGGGCGCAAAAAAAACAAGTGACGTCAATTCTCACTTGTTTTTTATACGTAACAGTATGTTTTATTTGTTCACAGCTTTCCTAATTTGAATTATGATCCATTTCTTCGGAAGTATACCGGTACAGCTTCTTCCCCAGCCGTTCCACAATGCTGATCGCAGGCATTTGAGTGGTAATATCATACACCTTTAGCCGCGTATATGTCACATAATAAGCAATGTTATAGTCCGACAATTTCGCCACAGTACAATTTTCCGTATTGGTCACACTGAAAATCTGGCAATTTTGTTCCTTAAAACGGATCACATGACCAATGGTATCATTCGACTCTCCGGAAACTGAAAATACAATGACCAGGGCATTTTCAAAAAATCGGCTTTCCGTGGGGTAATGAGGTTCGTCAATATAAAGGCAAAACTTTCCCATACTGGAAAAATACCTTGCCCCATATTTAGCCACAATCCCGGACATGCCGCTGCCTACAAAAATAATACGGTTTGCACGGACAATCACTTCCGTCAGCATATCCAGCTTTTTCTCAAATTCTTCTGAAGTTGTTTTCTTTAAAAAATCAATGACTTCAGTCACATCGTCCGCAGCAGATAATTCTTTTTCCTTTTCAAAATGCTGCTTTAACTTTACCTTAAACTCGGCATAGCCGTTACAATCCATTTTCTTACAAAAGCGCAGTACCGTAGAAGTGGAAACATGGGCTTCCTGAGCCAATTCCCGAATTCTCATGTACTTCACTTTATCATAATTCTTCGTCACATATTGGTAAACTTCCATTTCCAGATCATTCAGTGACTTAACCTGCTCCACACGAAACATCCCTGTTCTCCCTTCTATGAAATACTTTTGCTCTTATCCTTACGAAATAAGCCACTCTTTCGCCTTTTCCAGATCATCTATGCAAGTCATCATAAATGTAATATCTGCTTTTCTCTTTTTCATATGGTTTTTCATTTTTATATCCAAACCTACAAATACTACTTTACGCAGCGGCTTCTTTAGCATAACAAAACGATCAACGATCCATTCTAAAGTTTCTTTGTCAACTTCCGAATCATCAAGAACAACTGCAATAAAGGAGCTCGTAGACGGTCTGCTGATTTCTATCAGATCCCGATTAAATTTCTGCTTTAACAAATCCTTTTCACCGTAAAGGGAATCCAAATGTTCGCACCAAACTTCTCCGCCATTATAAAATAAGGAAAAAGACTTTTTATTCAAACCAAGCTCATACTTCTCCATAGAATATATCTCCCAAAATTCCCCGTCAGATTTTTCGTTCCATACAAATTGAATCCGGCATATCCACGTACTGCCCATAGTTCGGCATAATTTTGTATCCTGCCTTTTTGTACATATAACAGGCTGCTTCTAACGGTTTACCAGTCTCCAAAATGCACCATCGATACCCTTTGATCTTTGCCTTTGCCTCTAATCTCCGAACCAATTCTGCACCCAATCCCATATTTCGATACGATGGTTCTACATAAATTCGTTTTAACTCTGCATGATCTTCATCATACATTTTAAAGGAACCACACCCAATCGGTTTCCCTTCCCCATAAGCCACGATCACGTCATGGATACAATCTCTTTGATTATATTGTTCATACTGGCTTCTTTGAAATTTACCCCCAACGATCTCATCAAGAGCATTGTCCAATCGATTGCAAAGCTTTGCAAAATCCTGATCTTCTCCATCCGTATCCTTAAACTCCAATTCAGAAAGATTTAGCAGCTCCGCCTTTGCCTTTTTACTGAACTTATTAATTACAGCATCATATGCTTCATCAATCATCTGAAAAAGCATGTCCAGATCAAAGAAAGCATCCAGATTTATGGTGTTCCAATAGGGCTGCTGAACCGGCGGACAGTGATATCCGCGTACTACAACCCCCGGATAAAGCTGCCGGTAAAGACTTGCTTTATCCGGCGCACATTTTAACGTTATCTTGTAAAACTTTTCCTCAGGATTAAGTTGTACAAAGATCTTTCCCATAACCTTATAGCAGATTGGGTATTCACCAAATGGCCTTGCCTCATATGCACCAGGGTGCTTTAAACAGTATTCTTTTATAGCCTGAATTACTTTTGCATTGTTCTCCATATTTTGTCTCCTGACTTGAAGCAAAACCTGTAAGGTTCACGATTAATTCCCTACGGTTATAATAAATGGGATATTGCTGATAAGTATTCATTTCATAAATTGAGCTTTTCATTATTACTATAACATAATATTTTACTAATTAGCAATTATAACTATATTGATTATAACTACCATATTACAATAATGTATTTTCAAATAATTATACATTTAATTATCCCATGAAATAAACCTAATGAGATCCTTATAATAGCATTTTCACTTCTATATGGAGGTATATTATCGCCCTTATACCAAAGAATCCACAAAGTCATGATAATATCATGATTTTATGGATTCTTTTTAAATATTACTTACTTCATTAAATAATAGAAAGTGCCAGTTCCATCATCCTGGTAAAAGAATTCTGCCTGCCTTCTGCAGAGATTTCTTCCTCTTCAAATGGAGAATCCGAAATCGTTAAAATACACAATGCATTTGCTTTTCCATAGGCCGCATTCGCATAAAGAGCAGTAGACTCCATCTCACACGCCAGAACCCCCATATCAGCCCATGATACACCTGTTTTCGGTAAATCCGGTTTATAAAATGCATCTGTGCACAGAATATTGCCGACATGATACGGCAGATCCATCTCTTCCGCGCCCTGGACTGCCTGACGCAGCAATTTATAACTCGCTGTACAGGAATAATCTCCCGGCAACTGGTATGTTGCCAGATAGTTCGTCTCCGTACAACTGCCGATGGCAATAATTACATCCCGCAGCTTCACTTGTGGCTGCATCGATCCGGCAGTACCGATCCGGATTAAATTCTTCACGCCGTAATAATGAATCAGCTCATAAGAATAGATCCCTATTGACGGGCAGCCCATTCCAGTTCCCATTACCGATACCCGTTTGCCCTTAAAGTAACCGGTATAACCCAGCATTCCTCTTGTATGATTAAACTGTGTTACATTCTCCAGAAAATTATCAGCAATAAACTTCGCCCGCAGCGGATCGCCTGGAAGCAGAATTGATTCTGCAATATCCCCCGGTCTTGCATCAATATGAGGAGTTGGTGTGTGTTTCATAGCATTATTTTCATTCATCCTTTTATCTCTCTTCTTTGTTGTTTTTTATCATTTCTTCTACTTCTTTTCGTTCCGGAATTGATGAAGCAGCCCCCGGCCTTGTTACTGCAATGGCCGAGGCAACCGAAGCCCGGTGCAAAACATCCTCAATTTTTTCATCTCTCATAATTCCCGAGATAAAATATCCTGTATAGGTATCTCCTGCCGCCGTTGTATCAACCGCTTCCGCTTTTACCGCCTCCTGGCGGTAAATCTGCTGTCCATCCCAGTAAAAGGACCCTTTTTCCCCAAGTGTCATAACTATTTTGGCATCAGGAAATTTCGCCGCCAGCTTTACAAGCACTACTTCATCACTTTCGCCCGATGTTTCTGCTAAAGATGCTGCTTCCACCTCGTTCACCAGAAAGTAATTTACCAGGTTTAACGGTAGTTCTAAAACCTTATGATCCATTGGAGAAGGATTCAAAACAATCGTCATACCTATTTCATGTGCCCTGCTGATGATATATCCCAGTTCACTGATCTCATTTTGCAGAACAATAAAATCCCCAGCACAAAAACCAGACAAAACCTGTTCAACCTGTTCTTTTCCAATCTTTTGATTCGCCCCGCCAAAAAGAATGATGCAGTTATCCCCATCACTGTCATTCTGAATAATGGCATGACCGGTCTGCACTTCATTAAGGATTGTAATGCAGCCGGTATCTGCCCCCGCCCTCTTTAGGATCTCCAGTAAAAATTCACCTTCACTCCCGATAGCCCCGGCATGATATACTTCTTCTCCCGCTCTGGCCAAGGCTATCGACTGATTTAATCCCTTCCCGCCGCTGAACACATTTAAATATTCTGAAGATATGGTTTCTCCTTTGCGCACAAAGTGTTCTACTTTATATACATAATCAATGTTCATAGAGCCAAAATTTAATAGTTTCATACTATACCTCGTAGCTTTTTATGGTTTGGATCAGCAATTCTTTAAAACGTGTCTTATCAAATTCCATAGCAGCAAGCACATTCTTTTCAATGCCATCTACAGCATAGCGGACTTCTCTGCCGATATCCTCCTTCGGCACCGTGCCTATATAATCACGGTAATCGCAGACAGTCATTCCTCTTGTAAACTCTCCCTTTGTCTCCACATCTACATGCATTGGCAGTGCACAGGTAATAATCTCCGGATCAATCAGCCAGGCGACCGCACAAGCATCACACAGCTGCGATTGCCGTCTCTGATTGACTGAATATTCCAGCAAATCTGCTGCCACTGCCGCTACCAGCCCCGGCAGCTCCTTAAGCTGTTTCACTTCATCCAATGTCATGGAATTCTGGCGGCACAGATTGAGCCCTACCATCCGGATCGGAATTCCGGATTCGAAAACAATTTTTGCTGCTTCCGGGTCCACAACTATATTAAATTCAGCACAGGCATTATAATTTCCGGTCGTAACCGAGCCCCCCATGGAGATGATTTCCGGGATCCTATGTTTTAGCTCTGGCTCCTTTAACAGCGCCTGTGCAACATTAGTCAATGGTCCCAGCGTTACCAGCGTCATGTCTGTCTGACAGCGATAAGCATCAATCAGCGCATCCACCGCATGTTCTTTTCGCTGCTCTCCCTTCAGGCCCGGAACCATGATATTCCCCAATCCACTGCTGCCATGAACATTTTCTGCCCGTTCAGGTTTTGCAAACATCGGCATATCATAGCCGGCATAAATTGGAATATCTCCATATCCCGCCAGCTCCGTCACATATCTGGCATTACGAAATGTATGATCAAGCCCGGTGTTTCCCCCAACTGCCGAGATCCCGACAACAGTAAGATGCTTCATTGCCAGCAGCAGCGCAAAACTGTCATCAATTCCCGGATCACAGTCAATCCATACTTTCTTACCTGTCTCCATCGTTTATGCACCTTCTCTCCTCAGTCCTTTTTCTATCCTCTTCCTCTGATTGATCCGAATCATATTAATCAATACAAGGGCAATTATCGTTGCTGCATAGGGAATCATTTCAATAAACTCCGTTGGAAAATTAGTTCCCTGACTTTTCAGCGTAGTCGCCAAGGCATCCGAAAAGCCAAAGAAAACTGCTGCTACCGCGGTACCGATCGGATTACTGCCGGCAATATTCATGGCCGATAAACCGATATATCCTCTGCCGTTCGTCATATTCTTCATAAAGAAACTAACCCAGCCCATTGACATGAATGCTCCCGCAAAACCGCAAAGCACTCCTGAAACCAGAAATGATATATAACCAATCTTTTTTACATTAATTCCCACCGATGCTGCTGCCTGCGGATTTTCCCCAACTGCCCTCATCCTGAGTCCCAGCCGGGTCCGATACAGGAAAAACCATACCAGGTAGATGCTTAAAAATGCCAGATAGGTAAGTAGGTTATGTCCCGACAGTACCTGTCCTAAAAATGGAATCTTATCAATTAGCGGTATTACTACCGAGGGAATCGTATAGGCCTTAATCGCTGCCGAAGTGGCCGCCTTTTCTCCGGTCAGCAAATACATGACAAATACTGTACCGCCGCTGGCAACCAGGTTAAACGCAATACAAGTCAGGTAAAGATCTGTTTTACCGGACAGATTGGACAATGCCAGTACCCCGCCGGAAAGCACACCAAAGATAATAGCTCCCAACAAACCAATCCAAACATTCCCGGAAAAACCGGCAAAGATTACACCTGCCAGTGCTGCCGAAAGCATCATTCCTTCCAGTGCCATATTAAGCATTCCTGCTTTCCGGTTAATGACCGCTGCCAATGCCACAAAAATCAGGGGTGTTGACAAACGCAGTACAGAAAACCCAAAATTTGCAAACCATTCTATTGTAAACATATGCGTTCCTGCATGGATCTTACTCCACGCTCTCCTTTCCGGCTTCTGCTGCATTTTCTGCCAAAATTTCCTTTGCTTCTCTTTCCCGGTCCATTTTCATGTCTTTCTGGGCCGCTTTATAGATCAGCTTTTTCTTATATCTTCCCATGAATTCTTCAGCCGCTACCAGAAGAATAACGATACCCTGGATAACTGTAATGAACTCAATCGGAATATCACCCTTGGAGTTTACAACATCAGCACCGATCCGGATATATGCCAGCAGAACCGCCGCTACCGGAACCAGAATCGGATTCCTTCTCGCCAGAACAGCAACCATCAGACCATCAAAACCATGCTGGGTACTAACGACCCATTTGTAACGATCATAATTTCCCAGAATTTCACACGTACCGCCCATGCCGGCAAAGATACCGCCAACTAACTGAGCCAGAATAATCGTCCCGTTCATGTTGATACCGCTTGCCTTGGCGAAGTTCGGATTACTTCCCACGACCCGCATCTTATATCCAAAAATGGTCTTATAAAACAAAACTCCAACAAAAGCCACCGCAACCAAAGCCACAAAGAATCCTGACTGAACCCGGAACTTTCCAAAGATCGTGGGAAGCTTTGCCATCTCCGGTATCATATACGATCCCAGGGATCCTATTGACGGATCCCGCATGAAATACTTCAGCACCCAGATCGATAAAAATGCCAAAATGCTGTTAAGCATCAGAGAGACCACCACAATATTGGCCTTAAACTTAACATCCAACCATGCTGGAATCAGGGAAACCAAGAACCCGACTACCCCGCCAACTGCCAGCAGGATCAAAAGCATAACCGGTGTCGGCAGGCCCGTTCCGCCTAATGAAATAGCAGCCAGAGACACAATACACCCTGAAAACATAAAAATGCCTTCACCGGAGAGATTAAACTTATTTACTGCATACATAAAACAAAAACATAAACCGGTAAATGTAAACGGAATGGCCAGATTGATTATGCTTCCGACTCTCCGCACGGAAGAAAACGGGCCTAATACAAATTGCCTGATAACGTAGACCGGATCATCACTGATGGCAAACAGTGTAACGAGTGCAATTCCATAAGCAATGCCGATAGCAGCAAGGATGCGTACCAATTCGACTGATGTTTCTATTCGTCTTGTTTTACTCATAGCACAGCCTCCATTTCTTTTGCTGTCATTGTCTTAATACCCAGCATATATTCTCCCAATTCGTCTTCCGAAACGAGATTTGCCTGCTTAAATGCTGCTACAATCTTTCCTTTCCGCATAACCAGCAGCCTGTCTGAACACTCCAATACTTCATTCAAATCAGCTGAGATCAGCAGGGAAGCCGTCTCTTCTTCCCTTGATTTACGGACAATTGTCTTACGAATCATTTCCGCTGCACCTACATCAATTCCCCTGGTCGGCTGATTGGCAAGAATAAAATTGCTGCCGGAAGTAAACTCTCTGGCCACCACCACCTTCTGGATATTACCACCGGAAAGCATCCGAACCGGCTGGTTCCTATCATCACAGGCTATTTCAAAATCTTTAATACACTGATCTACAATCTGGTCAATATATTTTCGGTTAATAAACGGACCCTTCCTGTACTGCGGTTTAAAATAGCGGTCCGAAATGATATTATCACGAATTGACATATCTCCGGCACAGCCAAAATCCATTCTGTCTTCCGGAATAAATGCCAGCCCCAACTGCCGGATCTGATGAACGGTTTTTCCTGATATGCCGGTTCCGTTTATGGATACTTCACCGGAAGAGAAAATACCAAGTCCTGATAATACGTCAGAAAGTTCACTCTGGCCATTTCCTTCTACACCGGCAATGCCTACTACTTCACCCGCACGAATATCAAGAGAGACACCATCTAGTACGGTCTTTCCCATTTCATTGATCTTGACCAGATTTTTGATATGTACAACAACTTCTCCGGGCTTTGGCTGTTCTTTATCAATCCTAAGTATGACATCCCGGCCAACCATCAGTCTTGAGATATCCGCTTCACTCATATCCTCCAGCTCATAACTGCCCAGGCAAAAACCATGGCGCAGGACCGTAACACGGCTGCAGATTCGCTTTACTTCTTCCAGCTTGTGGGAGATAAAGATAATCGAATGTCCGCTCTTTCTTAACAGAATCAGCTGTTCAAACAATTCATCGGTCTCCTGGGGCGTCAGGACCGCCGTCGGTTCATCCAAAATGATAATTTTCGCTCCGCGAATCAATACTTTCATGATCTCAACTTTCTGCATCTGACCAACCGAAAGGTCCATCACTTTCATCTTGGGATCAATATTAAAATTATACTTTTCTGCTACTTCTCTGGTCATCTCCACCGCTTTGTTATAATCAAACGTCCCCTTTTTCATCGGTTCGATTCCCAGAGCCACATTCTCTGCTACAGTCAGTGACGGCACCAGCATAAAATGCTGATGTACCATTCCAATGCCTTTATCAATGGCATCCAGTGTATTTTGAATCTGAACCTCCTGCTCTTGTACGAGAACACGTCCGGACTGGGCATTTTCCAACCCGAAGAGAACTTTCATCAACGTCGTTTTTCCTGCTCCGTTTTCCCCAACCAGAGCCAGAATCTCTCCTTCATTCAGCCAAAAGGTAATGTCCTTATTGGCAACAAATCCATTACTGTAAATCTTGGTAATGTTCTCCATTCTCAAAACTTCACCAGACATATCTTCCTCCTACGGCAAACTGCCGAAATTTCTGTTAAAAAATCCCGGCAGTTTACACTTTGTTCTGTTAAGGTGCTACACTGTCAAGCATTGCCTGATACTCGGCCTCATCCGCAAAATCATAGTAAGATTTCACTGACTTTTCGCCACTGACGATCTTAGACTGTGCCTCTTTCATTTTCTGACGCACTTCTTCCGGAACGGTTTCTTTGAAGAAATCATTATCTACATATCCAACGGAACTTTCCGCCAGACCCAGGCGGTTTACTTTCTTCCATACATCTTTTCCAGCCTCAACATCATGGAAAAATGATACAAAAGAATCACCGACATTTTTCAGCATGGAGGTTAAAATGACATCGGCAAGTTCCGGATTCTCGGAATTTTTATAATACTGATACTGATCGGAATCCACACCAATTGCCCAGGTATTCAGTTCTTTACAGGCTTCGAACAAACCGCCGCCGGCTCCGCCGGCCACCTGATAGAATACATCCGCTTTTTTATCTCTTGCCTGAGAAAGACAAAGTTCTTTCATCTTGGCCGGATCCGTCCAGGAACCAACGGTTGCCTTAACAACTTTGCACTCCGGATCGTAATCCTGAACACCATTTACAAAACCGGTGACAAAGTCAGCGATAACCGGATTATCCATCCCCACATTAACTGCTACAACTTTTGATTTAGACATACCGGCTGCCAGCTGTCCTACCATGTAAGAACCCTCATTCTGTGCGTAGAAAATAAGAGCCATGTTTTCCGGTATCTCAGATTCATCCATTGAATCATCAAAACATACAAACTTTACCTCCGGATATTCCTTCGCCAGGCGGATCAAAATATCACGATACGTAGAGGATGCCACGATATATTCATAGCCTTCGTCAATGGTATCAAGCATGGCATCTTCCCATTTATCCGCTTTTGTCTCATCCCCGGCTTCAACCGTCTTACAATCCCAACCTTCCGAACGCAGTATTTTCATTCCCTCTTCACCGGAATCGTTAAAAGACTTGTCCCCCAGATTTCCTACAATATAGGCAATCCGCCCCTTTTCGCCGTCTTTGGCAGCCGGAGCCCCACTTTCGGTTTTCGTTTCCTGGCTTCCGGTATCAACTGCACTTGATGATTTTGTTGTTCCTCCCGAACCACAAGCTGTAAGACCTGCCGCCATTGCCGTGGCTATCACTACCGCGATTACTTTCTTTACACTTTTTTTCATATAAAACCTCCTCTTTTTTGTTTGATTTCTTGTTTTATTTTCAGCACGACGTCAGGTTGCGGATCCATTTCATGGATCGGATCCGCCAAACTCCCACCAGTGCTTCTAATACAATATTAAATTTAATGATTCCAATCACCGCTGCCGCCGGCCAGTCGAAAACAAAAGCACCTAATGATGCAAGCGGTATGGTAATCAGCCACATCGTAAAGATATCCGTGACCAGCCCAGTCTTCCCGTCTCCCCCTGCCCGCAGAGTGGCAATGATTCCGGTCATCTCGACACCGGAAAACGGCCAGATCAGTGCCAGAATCGCCATAAATTGTATGGCATAAGTACGTGTCTCATCGGTCAGCCGGTAAAGCTTTGTAAACGGTATCCCAAACAGAATCATTATCATCCCAAGTATCGTTCCTCCGACAAATCCAAGAACCAGAACACTGTAAGCCTGCTTTTTAATCTCCGGCTTTTTAAGACCAGAACCGATCGCTTTGCCAATTGCAACGCTGCAAGCCTGCAAAATTCCATTCATCACACAGGCAACCAATTGGTAGAACGTATTTGCAATATTATATCCGCCGACTACACTGATGCTCATCTGCCCGGTGATAGCACTTCCCGCTGTGGTTCCCGTTGACCAGATCAGCTCATGGACAACAATCGGAATACCAATAAGGTAAAAATTCCTGCTTAACCGTTTGTCTGATTTAAACAAATCCCTTACTTTCATCTGAATTCTTTTTTCTCTTTTAAAGACAAATACTACAAGGATAGTAAATTCCACCAATCTGGCAATCACAGCTCCCAGGGCCGCTCCCTGAATCCCCATACAAGGAAATCCGAACTTACCAAAAATCAGACAATAATCCAGCAAAATATTTATCGGATATGAAATCACATTGGCAATAAATGATATCTTAACCTGTTCAATTCCCCGGCAGCAGGCAAACATCATAGTACTCACGCCACATGGAAGATACATGAACGCCGCGATCCGCAGATAAGATGTCCCAAGTGCGATGATAGAAGGGTCACTGCTGTAAATCCGCATAAATATCTGTGGAAATGTCAGTACCAGAAGTGAAATCACTGATCCGAAAACAGCAACCGCCCGGATACCTGTCGCAAATAGGATTCTTATCTCTTCTTTGCCCTGGCGCCCCCAATATTGAGCAATCAGTACGCAGCATCCGGCTGAGAAGCCGTTGCATAAAGTGTAAAAAATAAAAAATATCTGCTGTGCCTGGGAAACTGCTGACATTTGTACCTGGTCAATTCGTCCCAGCATAATGCTGTCTGCCGTATCCACACTAACCCGAAGAAATTGCTGCAGAATAATAGGTACCGCTAACATCAGGATCTTGGTATAAAACTGAGCCTCCCTGATAACTGGAAAGTCTTTTCTTTTCACCAAACTCATAGTTCACGGCTGTTGCCAATGCAGCCAATCAACCACTCTTTAAATAAATCGACATGGATATCCATTGCTACTTTCACATTGGGCTTCCGGCCTAGTTTATTTCTCAAATCTACTGCCGTATGTCCCACTGCATAAGAATCCATACATTCAACATCAACAAAGTAATCCTTACATACCAGACACTGGGGACACAACGCCGCCGCCAGGGCCAGGGCATCGTGCATCACTGCATCCTCGCCGCCTTTTTCATGCCGTCTGAACATATAATCCAGAATATCGGCTGTCAGCAATGCCGCTTTCGTTCCTATGTTTCTTAAAATTTCTGCATCCTGATGATTCATAATTGCCTGTTCCGTCACATCCAGGCCGACCATAGTGCAAGGAACCCCAGATGCTAAAACCAGCCTGGCCGCTACGGGATCCACCCAGATATTAAATTCAGATGTGGTGGAAACATTCCCGCCTTTTACCGCCCCACCCATGAACCAGATGTGCTTGATCTTTTCTGCAATGTCCGGATATAGGGAAAGAACAATAGCAATATTGGTCATCGGACCAATGACAAGCAGTTCCAACTCACCATTCAGTTCATCTGCTTTCCGGCGGATCACCTCAATTGCATTTTCTTTTGCAAAATCACCAGCCACGGCAGTTGGCAGTACAATATCACCAAGCCCTGACCGGCCGTGAGTGTCACCATAGTACGGAGCTCTTAGAAACAGGGGCTTCTCCGCCCCCCGGGCAACCATAATATCAGCGCTAAGATACTCCATCAGGTTCAGATTATTCTGTGAGGTGTACTGGTGCGATACATTTCCATTTACCGAAGTAATAGCCGCCAGTTCAATCTCCGGGCTGTATAAAGCAGCTATAATCGCAATTGCATCATCAGTACCCGTATCACAGTCAATAATAAATGTTCTCTTTGCCATTGCCGTCAACCTCGCCTTCCTCTTATGTCTTTGATCTATTTGAATAGGATAACACTTTCCGAAAGTGTTTATTTTATTAAATAATATCACTTTTTTTCTATTTGTCAATTGATATTATATAATTTTAATAAAAATATACTTTAGGAAAACTATTTATTATGTACTTTTTTACATCTTCCCTTATCTTCATCGTTGACAAATATATCTTTCTGTATCATAATTCATTTATAACAATGAAATGGAGAATTCTCATGACAATCAAAGAAATAGCCCAATTAGCGGGTGTATCGATATCAACCGTTTCAAAAATTGTAAACGGCAAGGATGACAGCATTAATCCAAAAACCCGAAAGCGTGTTCTCGAGATTGTAAAAGAGTATAACTATACGCCTTATGCCAGTGTCAAACTTGTTTCCGAGGCCAAGACTTTTGTATTGGGGGTATTACTTAATTCCTTCACCAGATCGAGCCTGTTTTTGAATGGCGCTATTGCTGTTGCTCAAAAAAACGGCTATGGACTTCTGGTCTACGATAGTCTGGGGTCACTGGAAACCGAACTAAAAAACATTACTACACTATGCAAAAGTCAGGTAGACGGCGTTATCTGGGAACCGGTGAATAACGAAAGCAAAGAACACGAGCAATATTTCAAAAAATACAATATTGAAGTCTGCTGTATTAATTCCCCATTTGACCCGGATCATTATTTTATCGATTTTTCCCAAATCAGCTATGAGGCGACCAGACTCCTCCTTTCTTATGGTCATACAAAAGTAGGATGCCTGATCAGGCGTGGCAGTGTCCGTTCAAAACTAGCCCTTGAAGGTTTCAAAAAATGCCTTCTCGAACATGGGATTCCTTTTCGAGATAACATGATTCTTCCCGAGGAAAACGATGAATGGCACAATCAAATCTTTGCACATTTACTGACCGGCATTATCAGTACCCATTTTACTTCCGCTCAATTACTGGTTGAAGATTTAGAAAAGAAAAGGCTGCAGATGCCATATAACCTTTCATTAATCAGCTTAAGGGATGATCTGCGGGGGATTACCCAGCCTTCGAAAATATCCAGCATACGCATTCCTAATTATGAATTTGGTTCTTTTGTTTGTGAACGCCTCATTGAAAAATGTGAAAAGAGGCAGTTCCTTACAGAAAATTTCCAAACCGCTTATCCGTTAGAGAACACACATAGCCTGGATGTTCCTTATTTTTCCCAGACCAAGCAGATTGTTGTAGTTGGAAGCATTAACATAGATGTAATCCTGAATGTAACCGAACTGCCACAGCCGGGCCAGGTTGCCAGTACAAATACCAGCTTTACCAGCCCCGGCGGAAAAGGTGCCAATCAGGCCGTCGCGGTCGCCAAGCTTGGGCATCAAGTGTCGTTGATTGGAAAAGTAGGTAACGATTACGACTCGACTCTCGTTTATTCGATCATAGAAGAAAACCACGTAAACACTCTGGGGATTCTACGCGCCCCCCAGGCCGAGACCGGCAAAGCGTATATCCACCTTCAGGACAATGGGGAAAGCACGATTACAATTTTGAACGGCGCCAACGAAACCCTAAGCCCGGAAGAAATCCTGATGCATAAGGATCTCTTCCAAAATACCAGCTATTGCTTATTACAAACGGAAATTCCGGAAAATGCCGTTGAAGCAGCCGCCCATCTAGCTCACGAATGCGGTGTAAAAACGATCCTGAAACCAGCTGTAATGAAGCGGCTGCACCCATCATTAATGAATTACATAGATATCTTTGTGCCGAATAAGACAGAAGCAGAGCTGTTATGCCCGGAAGAAACCACAATTGAGGGAAAAGCAGAAGCATTTATCAGGCATGGTGCAAAATCCGTTATTATTACTCTCGGACATTTAGGGTGTTATATCAAAGATCCGACTTTCACCGGCTACCTGCCTGCGGTTCATTTTTCAACGATTGATACCACCGGAGCCGCTGATGCTTTCATTGGTGCGTTGGCAGCTTACTTAACTGATGGGTATCCGATTGAGCAGGCTGCCCGAATCGCAACCTATGCTGCCGCCTTCAGCGTTGCCAGACAAGGCGTCATACCTGCACTGATCGACCGCAATTCGCTGGAAGCTTACATCAAAAAAGTGGAGCCCGACATGATTCAGTTTGGAAATAGGGAGGATATTACATGAAAGTAAAAAAACAGATGCTGACCGATTCCTTAGAAAAGCAAAAACAGGAACTAAAAGAGCTGGGCCGGACACTTTTTGCCTGTCCCGAAGTGGGATTTAAGGAAGAAAAAACCTCCGCTCATCTTCTTTCATTTTTTCAAAAAAACGGCATTTCCTGTCAGGGCAATCAATCCTTAACCGGTGTCCGTGCAGATATTGGAGAGCGAAATGGCTCTGGTTATCACATTTCCCTGGTCGCCGATATGGATGCCGTTTATGCCGGTAGTGGCGATAAAAAACAAGCCATTCACTCCTGCGGCCACAGCATCCAGGTTGCCGATATGGCTTTTTCCATGAAGCTGATAAAAGAAAGCGGACTGCTGGATGAAACCGGGGGCAGCGTTACGTTTATCGCCACCCCGGCTGAAGAATTTATTGATCTTGAATATCGGGAAGACCTTGTCCAGGCAGGAAAAGTTCGCTTTTTTTCAGGAAAGCAGAATCTAATTGCAGATGGTTTCTTCGATGACATTGACTGTATTTTATCAGCTCATGTTAACAGCGAAGAGAATACCCTCTTTGATATTGGCAGCAGCCTTACCGGTTTTACAAAAAAGCGAATTATTTTTACCGGACAGGCAGCACATTCCGGAGCATTGGCACACCAGGGGCGCAACGCCATGCATGGAGCCTTGTTATTTATTAATGCATTATCTTTTTTAAAGGAACAGTTTCCACCAGAAAAAGGAATTCACATTGCTCCGATTATCACAGCATGCAGCGGCAGTGTCAACACCGTCCCAGACCAGGCTGTTTTAGAGACCTATATCCGGGCCAATTCGCTCAGCAGCCTTCTTGAAGCCAGTCAGTCACTGGATAGCTGTGCCAATCATTGTGCTCTTGCACTTAATCTAAAAAGTTTGATTGAAAATCAGACCGGATATATGCCGCTTCAACAGTCTGAGCCGCTGCTTAAAGTTGTTTACCAAAATATGCTCAACATTTGCCTGCCCGAACAGATTCTTAAAAATCTAGTTTCCGGGGCTTCTGGTGACATTGGCGATTTGAGTTACTTAATCCCTTCCGTGCAATTTGGATTTTCCGGTATTGAGGGACAGATCCACAGTGCCAATTTCACGATTCGTGAAGAAGAAAATGTCTACACAAATGTGGTTAAAGTGGTTTTAGGAACTATTTATGATCTGTTGACCGAGAAAGAACTGCAGATTAAATATGATGATTACGATATTCGTAAAAATACGTATTTAGCGGACTGGCTAAAGATATAAAAAAACTTTTTCTTAAACTTAAAAAGGATGACTTAAGCCATCCTTTTTTACTATTTCTTAATAGATTTCCTTACATCGGAAATGGGGTTTGCGTTTTCTTTCCGACTAATACATTAAATTATATCTAACTAGCTATGATACCGTTCTCCATATAATAAACTCCTGTACATATTTGGTCCCAATTATTTTTCTTTAACAGGTAAATACTATAAGTCATCATAAGTGATCAGTGTCACGCCGGCATGCTCCAGATACCTCTTCGTCTCCGGATCGCAGAGCATATCTACTTCCTGTGTCCGGGGAATTGTGAGGGAGGATTTTTTCAGAATATAACCGTCCAGATATCCCGGATGGCAAATGAGCATTTCGCAGCCGTCCTCATGGGGATGTTCCACCATCTTTTTCAATGACCCGAATGGGTCATAGTCAGGCAGCGTACTTTCCATTGTGGCATAAACCTTAGTGCCTCCTACTACAATCGGTTCACTCCCAAAAGACATGCCGGAATATTTCAGTCCATACTTTTCCGACACCATTTCAAGTCCTTTAAAAAAGTTGTGGCTTGCGACTGCATGCCCTTCGAAATAGTGAGGCTTTTCTCCAACAAGTTCTAAAAATCTCTTGTACTGTGCCTCAATCTCCAATATTACTTCATTTAGCACAACAAAGTCTTCCTTTGTCTGCCTGTACTCCTTTGAGGATTTAAATTCACCCTTCCCGTTTGTGATGCTCGGTATAAGTGCCGGGTCGGTAATCGGCTTTCCAACACATATATTCGTATGCTGTCCCAGGCAGACCCCCGTACCCTTCAGCAGCTCAAGTCCATGATTTACAGACGGCATATTTGTCATAACGCCAACACAGCTTACGATTCCCTCCCTGACGCTCTTTCCTATGCCATAGTTTACACCCTCGGAATAACCCAAATCATCTGCTCTCACTAATATTTTTCTCATTTTCAAGACTCCTTTCCCTGCATATCAGACTTTTATAATCTTCTCCACCCTTTATACCCGGAATGGAAAAATCCGTTATAATCTGACACTGTTTTACTTAATCCTCTGCCGTAAATCCAAACAGATACGTCAACGCTGCCGACACAATGAGTGAAATGGCAACTCCAATACAGCCGTTTATCATATTTACTGTGCCGCCGCCCACATAGCCGAGCACCGAAAGAAAATTAGTAGCCCCCATTACATACGTACCCACACCAGTAATACCGGCATATAAGCCCCCGCAGAATCCACCGATTGCCATTGCAATAAACGGACGTTTATATTTAAAACCAATTCCATATAATACCGGCTCCGTAACGCCACCGAGAATCCCTGAAACAAAATATCCCAAGGAAAGAGACTTCTCACTCTTGTTTTTCAGACGAAGGAATGCACCCAAAGCCATACCAAAAGCTGCCCATGTCGCATATCCGCCCGCTGTCAGCACAAAATTATCCACTCCGTTTGTCATCATAGCTGTTATACCGAAAACAACCAAAACATGATGCATACCCGTCATAACAAGAAATTCCCACAGCGCCGCAACTACTGCCACTGAAATAAAACCGCCGACGCTTCCGAATGCAAGCAGGCCATTCCCTACATATCCGCCAAGTATGGAGCCAAGCGGAGCAAGGAGACATAACTCCAGCGGAACCATGACCACCATTGTAAGAAATGGTGCAAAAATCGTGGTCAGCAAATCTGGTACAACCTTTCTGAAGAAACGGTCAATGTAGCTCATCACCCAGATGGTCAAAATAACCGGCAAAACAGATTGGGAATATTTATTTACAGTGGCAGGTATGCCATATACCGTAAATGCAGTTTCCGAATCTGCCAATGCCATAAAATCAGGCACTAACAGCAGCGCTGCTGCATAAATACCCATAATCGGGTTCATGTTCAGCTTTTTGGCTGCCGTAAAGCCAAGGAATACAGGCAGAAAATAGAAGAATGCACTGTACATAAAGCTGCACAGCATATAAATATTACTCTCCTTGCCTGCAACTCCCAGCATATCCGGTCCGATAACAACCTGTACTGTCTTAAACATTGCAGCCGTAATCATGGCCGGTATCAAGGGAGTCATACTGCCGGATAAATAATTTAATATATTGTTCCCGGCTCTTTTCAGTGTCAGCTTTTCTTTTTTTCCATCCAGGCTTTCATTGACGGCGCTCTGCTCGGCAATTCCTGCTGCCTTGCAAAACGCTGAATAAACCTTTGGCACGGTCTGCCCGATAATAACCTGCAGCTGACCTCCCGTAGTCAACACACCAATTACACCCGGAATCTTTTTCATCGTCTCCTGGTCTGGTCTGCTCTCGTCTTTTAGGTTAAGACGAAGCCTTGTCATACAATGGGTCACCAGACTTACATTGTCTTTTCCCCCAACAGCTTCCAGCACATCTGCTGCAATTTTTTGAAACCGTTCTTCTTGACTCATATTTTTCCTCCTTATGATATAAAAAAACCCAAAACAATAAGACCTGCATATTCTTATTGCCTTGGGTAATGCCTCCGTAACGAGTAACAATCCTGCTTTTATTCAGTTGTCTTTTCTGCATTTCGGGTGATACGGTTGATATGTATCATCAAATACAATATTTCATCTTCCACACGGCTCTCCTGCAGCCTGTTTCCAATAAGTTCCTCTATTTGCCTTGCACATTCATAGATTTCAGGACTTTCGGCCTTCATCGCCCGTATCATGGAGGCGTTGTCATCCATGAAAAGTTTCTTCTCCTTCACCCTTTTCAAATAGTAGCGCATGTGCGTAACAAAGCGGTTATAGCTGAAGCCGTCCCGATCTATCTGAATGGAAAAGAACTTTTCAATCTGCTCCACCGCCGCATTGATCAGTTCCTCACCTCCCTGCACATTTTCCTCATATGCCGTTTCCTCCTCCGCATTTACAAAATGCATGGCGATATTGGTAATCTCGCTCTCCGGCAGTTTCACATAGAGCTTCTCCTGTATTAATTTTACAGCAAACCGCCCAAGCTCTGTCTCGTTCGGGTATAACTGCTCCACATCGTAGGAAAACAGCATCTGCAGCTTCTTGTATTTCTTTAACCGTATAATAGCAAAATGAATATGGTCTGCCAGACTGATGATGAGGTTTGGATTCATATTGCAGTTTAAAGTTCTTCTTGTCTTATCCACGATCAATGCCGAAACTTCAAACACATTCTCAGGCACGTCCTGAAGAAGGCTGTAAAAACGGTTGTCAATTCGATAAAAGGTCATGGAAATCAAGCTCAAATCCGTAATTTCATACGGCATGGACGGGAAACCTAGTCCTTTTCCAAAAGCAATCAATTCTTTATTTTTACCGTCAACACATATAGCCACGTTGTTATTTATTTTCTTAATTGCCCGCATTTCCCTCCTCCTGTTATGCTCATAAAACAAAAAACTCTTTGGACACAATACACCCTTGCAATACAAATAAACGGGGGTAATGCCTCAAAGAGTAACAAACCTATGCATAGAGTATAGGTGATAATATGTATTAAGTCAATGTGTCATTTTTCATTAATTTTCAGCGTCATTTTTGTTGAAAGTGCACGACTTTTGCTTGTACTGTAGAGATCATACATCGTTCCTCTATCCGCCGGTGTTCTTACTGCAATTGTCCCTGGGGGAAGGAAAGCAATACAGTTCTGATAAAACTCCGTACCTTCTGCAAAATTCTTTGTTCCGTATAACCAGTCCGTATTATAACCTCTCTCATCATACAGCAGGTATAGCTCATATGGTTTGCTTCTGACAGAGCAAAATTCCTGTAAAGTAAATAAGTTTCTTCGATACTTTAACTCCCCTCACCTTATAAACAATGCGAATGAGCAAAAATAAACATTTCTACTTTATACAGATTAATGATCCAAAATTTAAAAAAGACCCCACACTTTCATGCGGAGTCTTCAATACACTTTTGCTATTTGCTTACGCTTTATTCCATCGTGTAAGGCATAAGAGCGATATGTCTTGCTCTCTTAATTGCAACAGTAAGCGCTCTCTGATGCTTTGCGCAGTTGCCAGTGATACGTCTAGGAAGGATTTTTCCTCTCTCAGACACATATCTTTTTAATTTATTTACATCCTTGTAATCAATAACGCCGTTCTTCTCTCCGCAGAATACGCATACTTTTTTTCTTCTGCGCATGCCGCCTCTTTTGAACTTAGCGCCATCAGCTTTATCATTCTTATTATATGCCATTGGTACTACCTCCTATTAGATTTAGTTGAATGGAAGCCCTTCGTCTTCGACTCCATCCGGAATATTCATAAATCCATCGCCGATTGCACTGGAGGGTGCCGGTCTGGAGACTGGCTGATAACCGCCGCCTTCTCCGGGAGCTCCGCCCTTGCTGTCTGCGAATTCCTGATCTTCTACAACGATATCTGTTGTATAAACCTTAATGCCGTCTTTATTCGTATAACTTCCAGTCTGGATCCTTCCGGAAATCAGTACTCTCATGCCCTGACGGAAATATTTCTCCGCAAACTCTCCTGCTCTGTCAAATGCAACGCAATTGATAAAATCGGCTGTCTGCTCATTACCGTCCTGATTCCTGCGGCCTCTGCGGTCAACTGCAAGGGTATACCTTGCGACTGCCATAGCACGCTCTCCCTGGGAATATCTTACTTCTGGATCACGGGTCAATCTGCCCATAAGGATTACTTTGTTCATACGATCACGCTTTCTTTATCTATTATGCCTCTTGTCTTACGCATAAGTATCTGATGACAGGTTCCATAATACGAATGTGTGCTTCCAACTCGTTTGGAGTTGTGGAATCGCCATCAAATTTGATGAAGTAGTAGAATCCTTCTTTCATTTTCTGAATCTCGTAAGCTAATCTCTTCTTACCCCATTCATCAACGTTTGTTACAGCACCGCCGAAACGAGTGATATAACCTGTCACTTTTTCGATGGCTGCAGCTCTCTCTTCATCCTCGAGCTTTGCGTTAAGAACAACGGTTAACTCATACTTGTTCATGCTTCTTTACCTCCTTGTGGTCTCTGGCCCCTGCTTTCAGTTTCAGGAGCAAGGAATCTATATGTCACGGATTAATATTATACCGGAAACATCTGACAAAAGCAAGTCCTTTTCTCATTTTCCTGAACTTTTTCCTTTGATTTCCAGCATTTTAGGTCTTTGGCATACCATCCGGCCCTTTTAGGCCCCTGGTGTTCTTCTCCACCAGCTTTCTCGGCACCATGACCTGATGGCTGCATCCCATGCATTTTAATCGGAAATCCGCACCGACTCTCAAAATTTCCCACTCCTGACTTCCGCAGGGATGGGGCTTTTTAAGTTTTACAATATCTCCAACCTCGTAATTCATATCCTTCGCCTGCCCCTTCCGTCCATAACAATTTTCCCCTGCTGCCTGCTTATTTCAAAATAGAATCGATCTTATCCAATTCTTCCTTTGTAAATTTAAGATTGCCAAGACAAGCCGTACTGTCCTCCAGCTGTTTGACGCTGCTGGCTCCAATCAGAACGGAGGACACTGCCTCTTCCCGAAGTACCCAGGAAAGAGCCATACGGGCAAGTGTCTGTCCCCGCTCCAGGGCCAGCTCATTTAACTGCCTTATCTGCTCCAGCTTTTCTTCTGACAGATAACGCCCGCCTACGGTCGTTCCCTGTCTTGCTGCTCTGGATTCCCGAGGAATGCCCTTTAAGTACTTGTCAGTCAGGGCCCCCTGGGCCAGGGGACTGTAGCAGATGCAGCCTACGCCGTTTTCAAGGAGAGCGGAAAACAATCCATCTTCTGCCCCTCTTTCAAACATGTTATATCTTGGCTGATCGATCAGACATGGAACCCCCATTTTTTTCAACATAAGAACCGCATTTCTTGCCTCCCTATCCCCGTAATTGGAGATTCCCACATAAAGAGCCTTTCCCTGTCTCACGATATCAGCCAATGCTCCCATGGTTTCCTCTAATGGGGTCTCCGGATCCGGCCTGTGGTGGTAGAAAATATCCGCATATTCCAGCCCCATCCGTTTTAAGCTTTGATCCAGGCTGGCCATTAAATACTTTCTGGAGCCCCAGTTTCCATACGGTCCGGGCCACATATCAAATCCGGCCTTGGTGGAAATGAGCAGTTCATCCCGGTATTTTCCCAAATCACTTTTTAATATCTCTCCGAAATTCTCCTCCGCTTTTCCTAATGCCGGAGAACCGTAGTTATTGGCCAGATCAAAATGGGTAATTCCCATATCAAATGCCCTTAAAAGAATTTCCCTCTGCTCCTGCAAAGGCTTTTCCATGCCGAAATTCTGCCATAGACCCAGGGACACCATGGGAAGCAACACTCCGCTTCTTCCGCAACGCCTGTATTCCATTTTCTCATATCTGTTTTCCGCTGCCTGATACATACCTATTTCACCTCTTATTTGTTTTTATACTTCGCCTGGCATCGTTTCTGATGCCGTTTTTTTCTAAAATATAAGGCGGATTCAAGCGAACCCGCCAAACCAACCTGCTTCATTCTCCTTTAAACGAAAGCTTTTAAGTAATTTCGTTAAAAAAGACTCCCTTTAAAGGCCTGATCCGTTCAACCAGAGACCTTCTGTCCTCAGGCACCGTAGGCATACTATATCCAAACAGCCAGGAGGTCATTTCGCTGATCCCCATGGACAAATGAGGCTTGATCCCGGATCCAGCCTTAACCGGTATAAGGGAGGAACTATCCTGCCCCAGCTTCCACCGGAACACTCCCTCATTCTGGCGGATAAAGTCATCCTTTACCTCAATCAACAGTTCCATCTCGCTGATCGGGCACTCCTCTTTTAAACGTATCACGGAAACAAACTGTTCCAAATGAATGATCCTGCCCATGACAGCCGGTTTTAAGGGACCTGTTTTCTTTATATAATCAGGCAGACAAATAAGCTCCCGCTGATTTTCCGCTGTCTCTCCGTAATAAGCCCAAACACCGGCCAGTCTTTCTCTTTCATCCCGTGTAAAGAGAAGAATTAAATCTCCTCTGTCGCTTCTGACTTCCCTGCTTAAGTTTAAATAATATTCCTCATCCCTGAGTGCATAGACCTCATACTTCTTTTCCAACTGCCTTCCTACGAATCTTGCAGCTTCCCTGCATTCATCCGACCGCTCCGCAAAAGCACGGCGGCTTAAGTGCAGCCGTCCTTTTTCGCTCAGCGCCACCTCCGGAAGATCACAGATATAGGTAAAATCAAAAGGAAAGTAGATCGCCGGATTGGCGGGCACCAAAAAGCAAAATCCCATCCGCTCCATATACATATCAGAAAAACAACGGCTCAAAAGCCGCCTCATATATCCCTGATGGCGGCAATCCGGATCCGTAGCAACACCGGCAATGTAATCAATCTTCCATAAACGGTCCTTGACCACCACTTCATAAGGATTTCGGTGCAGCATGGCTACCACCCGGTCCTCATTCCAGGCAGTGAGAATCTTATTCTTCCGTGCCCTGTCCGAATAATAATAATCTATAAAGCTCTGGGAATCTTCAGAAAAAACCTTTTCCCACAACGCCCGGCTCTCGCCTTTTTCTTCCTGCTTCAAATACCGTATCATAATTAAAAGCCCTTCTGAACGACTCCGTATTTTCTTGCAAAGTCAATGGGGTAATAAGACATTTTCGCCTTTCGCAGGCCTTCCATTCCAACATCGTCCTCCCGGTTGATAAGCACCGGATTTTCCGGAAATGCGTGAATCAAAAACTGCTGGTTAATAAACTGGTAAAGCCCTTTCACATTGGGGTCAGCCTTTTCAATGTGTATGACTGCCATGTTTTCAAAGGAATTGTAGGTGCCGATGGTAAAGGCCTTTAAAATTCCGTCGATATAAACGCCTGCCATCCTTACGTTAAGCACGGAACAGTTCTTCAAAATATCATGGATGCCCATTACTTCATAATCCAGCTGCCTGACGAATTCTGCGGCTTCCACCTTATTCTCCCACCATTCATCCAGAAATTCCAGCACATTATCCCGGTCCGAACAGCAAAGGGTCCGGTATTCATACCTGCCCTCATATTCCCTTAAAAATGAGTTTAAGTGATTTTTCTTCTTATGGAGCTTTTTCCCTGCCAGAGTTCTCATGGCATCCCCATCGTATAGATAATCCTTTAAGTCTTCTTGTTCTATGACCTCAAACTTTTCCGGATCCAGTTTTAAAAAATTAATTGCCTCTTCATCCGCAAGATAGATGCGAAGAGGCTTTTTTAAAACCTGATTAAAATAATCTACCATCTCCTGAAAATAATGAGGAAGATCCTCTTCCCTGCACATAGGCATTGCAGAAAACGGCTCTCCATCCTTTTCCATCAAAAACAGCAATGCCTTATCATCGCTTATGGCATACTTCACATGGTAATAATTTCTCCAGATAAAACTGTCTAAATATACACTGTCACAGGTTTTGTTGGGCCGTAAGGCATAAAAAGGCGTTATTTTCTTTATGTCCTCTGCCTCAATCGGCTTAAATTGTAAATTCATAGTCGTTCCCTTCTATATTACTGCTAACTTTTTTTTATAAAATCGATGCCGCATTTAGGACAATGAATGCTGATCTTTCCTTTTCCCCTGGGAATCCTGATTTTCTGCCTGCAATTCGGGCATTTGTAAATATGATATTTCCTGCTTTGCTGAAGCTTAAAACGCCATCTTCGGAATACTTCCGAGATTCGAAACCAAATGCGTTCAAATTTCTGGTTTTCTTCGAAACGCTTTCCAATATTTTTTGAAAACACACGAAAATAGCATAAAAATAAAAAAACCAAAGCCGCGATGTTCACCCAACTACTCCGGCTGAACAATCCGGCCGCAAGAAAAACACAAGCTACGGCGTTTAAAAACTGTCCCAGCCTGTCCATACCGTATCTTCCGATCATAAAACGTGCAAAACGTTCTCTAAATCCACTCATCCTGTATCTGCCGCCTCTTTTCACTTTGCCTTAACTATAATAACGTATCGGCTGAAAGTCAATGTCCCAGGTAAATATTTCATAATCTTTTCAGAATTGGTTTTTAGTCATATCCCTGTACTGCTTGGGCGTCAGACCATACCGTTCCTTAAACAAGCGGTGAAAATAGCTGTTGTTCTCATAACCCACTTCTGCAATGATCTCCTCCACTGGCTTCGACGTGGAAGTAAGATAATTTGCCGCTCTCATCATCCGGATTAGCTGCAGGCATTCCGTAAATGTCACTTGGTAATGCCGTTTAAATAAACGGCTGATATAATAAGACGGCTGCATGGACAGAGCCGAAAACTCTTCTAAGGTTGCAGTTGGATAATTGTTCTCTAAATATTGATATGCAGTCATTGCGATCTTTTCCTCATATTGGGCCATATCATGCAACTCTGCCTTATCTACATTATGAAACAGCTCCATGATCAGTATTCCCATGGTAGCCTGATTAATTTCCTCTCTGCCTTTTTTATCTCCCATGAACGACCAGATCATATTCTCCAGCAGATTCTTCGCAGGCAGCATATCCTGCAGATGAAAATGAAGGTAATCCGCCACAGAATGCTTCCCTGATGAAGACCCGGTAAAAAAGCGGCGCAGAACGCCTCCATCCTCTACTGTCAGCTCCAGATGGAAGAAAAATTCCGGCAGCAGAAAGAAGTGTACCGCAATATCCTCCCTGCCTGCAGGTTCAACGGCATGTCTTGTCCCCTGCTTTATGAGCAGAAGATCATTGGTATCCAGCCGGACAATGCTACTGCCATTGATCACATGAACCGCAGATCCGCTGCACATATAAACCAGCTCTATATAATTATGACAATGATCCGGAATCGGAACCTCGTGAGGCTGGCAGCACATCTCCATCAGCTTTCTCTGGCCCAAAGCAGCATCCTCATCAGCCAGGCCTCTCCTTATATCATTATTGCCTTCTGATGCGCTCCTTAAATATTCCAGAAGTTCTTTTTTCATATTTCCCTCCAAATGACAAATTCTAATGCTTTTCCCCGGACTATTATACCACCACCTTCTCATTATTTGCAAGAAAGGACGGTTTTTATACAAATTTCGACATGGCTTAATTGTTACAAATTACATATAATCAGCTTGGAATTTCATTCTAATATAACCATTTTTACGAGGTGAGCCACATGAAAAGGTACCCTATCCGCTTAGGAAGTATTGACGAAGTGACAGCATTCGTCAAAACAGTCAGCCAGTTTGACTGTGACATGGATTTATGCAAAGGAAGCGTTATCATTGATGCCAAGTCCATTCTCGGCCTTATGACCATTTGTCCGGATGCCGATCTGGAGCTTATCATTTATAACAGTGATCACAAGGAAATTTTGGACTCTCTGTCTGATTTTCTGTTAGAGCAAAAAACAGCATAACCAATACATAGGTATAAAAAAATGCCCGGTAATCTTACGATTTACCAGGCATTTTTTATAGTTTCTCAACGAAGCTTAAATTCATTTACCAGATCCTTTAAAAGCTCTGCCTGGTCGGAAAGCTCCTCGCTGGCAGCCGCGGCTTCATCCACAAGTTTGGAGCCATTTGCCACCGCCAGAACGGAACCTTCAAGACATCCGTCCTCCTTTGTTTAGTAAAATAAATATAGCACGGCGAAAACAGCTATGCAACTGAAACGATAACAAATTTAACCGCTGCAAACTGCTATCCTGCAAATGCGGAAAATAGGATTTCATGACCTGTTTTAACGTCTCTTTATCCTTATCCTTCATACAGGTAAGAGGAAGCCTGTAGCTTTCCTCACACAGCTCCAGAAGGGACAGAGCCGCCTTAACCGGCACAGGATTTACATCCATAAACAGGGCATTCATCATAGCAAGCATCTCCAGCTGCATATTCCTGCTCTTTTCTATTTCACCTTCAAAAAAGTACTGACATATCATATGGGTCTCAAATGGCATGATATTGGCTAAAACAGAAATCACACCCTTGCCCCCCAGAGATAGGATGGGCACAATCTGGTCATCATTCCCAGAATAGAGGTCGAGCCTGTCACCACAAAGGGCAGCCGTTTTTGCAATGCTTGAAATATTTCCTCCCGCCTCCTTAACAGCCCGGATATTGGGGTGTTCCGAAAGCTTTAAATAGGTTTCCGGACTAATATTAACCCCGGTACGGGACGGAACATTATAAAGTATGATGGGGATCTCCACGCTGTCTGCCACTGCCGTAAAATGCTCCACCAGCCCATGCTGGGAGGTTTTGTTATAATACGGAGTCACCTGCAAAAGAGCGGACGCCCCCAAGGACTGGGCCTTTCGGGACAAGCGCACGGCTTGGGACGTACAGTTGCTTCCGGTTCCCATAATCACGGGGACCCGATGGTTTACATAATGCACCACAAATTCGATCAGTTCCAGCTTTTCCTTTTCTTCCAACGTAGCGGATTCCCCCGTGGTCCCATTGACCACAATGGCATCCGTGCCATTTTCCAGCTGAAATTTCAGTAATTTTTCCATAGCCTTAAAATCCAGGTTTCCATGGCTATCCATGGGCGTAACGATGGCTACCGCTGAGCCTTTAAAAATCGCATCTTTCATAGGCACTCATTCCCAAAATTAGAGGTTCATACTAACAAAAGTATGACAAACACCCCCTGTTGGTACCATACACAAATCATTTTTTTCATCATATAAACCATTATAAGGAGTGATGACCATATGTATAATTTTCTTCTTTTAGGCGGCGATTCCAGGCAGCTTTATTTAAACCGGATATTAACCAAAAACGGCTTTCAAACAACCCTGCACAATAGCAGTGAGGATTCCTCATTTTCCATGGAAGAAGCTATAAAAAACAGCAATGTCATACTTTGCCCCATCCCATTTACCAGGGACAAAATCAACCTGGTTTCCGACAATGATATGACCGATCTGGGTATCGGGAATCTATTGAACCTTTTGACCTCAGAACATACCCTTTTCGGCGGAAGCATCCCTGCCTATGTAAAGGAATATGCCAGGGAAAACGGCATTGCATGTTTTGACTATATGGACATGGAGGATATCACCGTAAAAAATACCATCGCGACCGCAGAAGGCGCCATTGCCGAGGCCATTCGGTTAAGTCCAGGCTGCCTTCACAAAAGTCATTGTCTTGTGACCGGCTTTGGCCGGTGTGCAAAAACCCTGGCACTGAAATTAAAGGGAATGGATGCAGAAGTAACCATTGCCGGCCGAAAGGAAATACAGCTTGTCCAGGCGGCCTCCATGGGATTTCATGCCAGAGCGCTTTGCGATCTGTCCCCGGTTATTGGGGATTATGAATTCATCTTTAATACAATTCCAGCCCTTGTCATTGAAAAAGATCTGATTCGTTCCATGAATCCGGACGTAACGATCATTGATATCGCCTCCGCCCCCGGCGGCGTTGATTTTGCTTTCTGCAAGCAGCAGAATATCCGCGCCAAGCTCAGCCTGGGACTGCCTGGAATCTACGCTCCCCAGTCATCTGCGGAAATTTTATATGAAGCAATTGTTAAATCTCTGTCATAAAGGAGTGTCATATGAAACTGGAAGGAATGAAAATAGGCCTGGCGATCACCGGGTCCTTTTGTACTTTTGATAAAATAGAAAAAGAAATACAGGTTCTGGTGGATAAAGGAGCCGATATATACCCGATCTTTTCCACCAATGTTCAGACAACGGATTCCCGTTTCGGTGATACCGGAGAATACATGAAGCGTATCTCAGCCATGACAGGCAATAATCCTATCCTTAACCTGGAGGAAGCGGAGCCTATCGGTCCCAAAGGCTATCTGGATATCCTGATCATCGCCCCCTGTACCGGTAATACCCTGGCTAAGCTGGCCAACGGCATCACGGATACCCCAGTGCTCATGGCGGCCAAAGCCCACTTAAGAAATTCCAAGCCCCTGGTGATCTCTCTCTCCACCAATGACGCCCTTGGAATTAATTTTAAGAATGTGGGAGAACTGTTTAACGTAAAAAATATCTATTTTGTTCCCTTTGGTCAGGATGACCCGGTGAAAAAGCCTAATTCCATGACTGCGCACACGGAACTCATTGCAGATACGCTGGAATATGCTTTAGACGGGAAACAGATTCAGCCAGTTATATTTTGATTTCTGCAGAATCGTGGTATGAAATACAGTAAATAAGGAATTTCACGATAACAGCCAGCTGTTTTAGAGCATAAAAAGCTGGCTGTGTTTTACTTACACTAATCGATATCCTTTTCTTTCTATCCATTTATAAAAAGGCGGTTCATGTAGCTTCTGGTATCATATGAGTCATTTATATCATTTGTATCATCCTGATTAAAGCTCATTATATATTGTGCTCTTGATTGGTCATATATTTTAAATCCGAATTGCTTATATATTTCTTGAACCGGATCGGATTTATATACATATAAAAATATCGGCTTGTTTACCTGTTTGGAAAGGGTCGTAATATGCTTTAGATAAAACGCCTCTATCCCTTTCAGCTGAGCAGGTCCGGTGAGGTAAAGGGATATCTCACAAATCTTTTCCGGTAGTTCATTAAATGCTAAAAAGCCAATTATTGTATTGAGTAGCAGTATCTTTTTGAAACAACTATACTTTAACATCCTATGAAAACCTTCTTTGTTTAATATAACTTGTATATCATCGATCCAGCCATCATTGTATTCATCTATGTATTTCTTATGGCAGATTCTTTTTATATCTATGTATTTTTCCATGTCATTTTCAACTGCACCATGTAAGGAAAATCCTTTACCAATTAATTCATCCGATAATACCATATGTCCTCCAGACTGCCTTCAGTCATTTGCCTGTTAACAAACTCATGATTCATGGCTCATGAGACAGGAGATGGCTGGTGAGCTATTTTGAATTATTATATGGTATTATCATAATAGCTTGGTCAAAAAAATATTACCATGTTTTTATTTTGTACTATATCCGTTTCATCTTGCAGGATATGGCGTTCACTGAATGAAGTATGTCCGTCAAAAAAATTAAAAATTTGGCCAAGAATGACAGGTACTTTTCCGTTTTCTAAGCATAACATAAGACAAATTGTTTTATTGAAAGGCAGTAATATTATGGCTACTTGTCCTCAAGGACTGTTTCCTTATACCATTCGACGCGGTGATACACTATGGATGATTGCACAACGTTATTATACTTCAGTTGCTGCTATTAGAGCGGCAAATCCAGGCTTAAATCCACAGAACTTAACAGTGGGTCAGACCATTTGCGTTCCGGCAAGAAGAGCTCCCCGTCCTCCGTTTCCGACTCCACCTTCCGGCGGCGGCGGGAACCGCTGTCCTGTAGGTCTTCGAACCCATGTCGTTCAGCGAAACGATACTTTATGGCTTCTTGCTCGTCAATACTGTACCACCGTTGATACCATTATGGCTCTGAATCGTGGCTTATCACCCGGCAATCTCAGGGAAGGTCAGGTACTCTTAATTCCGGCCGGATACAACCTTTCCAATCTACCTTTCTGGTTCCGCTCCATGGATGTCCAGGACTTCTCTCCAGAGAAAATGACTAACAACAGTGATATGACCTACTATCCGGAAGAAACATATTCCTATACTGATGATTCAGGCGATACACAATAGCTGCTTTTTCGTTAATTCCAGACTGCGGCACAGAAAATCATAACCATGAATTTTGCATATATCCTGCCAATCTGTTTATCAGGTAGGTATAAGGTAAACGGTATCGTTTTACAAATTTAACTCCAACTTTCAATCAAGGGTTGAAAGTTGGAGTATGTTTCAGGGAACGGCTGGAAAAACTATCTTTCTTCTGCTGTGCAGAGCTTATAGATATCAATCAATTCTGCTTTCCCTATTTTCACAAAATTCCCCACAGGAACGGTATCTCCAAATGTGGCTTGCAGGGTGTTTTTATATAAAATATTTTTACGCCCGACCATGCGGCTGCTCCTGTCTTATATTCAGAACCTTTTGATTTTTAAAAACCTAAATGCCATCAGAAAAGCCAGTCCAAAAAATAAAGCGCCCAAAGCAAATGGTCCGTGGGAGTTCCAGGAATATATACCTCCTGCAATCATGGCTCCTGCAATGCTTCCCAGGGATTGGGCTCCATTGTAAAATCCCATGATCAGATTTTCCTGTTTCCGTTCTGCTTTCTCTGTAATTATATCCTGAATCAGAGGAATGCTGACCGAATTGGCAGAATACAGCAATATTCCGCAGAAAATCAATGCTCCGATCTGGTTGAGAAAAACCAGGCTGCCGCACAGAAAGACGCAGATGCCGCTTAAAAGAATCGTGGCTTTTTGAGACTGTCTTCTGCGTATTATGGCAAAGCACAGGGTCACGTTGGATATAAAAGAAACAATTCCTACAACGGCCTTGATCATTCCATTATAAGAAGACCCCAGATTCAGCTCGGCCTTTAAAAAGTAATTAAAAGTCTGGTCAAAAGTTGTTTGTCCGATATACATGAAAATACAAATGGCAAATATACCGGCAAATGAAACTGTCATAAATGACCGGCATTCAAAAAAGGCATGAAACGGATTGGACTGAAGCATTATCTGACGAAACCGGACCGGCTGCTGCCTTATCTTTTTTCTCTTTTCCCTGCAAACAAGAAAAAAGAAAATTCCGGATATTATCAGAACAGCTGTCTGAATCACAAAAACCAGATATATGGAGATCTCCCCCAGAACTCCTCCTATAAGATAGCCAAAAGAACTGAATACGCTTTGTACCGTTGCATTGATGGTAAGATAGCCGCTTCTCTCATGATCCTCTGATTCACTTACAATATAAGTGAGAAAAGAAACAAAAATAGCTCCTGCAAATACACCTGCACCTAACCGGGCAAGAACAATGAGTGGCTCTGTCTTGGCCATGGCAAATCCCATTTGTGAAAGGCCATATCCAATACAGCCGGCAAGAATTACATATCTGGTTTCTACCATATCATTTAATTTCCCCCAAAACGGAGAAAAGAGAAAATTTGTGGCCATCATGGAGGCAAATGCTACTCCGAACATATAATCATGAAGTCCCAGGTTTTTAATGAGTGCAGGCGTTACCGGGTGTGCAAAGTTGGCTCCCAGGCAAAAAACTGACATGATGAAAAAAAAGAAGCGGAATCTGCTCTTACGGCTCATATTTATATACTTTTCCTTCTTTCATAACAAATGAAATTTTTTCCATAGCTGTAATATCATACCACGGACTCACATCCGCAGCAACTACATCAGCAAAGGATCCCTGCTTTATGCAGCCTGCTTTTCCTGAAAGTCCCATCATCTGAGCAGGAGTTTTCGTTGCAGACAGAAGCAGCTCCTTAACACTGAAATCCCCATATTTCTGCATGAGCGCAAATTCTTCCGCCTGCTTTCCATGATAATTATTATAGGTTCCGGCATCCGTGCCAAAAACAATCTTCACGCCTGCCCTCCGGCATTTTTTTAAATTCTCTCCATGGCGTTCAATACACATCCTGGCTTTTTCCACCGTCTCCTGTGCCAGTCCGCCGGCTGTCCCCATATCGATGATTTTGGTTACTGCAATAATCGTAGGCACCAGATAAACCCCGTGCTCTGCCATCATGTCAATACACTCATCATCCATCATCATGCCATGTTCGATGGATGTGATCCCGCAGCGGATGGCCATTTTGATTCCATCTGCTCCATGGGCATGGGCTGAAGAAATACGTCCTTTGCTCTTTGCCACCTGGAGAATGGCGCTCATTTCCTCTTCGGAAAATTCTGCTGCTCCGGGAATATCTCCCACGCTCATGACCCCTCCGGTTGCCATGACTTTCAGCTGGTCCGCCCCGTATTTAAAGGTATACCGGGCCGCCTTACGCCCGGCATCAGGCGAGTCCACCACATATCCTATTCCGGTATCTGTTTTCACATAGGGACTTAAACGGGAATCTGCATGACCTCCCGTTGCCGTTATGGCAATCCCGGATACAAACATTCTGGACCCGTCGATTTTCCCGGCGTTGATTCCGTTTCTCACTGCCACATCACAAAATCCATAGGACCCTTCATCACGGACCATGGTAAAGCCTGCCAACAGATCTTTTTTTACATTCATTATGGTCTCAATCGTGATTTCTCCAAATGTCATGTTCTGAAACATGGTCATGCTGGCAGGATGGCCATTCATGGCTGTATGCATGTGACTGTCAATCAGCCCCGGCATTACAAATTTATCACTCAGATCTATAACTTCCGATACCTCTTCCATCTGATCTTTCCGTTTTCCTACCCAGGTCACTGTATTTCCTTCATAAACAATTGCCATATCGGAGTTTACTTCACCGGTTTCTGAATCAAACAATTCCTTGCAGTATATTGCCTTTTTCATTTTTCCACCTCTCTTATGTGGAAAGCAGCATAAGCCTGACTTCCCATGCTGCTTTCCTTTTCATATCCAACTAAGATCAGCCCGTTTTTATTCCTGGGTTTTCCAGGTCCAGACCGGTATATTTCCTAGGCCCAGATCTTCCAGGCCTATGTCATCTCCCAGTCTCTTGTTACATGCATAATCCTCATAGGTGGCTGCATAGAAAATAATCGGCTCCTGCTCCAGCCATTCCTTCTGCATTTCCTTCACAATAGATACTCTTTCATCATCTGTTTCTGCTTTCATAAAGCTGGTATAGTAGTCATCCCAGGTGGAATCCGGCCAGTTGATAAAGGATGCGGATTCATGCGTCAGCATACTCTTTAAATACATGGGATTGGACTGCATGGTCATGTTAACAAGACCCATTTCCGTAGTGCCGTCATAGAAGCCCGCAAACATGGTGGCTGCTTCTTCTACCTTGATGGCCGTCTTTAATCCTACGGCTTCAAAGTTCTGCTGCATAATGTTGGCAACCTTTTCTCTTGCTCCCGAAGGCGTATGAAGAGTAATTCCTTTTGCAAGATCAATGGAACCATCGGCTGCTGCGGCTTCAAGCAGGGTTTTTGCTGCCTCCGGGTCGTATTTGTATGTAATGGAGCTGTCATTGTATTTGGTACCGGCCATAATCGGGGATTCAAGGGGAGTTGCCTTTTGAAGCATGGTGCAGATAGCTTCCCGGTTAATGGCCAGATTCAGTGCCTGACGGATCCGGGGATCCGTATAGGACAGGTTGTTTACCATCAGCATATAGGGCTGTGTTGCCACTTCCTGATGGGCTACATTTAGGTTTGCAGAGCCTTCCAGAGAATTAATGTCATCCACGCTCATAGGCGGATATGCCAGATCAATATCACCGGCTAATAATGCGGAGGCCATATTGGAGTTTGCCATGACTGTGATCTTAAACTTTGCAAACTGCGGTGCACCCAGATAATATTTCTGGTTGGAAGTCATTACCAGCTCGCTCCCTGCAATAGTGCTTTCAAAAACCAGAGGCCCGCTGCCTACCGGATTGTTCCAAAGTGCATTCGTAACATAATCAGCCGGTGCTGTATCCTTTAATAAATGTTCAGGAAGAGGCTGGTACAGATACAGATAGGAAGGGAAAGTTACATCCTGGGATATGGGGCCCTGGAAAGTGTACTTTAAGGTGTAGTCATCCACAGCCTCTGCACCGATTTCTTCCGCTGTTCCGGTTCTTTTGCCGCTATTGTCCACTCCGGTCAATATACTGTACATAAAAGTGTGGTTTGCCGTACATGCCGGATCTGTGATCATTCTTGCTGCGAATACATAATCATTTGCCGTTACCGGCTCTCCGTCACTCCAGACTGCATCCTTATTCAGATGAAAGACAATGGACAGACGGTCATCTGCTATTTCCCAACCGGCTGCATTTCTTGGGGTAACACTTCCGTCCATGGATAAATAAAACAGTCTGTCATACAAAAGTCCCAGTACCAGCTGGCTGTAATAGCCGCCCGAAGCTCCATTGTAGGGAATTAAATCCGCCCATGCCGACCCCATTCCCATGGTTACCGCCATGGCGGAAGCCGAACTGCCCTCTGCTCCTGCAGCAGAGGTTCCTCCTGCTGCAGACGTTTCCCCTGTTCCCGAAGATGGTGTTCCCGAGCTTCCCTTACAGCCGGCCAGCAATGAGGCAGAAAGAACTGCTGCCAGTACAAGTGAAGCAACTCTCTGTAAATTATTTTTTTTCATAAACAATTCCTCCTTTTATTTGTTTTATCCTGCAAAAAAACATCAGGAATTAATCAGCCTTTTGTTCCTGCGAATAAGGACATGCCACCAGATGCCCTTCCCCCATGTCCATAAGACCATATTCCAGCTCGGAACAAGCTTCTCTTGCATAAATACAACGGTTGTGAAACCGGCAGCCTGAGGGTGGATATAAGGGGCTTGGAACATCCCCCAGCAGCACGATCCGCTTTTTATCACGGTCTACATCCGGTACCGGAATGGCCGATAAAAGTGCCTGGGTATAGGGATGAAGCGGATTGTCAAAAATTCTTTTTTTGCTGCCGAATTCCACAATCTGTCCCAGATACATGACCGCGACTTTATCACAAAGATAACGAACCACACTCATATCATGAGAAATAAACAGATAGGATACCCCCGTTGCCTTCTGTGCAGACTTCATCAAATTCAGCACCTGGGCACGTACCGACACATCCAGAGCAGATACCGGCTCATCACAGACAATGAATTTGGGGTCCAGGACCATTGCTCTGGCAATTACAACTCTTTGCCGCTGGCCTCCGGATAATTCATGGGGAAGCTTATAAAACTGATATTCTCCCATTCCCACAAATTTCAGAATTTCTTCTGTCTTACTCCTGATCTCTTCTTCCGAGCCCATTTCAAACGCATCGAGAGGTGCTCTTACGGCTTCAAAAATTGTTTTCCTTGGATTTAAAGAGGCATAGGGATCCTGAAAAATGATCTGCATATATTTCCGGTAAGAACGAAGCTGCTTCCTGCTTTTTCCCACGATCTCCTGTCCTTCAAACTGAATGCTTCCCGAGGTTGCCGGATTCAGGGCCAGAATGGCGCGGCCCAAAGTGGACTTTCCGCAGCCGGATTCTCCCACCAGCCCTACGGTCTCTCCGGAAAAGATTTCCAGATCCACACTGTCTACCGCTTTTAAAGTGAGCTTTCTCCTGCCTTTTCCACCCTTAACAGAAAAATACTTTTTTAAATCTTTAATTACCAGCAATGGTTTATTCTTCGCCATATTTTAACCTCCTCATCCATCCGGAGCTAATACAGGAAACATCTTACCTGATGTCCTTCTTCCAGTTCCTTTAATTCCGGAGTTTCCTCCTTACACCGGTCCATGCAGAGGCTGCACCGGTTGCTGAAACGGCAGCCTTTCGGCATCTGGCTCAAAGAAGGAACCGTACCGTCAATGGTATTAAGCTGGTCCGTATCCTGGTCCAGTCTGGGAATGGATTCCAGCAGTCCCATGGTGTAAGGATGCATGCCGTTTTTAAAAATAGATCTGGCACTTCCATATTCTACAACTTCACCGGCATACATGACCAAGACATAATCTGCATTTTCCGCCATCACTCCCATATCATGGGTGATCAGCAGGACAGCCGTATTCATCTGGTTCTGCAGATCCCTCATCAGTTCCAGAACCTGGGCCTGAATGGTCACATCAAGAGCTGTTGTGGGCTCATCTGCAATCAAAAGCGCCGGCTCCGAGGATAAAGCCATTGCAATCATGACCCTTTGTCTCATACCTCCTGACAGGTTATGGGGAAATTCATGCATTCTCAGTTCCGGAGAAGGAATCCCCACTTTTTCAAGCATTCCTGCCGCCGCTTTCCAGGCTTCCTTTTTACTGATACTGCTGTTCGCCTGATACATTTCCACCATCTGATCTCCGATGCGGTAGACTGGATTTAAAGACGTCATAGGCTCCTGAAAAATCATGGATATCTTACTGCCTCTGACTTTTCTCATTTCCTTTAAAGACAGCTTTGTCAGATCCTGGCCTTCAAAGTCAATGCTTCCGCCTGCAATCACAGTCGTTTTTTCCGGTAAAAGCCGGAGAATCGTATTGGCAGTAACACTCTTTCCGCATCCTGACTCTCCTACGATTCCAAGAGTTTCCCCTTCTCTCACAGAAAAAGTCACGTCCTGAACGGCCGTTAAGGTTTCTGTTTTGCTTACCCTGAATTTCACCTGAAGGTGCTGCACATTTAATACTGTTTCTGCCATATCCGCCGCCTCCTTACAAACGTTTCATTTTCGGATCCAGGGCATCCCGGATCCCTTCCCCTACAAAGTTGATGCATACAATGGTAACTACCAGACAAAGTCCTGCGGGAATCCATATCCACCAGCGTTTTGTCAGCACGATCAGGCTGGTGGCCGCCTGGATAATATTCCCCCATGAAGCCTGAGGCGGCTGGACCCCCGCTCCAAGAAAGCTTAATGCCGATTCCGTGATCATGGCATTGGAAATACGGAATGCCAGCGTTGCCCACAAGGGCGCAATGGAATTGGGAAGTATGGTTTCAAAAAGAATTTTCCTGTCGCCGGTCCCAATGGCATATTCTGCTTCCACATATTCCTTGCTCCTGACCGATAGCACATTGCTGTAAATCAGTTTTCCCACTGCGGGCCAGTTAAGGATTCCGATCAGCAAAATAATAATGGGAACAGATGAACCAAACACCGCAACGAATACAAGAATAAGGACCATAGCAGGAAATGACATAAAAATATCTGCCAGACGCATTATCAGCGTTTCAATTTTTCCCTTGTAATATCCTGCAATCAGACCCAGAGGCAGCCCCACCGCAACGCTTACCGCTGTTGCCAGAAAACCGATCAGAATAGAAATTCCGCCGCCGCTTATCACCCTGGAAAAAATGTCACGGCCTACTTCATCGGTTCCAAGAAGATGGGCAGTCCCCGGCGCCTGGTTAAAGGCTGCTCCGTCAATGGAATTGGGATCCAGATTCAATGCGGCGGGAAGCACTATGACCCCGATTATCTCCAATATGACAATAACCAGGCTGATCACAGCCAGCTTATGCTTTCGGAAGTGCCGGATAAATTCACTATTTCTTTTCAATGTAATGCACCTCCCTTAGTCCAGACGGATTCGAGGATCCAGGTATGCGTAAACCAGATCGATCAGCAGATTGGCTATAAGAACCGCAGCGGCTATGAGAATGGTGATCCCCATAATGGTATTGTAATCGCGTTGGCTGATGGAAAGAATCAGAAGGCTTCCCATTCCGGGCCAGCCAAATACCTGCTCCGTCACCGTAGCGCCGCCGGCCAAAAGAGGAACCGTCATTCCAATGGAAGCAACAATGGGAATCCAGGCATTCCGTAAAATATGTTTAACTGTTACCGTTCCTTCCGCAAGCCCCTTGGATCTTGCTGTTTTTACATACTCCTCATTCAGCACATCCAGCATGCTTCCTCTTGTCTGCTTTACAAAATTCCCGAGAATCTGTATCACCATGACAAAGCAGGGTAGAACCAAATGCCTGATCAAATCCCCCAGATCGTTATTTTTATTTCCGGAATACATTCCCATGGCCGGCAGCACTCCCAGCTTGACAGCGAAAACATATACCAGAATCAACGCAATGAAAAAATTTGGAGCAGCAGCTCCTATGAAAGACAGGAAAGAAGAAATATTATCCCATATGGAATAAGGCTTCACTGCCGCCATGACCCCGATGGGAATGGCAATCAATAACGAAACCGCAAGAGAAGACAGGGATAGGATCAATGTGGGGACGATCCTTTCTGAAACCAGATTCCATACCGGCTGCTGGGTTCTCGTAGAGATTCCGAAATCTCCCTGTAATATAGCCAGAAGCCAGGTGAAATACCGGAATGCCACCGGCTTATCCAGCCCGTACTGGACCCGAAGTGCTTCTTCTGCTTCCTTGGTCAGCTCTCCTCCTGCCTTAATCATATCCAAAGGGCTGCCCGGTGCCATATTAGACAGAAAAAACACAACTGCCGTTATAATTAAAAACGCGGGAATTGCCTGCATAATTCTTTTCAGTATATATTTCGCCATAAGGACCACCTCCGAATGAGTCAAGCGGATATTCGCAATCCGCTTCGCTACTTGCTCATAACCGAATAGCAGCTATCGCTGCTTATCAGGTGGAGCTTGTACTCCACCTGATACAAGCAAGTCCCCCACCCACCGCTTAATGTTTTTCGCATTTGAAGCGGGGGACTTTCTTGATTCGGTTAAATTAAGATATAAACTTAGGAGCGGCTACCCCCTTTTCCATAGGACAGTCATAGACACCATTGTTCTTTTTCATGAATTCCGCTTTTGCATCTGCCAGAATCTGAGGATCTTCCATTACCTGAATAGAGGCCAGCGCCATGGTCTTTGCCGCCAGAAGCATTCCCTTATGGCCGATAGGCGAATTTCCCTGCCCCGTAATCTGCCAGGAATGGCCGGGAGTTCCAAAGGCTGCCGTCGCCGCACTTGCCATCACCGTTGGCGCCACATACCCTACATCCCCCACATCCGTGGATCCTGTCAGGATCAGGCGGTGGTCCGGATCATATGGCGCTACCATATCATCCAGCGGCTGATTCAGCTTCTCTTCCAGCTTTTCTTTTCCGTAACGGCAGGTGATCAGCCGCACAGCATCTGATTTACAGTTATCACTGACTGAATCTGCAAATTTTTTAGCCAGTTCGTAATCTTCCTCTGTCCATTCTGGCGCTCCGATTGAAATCATTGCCTCTGACATCACCTTTGCCAGCACTTCATTGGGAATATAATTGGAATAGGCAGATTCTGTTGCATAGGATACCTCTATTCCGCTCATCAGAGCTGCTCCTTTTGCAATGTTGTCGATTCTCCGGGTGATTTCGTCCAACTGCCAGATATAGGGGGCTCGGATGATGTATTTTACTGCTGCATGATCCTGAACCACGTTGGGTGCCGTCCCGCCTGCATCCAGGTAGGCGTAATGAATTCTTGCTTCCTGAATCACATGCTCTCTTAAGTAATTCACTCCCACGTTCATAAGCTCCACGGAATCCAGGGCACTTCTTCCCAGATGAGGTGCTCCTCCTGCGTGAGCGGTCACTCCTTTGAACCTGTATATTCTTGAATAATTTGCTACCATATGACAGTTCGCCACTTCATTGGTAACTCCGGGATGCCAGGTATAGAAAAAATCCACACCGTCAAAGGCCCCTTCCCTTGCCATAAATGTTTTTCCTGCACCGATTTCTTCCGCCGGAGTCCCAAAATATATGACAGTTCCCGGTTTTCCTGCGGCCTGTAAGTATTCCTTGATGGCAACTGCCGCAGCCAGACATCCGGTTCCCAGCATATTATGGCCGCAGCCGTGGCCTCTTCCTCCCTCTACCAGAGGATCATGTACCGGGCATCCGGCTTTCTGACTTAAACCCGGAAGAGAATCAAATTCTCCCAAAAGTCCGACAACCGGATGACCGCTTCCCCAGACTCCCTTGAATGCGGTTTCTATGTCTGCCAGGTTTCTAGTTACTGCAAAGCCCTCTTTCTCCAAAGTCCTGCATAACAGGTCCGCAGACTTGTATTCCTGATAACCGCCCTCCGCGTATTCCCATACAGCGGCACTGACTTCTATAAATTCTTCTTTCTTTTTTTCAATACACTCTTCAACAAATGTTTTTGCGTCTATCATTCTATTCCCATCCTTTCCTGATCAATGAGATCAATGAGATCTATAAGATCCGTAAGCTTCTTACTTCTGCTAACCGTACATAGGACATTTATAAATTCCTCCGGTCCTCCCGAGCCTTTCTTCCTGAGCCCCCTTAAGAAGTCCTGGATCTTTAAATACCTTAACAGCCGCAAGCCCCATGATCTCTCCTGCACACAAAAGCCCTTTTTCTCCTATGGAAGACCCTGTCATTCCGGTCATAAACCAGGAATGTCCCGGCGTTCCCAAGGCTCCTGTAGCCACTGACAAAGATGCTGTGGGTGTCACATATCCCACATCTCCCACATCGGAACAGCCATAAATCATAAAAACCTGCTTTTCATCAAACGCATCCATCTTTGTATCCAGGGGCCGCTCTTCCACCTCTTTCAACCGCTCCGTCCCATATCGTCTGCCGATAAGGGATTCCATTTCTGATTTCTGAACGGAATTATACTGATCGGTGAAAGCCTTTGCCAGCTGATAGTCTTCCTCTGTCCAGCCGGGCGCCCCAATTTCCTGAGCTGCAGCACTTAAAATTCTGGCTGCAGCAAAATTCTGGAAAACATCTGAATACCCCATACGCGGCTCTATCCCGACTCTTGTTCCTGTCATGAGTGCAGCGCCTTCTGCACACTGAATTACTCTCTTTAAAATCTCCTCCGCCTGATAAATTCTTGGCGCCCTTACTCCATAAATCAGCTTGGCATGGTCCTGAACTACATTGGGCGCAGTTCCGCCGGTATCAAGATATGCATATTGCAGCCTGGCTTCCTGGATCACATGCTCCCTCAAGTAATTTACTCCCACATTCATCAGTTCGCAGGCATCAAGAGCGCTTCGGCCTAAGTGAGGCGCCGCCCCCGCATGGGAAGTTGTTCCGTTAAAAGTAACATGGACGGTCTTCACTGCGATCATTTTGGTATTGGTAACTCCATTTACAGAAGCCGGGTGCCAGGCAAAAACACAATCCGTATCATCAAACTCACCGTCCCGGGCCATGAGAGGCTTTACCCCCTCTCCCTCCTCTGCACAGCAGCCGTAATAGATTACTTTCCCTTGCTCTCCGGTTTTTTCCAGATACCGTTTTGCTGTAAATGCGGCAATGAGGGATGCCACTCCCAAGGCGCTGTGCCCGCAGCCATGGCCGCAGGCCGCACCTTCTACAGGTTTTTTAAAGGGATATCCCGCCTCCTGGCTGAGCCCGGGAAGCGCGTCATATTCCCCAAGAAAGCCAACAGCCGGATGACCATCTCCAAATTCGGCAATAAATGCGGTGGTTCTTTTGCAAACATTTTTACGGACGGAAAACCCCTCTTCTTCCAGCACCTGGCATAGCAGCTCTGAGGATTTAAACTCACCGTCTGATATCTCTGCATATTCCCAGATCTTACGATGTATCTCAAACATAAAAGCTTTCAGTTCTTCCGCTTCCGCTTCTACAAATTCAAGTTCCTTCATATTTTCCCTCCATATTTTAATTAAAAAACGGAAATGTGTTTTCTTCACATTCCCGCTTCGGAATCCTGCTTTTCAACTGATGTTCCTCATATATTCCTCATACCATTTTTCACCCATCTTCAGTTTCAGGCACTTCTTTATCATTTTAATGCACCCTTCATCTCCCAGCCGTGCGCTGTTTAAGGTCACATCATAATTGACCGGATTGGTCCAGTAATTTCCTCCTGTATAATACTTATAATAATCAGCCCGGTATTTATCGGTTTTGATGATCAGCTGCTCCGCTTCTTCCGATGCGATTTCCATTCGGTCCACCACCCGGGCAATGCAGTAATCCCTGGGAGCTTCTATATAAACACTTACCACATTCTTTCTTTCCTTCAGAATATGATCTGCACACTTACCTACGATAATACAGGACTGCGTATCAGCCAGTTCCCCAATAATCCGTTTCTGATATTCAAACAGCCTTTCATTGGATACGAATGCAGACGTATTGGGCCTGGGAGAAAACAGTTTCGGCAGCCCCGCCAGCCTTGCCGCTAACAAAGATCCGTTCAGCTTTTCATCTGCTTCCATAAAATAATGCTCATCGTATCCACTCAGCTGAGATGCCAAAGTCAGGATTCGGTTCTCATAGCTGTGAATTTTCAACTCATCTGCCAGACTGGAAGCAATTTCTCTTCCTCCGGTTCCGAACCCCCGTGCAATGGTGATAATAAAATTATCCATTCACTTTCCCTCCTTTTTCCACTGGTCCGCCGAAATTAAAAAGAAACAAAGGCATACCAACACCTGTCGGCACGCCTTTGTTTTCCTGCAGCAATTATGTAACGAAGTATAGCACACTCTTTCTTATCAGGCTAATACGTTTTACAAATCAATCAATATGTTTTTCATATAGATAATATTTTTTTATGCCATTTGACATTTTTCCACTAAAAATTACACAAAAACATTATGGATTTTATCCCAATATTTTCAGAATGCTTATGGATGTTTTTTATTGTTTTTTTACAAAAGTAGAACTATAATGTTAATAACTTTTTACAAGGAGGTCTCATATGGATATCAAACAATTGAAATATTTTCAAGTCATTGCAGAAGAAAAACATATCACCGCCGCTGCCAAAAAATTGAATATGTCCCAGCCTCCTCTGTCCCAGCAGCTGAAGCTGCTGGAAAATGAGCTTGGCTGCTCTTTGTTCATCAGGACCTCAAAAAGCATGGAGCTGACACCGGAGGGACAGTATTTACTTCAACAGGCCAATCAGATATTAAAAAATCACAATTCCATCATCAGATCCTTTCTTAATATGAAAAACGGGAAATCCGGAAATTTGGGCATCGGAGCCATCTGTTCTGCTGCTTCAGAATATCTTCCCAAAACTCTGCCTGAATTTTACCGTTCCAATGAGGACGTCCATATTCAGGTCTTCGAAGATACTACTGCCAGCATTCTGAATATGCTTGATGAGGAATCCATCGAACTTGGAATCGTAAAAGAACCATTTGATCACAGCCTGTATGACCATTACTATATTGAAAGCCTGAACAAAAGAAGCCAATTCGTATCGGTTGCAAGAGCTCATCACTTTTCCCCGTGTTCCGACCGTATCAGTCTTCTGGATCTGGATAATGCGCCTCTGATTCTTCACAGCACTCACCGCTCTATCATCATTCATGCCTTTGAAAGCGCCGGTCTTAACGCCCAGGTGGCCTGGACAGCCAACAATATCCACACGATGCTCCTTTGGGCCGGTCAGGATCTGGGAATTGCAGTCATGCCTTATGATTCTTTATCTCTGTCCAAATATATGGCCGAAAGCAAAGACATTGCTATTAAAACTCTGGATAATCCCAGTTTTTCCTCCTATACTTCACTGGTCTGGACAAAAAACCATACTCTTTCTCCATCTGCCAAGCTGCTTATCAGTTATATAAAATCCCAGGAAGCTGCTTCCAATAAAATCTGATATACATCGTGGAGAGGGGAATTTGCTTTGCTGCTACAAACCCAAATACAGCTTCCTGGTCTCTGCCGAAAGCTCATTGGTTGCCTGGTGATGAACGATAGCGCCCCTTTCCAGAATATAGCAGGCGTTGCTGACTTTCATCGCAAATTTTACGTTCTGCTCAGCGATCAGGATGGTCACGCCCTCGGCAATCAGACTCTGCACCATGGAGGCCAGCTGATCCACGATAATAGGAGCAAGGCCCTCCGTGATCTCATCCAGAAGCATCATTTTGGGATTCTGCATAAGTCCTCTGGCTACTGCCAGCATCTGCTTTTCTCCGCCCGAAAGCTTATCGCCTTTAGAATCCCTGCGCTCCTCAAGACGGGGAAAGAACTGATAGACTGATTCCAAGTTCCATTTACTGCTGCCGTCCACGCCTACACGGGCAGCCACCGTTAAGTTCTCCTCCGTAGACAGGGTCGGGAAAATATGCCTCCCCTGGGGTACATAAGCAATTCCCAGACGGGCGATGGCATGGCTCTTCATGCCAGCCAGCTCCTTGCCTTCAAACCGGAGGCTGCCTTCCGTCTTGCAGTGCTCCTTTGGGTTCAGCATACCCATAATGGTCTTCATGGTGGTGGACTTTCCCACGCCGTTTCTGCCCAGCAGGCATACGGAAGTGCCCTGGGAAACCGACAGGCTGACTCCATTTAAGATATGGCTTTTGCCATAATAGCTGTGGACATCTCTTAATTCAAGAATCACGATTCACCACCTCCTAAGTAAGCATCCTGCACATACTGGTTTTTCTTGATTTCCTCCGGAGTACCGCTGGCGATCAACTCACCGTCCCGCAGCACGGAGATCACATCCGCATAGTTGAAAACGATATCCATATCGTGCTCGATGAAAATGATGGTCATATTTCGTTCATTCGCCAGCTTACGGATCAGCTGCATCAGAGTATAAGCCTCTTCCCGGGCCACGCCGGCCGCAGGCTCATCCAGAATTAGAAGCTTAGGGTCCATGGCCAGAGCGATGGCGATATCCAATCGTCTTTGGTCTCCATAGGAAAGATAAGCCGCCACCTCGTTCATCTTATTGTCCAGACCCACCAGGGCCAGATACCGCTTTACCTCATCCTTTAAGTAACAGTCATGAACCGGAAGCAGGCTGAAGGTTTTCTTGTTCATCTCAATCCGGGCGATCTGTACGTTTTCATAGGCTGTTAAGTTAGCGAACAGCTTGGAAATCTGGAAGCACTTTGTCATGCCCTTGTGGACAATCTTGCTGGGCGCCAGGCCGGTGATATCCTCTCCCCGGAACATTACCCTGCCGCTGCTGGGCACTGTACGGTTGGTAATCAGATCCATCAGCGTACTTTTTCCGGCGCCGTTGGGCCCGATGATAGCACGCACCTCTCCGTCCGCGATTTCAAAGGAAACATTGCGGGTGGCATGAAGTGCTCCGAAAAAGCGGTTCAAATTTTCAACTTTTAAAATAGGCTCACTCATTTCCCGGCAACCTCCTTTCCTGCAGATTCATCCAGCTCCTTGGTCACCTTATCACGCAGCAGACCGCCCTGTAAAAACAGTACGCACAGCACGATGATCGCCCCCAAAACAAACTGATAATAATTGGTCAGAATGGACAGCTGCGTGGAGATAAAGGTTACGATCACCGCTCCCAGGATCGGTCCGAAGAAGCTGTACATGCCTCCGATCAGACACATTACCAATCCCTCCGTGGAGGTATTGGTGGAAAACATGACAGGGAAAGCTCCCATGTTTCTCATGGCGTAAAGGATACCGGCGATGGTCACGAAGAAACTGGAGACCATACAAGCGCACAGTCTTACATGCATCGTGTTCATTCCTATAAAGGTCAGCCGTTCCAAATTATCCCTGCTACCCTTGAGTACAGTAGCAAATGGACTGTGAAAAAAGAGATAGATCAGTACAATGCAGATCACGCACACGGTAAAGCATAAGTAAAAATTACCGCTGGAACTGCTGGCAAAAGGCAGGCGCACATTGCCCGTTAAGCCTGTGTCTGCACCGACATACTGGATTTTAAACACCATGGTGTAAAGCAGGGTGTTGATGCCCATACTTACGAAAGCAAAGGTCAGATCGTCATTGGCCCGCAGACATACCACGTTGATGAACAGGGAGATGACCATGGAGATGGCAATTGCTCCCACGATGGCCAGAGTACGATCCAGGCCGCCTCTGACACACAGAATTACATAAACGTATGAGCCCATACCAAAGTAGGTAGCCATACCCAAAGGACGCAGGCCGCCGAAGCCCAGGATAATATTTAAAGCCGAGGCAAAGAGCATCATGATTACCGTTCGGCTCATAAAATCCAGGATTGAATCAGAAGCGGTGAAAGAATATGCGAGAATCGCAATTACAACCACTGCTCCCATTATGGCATCCCGCCTGATCTTCGAAAGTGATTTCCATGCTTTCATTTAGCGTCCCTCCCTCTTGGTGAAAATACCTCTCGGATTGATGAACATGCAGATCACCATCAGAGCCGCAGGCAGCACATTGTAATACTGAGGCAGATATACCGCTCCAAAGGCGTTGACCAGGCCAACCAGAAGGGCAGCAGGAAGACAGCCGTCCATATTGCGCAGACCGCCGATGCAGAGGATCGGCATAACATTTCCGAATACGGAAAGCCCCTCCTTAGGGCTCATACCGGTGATAGGCGCATTTAAAACGCCCCCTAATCCGGCGATGCCGATACCGATCATAAACAAAACACTGAACAGCTGGTTTACGTTGACGCCCAGATTGGCAACCATGGGGCGGTCGCTGATGATGGCGCGGGTCAGCATGCCCAGCTTGGTTTTATTAATCATTACCCAGAAAGCTAAGGCTGTGATTCCCGAAATCACAATTTCGAAAATGTAATAAACCGGGAAGTTGATTCCAAAAATCTTAATGCCTCCGTTTAAGAAAGACGGCAGAGACAGCAGGCGAATGCTGTAGCCCCAGAACATAACAATGATGTCGCAGAGCATGTAGGCTACGCCATAGGTCAGCAGCATGATATAAAGCATATCCTTGCCGAACAGGGGTCTGGTGGCCTTCTCTACAAAATATCCGATACCGGCCACAATGACAGGCACCAGAAGCAGGGACGGCACAAAGCCGATTTTAGCAGCAATGGTATAGGTTAAGTAGGTGCCAAGCACATAAAATGCACCCTGTCCAAAGTTTACCATGCTCATACCGCTGATAATCAGCGATACGCCGGCAATCATCAAATAGGAAACCATTCCATTGCTGATGCCGGATATCAAGGTTTGAAAAAAGAATGATACGGTCATTAGATATCCTCCAGTCGTGTAAAACAGGCGGCAGTCCCTTTAGCTTCTGCCGCCTGACGGAAACGGATTTATTTGGCACTCAGATCAGTAAAGGTGTAGCCGTTATCCCCCGCATATTTCTGAACATCTTCCTTGGACGGCAGCATCTCATTGCCCTGGTATACTGCATAGATATCTCCTACTGGAATATCCCATTTTCCAGTGGTATCCTCAACTGCGGTTACATAGTAGTAAGCATGAGCCATCAGATGGTCAAAATCACGGAAGTACAGATCGTCGCCATAAAGAGTGCTGAAATGTACGTTGCTCAGCGCATTGGTCATGGCCTCAGGAGATAAGTCGCCGGCGGTAGTCTTGGCAGACTCAATAATCGCCTTGATGCCTACATACCAGGTATAGCCCATGTCAGAGGGTCCGATTTCTTTATTATAATACTTCTGTCCGATTTCGGAGTATTTCTGTACAAACTCGGCATTTCCCTCAATATTATCCAGCCAGAAGGGCCACAGCTGTACGCCGTGCACCTTGCCGTAAGGGTAATTTCCACTCTGTGCCAAAGCGGTGGTATTGGTAGAATCGCAGGTGTACCAGCCCAGATAATCACAGTTGTCCCACAATCCGAACTGGGAGCCCTGGTTTACAAGAGAAACGAAGTTAGGGCCTGCAACCGCGCCGATGATCACGTCAGGCTTCTTACCTACCACGGAGGAAATAATGGTAGAGAACTCAGTAGCGTTACTGGACACCTGGTTGGAACCCAGATTGCGGAAACTGTCGCCCAACTCTCTATAGAAGAAGTCACGGCTGTCACCGGAAGCTCCCCCATCATTGCCAATGAAGAATGCACTATTAAAACCCTGATCAGCTGCAAACTTGGCGTTCATTTTGGCGATGGGCCATGCCACGAAGCCGCAGGAGAACATGTATTTGGAAGCGTTCTCTACTGTTACACGGGTGTTCATCGTACAGGGGGTAACCATGGGGAACTTATTCTCAGCTGCCCAGGTCGCTCCCGTGGGAGCCTCACCGTCGGACTTAGGTCCCAGGATGGCGATGCAGCCCTCATTGACCAGCTCAGTGGCTTTCTGTGCCACATTAGCGGAGTCGCTGGCAGTATCGCGGTATACCAGCTCAAAGGGGGTACCGTTTAAGCCGCCGGCCTCGTTGGCCTCCTCCACAGCCAGAATCGCTCCGGCCTCAGCCCAGGTAACGGTGGCCGCCGCCGCTGAAGAACGGTCGGTCAGGACGCCGATCTTAATGGTACCGCCGGTGCTTCCGCTGGATGCGCCGCTTTTCTGGCTTTCCCCTGCCGTTGTAGAAACCGCTGTTGTGGTCTGGGAGCCGGAATTTACGGTACCGGTACAGGCCGTCAGTGAAGCTGCCATAGCAGCTGCCAATGCAACAGAAATCAATTTTTTCATATAATTTTCCCTCCAATACATTTCCTCAAACTTCTCTTTTATACGATGAGTTTACCTTAACAATTCTTAATTACTGCTTATCCGGGTCGTGAATATCCTCTTCACGCACAAAGTAATCCGCATTGCGCTGAGCCACAGAATCCTGAGGTTCCCGTACAAAAGCATTTTCTGCTTCTACCCAGCTCCCATCGGTAAGTCCAAACATACTCATGGTGGTAAATGTCTTATAGCCGGTGTCGTCAAAATGATAATCCACGTAATCATTGGACTGTTCCTGCATCACATGGCGCCCCACATCAAGCATAGCCAGCATCGCCGCATGGGCACTGAAATGAATACCCGCCAGCTTGTATACACCCAGCTCCTTTAAATCATCCATGGATATTTCTGCCGGATCATGAGCCTTTCCGCACAGATCCGGATACCACATGGGGAAGTTTTCATATTTGCCGCCTTTGGCATTTAATGCATCTCTCAGCCTCCGGCACATCTCAACCTTCATCTGCCGATCGGGAATCTTATGCATCCAAAGGATACAGAGCATATCCGCTCCAGCGTCTATGTAAGCTGCACACCTTTCCACTGTGGAATCAAAATTATGAATCAGATCACTGTCACAGCGGGCGATCAAAAAACCATGCTGTCCGTTAGCATCAAGTCCCGCACGTGCTGCTTTAAAACGTAAGACCGCGTCCGGAATGGAAAGCTGTCCCTTACGGGCCAGTTCTGAAGTATCCGTAACCAGAACACCAGCTGCTCCGGCCTGCATAATTCTCATGCAGCCGTACTGAGCATTGAGCGCCCGCCCCAGACCAAAGCCGTCATCTGCATCTATAATTAACGGCATGGGAGTCATGCGGGTGATCTGCTCTGTCACACGTACGAAATCATCAATGGACAAAAGCTGCAAGTCAGGGATACCGGTCAGGGCACAGGCCAAATCCCCGCTGGAAACCATAATCACCTCAAAGCCATTCATCTCGGCAGCCTTGGCTGACATGCAGTCATGCAGTTCAGGAACGATCAGAACCCGGTCCCCTGCAACCAGCTTCCGCAGCCGGTCTGCCGCCGGTTCCTTAGACTCGGGCGTCAGAATATAAGGTATACTCATAGCTGCAATCTCCTCTCTGCCATTACAAACGTTCCTTAATGTCCGGCCTCACAAAGCCCTTCGGGTAATCTTCAACCTGATGTCCTACAATGGTATATTCCTTGTTTCCCTTGGTGAAGCTGTTCTCCAGAGCAAGATAAGCCTGGGGATCATACATGCCGGAGCAGGAAAAGCTTTCAATCCCGGAAGCAGGAGCTGTCTCAAAGGAGTAGGTCACGCTTTGATTTTTAAAGTTTACCAAACCGTGCTCCAGCATTCCCTCCATAGCTGCTTTCATGGTATAATGGCTGCTGCACATCTTAAAGCCCAAAGGAGTCAGCTCTTCCATCGTAACCGATGGATGGTAATGCCCATCATCACCCTTATAAGCCCGAACATCTGCAAAAATCTTAGGCCCGGTAACAATGCTTGCCATCTCTCTTGCCTGAATCATATCTCCTACCAGCACCATCATGGCAATTACATACTGACCCATCTCCTTACCGATGTCAATGGCCTCCTGCAAACGTTCACACCCCTCTTTCATCTGTATAGGATCAGAAGGGTCTGCATTGCTGCGGGCGATCAGCAGACAATCGCTTCCCTCCAGGCCTGCCAGGGCAGCCCGTACCTTGGCGATATATTTGCCGCGCGGCAGTATCTTGGTAGTCTCCTCCATATCGGCGGAGTCCTCCAGCTGAACAGCCGCTGCCCCGGCTGCAGAAAGAATCTTAGCGGAACGGTACACTGCCAGAGGACCACCAAAGCCATCCTCAATATCGGCAATCAGTGGAATGGAAGAAGTCTGAGCCACCCGGCTTACTACCCGTTCCAGATCAGTCAGGTTGGTAAATCCATAATCAATCACACCATTCAATGAAATGGAAACTTCTCCGCCTGAGAGAAGGCTTACCGGAAAGCCGCACATCTCCACTGCGTGGTTAGAAGCGCAGTCATAAACACAGGGAACTAAGAAACACTCTTTGCTTTCATCCAAAATCTGACGTAAGGTTTTTTTACTTGCCATCTTGCTATCTCCTCTTTTTCTCTGTTGCTTGTTTGTTTTTTAAGCGGTATGCTCCGCCTGTTGCTATTCAGAAACTTATGTTGCAGATTATTTCATGCTTGTTGCAAATACAGAATAGCACCTTTTATAATGAACGTCAATATCATATGTGATAGCAGCATTAATTTTTACAATTTTTACAATTTTATTATGTATTTTTTGTGTATTTTTCATAATGAAACTATTTTATATCTATGATAAACTCTTTTTGAATGTATGCAATCGATTTCTTTTTTTGTTTCTCATTATTTTTTATAATTTAAATTTTTGTTGCATTTAGTATGAAAGGAGTTTTCAAGATGATTCGAAGAAGTGAAGAAAAAGAATCCGAACGTAAGCCAGCCCCATTTAACGGAACAGGCGAGATCACGGTCCGCAGTCTCCTAAGCGGCCCTGAGGAGATGAGTCAAAAAGGACGTGTTTTTGGCCATACCACCGTCTATCCCGGCTCTGAGATCGGTTACCACATCCATACGGGCGACAGTGAAACCTATTATATTTTAAGTGGAACCGGGCAATATAATGATAACGGAACCATTACGGCCATTTCTGCCGGTGACGTAGCCTATTGCGCTCCCGGAGAGGGGCATGGCATTGCCTGTATCGGAGATGAACCCATTGAAATGATCGCACTGATTCTGTATGAATAATACCAGCCCGGACATAAAACTACTGGGTACAACATGTGCATTTTCCGCTTGAACTAATCTTATAACAGTAAATTCCTTTGGAACTTACTGTTAAATAAAAAGCCGGATGTCAAACCTCTTAATCAGTTTGACATCCGGCTTTTTGCACGGTTTTACAGGCTCTGCCGCTCGACCAGTTCCATATCCAGAGTGATTTTATGAGTCTGGGCCCGGCCTTCCATTACATCCACCAGAATGCGTACCGACATCATGGTGGACACCGTTACCATGGTATCCAGGGAAGTCAGCTTGGGGCGGGACACCTCGCACAGTTCAGAGTTGCCCTCTCCTATGATGGAAATATCTTCCGGAATCAGCTTTCCCTGCTCCATAAAAGCATACATCACCTCGATAGCCAGCCTGTCCTGAACGCAGAGAACTCCATCTGTCTCCGGACGCTCTTTCAGGATACGGCTCACCACCTCCGCTGCGCCTCCACAGGGCTCCACACCAGTATAAACCCCATATTGGACATCGGAATATTCCTGAGCGGCAGCCTCAAAATAAGCCTGAATCCTAGGCTGGCTGGCCCGGTTTTTCTCAACAATCAGAACCAGATTTTTACGGCCCCGTTCAACCAGTTGCTCCACGCAGCAACGAAACCCCCGCTTTTCGTTGGCTCCGATACAGTATACATTATCCATATTTATTCGTTCATTCTGATAGACCAGAAGCACTGGCACGTCGGGCAGCCACCTCTGGAGCAGCTTTTCCAGGCGTTCATGGTCCACAAAAGAGAGTCCGATTAAAAGCACACCCTCCACTTTCCGAAGTCTCAGCTCTGCAATAGCCTTACCCATAGCATCTGGTTCTTTTCCAGTATAGCGCGTAATACACTGATAACCGTTAACAATCAATTCGTTCTGACAATGAGCTATGGCCTCATTCTGATGCTGGGAGTCCAGATCGTCTGTCACAATACCTATCATACGCGTCCGCTGCGTCACAAGGCTGCGCGCATTCTCGTCTGGAATATAATTGTTCTCCTCCAATATTTTCTGAATCAATTCTCGCTTTTTCCTGCTGACACCCGGTTTACCATTTAGAGCACGCGAAACCGTGCTGGGCGATACTCCGGCCATAGCAGCAATATCATAGATTGTAATTGCGACCCCCTCCTTCTACGCACATAACTCCAGTTCAATGCAAAATAAATAACTGGTACAATAGGCGTTGTACTAGTATACACCCAAGCTGCAACTTTTGCAACAATTGTTGCAACATTTTGTTATGATTTTCTAAAGAATGCCTTTCATATCATGCTCCCACGTCCTGAATCAAGACGGATTGGAGGAAGGTCGACGCCTGCTGGGTTTCCCCCTTCTTTTGTTTTAGCAAAAGAATTTAATGTGTATACGTTTATTTTCATATATATCCAAACTCCAACCCATGCAAATTTAAGCGCAAGCACAAATTACTGTATAAAAATTTTAAATTTCACACGATCCCCTCATACTTATTTCTATAACACGTTCAATTAAACTATCAATGGTAGCCTCTTTTGCAACTGTAATTTTCATTCCATACAAAGCTGCTTCTTTTGCCGTCAGCTCACCAATGCAAACTGCCTGAACCTTATGAAAATCCATATCCTTCATTGTTTTGACAAAGCTGCGGACTGTTGAAGCACTTGTAAATGTTACAATATCTGTTTCCTCGATACATACTTGTTCATTTTCTTCATAAATAATATCATAGACTGGAACAGCCTTCATCTGAACATTTGCAGTAGATAAATAATTAGCAAGCTCACTGTCTGTTTCATTGGGTGTTAATACAAGCACATGATCTTCCGGCAGGGCCATTGCTGCAATTCCTTTTCCCAGTTCCGCTCCATAGTATTTCTCTGGCATATAAGCTACACGGATACCTCTTTTCTCTACTGCCTTGCGGGTAGCAGGTCCTACTGCTCCAAAATGACAATTCCATAGGCTTCGAATGTCTATCTGCTGCTGCCATAAGCTATCAAAAAATATATCTACAGCCACTTCACTTCCAAACAGAATCCATTTATAATCCTTGATTGTATGAAGTACCTCCATCAATTGGTTGTTATCCGCAATTGGTTTTGTAGAAGTTCCTGACAGCATGACTACCTCTGCTCCAAGATCATATAGCTTTGCTGCCAGAGTGGAGGCTTTATCTTTTGGTCTTGTTACAACCACTCTTGCTCCGCCAAGCAGTCTCTTCTCTGCCCAAGCAAAGGTTTGAGAAAGTGAACACACTTTGCCTACTACAATAATTCCAGGTGTTCCTATGTTCTGCTTTATGGCTTCCTCTGGCAAAGTTGCAATCGTTGCAATCACATTTCGCTGCCTTGCCGTTGTACCACGTTCTAATATTGCGGCAGGAGTCATCTGATCCATTCCTGCTTCTATTAACCCTCTGCAAATATCTGATAATGCAGCAACCCCCATCAAAAACACGAGTGTTGCTTCTCCAAGCGCTGCTAAACTTTTATAATCTATGGATTCCTCACAGCCTTTCTTTCTATGACCGGTAATAATATGCAAGGATGAGGTAAAATCACGATGAGTCACCGGTATCCCCGCATAGGCAGGTACAGAGATTGCAGATGTAATACCTGGTACAATCTCATAAGGAACACCATGTTCACAAAGCAACTCAAGCTCCTCTCCCCCTCGGCCAAATAAGAAAGGATCACCGCCTTTTAACCTTACTACTCTTTTTCCCTCTAACGCTTCTTCTAACAGAATTTCATTAATCCGTTCTTGTACTACCGTATGATTTCCTGAATATTTTCCAACATTTATCTTCTTAGCATACTTTGGTATCATCTGAAGAATTCCTTGTCCTACCAACTGATCATATACCACTACTTCAGCTTTCTCTAAAACATCTTTTCCTTTTACCGTAAGCAAGCCAGGATCCGATGGTCCTGCACCAACTAACCACACTTTTCCTGCCATCATCCAATCTCACCTCTTAAGCGTAATGCTAATTGTTCTCCGACTATTTCTGCTCTTTCCTTGCGGTCTACAGCTTCAGCAACCCTATGTTCTGCAGTTATCTCATTATAATACAAGCCGATTAACTTTATATATTCCCCTTCTACCGTTGCATGCGCTGCGATCGGAGAAGAACAGCCTCCATCTAAAGTGCGGACAAATCTTCTTTCTGCCAAGGCTGCATATGTGGTATTATCATCCTTTATGTATTTTAGGAACTCGACATCTAAATCTCTTCTGGCTTGAATGGACAGAATGCCTTGACCTGCTGCCGGAATCATCTCTTCCACCGAAAAAAAGCGGCTAATACGTTGAGGCAATCCAACTCTTTGTAACCCTGCTGCTGCTAAAATCAAAGAAGTATACTCTCCCCTATCTAATTTAGCCAGTCTTGTAATAACATTTCCTCGGACAATACTTGTACACGCATCTGGAATTATTTTTTTTATTTGTAACTTTCTTCTTGCACTGGAAGAACCGATATTTTGATAGTATAAAGCCTTATCTTCATTTTCAGCGAATTCACTTCCTTGTGGCAGCACGAATACATCTCTTGCATCCCCGCGCTTTGGTAACGCCACAATTGGAAGCTCTTCATTCTCTTCCATCGGCATATCCTTTAAGCTATGAATTGCAATATCAATTCTACCATCTAGCAATGCCTGGTCTAATTCCTTAACAAAGAGGCCTTTTCCACCAATCTTATCTAAGCTCTGATCTAATATTAAATCTCCGGTAGTCTTTAACGTAATTAACTCCAGCTCTATTTCCGGGTTGTAGCGCATAATCTCTTTCATTACTAATTCAGTCTGCATTACAGCTAATTTACTATCTCGACTACCCACTACAATTTTATTCTTTTTCATATTTATAATTAAGCCTTTCCATAATCTGAAAACGTTGTCTCCCATGAATTTGTCTCTAATTCCTGTTGTATTTTCCTTGTCACATTTTTTGCCAAATGATGATTCGTACCGCTGGCTGTTATTCCAACTACAATCTCGCCCTTACTTGCAATACCAGGAAAATAGAAATTACTCTCTTCTTTACAGTCACAAATATTACGGTAACAGTCCATTTCTATTGTTTCCTTATAAACGGAATAATTAACTGTTCTATCATTGGTGCATGCTAAAACCATATATCCTTGCTTGCAATCACCCTTTGCATATTCTTTTTGTATCCAGCCAATCTGATGGTTATGAAATAAATCGAGCAAACCGTCATGCAATTCAGGTGAAATAACCGTTATCTCCCCGCCAAACGGAAGAACCGTTTGTATTCTTCTTAGGGCTATATTTCCCCCACCAATCACTATAATCTTTCTATCCTGTAAATCTATAAATACTGGAAACTTCAAATCTCTCCTCCTACCTGATTCGCGAGCCATTAAACGGCCCATTTCACCATTACCAATCAATCCCTACCATGCTGATGTTCATTTATATAACCTCACTTTTTTATTCTGCTCAAGAATCGAAACTCCAAGTATCGATACTTTAAACATAACACAGCACCTATATTGATACAAATAAGAATCTTCTAAGATAATCATAAAATTTACCTATATCACTAAAACAAACGATCGAAGATTTCTGCATACTTATATTTTTTAACCAGATCAATGAATTCTTCCATTTGCTTTGAAACAAATTTGTTTTTATGATATACAATACTAAAGGATCGATTCCATGTGGTATCTCTATTTTTAATTACAACGATACTGCCATTTTCAATCTGCTCTTTTGCAAGCCGAATTGATAGTACCGCCAAGCATTGATTATCAATCACAGATCGGATCATTGCTGTGGGACAATTTGCAACCATGCTAATATTTATGGATACTTCTTGTTCCTTTAAATAGTTTTCAAATAGCTCTCGCGTTCCACTCCCCTCTTCCCGCATTACAAATTTTTCTCCGGCCAGATCCTTTGATGTAAAGCTCTTTTTCTTTGCAAACGGGTGATTGGCACTACATACTAAAACCAAGTAATCATCAACAGCAGGTATCGTCACTAAATCCGGACTCTTCACTCTGCCCTCTACAAGACCAATATCTAATTCAGAATTCAATATCTTCTCTTCGATATTGTGCGTGTTGTTTATGTAAGAATAGATTTCAACTTCGTTATTTAACTCTTGATATGAGTTCAATATGTCACTGATAAGACAGCTTCCTATTGTAATCGTTGAGCCAATCTTAAGCTTTTGATACCCTGTTGCTTCAAACATTTTACTTTCCAAATAATCAAATTGTTCTACCACTTGCTTAGAATATGAAAGCAACTGTCTTCCCTTTTCTGTTATATATAGTTTTTTCGATAGCCGTTCAAACAATAGCGCCCCATAATGATCTTCTAACTCCTTAATTGCTTGACTTACGGTTGGCTGAGATACATAAAACTTAGCTGCAGCAATGCTCATCTTCCCACTTTGTGCTACTTCGTTAAATATTCTTAAATGGCGTATCGTCATGGAATCACCTCTGTTTTATTTTCTATCATAGGTTTTACCTATGACTTCGATAAGATATTATCACTTTTATTATATTAAAACAAGTGCTATATTAAACATATGTTAAAAAATAGACAAAGAGGTGTAGCTGTGAAGATTTTAATTATTGGCGGCGTTGCCGCAGGTACTAAAGTTGCAGCAAAGTTAAAACGTGAAAACCGCGACTATGACGTAACAATTTTAACCAAAAGCAAGGATATTTCCTACGCTGGTTGCGGATTGCCTTACTATGTGGGTAACGTAATCGAGCGACGCGAGCAATTAATAGTCAATACACCAGCTAGTTTTTCAGCGTTAACTGGTGTCACGGTATTGACTGAAACTGAAGTTATCAAAATGAACCGAGACCAAAAAACTGTAGAAGCAAAGAACCTAGCAACGAACGAAATTTCTACATATTCCTATGACAAGTTAGTGATTGCTTCCGGAGCAAGTCCAATAAAACCAGCCATTGAGGGTGTTAATTTAGATGGCGTATATTACATGAGAACTCCTGAAGATGCCATTGGTCTTCGCGAAGCAGTTGAAGCAGGAAAGATCAAACGTGCAGTCGTTGCAGGTGGCGGTTTTATTGGCCTTGAAGTTGCTGAGAACTTAAGCCTTCAAGGTGTACGCGTAACTGTGCTGGATATGGCTGATCACATCTTACCTGGTTTTGACCCTGAATTTGCAGAGTATGTTGAAAATCACTTGGCTGACCATAGTATTATGGCAATGACTAATACCAGATTAGAAGCAATTCTTGGTGAAGAGAAAGTAGAGAAAGTTCAAACAGGAAAACGTGCGATCAAATGTGATGCCGTAATTCTTGCAATGGGTATTCGTGCTAACACCTCCTTTGCTGTAAACACTGGTCTGGAATTAATGAAAAATCAGACAATCAAGGTTAATGAATTTCTTATGACAAACGATCCTGATATCTATGCAGTCGGTGACTGTGCATGCGTATCCAATGCATTAACCAAAGAAAGCGCCTGGTCCCCTATGGGCTCATCCGCTAATATTGAAGGACGTATTGCTGCAAGAAATATAGCCGGAAGCCGTATATCCTATCGCGGCGTACTTGGCACCGGTGTCTGCAAATTACCTGAACTTCATGTAGGAAGAACTGGTTTAACAGAAGCAGGGGCTATTGCGGCTGGTTATGATGCCGTTAGTGTTGTTACCGTAGTGGATGATAAAGCACACTATTATCCACAGGCATCTTATTTTATAGTAAAAATGATTGCGGATAAAACTACTAAGAGATTATTAGGTCTTCAAGTATTAGGTAAAGGCAGCGTTGATAAAATGATTGATATCGCAGTTACAGCGCTTACCATGAAGGCAACTTTAGAAGATATTGAGAACATGGATTTAGCGTATGCACCTCCATTCTCCACAGCAATTCATCCATTATCCCATACGGTAAATGTTCTTTTAAATAAAATAAGTGGTGCATTTAATAGTATCACTCCAACAGATTACAAGGCTGGTAAGGCTGAAGGTTACAAATTAATAGATGCCTCTATTTCCCCATCCATTAAAGGAGCTCCTTATATGGATTTAACAAAGGTTACCGGCAAAGTCGCGGACTATTCATTGGATGATAAACTATTACTGGCCTGTTCCAAAGGCAAAAGAGCCTATTTATTACAAAATCGCCTGAAACACTTCGGTTATACAAATACTTTGGTTCTTGAAGGTGGTTCTATATTTAATTCAATTGAGTTATAGATAGTTGTTAACAAATTTTAAGGAGGGAAAACATGACACAATTAAAAGTAACTGCAGAAGATGAAAAAAGAGTAAAAGCCCTTGGGTTTCTTAGAAACAAGGGAACTGATAACTTTTCAGCAAGAATTATTACTGTCAATGGTAAAATTACTGCAGCTCAGAACAAATGCTTATCTGAAGCATCCGAAATTTATGGTAACGGTATCGTTACTATGACTACAAGATTAACACTTGAGTGCCAAGGCGTCCATTACGATAACATTGAGAAATTCCGTGAATATATTGCAAAGGAAGGACTTGTTACAGGTGGTACCGGTTCAAAAGTACGTCCGGTTGTATCTTGTAAAGGAACCACTTGCCAATATGGCCTTATTGACACATTTGCACTTTCAGAAGAAATTCACGAACGTTTCTATAATGGCTATGCTAACGTAAAACTGCCACATAAATTTAAAATTGCGGTAGGTGGCTGCCCTAATAACTGTGTAAAGCCAGATTTAAATGATTTAGGCATTATCGGTCAATTAATTCCTAACTATGATGAAGAAAATTGTAATGCTTGTAAAAAATGTTCTGTTGTAGAATCCTGTCCTATGGGTGCTGCAACGTTAGAAGATGGTGTTCCTACTATTGATAAAGATGTCTGTAACAACTGTGGCCGTTGTGTCGGTAAATGTCATTTTGATTGCATCGAAGACGGCATAAACGGATACAAGATTTACATAGGTGGCAGATGGGGTAAAAAAGTAGCACACGGAATTTCTCTTGATCGTGTATTCACCAGCAAAGAGGAAGCATTAGCAATCATTGAAAAAACAATTCTTCTATATAGAGAACAAGGACAAACCGGAGAACGTTTATCCGATACGATTTCCCGTATTGGTTTTGAAAATGTTCAAGCTCTGTTATATGCAAATGATTTACTAGACCGCAAACAGGAAATCTTAGATGCTAAGCTTCACTTAGTAGGCGGCGCAACTTGTTAATATAGGCTTTATAATAACCGATAATAATTTATTACCATTGCATTAGCAGGCGTGGGATTTAAGATCAAATTCATTATAATGATGAGGTAAACGTATTCTTAGGCCATGGCAGTTCCCACTCATCAAGTATTTATTACAATGAACTTGAAACATATTTTCATAATAATCATCACATAAATTATTATGTGTTAACTCTTGATTTTCTTTCGGACATAGGTAACTTTATCGCCATGTTACATAAAGGAAGAATAAAATATATACGGTCAATTCCATTACTAATGCTTGCCGGTTATCACGTCTTTCACGACATGGCCGGCAAGCATCAGGATTCTTTATATTCTGTTTTAACTGCAGCAGGCTTCAAAGTTGACTGTGTTCCGTCAGGTCTTGGAAACGAACCTTTAATTCAACAGTTATTGATAGATCAGCTGCAAACACAAATTAATAAAGATAATTAACTTTTTTAATTTCCATAACAAAAAATGTAAATAAAACTCATTACATACCTAAACCATCACTACAGGAATCAGCAAAACTATCCCTTTATCAGACTACATTTTTAGGACTTCCGGCCAGCCAGCACTTTACATTGTCAAAGGCAATATTAACACGTTTCACCATTGATTCCGCAGTAGCAAATGCGACATGGGGTGTCAATAAGGTGTTAGGTGCCTGCAGCAAAGGATAATCCTGAGGTACCGGCGGTTCCATATCAAATACATCCAGGGCGGCACCGGCAATCACACCGTCCTTAAGGGCCTGAGCCAGTGCAGCATTGTCCACGACCGGACCACGGGCGGCATTTACCAGGATAGCCGTACTCTTCATCAGTTTTAACGTATCCCTATTGATCATCCCTTTCGTAGATTCCAGAAGCGGAACATGTAACGAGACGATATCACTGCGGTGTAGCAACTCCGCAAAATTTACATTCTCCACCCCTGCAATCGGAGCAGAACCTTCACTGTAAGCAATCACTTCACAGCCAAATGCCTGGGCAATCCGCACCACCGCACCGCCGATGGCACCGAGTCCCACAATGCCGAATGTCTTGCCTTCCAGTTCAAATCCCACCAGACCGTTTTTTGTTCCGCTATTTCGGGTGGCTGCATCACACTCTCTGATGCGGCGATACAGGGTAATCACACTGCCGAATACCAGCTCCGCCACCGCAGTGGTGGCATAACCGGAACAATTGCACACTATGATGTTATTTTCACGGCAATACTCCATATCAATATGGTCAAAGCCCGTAAATGCTACACAGATCATCTTTAAGTTGGGATTCTTGCTCATAATCTTCCGGTCGTAGGGAATATTGGATATCATCACAATATCCGCATCGCCGGAGCGTTCGATCAGCTGCTGCGGATCTTCATTCCGGTCCGGGTAATAATCAATCACCACATCAGATCCAAGAGCCGCTTTCGCACTCTCCATCAATACTTCTTTACTCACTCCCAATGGTTCTACTACTGCACATTTCATCTGTTCTGCTCCTTTATTTTTCATTCAGAAGGGACGGATAAAAATACCGTTTTCCTGACTTCTTCTTTTTTATTTCCCAATCATGTAAAATCACCATCGCCAGATTAGCCACCTGGATATTTTTATCCGTGGTGTCACTGTTATAGGAAAAATCATTGCGGACCCGGTTGGCGATAACCGTAAACACAGCCCCCGCTCGCATCTGGTATAAACGGCTAATGGTAAAGACCGTGGCTGCCTCCATCTCAAAATTCAGCACCCCTGCAGCCTTCATATCCGGCAGAATTGTCTTCATAAAACTCTGGCTGTAGCCCTCCTTCCCCGGCCGTCCCTGGCCGCAGAAAAAGGAGGCTGCCGTATAACCAATTCCCACATGATAAGTATATCCCAGACGTTCTGCCGCCTCAATCAGGGCCTGAGTTACCTCATAATCGGCACAGGCCGGATATTCCGGAATCACATAATCACTGCTGGTCCCTTCTTTGCGCACGGCCCCGGTACAAATAATTAAATCTCCCGGTTCTATATGTTCCTGGATGGTACCACAGGTTCCCACCCGGATCACCGTATCACAGCCGATCTCCGCCAGATCCTCCAGCGCACTTGCCGTTGAGCCGCCCCCGCCTCCGGTCGAGCAGGCCGAAATCTCCATATCGCCGATCTTGCCGGTGTAGGTGACATGTTCCCGGTAATCAGCCACTTTCTCGGCCCTGTCCCACTTGGCAGCAATCTTTTCCACCCTATTCGGGTCTCCCGGCAGCAGCACATACCTGGCTACATCACCTATCCCACATTGAATATGATATTGTTTGCCGTCCTCATTGACCGGACGGGCTGCATCTTGCCAATCACTCTTCATTCTCTTCTATTCCTCCTGAAATTTTCCGACACCGGCCGGTGTACATGATCTGCGGATACCAAATGATATCACAACTAACGTAAACAGATAAGGAATCATCCTCATCAATTGGTTCGGTATACCGCTGTCCTGAAACAGCACCTGAAGGGAGTCAAAGAAGCCGAAAAACATGCTGCCTAACAATGCCCCCAGCGGACTGTAACGGCCAAATGCATTGATAACAACGGCAATGTAACCACGGCCGGCCGTCATCCCGTCAACAAACAGATCCAGCTGTCCAATCGACAGATAAGCACCACCCATCCCGCATAAAAAACCGCACACCAACACGCCGAAATATTTGTAACCCACCACATTGATTCCCACCGTACTGGCAGCCTGGGGATTTTCCCCGACCATCCGCATGCGGAGTCCCCGGGTGGTGCGAAACATATAGAACCACCCAGCCACAACAAATATAGATGCCAGATAGAATAAAATATTTTGCTGGTTAAGGATCGTCCCGATCACCGGAACTTTCTCCAAAACACCGATTCTTACCGGCGAAAAAGCATTTACTCTTGCCGAGCTGTTGCGCTGATGCCAGATCATCTGCAGAATCAGCGGCGATATGGCTAACCCCAGCAAATTCACACACATGCCGCTGATGGTTGCATTGACCCGGTAGGTGACATGCATCACCGCGTGGAGCATGGCAATCATGCCGCCGGCGAGAATTCCTCCCAGAAGGCCCAGCCAGGCACTCCCGGTATAATAGGACACGATAACAGAGAACAAGGACCCTGATATCATCATTCCCTCACACCCCAGATCGCTGACACCGGCCCGCATAGAGAACGACGCACCTGCCGACGCAAGAACCATCGGAATCGACATTCTTATGGTTGACACTAATATCAACAAAAACAAATTAGATCCTTCCATCACATCACGCCTCCCTCTTGATACGTTTCGGAATTTCCAGGATTGCTCTCACCATTCGGGGCGCTGCTACAAATACGACCACCAGAACCTGGATGACATCTACAAATTCGACCGGAATCGGCGTAGTTCGGTTCAGGGTGATGGCACCGGCTTTAAGAATACCAAATAAGATCGCGGAAGGAATGACTGCGACCGGATTATAAGCCGCCAAAGCCGCCACCGATATACCGGCAAATCCATAAGACGGAGATATCCCTTCAACAAACCGGAAGTTTGTGCCCATGACCAGAGCACTGCCGCACAGTCCTGCCACTGCTCCTGATAAGGAAAAAGTAATCAGTTGGATCCTGGAAGTATTAATTCCCGCCGTCTGTGCTGCATGTGTATTTAGACCTGTTACATTCATCTCATAACCAAAGATGGTTATTTTTAAGATAAATTGGGTCATCACCGCCAGTATAATCCCCAGAAGGATAGCTGTCGTGAGCTGTGATTTTGGAATCAGCTTGTGCAGCCTGGCCGTCATAGCAATCATCTCTGTCTGCGCCTGCAGACTGCCATCCGGTTTTAATGGTCCATTGGCCAGATATCCGGTAAACAGGATAAATACTTCATTGAGCATCAATGAGGTGATAATTTCACTGGCACCGAACCTTACCCGTAAAAATGCTACCAGTAGAGCTGCCAGACCGCCCATCGCCATCCCTGCCAGTAATGTCAGCGGCAGGTGAAACATCCGTGGCAAGCTGACAAAATACGCACCGATAACCGCACTGCCAACAGCCCCCATATAGAGCTGCCCTTCTGCCCCGGTATTTATCATACGCACCCTATAGGCTATGGCAAAGGCAAGACCCGTAAACAGGATCGGCGTAGCCTGACTAAGAGACAGGGCTATACCTTTCACCGTTCCCAGTGAATAGCCGAAGATCGCCGCATAGCTTTGAATCGGCGAATAACCTGAGAGCCAGATTATTAAGGCCCCTAACAACAGAGAGAAAAACAAGGCAAACACAGAAGTCAGCAAAGGACCGAAATTCAGATCTTTCTTGTTTATATTCATGCGGTTTCCCCCTTCTGTGCTTTGCCGCCGGTCATCAGGATACCTAATTCTATTTCTGACAGTTCCCCCGGCAGGCTTTCCGATACAATATTACCCTCATACAGAACCAGGATTCGGTCGCTTAAGGTGCGGACTTCATCCAAATCCGGAGATATCAGCAGGATCGCCTTACCGGTATCCCGTAACATCAGCATCTGCTGATGAATATACTCGATCGCCCCGATATCGACCCCGCGGGTTGGATTGGCGATAATCAGAGCCTGGGGATCTCTGCTGAAAGCCCTGGCAATGACGATTTTCTGCTGATTTCCGCCCGATAAGGTACTGGCTTCTGTTTCTGTCGTCGGAGCCTTAATCAGGAATTTTTCTTTTAACTGCTGACCATAATTCTTGATCACACTGGATTTCAAGAAACCCTTATTATTAAAATCCGGTTCCGTATGGTATCCGAGGATTAAGTTCTTTTCAATCGACATGGGACCGACCAGCCCCTGTTTTAAACGATCTTCCGGTACATGGGCAATGCCTTTTTTCAAAAATGTCCTGGCACTGCCGCTGACCGAATCGCCTTCCAGAAACAGCTCCATGCTGTCCGGCTTAATACATCCGGTCAGAGACTTAATCAGCTCGGACTGACCGTTTCCCTCAATCCCGGCGATCCCGAGTATCTCACCTTTATGTACTTTAAAGCTGACATTATTTAGTTTCTTCTTACCATCCACCATGAGTCTTAAATTGCTCACTTCCAGACTGACACCGCCGATTTGTTTCGCTGCATGGCGTACGCCTAAATCTATCTTGCGCCCTACCATCATCTCGGACAGGATCTCTACAGTAACCTCCGCCGGATTAAAATCACTGGCAGTGATTTTTCCATCACGCAGAACCACCACACGGCTTGCCAGGGCCATGGTCTCTTTCAGCTTATGGGTAATGATAATGAATGATTTTTTTTCTCTGTTTAACTGCCGCAGAATTTCAAATAATTCCTCGACCTCCTTTGGCGTCAGTACAGCCGTCGGTTCATCTAAAATGATGACATCCGCCTTCCGGTACAGGGCCTTTAAGATTTCCACCCGCTGCTGCTCTCCCACTGACAGATTTTCGACCAGTGCATCTGGATCAATATTAAAGTGAAACTTCCGTATCAAATCGTCCACTTCTTCTCTGGCCTTCTTCTTATCAAAGACTACACCGTTATGCGGCTCGCTTCCAACCACGATATTCTCCGTGACGGTAAAGGCCGGCACCAGCATAAAATGCTGATGCACCATGCAGATACCCATTTCAATAGCATCTGAAGGCTTTTTGATGTCTTTTTTTTCACCTTTATATTCAATTACCCCCGCATCCGGTCTGGTCATTCCATAAAGCACCTTCATCAATGTGGTCTTTCCCGCTCCATTCTCCCCCAGCAGTGAGACAATTTCGCCCTCATCAAGCCGAAAATCAACATTGTCCAGTGCAACAGTCCCGGGATAATGTTTGGTTATCCCTGTCATTTTCAACAAATTCATGCTATAAACCCCTTTAGCAACTGTTATGCACCCCTTAGTTCCATTTCTTAGATCAATTTCTAACCTTCGTAATGATTATTACTTGTCCATTCATCGATTTGGTCTATGTCATTGGGCAATGTAAACTTGCCGTCAATGAACTGCTGTTTGATTTCTTCCGCTTTGTCGATAATATCCTGAGGTATCTCTATACCGGTCCCCTTGGTGGTATATCCGCAGGCGCCATCCTTTATACCCAGCTGCACACTACCGGCTTCCCAGGTTCCGTTCATAATCGAAGTAAGCTCATAATCAAGAAATGTTTCCATCTTCTTAAGCGATACTGTCAAGGTATAGCCAGGAGTGACAGTGGCTATAGAGCTGGCGATTACATAACGTCCCGCTTCTTCACCGGCAGCAAATACGCCCATTCCGGAAGCGCCGGCATTCTGGCAAACAATATCAGCACCCCGGCCATATGCCGTCATGGCGATCTCTTTGGCTTTGGCCGGATCTTTATAAGAACCTATATAGTTGGTGATAAATTCAACTTCCGGATTGACAAAGCGCGCGCCGGCCATAAAGCCTGCTGCCTGAGCCCGAGAAACCGGAGAATCCATTGCAATAGCAAAGCCCAGAATATTTTCCGGATTGGCCATAGGCATCCGCTCATCCTGGGTCACCAGACCGGCAATCACGCCTGATAAGAAGTGCTGTTCCGGCTGAAAAGCGCTGAGGGAATGAACATTATCCATATCATCCAGCACCGTATCCAGAATCGCGAATTTCTGATCCGGATAATCCGGAGCGACCATCCGCAAAGCATCTGAATGAGAATATGCGGCACCGATGATTACGTCATATTCTTCAGAATCCGCATACATACGGAATTGAGTCTCATAATCATTAATTGCCTTCGGCTCGACAAAATCAAAATTGATGCCATACTTTTTACTCAAATCAACACAAGCCTGGTAAATCTCCATATTATAGCCATTGTCACCGATGCCGCCTAGGTCAAAAACCATGGCAAACTTAAAATCTTTTTTTCCGCCGGGCTGTTCCGCCGCCGCGGAATCAGCGGTTTTATCTGCCACAGCACTGGCAGCCTCGTCTGCTGCCTGCGCAGAACTTTCGCCGGTGGACACAGGCTTTCCGCAGCCGACTGTCAGTATAGAAAGAAGCAATACAAAGGTGATCATTAAAATATTATTTTTTTTATTCATTTTTATCTCCTTCTCCTCTCTTGGTTTCTCCAGATCTTATATCATATCCAGAGCGATATTCATCATTTGCGTAAAGCTGTTCTGCCGCTCATCGGCACTGACTTTTTCCCCGGTCAGAACGTGATCCGACATGGTTAAGATGCCTAATGCCTGCTTCCCTGCCCGGGCGGCCACGATATACAGAGCGGCAATCTCCATCTCCACGCATAAAATCCCCAAATTTCTCCAGTTCTCCTGATAGGAGGCATGTTCCGGATAAAAGATGTCGGAAGAAAGGACATTGCCGACCTGATAACGTGCCCCAGCCAGTTCCGACTGCTCAACCGCCTTCCTTAACAGCGGGTAAGAAGCGATGGCAGAATACGTTCCCTGCAGTTGAAACTGGTCAGCATATGGAGTGTTGTAACAGGCTCCCATAGCGATGACGATATCTTTGATATGTAAGTCCTCCTGCATGGATGCGCCGGTTCCAACACGGATAATTTGCTCTACATCATAAAGGTTATAGAGCTCCCAGGCATGGACACCGATAGACGGAGCGCCGATTCCGTGAGCCATGACACTGACCGCCTTCCCTTTATAAGTACCGGTATAAGCATACATGCAGCGGATGCCGTTTACCTGCTTCACATCTTCCAGGAAATTATCGGCTATGTACTGTGCCCGCAGCGGATCCCCCGGCATAATCACGGTTTTGGCAATCTCTCCTTTTGCTGCCGCAATATGATGAGTTGGTGCTTTCAGATTCATTGTATTCTGATCCTTTCTGTTGTTATTTCAGCCTTCTTTCGATTCATTTAATGCAGTCAGATTTTTTTTGTACTCCGGTAAAATTACACCCTTTTCCGTAATAATGCCGCTGATCAGGTGATTGGGTGTAACATCAAAGGAAGGATATACCGCATTCGTTTCCGCTAGCGTGATCGGCTGGCCATTTAAATGTGTAACCTCTTCTGAATTACGGTATTCCACTCCGATATTCATCCCTTCCTTTAAAGAAAAATCAACCGTATGGCTGGAGGTTGCCGTGTAGAATGGGATGCCATTGTCCTTCGCTGACAGAGCATGCATATAGGTCCCCACTTTGTTCAGCAGATCACCGTTAGCGGCAACCCGATCGGAACCTACCACGACCTTCTGGATCTTCCCCAGCTTCATCAGATAACCGGACATCCCATCGGTAATCAGCGTATGGGGAATGCCAAATTTCTGCAGCTCATAGGCCGTAATTCTGGCCCCCTGCAGGTAAGGACGTGTCTCGCTGGTGAAAACATGGATATTCTTCCCCTGCTCCCAGGCCGTCCGGATCACTGACAAAGCCCGGCCGCCATACCCGGAACCGGCCAGCGCACCGGAATGACAGTGAGTGAGGATCGTATCTCCGTCCGTGATCAACTCTGCACCATAAGCTCCAAGTGCACGTTCATAATCAAGCTGTTTTTTTAGTATCTCAACAACTTTCTCTTCAATTCCAGCAATGACCTCATCGTCAGGCAGCTTCGCTGCATAAGCAAGCAGCTCATCTACAGTTTTCATCAGGTTTACGGCTGTCGGACGGGTACTTTTTAACAATTGTCCGGCTTCCTTTATCGTTTCCTTGCAGCCCTTCGATAAGTAGGCAGCCAGCAGAATACCGTAGGCCCCCGATATGCCGATCGCACCTGAACCACGCAATGTCATGGAGCGGATGATATCCGCCAGCTGTTCGACACTCTGGACTTCTATGATTTCTTCCTGTAAGGGCAGTTTCAACTGGTTGACAACCTTAAGATGCTGTCCCTCCAGCCAGATCGGCAGGATCAGATTCTGCTCCTTCCAGTTCTTTGTTAACTCTTCTATCGATTCCATCTATCTTCTCCTTACGCTTACGGTGTGAGTTGCTTAAAATACTCTGCATTCCGGCTTACCTCCAGGCATAGATAAGCCTGCTTGGCTGTCCCCTCAATCAAATCGGCCATATTGAAGGCATTCATCAGTGAAGCTCCGACTGCACAGATTCCATGTTGCTCCATCAGGATGCCTTTTATCCCGGCTTTCGTTCTAAAAGCTTCTACAACGTTTTCTTTCAGTTTCGCAGAACCTGCCGGTGCCGCCGCCACACAGGGAATTTCGCCCAGATTTTTCCTGGAGGTCACGGTTGTATGAGGCAGGCTGAGACAGGCATCGGCAAAAGCAATGGCATAACATGGGTGACAGTGCACTACGGCATTGACATCTTCACGCACCTTCATAATGCCGATATGAAAGTTCACTTCTTTAGAAGGAACCCCCTCGCCGTCTATCACGCTTCCATCTTCATCCACAATCAGCACATCGGTCACTGTCATCTCCCCCATGTTGACCGCCGTCTTCTTAATTGCAAAGTAAGAGGTACCTGGTACACGGCAGCTGATATTTCCCCCTGATGCCTGCGTATATCCCTTCTGATAAGTCAGTCGTGAAATATGTACTAATTCTTCTTTTACTTCAGTGTAATCCATAAACAATAAAATCCTCCTCGAAATATGTTGGAACTCAGTCGTCCTACCTCTATAATAATTATTAAAGTTCTTAATGTCAACATATTTCCTAAATAATTCTAATGCAATACTCATTTTTAGTATATATTAACTAAAATCACATTCTTTTTTATCTATTTTTACCAAAGTACTCAGTCGTCCAACAACAGTACCTTGCATTTTCCTTTAAAGTTCTTTATAATAAAATCAGATCTACATGAAAGGATGTTTATAATGAAATTAACAACTCTTACCCTATTTAGCCAGGCTAAAAATGAAATCATGAAAATGATAAACGATAATTATTCCTTTATGGACAAACTCCCTTCCGAACAGCAATTTGCTGAGCAGATGGGAGTCAGCCGCAATACGGTCCGGGAAGCGCTAAAGGCCCTGGAGAACGAAGGGGTATTATTATCCCGCCACGGTGTCGGCACTTTCGTTATCAGCACCCCCGGTCATCTGAAGCATAATATTGCGGTTTTGAACAGCACAACCGATATTATCGCCAACAATGGATATCAGCCCGGCTCCAGGAGTGTGCACTTTGATAAGAGGACAGCTCCGGCTGAGATCCGCAAGCGGATGAATCTCCCGGAAGGCCAGGAGTATCTGTACATAGAACGGGTGCGCACTGCCGATGAGAGGCCAATTGCTTTTGTTGAAGATTACATTCCCTACCAGGACGGTTTGCTGGAGCTGTTTTCTACGGATAGCGAAACACCGGTCTTTCCTATGCTGGATCAGATGGGCAAAAAGGCTGCTTTTTCCAACTGTACAATTCATGCGGTATTAAGTACTCCCAAACATCAGAAATACCTGGCGCTCCCTGATATAACCAGTCTGCTGTTGCTGCAGCAGAATCATTATTCCAATAAAGGAGAACTTATTTTATATTCGGAAAGCTATTTCCTGACAAATGAGCTTGAATTCAGTTTGGTCCGTAGCGCTCTGGATTGATTCTGTTTGAAAAAACGCAAGCCCGTTTTGTCCATATTGATCAAGCATTATCTACATGTATCGCTTGCTTAGCTGAAAGGGGTCCTGGTGTGCCAGTCTGTGTTTAACTCATAAACATACCCGATACCGAGTACGGTTGCTTCATCATAATATCTGCCGATTAATTGCATATTTACAGGCATGCCAGCGGTTGAAAAGCCACAAGGCATTGATAGACTGGGCAAACCTGTCAGATCGGTTTGTACGGTAAAGTTTGTCAAACGGAGTGCATCCTCATAATTATCAGCAGTCGGGGCAGTCAGTGGTGTTGCAGGTGTTAGCAGCACATCAACTTCTGACAATGCATTAAGAAAATCATTGACAAATGTTTGACGATTTCGTTGTGCCTGCAAGTAATCAAGTAGCTGAAGCTGTTTGGCACCTTCGAGAAATGCCCGAACATCAGAACCATAATCATCAGGACAGGTATCAAGCCAATGCTTATGTACTGCCAACATTTCACCCATCATAATGTTCATTGCCGCACTCTGCATCTGTTTAATTGACGGTATATTGACCTCTACAATCTCTGCTCCAAGCTCACGGAATTTAGCGATCGCTGCCTGCATAATTATTTGCACATCAGAGTCCAAGTCTTCATAATAATGTTGCAGGGGAAGCCCTATACGGATACCTTCAAGTTTATTCGGATATAGTCGTATTCCGGGAGACGGAAGGTCAATTGTTGCGCTGTCCTTTTGGTCACGGCCTGACATGACATCTAAGCACAAAGAAGCATCCAATACACTCCGGGTCAAAGGGCCGGCATGGTCGAGCGACCATGCCATTTCAATGATACCATATCGGCTGACTCGTCCATAAGTTGGTTTCATTCCAACAACTCCGCAGCAAGCGGCCGGAATACGAATCGATCCACCTGTATCCGATCCCGTTGCCAAGTAGGCAAATCCTGCTGCCACAGCTGCTGCTGAGCCCCCGCTCGATCCTCCCGGAACCAGATCGGTATTCCATGGGTTTCGGCAAGGACCGAAGTACTTACTGCTTGTTGTCATTCCCGCAGCAAATTCGTGCGTCTGAACCTTGCCGAGCAGTACGGCTCCGGCTTCGTGTAATTTGGTCACGACAGTCGCATCATAATCGGGAACGAAGTCTTTTAGTATTTTGGAACCGGCGGTTGTCCGGATGCCTTTCGTATAGTAAAGATCCTTATGTACTATTGGTATGCCGTGCAGGGGGCCTTTGTATTTTCCCTGCATAATTTCTTTTTCTGCCTGCTTTGCCTGTTTCATCGCAAGGTCAGCCGTTTGAGTAACAAATGCGTTTAATTCCGGATTCACTCGCTGAATGCGCTCAAGTGCCAATAGGGTAAGATCAACAGGCGATAATTCGCGTTTCTGAATTCGCTTTGCCAAATCATTGATTGTGGCGAAGGAAAGCTGGGAATCTAATTCATGCATATGTAATTTCCTCCTGGATTTATTTTTGCATGGTGGTTGCCATGCTTTTTTCGGACATGTTGTCCTTTTTGATTATATCGGACATATTGTCCGAATGTCAATAGAATTTCACATATTTTATGTCGAAGTTTCTATTCAGTCTTACAGCTTGACATTGCGATGCTGTAGGCTGAGTCGTAACCGATGCTTATCGAATTTAAAAATATACCGCTTTATTGTGTGAGTGTATCGAATGTAAACAGAAACCAGTCCGTTTAGTAGTAAAATTTAACTTGACAAACGCGTCCTACAAGTGTAGTCTCTCATTATACTACACGGAAAGGAGGAAGTGACGGTTGAAGAACAGTGGTTGTAAAATATCTAATGCAGAATGGCTGGTCATGAAAGTACTATGGGAAGATTCACCTAAAACAAGTACGAATATTATTAAAGCTTTAAGTACGGAAACCGACTGGAAGCCAAAGACAATCCATACATTGATTGCAAGACTTGTAAAAAAAGGTGCTCTTGGTATGGATAAGGATACGGGTCAGCATACTTTTTATCCTCTTATGAACAAAGAAGACTGTATTCAGGAAGAAACAGGTTCTTTCGTACAAAAAATATATGAAGGCTCCATCTATAATTTAGTGGCGAATTTTATCCATGACGAGAAAATGTCCGTCAGCGAGATGGAAGACTTAAAAAAACTTCTAGATGAAAAATTGAAGTGAGGAAAGCAGGTGGACAAGATCAATCTCGTTACCTTATTTAAAAATGTAGTTTTGCTATCAATTATGGGTACCCTGCCGGCAGTCGGGATTTTATTTTTTAAAGGGATTTTCCGAGAAAAGCTTAGTGCCAAACTGCAGTATTACATCTGGTTTCTGCTGATACTGCGACTGATCATACCGACAACTTTTGTGAGTCCAATTCAATTTTTTAGTATTGAGAAGATATCTGAAAGGACTGTAGCCGATAAGCATACGCAGGATTTACCTGATAGAAAAGGGAATGTGCCAATGGATACTAAAGAAGGCAATCCACACTCATTTTCAGTTCCCTTACCAGATTTAAACAGCGGTGGTCAAAACGTAGTTATAAAATACTTTTCGCGCCTTTGGCTGACTGTTATGATAGGAATATATGCTTATGTAATACTTGTAAATACGGTATTTGCTTTCAGGATGCGGCAATGCACGCCTTGTAAGCAGTCTGATATTTATACCATTGTGAATCAATGCAAAAGCAAATTGCACTTGACCGGAAAAATAACGATACTTTGCGGCAGCCGCTTAAAAACACCTTTGGTCTGGGGAATCTTTCATCCAAAAATTATACTTCCCGGTAAAATTCTTTGGGATATTCCCTATGATGAGCTTAACTATGTCCTTTTGCATGAGCTTGCTCATATCAAACGCAGGGATTTGCTTGTACATTTCATTATAATGATCCTTCAGGGAATTTACTGGTTCAATCCGGTCATATGGTATTCTCTTCGTAAAATGAAGGAAGATTGTGAATTATCTTGTGACGCTTCCGTCTTAGCTACGCTTGAAGAAGAAGAGTATAAAAAATATGGCTTAACTATTTTAAGCATTATAAAAAGAGTACATAATTCGCAGCCTCTTCCAGGAGCAGTAGGGTTTGCAGTCAAACAGAATAAAAGGAGAATTATTATGATTACCCAATATAAAAAGACATCCACAAAATTGTCAGTGCTAACTGTGCTTTGCCTCATATTATTAACGGGCTGCTCTGGACTCTCTAATTCAAAGACTGATACTTTTACAAACTCACCCAGCGAAAATACAGAAGATAGCTCGGGAGAAAATATTATTATAGGGGATGGTCAAGCTGCTGAGGATCCATTATCCCCCGTTGATGCTGCGAAGCAAAATGGAACCGATTCTTCTGAGTCCGCCCCCAATGATGCAGCAGCAGAGCGGTCTGCAGATGCCAAAGCAGTTTCCTTTAAATCCTACTTAGATTTGCTGGGTCTGACTAAGGACGAGTTGTTAAATAGTATGGATGAGGAAACGGAATCCGTGGATGGCGGAGGTATGGAATTTAAGAAGAGCGGACTTCGTGTTTGGTTCGATTGGGATACCAACACAGTGAGTCAGGTATATATTGCAAGCAGCGATACAGACTTCAATGGTGCGATCATTGGGGATAACATAGAAAATTTCAAAAAAGCCTTTGGTGACCCAGTCAGTGATCAAAACGGTGATATACATTTCCGTTATAAGGATGCTTATATCTCTGTCAATTACGATATGCAGACAAAAATTTCCTGCGCAGTCTATCTCCTAAGTGAAGATTTTTAGGAACATTAGCTGCGATATATATTCCAGGTTATAAGGGTGATTTTTTCTCAACGAAAATTAACCGATATACTAAATGTTATGGAGATAAACACTATGAAAAACTTTATAAAAAGTGCATTAATATTAACTATACTGACGACTCTTGTAGCTTGCGGACCAAAGGAAGACAAACAGGCAAGTGACCCTTCTTCTGAAATTGCTTCAAAAGTTGCCTTAGAAACTTCTGAAAGCGCAACAGCTGGCCATACAGAAGATGAATCCCCAACTACTTCCAATAAAGATACCGCTTCTATGGAAACAACCGGTAAAGGTGCGGACTACTCTGTTTTTACAGATATTAGTGCTGAAGAAGTACAAAGATTTGCTGAAGCTGTAAAGACAGATGTTATTGCCAGTGATTGGGCAGACCTATCTGAGAAAATCAGTTACCCTATTACTATCGGAACCAATACCTTTGATTCCGCAGATGAATTCACCGCTTTCGATTTGGATAGCCTTCTGACAGAAGATTATAAAGCAGCAATTGCCGGTACCGACACAACCGCTTTATTCGCGAATTATCAAGGAGCTATGCTAGGTGAAAGAGGTGAGATGTGGATTGCAGAGGTACTGGATGACAGTCTGACCTCACTTGGACTCAAAGTAATTGCAATCAATATTGCCGAATAAGAATCTTTGTTATATAGCAAACAGAAGTCCATATTCAACGTAAGATAAAAACATTTTTAAAGAATAGCGTAACGTCAAGAGCTTACGGACGATTCTGTAGAATGAAATGGACAAATCTCTGATCTGATGAATAGTTATTCAAAAAAGAAAGGCCAGCGGGAAAAGTTCATATTTTTCCCGCTGGCTAACTTTATGGATTCAGATCATTCGTTATATGCCTTTAAACCTTTAATGAAAATACGGTCCAAACCTTGCACAATTCTTTCTGCAGAAAAGCCGTGATCATGAAGATGGAAGTCGATATCATGAAGCGCAGATAACAAAGCCTCCACAGTATATGGAATATCAATGTTAGAAAGATCTCCTGCTTGCTCTGATTCTTTGAGCAATGCCAGGCATGTATCACGCATCCATTGATATAGTGGTGTCTGCATTGGACGATAGCCCAGGATCGTACGGCTGACGGAACAAAGCCACGGACTCTTGAGTTCTAAAAATTCAACAAATTTTTGAATTACATAATATAGTCTGTCTAAGGGCGGCATTTCTGAATTACAACTCAAATAGTCACTAAGCTCATCAAACAACGGCTGGCATTCTTCCTTTACAATGTCAATGCATATGTCACCTAGTTCCGTATATCTACGGTAAAGGGTTGCTTGACCAACTCCGGCTCCTTTTGCAATCTGGTGCATGTTTACACCTTCAGTGCCTTTGTGCTCGATAAATAACTTTCTAGCCTCATTTAATATTCGCATTCTATTTAACTCTTCTCTTGAAAGCTTTGCAGTTTTTGTCTCTTTATTCATTTTGAAGAATCTCCTTAAAAATTATCTTTTTAAAATATCGCTTGACAATCGGACAACTTGTCCGATATAATAAAAACGATTTCGGACAAGTTATCCGTTTTTATGATAACATAACTAATACTAAAATACAAGAATTTTAAGGAGGCGGATATAAGTTGTTTTAATATATACTTTACAATCTATAAACCACATAACAAAAAACATAATGTGCTGTTATTACTATGAATGCTGTTAAACTTAAAATTAAGATATAAGTTTTCATGGATAACAGAAAAAGAAAGGATGCTAATAATGGTTAAAAAGCTTTATTTTTTGCCGGCTGGCTCTTGTTTCCTTGACCAGTCGCTTGTGAATGGGAACCTTCCCGCAGGTAAACTGATTGAAATGCCGGTATGGTGTTTCTTATTGGAGACAACGGACGGACCAATTTTGATTGATACAGGAATGCCGGATTCTTTTGTAAACAACCCTGATTATTATAAAGGAACCCGGAGAGAAGGCCGTCTCGTTCCTAATATGACGGAAGCTGATAGAATTGAAAATATACTGAAACGGGTCGGATATCAAATTAACGATATCCAGACGGTTATATCCTCTCATCTACACTTGGATCATGCAGGCGGAAATGAACACTTTCGTAAAGCGCCGATTGTGCTTCAAAAATCAGAATTTGATTTTGCAATTAATAATGATGACTATTCACCTAAGGAATGCAGAATTCCGGATTTAAATTATCAGCTCATTGAGGGAGATTTTGAATTAGCACCCGGTGTGCAGATTCTATATACACCTGGCCACTCAACGGGACATCAATCTGTGCTGGTAAAGACTGAACGAACGGGAGACGTGCTCCTTACAATTGACCTGGCATACAATAAAGGGATTTTTGATAATGATCTTCCGTTTTTATCATTTAATTCCGAGATGGCTTCCAATTCAATTCAGAAAATAAAAAGGCTTGTTCAGGACATTCATCCTGAAGTCGTATTCTTTGGGCATGATGGGGAGCAGGCAAAAAATTGGAATATCTTATATCCCAATTTTTTATAAAGGAGAACACAGCATGGAAAATACACCGGCTTCACTATCTGCGAAGGACATAAAATTAGTTGGCACACTGTGCATACTTATTGTTTACGCAAAAATAAATCTTACCATGTTCAATTTGGCAGTTCCATCCATTTCATTGGCATTTTCACTTTCCACATCACAGGTCAGTTGGATAATGGCTGGATACACCATTATATTGGCAATTGGTGCAGGGGTTTACAGTAAACTTACAGGCCGGTTCTCATTTAAATTCTTATACACCATTGGCTTGCTTCTGTTTACTGCAGGTTCTATTGTCGGGTTTTTGTCATCATCATTTACACAAGTAATCATCGGACGCCTTATTCAGGCGACCGGAGCTGCCGCTATATCACCGTTATCCTATGGGATTGTAACACGATTTTTCCACTCTGGTATAAGAGGCAGGGTGCTCGGGGCATTATCAGCTACTATAGCGTTTGCCTCAGGGTTTGGGCCTGTATTCGGCGGATTTATTGAAGAATATGCAGGGTGGCATGCCTTGTTTGTAGTTTCAGCTTCCTGCTTATTGGTACTTCCTTTTATCTTCAAATATATTCCTGACGCAGAATATCATAAGGAACCTTTTGATGTAATCGGTATGGCACTATTCTCGGCAGGAGTCACTTTTTTTATGTTGGGAATTACCATGCACTTCGTCCTTTGTATCGGAGGGCTGTTGGTACTGGTAGTATTTTGGGGTTATATTAACAAAGCTGCCCATCCGTTTATATCTGCAGGCCTGCTGAAAAAAACTCCTTATCGGAGACTTCTCTGGATAGCCCTTATAACATTTTTATGTAATACAGGATTAACTTTTATCCTGCCGATCATAATGAAAGGTGTTTTTAACATGCCAACGGGTGAGGTGGGATTACTAATGGTTCCCGGGGCCTTGGCTGCCACATTCCTTGGGCCCATAATTGGATCATGGAGTGATCGGTACGGCAGTCTCCGAGTTCTTAAAATTACACATTGGCTGGTGATCGGAGGTTTTATCCTATTAAGTTTCTCTGCAAAATTGTCACCATGGGGCATTGCTCTGTTGATTATTTTACCAATGGTTGGCGCTAATGGATTGTTGACTGCTGGAGGAAAGCTTATTTCTTTGACACTGGATGTTTCTGAGTCGGGCATGGGCATGGGTATTTTTACACTTGCCTATCTTTTGGGCGGAGCATTTGGCCCAGCATTAACCGGTCGACTCATTGATTCAAATATGTCGTACGGAATGGTTTATATTGGTTTAGCTGCCATTGGACTATTATCCTTCATGCTGACACTATTCGTACGAGAAACAAATGATAAACTGGACTGACCTGTATCATACTCGAAGAGGTGAGAAACACAGAAAAGTTAAGTTATTTGCATAATACTTAACTTACTGTGTTTCGTCTCTGAATAGTGATACTCTTAATTTCCCTCCATGAAAATCATTTCTCCCTGATGGCTCATCGCCCTTGAACGGCCGAGTTTTTTAGCTTCATACAATAAGCAGTCTGCTTGCCCTAATAACTTCCTGTATGACACAGCCTGAAAGCGGCTGTTTATAGTCACAATTCCAGCACTGAATGTCACCGGTAGCTTTGTTGTTCTTGCAAAATATTTTGTCAATTCCATGTGTATACATTTCAAAATTTGAAAAGATTGCTTTTCATCAATATTGTCAAAAATAAACACAAATTCTTCACCTCCATACCGGCCAAGTACATCTCCTTTCCGTATATGACGGTGTGCGATATCAGAAAACTTCTCCAGAACTTTATCTCCAAACAGATGACCATACAGGTCGTTCAGTTGTTTAAAATTATCAAAGTCAATCATACATAGGCTGTACCAAAGATTATTTCCTTCTTTAATACGCTCCTGTACCAATTTCATCAGTCCATACTTGTTGGTCGTTCCAGTAGCCAAATCAAGGGATAACAGCTCCTTTAAACGATTTTCCCGCTGCTTTAAGTCTGTAATATCCGCAAAAATTAATAATAGATATTCTTTTTCCTCATAAATTATATAGGAACCATTCAATTGAAACCATTTTATTTCTTCCCGATCTCCATGCTTAAATGAAAATTGAATCGTGTTATTGTCTATTGACCCTCCATTTTGAATTATTCTAATCGAATGCATCAAATCACACCGGTCATTTCCGTTTTCACTGCATTCAGCACATATCCTCCCGAAATTACTGCAATGGAAAACTTGACCAAACTGCATATCTGCCATAAGATCAGGTATTAAGTCAAAAAATTCATACATACGTCTGTTAACATAAACAGGATGGTTTTGAATATCTAAAAAAACTTGTCCAATTCTACTGTTTTCAAACAGGTTGTAAAAAAGATTATGCTCTTGTAAAAGGTCTATTACCAGTTTCATCATTCCCCCTTAAGGTTTTAATTGCTTTTTTATAATAGGTAATAGCACTGTGGATTGCATGATAACAACTGGCCATTTAAATACTTCATCCATACAGTACCTATGCATTAAAGTAAAAGGCCGTATCAGGTCTCATCAACAAGAATGCACTTACGAGCTCAGGGTCAAATTGTGTTCCCGCACATTTTTTAAGTTCCTGATAAGCATGCTCATGGGAATGGCCTTTACAATAAATCCTAGTGCTTGTCATGGCATCAAACGCATCACAGATAGAGGTGATTCTTGCAATAAGCGGAATTTCATAACGCTTAATACCGTAAGGATAGCCGTTTCCATTCCACCACTCATGATGATACAAAGACGAATCCATTGCCAGCTGAAACAGATATTCAGGAATCCCTGATATAAGACCTTGTCTTATCTGCGTAAATAGCTTTTGGGCATACAACGGATGATCACAGATTATAATTCTTTCAGATTTTGTTAATCTATCTGGTTTTGTCAATATACTATTGGGAATCCATACTTTGCCGATGTCATGATAAAATGCGGCTCTTCCAAAATATTTGTGTGTATCTAAGCATTCATTAAATAAGTCACATAATAGAAGTTTTTCTGTAAAGCAATCTACCAAAATGCCAACACGCTTCATATGTTGCATTTCTTCTGCCGGGAGAAGGTCAAGAATCTCCGCAACAGAACTTATTGACTCCAAAGCATTTACCATATTTCTCCCCCCAAAGAAATCCTTATGTAAACCATATATTTTTAATATTATAATATCTTCCATTATAGGATCATGTATTATAAATAAATTAATTGGATATTTTTTTAGAATTCAACTGTATATTTTTCAACCTGCTCCACAGGAATCTGGTTCTGCTCTGAAGATGATTTTCACCCGTTTGTTAGTTTAAAATGTGCAACCAGATTATTTAATGTCTCTGCCTGGGCAGAAAGCTCCTCACTGGAAGCTGCACTTTCCTCTGCTGTAGCAGAATTTGTCTGTATTACGCTAGATATCTGGTTGATTCCTAAATTGATTTGTTCAACAGTACCGGCCTGTGCTTCTGAAGCTGCCGTGATCATTTTTATCAGCGTATTTACCGTTTTTGCTCTGCCTGCAATTTGATTTAGATGTTTTTCCGTTATAATTACCATGTCATTTCCGTTTTCGATGGCGGTAAGGGTGTTTTGAATAAGTTCCGTAGTATCTTTCGCTGCTTCCGCACTTTTACTTGCCAAATTACGTACTTCATCTGCCACCACTGCAAAACCTTTACCGGCTTCACCGGCCCTGGCGGCTTCCACGGCTGCATTAAGAGAAAGAATATTTGTCTGAAATGCAATATCATCAATTGTCTTAATGATTTTTTCAATTTCGCTGGAAGTATTTTCGATTCCGCTCATGGCTTCCACCAGCTTTTTCATCTGTGTGTCACCGCTCTCAATTTCCGCAGTCGTTTCATCCATGTTTGCACTTGCTTGCCGTGCATGATCCGCATTCTGTTTCACCTTTTCAGAGACTTCGTTTATGGCCGCTGCGAGTTCTTCTGTGGAACTTGCCTGTTCGGTCGCTCCCTGCGAAAGTGCCTGTGCCCCAGCAGACATCTGTGCTGAACCTGCCGCCACCTCCTGTGATGCTGTGCTGATTTTTAAAAGAGTACCGTTTAAAGAAGCGGTAATCTGCTCCAATGATTTTTTAATGGGTGCAAAATCGTTCTGATATTCAATGTCAACTGTGATCTCCATATTGCCTCTTGAAATCTCACTGGTAACGTATGCAATATTGTGAATGTATTCCTTAAGCTCAGCTACCATCATACGCACGCTTCCAGCCAGTTCACCAAATTCATCTTTAGAGGTATAGTCTACTTCCACATCCAGCACACCGCTGGAAAGTTTCTTCATAGCTCGCTCAATCTCCCGGACTGGTACAGTAATATTTCTAATAATATAAAAGCTTAAAAGGATCACACAGAAAAGAATAAAGATGCTGAAAATGAGAATAATAATATATGCCTTGACTTCAGCCTGTCTGGCGTTTTTATAATACTGATCAGCTACAATCTTTGCTGAATCATTAATGGCATTGGAAAGATCACGTGAAGATCCAGCAGCTGCTATATAATCCGAAAAATACAGTTTTTTTGCAGCCTCCATATTTCCGCTTTTGTATAAATCAAGCATTTTTTGATTGAGTTCCTGCCCAGTTGCAGAGTTCTGGATTAACTCATTTAACTTTTCCTTATTAGACTTCAGTGTCAGTTTATTTTGTAAGAATGTAATTTTTTCATTAATCTCCGCACTTCTGCTGTTGAATTCCTTTTCATATTCCGCAGCTTTTTCCACATCATCAGTGGTAATCATCATTAGTAGATACTTTTCCAATGCATTCAAGGACTGATTTAATTGCTCAGTTGTATACACCACCTGATACGCACCGGAATAAAAGCCGCTAAAATAATTAGAAACAGACCGCGTGCCTATTGTAATCACACAGGCAAGAAGCATTCCAAACATCACTACAATCAGGGTAAAGCTTATAGACAACTTTTTTGCAACAGAAAAATTTTTCATATTTTACCTCCTTTTTTATATATAAGCGGGCCAATAAAAATGTCACGCAATTGAATTTCATAGGCGCAGTTTATCCTAAACCTCGAAAAATTCTTGTAAACACACGTTGTTGCAACATTCTTTAAGCAACGGTGACTGAGTTTGTGACGGCTAATAAAGCAGTTTCCGTATGCATTACGTACATGGCATTTAGTTTTCCCATTGCTTTCTTTTTTTGTTCATACATCGAATGTGCATAAATATTTAAAGTAATAGATACGTTGGAATGCCCCAAAATTTCGCTAAGTGTCTTAATATCTACACCCAATTCCAAGGCTCTGGTGGCAAAAGTATGTCGTATAGCGTGGAATTTACGTTTTTTCACCCTGGCATGTATTAGAAGCTTTTGAAATAGCTTTTGATATTTTCGCGGATCCATAGGCAGTTCTGTATTAGTCAGAATAAAGTGGCTTTCTTCTGAACTCTCCATATTAAGTTCACGGGCCAAATCCAGCAAAAAATCCGGCAACGGAATTTTTCGGACTGAATGGTTACTTTTTGGCTTTCCAATAAAAAGTACGGTCTTTTTCTTTGTTTCATTAAAATTTTTGATACGAGATACAGTTCTTGTGACAACCATCGTTCCCGCATCGAAGTCAATGTCTTCCCATTTAAGTCCACAAATTTCTCCAAGGCGTATTCCGGTATAAAAGCAAAGAAGTATACCCAGACATCTTTTGTCTGGCGATTGAATAATAGCTTTTTCTATCTTTCTTTGTTCTTTCACGGAAAAAACCTGTACCTCTGCGGTAATTTTTCGTGGCAACTGAATAGCATTTAAAATATTATCACATTCATTGTTCCCTTTCATAATCTCCCGCAAAGCTGTTTTATAAATAGTCAGTATTTTTCTTCTGTAAGATCCAGAAAACTTTTCATGATTATTTATTCGGCATGAAAATTCAGAAGTTGTCTGAAGAGAAATTTGTTCATTCCCTTTTTCCTGATAAAAAGGAATGACATAACCAATGATACACCGATAGTAGCTTTCATAAGTTGACGGCTTAACACGACTTGCGAGATCTCCGTTAAGCCATGCTGTAAATTCTTTTGCGGCATCGCATATGATATGTGTGTTAATAGAAAGCTGTCTGCTTATATCCTCCTGCAGCAATTTCTTTTTTTCTCTTACCTCCTTGTAGGTTTTGGCATAGACATACTGATATTTCCCTGGGGATTTTAAGACCCGGCCTTCCCACCGGCCATCTTTACGTTTGTATATGTTCTCTCCGCGTCTCGGCATAGATATATTCTCCTTTACGTTATTATGACCACCTTTTTGACGGCGAATAGTTAGACTATATCAAAACAACATTCATATTCCAACAAAACATACGCTAAAATAGCAAAGCTACTGATACAGAAAACCAATTTTGCTTCCATTATAATAATAAATAAGGCGTATGTAATCTATTGACTGTTTCAATAAAGTCGAATATAATAGAAATATGTCGTAATATTAGCAAGATTGAAGACGAGGTTTAGGATAAACCGCGTCATTTTTTTATTATTTAACATTAATTTACGTTATGATATATGCAGTTCACTGCAAAAACAATGGGACTACAGTATATTTTTCACATAAGACATAGGTATTGTTCAAAAGACCAGAAACCACATCTTATTGAATTTTTGCATAGTATGACAGTCCCATTGTTTATAATGATGTCAAATATTTTATTCAATAGCATTAGCATATTGATGAATAAGGTTATATCCTTTTGTATTATCTTCATCTCCAGTATGAGAATTATCGTCATGTATTTTATGGCTTCAGATGAGATAAGGGGCAGAGCCTCAAATTTTCAATTATTTTTCAAATATTTTATATATGGCTGGCAAATAAAAAAAATAGAGCTATTACATCTACTTTTATTGATGTAATAGCTCTATTTTCTTTAACTTAATGACAATGACTTGACAGGGGGCAGTTCAGATTCAATCTGTGATAAACGCTGTTATTCTTATCGACTATAAAACTTTCTGCAAATTATCTGTATCCCGCATGAACGCCAATCTGTAAATACTCTCCAGACAATCAACAAGGCTGCTATCCCCGTCGATTAATATGGATAAATCCATAGCATATGCTAATTGTTCACTATCTCCATTCATATCAAAGACCCCATTAGCTATCCTCCGTCCTTTAGCGGCCTGATAAAAATCCTAAGCGCCTTCGGTTAGTTTTTTCAAAGCATTGCCAGATATATCCGCCAGCAGCGAAAGTCCTTTTTGATACCCAAAATCCAGGCTGTACCACATAAAACCAAGACGAATCACGTTAAACAATAAGAAAAATAAAAGCGGCCCTAAGAAATTACCCTGTAATGCAAAGCTTGCTCCAAGTGCTGCCAGTAATGGACGTAACGTTCCCAGGAAAACCGGATCACCTACACCAGCCAACGGTCCCGTCAGACCGATTTTAACCGCGTTGACTGCCCCATCATCAATATCTCCTCCTAAGGCGATTTTCTCTTCCAGTGCGATATTTACGCCAAGAATAGGATTTGCCATAAACTGATGCGTGTTAAAATATTCCAGATGCCGCTTATATGCCTCAATTCGATCTCCCTTTTTGTCATAGATCTTATTCAAAACAGGAATCAGATCAAAACAATACCCTAAAGCCTGCATTCTTTCATAATTCCATGATCCCTGATGAAAAAATGTCCTTATATATACTTTTAATAAATCTTTTTTTTGTATTTTATTTACTTCCATCTTTACTACCTCCCCTAATCCAAATCGTCCCCCACTGCTAACGGCACACTGTTACCATATTCCGGATTCAGTTTCAGATAAATAAGAGCTATACAGGTTCCAATCACACCAAAGGCAATCAGGTTGTAGTTGCTAAAGGCGGCGATAATAAATCCAAGAAAGAAGAATGGCATCAGATATCTAGCTTTCATCATATTAATAACCATTGCATAGCCCACAACTACGATAAAACCACTAGCTACTGTAAGGCCATCGGTGATAAATGCAGGAATTGCATTTAAAGCAGACTGAACCATTTCGCCATTGATAAAGACGCACACCAGCAGCGCCGGAATAATGATTCTCAGAGCATGTAACAGCATCGGAATAATATGACAAATCTCGATGCCTCTCCAATTGCCTTGCTATGCATATTTATCAGCCTTATGGATGAAATAGAGAGCAATTGTCCGAATAAAAGTATTTAAGATATGACCTGTCATTGCAATCGGAATAGCTACCCCTATTCCAGAAGCAATACTCTGCTTTCCTACAATTACAAGAATCGTTGATATAACTCCCGCCAATGCAACATCCGGCGGCAGCGCCGCCCCAATATTCATCCAGCCCAAACTCATCATTTCCAAGGTACCGCCCAGGATAATACCCGACTTGACATCCCCCAGAATCAGTCCTAGAAGGGTACAAACAATCAGGGGTCTTTCAAACTGAGAATTCTCCAACACACTCTCAATACCTGCCAGACCACCAACTAAAAGAACAAGAATAATCTGTATGCCACTCATCTCCCCATTACTTATATTTTTCTCATCTGCATATTCCTCGCGCAATGACATACCCATTTTTTCAGCCACTTTTCTTGACGGAATATTTGTACACTTCTGATACGAAAAAATCTCATCAATATGATAGCCGATTTCTGGAAACAAATTTCCATCACCATGAATATTTTGCATGGTAATTCCACAATCCAAAGCCGTATTTACTATAGTTATCAAAATTCCTTACCCCAGAGCGGAATTTAAATTTTGCTGATGCCTGACAAGCGTCTGACACTTAAATAAAAAGGACGCATCACGTAAGCAATGCATCCTTTTTATTTAAAACTCCTATTATTTTTCTTCTGATTCCTGCCGCCTTATAGCCACCGCCGCAAAGCAAAGGACTAAGAGGTCTGCAATGAGAAGTATCAGGCCGTAATGTGGCAAAGTTCCTGTACCTTCTCCGGTTTTAGGCAGTCCAAGGGGTACAAGCTTCCCATCGATACCTACCTTGTAGCCAGTAGGCACCTGCCCCCAAATATCATACAACTCCTGAGGAGTCATTTCTTTTCTGGGTTTTTGCGTATCCGTGGCTGGTGCTTCTGTTTCCGCCGGAGCTGTGGGATTTGGCTGCGTGGTTACTTTTGGACCGCCGCCGCTGCTGCTTCCACCGCCTCCATCGCTGGACTGTTTGTGGTAAGTGTTGGTAAATATAGCAGCTGATGTGGTAAGAGTGTCGACCGTTCCGTTGTCTCCTGTTGAGGCGGCTGTATACCTTTGCGACGTATAATCAGCTTCTGTTACCTGATATTTAGTGCCGTCAGGAAGTCCTGTGATGGTGATGCTTTCCCCGTCAGCAAGAGAAATTTTGTCTCCGCTCTTGATAATTCCTCCACTAACTCCATTTCCTGTGTAGGAATAGGAACCGGCTGCCGTAAAAGTCACGGTGAAATCAAACTTCTTTTTGGTATCGCCTCCGCTTCCGGTAACCGTTTTGCTGACAGTCAAGCTTCCAGGCAGCCATTTTGTGTTGATAAAAGAGGCTGTTTGCTCATCATTTGTGATAATAATGCCGGTGGCATGATCAGAGCTCATAATGTAGCTGTTTTGGGAATCATTGTTTTCAGTTACCGCGTAGACAGTATCCTTTGGCAGCCCGGTTACGGTTATGCTTTGGCCATGGGCGAGGGATATATGACCGCCGTTGCTGATTTTTCCGTTCTCAGTTGTTCCGGAGTAGCTGTATTCGCCGTAATCCGGTGTACCATCCGGTTTTGTAAGCGTTACAGTGAAGTCGAACTTAATATTTTCCTCCGCGTTTCCGGCAACTGTTTTTTTGATAGTCAGACTTCCGGGCAGCCACTTTGTGTTGGTAAAGGAAATTGTTTGCTCTTTATCTGTGTCAATAACGCCGGTAGCATGATCAAAGATGGAGGTATAACCGCTTTCGGAATAGTTATCTTCGGATACTTTGTAGACAGTGTCCTTGGGCAGCCCGGTTATGATAATGCTCTGGTTATGGGCGAGAGAAAACTTATCGCCGCTGCTGATTTTTCCGGTCCCGATCGGTCCGGAATAGTCGTAGATGCCATTATCCGGCGTGCTGTCCGGTTTTGTAAAAGTTATAGTGAACTCAAATGCAATATTTTCTTCCGCATTCCCGTCAACAGTTTTTTTGATGGCCAGACTTCCAGGCAGCAATTTTGTATTGGTAAAGGAGGCCGTTTCGGTCTGTCCCGCTTTGATGGAGCCAGACTCTCCTGTACTGGAAGTCATATATCCGTTACCGGAATCTGTTTCAATTATATGGTAGGAAACACCGTCTGGAAGCCCGGTTATGGTGATGCTTTCTTTGTCCTTAAGCTGGAACGTTCCGCGGTTTCCGCTAATTGTAAGCTGGCCGTTTTCCTTACCGCCGGAGCCTATGTAATTATAGACATTGTTAATATTGCCGCCAGTGAAATCAATTGTGAAATCAAAGGCATCTGCGGTATTCGCCGCATTGCCTTCAACAGCCTTGCTGATGGACAGTTTACCGACACTGTTTATCGGATAGTTCATCACAGTTAGAATCGCTCCCGGCGTTTTTCCTGAAACCGTAGTGATCGCTTTATTATCTGAACCCTTTTTGACAGTCACAGTATAGACCATATTATCGGATTCGTAACCGGATGGAACTGTTGTTTCCTTTAAGTAATAGGTTAATTCGGGGGCCCCTGAATTTTGTGGCGCTGGGATCGGAACAATCCGCAGCGTACCATCCGAACGCACGGAACTGATACGAATAGGATTCTGTAATTCTTGATCTGAATACAATGTAAACACGGCACCGGAAAGCTGCTGACTCTGCTCATCAACCTTGGAAATATTCAGGTAACCATTGCGTTCCAGGGTAGCTTTTGCATGTGCGTCCTGAACCGTATAGAAAGAGTTGGTGCCGGTGCCGTCAATAGAGCTGCCCGATACCTTTACCTGATTCTTCAGATTCGCACTGACATTGCCGGTTACTTCGGTTTTATAGACGATCTGATATAGTTTTCCCTCTGCCGGGGTAAAGGTCAGAATACGGGAAGCTTTCTCGTAGGAAATCATACTTTGGAGCTGCTTTTCATCCAGTTCTGTTCCTCCGGAGGTTGGAAATGCTCCGCTTACCATACTTTCATATTCTGTGACCTTAAAAGAGGTAAGATCAAGAGAACCGTCCTGTTTCACCAAAAACTCAAGCCCTTCCGGAATCTGATCCGTAATTTTTACATTTTTAAGAGCCTGAAGGTCATATGGATTGAATTTGATTGTCCATTCCACCGGATTTTTACCGCTGTTCACGGTTTTTACCAGAAATGATGTGGGCACCTGGACCGTCTCTGTTTTTTCAGGCCTCCAGTCAGCGTCACTTTCTGCGGTTATTGTGATTGTGTTGGTCGCATTCTGATATAAATCAGATTTTCCATTTAAGTAGGCGCTCTGCAAATACTTCAAATACCCTTTTTCGGAGAGCTGTGCCTTTACCAGAATGTAGTAAGACTTATTCAGCTTTTTGAACACAAATTCAGCTGTCTGGCCGGAAATGTCAGGATCTCCGTCTAAAATATCGGAAGTGTCCGTGACCAGGTTGTTACTCGCATCATAAAGCTGGTATTTTACGCCCGACAAAAGGTCAACAAATGACCAGTCAGCCGTAGGCAGAATATCCTTTACGGTTACATTGCCGAGAGTTCCGTTTTCCGTTTTCGCACCGGTCAGGTCATAACCTTCCGTATTGATATTCAGACGGAATACGGCTGTTTTATCTTCTGAGTTAAAACCGTTTGCACTGGTACCGACAATGTTTGTTCCGGATTTAAGCACCTGCTTACTCAAAATATTGCTGTTGTAAGGGATTTGAGCGTCGCCGTAATCTAAATGTGTTTCGTCATAATACAGAGAGGCAGTGTTGTACACTGTCCTGCTATCGTTTGCAGCAAAGATATTTGGATCCAGTACCTGAGTTTTAAACGTAAAATCATATGCTTTATCTATATTGAATCCGCTGACAACCAGTAACTCGCCGACAGTAACTCCGTCGACAGTAACTTCCTGTATTTCTTCTGGTGCGAGACCTGTTCCGATAAAGCTGCCTCTAACAAAACTTTGCCCGAATTTTGCTTTAAGTTTTGTATAGTCAGCCCCTACCAAAGTATTCAAATTGGTATCCTCAAATTTCACCGTATCTCCATAAATCAACAGATCATACACCTTGATCTGATTTACATCAGTGAATCCGGTCTGATTTTTTAAGTCAACAGTTCCCCTCCATTGGATTTGGCGATTTTCATAATCAGGTGTTCCCACTGATTGTTTTGTGAGACCGTCAATTCCAATGCCAATATTTCCTGTTTCAGCAGACCATGTCCCGCTGGGCATTCCGTCCCAGGTCAAAGCTGCCTTATTATTATAATAGGTTGTGGTGCCTACATAGCTCTCGGCGGGAACCTCACACTTAATGGTCAATTTCACTGTTTTGGTAATCGTACCGTTAAGAGTGTATTTATTATCTGTCGGCTCAGTACCGATGGCTATCGGTAAAGTTATGCCTGAATCCGTTTCAGAATCATTGTCCCAGCTCCACTCTGCCGACTTCCAAATCAGATTGCCGGGAAGCTTATCTTCAACAGTCACATTTTCTAACGGTATTTTGTCCTTGTTTACAGTGATCGTCCAGGTGATGGTACGGTTTGTTGGATAGTATGTATCTCCCGACATGCCGCCGCCGGCTGAACCGGTTTTTTCAATCAGCGTTTTTTTCGCAATCGGGATTGGAACCTGGTTGGTGTTTTTCAATGCGCCGTCTTTTCCAAACTGTGCGGTATTTCTGATAGTACCACCTTTTATCAGCGTATCAGCGGGAACCTCTGTGCTGAAAGTGATGGTCTGTTCTCCGGTGACGTCTGCATCAAAAGTATAAGAAAGCATACCGCTATCAGCATCATACCCGGGGGTGGCGGTGACATTGCCTGGGGAGATCTTAAATGAGCCGGAGACATAAGTACCTACATTTTTTAAATTATCCTGAAATATATAGTCCTTTAAAGAAACACCAGTGCTGCCTTTCTTCGCATTCACGACTACTTCCCAATTGATTTTTGTCTTGTCAGCAGACAGTTCGCCTGTTTTTGACTGGCTCTGTGTGACCGGAACCTCCGGAGCCTTGACAGTATATTCCTTGTCTATAATATAGACATGCTCAATTGGACCTCCTTCTGTGACATCCGTGCCTGTGTATTTCATGGTAGCCCCGAATTCACAGACAACGTTCCCTACGCCGCCTTCGCTAAGGACCTCCCCGTCAAACGCTATTCTTATCTTGCCGCTGTCAAAGTAAAGTGTTCCTACATGATCTCCATTAAAGGTTAAATCGAGCTGCTTTGAAACCGGAACCATAATAGCAATATTAGTATCTAAATTAAATTCCGCTTCATCGCCAGTGACAACACATTCATCCGGCAAAAGGCCATCACCCTCTACCGGTACACGGAAGGAACCCTTTACTCGAAAGTCCTTTCCCGCAATGATTCCGCCACCGACATCGTCATTACCATCCTGCGTGATTTCCATTTTCAGATCCATAAGCCGGTCCGCTACATTGATCCCGGAAGCCTGCGCCACTGGGAGCAGGAGCTCTGGCAAAAGAGGTGTTGCCCCAGGAGCTTTCATTCCGTCGGAAGGGGTTGCGATAGAAACCTCCGTATCTTTTCCTTTTGAACCGCTTTCATTGGCTTCTTCCGTAGGTTCGGAAGCTTCTTGCTTATCTGCTTCACTGGGGCTGGCTTTATCACCGCTTGTGGTGATTGTAATAACATCGTCTGAAGCTTTAGCTTCATCAGCCCACACACTGCTTACAGGCAGAAATACATTAAAGATCAGCATCACTGCCATAAGCCAGCTCAGCATACGCTTTTGTCTTTTCCTTTTCACTTCTTATCCTCCTTTTGTTTTCATGCTTTTTTCACTTTGCTGCCATTCAGACCCCGGCAATTAATACTTAAAGCATTTTTTAGCGCCAGCTGTCTGCCGTCAGCTGACATTCCTCATAGTGACTATATCCCGAAATGAAATTTCCATTAAATATCAACAAAAAGGCCAGCACCAAGGATACCATTCTGTTGAAATACTCATCTCGATCCGCTTTTTTTTACTATATCTCGTACCTCTCTCATTTACAGACCTTCATCCTATCCACCTCTCCGAAGTGCCCCGATTTAGTTTGGAGAACATGCTTATTTCCTTGATGATTAACGATTATTGTATCAAGGCGTACTGGACATTTCCTGAACATTACCGTAGGATTACCTGTCCAAAACAAAACTTCTCAAAAAAAGAGGGACGTGTTTTTCTNNAGAAAAACACGTCCCTCTTTTAAAAATTATTACCCAAAAGGCAAAAATACTATTATCGTTACTCTGGGGCTTTTACTGAAATTATTATAATTCAATTGTTTTGTTGAACAAATCCTGCATGGCTTCGTTTGGCACGATTCCAAGTTCAGATTTATATAGTTCTTTAATTTTGTTATAGTGCATAACCAACGATGCCTTATCTTTTTTCAAAAAAAACAGCTTTAGCAGCATTTCGTTTAAATCGTCATCAAAGGGGGCTTTTGTAAAGGCTCCCTGAAGGATTTTCTCAGCATTTGCATAATCTGTTTTGGCTGTATAATATTTGACAAACTCAGAAACCAAACTACTATATCTTAATGAATATTCTTCCGCTTTACTTTGAGACCAGAGATACCCATTTTCTTCTAAGTAATTCCCTTTGTATAAGCTAAGCGCTTTTTTATATCTTTCAATGGATGCTGCTGAAAACGCAATTTCAGCATCTGTAATTGCTTTAAACTCAGAAACATCGATGTATACGTCTGATAATTCCAGCTTATATCTGCCGTTTATAAACGTGAAACTGAATTTGATATTTGCCGACAACAGTGTTTTTTTCACTTTATAGACAGTCGTATATAAATTCGTATTGAGCTGTTTTTCCACTTCGCATTCCGGCCAAAGAACCTGCATGATTTTCCACTTTGCAACCTCGATGTTCAAATTTTGCAGCATAAAGGCGAAAAGCTCCTCTGTCTTTGATGTTCGCCATTTGACAGCTTCCCTGCTTCCCGCTCCATATACCGATAGTCTTCCAAAGCAATATATGCGGCCTGTGTCCGCGGGCACTTGTGAAACAGCCGGCAGTGGCTTCATTTTTTTCAGCCTTGTTATGGCCCGTGTGATATCGTCTAATGAAAACGGTTTGAGTATGTAATCAATGGCATTTACCCGAAAAGCTTCGAGGGCATATTTGTCATAAGCGGTAACGAATACGATTTCTATATCCAAGCCCCAATCTATGATTTTTTCCGCAAGCTCCAGTCCGGATATATCAGGCATTTCTATATCAAGAAAGGCAACGTCCGGCCTCAGGTTTTGCATTTCGGCAAGGGCGTCCGCCGCGCACATGAAGGACCCGACAACACATATCTGACCAGTTTTCTCTAGTAAAAGTTTAAGAACGTCAAGCGCGGGCTTTTCGTCATCAATAATAATTGCATTGAACATATCTAGCGGCACTCCCTTATGTAATAGTGTCTAATATTGTTATTGTTACAGTGGTCCCTTCGCCTTTTGTACTCTGAATATCAAGCTGTGCGTCTTTCCAACTTTTGATACGTCTGCTGACATTAAAAAAACCGACCCCTTCGCTTGTCGATTCGATGTTGCTTAATTTTCCGAGCATTTCCGCAGACATCCCTATTCCTGTGTCGCAGACATTTATGATAACAGATCTCTCATCTTTTATTGCTGATATAAGGACGGTTCCGCCACCAGCTTTCTTGCACAGCCCATGCTTTATCGCATTTTCCACCAATGGCTGAATGCAAAAAGAAGGTATTTTCATACTTAGAAGCGCTGGTTCAATGTTATATTCAACGCTTATTAGCTCGCCGAAACGGGCTTTTTCAATTTCAACGTAGGCCTTAATCAATTCAAGTTCTTTCGCTAAAGGTACCATCAATGATTTATGGTCGACGTCAAACACAAGCCTTAAATATTTGCTTAAATTGACAAGCAGATTTGCTGCCCTTTCGCTGTCCGTGTAACAAAACGATACCACCGTGTTGATTGAGTTATATAAAAAATGAGGTTTGATCTGCGCCTGCAAAAAAGCAAGCTCATTTTTAGTCGCTTCTTCATGAAAACTGATAATCGCCTCGAGATTATGGTGACCATATTGAATCAAAATTTTAGCCAGAAGATATGAGCAGAGAAACATAAAACACGCAACAAAAATCTCCATGATTAAATCGCTGTCCAATTTCCCTGCAAAATATATTTTAACGACGGGTAGCAGAACGGCGATTATACTCATAAAAAAGAGCCGACGGGTTAGTTTTACATTGGAAAAAATAGTGGAAGCAAAGATCGGGAGGATGTAGGAGCACAGCAGGACCTTTGCAATGTCATGGGTCAGGGTAAGGTAGATCGAGAAGATAATAAAAAGCGAAAGTGACCAATATTCCTTTGCCGCAAGTGAAAAACGAGCGGAGCGAACACACATGCCGACGCATGAATTTAAAACAAGAAAACCTATTGCGGGTAAAATAATCCAATATCGCAAATAAACTTCGGGTGGCCAGGCAAGAACGCTTCTTGCCGCAAAATACCATATCACGTGCGCCAGAATGATAAGGGTAGCCGTGATATGGCCGACAATTACAATATAAGAGCACCATGTGTTTAAATCTTTAGGCGTTTTTTGTCTGATGTTCATATTCTTTCTCACCTTTTTTCAATATAAAGCAAAAGAAGGTCATATTGCTTATTGAATTATCTGTCATTATCATTAGACTCGCAAAGATCATCCATTGTATCAATTCTCACCGCAATTGAACTTACGGAGTGGGAAAAGTTTCCGCATATAATTTTCGACAACCTCTGAGTGGATTTTCAGCAAATGAAATCTATCACTGACCTGTATTGCATTTGGATGGGCATTGGATAAAGCAGATGCATAAGTCTGTGCACCAGCCCGGGAAATCACCTGCAGATTTGGAAATTTACCAAGCCATTCACTTGCAATTCGGGTTCATACAGAACATTTTCTTGTATTTGACAATAGGATGGTATGTTTATCTTGAATTGGAATATCCTGTATTTCACACTGATAAACGAAAAGTCCTTTGTTAGATTGCTTTCACAATAAGGACAGCTAACGGAATGTCGAATTAATGATATCTAAAAAAATAATTTGTTTATTAAGGATCATGTAATCATCACATTCAGGAGCGGGATCCTGTTGCCCAATAATAGCGTTTTCCATAGTCTTCACTCAACCTAATTATATTACTTTTATACAACGATATCAACTAAATATGAAAAGAACCTATTTACCATTTACCTTTCATTAAGATAAGCGACAACCAGATTTGAACTCTATATGACCATATCTTCGTATCACCAACCTTGTGACCTCTGTGGCATCTCACGTTACCCTTGCGTTCAACTACTGTAATTTAATTTTAAGTTTTTTCATGTATCCTCCTGCACTGTTTTATGAGGTGGTATTTTGCTTGGTATTGTCTTGATTTTTAAGGTAAAATACCACCATTTGAAAACCATAATACAAGCAATTCCTGTTCGGAGAGTCCATGACGGAATAAGCACCATGGTAATGATCAGGATACAACTCACCGGAATGCACAGGCCGAGCTTTGCCTTCAGCGTCATGGCTCGTGTTCTTACAAACTCCGCCAGGTATTTCTGATATAGCTTCGTGCCTGTAAACCATTTATGAAACTTTGGCGAACCTTTTGCGAAACAGAAACAAGCCAACAGATAAAACGGGGTGGTTGGAAAAACCGGAAGGATAATGCCAACCGTTCCGAGTCCAACCGCCAGAAACCCAATGAACAAAAAGACGAGATTAAGAATTTTCTTCATGTGCGGCATATCCTTAATCGTAGTATTTTCCTGTCATTTCAAGAATCTCTACCTGAATGACTGCTGTTCCTCTTACCATATTTTCTGGCAGCGTAGTCCCTGATAGGTGAGGGGTATATTTTTTTACGACCTCCATCAGAGCTTCCCTCTTCAAGTCAATATCATCCACCAAGGTAGCCATACCAGAAAGTATCACACTTTCGTATTTTGTGTTGGTATCGCAAGCCTTGCCGTCCGGGTCAAGGAGTAAGCCTTGCATTTCATAAGCGGTGATACTCACATGAGGGTCTGCTTTGATGTTGTTAATTTTTTTACCCTTGGGTAAGCCGTGCATATAAATAAAGCCATTGTGATAGACATGGTGCATTGGTATGACATACGGTGTACTATCCTCATTCAGCATGGCAAGACTACACGTTGCAGTCCGATTCAGCAAATCCTCCATCTTGTCCCTGGTCATCATATGTGTTTTCATTCTGTGTTGCATGATTTATTCCTCCTTAATATGATACTTTATTTCTAATCAAGTATATCGTATAATTGTATCTATCAAAAGTGACAATTATCAAATCTTTAATAGGTACAATCAAGGAGAGTATATGTTAATCATAGACAGGCATTCAGATGAACCGTTATATTTGCAAATTTATCATCAACTAAGGGACAAAATTATATCCGGAGAGTTATGCGAGGGAAGCATTCTCCCACCTATCAGAACATTAGCCAGTACACTCATAGTTGCAAAAAATACGGTTGACAGTGCATATCAGCAGCTTTGTTCCGAAGGTTATGTTCAAAGCAAGATTGGCAGCGGCTATAAGGTACAGAAAATAGCGATAAACAACCTTGCTCCGTCCCATATAAAACAAATTGACTTTGAAAAGCCGATCACACAGGAATCAGAAGAAACATATCCCGTACAGTATGATTTCAAATACTGCCGACTTGATATTGCAAATTTTCCCCTTCGTATCTGGCGTAAACTGCTGAATCAGGTATTGCTATCCGATGAAATTGGGCGTATCGCTGATTATCATGAGAAAAAGGGAGATTCAGAACTTCGGGTACAGATTATGAAATATCTCACCAACTCCAGAGGGGTTGTTTGCCGTCCGGAACAAATTATTCTTTGCTCCGGAGCTATGCAAGCCCTGAGTTTAATCTGCCAGCTGCTTATGCAGGAAACCAACATTGTCGCTGTGGAGGACCCCTGCTATAACAGTGCCAGAGAAACCTTCATCAATCATGGTTATGATGTGATGCCTATTGGATTACAGTATGATGGCATTGATTTGATGAAACTCTCGGCTTCCGGTACAAAGTTAGTCTATACCACGCCCTCCCATCAGTTTCCAACAGGTATTGTCATGTCAATCAACAAACGGCTCAAGCTGTTAGAATGGGCGGAGCAGAATCACGCTTATATTATCGAGGACGATTATGACAGTGAGCTTCGTTATAACAGCAGACCAATCCCCTCTATCCATTCCCTCGACAAGAATGAACGGGTGATTTATGTCAACACCTTTTCCAAAGTGCTTGCTCCCGGCCTAAGAATGGGGTTTCTCGTTTTGCCGGAGGGATTACTGGAGCAATACCATGCTAATTTCTCAAGTTATCATTGTTCTATTCCTTGGCTGGAGCAGAAAGTCATGTATCACTTTATCCAACAGGGACATTGGAATCGGATGCTGAACAAATCTTCTGTATCCAATAAAAGAAAGCATGATGTGTTAATCAGCACAATCCAAAGTCAGATGGCAGGAAGGGTACACATCCATGGTAAAAATGCCGGTCTGCACATTCTGCTGGAGGTTCATAATGGGATGTCCGAAAAAGAACTCATTGCGTCAGCGCAAAGGGCGGGGGTTGGAGTTTATCCGGTATCCGACTATTGGATGAACCTGCAAAGCTACTCGGACAATTTGGTTCTCATGGGGTATAGCAGTTTATCAGAAGAAGAAATTGTGAACGGTATCACCCGGCTATCCTCCGCTTGGTTTTAGAATATACTGAAAATAAAAGTAAAGCCAAACACTGCCTATAGAATAAATTAGCGTTTGCGATGCCTGGAGTAAAAAAATCCCCCCCGGAGAGCAAGGAACAAAATAAAGGGAATGCTATTGAACCAATCCTGGCAAAGAATCACGCTTAATTACTGTCTGTAAAACTGCTGCTAGTCCTGGATCCCTAATATCCTTTGACAAAAAATTAACTATAATTGCTTATCTGGATTGACATTTATGTGTAATAAAAATATAATACATTATATCGGTAAATAATTATCGATATATAATTATCAAACAAACAATCTAACAATCTAAGGAGGAATTAACATGGCTAATATAATTGGCAGCCCTGAACGTTACGTTCAAGGCAGAGGGATATTAGGTGAGCTATGTAAACATTTGCAAAATATAGGAAAGGCGCCCTTTATTTTAGTCAGCGAATCTGGTAAGGGACGTGTTAAAGAACCTATCGAAAAGAGTGCAAAAGAATATAATACAAAATTATTTTTCGAAACCTTTCAAGGTGAGTGCTCTCGTAATGAAATTGACCGTTTAGTGAAAGTATATAAGGAATCTGGTTGTGATGTAGTTGTTGGAATTGGAGGAGGAAAGATCCACGATACAGCAAAAGCTCTTGCTTTTTACGCAGAAGCTCCTGTAGTAATCGTTCCTACTATTGCCGGAACGGATGCTCCATGCAGTGCTTTATCAGTTATCTATACAGACGACGGCGCTTTTGAAGATTATCTTTTTCTTCCTAAAAATCCAAACATGGTTTTGGTCGATACTGAAGTAATTAGTTCTGCTCCGGCACGTTTACTTGTATCTGGTATGGGAGATGCATTGGCAACCTATTTTGAAGCCCGTGCATGTAAGCAGTCAAACAGTCCTAACTTTATAGGCGGCTACTATACCATCACCTCTATGGCAATTGCCAGATTATGTTATGATACATTACTTGCAAACGGTATTCAGGCTCTTGTTTCTGCGCAAGCGAAAGTATGTACAAAAGCACTGGAAAACATTGTTGAAGCAAATACATATCTTTCAGGTATTGGTTTTGAAAGCTGTGGTATCGCAGCAGCCCATGCGATTCATAATGGATTTACAGCTATACATGAAACACATCAGTGTTACCATGGTGAGAAAGTGGCTTTTGGTACCTTAACTCAATTAGTACTTGAAAATTCTTCTCCGGAAGAATTTGAAGAAGTGATAAATTTTTGTTTAGATGTCGGATTGCCAACAACTCTGGAGGATCTTGGAATTCATGAGATCAAAATAGATGAAATAATGAAAGTTGCAGAATTAGCATGTAGCCCTAATGATACAATGGGGAACATGCCATTAACATTAACACCTGAAATAGTTTGTGATGCAATTATTGCCACAGATAAGCTGGGTCATTATTATAAAGCAAAGCGGCTTTAATTAAAGCCCCTTTCATAGTGGGCATGGACATACTTTAGTGGAAATAGAATAACCGTCCAAAAATCAAGTCATTACCACAGCGCAAATGGGTTAACGCTAAGGTGTCCCAACGCCTTGCTGTAGTTTATTTGGAGAAGCGGCAGGCCTTTGAGTCTGCCGTTTTCCAATTCTCCTCAAACTCCTGAGGATAAAAGTCAGGAGTTTAAGGGAACAACTTTCAGAGCCTTACGCAGCAAAATCCACTGTCTTTATCTGTCCCGTCAGTTGCATAAGAAACTGTTTTACATGCTCAGCCTCTTTTAATGGTATAGAATTATCGGGGTTCAGGTCCATCTCACAGAGGACTATATATTGGCGTAAATATTATCTACGTTGTTCTGCCGCAAAGATTTCTGCCATGCGGTTAAAACATTGGGCTTAAAAATTCCATTATACACCAAGAAACGCTAAAAATACCTTACTTGTCCAATCTTCATTACATAAATAATGTCGGAAGTATTTTATTATCCAATGAAAACTCACAAGCAGTAGTTCCTATGAAGGCTTAATCGACAAGCTCTCCACTCTTGACATTATAAAATAAAGTTTCTATTTTATTATCCGATTGGTCTTGTACTAAATTAAGTGTTTCCAGGTTGTATCAGGAATAAATTTTTTAATTTTATTAATTTCAAAATCAATCATAGCATTTCTAACTGCGGACGCACTTATAACCTCCCCATCAATTTGTTTTCTTATAAGCTCAATCACTTCAATTCCTAATGCAGGCAAGCGTTCTTTCATTATTTCATTGTATTTGCCTGTTACAATGCAGTATGGCTCCGTACCCACGTAACGTCTTGATATATGAAGAGCCGGTCCTATTTTCTGACCAAACAGTTCTAAATCCAGACTACAGTTTACTATCCCCGCCATTGCCTTCTCTTTCATAAAATAAGTCGGAAAAGTAGCAGCCGATACAATATAATCCGATGCATGATGTAGAATTACCTGCTTCAGATCCGAAGTACCCTCGAGAACCATTTGATAACGTTCTTCCGGGCTAAAAAAACTACGGTTATCAGAAAGTATAAATAGATGCAGATAATCACAGCTTTTTAATGCTTCTTCAATCAGATAGCGATGTCCCAGTGTAAAAGGATCACAGTTAGCGACTATTGCGCCTATGATTTTATCCGGTTTTAATGCTATCTCAGTAGTTTCTGACTGGATTTTTTTTAAAAAATTAAGGAACCCATCTTTATAATTTTCCATAAAAAGAATGGATTCTGTCTTCATAATGGTATAAAATCCAAAGCTTTCAAATACCACTTGATTTTGTGGTTTTGTATAGATAAATGAATTTGTCCGCTCCTGTTCTATCTCATATTGAATCAGCTGAGTTAAAATAGTTCCGGTCAGTCCATCCCCCTGACGGTCTGGAGCGACTGCTATGCACTTTAATACATTTCCTTCAACCGAACCCGTAGCAATCATTTCATAATTGTCATCATATATACATGCTGTATATTCAATTCCATCCTCATATTGAAGACCAGCTTTTTCTAAAAAGAGCTTCAACTGCTCCAGTTCTTTCCCCTTTAAAGTTCTTCCCTCAGACATCTTTCCTCCTGCAGCATTAGATTCCCAGCAGATCAATTAGGAATATACCTGCCGCCAACAAATCGGCACAGCCGCCGCTGCTATAATTCTCTCTGGTAAAAAGTTCGTCCATATCCTGAAGCTTTTTAATCGCTCCATGTCCATATGCTCCTCCTTCTTCCAGAAATTTTCCGGCTAATAGTTTAACAGTTTCCAGTCCTTCCTTCCCTCTGCGAGCCAGTACATTGCCATCATCCACAACGCTCATCAGGGCCAATAATGCCTGAAGCTTTATCAGGTTCCAGTCTGATTCTTTCTTTCTCCCGCAAATAAGAATCGGCAGGGCTATCTCTGTTACGGAACGGTATCCTCCAATCGCCTCACCTCGAATTCCCCACGAATTGTACCCAATCAAATTCCTGCAGCCATTACTTTCAGGAATTTGATTTCGCAAAACTGTCAATTCCCTTAAAAGCGTAGTTCTTACCATCCTCTGTTCCATTTGTATTAAATCCTGAATGGTTACCTTGCCAAACCTGGCATAACATCTTCCTGCTGATGCACAGAGAATTCCTATTGTAAAAATCGCACCTTTATGTGTATTCACTCCTCCCGTAACCCGAAGCATGGCACACTCCGCAACAATGCCAACCCGGCGTATCTGCAAGAACAGGTCTTCCGGCTCTTGTGTCCCTTCTACTCCCAAAGCGGCCATTTTCTTGAAATATGGTTCCAGAACACTGGCGCTTTGTTCAAAGCTGTGAAAATCCATATCTTTGTGGGCACCGTTTGTCAATAAATCAACAAGCCCTGGTTTGGGTGTTGTATATACTTCTTCCAGTAAAGACTGCTTTGCTCGTTCTCCAATCCAGTCAGCGTATTCAGCTTTCAGGCGCTTCATATGAAAATTGAAACGGTTTCACCTCCCTGACCACATCAAGTATTGTTCCATCACGGCTTTCGATGACTCCTACCACCCGTTCTCCAAACTGCACCTTTTCTGGTTCTCCAGCGATTGAATTTGCAATATCACGCAGCTCTTCTATGGTTTTAAATGGCAATTCAACCTCCTTCATACATTCAATTAAATCCTTTCTAAGAGGATTAATCGCTATCCCATAATCCGTAACCACCACATCAATACTTTCTCCAGGTGTGGTTACTGTGGTCACTTCCGTACAGATTGCAGGAATCCTTCCCTGCAGAAGGGGTACAATTACAATTGAGCATTTTGCTCCGGCTGCAGTATCCGGATGTCCTCCCTGAGCACCCGTAATCATGCCATCAGAGCCAACAACCACATTACAGTTAAAGTTAACATCAACCTCCAGCGCTGCCAAAATAACAAAATCCAGTTTATTAACCACAGCTCCTTTATTAAATGGACTGGCATACTCACCAGCGGATATCCTGAAATGCTTTAAATTTTTTACCGATTCCACAGCTGCCAGATCGAAATCCTGAGTATCAAGCAGGCAATCCACCTGATTATTTACCAGAAGTTCACACATGGGTTTAGTAAGCCCCCCGACCCCAAACCGCATTCGGACATTTTGTTCTTTCATGATTTTTGCCAGGGAAATGGCAGAAGAAATGGAGGCTCCGCCGACACCTGTCTGATAAGAAAATCCATCCTTAAAATAAGGTGTATTCACAACAAACTGGGTACAATAATCTGCCATCATTAATTTTCGCATATCCGTAGTTGGTTTTGCTGCCCCTGTTGCAATCTTTTTGGGGTCACCGATCTCATCAACCAAAACAACATAATCCACCTTGGTCATACTGATATGTGCTGGGAAATTAGGAAAAGGTACAAGACAATCCGTAATAGCTACAACTTTGTCGGCATAATCTCCATCAACTATGGCATAGGAAAGCACACCGCAATCACTTTTCCCGCCTATTCCTCTGCAATTTCCATAATCATCACAAGTAGGTGCCCCTATAAATGCGATATCAATCCTGGTTTCTCCCGATTCAATTGCTCTCACCCGTCCTCCATGAGAACGCAGGATTGACAGACCTTTCAACTTACCTTTTGATATGGCTTCACCGATTTTACCTCTTACGCCAGAGGACTGTATGTTCGTTATGGTTCCATCCTCAATATAAGGTACAATTGCATCATGAGCTTTTCCCAGGGAACTTGCGCAGATGGTGATATCTTTAATTCCCAGTCTGTGCACTTCCTCCATAACCATATTTACGATATAGTCGCCTTCTCGAAAATGATGATGGAACCCCAGAGTCATCCCATCCCTGATACCGCATTTTTTCAGAACATCGCTTATCGTATCAACTACCTTGTTTCCATTGCTGTTAATAACACATTTTGTAATTGGCCCATCCTTTTTATAAACATAACCATCTCTGTAATGGATACCCTGAAAAATCTCTTTCCCTGTCAGTCTGAGTATTTCTTCCGGAATATCTCTTCCAACTGCGTTAATCATTTTTACATTCTCCCTTATATACACCAGATGCCTCTGCCAGCGCTAAAACTCTTTTTGCTCCATCATAAAAGGCAATATCTATCATTTTTCCATCAACTGTGAAAACGCCGACTCCCTTTGCCTTTTTATCTTCTATCTCTCTTACAACTTTTTCAGCAAAAATAATTTCCATTTTACCAGGAGTAAATATTTTATGTACAACTGGAATCTGCCTGGGATTTATAATTGACTTTCCATCAAATCCCATAAGATGTATCGTTTCTAAATCCTTTTGAAAACCATCCAGGTCATCCAGATCTGTATATACGGTATCAAAGCATTGTACTTTTGCAGCCCTGGCAGCAATCAGCATATGCTGCCTGGCACCCATTAACTCCAAACCGGTTCCTGTTAGATGGGTCTGCAGATCCTTTGTATAATCGCCTCCGGAAAGTGCAATTCCAAAAAGTCTGTCTGTGGATTCACAAATAGCCATTGAATTCATAACACCTTTTGCAGATTCTATTGCAGCCATTAATAATGTGGCTCCCCGTTCCAGGTCAAATTCATATTCTGCAGCCTCTACAACTTCTTCTACACGTTTTACATCTCCTGGACATTCTGTTTTTGGTATCCGAAGACAGTCACAGCCTCCAGCGACCGCAGCCCGTATATCTTCCTTCCAAAAAGGTGTATCCAGACCATTTATTCTTACTACTCGTTCAACCCCTCGGTAATCAATTTCTCTTAATGCATGGTACATGGAGAATCTTGCCGAATCCTTCTGGTTTTCAGAAACCGCATCTTCCAGGTCCAGAATTATGGAATCCGGTTTATAAATATAAGGGTCTTTAATTAAACCTGGTTTCTGACAGCTCAAAAACAGCATGGTTCTTCTAAGTCTTTTTTTATTTTGATTCATGGCCGTATCATCCCTCCCCACGGAAGATTATCAGTCAGGCCAAAAGAGCGGAAAACCGCTCCCTCAACTCTGGCCTTGATGGTACAGTCAAGAGCTCCCTTATCCACCACAGTAATTTTCACATTATCAACTTCCAACCTAAGAAGCGTTTCCATAACAACTCTCTTTATCCTGTTTCCATATTGATTTATTACAGAACTTTCCAAATATATTTCTATCGTTCCGCGTCCGGGCTCAACCATAACCTGAGCATCACTGGACTCTAATGTACCGGACACCGCCGGGTTCTTTATTTCCATGTTCATCCTCCTGATCTTTTATAAGCCCATTCAAATGAACTTCTTTATAATATTGTCATAGCCGCAGATAAAACCACAATATTTACTATCGTAATCATGACATACAGCTTTCCATAAAATTTCACCCACGTAGGGAATTCGATTTTAGACATACTTAAAGCGCTCATAACGACTCCTGCTGTAGGAACCATTCCTACAATGAAGTGGGATCCTATGTAAATTGAAATCATCACTTCCGGTGCAAATCCCAATGATGAAGTCAATGCACCAAAAGTAGGAATGGAAGCTGATGCCAGACCTGAAGTAGAAGGAATCAGCATTGTAAGTCCTGTATAAATCGCATAAGATATTCCGGAAAACAGTCCTGTGGGTACTCCTGAAAGAGCGCTTGTTCCAGCTTGAAGCAAAAACACATCAAGCCCAGTAGTCGACATAATAATGGAAATTCCCTTTGAAAATCCTACAATCATTGCTACGCTTACAAGTTCCCCTGCTCCTTTGATAAAGGTTTTTATTACAACCTTTTCTGTCAGACCATTAATTTTACCTATGATCACTGCCATAATGATAAACCAGACACTTAAATCGTTATAATACCATTCTCCAAATGGTAAACCAGTTAAAAAGGAAGTCCAACCATTAAAGATGGTTATACCATAATCTTCCCATGGAACAAGCGCCATGATCATAACAACAAATGAAAAAGCAAACAATCCCAATGTCAATTTCATTTTTCCAGTATAATTAAGACTGACTTCATCGATATTTCCATCCTTATTCGCAAACTTTGCTTCACCTGCTCTTGTCTCTTCCTCTGAAAGAATTGAATACCGTTTATCCTTCTTAACCTTTTTTGCATAATTCATCACAAAAATGCTGGACATCGTTACGGAAGACAACCAGATAATTGAACCGATAATCAAAATTACCGCCTGATTCGCTTCAATCCCAGTTGCTGTTTTTAGAGCATCAACCGCTGTTCCGATAGAAAACGGATTGATGGTTGAACCTGATACCCCACAAAACATACCAAGCAGAATTGTAGCAACGCCAGTAATAACATCAAATCCGCATGCTAACATCGTAGCAATAACCAAGGGGTAGAAGGCCAGAGTTTCCTCAGCCATACCATAGGTGGTTCCTCCCAGTGAGAATAAAAACATCAGGATTGGAATCAGGTATATTTCCTTCCCTTTTGCTTTCTTAACTATTTTTGCTATCCCTGTTTCCAGAATCCCGGTATCGTTTATAATTTTAAGATAACCGCCAATCACCAGTATAAATAAGATTACAGATACACCTTTCACAAACCCCTGGACAGGAGCATTCACGATATCTGAAAGCCTGGCAGGTGTTACTCCCGATACAAAATGGGTAATGATCGCTATTGTTACTATAATTATTAAAATAATGGTGTAAGATGATGGCAGTTTAAATCCTGTCTTCTTTGCGTTTTCCATTGCTTTCCTCCAAATTACATTGTTTTCATCTGTTCTTTTAGTTTTGTAAAATCACTTTTTATCTCTTCTACCATCTCCGGGTTGTATATAAGATCATAAGCGGTGGCAGCCAGTATTTTCGCAGCATAAATCACTGCTGCATGTCCAGTATCAGATTTACCGGCCATCACAAATTCTTTTGAATGAGATGGAGTTCCTTCCGGCACAAATGCTACTCTGATACAAGCACCCGGAATCTTAAATGTAACATTGCCAAAATCAGTAGATCCGGTCTTCTCTCTTACCGGCCGAAGCGTAGGTGCCTCTGCCAGGGAAGCATTATTCATCAGCAGTTCATTAATGCGGTATGATGGTATTTTACTTTCGTATCTGGTAAGTCTCTGAATTTCATATGTTGTTCCCGTCATCAGGGAGGCACCCTTAACAATGTTTTCAAACCTCTCCACAATCTGGTCAAGATAAAGTGAATTATAAGATCTTAAATCAAAGATACCAACAGCTTTATCATGTACTACATTAGAAGGACCCGGACTGCTTTCAATCGTATAATGCATTCTGCTGTCTTCTTTTACATGCTCCCTTAAAAATTCCAACGCATTAAATGACAGCAGTAAAGAATCCAATGCACTTTTTCCAGCTTCCGGTTTAATCGCCGCATGGGAGCTAATACCATGGAAAATAACCCTGTATGAGGCAAGAGCCATACTTTTTACATCTGTCTGGGTTGCTGGACCCCCATGAGTCATAAGCGCGACATCAATATCCTGAAAACACCCTTTTTGCAACATATCGATTTTACCTCCATCGGTTTCTTCTCCGGGAGTTCCGTAAACGACCAGTGTGTATGGTTTCTCATTAAATATAGTCTTAACTGCATTTGCAGCTCCTACAACTGCCGGTCCCTGAAGATGATGGCCGCATCCATGTCCAATCGTCTTTAAGGCATCATATTCACATAACAAACCAATAGACGGTCCTCCCTCACCTTTTTTGTAGACTGCACGAAAAGCAGTCGGCAGTCCTGCGATCCCTCTTTCTACCTGAAAATCATTTTTTTCAAGATAATCCACTAATAATTTTGAAGAACTATATTCTTCGAACGAAACTTCAGAAAAATCGTAGATATCATCCGCCATCTGAATCAGACACGATTTTATTCTTTCCACTTCTGAAAAGATTTGTTCCTTTCTGCTTTTTACCATAATGAAATCCTCTCTTCTTTTGATAATTTTATATGTTTTACCATAAACGTATTATAAAACCTTCTTTTTTTTAATCATATTCAATAAAACCAATACTTTTTATATGAATTTTTGATGAAGATTAGATACTATTGACTTACATATAGATTTCCGTTAGAATAACTAAAGATATTAGCCGGTATTCTTTAGTTATATAAATTTTATCAATAAAAAATATAAATTTTTCCAATATAATCACTAGGAGGAATGATCATGCTAATGAACTTAAAAGCCCAGGAATATGTCTGTACTTTGGCAGATTCCGGAACTTACAGCCGTGCGTCTGAGCTTTTATATATCTCACAACCAACATTAAGTATGTATATAAAAAACCTGGAAAAAAGCCTGGGTACACCGCTTTTTACAAAAGAAAGCAAAAAAATGGTACCTACTTTTATCGGAGAAAAATATCTGGAAGCCAGCAGAAAAATGCTGGAGTCTGAGAAGGAATTTGAAAAAATCCTGCAGTCCTATCAGTCCGGACATTCCGGATTCCTCAGGATCGGAACTTACTTACGTCTTTCCCCCCTACTGTTGCCTCCTACCATGGTTGCATTTATAAAAAAATATCCTCTTGTTGAAATCAAAATCACTGAGGATATTTTCACTATATTGACAGGAAAACTGAAATCCGGGGAGTTAGACCTGATTCTTTGTAACCATTCGTCTAACCTGGATGACTTCTCCAGTATTCATATTATGGACGACCACCTCTTAATGGCACTTCAACCCAATCATCCAGCTGTGGAAAATGCAAAGCATCTTCCCGGACTGCCATATCCATGGCTGGATTTAAAGTATTTAAAAGACGATCGGTTCATCATACAAAATGATGATCAAATGATTCGGAAATTTACAGACAGAGCTCTCACCTTTTCGCAAGTAATCCCCAAACAGGTATTGAAAATCTCAAATATAGAGACTGCTGTACAAATGGCATCGGAAGGGATCGGACCTGCTTTCTGCATGGAAAGCTATTTAAAAACTTTCAGAACCTTTAAACCAGTTAATTATTTTCTGGTAGGAGATGTCAATGTGTTTGCAAACCTCTCAATCTGCTATCGGAAAGAGTTTGAATTAAATGATTTTATGGAATATTTTGTGGAACAGATAACGTATCAGCTATAAAAAACAGAACGTGGAAGTAATTCTATACCTCCGCGTTCTGTTTTAATATCCTATCGCTACTGCTCCTGCCATAAATAAACATCCTATCGCTGTCCAGATCAAAAAAAGTGGCACCATAAACTTCATCCATTTAACATATGGAATTTTGGATACAGCCAGATATCCCATCAATGCGGAGGAAGTCGGAAGAATGGAATTAGAAAAACCATCACCCATCTGAAATGCAAGCACTGCCGTCTGCCTGCTTATCCCCACAAGATCAGATATTGGTATCATCAAGGGCATAGTTATTGCTGCCTGTCCGCTCCCTGATGTTATGACACAATTTATTAAGGATTGTATCAAAAACATTCCCACGGCCTGAACCGAAACAGGCATGCTTCCAATAACATTGATTATATTCACTATAATCGTATCCAGAATACTTGCTTCAGACAGCACCAGTTCTACGCTTCTTGCAATCCCTACAATCAGTGCCCCTATGCAAATATCCTTAGCCCCCTGTCCGAAAATTGAAGCTATTTTACTGGGGTTATAGCCGCAGATTAATCCGCATACGACACCCATTGTAATAAACAACGCAGACATTTCTTCAAAATTCCAATTCAGACTAACCAATCCATATATCAGAATACAAAATCCGACTATTACTACTCCTAAAACAACCAGTTGTCTTTTAGTTAAATCAGCATTATTTTCATCGAATTTAAAATCAACCTCTTCCTCTCCATAAGTAATACTTTTTTGAGGATCAAGCTTAACCTTTCGCGCATAACAAATTATGTAAAATGTATCTATAATTAATAAGGTAATTAATAAAACAATTCTATATCCTATTCCGGAAAACAATGGAATCTGTGCGATGTCCTGCGCCACTCCTACATTAAAAGGGTTTAAAATCCCTGCTGTAAAACCGGTTGCAGCACCTATTGTTATCATTGCTGTACCAGTTACTTTATCTAATCCAAGTGAAATTGCCAATGCAATACCAGTAGGAACGAATATCATAACCTCCGACGACATTCCCATGGTAAATCCAAAGACGGAAAATAAACAAAGAAATATGGGAATTACAAAAAACTCTCTTCCTGATAAAGCAGCCGATAGTTTTTTGCATAATGCAGTTAATGCATTAGTAGATGTGATAATTGCAAATGAACCCCCAATTAACAGAATAAATGTAATAATGCCTGCCGATTTTACAATAGCACGGTATATAATCCCAGGTATCAAAAAGAAGCTGACTGGCTTTGTTTCTATTAAGTGATAACTTCCTTCTATCACCAAATTTTTTCCTGTATCCGTATTAACATATCTGTTAAATTCTCCCGCTGGTACAAAGTGTGTTGCTGCTACTGCAAGAAAGATCAGCATAATTAATATCACAAATACATGCGGAGCCTTCCATTCTTTGTTTTTCTGACACATTTCGATACGCTCCTCCGTTTTATATTTTACTCATTTTAAACCACAGAAGCTTCAAATGTACAATAATTTTTATTTATAATTATTATAAATAAATTTGTTAAAAATACCAAGTGTTGTTCTATAACCATCATGCTTCTATTTCTCAAAATTTATATAGACAAAGTCCGGAATAATCGTCCGGACTTTGTCTATATTCACTTGAAAGAAGTTATAACGTCCGAGAAAACTTTTTTCAAGGACTTTGAAATTTATCTGATTACTGGATTTAACAAATTTATTTCATGTGCCTTTTCGAATTTGCTAATAATGGAAGTTACAGCCCGGAACGCCTCTGTCAATTCTTCCCCAGGGTAATCCCTCAGAGTAATCCTCTATGGCATTCTCACCTCATAATATATATTAAATAATCTTTCCTGCTTGTACTTCTTTTCACCTATATAACATATATATTCTGGGCTTACTGAATTTACAGTTTATCTTAGTCCAATACCTTTAAGAACATCATTTGTATTTATGCCATCATATGCAAAGGCTAGTTCATTTAGTTTGAATGGCACTTTTGCTCTATCATCAAGTTTTATCAGTTTATAATTATTCCTTAATCGGCAGCTATTGCGGATAATTGACTCTTTGATTGATGGCCTACAGATTTTATCTGCATGAGCAATTATATCTTGCAGATTTCCAAACTGATTTATAAGCTTCGATGCTGTCTTAGGACCTACTTTATCCGCGCCTTTAATATTGTCCGCGCTATCACCTGTTAGTGACTTAAAATCAGCATATTGCCAAGGATAAATACCATACTTATTTTTTAAATATGTTGTGTCACAAATGACCGTTTTATCACCGCGGTAACGGAGAACGCTTACATTCTCACTTATCAACTGAAAAAAATCACTATCAAATGAAGCAATCGTAATCTGACATTCATTACCGTATTTATGGGTATAACTTGCAACAACATCATCTACCTCAAGTTCTTCCACTTCTGTATGCATAATTCTCATAAACGTGAGAGCAGCGTAAACATCATTAAGTTGTGAAAACGGATTTGCTTCATCAGTAACTCGTGAATAATCGATACGATTTGCTTTATAATCAGCAAGCAGTTCAGTCCGATCGTTTTCATGTTCACCATCAAATAACACAATAAGGTTTGTAGGATTTGTCATTTTAATTATCTTTATTAAAGCACCAACAAAACCCAAGGTACCTTGTATTGCTTTACCATCAGTATTTATTATACTTGAAGGCATACCAAAAAACATTTGAAAATGCAAATTAAGTCCGTCAACTATTAAAAGTTTGTTCATGCCATCATCTCTCTTTGTGAAAATTCTAAAATATCACCATTGTTTAATAGCCCTATTTTAGCATAACTGCTGTCGAAATTCTACTTCATTCCATAGTTCGACTATTACTAAGATGATGTTTCAAATATAAACCCATTATCTCCCTCTATCAAAAAGGTGGATGCTTTTCCAAAATCAGCTCTCCAAAAACTATCGCAATATATAGATATTAAAAAACCAACTTAATCTACCCTGAACAATTTAATATAACACCTATGAAGATGACACCATTTAATCCCTCATTTCCCAGAGCCCACTATACCCTCTTCCAGCATATTTTACATCACTATCTTCAAAGTATTACTCCACAAGAAGAAACTATTTCAAAAATGAGGACAATCCTTGGCTGATTGTCCTCATTTTTATAACCTTGGCTATTTTACGACATAAATACAGGCACTGCATTGCACAAGCTTTTAAATTATGCCCCTCCCGTGTTTCATATAATGATTCATTTAATTTCAGGAAAAACTGGTTTTATGGTTCACAAACATCCAGAACGAATCCGTCCCGCACAAAGAGCGGCATCTGATCGAGCGGCGTCTCTACCTCGATACTCTGGCCGCCTTCCCACGTTTTCTTCGTCCAGACATTCATCCACACTGCGCCTTTTGGAAGGTAAACTACGATCTTATCAGCTCCTGCCTCCATAACCGGCACTACCATGACATTCGGGCCATACATATATTGATTTTCTTTCTCCCAGCATGCACAGTCCTCTGGGAAATCATAGAACAGCGGCCTCATCACAGGGGTTCCTTTTTCATGGGCTTCCTTCATCAACTTCCGTGTATAGGGGCGCATATTTTCACGAATCCATAAGTACTTTTTACAAATTTCGTACACCTTATCACCATAGCTCCAGATCTCATTGGGTGCACCAGACACGCATGCTGCCCCTCCGGTAGTCCCCTGCTGAGGCTGATACGGCATCCGATAACCGTGAAGCCGCATAACAGGGCAGAAGGTTCCATATTCAAACCAGCGTACCAGCACCTCATGGAATTTCTCGTCGGTAATGTTGGCTCCAAAAAATCCTCCTATATCCGTGGTCCACCATGGAATACCCGCCAAACCCATGTTGAGTCCGGCTGCAACCTGATTTTTCATGCTGTCGAAGCTGGAATGTATATCGCCGGACCAAACCAGCGCCCCGTATTTCTGGCTGCCCGCCCAGGCGCAGCGCAGAAGGTTTACCACATCCTCCTGTCCTTCCCCACGCATTCCTTCGAAGAAGGTCTTTGCGTACATCACCGGGTAAATATTCCCGATCTGCACATTCGGCCCTAAATGATAGCGGTAGTTTTCAAAATCATAGACGGAGTATTCCGGTTCTGCTTCATCCAGCCAAAATATCTTTACACCTTTATTATAATAATTCTGTTTGCATTTCTTCCAGACGTAATCCCGCGCCTCAGGGTTTGTGGGGTCATACTGGATCGTGTTGCCCATATAGACATTGTCAATACGCACGCCCTTCTCCACCCGAGTCAGCAGACCCTTCGCCTTCATCTCCTCGAAATTCTCACTTAAATAATCAACCATTGGCCATACGGATACCATCAGTTCTATCCCCATATCATTCAGTTTCGCAATCATGCTGTCCGGGTCCGGCCAGTACGTAGGATCAAACCTCCAGTCCCCCTGTTTGGGCCAGTGGAAGAAGTCCACGACAATCACGTCGATGGGAAGCTCCCGTCTCTTATACTCTCTGGCGACCTCCAGAAGTTCCTCCTGCGTCTGATAGCGCAGCTTACACTGCCAGAATCCAAGACCATATTCCGGCATCATCGGCACCTTCCCCGCGGCGTTCGCATACGCCTCCTCAATCTCTGCAGGAGAATCTCCCGCAGTAATCCAATAGTCCAGCTTTTTCGTGGACTTCGCTTCCCATGTGGTAATATTTCTGGCGAAATTGACACGTCCGACTGCCGGGTTATTCCACAGAAAACCATACCCCAGCGAGGAAAGGGCAAACGGTACGCTGGCCTGGGAGTTTCGGTGCGCCAGTTCCAAATCTGCACCTTTCAAATCCAGAAAATCCTGCTGATACTGCCCCATCCCATATATTTTCTCCTTAGGGTCAGATACAAAGCGCATTGTCAAGGCGTAATCCCCGCCGATAATCGGCTTAAATTCTCGAGCTTCAATCTCCAGGGAACTGCACGTATCGGCAAACATATCCTCCCGGTTGCGTACGTATTCTTCCAGAAGCAGCTCCCCTTTCTGGTTATAGAAGGAAAGCTTTCCAATATTATTGATAACCGCTTTAATTTTTCCATTCGTGATTTCCGCCGTATAATCATGAATTGTCACATTCGCTCCTGACAACTCCGGCTTTCCTTCCAGCGCCCAAAGCTCCTCCGGCATCTGCGCCATCTTTGACGCACGCACCCGCAGAGAATTGGTCCCCCACGGCTCTACAATTAAACGTTCCGCGTCATAGCGATAATAAAGCGCCCCGTCCTTCTCTTCAAAATACCCCAGTAAAAACCGGTTATCGGAACGGAAATCTCCGGCTTTCTCCATTTTCTGCATCTCCTCTTTTTGGTCCATCTGCGTGATCCTCCTTTTACTCAATTAAATATTAATGAATTTTTTTACTCTGCGGTGTGTGTTCCGCCAGTACCGGTTCTATTAAACAATGGTATATCCTGTGGACAGGAGCCGGCAGAATCAGAACAAGCGGAAGACACCACCAAACAAGCATGACACTGACCGCCGTAACCAGTACCAGGAGTATGGTACGCGGTAAATGACGGAAACACATATAAATCGAAACTTTCAGAATCCACCCCGTAGGCATGGAAAAACGGGAAAGAGCAGGAAATGCGTAAAGCTGAGTCCCTATTGCAAAAAGCAGGCACATACTGTAAAGAAGCAGCAGAAAAACAGCCCCTTCTCCCTCCATCTTTGCCGACACAATTCCAAGATTGAGCTGAAATATGATAGCCGCAGCCGCAAGAATCCCCCACAGTCCGCAGGAAGGTTTGAAGTTCCGCACAAAGGATTGAAAAAACACCTTCACGACATACCCCTCATCCTGCACTCCCTGTTTATGGACCGTATCATACAGCGCCGTGGTAGAAGCACCGACGGTAATCACAGGCAAGCAGAACAGCAGCCAAAGCAGGTTAAGCGCCGCCGTATCAAAGATCTTCTCCATGTAGTAAAAGTAGTCTCCTCCGTAGGAGAATAACTCTTTGCTTCCAACCCTTTTTCTGATTTTCTCCATATCCTATCTCCTCCATCATCGCTGCTTTCCACGTAGTCCCATGTGATACTCTTGCTATAATTCCCCGCAGCTTCGCATCACTTTGCAGTTTCGAACAGATAGTCCAACGTCCCTTCCTTTACGAACACCGGGATAGCGTTAATGGGGGCCGCGGCTATAATTTCCTTTCCCCCCTCATATACCAAAGCATCATTTAAGTTTTTCCAGCGGCCGGCCGGCAGATAGACCTTCCGCTCCGTCATAGCCTCGCAGAGAACCGGTGCAACCAGAACGTCCGGGCCGAATAAGTATTCATCCTCAATTTCCCAGCATCGGCCGTCTTCCGGATAGTCATAAAAAAGAGGGCGCATCACTGGTGTTCCCTTTTCGTGGGCCTCCCGCATCAGTTCCGTAATATACGGCCGCATCTTCTCCCGCAGGTAAATATATTTCCTGCAGACAGCGTAAATCTCTTCTCCATAGGACCAGATCTCATTCTCCGCTCCGCTGTTGTGTTTTCCTCCACCGACAGTACCGATCGGCTCCTTGATCGGTTCTCTGTATCCGTGCAGCCTCATGACAGGGCAAAAGGCGCCAAATTCAAACCAGCGCACAAACACTTCTCTAAATCCTTCATCGTGTATATTACCTCCGTGAAAACCGCCAATGTCTGTCGTCCACCACGGAATTCCGGACAGTCCCATGTTGAGCCCGGCTGCCAGCTGGCTGCGCAGTGAGCGGAAAGATGAATCGATATCTCCGGACCACACCAGCGCCCCGTATTTCTGGCTTCCGGCCCATGCACAACGCAGCAGGCTCAATATGTTTTCCTGTCCAGCCTGCCGGAGGCCTTCATACGCCATTCTGGCATATTCCTTCGGATAAATATTGCCTGTCTCTAAATCGGTTCCCTGATAATACCGGTAATGAGAGAACTGATATCCGGTAAATTCCGGCTCCGCCTCATCGAGCCAGAACAACTCAATTCCTTTGTCATAATAATTCCGGCGCAGTTTCTCCCACACGAAGCTGCGCGCGTCCGGATGCGTGGCGTCAAAAAATGCCGCATTTCCCAACTGACCGATCGCTTTTCCGTGCTCGCTGCGGACTAAATATCCTTCCCGGACCATCTTATGATAGTTCTCACTGCTTTCCTCAACGGTTGGCCAGACAGACACCATCAGCCTGACCCCCATCTCCTTCAGTTCACGCACCATGCCCTCAGGGTCGGGCCAGTAATCCTCATCAAACTTCCAGTCCCCCTGATTGGGCCAGTGAAAATAGTCGCAGACGATGACATCCAGTGGAATGCCCCTCTTCTTATACTCCCTCGCTACTTCCAAAAGCTCTTCCTGCGTCTGATAGCGCAGCTTGCACTGCCAGAAGCCCATGCCGTAATCCGGCATCATCGGTACCTTACCTACCGCATTGGCGTAAGCCTCCTCGATTTCAGCCGGAGTTTCCCCGGCCACAATCCAGTAGTCCATTACCTTTGTGGACTCCGCCGTCCATTCCGTGATGTTCTTTCCGAATGTAACGCTGCCGATGGCTGGATTGTTCCACAAAAATCCGTAGCCGCGGCTGGAAAGTGCGAAGGGAATACTTGCCTGGGAATTGCGGTGCGCCAACTCAAGACGGCAGTTCTTCACATCCAGATACGGCTGCTGATACTGGCCCATGCCGTAGATTTTCTCTCCTTCACTCGGTTCAAACCGGACTTTCAGACGGTAATTATCCGTACCCGTGATCGGTTCAAAGGTCCTGGGATCAATTTCCAGAGCGCTGTTAAATTCCCCCTCAATCTCCTTGCGGAAACGGTTTCTGTCGTATTCCTCCAAAAGCAGCTCGCCTCTCCGGTTATAAAATTTTAACTTCCCGGTAGCCATCAGTTCACATCGAATGTTTCCATTTTCAATCCTGGCACCCATGCCGTCCAGCACGATACTGATTTTTAATTCCTCATTTTCCGGTTCCAACAGAGCCGACCATTCTTCCTCCCTGATTGCAGAAAGCTGGGTAGCGCGGACCCTTAGGGCATTGGGCCCCCACGGCTCAATCTGCAGGATTTCTTTTTCCTGCCTCCTTATAACCGCATTTCCAATTTGTTTCAGCATTTCTTTCCTCCTATTCTTTGACCGCTCCGGCTGTTAAGCCGCTGACGATATATTTTTGCAGAAATACAAATAGCAGAACAACCGGTATGACAAGAATCGCGCCGTACGCCATGATACAGTTCCATTTTGTTCCGTATTTGCTCTGGAATTTATAGATATTGGCAGTCAGCGGACGCATCTCCGGCTTGACGTTAAAGGTCATGGAATAAACCAGGTCGTTCCAGCCATTCAAGAACGAGATAATTACCACCGTGATCACACCGGTCTTGATCGCCGGTATCATGATAGAAAAAAATGAGCGGACCACACCGCAGCCGTCAATTCTTGCAGCATCATCTAAGGACGTGGGAACCCCCTTGAAATACGGTCTCAGCGTCACCACAATAAATGGGATCGATCCCGAAGAGATTGCCAGCGCAGGACCTAAATACGTACCCAAAAGACCGATTTTGTTGAAGATTAAATACATGGGAGTCAGCATCAGGGAGGCCGGCATCATCTGCGTCACCAGAAAGGCCAGCAGAAAGCCTTTGCTTCCCGGCACCTTATAACGCCCCATCCCATACGCCGTCGGCACACCAAAGCAGATAGAAATCGTCATAGACAGCAAGGCAATCAGGCAACTGTTCCTTAAAGAGCACAGGAAATCCTTGTCGGAGAAGTTCTTAATCCATGGCTCAAGCGTAAATGTGTGGGGATAATACGTCACTATTTTCCCGAAAGACTCCCCGTCTGTCTTGAAGGACATGGACAGCAGCCAGTAGATCGGGAAGAGGAAGATCACTGCAATGAATATTGCCAGCAGGCTGTTTAAAATATCTTTTCTGCCGCTGCTTGTACACACGGCATATCTGATTTTTTCTCCCATACTAATCATCCTCCTTTGTTATCAGCCGCAGATAGAACAATCCGATGACGAAGAGACAGGCAAACAGCACCATAGCCGCTGCAGAACCCAACGAAAATTCATATTTAGTAAATGACAGGCTGTAAGCATATGTCCCCAGGACGTCCGTGGCGTTCAGCGGTCCGCCGCTTGTCATAATAAACATTAAATCAAACGCCTTGAAGGTATAGATAAATCCTAGCATCAGCACTGCCAAAATAGAAGACTTCATAAGCGGGAGTGTTATGTATAAGAAACGCTGAATTTTGTTGGCCCCATCCATGGAAGCACTCTCATAAACCTCCTGTGAAATTCCAGTCAGGCCCGAGGTCAGCAGCAGCATATTAAACGGAATGCCGACCCAGCAGTTGACCGCGATAACCGCGGCAAGAGCCGTGCTTCCTCCCACCAGCCATTCCACCGGCTGCTGAATCAATCCGATCTTTAAGAGCAGATCATTGATGACACCCTCCGATACCCCGAATAAATTCTTTCCCAGCATGGCGGTGACAGACATCGGCATCATATATCCAACCAGAATTAATCCGCGAATCGGCCCCGACAGCGTAAATTGCTGGGAAAAGAACAGAGCGAACATGAATCCAATGGTGAACTGAATGACAAGACAGAACACTGTAAAAACAAACGTATTTTTTAAGACCAGTAAAAACGTAGGATCGTGGAACAGTGTGATATAACTCAAAAATCCCACAAATTCAGAGGTCCCCTTCGCAAAATTCTTCACGTTCGTGTTTTTCAAACTCAGAATTACGTTATAGACAAGCGGATAGCCAAGAATCAACATGACGTAAAAAAATCCAGGCAGAATAAAACCATAGCCCTCAAGCGTCTTCTTTTCGGCTATTGTCATCTTTTTTCTATTCAAGACCGCACACTCCTTTCTCTCAAACTTTTATGCCATTTTCATACAGGGGGCGCTGCAGCGCCCCC
>DFCS01000016.1 GCA_002367105.1 Hungatella sp. UBA3048
ACTTTTTCAATTCTCATGGAATTTGTCCTGGCAAAATTCCCTTGACAGCCGTTTTTAAATACGATAAAATATACATGCACTAGAAACAGCTTACAATTGAATAACAAATGAAAAGTACGTAATATCCCTTATTCAGAGTGATGGAGATACAAAGGATCTGTGAAGTCACGGCAACCCCGACCGAAAATGATGGCCTTGGCCAGAAATGAGCGGCTGGAAGGTGCCAACCTGAGCGAGAAATCGAGCAATAAGAGGATTTGATACATTGTTGAATCAAGTCCGCGTTGCTGCGGACTTTTCTTTTTGTTATTCCCCCATGTGATATCAAGGAGGAAATGACAACATGGAAAAATTATTATTTACATCCGAGTCCGTTACAGAAGGACATCCGGATAAAATGTGTGACCAGATCTCTGATGCGATTTTGGATGAGATGTTAAAGCAGGATCCTATGAGCCGTGTGGCTTGTGAAACCTGCTGTACCACAGGTCTTGTTATGGTTATGGGAGAAATAACGACCCATGCCTACGTAGACATACAGAAGGTGGTACGGGAGACCGTAAGGGAAATCGGCTATGACCGTGCAAAATACGGGTTTGACTGCGATACCTGCGGCGTGATCGTAGCTTTGGACGAGCAGTCTGCTGACATTGCCTTAGGCGTTGACCGGGCCCTGGAAGCAAAGGAGCACAAGATGTCTGATGAAGAGATCGACGCCATCGGAGCAGGAGACCAGGGTATGATGTTTGGCTTTGCCAGCAATGAAACCGAGGAGTATATGCCATACCCCATCGCCCTTGCCCATAAACTGGCCCTTCGGCTTACAAAGGTACGCAAGGATGGGACCCTTACTTATCTTCGTCCCGACGGAAAGACCCAGGTGACTGTGGAATATGATGAGAACGGCAATCCTCTCCGCTTAGATGCGGTGGTTTTATCCACTCAGCATGATGAGAATGTGAGCCAGGAACAGATTCATACGGATATTAAGAAGTATGTATTTGATGAAGTTCTGCCTGCAGAGCTGGTAGATGAGAAGACCAATTTCTTCATTAATCCTACCGGACGCTTTGTAATCGGCGGACCTCACGGAGACAGCGGCCTGACTGGACGTAAGATCATCGTAGATACCTACGGCGGTTATGCACGCCACGGCGGCGGAGCATTCTCCGGTAAGGACTGCACAAAGGTAGACCGTTCCGCTGCTTATGCGGCACGTTATGTTGCAAAGAACATCGTAGCGGCGGGGCTGGCCGACAAGTGTGAGATCCAGCTTTCCTATGCCATCGGTGTTGCACATCCTACTTCCGTTATGGTGGATACGTTCGGAACCGGAAAATTAAGCAATGAAAAGCTTGTGGAGATCATCAGGGAAAACTTTGACCTGCGTCCCGCAGGAATCATCAAGATGCTGGATTTACGCCGCCCAATCTACAGACAGACGGCTGCTTACGGACATTTTGGCAGAAATGACTTAGACCTGCCATGGGAGAAGCTTGATAAAGTATCACTTTTAAAGAAATATTTATAATCTTCATGTGGAAGGAAGATGCCGCAAAATCAGCTGGTTTACAGCTGACTAACGGCATCTTTTTTCTATTGATATATACAGTAAGACTGATTCTTAAGGCAATGTTTTCGCTGATTGCAGGGAATCTGAGGAAACAATGGGACATTGGATTCAGGCTTTTTAAGGTTTGGCACTAAAACTAGCGCCAAATCCTTGTTTCTTCCGGTTGAAATCTGAAGTTGACATTGATTATAATAAGGCTATTGAAAGGAATTGATTGGCCAATCATACCTGACACGGATCATGAAGTAAATACTATATAATTAAGTGAGGGTATGTAATATGAAAGAGAAGGTACAAGTATTTGGCCGCTTTTTAAGCGGTATGGTAATGCCGAATATCGGTGCATTTATTGCATGGGGACTGATTACGGCATTGTTTATTCCCACCGGCTGGTATCCAAATGAAGCGCTTGGTGCCCTGGTCTCCCCTATGGCTTCCATGCTGCTGCCGCTTCTGATCGCTTATACGGGCGGTTCGGTAGTTTACGGACAGCGGGGCGGCGTCATCGGCGCAATCGCTTCCATGGGTGTGATTGTTGGTTCTGGCGTTCCCATGTTTATCGGAGCGATGATCGTGGGACCAATCAGCGCCTGGGTGATTAAGCAATTTGACCGCAGGATTGAGAGCAAGATCCCCGTTGGATTTGAGATGTTAGTAAACAACTTTTCCCTCGGTATCATCGGTGCCATCCTGACAGCTATCGCATTAATAGGAGTTGTACCTATTGTTGAGGTAATGAACCGGGTGATGGAATCAGGAGTTGGATTCTTTGTGGACCGCAAGCTGCTTCCTCTGGCAAGCATTTTTATTGAACCAGCTAAGATCCTGTTCTTAAACAATGCCATCAATCATGGAATCCTTTCTCCTTTAGGAATCCAGCAGGTGGAGGAAATCGGGAAGTCCATTTTCTTTCTTCTTGAGGCGAATCCGGGACCCGGACTTGGTGTTTTACTGGCTTACTGTCTTGCAGGAAAAGGATCGGCCAAAAGCTCTGCTCCCGGCGCGATTATCATTCACTTTTTAGGAGGAATCCACGAGATTTATTTCCCATACATACTGATGAATCCCCTTTTACTTCTGGCAGTGGTATCAGGCGGAGCCAGCGGGATCTTCGTATTCCAGCTCCTTGGAGTTGGACTCACCTCACCCGCATCTCCCGGAAGTATCCTTGCTGTTCTTGCAATGACACCAAGAGGCGGATACTTTGGAGTTTTAGCAGGTGTTACGGTTGCAACCGTAGTTTCCTTCCTGGTCGCTCTTCCTTTGCTGCGGTTTACAGGAAAAGGCGGAGATTTGGAAGAGTCAACGGAAAAAGTAAAACAAATGAAGCAGGAGTCAAAAGGAAATCAGACCCCAGAAAAGAAAGTAATGCCAGCAGGACCCGTTAAAAAAATTGTGTTTGCCTGTGATGCTGGCATGGGCTCCAGCGCTATGGGTGCTACCATATTGAAGAAAAAACTGGCGGCAGCAGGATTCGGAGATATTGAGGTAGTTCATTCACCCGTATCTTCCATCCCCAAGGATGCCCAGATTGTGGTGACTCATAAAGAACTGAAGGATCGCGCGTCCCGCAGCAATCCTGAGGCGGAACTGATTTTAATTACTAATTTTATGGCGGCACCGGAATATGATGAACTGGTAGAAACGTTAAAAAATAAACAAACAGATTTATAAAATAAATAGACAGCCTTCCTGGTATCCGAATGTGAATCATGGTACAATATTTATAACTGATGTATACGGATTCAAAAGGGGAATCATATAAATGAAGTTTGCGGGGAGAATACTGAAGTCTTACAGCAGAGTAATTGCAGAGTGCATACCTTTGTTTGTGACAGCCGGGCTGCTGTCAGTTTTATCGGCAGTGGTATTCCAGAATAAATACCTGCCTGAAATGTCTGATATTTTATCTTTTCTGGTAATTCCGGTATTTATGGGATACAAAGCAGGCACGATGTGCGGCGGGGATGTGGGCGGTTTAGCCGGCACCCTTGCCGCTTCTGCTGTTGTCATGACAGAACCTGCTTCTGCCATGATTTTGTCTGCCATAGCAGGCAGCATTGCCGGTTTTTTATCCCGGAAGGGTCTGGACCGGATCAAGCACCGGATTCCGGCAGGGTTTGAGATGCTCTTTAGCAACCTGTATATATCGGGGCTTGGTTTATTAGCCGGAGCACTCACCCATTACACGCTGGTACCAGTGGCCGCATGGCTGCTCACCTTTCTGGGAAATGGTTTATCATTAATGATTGCAAATGGAGTCATCCCTTTCATCAGCTTTGTGGTAGAACCTTTAAAAATCATTTTCTTTAATAACTGGATCAATCACGGCTTTTTCCTTCCCCTGGGATTGGAGCAGATGAAAACGCAGGGAAGTTCCATCTTATTTCTCTTAGAGACCAATCCGGGTCCGGGATTTGGAATTCTCCTTGCCTATACCCTGGTTTACCGGAATATGAGAAAGCAAATGCTTTCCAGCCTTATTATTCAGTCCCTGGGCGGCATCCATGAGGTTTACTTTCCTTATGTGCTGTCAGATATCCGGTTATTAGGAGCTGCCATAGCAGGCAGCATTGCAGGAAATTACTGTTTTATGGTCACCGGAAGCGGGCTTCTGGGACCGGCTTCTCCCGGAAGTATCATCACGATCATGATTATGGCAGACAAAGAGCATTGGCTTGGAATCCTTACGGGGATATTTGTATCTGCCGGGGTGACTTGCCTCCTGTCCTGCCTGATTATGTCTGGAAAGAAATTAAAAACTGTTGTGGATGAAGAAATACTACTGAAAGATGAAGGGATGCCAATGAAGAAAATGGAACATGCCAAAATCTATTTTGTTTGCGATGTTGGTATGGGCTCCAGTGCCATGGCCAGCGCGCTGTTTAAAAAAAGGCTGAAATTAGAAGGCTTAACAGGTATTGAAGTGTTTCATGTATCGGCTGACCGCATTCCGCGTGACGCGGATGCGATTGTATGCCAAAAGGATTTTGCCCGTTCCCTGTCAGGGATTGATAAACCATGCTTTACAGTCAATAATCTCACGGATATGTCCGGTTATCAGGAACTCCTGAATTGGTTAATGGGAGGTGGAGAAGATGGCAGTTCATGATTTTACACCCAGGATGCAGCAGATCGTCCTGGCTCTTCTTAATGAGGACGGACCCGTTCCCGTTAAGCAGCTTGCGGATCAGATCCATATCAGCAAAAGAACGGTACAAAGGGAGCTTGAGTATATACCCAGAGTATTAAAGAAATACGGGCTCACCTTTTGCTCAAAAACGGGAACCGGTATTTGGCTGGAGGGAGATAACGATCAGACGGAAGCTCTTAAGGCTGAACTGGAAGAGGATGATGCTCTTGATGTTTCTGACCGGATCGAACGCCAGAAGCGTCTGACCCTGGAGATTTTAAAGGATAAGACCTTAAAAAAACTGTATTACTACAGTGATTTATTTGGAGTCAGTGAAGCCACCGTCAGTTCAGATTTAGAGGTGGTAAAAGAGTGGTTTCATAAATATCATCTGGAGATAAAAAGAAAACCTGGATATGGTGTGTTCATTGAGGGCAGTGAACGGGATTTCCGCCGTGCCCTGCGTGTGTTTATTGATGAAAACATCCATACAGAGATCATACAGGAGATGTATGAAGACAGGAACCAGTCCGTATTAAATGTGATTCAGAATAAAAGTGAGCGTAATATCTACCGGATCTTAGATGACGATATTGTAAAAAGAGTGACAGCCTGTATCTTAAGAATCCGGGATAAACGCATACTCAATTTAACCCAGGATTCCTACCTTGGACTGGTGATCCATGTGGCAATTGCTGTAAACCGGATCCGAAGACAGGAGATCATTGAGGAAAACCCATTCATGACAGCCAGTTTGCAAAATGATCAGGATTATGATCTTGCAAAGAGAATCACCAAATCCCTGGAAGCTGAATTTCAGATTCAGATCCCGGAAATTGAGTGTGCTTATATTTGCCTGCATATAAAAGGCTCCAAAATCCAGCAGCTGAATATTGATGAGAAGTCAAGAAGTGAAATAGAGGAATCCAGAGAACTTTGGGATGTGGTCAATGAGATGATCGACTGCTATGACGACAGCATTGCCTATCTGCTAAAGCAGGATGAGGAATTTGTAATCCAGGGCTTAATTGCCCATCTTAAACCGACTCTGGTCCGCTTAACCAATGGCATGAAGATCCAGAATCCTTTGCTGGAACAGATTAAACGGGATTATCCGGTTATATTTGAACGGTGCAGAACCGTTGCAAAGGTGATCGAAGGACGGTATGGGTTTGAAGTACCGGAATCAGAGATTGGGTTTCTTGCCATTCATTTCGGCGCGGCAGAGGTTCGGATGGAAAGCAGGAAGGAAAGCCGGAGAAAGGTGAATATAGGGATCGTCTGCGCCAGCGGGATCGGAATCTCACGGCTTATGTCTTCCAAGGTTGCCAGAGATTTTGCGGACAGGGTGGAGCTGTCGGTCTATGGAATGGCGGATCTGTCTCCTTACGTGCTGAGCAAGACGGATTTCTTTGTATCCACCATACCCATAAAAGAGGAGGCTGATATCCTGTATGTAAGCCCCCTTCTTCCTGCTGAGGATATGGAGCAGATCGCAGGAAAGGTACGCCGGTGTGAATTTATGCCTAAAAAACAGGATAACAAAGAGTTCACCATTCAATTAGACCAGGTGAATTTTATTGCCGTCCAGATAAAAAATGTAATAAGACTTATGGAATACCAGAAGGTAAATAATGGGATCACCTTTGAGGAGCTGTTAATAGCTGTCAGCGAGAAGCTGGCTGCCTATCCGGAACGGCAGAGCATCATTCAAGAAGATTTAATGAGGAGAGAACGGCTGTGCAGCCAGATATTTCCCGACTTAAGCTTTGCCCTGCTTCATGCCAGGACAGAAGGAGTGGTAAAGCCGGTGTTTTCGGTGTGCCAGACAAAGGATGGAGAGCCTTTTAGCGACACTTATTTTAAGGGAGTATGTGTTGTCTTAATCATGCTGGTACCAAAGGACGATCATGAGGTAGAAAACAGTGATATCCTGGGCGTGTTAAGCGAGCGGCTGATCGAGGAAGAAGAGTTTCTGGAAGCTGTGAGACATGAGGGAAAAGAGGAGATCAGAGCCTTGGTATCCCAGTATTTAAACCAATATTTCAGACAATATCTGGATAAGATATAAGTTAAAAGCAAGGTGTGAGCCGGGCCCGAAGGGGTCCGGCTTTTTCTGTTGATTTCAGATTTGGCGTTATCAGATGGCGCCAAATGCCATTTTGTTTTCATTGAAAAGGAGGAGATATCACCCCTATAATTTAGTTAGAAAGTTAACACAGGAGGGCATGAAACGTGTTTGGCTACGGGAAAAAGAATGTAGAAAAGAGTGCAGAGCTTCTGGAACTTGGGAATATCCGCTTAAATTGCAGACCCGGGGAAAAGGAGGCGGTAATTAGGGAGGTAGGGCAGCTGCTTTATCAGTGCGGCTGTGTAGAAGAATCCTACATAGAAGCCATGCTTCAGCGTGAACTGACGTTTTCCACAAATATCGGCAATGGAATTGCACTTCCACATGGCGTAGAGGCAGCTAAAAAATCGGTTAAGCGCTCCGGCATTGCAGTTATGGTATTCCCTGAGGGAACAGACTGGGGAGGAGAAATGGTAAAGCTGGTCATAGGGATTGCAGGGGCAGGAGAAGATCATTTGGAAATACTCTCAATTATCGCAGACTGCCTGGCTGATCCGGACGATGTGGAACGGATCACCGAATGCAGTGCAGAAGAAATCCTTACCATGTTTACAGGAAAGAGGTGTCCGCAATGATCGTTACAGTCACGATGAATCCGGCCATTGATAAAACCGTAGATATTGACCGGTTTGAACGGGGAGATTTAAACAGAATAAAACGTGTGGAGCTAGATGCCGGAGGCAAAGGCATCAACGTTTCCAAGACCATTAAGGAATTAGGCGGAGAAAGCATTGCCATGGGGTTTTTAGGAGGAACCAGCGGCACCATCATCAGACATGTGCTGGCTGACCAGGGCATTCAGACAGATTTCGTGGAAGTAAAAGGGGAGACGAGAACGAATCTGAAGGTGGTGGAGGAAAATGGAGAAGTAACAGAGCTTAATGAACCCGGACTTAAGGTGTCAAAAGAGCAGTTGGAAGATCTTTTTGAAAGGCTGAATGGTTATGCAGCCCCTGATACATTGTTTGTACTGGCAGGAAGCTTACCGGCAGGAATACCAACGGATATATACCGGAGGATCACGGAAGAGGTTCACCGGAAAGGCGCAAAGGTCTTGCTGGATGCAGACGGCCCGCTGTTTGCCGAATCTTTAAAAGCAGCACCGGATATGCTAAAGCCTAACCGTTCCGAGCTGGAGCGCTATTACCAGATGGATTACCGTGCATCGGAACAGGAGCTGGTTTCCATGGGAGAAAAGCTGCTGGACCATGGAACCGGTATGGTAGCGATTTCCCTTGGCCAGATGGGGGCTTTATTTTTAACCGTGGATAAACGGTACCGGTGCCCCGGGCTTCGCGTGAAAGCCCATTCTACGGTGGGAGCCGGAGATGCCCTGGTAGGAGCCATGGCTTACGCCTGGAATGAGAAGCTTCCCCTTGAAACAAGCATCAGATTATGCATGGGAGCCTCAGCAGGTGCGGTTACCAGTATAGGGACCAAGCCGCCTAGGCGCAGCCTGGTAGATGAACTGATGCAGCAGGCAGAATTGCTGGAAATCCAGAGGTAATAATTGATAAAAAGGTTGGAGGATAAAAATATGAAAACAAAAGCGGTAAGAATGTATGGCACAGATGATTTAAGGTTAGAAGAGTTTGAACTTCCGCAGATTGCTGAAAATGAGATTCTTGTAAAAATCATGAGTGACAGCATCTGCATGTCTACTTATAAACTGGTAAAACAGGGGAAAAAGCATAAAAGAGCTCCCCAGAATATAGATACCAATCCGGTGATCGTTGGTCATGAATGCTCAGGGCTGATTGTAGAAGTGGGGAAGAAGTGGCAGGAACAGTTCCGGCCGGGACAAAAATTTTCACTGCAGCCTGCTTTAAATTACATGGGAAAACTGGATTCGCCGGGATATTCTTATGAATTCTGCGGAGGTGCCTGTACATACTGCATCATGCCAAACGAGGTTATGGAACTGGGATGCTTACTGGACTACACGGGAAATAGTTTTTTTGAGGCATCCTTAGGGGAACCAATGAGCTGTATCATAGGCGGATTTCATGCCAACTATCATACCAACAAACGGAATTATGATCATGCCATGGGGACCAAAGTGGATGGAAGTATCCTGATCATGGGAGGCTGCGGACCTATGGGGCTGGGAGCGGTCAGCTATGGACTTCAGTTTGAAAATAAGCCGAAGAGGATAGTCGTTACGGATATCAGCGATGAGCGGATCGCCCGGGCCAGGGAAGTGATTTCAGAAGAATCCGCAAAGGAGAGAGGGATCGAACTGCTTTATGTAAATACCGATAAGATGGAGGATCCGATTTCTGATTTATTGGCTTTTACAGGCGGCCAGGGCTACGATGACGTGTTTGTATATGTTCCTGTGAAAGAGGTTGCAGAGATGGGAGATAAGCTTCTGGCCTTTGACGGCTGTATGAACTTCTTTGCCGGTCCATCAGACAGCCGGTTTAAGGCAGAGATCAATCTGTATAACTGCCACTATACCAGTACTCATATCATGGGAACCACCGGCGGTAATACGGATGATCTGATCGAGGCCAATAAGCTCTCGGCAGAAGGAGCCATAGAAGCGGCAGTTATGGTCACCCATGTGGGAGGGATTGACAGCATTGCAGAAGCAACAAAGAATCTGCCTTCCATTCCTGGCGGAAAGAAGCTTGCCTATACACAATTTGACATGCCTTTGACAGCTATTGAAGACTTTGAAGAGCTGGGCAGTACTGATCCGTTGTTTAAGAAGCTAAGCGATTCCTGTAAGGCGCACAAGGGATTATGGAATGGGGAAGCAGAAAAGATTCTATTTGATCATTTTGGAATAGATCCAAAGGAATTGTAAAAATTAAATAAAGAATAAAATCATGTATGCTGTATTTTTCCATTTTCAGGAAGGATACAGCATTTTTAATCAGCTTTGAGGAAATGGAACAATTAGAGTTTCCCTTTTTTAATCGCCCGGATGTCTTTGTTTCCTGGTAAATTTCGGGAATTATGCAATAATGCCGTAAATTTTAGAATTGTTTTATAAATTCTCTTGTCCAGGTGTGTTATAATACCCTAAGAATTATTAATTTTTCGTTATAAATAAAGTTTCAGAGCATGGGAGAGACGAGAATAGTGAAATTAAGATTGAGAACCCGTCTTGTTGTAGCATTTTTGATTATAACGGTGATCCCTCTGATCCTGATCTTTGCAGTGGTGGCAGGTCTTGGCAATTACCAGATGAAGGCGTTCCGCAAAGCCTATAATTTAACGGAACAGATCGATCTTCTGTCGAGCAATTCCCTGCAGTTATTTAACCGCCTGACCCGGTCGGAACAAAAGGAAATCGGCCAGATCTTACAAAGTGACCCAGGGCAGTTTCAGGATACGGATTTTTTGGAAAAGCTTAATGAGAATCTGGCAACAAAGTATGCTTATATGATCGTCCGAAAGGGAGATTCCCTGATTTTTGACGGGAACAGTCATATCACCCAGGGTCTTTATGACCAGCTTCCAAAATATGAGGAAATAGACAGTAACGTTGACGGAGCCATTTATCTGGATGGGGAGACACAGCATCTGGTAAAGCAGATGGATTTTATGTATCCTGATGGAAACAAGGGGAGCGTATTCATTGTTTCCAATGTGAATGGTCTTCTTCCTGAGATCAAGGTCATGATGGCGGAAATGCTGACGGCCATCATTATGATCATCGTATTTACTGATGCGATCCTTATGATGTGGGTATACCGGTCTGTGGTAAGTCCCCTGGGACGGCTTCAAACAGCCACCAAGAATATAAGGGATGGAAATCTGGATTTCTCTCTTGAGGTGGAGAATGACGATGAGATCGGACAGCTTTGCCAGGACTTTGAGGAGATGAGGATCCGCCTTAAGGAATCTGCAGCAGAAAAGGTGGAGTATGATAAGGAAAACAAGGAGCTGATCAGCAATATTTCCCATGATCTAAAGACTCCCATTACTGCCATTAAGGGGTATGTGGAGGGAATCATGGATGGGGTTGCTTCCTCCCCGGAAAAACTGGACCGTTATATCCGGACCATCTACAACAAGGCCAATGACATGGATAAGCTGATTGATGAATTGACCTTTTATTCAAAAATTGACACCAATAAAATCCCGTATACCTTTTCCAAGATCAACGTGGCCGGCTATTTCAGAGACTGCGTCGATGAAGTGGGACTTGAGATGGAAGACCGCAGCATTGAACTGGGATATTTTAACTATGTGGATGAGGATGTGATGGTCATCGCAGACGCAGAGCAGCTGCGCCGGGTCATTAATAATATTGTCAGCAATTCTGTAAAATATATGGATAAGAGGAGCGGGATTATCAACATCCGGATTAAGGATGTGGGAGACTTTATCCAGGTGGAAATTGAGGACAACGGTAAAGGGATTCCGGCAAAGGATCTGCCCAGTATTTTTGACCGGTTTTACCGCACGGATTCATCCAGGAATTCCTCCCAGGGCGGAAGCGGAATCGGTCTGTCCATTGTTAAAAAAATCATTGAGGATCATGGAGGCCGGATCTGGGCTACCAGCAAGGAAGGCATTGGAACGGAGATACATTTTGTTTTGAGAAAATACCAGGAGGTCATACAGGAATGAGCAGAATTCTGATAGTAGAAGATGAAGAAAGCATTGCAGAGCTGGAGAAAGATTATCTGGAGCTGAGCGGATTTGAAGTTGAGATTGAGAATAACGGGGAGGCAGGACTTCATAAAGCCCTCCATGAGGACTTTGATCTGCTGATCCTGGATCTGATGCTGCCGGGAGTGGATGGCTTTGAAATATGCAGGAAGGTCAGGGAAGTAAAAAACACCCCGATCATCATGGTTTCCGCTAAAAAAGAGGATATTGATAAAATCCGGGGTCTGGGGCTGGGAGCCGATGATTACATCACAAAACCCTTTAGCCCAAGTGAGATGGTTGCCCGTGTAAAAGCCCATCTGGCCCGTTATGAAAGACTGATCGGAAGCGGAGTGCCGGATAACGAGATCGTTGAAATCCGGGGCCTTAAAGTCGATAAGACAGCCAGACGGGTATGGATCAACGGAGAGGAAAAGAATTTTACCACAAAGGAATTTGACTTATTAACCTTCCTTGCCCAGAATCCAAACCATGTATTTACGAAGGAAGAGCTGTTTAATAAAATATGGGATATGGAGTCCATCGGTGATATTGCTACCGTTACCGTCCACATCAAAAAGATCAGGGAAAAAATCGAATTCAATACGGCTAAACCCCAGTACATCGAGACGATCTGGGGAGTCGGTTACCGGTTTAAGGTATAAAAATGAAGGAAAAATTATACGAGATACCGCTAAATGACGCCATGGATGCAGATGACGAGTGCCTGTTCTGCTATCTTGAGAGAAAAGCAGAACAGGAGCTTATGGATTTTGTATTAGGTTCCTGCGCTTCCTACATGGAAAGCGATACGAGAGAAGCCACAGACCGGTCAGGCTTTTGCCGGATCCATCAAAAGAAAATGTTTGATTACGGCAATGCCCTTGGAAATGGCTGGATCTTAAAAACCTATTATAAGAAACTGATAAAGGAAATGAAGGAAGAATTTAAGGAGTATGCTCCCGGAAAAATCTCCTTAAAGGACCGCCTTACGGGAAAGACAGGAAATGGAAATTCCATGGCTGCCTGGATCGAGGGGAAGGAAAAGACCTGCTATATCTGCGACCGGTTTTCTGAAAGCTATGAGCGGTATGTGGCAACCTTTTTTCACCTGTATAAAAAGGATTCTGTTTTTCGGGAAAAACTTGAAAAAAGCAAGGGATTCTGCCTTCATCACTTTGCAGACCTGTGCAGCGGAGCGGATAAATATTTAAATGACAAGGAGCGAAAGGATTTTTACCCTGTCATTTTTCAGATTATGGAACAGAATATGGAGCGGATATCCGGCGATGTCGACTGGTTCATTGAGAAATTTGATTATTTAAATAAGGATGCAGATTGGAAGCAGTCAAAGGACGCCGTTTCGCGTGGAATGCAGAAGCTGCGGGGCGGATACCCGGCAGATCCTGCCTATAAGCAGCGGTAAGCTTACCGGCTAAGGCGCTTAAACTGTCCGGGCGTATAGCCTGTGGTCTGGCGGAAGGTGCGGATAAAGTTAGAATAATCGTGAAAGCCTGATAAATGGCAGGCTTCTAATACCGTATGCCCCTTAGAAAGCAGCTCCTTTGCCAGAGCTACCCGTTTCACCACGATATACTGAAAGATGCTGCTTTCTGTCTCGGATTTAAACAAATGACTGATATAATATTTATCAAGGGAAAGAGCCTGGGAGATGGAATCCAGGGTCATGGACGTTGTTAAGTTTTTGTCAATATAACTCATGATTGCCTGGGCCCTGTGGGGTTTTGGGGCGGTCCTTAAAGGACTTGTCTTTTGCCAGGTACTGTTAATAAGAATAAGGATCTGGATCAATGTGGTCATTGCCGTTAAGTCGCTGCCGTAGGTGCAGCGATATTTTATTGCCTCATGAAGACGCTGAGCCATGGAAACCAGGCGCCCGTATTCTTCTTTTGAAAGCAGGACCAGGTTGCCTGTGGCAGGCTCCCGGTGGAAACATTCTAACAGGTTGGTGTCAGGAGTACAATAAGGCCGGATAAAGGCCGGATTTACGTGAATGACAAGGCGGGTAAATGCTTCGCTTGTGGTGTTAATGGCCTTATGGATCTCCCGGTTGGAAAACAGGATTAAGTTTCCAGGGTTCATATCATAGCACGCATTTTCCACAAAATACTGGATATGGCCGTCCATGAGCAGATAGATTTCATGGCTGTTGTGCATGTGAAAATCCACATTTCCGGCGATCTGGCTGGTGGTAAAATCACAGCTGAAAGGCTCGGAAAATTCACTATAATGATAAAGGCTCTCCTTTTTCATGGCTTCCTCCTGAAATAGACAATATATGCATACTTCTAGTCAATATACGCAAACAAATTGCGTTAAAAACAGTATATAATAAATCTATCATAGAAAGAGGAAAAAGAAAAGAGGAGGTAGTCATGGTTCGGGTTGGGATAATCGGCTGTGGAAACATCGGGGGAGTTCACGCCATGGTACTGAATGAAATAAAACAGGTCAGACTCTGTGCTTTTGCGGATATCCGCTTGGAACGGGCAGAGGAATATTCGGTCCGATTTACGGACGGAACGGCTAAGGCTTATGATTCTATGGAGGATATGCTTGAGAAGGAAGCGCTTGACGTGGTACATATCTGCACTCCCCACTACTGCCATGTACCCATGACGGCAAAGGCCTTAAAGAAAGGGCTTCATGTATTCATGGAGAAGCCGCCGGCCATAAGCAGAGAGCAATTCGATGAGCTTTTGAAAGTTTCCGGCCGGAGCACGGGCAGGTTAGGCATCTGTTTTCAGAACCGGTATAATGAAACAACAAGAAAGGTAAATGAGCTTTTGGCCCAGGGGACCTTCGGGAAGATAAAAGGCGGAAGGGCCTTTGTTACCTGGCACAGGGATGCTCCCTATTATACAGAGAGCGGCTGGAGGGGAAAGCTTGAGACAGAGGGCGGAGGGGCGTTGATCAACCAATCCATTCATGCCCTGGATCTGCTTCTTTCCTGGCTTGGAAAACCAGTGAGAACAGAGGCGTCCATGAGCAATCATCATCTGAAAGGGATCGTAGAGGTAGAGGACACCTTGGAAGCCTATATGACATTTTCAGAAGGAAAGGATCCGGTAAGCGCCAGCTTTTATGCCACTACGGCTTATGCTATGGATGCACCGGTTTTCTTAGAGCTTGCCTGTGAAAAAGGATTTGTCCGCCTGGAAGGAAACTCTGTTTGGTATCAGATGGAAGGTCAGGAGGAGCCAGTGGTATGGCAGGCGAAAAAGTCTTCTCTGTTTGGAAAGTCCTATTGGGGCAGCGGACACGAAGCCTGTATCAGAGATTTTTATGATTGTTTAGAAACCGGGAAGGCCTATTTCAATGACCTTACTTCGGTTCAGAATACATTTTACACCATGATAGATATTTACGATTCAGCAAGAAATGAGGGGAGATAGGACATGGATAAGGTAAGACTTGGTATTATTGGAATTGGAAACATGGGCAGCGGCCACTTAAAGAACATTCTGGAGGGAAAGGTCCCGGAGATGGAAGTGACTGCAGTAGCGGACCGTCAGGAAAGCAGAAGGGCCTGGGCAAAGGAGAATCTGCCGGAGGCGGTAGTTATCTTTGAGGAAGGAAAGGATTTAATTGCAGCAGGCGTATGTGACGGAGTATTAATTGCAGTTCCTCATTACCAGCACCCCGAACTGACCATTGATGCCATGAACCACGGGCTTCATGTCATGTGTGAAAAGCCTGCCGGAGTTTACACCAAGCAGGTTCGGGAAATGAACGACGCGGCCCAAAAATGTGACCGGGTCTTTGGCATGATGTTCAACCAGAGGACCAACTGTATTTACCGGAAAATGCATGAACTTGTAACAAGCGGTGAACTAGGATCCATCAAGCGGGTCAACTGGATCGTAACGGACTGGTACCGCACCCAGTCCTATTATGACTCAGGGAGCTGGAGAGCTACCTGGGATGGAGAAGGCGGCGGCGTACTGTTAAATCAGTGTCCTCACAACATGGATTTAATCCAGTGGATCTGTGGAATGCCAAGTAAGGTGCAGGCATTCTGCCATAACGGGAAATGGCATGATATTGAAGTGGAAGATGATGTAACGGCTTATTTGGAGTACCCAAACGGGGCTACGGGAGTTTTTGTTACCACAACCGCAGATGCTCCTGGGACAAACCGGTTTGAGATCACTTTGGAGATGGGGAAGCTGGTCTGTGAAAATGGCAAGCTCATGCTTCATAAGCTGTCTGAAAACGAGCGCACCTTCTGCAAAACGGCAAAGGGCGGATTTGATACTCCGGAATGTACGGTGACAGAGATTGAAACGGACGGTGAGAATGAACAGCATGTTGGAGTTTTAAAGGCATTTGCAGGCAGGATCCTTCATGGTACACCCCTTGTTGCAGAAGGTTTGGAAGGAATTAATGGTCTGACCTTATCGAATGCCATGCATTTATCCAGCTGGTTAAAGCGGGAAGTGGAGATCCCCTTTGATGAAGATTTATTCTTAGAAGAGCTTAATAAGCGCCGCAGAGAATCCAGGAAAAAAGAAGGGTCCGGCGTGGTATTTGACACAGAAGGAAGCTATTAAGAAATACAGGTATCCCATTATGCCCAAAGGACATGGACAATAAAGAGGAAATTAAAAAAGGAGAAGCGATTATGTGGGATGGAATTCTATTATCTTGTTTTGCAGATGAAATCGATATGGACTTAGGAAAGCAGATAGAAGTATTAAAGAAGCTGGATATTCATCATGTAGAAATGCGGGGGGTAAACGGCAAGGGCCTGGTTGAATACTCTATCAATGAAGCAAAGGAAATCAAAAAGCAGCTTGATGAGGAGGGCATCCGATTATCTTCTGTTGGTTCTCCCATTGGAAAAATAAAAATCACCGATGATTTTGCCCCTCATATGGAGCTTTACAAGCATACGGTGGAAATCGCTCATTTGATGGATGCTCCATACATCCGTATGTTCAGCTTCTTCATGCCTGAGAATGAAATCTATGCTCCTTACCGGGGGAAGGTCATGGATCAGCTGGGACAGTTTGTAGATTACGCTAAGGCAAGCCAGACCATACTTCTTCATGAGAATGAAAAGGATATCTACGGAGATGTTGCAGACCGCTGTCTGGAAATCATGAAGGAATTCTATGGGGATCATTTTAAGGCAGTCTTTGACTTTGCAAATTTTGTTCAGTGCAAACAGAATACTCTGGAAGCTTATGAGATGTTAAAGTCCTACATCGCCTATATCCATGTAAAGGATGCCCTGTGGTCTGATGCCAGTGTGGTTCCGGCAGGTATGGGAGACGGACATGTGGAAGAAATCTTAAAGACTCTGAAAGCCGGAGGATATCAGGGATTTTTATCTTTAGAGCCTCATTTAAGTGATTTTGCAGGATTTGATGCCCTGGAGCAGAATGCTTCCCAGAAGAAAAAGATGAGCGGAGAAGAAGCATTTACTTTAGCATACGAATCCCTTAAAAAGATATTAGAAAAAATTTAAGCAAAATATTCAACCAGGGCGTGTCTATAAAAGAAATGTTAGACACGCCCCGGACCAGTACATAGAGATGTTGATGAGTCGCGATAATCTTTTCCAGGTTACTTCTATTTGCAGAGCATCGAACTGCCGGTATTGATATCGTGGAATATAAGGAAGGTGTGGCATGGCTTATCAGATAATTATTATAGATGATGAAAAAGAAATCAGCACAGGTTTTGCACAATTCTTTCCGTGGACAAATTTGGGCTTTTTTGTTGCGGGCCAATTTACAGGGGCAAAGGCAGCGCTTGAATTTATAAAATCAAATCCTGTTGATATGATTGTAAGCGATATCATCATGCCTGGCATGACGGGGATTGACCTTGCAAGGGAGCTGTCTGCAATGACATTGGAACCGCAGCCTTTGGTTATTTTGTTCAGCGCCCATAGCGAATTTGAATATGCACGCCAGGCGCTGAAATACAAATGTACCGATTACGTGCTGAAAACAACAGAATATGAAGAGCTGATACAGATATTCAGCCGCTTAAAGGAGCAATTGGATGAACGTAATTCAGCCGCAGTTGCCAATGATAATTTTGAAGACAAGGTAATAACCGAAATTAAAGAATATGTGAAACAAAATCCTGCAAGTGCTAATCTGGAGGAAGCCGCAAGCAGAGTATATTTAAGTGCTTCTTATGTGAGCCGTTATTTTAAACAGAGAACAGACATGAACTTTTCCGATTATGTCACTGCTTATAAGATGCAGCTAGCTTCTGAATTATTAACTGATCTGCAGTACAAAATCTATGAAATAAGTACCATGTCCGGATATGCCAATCCGGTCAATTTCACTCGTTCTTTCAAAAAGCACTATGGCATTTCACCACGAGAATATCGTTTTGAAAAATTGGGACGTATTCTTCCCGGTGATGAGGAGGATTCATTATGAAACGGCAGTTTTTTATAAGAAATTTTCTTCTCGTAACGCTACCGGTTATTTTGGTTATTGTATTGCTGGGGTGGATTGCAATCTATATCATTAATACCAGCACGCAAAAATCAATCACCGATATCAATACCCAGACAGTAAGCCGGATCAGAGAAAGTACGGAGCTGATATTTAGTGAAGCTGATGCCCAGAGTCTTAATTACAGTATTACGCCCCATGTCATGTTACAGTTGGAATCATTATTGGAAAATGGGTATTCCGACAAAGAGCATATGGATATCTCATATATGATTAAAACGTTTGTGGATTCCAATGTGAATTCAAAAACGTATATCCATTCGCTCTATATTTATTTAAATAATACCCACAGCAACTTTTTTGCCTCTTTTGTGGGCTTAGCGAATGCTTCTAATTTCCGTGATACAGTGTGGCTGCAACAAGCACAATCCATGCCTTCAGAATATAAGCAGTGGCTGGAGCTTCGAAACATTAGTTCCTACGCAATGACTTCTTATTCGACTGATGTCCTAAGTATATACAAACGCCTCTATGCGTCAGATAAAACAAAACCAATTGGAGTATTGGTCTTAAATATACAACTGGAATATTTGAATGCATTTTACAGTGATTATCTGTCTTACCCCGAGCAAACCATATTGCTTATAAACAGTTCCGGTGAGATCCTTAGTATGGCGGGACATTCCGGACTTTTTTCTGTGCATGACCATGTGGATACTGCCGGACTTGATAACTTATATTATATTGCCAGAGAAGATAACAGTGCCTATGGCGTAACTTATTTATCGCTTGTGCCTCGGGCTTCCTTGTATCAGCAATCTCAGGATATTCTTAGGCTGGTTATTGCAGCGATTGTTGCAGCACTTCTTCTAGGAGGCACAATTTCCTTTCTGGTCACCCGAAGAAATACAAAGGACATAAGCGCAATTCTTCAGCTTGTAGAGGCAGCAGAAAAAGGCAAAGAACTGCCGGAATTAAAGCCATCTGCAGGTGTTTATGGGTACATCACCCAAAGCATTGTCAGGGGCTTTCTTGAAAAATCTGCTTTGGACAGGCAATTAGTGGAGAAGAAATACCGCCTGGAGGCCATGCATTTTTCATTTCTGCAGTCACAGCTTAATCCGCACTTCTTATTTAATACGCTGAAAAACATTTTTTGGAAAACGGTAAAGCTGACCGGCCAGCCCAACGAGGCCAGCCGAATGATTGATTTGCTGACCAGCGTATTATACTACACCCTGGTTAATCCCGACAGATATGTTGTATTGGAAGACGAAATAGAAAACACTGAAAAATATCTTAAGATTCAACAAATGCGGTTTGATCATGCTTTTCATGTGATATGGAACGTGAATGTTGACACGCATGAAATTAAATGCATTAAGTTTTTGCTTCAACCTTTGGTAGAAAACAGCATATCCCATGGATTTAAGCAAGTGGATTCAGGAGAAATAGAGATAAAAATCACGGAAGACCAGCATATGGTACACTTTTCTGTTACAGATAACGGTATGGGATTCCCGGAGACGAGACTGGCACAAATCCGTGAATGGCTGCTCCAGGAAGACTCACCGACAGAGGGAATCGGTTTATATAATTTAAATAAGCGGCTGGTTTTAACATATGGGGAGCACTCTGCATTAAAAATTTCCAGTATCCCTGGACATGAAACACGTATCGAATTTTTTATTCCGATAAATGAACAATTTTTCTAAAGGAGAAGAGAGATGAAAGAATACTTTAAACAGGGTGCCACAGTACTTTTTTATGGGGACAGCATTACCGATGCATCGCGGGACAGGGAAAATCCCGTTCATATGGGACATGGTTATGCTAAAAAAATTGCGGACATTTACACCGCATTATACCCAAACAGCGGCGTACAGTTTTATAACAGGGGCATTGGAGGAAACCGGCTGTCGGATCTCTTGGATCGTTATCATGAAGATGTATGCCCGGTAAAACCGGATTTTGTTTCAGTCCTTGTAGGGATCAATGACACCTGGCGAAGATATGATCGTGGGCTTATCGTCACAGAAGCTGAGTTTGAGAAACAATACCGGGATTTACTGGGGCGTATCCGTTTGGATTTCCCTCAATCCCCAATCATGGTGATTGAACCGTTTCTTTTACCCACAGACCCGGCAAAAACAGCTTATTGGGAAGATCTCACCCCTAAGATTGAAATCGTAAAGAGTCTTGCAAAAGAAATGGCTGACTTTTATCTTCCTTCCGGACAACTGTTTGATGAAGCGATGAAGGATGGATACTCTCCTTTTCAGCTTTCAGAAGATGGAGTACACCCTACCAATACAGGACATGCGTATCTTGCAGTTAAGTGGCTTCAAATGGTTGGTGTATTGTAAGCTGCGGACATATCAAATAAAGATAGCATATGACAAGAAATGCATGATACATATTTTATTTGTATTAACCGGGATAAGAAACAGCAGCCGCGCTATCTATTCATATTGCACAATTCAGTCTAAAATAGTTTATAGAAACAAAGTTTTATCGAAATATCAGAAAGCTATTTGGAGGAGAAAGGCATGAAGAAAAGAATTGCAAGTATGGCATTGGTTTCTGCGCTGGTCATGGGCACCTTAGCCGGTTGTTCAAACCAGGCACCCACATCAACCTCACAGCCGAATGAGAGCAGTACCGCACAAAGTACCCTGCCGGAATCGGAACCGGCCAGTAGTGGAGAGTTTTCTCCGGCTGATGCTGGAAATGTAACCCTTCGATTTGCATGGTGGGGATCTGATGCACGGCATGAAGCAACCTTAAAGGCCATGGACCTGTACATGAAGCTGTATCCAAACGTTACCATTGAAGGGGAATATCAGGGATACGATGGCTATCAGCAAAAACTAATGACCCAGTTCGCGGGCGGCACCGAACCTGATCTGATGCAGCTCGACTATTACTGGAACCCCGAATGGAAAGGCCAGGAGAACTTATTCGTCGACATGGCTAATACCCCGCTGGTAAACCTTTCCCAGTTCCAGAAGTCCGCCATTGACGATTACATGACGGTAAATGGAAAAGTGATCGGCCTTCCGATGAACAGCAGCGGATTTGGCGTTATGATCAACAAAGCTTTCTTTGATAAGCATAATATTCCTGTGGATACTGTGTGGACCTGGGAAGACATGATTGAGGCTGGCGGAAAGATTAATAAAGAGAATCCAGGCGACCACCTTTTGGCTATTGAATCCGGTACTACAACAGGTGGAATCTGTCCCTTTATACTGAATGCTTATGTATATTCCAGATATGGGCATTACTGGGCGGATGAAAACGGCAAGATCATTGCTTCGAAAGAAGAACTGACCAATGCCTTTGATATTCTGCAGCAGCTCTTTGTAAGCGGTACCGCGCAGCCCCTTGGGGAAGCCAGTCTTTTCACCGGTCAGATGGAACAGAACCCTAAATGGATCAACGGAGAAATTGGTTTTACAGTAGATTGGACGGCAACCGTAGGAAAATACAAAGCATCTCTGCCTGAAGGGCAGTTTGCTGTTGGCAAACCTCCTTTTGCTAAAAATGGAGATAATCAGGACATCCGGCTTGTTGCCGGTATGGGGCTGGGCGTAAGCGCCCGCTCTAAGAATGTTGAGTTGGCTACCCACTTTGCAAATTGGCTGATGAGTGATCCCGATGCCTCTCTGCTGATGGGAACCCAACGTTCCGTCCCTAATAACTTCCAGGCTTTTAAAGCGCTCGTTGATGCCGGCGCTATTTCAGAAGAGATCACTCAAATGCTGGATTGGGCAGAAGCAGCGCCTGCCGCACCGGTACCTTTGATTGAGTTCAATAGTGAAGTAGGCGACATAGCTAAAGATATCTGCGAACAGGTTGTTTATGGCCAGCTCACCCCAGAGCAGGCAGCCGACAGGTTCCTCACCGATGTGCAGACAAAAATGGATACGGTCAGATAACAAGAATTTAGAAGCCATGAACCCGGCCTAGGCAACGTCCCGGCTGGGTTCATTTTTTTAAAAATTGATGTGAGGTTTGGTATAATATGAATAAAGTAAAATACACGAAACGAGGCAATATGGGCTACCTTTATATCTTTCCGTGGATATTGGGCTTTCTCATTTTCCAGCTTTATCCGTTGGGGGCGTCTCTGTACTATTCTTTTACAGAGTACAACATTACCGGTACTCCAACTTTTATAGGGTTCAAAAACTACGTTACCATGTTTTCCAGTGATTCGCTGTTTTACACTTCCCTGGGTAATACCCTAAAATATGTCTTCCTGTCATTACCGATGAAAATAATTACAGCTTTGATTGTGGCTGTTATTTTAAACCAGAAGCTTAAAGGAATCAATTTCTATCGGACCGTATATTATATTCCGTCTATTTTTGGCGGCAGTGTTGCAATTTCCATTCTGTGGCGCTTTTTATTTATGGATGGCGGATTAGTAAACCGCATGCTGAATGGATTGGGTATGACTTCTGTTCCATGGCTATCAAGTCCTAATTATTCATTATTCACCTTAAGCTTACTAAGCGTTTGGCAATTCGGATCTTCAATGGTTCTGTTTCTAGCCGCACTGAAACAGGTCCCTGAGGATTTGTATGAAGCTGCTCTCATCGACGGAGCAGGGGCTGTCCGTATGTTTTTCAAAATTACATTACCCATGATAACCGCTGTTCTATTCTTTAATATTCTTATGCAGCTGGTTAATGCGTTTCAGGATTTTACCGGGGCATTTGTAATCACAAACGGCGGCCCGCTGAATTCGACCTATCTTTATGCTCTTAAACTTTATGACGAAGCATTCAAATACTTTAAGATGGGTTATGCCAGCGCTCTTTCATGGGTTTTATTTGTTATCATATTAATCTTTACCGCTATATTTTTCCGGTTTTCAGAAGCGGCTACCTATTATGAAGATGGGGGGAATTTTTAATGAGTGGAAAAGAGAAAAAATACATTTTGACAATCATAACCCATCTGGCCATGATATTAATTGGAATCGTAATGCTTTACCCTCTGATATGGATGTTGTTTTCAGCATTTAAAACTAACGCTGAAATATTTGGATCAACTGCTTTATTACCCTCAGAGCCTGTTTGGGATTCATTTATAAAAGGATGGAAAGGGACAGGAAAGGTCACCTATACTCAATTTTATATCAATACCTTTAAATTGGTCATCCCTACAGTGCTTTTCACCGTATTTTCCTGTTCTTTCGTTGCCTATGGCTTTGCACGGTTCCGTTTTCGAGGAAAAAAAATCTTATTTATGCTAATGATCTCGACTTTAATGCTGCCAAATTCCGTTTTAATAATTCCGCGGTATATCCTGTACAACAAGCTGGGCTGGCTGAACAGCTATCTGCCTTTTACGATCCCTGCACTATTTGCGTGCTATCCATTTTTTATTTACATGATGGTCCAGTTTTTCAGGGGTCTTCCGATTGCATTGGATGAAGCTGCTTCCATTGATGGCTGCAATACTTTCCAGGTATATTGGACCATCCTGCTCCCATTAACGAAACCGGCTTTGTTTTCAGCTGCTATCTTTCAGTTTATTTGGACGTGGAACGATTTCTTTAATTCATTGATATACATTAACAGTGTCAGGAAATTTCCCATTGTACTGGCATTGCGGATGTCTTTGGATGCCACGGCAGCAGCAAATTGGAATCAGGTTCTGGCTATGTCAGTTCTGTCGCTCCTTCCAGGAACCATTTTGTTTTTCTCCGCACAGAAATATTTTGTGGAGGGGGTATCTGCAGGAGGTGTAAAGGGTTAGGTAAAGCATGAAGTAAAACATTAAATAGAGCACTAAAAAAGCGTAACCAGGAGTTTGGTAAAAAAGGACTCTTGGATACGCTTTTCTAATAGGAAGAAGAGAACTTCGGTCTATAGTTCAGGAGTAATCTCAATGACGCAGCCCAATTCCTTACAGCTGGAACTGAAATCATCATCAGGCGTCCGTTCGGTTAAGATAGAATCAAACTGTCCGATGTCTCCGTAGGTCATGAGAGATGCCCGTCCGAATTTTGAGGAATCTGCCAGAAGATAATGCTTCTGGCTCTTTTTTAATGCTGTTTTCTTGATGGTGTACTCCTCTGTGGAAGCGTTACAGACTCCGGCCTGAAGGGAAACTCCTGTACAGGCCATAAATGCCCGGATAATATTATAATCCTCTAAGTATTCCACGCATGAGCTGCCGACTAAGGAAGCAGTATCTCTTTTTAAAGACCCGGGCAGGACGATTACGTTAATGTTAGGATAATTCATGGCTTTGTTGATGACCTGGATGCTGTTGGTAATGACCGTAACCGTGGCCAGATGGGACAGGTGATCCACAATATTCATGGTAGTGGTTCCGCTGTCAATGAATATGATATCCCGCTCCCGTACATAAGAGGCGGCAAGTGCGGCAATTCTCTGCTTGCTTTGGGCATTTCTGCCTGCGCGTTCATGGAATGCAACCAGATTCGGGACAGAGGACGCATTCTCACATGCGATGACACCTCCATAGACTTTTTCCACGCTGCCTCGGGCAACAAGGATTTCTAAATCCCTGCGAAGGGTGTTTTTTGAAATTTCAAATTCTTCACACAGGGCATCAATAGAGGCTGTCTTGTGCTCTAGAATATATTGTTCCAGTTGGTCGATTCGGGAAATTCTCATAGTTGTACTCCTTGCTCAGCTGTCTCTCTGACATACTGTTATGGTTAGATTATAACAGATGTACAAGAAAATATCAAGAAGTAACCAAGATATTACCATAAAGTCACTCGAAATAGTAAAAAATTAAAAGATTATCTTGACCATTCCCGTGATAAGTGCTAAAATATAACCAAGACATTACATGAACTAAATCAAAATGTACCCATAAAGTAAAAGGAGAAGAAATATGGGATTAGTAAAAATGAAGGAATTGCTGAATCAGGCCTCTGAAAATAACAGGGCGGTCGGGGCCTTCAGTGTGGGAAACCTTGAGATGATAAAGGGAGCTGTAAAGGCAGCAGAAGATATGAATGCCTCCATTATCTTACAGATCGCGGAAGTTCGTCTTCCACATTCACCGCTCTCTCTGATGGGACCTATGATGGTAGAGGCGGCGAGACATTCTAAGGTTGATATCGCAGTTCATCTGGATCACGGCAAGACCATACCGGTGTTAAAACAGGCTCTGGATTATGGGTTCACCTCCGTAATGATAGATGGTTCCCATCTTCCCTTTGAGGAGAATATGGCAGAAACCCTGGAAGCGGTCAACCTCGCCAGGGTATATGGAGCAACCGTGGAAGCGGAGCTGGGTCTGGTGGGCGGCAGTGAAGATGGGAGCACGGATGGGGGAATCCGCTGTACCAATCCTGAGGATGCCAGAATTTTTTGCGAGAGGACCGGAGTGGATGCACTGGCAGTAGCGATCGGCAACGCCCACGGCAATTATCCGGTGGCTCCCAGACTGGCTTTTGATGTACTGGAAGCCATTGATCAGAAGATTGATGTTCCTCTGGTTCTTCATGGCGGGACCGGAATTACTCCAGAGGATTTCCGGAAGGCCATAGGTCTTGGAATCCGGAAGATTAATATTGCAACAGCAAGCTTTGACAGTCTTACAAAAGAAGCGGAAAAGTATCTGGAATCGGAAGGCAAGCATGATTATTTCGGACTGAATGAAGCGATGGTTCGGGGAGTGTATGAGAATGTGAAGCAGCATATCCGGATCTTTCAATGTGTGGAGCCGCTTACATAAATCATTATGAAACATGAAATCAAACCGCTTAAAGCAGCCATTAAGCGAAGAGAAAGGAATGGATATAAAAATGGGAGAAGTTAAAAAATTAAAGTTTCTTGTAAATGGACAGTGGAAGGAATCAAAGACAGAGAAGTATTCTGATGCTTACAATCCCAGTACCGGCGAAGTAATTGCTAAGGTACCATGCTGCACCAAAGCAGAAGTGGAGGAAGCCGTAGAGGCAGCCAAAGCGGCGTTCCCGTCATGGTCATCTACCCCTGTAATAAAGAGAGTTCAGGTACTTTATAAGCTCAGGGATCTGCTCATAGAGCATATGGATGAACTGACTATGCTGGTGGCAAAAGAAAACGGTAAAAGTTGGGAAGAGGCTCAGGGTGATGTACTGAAAGCCAAAGAAGGTACTGAACAGGCTATAAGTGCTCCGTCACTGATGATGGGAGACAGCCTGATGGACGCTTCCAGCGGATTTGATACGGTTCTGTACCGTATGCCTCTTGGGGTATTTGCCGGTATCATCCCATTTAATTTCCCTGCAATGATACCGATGGGCTGGATGACCCCTATGTGTATCGCCTGCGGCAACACCATCGTACTGAAAGCCGCTTCCTTTACCCCTCAGTCCTGTATGCGTATAGCAGAACTGTATAAAGAAGCAGGACTGCCGGACGGCGTAATTAATATTGTCACTTGCTCCAGAAACGAAGCAGAGATTCTTCTCACTCATCCCGACATCAAAGGAATCAGCTTTGTAGGTTCTACATCCGTAGGTATGCATATCTATTCAACAGCTGCAGCTACGGGCAAGAGAGTTCAGGCTCTCTGCGAAGCAAAGAACCATGCCTTGGTGTTAAATGATGCTCCGGTCAAGAGGGTAGCGGCTGGAATCATCAATTCTTCTTTCGGATGTGCAGGAGAAAGATGTATGGCTCTCCCAGTTGTGGTAGTACAGGAGGGAATTGCCGATGCTCTTGTGGCGGAAATTATCGCTCAGGCCAAGACTCTTAAAGTGGGTCCGGCGTATGATAAGAGTACGAAACTCGGCCCGGTGGTAAATCAGGCTCATAAAGATTCCATCCTGAAGTGGATCGAGACAGGAATAGAAGAAGGCGCAGAGCTTGTACTTGATGGACGTGACATTGTAGTAGAAGGCTATGAAAGCGGTTTTTATATAGGGCCGACGATTTTTGATCATGTGGCTCCCGGCATGAGTATTGGGGAAAAGGAAATCTTTGGACCGGTGCTGTGCATTAAGAGAGTGAAGACTTTTGAAGAGGGATTAGAGATCATGAATGCCAATCCATATGCAAATGGTTCTGTTATCTTTACGCAGAACGGTCACTATGCCAGAGAGTTCGCCAGACACACCGACGGTGGTATGATCGGTATCAATGTAGGAATTCCGGTTCCTGTAGGAATGTTTCCTTTCAACGGCAAGAAGCTGTCATTTATCGGAGATCTGCACTGCTTAGGCAAAGATGGATTCCGGTTCTTCACAGAAAATAAAGTTGTCACCACCAGGTGGTTCGACGAAGAAACCGGAGAATCCACAAACGTGAATACATGGGATGGTACAATCTAAAAGAAGCCGGCCGATGATAAAAAAACGCCCTGCAAGGCGGATTAAGACCTTGCAGTGTGTTTTTTCGTTCCAAAAATGGTTGCCGCATGCAAAACGGGATGGGAGAGATGTAACGATGGAATATGTAAAATTTGACGAAACCAGAGAAATGGACATAATTCTTCTTGGAAGGGTGGCAATTGATTTTAATCCGGCTTACAATGAGTATGTGAAAGAAGAATTCAAACCATTAAAGAAAGTGCACATGTTTGAAAAGTTTGTAGGCGGTTCTCCGGCTAACATCGCCGTGGGTGTGACCAGACATGGCATGAGAGCTGGATTCATCGGGAAAGTATCGGATGACCAGTTCGGTGAATTTGTCGTGGATTATTTTAATGAACAGGGGATCGATACCTCTCATATTACAAAATGTAAAAATGGAGAAAAGCTGGGACTGACATTTACAGAAATGCTCTCTTCCAGTGACAGCAATATCCTGATGTACCGGAACTGCATTGCTGATTTGCAGCTGGACGTAGAAGATATAGATGAAGCGTATATCAAAAAGGCAAAAGCAATTCTCATATCAGGTACGGCACTTGCACAAAGCCCGTCTAGAGAAGCAGCCCTTAAGGCGGTTATGCTGGCGAAGAGAAACGATGTCAGAATTATCTTTGATATCGATTACAGAGCCTATAACTGGAAAAATGCGGATGAAATCTCCATATACTACTCTGCAGTTGCCAAAGAAGCTGACATAATCATGGGTTCAAGAGAAGAATTCAACTTAACAGAGAAACTGATCAGACCAGGCATGACAGACGAGGAAAGTGCGGCTCTCTGGCAGGGATACCGCGCCAGGATTGTGGTCATCAAGCATGGAATGAAAGGGTCTACGGCTTATACTTATGACGGACAGTCATTTTCCATCAAACCGTTCCCGGTGGAGGCCAGAAAGGGATTTGGCGGCGGCGACGGATATGGTTCCGGCTTCCTCTACGGCCTGTATCAGGGCTGGGATATCATAGACTGCCTGGAATTTGGTTCGGCAGAGGCCTCCATGATGGTAAAGAGCAATAACTGTTCGGATTCCCTGCCGACTCCGGAGGAGGTTCATGCATTTATAAAAGAAGAAAAGGAAAAGTTCGGTGAAATGATTGCCCGTGTATAAAAATATAAAGGAGAGCGGAACATGTCAAAAACAATAAGAATGACAACAGCACAGGCACTGGTGAAGTTCCTGGATAACCAGTATGTTTCTGTCGATGGAGTGGAAACAAAGTTCGTTGAAGGTATTTTTACTATTTTCGGTCATGGAATCGCGGTTGGTTTAGGAGAGGCTCTGGATACGGACCCCGGTCAGCTTAAGGTGCTTCAGGGTAGAAATGAGCAGGGGATGTGCCATACGGCCATTGCCTTTTCAAAGCAGAATAACCGGAAGAAAATCATTCCGTGTGCCTCATCCGTGGGACCGGGTGCGGCCAATATGGTAACAGCCTGTGCAACCGCAACGGTAAACAACATTCCGCTGCTGGTATTTCCGGCCGATACCTTTGCCTCCAGACAGCCTGATCCGGTATTGCAGCAGCTGGAGCAAAGCAGCAGTCTTGCGATCTCAACCAATGATGCGTTCAAACCAGTTTGCAAATATTGGGACCGGATCACCAGACCGGAGATGATCATGAGTGCCTTGATCAACGCCATGCGTGTGCTTACAGATCCGGCAGAAACCGGAGCATGCTGCATTGCCATTTGCCAGGATGTAGAGGGAGAATCTTTTGATTATCCGGATTATTTCTTTAAGAAGCGGGTCCACAGGATTACCAGGCCTCTTGCGGTAGAAGAAGAACTGGATGAGATCGCAGATATCCTTTCAGAAGCAAAAAAGCCGTTTGTAATCGTAGGCGGAGGAGTCCGCTACTCCGATGCAGGAGAAATTGTAGAAAAATTCTGTGAAGAATTTAACATACCCTTTGGAGAAACCCAGGGAGGAAAGAGTGCCTGCAAATCAAGCCATCCCTATTGTCTCGGCGGAATCGGAGTCACAGGTACCTATGCCTCCAATGTAATCGCTAAGGATGCTGATGTGGTGATCGCCATCGGAAGCAGGCTGAGTGATTTTACAACAAGCTCAAAGTGGCTGTTTAAAAGAGATGACGTCAGATTTATTACCATTAATAACAGCAGATTCCATGCATACAAGATGGATGCAGTCAAGGCAGTGGGAGATGCGAAGGTAACCGTTCAGGCACTGGCGGAAAAGCTTAGGGAAAAACAGTATGTGTCCCAGTACAAAGAAGAGATCGCCGATGCGAAAAGAAAATGGGATGAAGAGATGGTGCGTTTGGGAAGCATTGAATACACCGGAGATGATTTTGAACCCAACATAAAAGCAAGGGATCCCAGGACGATCCCGGAGTTTGTCCGCTTAACCAATGGAAAACTCACCCAAACCGCAGCACTTGCAGCAATCAGAAGGGTCATTGACGAAGATGCTACCATCATCACTGCGGGGGGGTCCCTTCCCAGCTGTATGCAGCGTATGTGGACGTCTGACAAACGGGGCGGATACCATGCGGAGTACGGATACTCCTGTATGGGGTATGAAGTGGCAGCCACTCTGGGTGTTAAATTTGCAGAGCCGGAAACGGAAGTTTACTGTGTTGTCGGCGATTCCAGCTTCCAGATGCTCCATAGTGAAATTATGACCATTATGCAGGAAAGGCAAAAGGTCAATATTCTCATATTTGATAACTGCGGCTTTGGCTGTATCAATAATTTGGAAATGAACCATGGGATCGGAAGCCTTGCCACGGAATTCCGCTATACGGATGGTAAGAAGCCTTCAGGGGATTTAATTCCGGTTGATTATGCCAAAATCGGTGAGGGATATGGTTTGAAAGCTTATACCTGCAGAACCACCAAAGAACTGGAAGAGGCTCTGGAAGATGCCAAGAAACAGGAAAGGGCCTGCCTGTTTGATTTAAAGGTGATCCCCAAAACTATGACGGATGGTTATGAGTCCTGGTGGAACGTGGGAATTGCCACAACCTCGGAAAAGAGCAGCGTGATAGAGGCATGGGAGAGGGTCTTAGAAGGAAGAAATGAAGCCAGAAAGTATTAATCTGCCGCAAAGCCGGCGGAATAAAAAATTATATGACAGGGAAGGGATGCAAATATGTTAAACAAGGAGAAAGTGAAATTAGGAATTGCACCGATTGCATGGACCAATGATGATTTGCCGGATCTGGGGAAAGAAAACACCTTTGAACAGTGTGTCAGCGAAATGGCTTTGGCAGGCTTTACCGGTTCTGAAGTGGGCAACAAATATCCGAGAGATGTGGAAGGTTTAAAAAAGGCCTTGGGCCTTCGGGGTGTAGAGATCTGCAATGCATGGTTTTCCACTTTTTTAATCAGCAGGCCTTATGAGGAGACGGAAGAAGGATTTGAAAAGCATGTGGCGTTCCTTGCGGCCATGGGAGCTAAGGTTGTAGGCGTTTCCGAGCAGAGCTACAGCACACAGGGGATTTTAGACCAGCCGGTATTTGAAGGAAAGCATGAGATGGATGACAGAGAATGGGAGCTGCTTTGTGAAGGCTTAAACCGCCTTGGAAAGCTTTCCAAAGAAAAATACGGGGTGGCTTTAACCTTCCATCATCATATGGGAACCGTTGTTCAGAGTGCAGCCGAGGTGGAACGCATGATGACGAATACGGACCCGGAATATGTAAGCCTTTTGTTTGACAGCGGCCATTTTGCATACTGCGGCGAGGACCCGGTTGCTATGGTGGAAAAATATGTAGGACGCATTAAGCATGTTCATTTAAAGGATATCCGTTCAGAGATTGTAAAAAAAGTAAGAGAAGAAAGGCTGAGCTTCCTGGCAGGGGTACGGGCAGGTGCATTCACCATTCCAGGAGACGGCTGTGTGAACTTTGATCCTATTTTCAAGGTGCTGGAGGATGCTTCCTATGAGGGATACATGGTAGTGGAAGCAGAACAGGATCCTGCAAAGGCAAATCCTCTGGAATATGCCATCCGCGCAAGAAAATTCATTGCTGAAAAAACCGGTCTTTAAATAAGAGGAGAGAAGGAGAAGAAAATTATGGTAACTGTAGGAATTATCGGAGCAGGAAGAATCGGAAAGGTACATACAACCAGCATCTGCAACCTTGTAAAAAACGGAAGGATCAAGACCATTGCCGATCCATTCATGAATGAGGAAACAGACAAATGGGCAAAAAGCATGGGAGTTCCTAATACAACCAAGGATTATAAGGAGATTTTAGCAGATCCGGAGATCGACGCCGTGTTGATCTGCTCTTCCACCAACACCCATTCCCCCATTTCAGTTGAGGCCATTAAAGCAGGAAAGCATGTATTCTGTGAAAAACCAATTGACCACGACATTGATAAGATCAAAGAAGTAATTGAAGCCTTAAAGGGCAGTAAGATAAAATATCAGGTAGGCTTTAACCGCCGCTTTGACCATAACTTTGAGGCAGTTAGAAATGCGGTTGCAGCCGGAAAGATCGGAGAGCCTCATATCATCAAAGTGACATCCAGAGATCCAGAGCCGCCTAGTGCAGAGTATGCGGCAGTATCCGGCGGCATGTTCTTAGACATGACCATACATGATTTTGATATGGTACGCTATTTAGCAGGCTGCGATGCAGAGGAAATCTACGTTCAGTCCGCAGTGCTTGTGGACCCGGCCATTGGGGAAGCAGGGGATGTGGATACCGCAGTCATTACCTTAAAGATGGAGAACGGTGCCATCGCTGTTATTGATAATTCCAGAAAGGCCGCTTACGGCTATGACCAGAGAGCAGAGGTATTCGGCTCCAAGGGAATGGTGGCAACCTCCAATGATACCGAATCAAGTGCAGTATTAAGCACTGCCGATGGCGTTACCGGAGAAAAACCCCTTTACTTCTTCTTAGAGCGCTATATGCAGTCCTTTGCAAAGGAAGTGAACTGCTTTATTGAGGCCATTGAGAATGATACTGATACTCCCCTTGGCGTAGTGGATGGATTAAAACCTGTATTAATGGGCATTGCTGCCAAAAAGTCCGTACAGGAGCACAGACCCATAAGAATTTCTGAAATCATGATGTAATGAGCGCAAGAGAGCGAAGATGAGCTTGCTCATCGGCGCGAACGGCGAATGCTGCTCAGGAACCGCAGGTTCCTGGGATAATGAGCGCAAGAGAGCGAAGATGAGCTCGCTCATCGGCGCGAACGGCGAATGCTGCTCAGGAACCGCAGGTTCCTGGGATAATGAGCGCAAGAGAGCGAAGATGAGCTTGCTCATCGGCGCGAAGGTTGAAAGGAGCTGCCATGAGCGAATTATTCAGTTACCCGGAATTTGATCCCAAGGGAGTAAAACTACTCACCAAAGCAGGGGATGGGGAAAATGATATGTTAATGGACATAGCCGTTTATGAGATGAAGGCAGGAGAGGAGCGGTCCTTCTCCAGTCAGTCGGATGAGATGGCGGTCCTTCTCCTTACCGGAGAAATCCTGTTTTCCTGGGAAGACAGGAAAGAGTGGGGTAAACGGAGCAGCCTGACGGAAGAAGGGCCCTATTGCCTTCACGTTTCAAAGGGCGTTATGGTAAGCGTGGCGGCAAAGGAGGACAGTCAGGTTCTGGTTCAGTGCACCAGAAATGACAGGGAGTTTGACAGCGTATTCTATAAGCCGGAAGACTGTACCAATGACATTTTCGGGGAAGGGCTTTTGGATGGTAAGATGAAACGGACGGTCCGCACCGTCTTCGACTACAACAATGCTCCCTATTCCAATATGGTAAACGGGGAAGTGATCAATCATCAGGGAGGATGGTCCAGCTACACCCCTCATGAGCATCCTCAGCCTGAGGTTTACTATTACCGGTTTGAACGGCCGGAAGGTTTTGGTGCCTGCTTTATCGGAGAGGATGTCTTTAAAATCAAGGATGGAAGCTGTGCTGCCATTCCCGGCGGCAGGACCCATCCCCAAGTAACTGCCCCTGGGTTTCCCATGTACTATTGCTGGATGATCCGGCACCTTCCGGATAACCCATGGACAACGCGGGTGGATGATCCCAGATACAACTGGATCAAAGAATTAAAATAAATTGATCGGCTAGAAAGCGTGGTGTTTTATTCCGGATAAAACACTGCGCTTCTGTCGTTTCCTGCAGATCCGGACAAACAGATTCCCTGCAAGGCTTTTTGAAAACATGATATACACCGGCAGCATACTTTATAAGATATTGATGGATAATTGATATCAGAAAAGAGGAGTAATCATGAGCCAGGTTTGGAAAGTGCTGGGAAGCCTTGCGGAAAGGTACGACCTTATCTACCAGACGGGTTTGTTTGTTAGAATTGTTGTTGCAGGATTTTTAGGATATTTAATCGGGTATGAGAGAACGAACCGATACAAGGGAGCAGGGATGAGAACCCATGCCATTGTGGCCATGGGAGCCGCTTTAATGATGGTGGTTTCCAAGTACGGGTTCCGGGATGTCCCCAATTTTGATGCTTCCAGGATCGCCTCCCAGATCGTATCAGGAGTCGGTTTTCTTGGAGCAGGGGTCATCTTTGTTAAGAATCACTCCGTCAGCGGTTTAACTACTGCGGCAGGCATCTGGGCAACTGCGGGAGTGGGGATGGCAATCGGAGCAGGTGACTACTTTATGGGATGCGGAGCAGGCCTTTTTCTTATTTTTACCCAGATCCTCCTCCATGATGTTCCTTTTTTGTCCAGGGAGCCATTCCAAGGAGTCTTAAAAATAACTACGAACCAATACGACATTGTTATGATAGAGCTGCTTCATTATCTAAATGAGGAAAAAATCAAGGTTTTAAACATTAAAGTGGGTAAATCAAAGGATTATACCAAGGTGGAGCTTGATCTCCTTTATCCTGCAGGATATGGGAAAAATGACCTGATCATCAAATGGTCAAAAGATAAGAGGATCAATTCCATCAGTGGGTAATTAAATTTTAATCACCTTAAAGCATATAGAAAAAGTAGGAAATAAATTAAAAACAGTTGCAAAAATTGCGGAAATATGTTTATAATGAATCTGACTTTCCCGACTGATAACCGGTTGCGGTATCAGGTATAATGATAGGAAATATGAAAGGAGAAATGTATGAAAAGATTTATGAAGAGTGCAGCATTCCTGTTAGCATCTGTCATGGTGCTGGGAGGCCTTACTGCCTGCGGAGGAAAGGACCCGGTTGCAGAAAGTACCACAGCTGCAAATGCCAGTTCAGCAGGCGGATCTAATGACGGAGCCGGACAAACGGCTGCAGGAGGGGAAAGCACATTTACCTATGCAATTGCAGGAGACCCGGGCGCCAATGTAAATGTAATTACAACCAGTGACCGTTTCGGCCTTATGACTATTAAAATGATCTATTCCCCGTTGTATATGTACAATGCAGATGGAATCAATTATTTCCTGGCTAAGAGCATAGACACCTCCGATGATAAACTGACCTATACCATGCACCTTCGGGATGATGTAAAATGGTCTGACGGAGAGAAATTCACTGCCGATGACGTTGTCTTTACCTTTGAAGCCATGGAAGATGAGAAAAACGCAGGCTGGGCATATTCTCAGCTGGTATTCCCTGAAGGAGCAGTTAAGATCGAAAAGCTCGATGACTATACGGTTTCCCTCACCATGCCTTTTGTTAACTCCGCTGCAGTGGAGATGTTTTCCCAGATATTCATCATGCCAAAGCATATTTATGAAAACGTGGAAAACTTTGAAAATAATGACGTAAACACCAAGCCTGTCGGTACAGGACCTTATGTAATGGCAGAATACTCCCCAGGCTCCTATGTAAAATTCACGAAGAATGAGAATTACTTCTTAGGTGCTCCTTCGGTTGATAATTTTGTATACCGGATCATTGAAAATGAAAATACAGCTATGACAGCTATCCAGAGCGGGGAAGTAAACGCTTGGATCGGTACTCCTGCGCAGGTGGCACAGATGAACCTGGATGCAGCGAATCTGACGGTTTACCCATACCAGGAAGGCCGTGTGGGATATATGATGTTTAATGCAAACCGCGTAAAGGATGAAAACTTCAGGAAAGCGGTCTTCTATGCCCTGGATAAAAAGGCCATTGCAGACGCAGCACTCTTAGATCCCCAGTATTATGACCTGCCATGGAGCTTTATGCCTCCAAACAGCCAGTATTTTACGGAGGATGTGGAGAAATACGAACAGAATCTGGATAAATCCAAAGAGCTTCTTGCAGCTTCCGGTGTAACAAATCCGGAATTGACACTTGCCTATAACGCTTCTGACAGCCTCCAGTCCACTTCCGCCATCATGATACAGGAACAGCTTCAGAAGGCAGGAATTAAGGTGAACTTAACCGGCGTTGATTCGACGGCCCTCAGCCAGCAGATGAAGAAGGCAGATAATCCTTATGATATGTATTTTGGCGGATATATCATGGGCATTGACCCGGATACGTTTTCAAGCTTAATTGAATCAGGTGCCCCATACAATTATATGCATTACGACTATCCTGAGATGAATGATCTTTTTGCCCAGGGCCGGAAGGAAACAGATGATGCAAAGCGTAAAGAAATCTATACAACGATTCAGCAGAAACTGCAGGATACCGCTTGCTTCTATCCTCTGTATTCCAATAAACGCCTTCTTGTAGTATCCAAAAACGTATCAGGGATTGAAGAGTCAAAGCTGGTTCCTGTTTATACCTTTGAAGATACTTCCAAACTACAGATGAAGTAATGATGACAGCAGATGCGTAAGCAGCAGAAATGGCGGGTTGTGGATCAGCTGTGAAGAGGAAAGGGTGTTTTGCTGCTGGAATCCTGCGGCAGACACCTCTTTCTATATATAAGGAGAAACCATATGGCGAAATATATATTAAGACGGATATTAACAGCCATACCCATGGTCCTTTTAATCACAATTCTATGTTTTGCTTTGATGCATTTTGCACCGTATAATGCCATTGATGCAATGACAACACCAAAGATGTCACCGGAAACAATTGAATTGATTAAGGCCAAATATGGGTACGACAAGCCTCTGTTCATCCAGTATATACGCTGGCTGAACGGGATATTGAACGGGAATTTCGGATATTCCATCGTAACTAAGCAAAGCATTGCCGGGGATCTTGCAGTGAGAATTCCAAACACGATAAAACTGGTCCTTCCGGCCTATGGAACCGCTTATATCCTGGCAATCGTCCTGGGACTTTTAGCAGGCTCCCACAAGAATAAGGCAGCAGATAAAGTGATTGACGGAATCTCTTCCGTAGCGATCGCCGTTCCTTCTTTCTGGTTTTCCATGCTTTTGATTTTTGTCCTGGGTTATAAGCTAAAGCTTCTTCCCATTGTAGGAATGCATTCCGTAGGAATGGAAGCCTCCATGGCGGACTTTTTAAGGCATTATATTATGCCTTTTACTACCCTTGTCTTTACATTTTTACCTCCAAACGTAAAATTTGTCCGCTCCTCCACGATTACACAATTTTCAGAGGATTATGTGCTGGTTCAGCGGGCCTTTGGCGCTTCCAGAGGGGAAATTATGTATAAACATGTCTGTAAAAATGTTCTTCTGCCTATTATTACAAGACTGGGTATGGCACTTCGTTTGTTGGTAACGGGGGCCATCATTATTGAAACTGTATTTGGGTGGCCGGGAGTAGGGCCTTATTTTATCAAAGCCATTCAAGGGATGGATTATCCCATCGTCATGATCGTTCTGGTTCTGTCCTCTTCCCTCGTAATTTTTGGTAACCTTCTGTCGGATATCCTATACTGTATCACGGATCCGCGCATCAAGGAAATGGGGTGACGAAAAATGAAAAGAAACGAAGAGAAGACGAAAAAAAGAAGATCCGTCAGAGTGGACAGTGTATTACTGGCATTAAAGCATGATAAGGCGGCAGTAATTTCCCTGATCCTTTTGGGAGTGATCATTTTATTTGCGTTAATCGCACCATTTCTTCCTGTGGAACCAAATGCAACCGATATAGCTAACCGGCTTCAGTCTCCTTCCGCATTGCATTGGTTCGGGACAGATGAAGTCGGCAGGGATTATTTTGCCAGGATCATCTATGGAGGCCGGGTTTCTTTGCTGGTGGGATTACTTGCCATGCTTACAAGCCTAACCATTGGGGTTGCAGTAGGAACGGTTTCAGGTTTCTGCGGAGGAATGGTGGATATGGTGCTTATGCGCATCGTAGATGTTTTACATTCTATTCCTTGGATGATTTTAGTCACCGTTGTCAGCATCTTCTTAACACCTGGATTGAAATCTATTATTCTGGTTATTGGCCTTTTTACATGGATGGAAATTGCAAGATTGGTGAGGGCAGAGACACTTTCTCTCAAGGAAAGGGAGTTCATCCTTTATGCCAATTTTTCCGGTGTGGGTATCTGGAAGATTATTATCCACCATATCATACCTTCCGTATTTCCCACTATTATCGTGTCAGCAACTACCAGCATGGCTGATGCAATTATGACAGAGTCTTCCTTAAGCTTCCTGGGAGTTGGTATCCAGCAGCCGATGTCTTCCTGGGGAAGTCTTTTGCAAAATGCCCAGGGAACCATGCAGAATACCTTTTACATGGCGCTGATCCCGGGACTTCTGATCATCATTACGATATTTGCTTTTAATAAACTGGGAAATCTGCTCCGGGTTTTCGTGGAACCGAAAATTATGAACGACGAAAAAGAGTAAAGGGAGGAAACAGGAATTGGAAGAGATAAAGAAAAACAATGATAAAATCCTGTCCGTCCAAAATGTGCATACCACCTTTCACACCCATGGGAAATCGGTAAAGGCGGTTCGCGGCGTAAGCTTTTACGCAGGCCATCAGGAAATTCTGGCCGTTGTAGGGGAATCCGGCAGCGGTAAAAGCGTTCTGATGAAATCCATCCTGGGCCTGATGCCGGAGAATGCAGAGGTCACTGCGGACCAGATATTATTTATGGATAAGAACATACTTGAGATGACACCGGAACAGCAAAGAAAGATGAGGGGAAAGGAGATCGCCATGGTCTTCCAGGACCCCATGACGGCTTTGAATCCTTTGAGAACCATCGGTTTTCATCTGACAGAAGTGCTGAAACGCCATAGAGGAATGGATAAGCGTGCCGCTCAGAAGGAAGCGATTGCAGTTTTGGAACAGGTTGGAATCCCGTCTCCGGAAAAGAGGCTTAACCAGTATCCTCATGAATTTTCCGGAGGTATGAGACAGAGGGTGCTCATTGCCATGGCTCTTTGCTGCCGGCCGAAGCTGCTGATCGCAGATGAGCCTACTACGGCTCTTGATGTTACCATTCAGGCCCAGATCCTGGAACTTTTGAAAAAGCTGCAGGATGAATCGGGAATGAGTATCATACTCATCACTCATGATCTGGGAGTGGTGGCAAGCTTAAGCCGCCGGATCATGGTTATGTATGGCGGACTTTTGATGGAAGAGGGGCTTACCGAAGAAATCTTTTATTCGCCTAAGCATCCCTATACCAGAGCCCTTCTTCAGGCAATTCCCAAACCTCAGACAGGGGACCGGAAGCGGCTGGAACCAATCCCGGGAATGGCTCCGTCCTTAATCGATCCCCCGGATGGCTGTCCGTTTGCTGAGCGGTGTAAATTTGCCTGTGAACAGTGTGAAAAGGGAATTCCCAAGTACCGGGTATATTCGGACACCCAGAGAGCCATGTGTATCTTTTCATCAGAGGAACTGGATGCAAGGGAAAGGGAGGTAGACTGATATGGATAACAGGAACCAGGAAATCCTGCTGGAAGCCAGGGAGGTATGTAAGTATTTTCCATCCAAAGACTTTTTCGGCCGCAAGAAGGCAGAGGTAAAGGCTGTGGACGGCGTGAATCTTACCATCCGAAAAGGGGAAACCTTTGGACTGGTAGGAGAATCCGGCTGCGGGAAATCCACCTTAGGGCGGACCTTAATCCGTATGTACGATCCCACCAGCGGGTCTATCCTGTTTAAGGGGCAGGATATCACCAGGGTAAAGGGCAGTAAGTTACTTCCGATCCACCGGCAGATGCAGATTATTTTCCAGGATCCCTATTCAGCCCTGGATCCTCATCACAATGTGCGGGAGATCATTGGAGAGTCCATGGCGGCGGTATCCGGCATAGCAGCAAGCGAGGTGGACGGCAGAATCGAAGAGATGCTTAAAAAGGTTGGAATGAAGCCGGATGACATGTACAAATATGCCTATGAGTTTTCGGGAGGCCAGCGCCAGAGGATCGGAATTGCCAGGGCATTGGCAGTAGAACCGGAATTTTTACTCTGTGACGAACCGATCTCGGCCCTGGATGTTTCCATTCAGGCGCAGGTAGTGAACATGCTGGAGGATTTACAGGAGGAGATGGGGCTTACGTATCTGTTTGTAGCTCATGATCTGTCCATGGTACGCCATATTTCCACAAGGATCGGTGTCATGTATTTAGGCAGACTGGTGGAGATCGCAGACAGCGACGAATTGTATGAAAACCCTCTTCATCCTTATACAAAGGCGCTTCTTTCTGCTATCCCGGTAGCAGATCCGCAGCTTTCTGCAAAGTCAAAGCGGCAGATGCTTCATGGGGAACTTCCAAGCCCCATGCATGTGCCTTCCGGATGCCATTTCCATACCAGATGCATGTATGCAGTGGAAGAATGCAGCAGGGCTGTACCGGAGATGAAAGAGGTTTCACCCGGACATTTTGTGGCATGCTCTTGTCTGCCAATTAAAGGATAAGACGAAAATAATCCTTGACTTTTCAAATAAAACTTTTTATAATAACTACAATTAAAAAAGACTAAGCAAAGACGCTTAAGACATTCAAACTCTGAGGCGTCTTTTTGCATATTTTTAGGATGAAATACAGAACGCCTTGTGTCCAAAAGACATAAACAAGAAATAAGAGGAAAGGGGATGGAATTATGCCAGATATGGTGAAAGTTGAAAACTTAAAGAAGAACTTCGGAGATTTAGAGGTTTTAAAGGATATAAGCCTGACAGTAAAGGAGGGCGAAAAGCTGGTCATAATCGGACCCTCCGGCTCAGGAAAGTCCACCTTTATCCGCTGCATCAACTACTTAGAGGAACCTACCAGCGGAAAGATAACCGTGGCAGGCACGGAAGTGACAAAAAAGAACCATTTGGAAATGGCTAAAAAGTATTCCTCCATGGTCTTTCAGCAATTCAATTTATATCCCCATCTCACTGTCTTAGAAAATCTTACTTTAGCACCCATTAAGCTGCAGCATGTTCCCAAGGAAGAGGCAAAGAAGAATGCAATCAAATGCCTGGAACGAGTCGGCTTAAAGGAAAAAGCAGGAAATTATCCGGTCCAGCTCTCCGGCGGCCAGCAGCAGAGAGTGGCCATAGCCAGGGCTTTATGCACCAAACAGCCCTTAATACTCTTTGATGAGCCTACCTCAGCGCTGGATCCTGAGATGGTTCAGGAGGTTTTAAATGTTATGGTGGAGCTGGCTCATGAGAACATCACCATGATCTGTGTGACTCATGAAATGGGCTTTGCACGCCAGGTGGCAGACCGGGTGATCTTCATGGATGGAGGCTATATCCTGGAAGAGGGTACACCGGAACACTTTTTTGAATGTCCGGAACATGAGCGGACTAAAGCGTTTTTAAGCAAGATCCTTCATTAGGATTTTGATTAAATTATATTAATGAGGAGGGAACCAATTATGATGAAGAAAATGTTATCACTTGCCCTTGCTTTTGCGACTGTGGCATCCTTAACCGCATGCGGCGCAAAGGCTCCGGAGGCTACTACGGCTGCTTCAGCAGAGTCAACTGCAAAGGAAGGAGCGGCTGGTTCAGATGCAGCAGGCGGAAAAGCGGCAGCAGACGTACAGAAAATTATTGACCGGGGAGTATTAAAGGTTGGCTGTAAGGCAGATATTCCAAAGTTCAGCTTACAGAATACGGCGACCGGAGAATATGAAGGTTTTGAAGATGACCTGGCTTATGAGATTGCCGGCTCCATCTTCGGATGCACCGCAGATGAAGCAAAAGAAAAGAAGCTGGTAGAGTTCCAGGGCGTAACTGCTAAGACAAGAGGACCTCTCTTAGAGAACGGAGAGATCGATCTGGTTATCGCTACCTTTACCATTACACCGGAAAGAAAAGAAACTTATAACTTCTCTACCCCATATTTTACCGATGCGGTAGGACTTCTGGTTAATAAGAATTCCGGTATTGAATCCATAGAAGATCTGGATGGCAAGATCATCGGAGTTGCCCAGTCCTCTACGACAAAGGACGGATTTAAGAAATATGTTGATGAAAAGGGATACAAAGTAAATCCCCAGTTCCAGGAGTTTGACGGTTATCCGGCACTGGCTCAGGCGCTGGCAACCAAGCAGATCGACTGCTTCTCCGTAGACCGTGCGATCCTGGCCGGCTATTTAAACGACGGAAACCAGATCTTACAGGACCGGTTCGCGGAACAGGATTATGGTGTTGCAGCAGCAAAAGAGAATGCAGGGCTTGCAGCTCTTGTTGATGAAAAAGTGACTTCCATGATTTCTGACGGTTCTCTTATGAATCTTCAGGACAAATGGGGCTTGCAGTAAACCCTTATGTAAAGGATAGATGACATGATAAAAGGTCTTTTTGATGCAAAACGCTGGAATGCCCTGTTTCAGGCATTTCCTGAATATTATATACCTGGCTTTCTTATGACGCTTAAAATATCACTGGTGGGGCTGGCCGTTGCGCTGGTCCTGGGAGTGATATTTGGTATGTTTTCCACGGCTAAATTTAAGCCAATAAAGATAATTTCACGAATTTATGTGGAATTCATACAGAATACGCCTTTGGCTTTGCAGGTATTGTGCTATTATTCTGTGCTGCCTATGGTATTTTCCAGCTCAGGTTTCAGGATTCCTAAGTTCGTACTGGGCGTGATCGGGGTAGGTGTCTATCATGGCGCCTATATATCAGAGGTCATAAGGACCGGAATTGAAGCCATACCAAAAGGCCAGTCCGAGGCAGCTTCGTCTCAGGGCTTTTCCTATCTGGAAACCATGTATCATATCATTCTGCCGCAGACTATAAAGATTATTATGCCGCCTCTTGCGAATCAGGCGCTGAATCTGGTGAAGAATACTTCCATTCTGGCTATGGTAGCCGGTATGGACCTTATGTATTTTACGGATTCCTGGGGAGCTGACCGGGGCTACTTTGCCCAGGCGTATTTTACAAGCGCCGTGATGTATTTTATCATCTGTTTCCCATTGGCAAGGCTGGCCCGTTATCTGGAGATCAGATCCATGCGGCTTCCTGTAGCAAAAACGCTTGATATTAGGGCAGATGAGGAGGCAGCATGTTAGAATTATTTCATCAGATATTTACACCGGCTAATGTGACTTTCATGCTGAAGGGCTTAAGAATGACGGTCATGATCGCCGTTCTTGCCACCGTTATCAGTACATTTTTCGGAACGGTCCTGGCTCTTATCAGGACCTATTCATCAGGAAAATGGAAGTGGGCAGGAGGGTTAGTGGCTGCCTATACGGAATTTTTCCGCTGTACACCCAATCTTTTGTGGATACTATGGATCTATTTTACGGTGAAGGGGAATAAGGTAGGAGTATCAGTATTTGCGATTTCCCTTTTTACCTCAGCGGTCATGGCTGAAATATTCCGAGGGGGCTTAAACTCCATTCCTAAGGGGCAGTTCGAGGGAGCTCAGTCTCAGGGATTCAGCTTTATAGAGACTCTTATCTTTATCGTGCTTCCCCAGATGTATAAGAAGGTGATTCCGGCTCTGCTCAGCCAGGTGATCACCATCATCAAGGACACTTCCTTCTTAAAGATGGTGGATGTGGCGGAGTTTATGAGAAACTGCTCCGTTGTTCTTGGAAGCATATACGATGTCAGAGGTATGCTGCTTTTATTCGGCTTTGAAGCTCTCTGCTATTTTACCATCTGCTTTGCCCTTAGCTGCGCGGTGAGGGGATATCAGAAAACCATTGTGACTGGTTAGGGAGGATCATCTTGACATGAAAAAGTTTACAATCACCATTACCCGCGAATTCGGAAGCCTGGGGCGTTCCATCGCCAAGGAGCTGTCCAGAGAGCTGGGAGTGGAATTCTATGACCGTGATATTGTGGAGGAGGTAGCAAAGCAGTTAAACCTTCCTGTCTCCACGGTCAGCGATGAAGAAGAAAAGTCAAAGCAAAGCTTTTTGCCCCGCATGTTTCCTTTGGGGACTGACGAGACTTATATCCAGGATATAATTTTTGATGTTCAAAAAGGCATTATTCTGGATCTGGCCCAAAAGTCCAGCTGCATCCTGGTAGGAAGATGCTCGGATTACTTACTGGAAAGGGAAAAGAACAATATCAATATATTCATTTATGCTCCTTATGAAAAAAGGCTGGAAAACTGTGTGAACACTCTTGGTATGACTGAGAACGAGGCGAAACGAATGATCGCCTCCGTAGACAAGGCCAGAAATGCCTATCATAAGAAATACGCCGGTTATCTGCCAGGTGATCCGGAGCATAAGAACTTAATGATCGACTCCTCCCTTCTTGGAGTTTCAGGAACTGCAAAGCTGATCGCTGAGATTGTGCACCAGCTGTATGGCGAATAGAATAGGAAGCTTTTGTAAATACAGGCCTTTTTGGCGAAATGCGGGTAAATGCCCGGTTTTTCGCTGAAAGGGCCTGTTTCTGGCAGTACGGCTATCAAATCTGTTTGACAGCCAGCGTTATCATTATTCTGATAGAGATATGGTATTTTAATAAGAACGGCTGGTTAAAAAAATAGGAATTAAGGGATTTGGTAATTATTTCCTATTGAAAAGTTGAGGCAAATTCAAGTCATTGCCCTTGACACTCAAAAAAAAATCTGCTATAGTATATCTTTGTGTGAAGCGAGAGGATGAAGGTCTGAAACGTGCCTGNNCAGTTAGATGAAAGAATTCTGCGGGCAGTAGCAGACATGGGATTTGAAGAGGCATCTCCGATCCAGGCCCAGGCCATTCCGGTCCAGGCTGAGGGAAGGGATATCGTTGGGCAGGCTCAGACAGGAACCGGTAAAACAGCAGCCTTTGGCATCCCACTGTTGCAGAAGATTGATCCTAAGGTGAAAAAGCTACAGGCGGTTGCCCTCTGTCCTACCAGAGAGCTTGCCATTCAGGTGGCAGATGAAATCCGCAGGCTTGCAAAATACATGCACGGTGTGAAAGTCCTTCCGATTTACGGAGGACAGGACATTGTAAAACAGATCCGTTCTTTAAAAGACGGTACTCAGATCATTATCGGAACTCCTGGACGTGTTATGGACCATATGCGCAGGAAGACCGTGAAATTCGAGAACGTTCATACGGTAGTCATGGATGAAGCCGATGAGATGTTAAATATGGGATTTCTTGAGGATATGGAAACTATTTTAAGCCAGCTTCCGGATGAGCGCCAGACGGTTATGTTCTCCGCTACCATGCCGCCTGCTATCATGGAAATTGCCAGAAAGTTCCAGCAGGAACCGGTGACCGTTAAGGTAGTAAAGAAAGAACTGACCGTTCCCAAGGTAACCCAGTATTATTATGAAGTAAAGCCTAAGAGCAAGGTAGAAGTTATGTGCCGTCTCCTTGATATGTATGCACCAAAGCTGTCCGTTGCTTTCTGTAATACCAAAAAGCAGGTAGACGAACTGGTTCAGGCTCTTCAGGGACGTGGTTACTTTGCGGAAGGACTGCATGGAGATTTAAAGCAGATCCAGCGTGACAGGGTCATGAACAGCTTCCGTAACGGTAAGACAGAGATCCTTGTGGCAACTGATGTAGCAGCCCGTGGAATCGACGTAGACGACGTAGAGGCCGTATTTAACTACGACCTTCCCCAGGATGACGAATATTATGTTCACAGAATCGGCCGTACCGGCCGTGCTGGCCGTGAGGGCATTGCCTTCAGTTTTGTAGTGGGCAAGGAAGTTTATAAGCTTCGCGATATCCAGCGTTACTGCAAGACCAAGATCATTCCTCAGGCAATCCCTTCCTTAAATGATGTAACAGCCATTAAGGTGGATAAGGTTTTGGAAAATGTGGCTGACACCATTGGAGATACTGATTTAAGCAAGATGGTGAACATCATTGAAAAGAAGCTTTTGGAAGAAGATTATACCTCCCTTGATCTGGCAGCAGCTCTGCTGAAAATGATGATGGGCGAGGAAAATGAGGATATCATCGATACAAGAGAGCCTCGTTCTCTTGATAATCTGGAAAGCCTGTATGGCGGCGGAAACCGTGGCCGCAGCAGCAGAAACGGAAATAGCCGTGGAGGAAGATATGAGTCTTCCAGAGAAGATATGGCCCGCCTGTTCATTAACATCGGAAAGAACCAGAACGTGAAGCCAGGAGATATTCTGGGCGCCATTGCCGGAGAGTCCGGTATGCCGGGTAAGATGGTCGGAAGCATTGATATGTATGATAAATATACATTCGTAGAGGTGCCAAGAGAAAGTGCCGACACAGTATTACAGGCTATGAAGGATGTTAAAATCAAAGGAAAAAATATCCATATGGAAAAAGCCAACGGAAAAGGCAGATAAATTTCCGGGAGCTGGGAGAGAAAGGGAGACGGAGCGTCTTACCGGATCCACCCTGCTCCCGTTTTTTGTCCACAGGACGAAAAAGGTTTTCTTGCTTCTTGTGGAAAAAGAAGTTACAATGAGTTCAAGATGTGTATATGGTACCGGCTTTATGAGGTTTTGAGCCTGGAAATGCTTCGTGCAGGGTGCGAAAGTCAATCTGGGAGCAGGTATGTGGAAGCAGGAGGTTATGATGGCAGAGTGGAAGAAGAATGATCGGATAGAAGCAGTGATTGAGGATATGAGCGAAACCGGGGAAGGCATCGGTAAAACCGATGGGTTTACCTGGTTTATTAAGGATACAGTGATAGGAGATAAGGCCCAGGCAAAGGTGATGAAAACCAAGAAGTCCTATGGGTTTGCAAAGCTTGAGCGGATCACAGAGCCTTCTGTGAACCGTGTGACACCCAAATGTCCGGTTGCAGGGCCCTGCGGCGGCTGCCAGCTTCAGGCAATGGATTATGAGGAACAGCTTCGGTATAAGGAACGGAAGATTTATAACAATATCACCAGGATCGGCGGCTTTCCTGAAGTTCCCATGCTGCCTATCATGGGGATGGACGAGCCGTGGCGATATAGGAATAAGGCGCAGTTTCCATGGGGGCTGGATAAGGATGGAAACATCATTGTGGGATTTTATGCGGGACGCACCCATTCTATCATTGACTGTGAGGATTGTCTTCTGGGGGCAGAGGAAAACCGGGAGGTCCTAAGCCGGATCAAGGCGCATATGGAGCGGTATCATCTCATGCCTTATGACGAAGCCACTCACAAGGGACTGATCCGTCATACCCTGATCCGTAAAGGGTTTCGGACCGGAGAACTAATGGTCTGTCAGGTGATTAATGGGAAAAGCCTGCCTCACAGCGGGGAACTGGTGAATAGTCTTTTGGAAATTCCGGGTATGACCAGTATTTCTTTTAATATCAATAAGGATAGGACCAATGTGATCTTAGGGGACCGGGTGGAGAACCTTTATGGGCCAGGCTATATTACGGATTATATCGGCGATGTGAAATACCGCATTTCTCCCCTTTCCTTTTATCAGGTGAATCCGGTGCAGACGGAAAAGCTCTATGGCACTGCTCTTGAGTATGCAGGGCTTACCGGCGGGGAAACGGTTTGGGATCTTTACTGCGGGATTGGAACCATCTCACTTTTCCTGGCCCAAAAAGCAAAAAAGGTGTATGGAGTAGAGATCGTGCCTCAGGCCATTGAAGATGCCAGGGAGAATGCCGGATTAAATGGATTGGATAACGTGGAGTTCTTTGTGGGGAAAGCGGAAGAAGTTCTGCCGGAGCAGTATGAGAAGAATCATGTGTATGCGGACGTGATTGTGGTGGATCCTCCCAGAAAGGGCTGTGATGAGGCATGTTTAAATACTATTGTGAAGATGGCGCCGAAGAGAGTGGTGTATGTGAGCTGTGATTCGGCTACATTGGCAAGAGATATGAAGTATCTGGCTGAGAGAGGGTATAAGGTGGAGAAGGTCAGAGGGTGTGATATGTTTCCTCAGGGGTTGCACTGCGAGTCCATCGTCCTGTTGCAGCGGAAAGATGAGTGATAAAAGTACAGATTAAGAGAAAATAAAAAGATTCAGGACGCAAGGGTAAAATGCCTTTGCGTCTTTTTATTGATGGTGAGGTCATTTAACCTTTGAAAAAAATTAGAATAATTTTTATATGCCCTCTAATAATCTGTTTCACAACATCAACACATTGTGAACTAATTGTCGAAATTTTCAAATATAATGGGTCTATTATTATTTAAGGTGTATGGAGTAAGCGCACATTTTGCATATTTATTATGGACACGAAATAAGTTTCATTAGGAGAATGACTTTTTTTCACATATACTTTATAATAGGAAATAATACCTATGGAAAATTACACCTTAGTGGGGGACAAGAGATGAAAAACGAAAGAATGTTTAAATCAATGATTGCCAAGTGTCTGGTTTTGGCAATGAGCATTAGTTTAGTGCCTGGGGATGTCTGGGCGCAGCCGCGAAATAACATGATATTGAAGCATCAGGTAAATGCGACATCATCAAATGCGACATCATCAAATGCGGATGAATTTATAGGGGAAGAGGATGAACCGGAAATTATGGACGATGATGATATCGCGACTGATTCTGCTGCGATAGCAACAGGTTCTGATGCCCAAGGAAAGATTCCGGTAGAGAACTTAGCATTATTAACAAATCCTGTTCCTTATGAAGAGGTTACACTGGATGGACGGGAGTTTACTACGACTATAACGACTGATGACGGACCGAATTATCATGTGTTAAAGTATACTGTGCCTGTAGGCAAGGGCGGGTATTATTCATACGATGATAGTCGGTATGGATCGCGTTACCGTTACATATGTAATGAAGAACAATATGAAGCATTATGCCATAGAATAGAAATCGCAGGAGAACCAGTTTCTGCAACAGCATCAGTAGGGAGTCTTGAATGGGAGAGCTATTTTCCTCTAAGCTATCAGCTGGAGGAGGGGCAAGATTACTATTTTATTTCAGCATGGAAAAGCAGTTATTCCTATGAAGGTATTGATTTAGAACTGATTCGTGAAATAGATATAAATCTTGACAACTCAGGTGCCGCAAGTGAAGGAACAACAACACTGTATTCCAAAGGCAATGAGTGGTGCATTTTCAGCTCCAGAGAGTGGTATGACAGGAAGGAGCAAATTACACTTCCGGAAAAATCAGGCTATCGTTTTGAAGGATATTATACAGCCACTGATGGACAGGGAATACAAGTAATTGATGATTTTGGTAATATTCTACCAGCAATGAATGAATTAGATGACAATTGTTCGGTATATGCCTACTGGCGACCATTTAGCCCGATTTCTTATCAGGAAATAAGGTTGGAGGATCGAATCTTTTCGAAGGTTGTAACTGGGGGCCTAAGTCCATATTATCAAGTGTTTAAGTTTTCGGTCCCTGAAGGCGAGGATGGTTTTTATACATTTTATGATGTCTATAAGTATGAGTATATCAGTGCCGCAGGCTATCTCTGCACACCGGAGCAATATGAAGCAATGTGTCATAAAATAGAGCAAAAAAAAGGTGCGGTCTGGTCACTGAAATGGACAGATTGTTTGACTTATCAAAACAATGGTTTTTCACTCTATTATGAGTTAGAGTCAGGAAATGATTATTATTTTATCAGTACTGGGAATACAGCGAAAGTAGGTGAGTATGAAGTCGCTTTAAAACAAGAAATGAGAGCTACTTTTGTAGCAGAAGACGCAGACCAACCGGGAACTATGGCGATCTGTTCAAAAGGCAATCGTTGGCTGGAGTCGGGAAACTCATATGATTATATCACTACGATTGATCGCCCCAATAGAGCTGGCTATAAATTTGCTGGTTATTTTACCGAAAGAAATGGACAAGGGATAAAAGTTATCGATTTTGACGGGGAAATTCTTGCAGAACTTGGAGCTTTAAATCGTGATGTTACGGTTTATGCTTATTGGGAAGATTTTAGTCCAGTTATTTATGAAGATATTTTGCTGCAAGACGGTAGATTTTCAACAACGTGTATTGCAGAGCAGGAGCCATACTACAAACTGCTTAGGTTTAAGGTGCCAGAGCAGGAGGCGGGATATTATACGTTTTACTTTAATAAACCTAATAGCAATGTTCAAATCGCCCTGTACATTTGTACAAAAGACCAATATGAATCAATTTGCAAAGGGATAGAGGCTGAGGGAAATGCTATTAGTGCAAAGGATTGTCTTGCTAATGAGTTGTATACCGGCACTATAACTTATCAATTGGAAGGGGGGCAGGAATACTATCTTATTGCCACCAGACATTACAAACACTATGACAGTGAAGGTGAGTATCAGTTACTGTTTCGGCGCGATATTGAGATAAAACTGGACGGAGGAGAAGCCGATTATCAGGGCACCCCAGCGTTGTATTCAAAAGGCGGTGGTTGGAGCAGTATGGAGGGGCGATATTGGTTTATTAATCAGATTGAGCCTCCCCAGAGAGCTGGTTTCCTGTTTGCCGGTTATGATACCCAAAGGGATGGACAAGGGAAAAGAATTCTTGATCAGGATGGCTACATTCTTGATGAAAACATAAGTGAGTTAAAAGATGGTGCAGTAGTTTATGGGCTATGGGAATCTAAAGACCATGAATTTAAAATGAGTGATTTAGCCAATGGTGTCAAAGGTATTTTCTACAACCAAGAACTGACGGTTACATCTAAGATGACTTTTTACTGGTATGTTCGTGGAGAACTTCCAGCAGGACTTTCGATTAACAAATACACCGGATGTATTACCGGGGTACCGACTGAGTCAGGTACTAAAAAATTTTCAATAAAAGCAAATAACTCACAGATTACAGTGTCTAAAGAATTTACAATTACGATTAATGACCAAATTAGTTCTAATGATTCGGATGATAGCGACGATCAGTTGGGCGTCTGGACAATGGATGAGTCGGGGAATTGGCGTTATGGCAGTGGTAGTTATTACTACGTAAATGAATGGAAATTCCTCGCATATAATGGCGTGTCAAATTGGTATTATTTTGGTAGTGATGGTTATATTGTGACGGGGTGGATGATGGATGGTACGGGAAGTTGGTATTATTTGAATCCAGTATCGAATGGTAGCAGAGGGGTTATGCAGACGGGATGGCTGACTGATCCGTCGGATGGGAATCGTTATTATCTTGATTTGCAGACTGGGAAAATGGTGACTGGCTGGGTGAATATTGAGGGGATATGGTATTATTTCACGGAATTTCACGAGGTTTATACTGGCTGGAAGTGGGATGTGGTAGCTGGTGTATGGCAGTATGAGAATGTCGGGAAGCGACCGACTGGGGCTTTGGATTTGGGTCAGAAGCGAGACGAGTAATCCGTTTAATAAGAAAACGAGGCAAAGATAATAATCAGAGCCTTGTTTTCTTATTGTTACTTTGATTCGAAGATGGCTGGCTAAATAAATTTATCGAGGCCGTTTCAAAGTCCGTGTAAACTCAAAAGACTGATATAAAATTTTAGTTTTTTATGGGCAAGGCCATTTTCATTGGTCCTTGCCCATGCTTGTATTATAAAACTGTTTTTGGGGTTGTCAAATAAAACTTCCATCTGGCAGTCTTAATACCTTGATCTTTGATTTTTAAGATAATCGTTCCTAAAAGAAGATCTCCAACTGGGAATGGATCTGCCCCCCGTGCCGAGGCATATTATAAAAGCAAATAACTATGAGGTGGCTTTGACTTCCGGACAAGTACTATCAATCCGTAAATTAAGATATCTGGCTGTTAAGGAAGCTCTTTCTAACGCAATGTCATTAAGTTTACTTAATGGTAAAGGATTGCCATAAACAAAATTTCTCCTACTCGATCTGCCCCAAAACTCTGTTTTTAAAGATGAGGCAGACATTAATAGGAGGATGATTTGGAAGTATGTTATCTCTGACTATCTACAAAATATAATTTGCCAACTGATTTCGATTGGTAATAAATAGCTTTGCATAGACGTTCTGCATAATGTTTTTAAGTCTGCCAACAGATATATGGTATTGCTTTGCAATTTTTGTATAAGGGACCCGCTGGGCGACCAATACGGCCACATGGTATTCCTGTAGAGAAAGGATGAGGGTTATGTTGTTTTTGGTAAACTGGTTATGGAAAGTAACCCTGTTTTTCCATGTGCTCTTCCACTGATCGAGAACTGCATGGTAGCAGTCTGGATACTCCTCCTCCAGGCACTTCTCCATCAAGCCGCCAAGTGCGGTCACATTCTCAGCAAAAGGAGTAATGAAGCCGTGAGGCAAGGCGCGGTGCATAGCTAAAACCAGCCAGTGACGGGCCTCTTCCCTGCGTTCCAGGGAATGACAGGCAATCGCACACATCAGGTGGAGGTAAATATCATGCCACTTGATACCCTGATCAGATATGCACAGGGACAACGCAGTTTGTGCCACAGCCAGCATAATTTCAAACTGCCTGGTACGTTGAAAATATTTTGCCCGCAGATAGATCACATCCAACCGGATCACTGACGGCAGGGTTTGTAGGTCCCCGTTTTTCAGCCATTCGGGAGCCGTGTCCGGGGTAATCACGCTTATGGAAATCGTGGCGAGGGTACACTCTGCGACAGCCTTCACCTGTTTGTCTGTATTCGTCTGAATCACTCGTTTTAATGAAGCCTCAATCTCAGTATACGCATGATAATTGCCCAGGCTGATGGCAGCAGCGATGGCGAGGGGACAGGCACGTATCCGCACGGCATCATCGCTCCCGATTTCACGAAAACAGGCAATAGTCTGTGCAAAATCTCCCCGCAGATAGGCCAAATCTGCCTGGCGGATGCGCCTGAGTCTCTCTTCTTCCAGCATGGACAGAATTGCATCAGGATTATCACCGGGCATTGGCTGGGCGGTTTCCGTAAGGACATAGGACAAGTCATCAGCAAGGGAACGTTTTGTCTTATGCAGTACTTTTCCCTTGCGCCTTTTGTCTACAGGGCGCTTTGCATCCACGGGGATCAGCCATAAATTTCCCCGTTTGATCGCACCGGAAATTCTGTTTTCCACACAATACAGGGTTACGATCCGGGTGCCGAGTCCCCACTTATCCCCTGCTTCTTTTATTGTTAAGTAGTCCATAATCCAAGCCCTTTCGACATATTTTTACATTATTATATAGTAATAATTAGTATAATGCAAATAAAAGAAGTATACCGATTTGAAAGGTTTCTGACTGGTACAATGGTGTGCGAAATAGCTGGATGAGGCATAAAATATAGTATTTACTCAAGGTTTGTCTTTGCCAAGCGCAGTGAACAAAGTTACGGTTTGATAAAAGTTTATGAAAACTTGGTTTGTACATGTCTCAAAATGCCGATTTATGCCCATTAATACGTTACTTTTCAGGGATGGAAAGTAACTACTCAATGTGATGATTTTCCCCTATGATAGAAATGAAATTACTATAAGCAGGAGGAAGGATTATGAAGCATAAAAAAATGAGCGTAAGACTATTGGCATATGCTCTGTCAATTGCAATGGTGTTCAACGCTTTACCGTTGAATGCATTTGCAGTCCAAGATGTACATGCAGGCACAAGTGGAGGCAGCGAGTCTGGCTCGTCCCAGGATGCAGGGAGTGCCACCCCAAGCGAGGCCAGCCCGGCAGAGGAGGTGGAGAGCACTATCCCAGATGAGGTGATCCCTGTGCAGGGTGCAGAAAGTGCCACCCCCAGCGAGGCAAACCCAACAGGGGATACGGAGGAGACCACCCCAGGCGAGGAGACTCCACCCCAGGAAGTTGAGAACGCCACCCCAAGCAGTGCGGCCCCAACGCCCCAGTTGCTTGCAGCACCTCTTTTTCTGCCATCGGATATCATTACAGTAGGTACTTCTGGGGCAGACTATACCACGGTTGCGGCGGCTTTGCGAAATGCTGAAGATGGCGCCACGATTCAGTTGATTACTTCCATTAATGAAAGTGTTAACATGACAGTAAAAAAAGAAATTGTATTTGATTTAAATGGTCAAACATGGACAAATACAGGTTCAAGCGTGATTACTGTTGCTTCTGAAAATGCCATTACTATTAAAGATAGTGGAGTTGATGGAACAATTAGTAACACCGGAACCGGAGCTGCTATTTTCTGCTATAAAGATGTGATTTGCACTATCAAGAGTGGTACTATAAAAGCAAAAAAGGTTGGAGTTTTAATCCAATTAGGAAGCTTAGTTCTTGAGGGCGGAAATATTTTAGCCGGACTAGACCCTGATAATGATACTGATACGATAGGCATTTATAGTATGTCAGGTCAGATAGACGTCCAAGGCGGTTATGTTCAGGCAGTTGGAAAAAGTGCACGTGCAATACAAAATAAAAAGGCTCCCCTGTTAGGAATAAAAAGCCAGGTATCTATGTCAGAAGGCATGCTGACCGTCAATGGAGATGGAGCTGTTACAATCAGTATTGATGCAGGAGATTTAGATATCACAGGCGGCAGCCTTTATGCAAGCCCTGCCAGCAGCTTGAGCAGTTGTCTGGTAATTGATAGTCTTGGTACCACTGCGGGCAAAGATGTGAACATCAATATCGCTGACGAGGTTATCATTAGCCCAGAGGGGAGAATGGAACCAAAAACGTCGCTTTACCGACAATCCGTTATATTCAAAGCTCCGGTGAAGTCAGGCTCGGCATCTTTTGATCTAGAGGATGCAGTCTCAGATTATAATGACTACACTGGCATGAGGTGGATTATATATACTTCGTCAGACCCGTTTACGCCAAACCATACGATAACCGCTTCTTCCAGCGGTAAGATTATCACTTTAAATGGTGTGGAAATGAATAAAACATATTATGCCTCAGCTTATGACCGCTCTCATGGAAAGGGGATAAGCGGAATGTACCGATATTCTCTTAGCACGGTTGGCGTCAACGCTTCCCACCCAATCTTCACAAATAACTTGAGTACAGATGAAGTGTTCTATGGAATGGGTGCAACTGCATCCGCTCTTGATGCCACAGCCACAGCCGATGACGGTGGAACGATCACCTATGAATGGTATAAAAGCATTGGAAGCAGCACCGAAGGCACAAAGCTTAATGTGACCACAGCGACTTACACGCCGCCTACGAGCGAAACAGGCAAGGTTTATTATTACTGCGTGGCGACGAATACCATTGAAGATAATGGGGATGGTGGAAGTAAGACTGCAGCAATCACATCCAAATACGCTGAAATCACGGTAGTGAAAAGTGCTGCGGAAAGGCTAAAGGAAGCCAGGGAATTGGCAGAGAAGGTCATCGAAGAAACGAAGCCAACCAATGATACGGATGTCCTGAAGATAATAGAAGATGTCATTGTTGACATACCAGGTGTTACTGTAAGGTGGAAATCAGATCCGGAAGTCATAAAGGCAACTTCAAAAAAGCAGGGCACTATTACGGGAACCATCGTACTGACTTGTGACACGGAAACCGTAGAAGTACCCATTAACATGATAATTCAGCCACAAGGTCTGACGGTTGGTGATGCAGGAACCGGTGCAGAATACGCCACGATTGAAGCGGCTTTGGCTGAGGCGTCTGATTATAATACCATTAGGTTATTAAGCCCAGTTACAGAAGATGTTACCGTTACTGGTTATAAAAAAGTAACAATTGACTTAAACGGGCAAACATGGATGGGTGCAGGAGGAGACTACTCAGTTACTGTTTTACAAGGCGGTTATCTTAATATCGTGGATAGTAAAGGCGGCGGAATCATTGAAAATTCCACCGGAGGTGTCCCCATTCTCGGGAGAGGAGTTTGCGAAATTACCGGTGGTACAGTAAAAGGGCAAACCATTGGGGTTGAACTCCAGCGTGGAGTCTTAACTGTTAATGGAGGAACGGTTTTAGCTGGACAAGATGACGGTTCCACTGTTGATGTATGCGCCATTTATAATAAGAGCGGAAAGGTAACCATTTTAGGGGGTCAGATTGAGGCTCATGGAACCAATGCTTGTGCAATGCGTAATGAGTATACTGGCAAAGATTACGAAATATCTATTTCAGATGGCGAACTCAAAGCCGTAGGAGATAACGCTACTGTAATCTCTCTGGATTCTGGATATTTAGAGATTTCAGGTGGCAAACTCAGAGCCAATCCAGCGACTGCTCATGGTTCCAGCACCGTAATCAATGCTGGCGATGATGCTTTTGTCACCATTGCAGACAAAGTTGCCATGAGTCCGGAGGGCGAGATAAATCCAAGAACGCTGACTCCGGAGGTAGAAGAATCCACTGTCACAATCAAATATGCGGAAGCAGCCTACACATTGTCTAATGCTTCGTCCTTTGAGAATGTGAAATGGCGTGTTTATGCAGCGGAAACAGGAAACGACATGGCAGGTGTTTTGGCTACGCTAAGCGGAACGACACTCACATTACAAGGAATAGCAGAAGAAGGTGGAACCTATTATGTGGCGGCTTACGACCGTGCCAACGGCAAAGGCATAAGTGCCCGTCTGGCGTTGACTACAATTCAACCAGTGAAAGCAAAGGTACCTGCTATTTCTAAGGATTTAAGCGCAGATGAGGTAACTTACGCAAACGGCGAAGCTGCAGCAGCTCTGGAAGTTACAGCAACCTCTGAGGATGGCGGAACCATCACCTATGAATGGTACAAAAACGCTGAAAACAATACCGACGGCGGAACGAAGCTGAATGCAACTACACCGACGTATGTTCCACCTACAGACAAATCAGGAACTGTTTATTACTACTGTGTGATAGCAAATACCATAAGTGACAATGGCGATGGCGGGAAAAAAGCTAGTACAATCACGACTAAGATCGCAAAAATCACAGTAGACAAAAGTGCTGAGGAAAAACTGGCAGAAGCCAAGACTTTGGCAGAAAAGGCCATTAAGGCAATCAAGCCTGCTAATGATATGGATGTTCTTAAAATCGTAGAGGATGCGGTTATTTCTGTAAAAGGGGTTACTCCAACGTGGAAAGACACTCCGGTGATTAAAAAGGCGACACGCAAAGAACCGGGTTTTATCACCGGAACCATTGTGCTGACCTGCGATGGAAAGTCAGTAGAGGTGGCAGCCAATCTGGCAATTCCAACACTGGTACTGACGGTTGGAGCACCCGGAAGCGGAGCTGACTATGCCACTGTTAAAGAGGCAGTAGTTGCTGCAGACAGTGGTGATAAAATTCAGCTGATCACCGATGTTTCAGAATACAACGTTATGGTTGATGGAAATAAAAAATTATCTATTGATTTGAACGGGCATACTTGGAAAGGCTCGCCCACAAGTGGCAGGATGGGAACTGTAGATACGATTCAAATTGAGAGTGGCAGCACACTTACCATCAAAGACAGCATCGGCACAGGAAAGATTCACAACACATATTTGAATGCACGGACTATTTTCAACCTGGGAACTTGTAATATCGAGAGTGGTATAATAGAAAGTGACGGTTATTTTGCAATTGAGAACCGTATGACAGGTGTTTTGAATGTGAATGCAGGAATCATTACAGGTTCGGGCAGTTGTGTCATTACGAGTCAGGGAACTGTAGTCATAAACGGAGGAATAATCAGTGGTACAGGAGAGAATACCAACGGAATTGAAAATGACGGGTCACTGACTATGAATGGCGGCGTTCTTGGTATTGTCAATGAAGAAGCAAAATCTGTGATTGTTTCAGGCAGAAGTGCAAAGACTAAAATTGCTGACGGGGTTGTCCTTTCCCCAGAGGGGGCAATGAATCCCCTGACAACAAAGCCGTTAACAGATAATGCAACAGCCCCCCTAGTCAAAAACGTTGCCTCCTTTACCTTAAAGACAGCCTATGGAAGTGACGTCAAATGGATTGTGTATTCAACAAAAACAGGCGATAATTTAGCAAATGGTGTGACTGCTTCCTCTAGTGGACAGACAATCACATTAAATGGAGTAAGAGAAGGAACGTATTACGTGGCGGCTTATGATCGCACAAATGGCAAAGGCATAAGTGCCAGGCTGGCACTGACGGTGGGTCAACCATTTGACGGTGCGGCAGCCCCAATCTTTAATAAGGATTTAAGTACTGAAGAGGTGACCTACGCTTCTGGAGCCAGTGCAGCAGCACTGGATGCTACGGCGACAGCCAGTGACGGTGGAACGATTACCTATGAATGGTACATGAATACCCAAAACAGCACAGGCGGTACAATACTAAATGTAACTACACCGACCTACACTCCTTCCACAGCAATTGGAAACACTACCTATTATTATTGTATGGTCACCAATACTATCAGCCGGGATGGCAGGTCTATGAGAACCTATGCCGTAACCAGAATAGCCAAGATTACAGTAGTAAAAAAAGATAATAGTAATAGTAATGGCTCCGGCGGTTCTTCAAGAGGTAGTGACAACAATGATTCCACCAATACAAACAGTGGAAGACCTGTTATTGTGGATGGAAAAACACAGAACATTGGCGCAGAGACGAAATCTGCAACAGGCACTACAGTCACCGTTGACACAGGAAGGTTAAGTACGAATATTGACAGCGCAGCAGCGGGTTCCTCCGTCGTTGTGCCAGTGAGTCAGGATAATACAGTAACCGCCCAGTTTGTAGTGAAAAACGTTGTGGATATGGCGGCAAAGAACATGATTCTCTCAGTGCAGACTGGTAAAGTGGTTTATAATTTAAACACTGCTGCCATTGACACGGCGGCACTTGCGGCGGCTTTCCCAGGTACAGACACAACAAAGATCCGATTTGATGTGACGATCAAGAACAATCCTGCTACCAACCTTAGTGAAACGCTGGTGCTTCCCCCTGTGGAATTTGTGGTCACTGCGACCTATAATAAGAGCACCGTAAGCGTAGATGCCTTTAATGCCTATATAGACCGTGTAATTGAGGTCACAAAAGAGCAGGCGGCAAAAATCGCCACGGCGGTCGTAGTAAATGCAGACGGCAGTACCCGTCATGTGCCAACTGAAGTTTACGAGAAAGACGGGAAATTTTACGCAGCAATCCATTCCCGCACCAATTCCACCTATGCCTTGATTTATAACAACGTGGCCTTTGCAGATGCCAAAGGAAAGTGGTACGAGGCAGCGGTGAACGAGATGGGCAGCCGTAAGATTATCACAGGTGACAGCAACAACAACTTTGCTGGTGACAACAACATAACGAGAGCTGAGTTTACCTCCATCCTTGTAAGAGCGCTCGGCCTCCCGGTTGACAAGACAAGCACCTTTGACGATATTTCTGCCACTGATTGGTATAGCGGTGCAGTGGCAACAGCGGTACAGTTTGGCCTTGTAAACCGTGACGACAACAATCGGTTTGCACCACAGGATAGCATCACCAGACAGGAAGCTATGCTGATGCTGCAAAGGGCGGCAGCACTCACCAGATTTACTGGAGTGAGCAGTACTCTGGATGGCTTTAAGGACGCAAAGAATGTGGCCCCATGGGCAAAGAATGCTATGGAATGGAGCGTGGGAAGCGGCCTGATTGATGGCAGCAACGGACAGCTGAGTCCTACCCAAAACATGACCCGTGGCGAGAGTGCGGCAATTCTCCTCCACTTGCTGCAAAAGGCGAAGTTAGTGGATGTGAGAAGTAAGTTATAAGAATCCAATACAAAAGGACAGCACTTTGTTCATAGAGCAAAGTGCTGTCCTTGATTAATATTTTTTTATCGCTTTAAAGTGCAGGTTTTTACTGAGCAGGTTTAAGGTAATCAAATCCTCAATCCCAAGGCTATGGTTTGTTTTGAAACTCGTGCGCCGGTCACACCCAAAATGTAATTTTCAGACTTCAATCTTTACACGAAATCTGATGCACTAGCGGCAATTCTTCCTTTCAGATTATCGGTGCAGGCTAGTTTTCCATCCACAGTGATTACAATGGCACCCATATCTTTCATTCGATTCACTCGATGAATAATGGAAGCGGCATTGAATCCAAACAATTTAGTCGTATATATATCGCAGTCCAGCGAGCTGTCGGCAATAATAGTGAGAGAAGCAAGGTTGTTTTCAATCGGGTAGCCTGTTTTGCCGTCAAATATATGGTGGTATTTACTGCCTTCCTTTTCAAGAACTCTCTCATAGATTCCTGACGTTACAACGGATTGGTTTCTTATTTTAACCAGTACCGCTGGATTCCCCCTTGGTAAAAACGGATTTTGTATTCCGACTTTCCAGTCGCCACCTTCGGATGGTGATTCTCCCAAAACAAGAACATTGCCGCCCATATCTACCATTGCGGAGATGGCTCCCTGTTCCTTAAAGAACTCCATCACTTTATCAGCGAAATAACCCTTAGCGATGGCTCCAAGGTCTATCTCCATGCCTTTTTTTAAGAAATAGATGGTTTTTTTATCGTCGTCCAGTTGTATGTTTTCAGGCTTTAAAAGCTCCAGCACGTTCTGGATGGCTTCTTTATCTGGCACATGTGCCTCTTTAAAACCGATTCTCCATAACTTTATTAATGGGCCTATGGCTATATTTAAATAAGAATCTTCACATAAACTATGTTTCTTTCCTGTTTTAATCAGTTCATACAGCTCATCGTCTACCTTTTGCGGAGCGATTGCAGCTGCTTTTTTAAGCATGGCAAGCTGTGAGTGATCACTGTTGGCACTAAAGACTTCATTATAATGAATCAGCATGTTCTCAGCCTTTTTTGCCAGATCTTCGGCATCTTTTCCCTTGACATAGAGGGATATTTTTGTTCCCATAAGATATAAAATCTTTCTATACTCAGTCATTTCAGTCTCCTATATCAGAATGGTTCTGCCCATGAGATAAAAAGGCATTGATCAGGTCTTTATCAATACTGGTTAGAGTTCTTTCACTGAGGTATGCTATAAAATAATCTAAGCTCAGCTCATCGATGGAAATTGGGTATATATTGTAATCAGAAGGGCATTCTTTAACATAGATGCTTTCGGGTATAATTGTCAGCCCCAAATTACCTGTAGCCAGCTTCAGTGCAGTATTGATTTCAATGCTTTCGATTATGATGTTGGGTTCCACCTTATAAAGGTTTAGTAGATGATCGATTTGTTTTCGAATAGCAGAACCCTTGGAAGTCAGTATTAGCCTTTGACATAAGATTTTACTTATGTCAATTGTTCCCTCTGGAACAATGGCGACATCTTCCTGATACAGATCGCAACAGCGAGGAATCACAGCCCAATATCTGTGCCTCCCCCAACTAACAGAGTTTAAGTTTGGTGAAATATTTCTTGAATTTTGTCCAAGCCAAAAATCCAATTCGTTGTTTTGAATGAGTTTCTCACTTTGTTCTGGTACAACCTCTGTAAGTTCGATTCTACAGTTTGGGTGCATGTCCAAAAACTCTGGTAAAAAAAGTGGCAAAAGGTAGGTACCAAGGCTTGGAAGCACTCCTAGCTTTATAAGCGTCCTATCGCTGTCTGATACATCCGATAATTCTCTAAGCAGCTTTGAGTAGCTATTTTCTAAGGAAGTCAAATACTGATAATATATTTTCCCTTGCTCGGTTAATCGGTAGGGTAGTTTGTTACGGGTTATCAGTTCACAATTTAACTCCCTTTCAACCCTTTTAATAACCTGTGTCAAATAAGGCTGAGAGATATAAAGTGATTTTGCTGCCTTGCTATAATTGCTGTATTTTAAAATGGCATCAATATAATATAGAATATCCTGAGAGTCGATTTTTGACATAGGATTCCTTCCTTCAAAAATAATTAACTATTTTAAGTTCATTTTTTGATTATAACAAATTAGTTATTAAACATCAATAAATTACTATTAGAAAATATCAGCCTAATGTGTTTAAATATTAACAAGAGAAAGATGATAATCTATGAAAGCTTAATGTACAGGAAGGAGATTACTATGAAATATTTAGCAATTGTAGGCACAAATTCAGATGTGTCAACGAATCGTATGTTGCTTCAATTTATGCAAAAGCATTTTACTGGTGAGTACGAGATTGAAGTGTATGAAATTAAGGATTTGCCTGCCTTTATGGAGCCGGAGGATTCTGATGTTCCCGAAAAGGTAGCAGAGTTATCTGATAAAATCTTGAAAGCCGATGGAGTAATCATAGCAACTCCGGAGTACGACCATGCAATACCTGCCGTTTTGAAGAGTGCTCTTGAATGGGTTAGTTACACGAGTCAGGCACTTACGGATAAGCCTGTATTAATTGTGGGAGCATCCCATGGTATTCTTGGTTCCTCCCGAGCACAGGCACATCTTAGACAAATACTGGATTCCCCTGAGCTTGCTGCCAGAATCATGCCAAGCAGTGAGTTTCTTTTAGAAAGATCACAGGGTGCATTTGATAGTTCCGGTAATCTCATCTATTCAGATAAGGTGACAGAGCTGGATGAAATTTTCAGAGAGTTTGTTCTGTTTACGAATATCACATCAAAACTTCTGGAAGAGAAAGTTGTGAATAAAAAGGTGAATGAATATGCTTGGCAGGAGGATAAAGATCAATGAAATTTATAGCGATTGTTGGAACAAATGCAAAAAAATCATATAATCGTAAACTTCTTCAGTTTATGAAAAAGCACTTTGAATCAAAGGCAGAAATAGAAATACTTGAAATTACAGAAGTTCCGATGTTTAATCAATCAGATAATCAGTCCTACGGCGAAGTATTACAGATGTTCAATGATAAGATTACTGCATGTGACGGTGTTATTATCGCTACCCCGGAATATAATCATTCCATTCCGTCTGCACTGAAAAGCTTGATTGAATGGTTAAGCTTTGATCTTCATCCGCTTACCGGCAAACCCGTCATGATTGTTGGTGCTTCTCTTGGAACACAGGGTTCCTCTCGTTCACAGCTGCATCTTCGTCAGATTCTGGATGCACCGGGCGTGGATGCCAATGTAATGCCGGGATATGAATTTCTACTCGGCAGTGCCAATAAAGCATTTGATGATGCCGGTAACCTGAATAATGAAGGAACCGTAGACTTTCTGGAAATATGCTTCCTGCGCTTTATGCGTTTTGCTAAAATTGCAAATCAGCTCAATGAGGAAGAGGAGTTTTCTTTTCAGCCGGGTGAATACGAGGTAAGTGCAATCGGTCACAGCGGCAATCTTCCAATGAAGGTATCCTTTAGTGAAAAACGAATTGAAAGCATAAAGATAGACACCCAAGGGGAAACCGAAGGAATAGCTGATGTAGTTTTTGTAAGAATACCAGATAAAATTATGGAAGGACAGACATTAAATGTAGATGCTCTTTCCGGTGCATCTGAGACCAGTAATGCAGTCATCGATGGTGTTGCAAAGGCAGTTAAACTTGCAGGAGTGAATCCTGATATTCTGAAGAGAAGGCCAAAGCCAGCCAGCAGCCGAATCAGAAAAGACGAGGAATATACTTGTGATGTAGTCGTTGTAGGCGGGGGCGGTGCAGGGTTAAGTGCGGCGGCTACCGCATTACAGAATGGTTCTAGTGCGATTGTTCTTGAGAAATATCCCGCAGTGGGTGGAAATACCATACGTTCCGGTGGCCCTGTCAATGCGGCAGATCCAGAATGGCAGAGCAAGTTTGATGAGAATCCGGGAGAAAGACATACCATTGAGGCATTACTCAATACAGATGAAAGTGAGATTCACGCAGAATATCTGGATGATTTTCATGCGCTGAAAGAAGAATTTGCTGCCTATCAGAAAAAGTACGGCACACAAAAGGGTCATTTGTTTGACTCACCAATCCTTCACAGAATGCAGACATATTTTGGCGGCAAACGCACAGACCTAAATGGCAACACCATATACGGACAGTATGACTTGGTAAAAATCTTGACTGACAGAGCCTTAGAGAGTGTAAATTGGCTGGAGAAGATTGGTGTTGAGTATGATAAGAGCATCGTATTTGCTCCGGTTGGTGCACTTTGGCGCCGTGGTCATAAGCCTGTGAAAAGCTATGGTACCGCATTTATCCTTGCGCTGAATAAATATGTAGAGGAAAACGCAGGTAAGATTATCACGGACAGCCCCGTAAAGGAATTCATCATCGAGAATGGTGAAATCAAGGGAGTAATAGCGACCGGAGTAAATGGCCAGAAGATAACCGTATACGCAAAAGCAGTTGTGCTTGCAAGCGGCGGTTTTGGTGCAAATACAAAGATGCTGAAAGAATATAACACCTACTGGAGTAACATTGATGATAATATAAAAACCACGAATTCCTACGCCATGACGGGGGATGGAATATTGTTAGGTAAAACGGTAGGAGCAGCACTGACTGGAATGGGATTTACCCAGATGATGCCCGTATCGGATCCTGATACCGGCGAGCTATTCAGTGGGATCCAGGTACCACCTGAAAACTTTGTAATCGTCAATAGAGAAGGAAAGCGATTTATCAATGAGTTTTCCGGACGAGATGTTTTAACAAAAGCTGCGATTGATCAGGGTGGCTTGTTCTACTTAATCGCGGATGATGAGATAAAGAAAACCGCAGCCAATACAAGTCAGGAAAAGATAGACCGTCAGGTAGAAGCCGGCACCTTATTCAGAGCCGATACCATAGAAGAATTGGCAGTGAAAGTCGGTATGGACCCTGCAACCCTCAGGGATACCGTTGATAAATATAATTCCTATGTAGAGGAAGGCTTTGATCCGGAGTTCCATAAGGATACTTTTAGCTTAAAGGTGGAAAAAGCTCCGTTTTATGCGACTCCCAGAAAGCCAGCCGTCCATCATACCATGGGTGGGCTGAAAATAGATACGAAAGCCCGCGTATTAGATGAAAATGGCCAGCCTATTAAACATCTTTATGCAGCCGGAGAAGTTGCTGGAGGTATCCATGCAGGTAACCGTCTTGGCGGCAATGCGTTAACCGATATATTCACCTTCGGACGAATTGCTGGTAAGACAGCCATTGATGAAATGGAATAGTTGAAATAGCCGATATAGAAAAATGCAGATAATGGATGGATATAAAACTGAACACAGTAAATTCCAGTGCAGGCCCTGTGTAGAATTTGCTTTTTCAATTTCGAGCATGACAGCATGACAGCAATAAAAAAAGAAGATGTTTGCAGAAATAAAATGTGGTATACTATAATCAAAGCTATGAAAAGGAGGTCTGCTAATGAAAAAACGTTTGCTGGAGCTATTGCAGGAAGAAAAAGAGATGAAGCTAAAGGGTGGTCTGTATCATCAGACACAGATAAAACTTTCATATAACTCTAACCGGATTGAAGGCAGCCGTCTTTCAGAAGATCAGACCCGGTATATTTATGAAACCAATACGATCAATATAGCACCGGAAGAAACCGCCGATGTGGATGACATTGTGGAAACTGTTAACCATTTTTCCTGCTTTGATTATATGCTAACCCATGCGGATGAGGAACTGACAGAGGACATGAACAAGGAATTCCACAGGTTCCTAAAGCGGGGCACCTCTGACGAGCGCAAGGAATGGTTTTGCGTCGGTGATTATAAAGCACGAGCAAATGTAGTGGGCGATATGAAAACAGCAGCACCTACAAAGGTCGCCGGAGAAATGAGTAAGCTGCTTGACGAGTATCATGCGAAGGATCATATCACGGTTGAAGATGTTATAGAATTCCATCACCGCTTTGAGAGTATCCATCCCTTTCAGGATGGAAATGGCCGGGTCGGACGCATCATTATGTTTAAAGAATGCCTAAAGTATGACATTATGCCTTTCATCATTGATGAGGAACATAAGCTGTTTTATTACCGCGGCTTAAAGGAGTATAAATCCGAAAAGGGATATCTCACGGATACTTGCCTTTCCGCACAGGATCAATATGTGGCAACGGTAGAATACTTCTTTCCAGAGCTTTCACAAGCAGGCCCGGAGCTTACGCAATCGTATATAGAATAAATTTTATACAGCACCTTTTAATTTCAAAAGAGATTATAAGGTGCTTTTTTCATTCAGAGAAAAAGCAGATAATCACCGGATCAGAAAAACAATCGTATAAGGAAACCAGAGTAAGTTATGAACCAGAGTAGGTTACTGCTCTTTCCTCCATTTTCACGCCAGTGAGGGGTGAAAGTGCGAGGAACGCAGGAACCCCAGCACAATATGAATCCCGGCATAGGTTAGGGTTACAGCAGTCGTTTCAGGATCTAAATCGTCTCTGACAGATCCATCTTAGAAATTTTTACGAGATCGAGAATCCGTTCCTTACCGTATATTGTCTATTAGAGATCTAGCAATAATATTGCCAGTCCAATGGAAGGGGGTCAACCACTCCCAAAAAGTATCATTGCCCCTATCCCGACCCATACCGAGGAAAGATTGACAATCAATGTATCCGCAAAAGGAAAGGGATGTCCATCAAATCATCGACGAGCAATACATTTCTAATTTTTCTTCTGAGAGAATATGAAATTGTTTTTCACGATATTCAAAATAGTTATTATGTTTGCAATCAGCAATCGAACGATTCAAACTTCTGATTGGAATAAATGTCTCTGAACAAACGGCTTGTTTTGTAAGCATTGCTAAATTACCTGATTTATGATGGTTATAAATGCAGTAAAGAAGCCGATCATTAACACTTAATAGTGAAATTGATGTAAGCTTTTGAGAACTTTTTAATAGCTTTTCTGTAAGCTGCCCAATAAGAAATTTGGTGAATTCAAAGTCAGCCTTCATCCATTCAAAGACCTGTTCTCTTTGTATGATAATGGTGCTGCAATCTGATTGTGCCACTACCTCATGGGTTTTTATATTATTATGAAAGAGTTCCAATTCCCCAAAACAATCATATGCCTCATAGGTGTATAGTACAAAACCAGCTCCTGAGATGTTTTGAATCAGTACATGAGCAGTGCCCTTGATGAGAAGGTATAGATAATTATTTTCTTCACCTGGATATAAAATATAACATCCTTTTGTGTGCTCTTTATAGATAAATGAATTTTTCACAGGTAACGGGGCGGTATCTATGAAGTGAGACAAATCCATACAGACCTCCAATTAATTTTTTGTTTGGGTCATTTGACCTATTTATATTTTACCATCTGTCGTAGAATTTAATCAATAAGAACAATTTTAATTTGATGAATAAGATGTGGGAGGTATTATGAGAAGAATTATTATTGATACAGATTGTGGCAGTGATGATGCGGTTGCATTGATCATGGCTTTAAAATCAAAGGATGTTCATATTGAGGCAATAACAACCGTTTGCGGGAATGTGCCCCTTGAATCAGCAACCAATAATGCTTTAATGACAATCCAGGTTTCTAATGCGCAGAAGCCACCATTATTTGCAGGTGCTTCTAAGCCATTAATGAGAGATTTAGTAACGGCTGTGAATGTCCATGGGGAAGATGGTATGGGGGATTTAGACTTAATCCACCCGCCGTTAACACCAGAGAAAATGCATGCAGTAGATGCCATTTTAAAAATCGTTGAACGTTATCCAAATGAAATTGAAATCGTTGCCATCGGTCCTGTTACAAATATTGCATTAGCTATTATGAAGGATCCCTCCATTATGAAAAAAGTAAAACATATCTATTCCATGGGGACTGCGGGCTTTGGAAGAGGAAACACAACACCTGTTGCCGAATTTAATGTGTACGTTGACGCAGAGTCTTATGACATCATGCTAAGATCGAATATCCCAATCACCATTATAGGCTTTGATGTATGTCTTGGAGACGCTGCACTTAATAAAAATGATTTGGAAATGCTGTTGGAAAGCGGTAAGGAAGAAGCCGTTTTTTCAGTGAAATGTAATCGGTCTTTGCTGGAATACAATCTAAAACGCAGCGGAGAGCATATTGTTGATTTGCCGGATGCGGTGGCCATGGGGGTAGTTCTCTGGCCTGAAATTGTTACAGATTCAACAGAGTGCTTTTGCAAGGCATGCTACATTGACCCAAGCACGTATGGACAAGTGATTGTTGATGACGGGAGCGTACTGGCAGTCTCAGATGGTTTTTCTGTACAGAGGCCAAATTCTATGGTGTGCAGGTCAATCGATAACAAAGCATTTAAATCAAAGATGTTTCATCTTTTGCTCCAATAAAAACGTACCAGGATTTATGCAAAGGGGAATTTGAAGCCTGTCAAATGGGCGCTATGAATTACCAAATAAAGAACGGTATCAGCTCATCAAGGAGTCTGGTTTTGACGGAGTTTTGTTATGGTGGAGTGAAGGCTTTGGCCGGAATTATTACCTCGACGCACCAGAAATGGCCCGTGAAGCTGGCCTCTTTATTGAGAACATCCACACTCCGGTCCAAAACCAGGATCACATCTGGCAGGACAATCTGGACGGGGAGGCGTTGTTTGATTGCTATTTGAAATGCCCTACCATGGTGGTGCATCTGCCGAATGAGAAAAAGCCTTATAACCAACTGGGGCTGGACCGAATTAAGAGAATGGCAGACAAGGCAGAGCAGTTGGGGATCAAAGTGGCTTTGGAGAATTTACAGAACCTGTCTAATATATCCTATATGCTGGAACAGGTGGATTCTCCTAGCATAGGGTTTTGCTATGACTGCGGCCATCACTATCACTACTATCCGGACAAGGATTTGTTATCCATGTACGGGTCATGGTTAATGGCTCTTCATTTACATGATGATAATGGAAGCTATGGTATGCACGGGCTGTCTCTTGATGGCACCATTGACTGGACCATTGCCATGAAAAATATAGAAAAAACCGGGTATACCGGGCCGACAGCAATTGAGGCTATGTACTGGGATTATGAGGATTTAACAGCCAGAGAGTTTTTACATAGAGCTTATGAAAGCGGAAAAAAGCTGGAAACTTTGAGAAATTAAAAAACTTAAATGAAAGTACTTGACAAAAAAAACTGTTGTAACTATAATGGTTACATGAGGTGATGCAAATGAAAATCAGTAGCCGGTTCACAGTAGCTGTTCATATTTTGTCTCTCATATCCATTCAAAAGAATGTGTTATGTACTTCTGAATGGATCGCCGGAAGCGTGAATACCAATCCGGTGGTAATCCGAAGGATTATGGGAATGCTGAAAAAAGCAGGCATGGTCAGTGTTACCTCTGGAACAGGGGGAGCCTCTCTGATCAAGAATTTAAATGAGATCACCCTCCTTGACGTTTACAAAGCTGTGGAAGTAGTGGAGGAAGGGGAGCTGTTTCAGTTTCAGGAGAACCCTAACCCCAATTGCCCGGTAGGTGCAAATATTCAGGGAGTTCTAGAGCTGATACTAATCAGTGCCCAGGACGCCATGGAGCGAGTTCTTCAAGAGGTGACCATGGAAGAGCTTGTGAATCATCTAAGTAAGAAAATTGAATCCTAAAGCATTCAATTTTTTTTACCTCCAAGTTGTAACAATTATGGTTACATCGAGAACAGTAAAGTTGTTTTATAATTATAGATAGGAGATGAATGGATATGAAGCTAAAAGTAAAAGTATACTCAGATTATGTCTGCCCCTTTTGCTTTTTAGGAAAAGACCAATTTGAAAAAGCAATGGAAGGAAAAGAAGTAGACGTGGAGTGGATGCCTTACGAGCTGCGCCCAAGACCTTCTGAGCAACTGGATCCGGCAAATGACCCGGTCAAATCAGAACTATGGAAAAATGCCATAAGTCCCAGAGCAAAGGCCTGGAATATTGATATGAAGCTTCCCGATGTTTCTCCTCATCCTTATACCGATCTTGCACATCAAGGATTTCTATATGCCAGGGATATGGGAAAGGGAGCAGATTACAATAAACGGGTATTTAAAGCTTTTTACCAGGAAGATAAGAATATTGGTGAAATAGATGTTTTGGCAAAGCTTGCAGCAGAGGTTGGGCTTGACGAGGCTGAGTTTCAAAAAGCTCTGGTATCAGGAAAATACCAGGAAGCCCATCAGCAGGCATTAGCCCATGCCTATGAGGAAGCCCAGATCACAAGCGTTCCAACATTTTTGATTGGAGAAGAGCGGATAGAAGGTGCTGCCAGCAAAGAAGTTTTTGAACAGGTAATTGATAGTGAATTAAAGAAAATAAAAAATCTCAGGAGGTAATTATTATGAAAATAGGAATCATTGGTGCTACAGGAAAAGCAGGAAGCCTTATCACAAAAGAAGCGTTGGATCGAGGTCATGATGTGACAGCAGTTGTAAGAAATGCTTCAAAAGTTAAAGATACTTCTGTTCATGTTCTGGAGAAAGATGTTTTTGATTTGGTGTCAGGTGATTTAGAAGGGTTTGATGTTGTTGTGAATGCATTTAATGCAGCTCCCGGAGAAGAAAACCTACACATTACAGCTGGAAAAAAACTGATCAGCATATTAGAGAATGCAAGGGATACCAGACTGATCGTAGTAGGTGGAGCTGGAAGTCTGTTTGTGGATGAGGATAAAACCCTTCGTCTCATTGAGACCCCTGATTTTCCAGAAGCATACGTTCCTACCGCAAAAAATATGATGAGTAACTTATTGGATTTACAAAATACCAATGGACTGGACTGGACCTATATCAGCCCCTCCGCATTCTTCGATTTCCAGGGAGCAAGAACTGGCAGCTATGTGGCTGGAAAAGATCATCTTCTGGCTAATTCCAAGGGAGACAGCTATATAAGCTATGCAGATTATGCCATTGCGGTAATAGATGAAATAGAAGAGCCAAAGCATAGGAGAGAAAGATTTACGGTTGGGTCAGCTGGTTGATTGGCAGCTGATATGGTATAGTCAGGAAAAGATGCAAATGAAAAGCAGGCACGTAATAATGCCTGCTTTGACTTTTTCCAAATGACACTCTTAACAGATTTAAATATTTGGATTATAATACTGTCCTCTTTTTTCCGTTCTATCTCCATATTGAATGGCCCCAACTGGGCAGCGGTGAATACATGCCATACATTTCGTACAGTCTTTTCCCCATGAAGGGTATTTGTTTTTTAGTAGTATGTTTTTTGTTGGACAATTTTTTACACATAAGCCACAGGAGATACAATTACTTTTAACATGAAATTTTTTTGTTCCTAAGCAAAATCGGTTAAAATACGGGTTAAAGATATATGTTCTAAACCAGGGGAAGCTACCGCTATAGCAGTCAAATATATTCTCTGTTTTATTTGATATAAGATTGCTAATATCTTCAACCCTTTGATTAGCCTGCACCAGCTTTTTATTTTCCAACTCTTTTGAATCCAAATCATAATCAATAACATAATTATTGGGCATGAAAACAGAAAATCCACTGTTTAGTTTGATTTTCCTTTTTTGTAGATTCGCTGACAAAACGTTCATGGTAAGCCCTGCATGATCACCACAAGTACAGACGGAATACGTATAGTGCTCATTCCTATTAGTAATGACAAGATTATTTATAAACTCCGATACTATTTTTGGAGGTGCCCAGGCATAAACTGGAAATACAAATCCAAGCTTTTCATCCTTTTTTAAAGTAAATGAGAACGGTCCACGTTTTTCTTCCATTAGCTTTGGGATGAACAATATCTGATCATCTTGAAGTTCAGCCAGCTTCTCTGCCACCCATAAGCTGTTCCCTGTACCTGAAAAATAAAATATCATACTTCTCTCTCCTTTAAATATCTATGTTTTAGTGTTACTCTATTTTAGAGGCCCCTTTCATAATATTATATTTCTAAACTGCATTTTTCAAGTACGCACATTTTTGTGCCCACAAAATATTGTACCTGGATTGAACGGGAAGAATAATGCCCTGTTTGTACAAAACCTAAGCAGCTAAGAGTAAGTATCTGGAGGATAACAAAAAAATTTGCCGTTTAAAAAAATAAATGATATGCTATACAAAAGCTGAGGAGGTTTTTGTAATGTCTGAGAAAGGTTTGGTAACAAAATTATCAGGAAAGAGCATGTACGTGAAAATGTTTCCGCTTACAAGCTGCGGTGAGTGTAAAGCATGTGATGCACACAGACGATCTGACATGACAATAGAAATTGAAAATTCCTGTAACGCTTCTGTTGGAGACTATGTATCTGTTGATATGAAGGAAACTATATTGACGGGTGCTGTAATTTTTTACGGTATACCGCTTATGGCTTTCATAATTGGTATTTTGCTTGGCTGGCTGTTTACACCGGGCTTGGTATCAGAAAGCCTGCAAGAGCCAGTTACAGCCGCTGTAGGGGTAAGTTTTTTATTAATCAGCTATTTGTGTATCCGCCTGGCAGATCCGCTAATTAAGAGCCATACGACATTTCCGGTAGCAACTGCAATTATTTCAAGTGACTTGGAGGACGACCCGGAAGAAGAAAAAGAATATTAAAAATTACCACTGTAGAGCTTATGGTTTTACAGTGGTTTTTTTGTGGCAATTTATTGCATTTTTTGGTAATTTGTAGCATCTTATTATAATTTGTAGCATCTTATAATAATTTACAGCATCTTATTATAATTTGCAGCATTTTATGATAATTTGCAGCATTTTATGGTATTTTGCAATATTTTGTGAACTTATTAACAAAATTGTTATATTTTTGGTGATATGTTATAATATTTAGCGAGAGTTAAAAAAACAGAAAGACTTGGAGTGAAATTATGAGATTGCCTACTTTTAAGAGAGGAATTCATCCAAAAGGTGAGAAATACCACACGGATGACAAAGCAATACAAGTAATACTCCCCAGAGTCGGTTCTAAAATGGTATATCCTATGGTGCAAAGCATAGGTGTTCCATGCCAGCCTGTTGTATCTGTTGGTGAGCATGTGCTTCTGGGACAAAAAGTTGGAGATGCGGAAGGTTTTATCTCTTCTCCAATTCACACAAGCGTTTCGGGTACTGTAGACGCTATTAAAAAGGTGCTTACTCCTGCCGGAATTGTTTCAAACGCTGTTATTGTAGAAAATGACGGACTCTATGAAGAGCACCCTACAATTTCTAAACCCAAAGATTATAGCAGCTATACCAATGATGAGATATTGAAAATAATTCGAGAGGCTGGAATCGTCGGCTTGGGAGGAGCAGGCTTCCCAACCCATGTGAAGCTATCGCCTCCTAAGGATATGATCATTGATAAAGTCCTTATAAACGGAGCGGAATGCGAGCCGTACCTGACAACTGATTATCGGGTTATGCTGGAGGAGTCAGAAAAAATTGTCATTGGTACAGAGATCATACTAAAGCTATTGCCGACGGCTGTAGCCATTATTGCAATTGAAGACAATAAGCCGAAAGCAATAGAAGCTATAAAAAAGGCATGTGAAGGCCATAGCAAAATAAAAGTTCTTACAATAAAAACAAAATATCCTCAAGGCAGCGAAAAACAATTGATTCAAGCCTGTACCGGCCGTGAGGTGGAAAAAGGAAAGCTCCCTGCAAGTTCTGGTGTTTTGGTGATCAATGTAGATACTGCGGTTGCAATACATCGTGCAATTGTAAGAGGGCGCCCCTTGATGCGCAAGGTTGTTACCTTTGCAGGCAGTGCACTAAATAACCCGGGTAACTATAAAATCAGACTTGGAACGCCCATTGACGAAATCGTTGAGGATATCGGCGGATTGAATGTCGAGCCGTCAAAAATTATAGTGGGTGGCCCAATGATGGGAACATCTACATATAAGCTGAAAATACCTGTCATGAAAACAACATCCGGTATTCTTCTTCTTGCAGCAGAAGAGGCAGAAATACCTCCTGAAAGAAATTGCATCCGTTGCGGCCGCTGTGTGGCTTGTTGTCCCATTGGGCTTATGCCGTATGCACTCAATCAATTTGTGATCCACCGCGAAGTAGATAACTTTGTTCATAATAATGGGATGGAATGCATTGAATGCGGCAGTTGTTCCTATGTTTGCCCCTCTAAAAGGCACTTGACTCAGACCATTAAAAAGAAGAGAAGACAATTGCTTTCACAAAAAAAGAATAAAGGATGATTAAAATCAATGTCAAAGAAAATATTAGTTTCAGCAAATCCTCATATACGCTCCGAAGCTACCATTGAAAAAATCATGTATGATGTAGTCATCGCACTTTTGCCCGCGTGCATTGCAGGGGTTTATTTCTTTGGTATAAGAGCACTTATTACAATTGTTTTATCTGTGATAGCGTGTGTATCTGCTGAATGGTTATTCGAAAAGATAGCAAAAAAGCCAATAACCATTCGGGATGGCAGCGCCGTCGTTACGGGTTTATTGCTGGCAATGAATTTACCATATACGGTACCCTTCTGGCTGCCAATCGTCGGCGGCTTCTTCGCAATTATTATTGTCAAGATGTTGTTTGGTGGGCTGGGGCATAATTTTATGAACCCGGCACTGGCTGCCAGAGCATTTTTATTGACATCTTACCCTGTACAAATGACAACCTGGTCGATAGATGCCACCTCCGGAGCAACACCTCTTGGGCGCATGAAGGAAGGCGGTTTCATACCGGCCTCAATCGATTATGTCAATGCCCTTTTCGGCTTCAAGGGAGGCAGTCTTGGGGAGGTATGTGCAATTGCAATTATTTCAGGAGGCATTTACCTCATTGTACGCGGTGTCATTTCATGGAGAACCCCGGTTTCTTTTATTGCAGTATTCTTCCTCCTTGCAACAATAATAAAACGCTCTGGGTTTGATGCTGCCTATCCGCTGTATGAGCTTCTCACAGGCGGTTTGCTGCTGGGGGCGTTTTTTATGGCCACCGATTATGCTTCGGCTCCCATTCATCCGAAAGGGCAATTCATTATGGGAATTGGTTGCGGAGTACTTGCCATTCTCATCCGGTTCTACGGCGGATATCCAGAAGGTGTTTGCTATTCTATTCTGATTATGAATCTTGTTGTCCCATATATCGATAAAATTACGGTGCCTCATGTATATGGAGGTGGAAAATAATGTTCAAATCTGTTATAAAACAGGCGTTGTTTTTATTCACGACGACAGTAATCATTGCCGCCTTGTTGGGCGTTGTACACTATATTACTGAAGAGCCTATTCAGGCACAATTAGAGCGGGAACTGCTTATAGCAAAGCAAATATTATTGCCCTCTGCAACAACCTTTGAAACAGTTGACATCACAAAAGATAACGTACCATCTGTAAAAATGGTGGAAAGAGGCTTAGATGGATCAGGGAGAAAGGTTGGATATGTTGTAACCGTTACGCCGAAAGGCTATGGGGGAGAAATTTTGATAATGGTAGGATTTGATGCAAGTATATCCCTTACAAGCTATCGTGTTTTAAAATCAAACGAAACACCTGGCCTTGGCGATATGGCTGCCAAACCGGAATTTACAAGCCGCTTTGAAGGCTGGTCCGGTTTTCCGATCAATATAGTAAAGATTCCCGTAAAAGAAACGGACGTACAAGCGATCACAGGTGCAACTATTACTTCAAAAGCAATGGTACAAGGAATAAACAATGCCGCTGAGATTGTCACTTTCATAGAGGAGGAAAATAATGAGCAATCTTAAAAAAATAGCTTTCAACGGGATTATTCGTGAAAATCCGGTATTTGTCCAACTTATTGGTCTGTGTCCGACTCTTGCGGTCACCACGAGTGCAACAAATGGCTTGGGTATGGGAGTTTCTACAACATTGGTTATGACGTTTTCAAGTATGGTGATTTCTTCTTTGCGGAACGTTCTGCCTGAAAAAGTCAGACTACCTCTTTTAGTTTCTATTACAGCTGGTTTCGTTACCATACTTCAGCTTATCATAAGTGCTTATTTTCCTGATCTTGATAAATCCTTAGGTATATTTATCCCATTGATTGTTGTAAACTGTATTCCGTTTGCAAGAGCAGAGGTTTTTGCATCAAAAAATAGTGTCCTCCACTCTACGGCGGATGGCTTCTTCATGGGCTTAGGCTTTACGACCGCTCTTTTACTAATTGGCAGTATTCGTGAAATTATAGGAGCCGGGACTTTCTTTGGGATTACAGTTCTTCCGTCGCAATTCCCCAAAACACTTATTATGATTTTTGCCCCCGGAGCGTTTTTTACAATTGCATTTATAATTGCAATCATTAACTATTACAAAGAAAAACCTAAAAAGGAGGATCAATAAGTATGGATTTATTTTTTCTGTTTTTAGGTGTAGTTTTGGTCAATAATTTTATCCTTGCCCAGTTTTTAGGAGTTTGCTCCTTCTTTGGAGTTTCCAATAAAATAGAAAACTCCATAGGGATGAGTCTGGCTGTTACCTTTGTTATTACACTGTCCGCCTTCTTTACGCATATCACCTATCGATACATACTGGTTCCATTGAAGGTGGAATATCTCTCCACAATGGCTAATATTCTGATAATAGCATCGCTTGTACAGCTTGTGGAAATGTTTATAAAAAAAAGCAGTCCCGCTCTTCACCGTGCTCTTGGCGTGTATCTGCCTCTTATTGCGGTAAACTGCGCGATATTTGGTGTTGCAATCATTAATCAGGAGAATAATCATACGCTGCTTCAATCAGTTGTATTCGGCTTAGGTGCAGGGGTTGGATTTTCCGTTGCGATTCTTTTGCTGGCAGGGCTGCGTACAAAGCTTGAAAAAGCAGATATCCCCCAAATATTTAAAGGATATCCGATTACCTTTATTATCGCCGGATTAATGAGCATTGCATTTATGGGATTTAATGGTCTGTTTTAGAACGTATTAGATGTAACCGAATGGCTCAACAGAACTGTAAGCTTTATAACTGTAATCATACAAAAAATGATATGAGGAGAAAATTATATGAATTTCCCCGTTTTAATAAATCCGATTATTGCGATAGGCACAATTAGCATGATTTTTGGACTTGTGCTCAGTTATGCAGGCAAAAAACTTGAAGTACAGGTTGATGAACGCCTGCAGAGAGTTCTCGATGCATTGCCCGGAGCAAACTGCGCGGGATGCGGCTTCGCAGGCTGTTATTCATTTGCCGAGGCATTGGTAGAGGGTCGCGCCCCATTGAATGGATGCCCTGTTGGAGGAGCCGGCACGGCTGAAAACATTGCCGCTATTCTTGGGGTTAAGGCCGAATCCTTTGAAAAGCATGTTGCCTTTGTAAAATGCATGGGTTCGGTTGCGGTTGCCCACTACAGATACGGCTACCAAGGGATTTTGGATTGCAACGCTGCCGTACAGCTGGCAGGCGGAGGCACAAAGCAATGTACATATGGCTGTATCGGTCTTGCAAGCTGCGTGAAACTATGCCAATTCGGTGCCATACGGATTGAAAATAATATTTCGGTGGTTGACCCGGAAAAATGCACTGCTTGCGGTAAATGCTTACCGGCTTGCCCCAAGAACCTTATAGAACTGGTTCCAGTATCCTCCAATGTAAGAGTCTCATGTTTCACAAAGGAAAAAGGCAAGGAAGTAAAGCTCCACTGTTCAGTGGGTTGCATTGGCTGCAAACTGTGTGAAAAGGTGTGTAATTTCGATGCCATCACGGTTAAGAATAATTTGGCAAAGATTGATTACCAAAAGTGTACTCAATGTCTGGCTTGTGTCAAAAAATGCCCTTCAAAGGTTATTACTGTTATTCATGAAGAATAAGCCATGGCAGTATGGTGGTAATATCGCATCTTCGAAAGTCATTACAGATAATTCTTTTATCTGCTATGATGGAATGGAGCAAGAAATAACTTGTAATATAAAGGATTTAATAGTAGAGTATCATTGGAGGTGACTGTTCGTTAACGTATGCTGAATGAGGAGGAAGATGTTAATGAAGATTTATGTGGATGCAGACGCCTGCCCGGTAGTTAAAATCGTGGAAAAGATAGCAGAAGAGAATAAGATAGAGGTATGTCTCTTATGTGATACCAATCATGTGCTACAGTCTAAATATAGCGTGATAAAGGTTATCGGTGCAGGAGCAGATGCAGTCGATTTTGCATTGGTTAACCTATGTAAATCCGGCGATATTGTGGTAACGCAGGATTATGGTGTGGCAGCAATGGTATTGGGAAAAGATGCTTATGCGATTCATCAATCTGGAAGATGGTATACCAATGACAACATAGATCAACTTCTTATGGAGCGGCATATGGCAAAAGCTGCAAGGAGAGCAAAATCTAAACATCATCTGAGTGGACCAAGAAAAAGAACTCTGGAAGATGACAAGCAGTTTGAAGAATCATTTCGAAAATTAATAGCCCTTGCTGGTGAAAGATAAGGAACTGATTTTTGACACATAACATGCATTGCCTAATCCAGGCTAAGGAGGTTAATTTTATGGATAATAGAATTTTGCCAAGTGAATTTCCAGTTTTATCCACAGATCGGTTAATACTTAGAGAATTAGTTGAAGATGATGCGTTAAGGGTGTATTCTGTTCTGTCATCTGAGAATGTTACGGAATATTTTGGAATATTTCCCTTAATAGATGTAGAAGCAGCGAAAAATATTATCATCCGTTATAAAAATTCGTTTAACGAAGACTTCGCAATTCGATGGGGGATTGAACTAAAAGAATCAAATATAATAATTGGTACCTGTGGATTTCATAATTGGAATCATAGACATAAAAGAGCTGAAATCGGGTATGAATTACATGAAGATTATTGGGATAAAGGTTATGCTAAAGAAGCACTAAAACCAATGATAGAATATGGTTTTAGCCATATGCAGCTATCAAGAATTGAAGCTATGGTATATCCTGAAAACAAGAATTCTGAAAAACTGTTAAAGAAGATAGGGTTTGATTACGAAGGCTTATTAAAGGGATATGCTTTTTTTAGAAATAAACAACAGGATTTAAATATGTTTTCATTATTAAATAGTGATTTATTAAAGTAATTCATGTAGGGATAACAGTGGATGTTGATATGGAAGCCTCAGGTTATCAGGATTCTTTCTAGGAACCGGGGAAAAGAAAATGGAGAAACCAGTGAATACAGTACAAAAAGTAAAAACTCTGCGGAAACACCCATTAATTGAATTATTAAAAAATAACAAAGGGAACCCCAAAACTCTGATTTTGATGGAACCACTCTGGGGTATTCCGTACAACTTAATTGCACCATTTGCAACGTTATATATGTACACTCAGGGAATAACGGATGTTCAAATCGGACTGATTCTATCAGTTGCCATGTTTGTCCAGGTGTTTTTTTCCTTTATCGGTGGAATCATAACCGATAAGTTTGGCCGCAAATTTACAACCATGATGGGTGATTTTTTTGGTTGGTGTGTCGCTTGTCTGATATGGTCTGTATCGGGTAACTTTTGGTTCTTTTTAATAGCAGTGTTATTTAACAGTTTTGAACAGATTAACCAGACAGCATGGTATTGTTTATTGATTGAAGATGCAGATTCCAAGGATTTATTAGGAATCTATACCTGGGTGAACATAGGCGGTTTAGTTGCAATCTTTTTTGCACCAATTTCGGGATTGCTGATAAATTCCTTTACCGTGGTTCCGGTTGTCCGTGTTTTATATTTTGTTTTCGCTGTGAATATGCTGATTAAGGTGATTGTAACTTTTCGGTATTGTGATGAAACCCGGCAGGGAAAGATTCGTATGGCCGAGACGAAAGATACCACAGTTTTACAGATGTTATATGAATACAAGGATCTGATACCCAAAGTTCTAATGGATAAAGAGATTATGAAAGTGCTTATTGTCTCTGTAATATTACATATAACGAATCTTGTCACTACCAACTTTTTTAGCTTGTATGTAACACAAAGGTTAGGTATCGCGGACCGTTATCTGGCTTTTTTCCCTATTTTGAATGCGGCTGTGATGTTGATTTTCATGATTGGAGTGCAGCACCGCTTGGAATCTGTAAAATTCCGGATACCGATGTGGATCGGTCTGGTATTATATGCTTCATGCTCGATTCTTCTGATATTGACTCCGGTCGGTGGTATGCCGTTTATCATCATTTATGTCTTTGTTGCAGCAGTAGCCAGTGCCCTTGTAATGCCTCGTAAAGATGCCCTGCTCCAGCTAAATATTAATCCGAAGGAGCGTGCTCGTATTAATGCTTTGATTATGTCCTTTACCATTGCTTTTGCCTCACCATTTGGCTATTTTGCTGGCTGGTTATCAAGTATTGACCGCCGCCTGCCATTTGTGTTTACATTTTCTATTTTCATCGTAGCAATTATTATCGTTGGCCGTATCCGTGATCCTGAATTTGGTAAAGAGCATAGGGAAGTTGATGATCCTGTAGTTCATGATTAACCTTTCATTGGTAACATTAGGATTTTTAATCCGGTTTATAAATAACAGAGGCGTAACATGAACTGCTCCCTGTCAAAAAAAGGGAGCGGTTCATTTTTTCTGGCCAACCCGATGCCTGATCTCCTGGTGTCTTGTAACCCTGTGAATGATTTAACTAATATGTGCTACTGCACGAATTTCAATCAGCTGGTCAGGGAACGCCATACCTGACACTCCGACAAGGGTGCCGGCGGGCCGATGATCACCCACATATTCCTTGAAAATACGAATGCATTTTTCAAAATGTTCTTGCGGGTCAGCCAGAAAGATCTCCATCTCAGCAATGTTCGACCTCTCAGCGCCAAATCCTTCCAGTACCCGGTCAAGATTCTTCAGCGTTTGTCTTGTCTGTACCTCGATATCGCCCTCTCCAACAAACGTGCCCTGCATATCATGGGAGAATTGACCCGAAATATATAGAATGCCGTTAACGCAGTAGCCCTGGGCGATGCCGTGTTCGTCTTCCCATGGAAGACCGTGATTGTAGGTTTTAATATCAGTCATGATTATCTCTCCTTTACTTTAAAGTAAGCTTAGTATATACTAAGCTAAAATAAAAGAATAGTACGCACTATATTGATAGGTACTATTCGAAAGGATAGTGTATGTAATATGGGTATGGCTGATTTTAATGGTGAAGTTAAAAATATTCAGGATACACCTTTTGGTTATACGATGTCAGTGATCGGTGGTAAATGGAAAATGGTTATTATATACCTTTTAGCCGAAAACCAGCCAGTTCGCTTTAATGAACTGAAAAGACAATTAGGTACTATTACTTTTAAAGTGTTGAGTTCTCAATTAAAAGAATTAGAAGCGGATGGAATGGTGAAGCGGAAAGAGTATCCTCAAATCCCTCCTAAAGTAGAGTACAGTCTGACAGATAAAGCAGAAACTCTATTACCCGTTTTGGAAGAGTTGTGTGAGTGGGGAGGTAAAAACCGAAATAATTAAAAGTTAGCCGATCATGCCGTTCTAAATGATAGGCTTGGTCAAGCGTCAGATAAGAGTTAGATTTAAACAATACAGATTAAAAGGAGAATTTATGCAATTTAAAGAATTAAATATTATGCCTGATATTATTAAGGCTTTGGAAAAGGAAAATTACGATGTTCCTACACCGATACAGGAAGAGGCAATACCAGTTATATTAAGCGGCAGGGATTTACTTGGTTGTGCCCAGACAGGCACCGGAAAAACAGCTGCATTTGCCATACCAACAATTCAGCTGCTCAGCGAAGAAAAAATGCCTTATCATGCAAAACAAAATATAAGGGCTCTGATCGTAACACCNNCGCATGCTGGATATGGGATTTATTCACGATGTTAAAAGGATCATTGCCAAAACACCTTTAAAAAAGCAAACATTACTTTTCTCGGCTACGATGCCGCCAGACATCGCCAAGCTGGCAAGTACGATTTTAAAGACTCCTGCGAAAATAGAAATCACTCCGGTATCATCAACAGTGGATACCATCGAGCAGTATTTATATTTTGTTGATAAATGTAATAAAAAGGATTTGCTTTTACACATTCTAAAAGATAAAAACATAGATTCAGCGCTGGTATTTACACGAACCAAGCACGGGGCGGATCGTCTTATGAAGCAATTATCGAGGAATGGCGTAATTGCGCGGGCAATACATGGTGATAAATCCCAAGGAGCGCGTCAGAGTGCATTAAACAACTTTAAAAACAAGACATTGCGAATATTGCTTGCAACAGATATCGCGGCAAGAGGAATAGACATAGATGAACTAACCCATGTAATTAATTATGACCTGCCAGATATACCAGAGACATATGTGCATCGCATTGGGCGAACAGGCAGGGCAGGACTTGGTGGAACGGCAATATCTTTTTGCGATTTTGATGAAAAAGGACAACTTAACGATATTGAAAAATTGATTGGGAAGAAAATAACAGAAATAAAAGATCATCCCTACCCATTAAAGAACAACTTTCCGGCGATAAAAGTTGTGCAGCCAAGAAGAGATACAGCAAAAACAGGGAAATTGGGTGCATCGCCAAAGAGAGAATCATTGCATACAGCTTCCATAGACAGTGTTTCATCATCAAAGAAAAAGTATCGGATGACAGCAGATGGAACATTAAAAGAAAAAAGAAGTTTTAATAAATTTTCAAAGAATGACAAAAAGCGGTAGATTTGCTCTTCCGTTATATCATAGATTTTGATGAATTAAAGATATATAGAAAAAGGAATGCCGGTATTGCGCTTGCGCCGGCATTCCTTTTTTTCGATAAAGATAAGATTTGAATGATGAAATTCAAATTATCCCTTATTTTGCTTGTTCAGATTGCTTTGTTTTAAATGCTCTAATCCCCATCGATTCATTTCCTCCATAATAGGACTTAAAGATTTTCCAAGCTCCGTAAGAGAATATTCCACCTTTGGCGGTACCTCTGGATAAACCTTTCTATCAATTATCCCATCGGCCTCCAGCTGGCGAAGCTGTTGTGTCAGCATCTTCTGACTTATTCCATTGATCCCTTTACTGAGTTCAATAAATCTTTGTGTGCCGTTATTGAATAGATTCCTCAGAATTAGTACCTTCCATTTGTGCCCGATCAGATTGACGGTATGCTCAATTGGGCATAATTTATCACACGGCATTATGATCACCCCTATCAGTTATTGTTTTACTTACTGTTTGGTTAGTATAGCACATAATAGTGCCTTCTTGCAAAAAGTTTGTAACAATATTATAGTGATTATACAGCAGTACATGAAGCCTGTTGGTTTCGATTTAAATGGATAATCATTGCTGAATACTAGTTCAAAAGGACAGGAGTTAAATATGAAAAAAATTAATATTGAAGATATTCAAGTTTTTGCAGCTGATAAAAGCGCGCGTAAGGCAATTTTCAAAGAAGGTCAGTTGGATACAGGACTTTTGCTATATGCCCCAGGACAAACAACACCTGATCATAAGCATTCGGATATCGATGAAGTCTTTTATGTAATTTCTGGTGAAGGCACAATCACTATAAACAATGAAGAAATGTTTGTGAAGGAAAAGGATATAATTTTTTCACCAAAAGGTGAGACTCACGGATTTCATAATACCAGTTCTGACAATTGGGTGGTGCTTCAGATTAAAATTGAATCATCCAAAAAGGATTAACCAAATTAAAAAAAATCAAGCTTGAACGCAGGAGGTATTGTTTCATGTTTACACGAATAGACCATGTTGCACTTTCAGTAAAAGACAGACAAAAGTCCATTGACTTTTATGAAAAATACTTTGGATTTAAAAAATATTTCGAACATGATGTTCCCGGGGTGCCGAACCTTGAAAAGGTTGTTTACCTTCAGCTAGGCGATACCGTGTTAGAATTTGAACACTGGACAAATGAAAAGGAGAATAAGGGGTATCATTTCTGTCTCATCAGCGATGATTTTGATACAGATTACCAAAGGCTTAAGAATGCAGGGATCCCGGTTGTAACTGAGCCACATATCCCCGAGCCCAGAACACCTCAGGAAAAAGGCTGGAAAAGAGTTGTTTTTCAAGGCCCTGACGGCGAATTCATTGAGTTTCGCGGGTAAACATGGAATTGAAAAAGGACATGAGAGTGATAGCTTTCACGTCCTTTTTTATTGTGCAGCATGCGAGCAATCTCAGACACTGGCATGTACTGGAAGTGGAACAAGTATAACCAAAAGCATAAAACTCCATTTTGAAGTAGAATCTTAATTCAATATTGACATAATGTAATTCTCAGCATATAATTACAATGTAAATTAAATTAACACTGTTAAGTGAGGGCGGTATGGGAATTAGGGAACGGCGTGATGTTGAAAAAGAAGAAATGAAAAAGAAGATAATGGATGCTGCCATGGAGGTTATTGGCCAAGAGGGGTACGAAAAATTATCAATAAGAAAAATAGCTGCCAAGATTGAGTATTCACCGACTACCATCTATCTTTACTATAAAGACAAAGCTGAGATTATTACAGATATGTCTGATGTACTTTATAGAAAGGTTATGGGAGAAGCAGTTGCTGTAATTAATGAGGAGGCCACATTGCCAATCGATAAACAAGTCCATGATATTTTGCGTGTTTTCATTAGGGAGCTTTGCAGTGAACCGGAAATGGTAAAAGCGATTATGCATAGTGGATTAAATGTCGTATTTGCAAATGATAGCACAGATGGAAAGCCAACCAATCCTGGAATAGATATGCTTGATCATTTAGTTTCTGACGGAATTACACAAAAAGTCTTTCGACCAGGCATTGAGAACAATTCATGGATGATTGTAAGTGCATTACTCGGCTTTGTATTGAGTTCCATTGGGAGCCAATTATACTTATTTGATGATTTTCACAAGCATATAGATGATTTTGTAGAAATTTTAATGGGAGGAATTAAGCAGTGAATACCATTATCGTTTATTCAAGTAAATATGGATGTACAGCGGATTGCGCAACGCTCTTAAAATCTGGACTGCCTGGCACTGTGGAGCTTGCCAACATTAACGAAATCAATCCCAAAACCCTTCTCTTAGATAACTTTGATACGGTTATTTTAGGGAGTTCTATTTATGTCGGTACGATTTCAAAGAAAATGCGGGCATTTTGCATGGAAAACGTAGATGTGCTGAGCAGAAAAAGAGTGGGAATATTTCTCTGCTGTGCCCTTCCGGCACAAATGAATGAATACTTGTCTAAAAACTTCCCGGCAGCACTTCTTAAAAGTGCAGTTGTCATAAAGGATTTTGGCGGTGAGGCCAGAATCGATAAACTGAAAGGAATCAATAAGCTTATTATGAAAGCTGCCTTAAAGGACAACGAAGAAAGCTTGAAAATCTCTCATAAGCATTTAGAGAGCTTCATAAAAGAAATAAGTATGTAATTCAATTATAATCATATGTTATATATAATGAATAATAAAGCTATTGGAGGCAAAGGATCAAAATGACGAAGCTCACTGGCCGAATTGTTTTTCCAGATGATCCATGTTATGAGATTGCCCGTAGGGATTATAATACGAGATTCTCAAAGTATCCCCTGGCCATTGTATTCTGCCAGGAGACCCAGGATGTAGTTAATGCGGTAAAATGGACAAGAGAGAATTGTATTTCATTACGTGCCCGCAGTGGAGGGCACAGCTATGAAGCTTTTTCAATATTGAATGATGGAATTGTCATCGATGTAAGTGAAATGGATAAAGTCATTCTTGATGAAACGAATATGGAAGCAACGATCGGAGCCGGAGCTACCCTTCTGCCAATTTACGAGTGCTTATGGGACAGAGGTGTTACGATTCCGGGGGGAACATGTCCAAGCGTTGGCATTGCCGGAATTACACTGGGAGGGGGATTTGGCATGCTGGCAAGAGAAATGGGCCTGCTTTGTGATAATTTAATAGCTGTCCGGATGGTCAATGCGAATGGAGAGGTAGTATGCGCCGACCGATGTACGTATCCAGATCTCTTTTGGGCATCCCGGGGAGGCGGAGGCGGAAATTTTGGGATTGTAACGTCATTCATTTTTAAGGTTCATCCTATTTCAGATGTTTCCGTATATAATATTACCTGGGATTGGTCGGATGCCAGAGAGGTCATCAAAGTATGGCAGGCATGGGCGCCTTTTGTTGATGAACGGCTGACATCGATCATAGACCTATTTACCAAGGAAGATGGCCATATTTCTTCTGCCGGTGAATTTTTAGGAAATGAAGACCAACTGAGATGCTTACTAAAACCATTAACTGCCGCAGGCAATCCAATTCTGATTGATATTCAGACAATACCTTATATTGAAGCAGTACTTAAGTTTGATGGGGGGCTGGGGCCTCATAAATTTAAAAACACTGGAGCTTTTGTGTATGAAAGCTTACCTGATGAGGCAATAAACACCCTGCTTTGCTTTATGGAGACCTCCCCTAATAAAGACAACTCGGTTCAATTTCAGAGTCTGGGAGGTGCAGTCAGTGAGATTCCTCCAGATGGAACGGCCTATTTCCATCGTGATGCAAACTATATCATGCAGTATATAACACGCTGGAAATCTGATAATGAAAAAGAGCCAAACATACATTGGGCAGAAAGTCTCAGAAGAGCCATGTTAAAATATGTGAATGGAACCTACGTCAATTGGCCTGATGTTTGTATCAAAGACTGGGCCGACGCATATTATGGTACCAATTATCAGGAACTTATGCGAATTAAGTGCAAATACGATCCGGAAGATATATTCCACTTTAAGCAGAGTATTTGTCAGGACTAAGAGGTATAGACAATCTTGCTTATAAGAACAGAAAGTATCAAATAAAATAATATCATTGTTTGAGGAGGTTATCCTCTACAGCGTCAACCTCCTGAAAGGGCGCTCACAAATAAAGGTAGAAAGCCAGAAGAGATAATGATATAATAGGAATTGTTTCATATTCGCAGGTTCATGCTTATCAAACAAAGTTTAACAGACCAGTCATTGGAGGTAATAATGAAAAAAAAGATGCTGTTTACAATTATCACAACCTCTCTCCTTATTGCAGGCTGTGGGAAAAATGCTTCGACCAATCAACTGCAGCAAAGTGAGAAGCCGTCCTTGGAAACTTCTGTAGAAAATAGTGTAACGACAGAATCGAAAGAAGAGAGTATACCTATAACGACAACTACAGCCGCTACAACCGCTGCATCAACAAGTAAAACCATTGACTATAATCAATATCTTAAAAAGACATGGATTAGAGATACGGATACTGATTTTCCTGATAACGGCGGCGTAAGTATTTTAATATCAAAAATTGGAGATGGGAAAATCCAGGGGGAGATCAGTGTAGTGGGCAATGCCCCGGCATACAATATGGATAACGCAGAACTTGAAGGAACTATTATAAATGATACAGCGGAGTGCCAGCTTGTAAATGATTCGAGGGGAAATAAGGGAACTGTTGAACTTTTATTGAAACCTGATAATACCATTGAGGCCACGATCACAATAACCGAAAAATCCGAAGATACAATCATGCGCCTTCCGGAAGGTACGTTTGAATTTACTCCGTATAATCTTAAAAATGTAAAAGGTTTTGAACTTACCAAAGATCAAACTTTTATGGTAGATTTAAATTCATGGGGCAATGTTAAATTCGTATCAGGAAAATTAACCGGTGGTGACCATATACCTGTAGAGTGTTATTTAACCAACGAAGAAGGAGATATTCTTTATAATTTCAATGCAGTTCTCCCTTATAGCGTAGATGTTAAAGCAGTTTCATTTCAGGATGTGAATAAAGATGGATTAAAGGATATAATCATTATTGTTGAAGACAACTATGACGGAGCGTCTGGAGAACCATTAGCCACCGTTTACTTGCAAGAGGCAGATGGATCGTTTACAAATGACAATGAGCTGAACCAGGAAATAAATAATTCCGGAAACAATAAAGATATAAGTACAATAGCCAGTTATCTTTCAAGTAAATTCTAAAGATAGAAGCATTTAAAGAGATCCGTAATATTAAATGATATAATCAAAATAAAAACTAAGAGAACTGTAAAAAGGTTCTCTTTTTTTATACCAAAATTTAAAGAAGATAAAACGTGAGGTTTGAGTTAACGGGAGTAAGTGAAAGAGGACGGGGCTGTCACCGATAAAAGCTTGGCAGAATATTATAGTATTACAGAATTCATATAAAGGAGTGATGATATGGCAACAGTATCAGGTCGAATTATATTTGATAGAAATAGAAGTGCTACTATAGATGCTGGTGATTCTGGAATAGCAAATGTACCTGTTGTATTACAGAATATAACAACAGGTGCCAGGCTTGTAGTTCTTACGGATGCTGCAGGAAATTATGCATTTATTAATGTTCCCAATGGAAGCTATAGAATTGTAGAGGCGTATGGTACTGCGGGGGGAGTAGCTACACCAGGTGATTTTACCCTGGCAACACCAGGACCAGTTCCTACAGCGGCAACACCCCCTATCAGTTTCGTTGCAAATCCCCCCACAGGATCAACAAACCTGGATTGTTTAACACCTAACACAATATTTATAACAGTAACAGGAGCAGATGTAACCAATCAAAATATACTAAATGGTCCAGTGATTTATACGCCGATTGCAACGATATTAGACCCATGTACAACGGTATCCAATACAAATCTTATTACAGATGCAGAAAACGGAACCTTTGGATTCTTTCCGCCAGGGACACCAGCGAATACAGGTCCAGCGGTCGCACCATATCCCAATGTTACACCAGATTTTACGTATGTAGTACCGGATCCAACTAAGTTTACACCAATTGATGGAGAATATACGGTACAAAATATTATGACAGATGCAATGAGCAATGTTATCGGGGCTTGGTGGCGTATCGCCGACCATACGACGGGAAATGAAACCGGAAGAATGATGGTAGTAAATGGGTTTAATCCAGGAGCCGTATTTTTTAGGTCTACAGTACCGGTTACACCGAATACTAATTTTTTATTCAGCACATGGATTCTTAATCTTTTTAAAGTAACAGGCTTTCCGCCAGCACAGCTGGGTGTCAGAATCCTGGATCAAAACGGTAATGTATTGTTTCAGCAAGCATTAGGAGTTGAAATTCCAGTTAATACAAATGCACCAGAGTGGAAACAAATAGGAACTGTCATTAATTCTATGAATAACACTCAAATTACAGTGGAATTCTTCAGTGAAGGAGAAGCTGTTGTAGGGAACGATTATGCAATTGATGATGTTGCTTTACAGGAAATCTTAGTACCAATATTTACTCCAGTTAAGTCTGGCAGCACGTTTACTGCAAATGTTGGCGATATTGTAACTTATACGGTTAAATTAACAAATACGTGTACCAGTCCTCTGACAGATGTATTTTTTGAGGATAATATCCCTAATGGTTTATTATTCATACCTGAAAGTGTAACGGTTAATGGAGTTCCTGAGCCAGGAGTTGATCCTAATATAGGTTTTCCGCTGCCGGATATTCCAGGTGGATCTGTCACGGAAGTGACGTTTCAGGTGAGAGTCGAAGGTATACCGAATCCGAATCCTGCTATAAATACAGCAACTATCAATTACTCATATACACCTGTTGAGGGAGGTATACCAGGTGCTTTTTCAGAAGAATCCAACCCAGTTCCTCTTATGGTTGAAGAATTACCGGTCGAAGCAGACATTGCTGTAGTAAAGCAAAGCAATCAGGTAATTGCAGTACCAGGAGAACCGTTTAGCTATACGATAACAGTTAATAATTTTGGCCCGAGTGCATCAGAAAATGTTCTTCTAATGGATAGTATCCCTAGTTCTATTCTTAGTCCAATGTACTCAATCGATGGAGGCGTAACATTTAATCCATGGCCAGGATTTCTTAGCTTAGGAACTTTACCGGCAGGAGCAGAAAGAATTATCATAATAAGAGGAACTGTAAGCCCTGATGCAACAGGCGTGATTTCCAATACAGCAGTCGTCAGCTCCACGACACCAGATCCAAATCCAGAGAATAACACTTCAACGTTGGAAACTCCAGTATCAGCTGTTGAGGCAGATATTGCTGTAGAAAAACAAAGTAATCAGGCAGTTGCCAGTCCGGGAGAGCCATTTAGCTATACAATTATAGTTAATAACTTTGGTCCGAATGCTGCAGAGAATGTTCTTCTAATGGACAGTATACCAAGTTCTATTCTTAATCCAGTGTACTCAATCGATGGAGGAGTAACATTTAATCCATGGCCGGGATTTCTTAATTTAGGAACATTACCGGTAGGAGCAGAAAGAGTTATCATAATAAGAGGAACTGTAAGCCCCGACGCAACAGGCGTGATTTCCAATACAGCAATCGTCAGCTCCACGACACCAGATCCAAATCCAGAGAATAACACATCAACATTAGAAACTCCAGTATCAGCTGTTGAAGCAGATATTGCTGTAGAAAAACAAAGCAATCAGGCAATCGCTATACCGGGAGAGCCGCTTAATTATACAATTGTAGTTGAAAACTTTGGTCCAAATGCTGCAGAGGATGTTCTTTTGATGGATAGTATACCAAATTCTATTCTTAATCCAGAGTACTCAATCGACGGAGGCATAACATTTAATCCATGGCCAGGATTTCTTGATTTAGGAACATTACTGGCAGGAGCGGAAAGAATTATCATAATAAGAGGAACTGTAAGCCCAACGGCAGCAGGTATTATTATAAATACAGCAACAGTCAGCTCTCCTACACCGGATCCAAATCCGGAGAACAACACTTCAACGACAGAGACGCCAATATTAACTCCTGCACGAGCAGATGTTTCAATTACAAAAACTGCACGCCCCAATCCAGTTGCTCCAGGAGAAATGATAACCTTCACCCTTGTGGTATCCAATGCAGGACCAAATACTGCAGAAAATGTGATTGTAAATGATAATATTTCACCAAGCATTACAGAACCGGTATTTTCAATCGATGGAGGGGCAACCTTCAATCCGTGGCTGGGCTCTCTTAATATAGGGGCATTGCCGGCTGGAGAATCAAGAACAATTATCATTAGAGGTACAGTAGCAGAATCAGCTTCAGGCTGTATTAATAATACGGCTATAGCAATCTCAGCAACACCGGATCCTAATCTGTTTAACAACGTAGCATCATTATGTGTAGCGGTTGCAGCAGGTGAAGAAACAGAAGCTGACGTTTCTGTGAAGAAATTTGCAAATAAGAAAGAGGCTTGCCGCGGAGAGCTGGTAGAGTTTACTATCGTGGTTTCAAATGCAGGCCCGGCAGATGCTCAGAATGTTGTTTTAACAGATAGCCTGGCAAACATTCTTAAAAAACCGATGTTTTCACTGGATGATGGGTTTGCTTTCCAGCCATGGCCGGGAAGTGTTAACTTAGGCACAATACCAGCAGGCACCTCAAGAGTCGTTCTTATAAAAGGATGCATACGGCAAACATGTTCTTGTAAAATAATTAATACAGCACAAGTCAGTTCAACAACACCAGATCCAGATCTTAATAATAATACCTCGACAGCTTGTATATTAATTTTAAAATGTTGTGACGATTGATCTTGCTGCTCTTCCTGTTAAGATGCAGAGGATGAAATAAGTTCATACCGCCAGCCTTCAGTGGTTGGCGGTAATTTTATATTCATGAAATAATTTCAAAAACAGTACCTTGGTAATGATCTGCTACTTTCATAGATCCATAGACCCCTAAATATAGCCTGGTTTGATCCAGATTTGTTCCCAAGCTAACAAAATAAGCTGATTTAGAACCAAAATCATAATCAATATCTATCACACTAAAATCCTGGAGTTTACAATCTGCCCTTACCATGCTATAAGCGAGAGCCCCTCTGACAGGCGGCGGAGCTCCATCATTCTTTGCAAGATCAGTAAACACAACACTCCCTGCTAAATCCGGGATTTCATTTCCCATGTATGGCTTGACACCGGTAAGCGCAGTTGCCCCAAACTTATCAGGCCGGGGATCTTGGTGAAAATAACTGATAAGAGGAGGTAAGCGTTTTACCGATGTTGTTATTGTTTCATCGTAATAAGCAATTATTTTTTCATTCAAAGCTGGATTTGCAGTGCAGTTACTTACGACTGAAGTAGGCAGAGCACCCTCCCAGCCACGCCAGCCAAAGTTAATAAATCCTTCCTGCTCAGGCTCGGTATTCATCATCGAAGATGGGATAAGCTTAGTGACCGGTATGGGTTTATAATCAATGAATGAAAAAATCGACTCTACCAGATCCTGTCCCACATTCCCAACGTATTTGACATATTGACTGTTAAACCTTTGAAATGAAATGCCCGTTATATTGCGGACTCCTTTTGCAATAACCGTAAGCGCCTCCTGATAGGGTACAGGAAGCTCCTGAAAGCGTGTAATTACCGGTGGGGCATCATTCAATGTATTTACCGCCACATCAATTTCAATTATTTTACCGGCAACTTCCATATTATCCTGGCTTAAATTAAATGGATCGAAGCCTGCTCCGCCATCTCCGGTTGTTAAAACAAGCTTTCCTGTTTCAGGTGAAAAATTTAAGCTGTTAACTCCATTATGATTTAGATACGGTCGTCTTATACTAAGTAATTTACGGCGTTTTTGAGGCTGGACATTGGATTGAAAGATCCATTCTTCGACTGTATCAATGTGATTATATTGCGTTTCCCTATTTATCCACTTTAAGTTCAAGGTTGCAGGGGCACATGGATCAGGCTTAAAAGATGATGGTTGAGCACCTGGACCTTGCGATCCGGCAACTGAGTAATGAAGGTAAAACAGGCCATTCTTATTAAAGTCGGGATGAAATGCTAATCCCAGAAGTCCGCGTTCATCATATCCGCCGGAAGAACCCCCCAGTTCTAAAACTCTCGGTCGAATATCTAAAAAAGTTTCTATAGCTCCGTCTCCGATGTAAAAGATTTCTCCGACCTGGGTTGCAATAAATAATCGTTCTGTATTATCACCCGGAAGTATGGCTGTTTTTAAAACAGTGGGTAGATTTATATTACCTACTAATGGCTGTAAATGAACCTTAACGTTTACCAATGTCCAAACCCCATTCTAATCATTTTTTAATAAAATATGAATAGAAATATTATATTAGTACAAGATTTAACATGAAGTAAGTATGTTTATGGGGGCCTAAAGTTCTAATTCATCATCGATATATTCGCAGCAAGTTGGAATTGGTGAATTCGTATCATAGGCCATGCATGCATCATGGTAATAATCCAGCTTTCGATCAATCAGACGAAGATGTTTTTTAAGATCTTCGATTTGATTTAAAATATCTTCTTTATGATTTTCTAACATACCGTTACGGGTATGAAGGGTTTGATTGCCTTCATTTTGCCAGTCCGTAAATTGCTTTATTTTCTTAATAGGCATTCCAGTATTCTTAAGGCAGCATATAAGGGAAAGCATTTCCATATCATCCTTTGTAAAAATACGGTTGCCTGATTTATCCCTTTTCACGTTAGAGAGCAGCCCTTCGCGGTCATAGTATCGTAATGTATAGATTGTCAGATTCATTTTTTTTGCGGCTTGTGCTATAGTGTAGTTCACGTTCATCACCTCAAATAGTTTTGTATATCTATTATACTGCTTACACTTAGCTCCAGGTCAAGGATAATTATGAAAAATATCGGGATTGTCATATATAATAAGATATTGTCGTAAATTGTAAAAATAATTTTTTATTTAGACTATTGACCTACATATAAGTGTTGGGTCTATACTTTCCGTATAGCAAAGAAAGGAGTGTGGATTTATGAAGGTAATAGCAATTAATGGCAGTCCACGTAAAAACGGTAATACAAATCAGGCACTTAAGATAATGGCAGATGAGTTGGAGCAGCAGGGGATAGAAGTTGAGATCATTCAAATTGGTCATATGGATATCCACGGGTGCATTCACTGCGGATACTGTTGGACCTCCGAAGAAAATCACTGTGTTTTTAAAGATGATATTGTCAATGAAACTGCAAAAAAGCTGCGGGAGGCAGACGGCTTCATCCTTGGATCCCCGACTTATTATGCAGGAATAGCAGGAACTATGAAAGCCTTTTTAGATAGGGTATTTTTCACAAGCTCAGGTTACTTCAAATATAAAGTTGCAACTTCCATTTCCGTTGTAAGACGTGCAGGCGGTGTGGATGTAGTACATCAGCTTAATAACTATCTTAATTTAGCCCAGACTGTAATACCGCCATCCCAATACTGGACAGTAGCGTATGGCATGGATAAAGGAGAAGTTATTCAGGACGGGGAAGGAATCCAGACTATCCGAAAAAACGCCAGGTCAATGGCCTGGTTGCTTAAGATCATTGATGCGGGAAAAGAGAACACACCTGTCCCTGTAGAAGAAGGCCATGTTATGACTAACTTTATACGATAAGAAATCAAAGAGGAACATTATTGCAAGATGATTATGTCAGCCAGATAAAAATTTCAGGAGGTCAGCACTATGCAGAAATTAATTCCACATTTATGGTATGACAAAGAAGCCATGGAAGCAGCCATATGATTGCCATGGATCATGGACTAGGCGGGGATTTTACGTTTAATGAAGCATTTTCTTTTATGATCCCTTGCGCAGACCAGGCGGAAATCGATTATTTCTGGGATAAGCTTTCCTTTGGTCCAGAGGCCGAGCAATGCGGATGGGTGAAGGTCCAGTTTGGTATATCATAGCTTGGTCAGTCAATGCTTAAGAATACTGCTGTCAGCATTGAATTTTTCGGTTTATGCATAACTGGAAAGAAAGCCGATTTATAACAGCAGCGTCATGCAACAGGCTTTGCTGTTCAGGCTGGGCCTGCATTTTATAAAAAATAGCATAAATAAAAGAAAGGTGATTGTGCGTCTGCGCAGTCACCTTTCTCTTTCCGCCTTTATTATAACACATACAGCCTGCCACAACAAGACTGTTTTTCTGATTCGGGTTGTGCTAGACTATTTTGAATAACGGTTTAGGAAATGAGTTTTCTGCCGATTCTATAAGAGAGGTGGTATTTGTTATGGAAGATAACCGGACGGAATTAGAATTTGAAAAGAGCAGGTTAGAACAAACCATTGCTTTAGCGAAAAAGCAGCTGGATCAAGCAAGAGAGCGCAATGAAGAGAATAAGTCGGCCATAATTTCTGCCAAAAAAGAGCTGCGTGAGAATACGTCTCACTCCATAGCCAATCTATGGAGCAGCGAAGGTTTTGAAGCCCTTGCTGCCTTAAACCAGTATGCAAATCCGATCACAGATAAAATCGCCGATTATGAAGCGGTAGAAAACAAAATCCTGTTGCTGGAGAAAATGATCCAATCCCCTTATTTTGCCCGGATTGATTTCAAGTTTGATGATGAAGATGATTTCGAAAATATCTACATCGGACGCACCTCTCTAAAGAGAGATGAGACAAATGAATTTTTTATTTATGACTGGAGATCACCCATAGCAAGCGTCTTTTACCGGTTTGTATTGGGGCAGGTATTTTATGATGCCCCTGGCGGAAGGATCACAGGAGAGGTTGATTTAAAGCGCCAGTATGAAATCAGCAAAGGGGAGCTGGAGTATTATTTCGATGCAGACGTACAGATTGTGGATGAATTTTTAAGGAAGCTGTTATCCCAGAATACTTCTCCTAAGATGAAAACGATTGTAGAAACCATTCAAAGGGAACAGGATATTGTTATCCGGGATATGGAAAATGACTTAATGATGGTACAGGGTGTGGCAGGAAGCGGCAAGACGTCCATTGCTCTTCACAGGGCAGCTTACCTGATGTACCAGGGCCTTTCCTCAAAGCTGACCGCTGATAATATATTGATAATTTCACCGAACTCATTGTTTGAGCAGTATATTTCCAATGTATTGCCAGAGCTTGGAGAAGAACATGTTGTATCGGTGGTATTTGAAGATATTATTGCTTCTGTGCTGAAGAATGAGCAAGTACAATCGAGAAATCAATTTTTGGAAAACCTGATCTCTAATACTCAATACAGGGATATTATAAAAAGCAGCATTGAATTTAAAACATCCCGCCAGTTTTTGGAGATATTGGATCGGTTCATTGACGATCTGCCCTACAAATGGATGAACTTTGAGGATATCTGCTATGACGGTGAGTGTATCATAAGCGGAGAGATGATAAAAGAGAAAGTATTATCCGGAATTAACGAAACTCCTCTGGGTATGAGATTAAAGCTGATAGGGGAATATATTTTGGAAATGATCAGCGAGTCAAAGAAATACCGCTTAAAACAATCAGAGAAAATTCTTTTGAAAGAAGAGATGTTAAAATTCATGGAACTTGATATTAAGAGGGTTTATCAAAAGCTGTTCCATGACAAAGAATATTTTTACAGTCTGGCAGAAGGGATAGAGCTTCCCGGCTGCATGGACCACATTTTAATGTTCACCCAGGAAAATTTAGATACCAATATGCTATACTATGATGACGCAACGGTTCTCACTTATTTGAATATAAAAATATACGGGATCAATAAATATAAGACCATTAAGCAAGTAGTAATTGATGAAGCACAGGATTACTATCCTCTCCATTTTGAAATCTTTCACCTGCTGTTTTCAAAATCGAAATTAACAATCCTGGGGGATATCAACCAGACACTGGAAAAGAGGGAAGACTTATCCCTGTACCAGTTGATCAGAAAAATCTTCAACAAGAAAAAATCTTCCCTTGTTACTATGGACAAAAGCTTTCGGTGCACAAATGAAATTTTAAATTATGGCTTAAAATTCCTTGAGCAATGTACAGAAATAAAGAGTTTCAACCGAAAAGGAGATGAACCCCGGTTATATGCGGCGAAGGATGAAGCATCATATCATGACTTGATTGTATCAGAAGTGAATTCCTGCCTGGATATGGGGTATCAGTCAATCGGATTAATCTGTAAAACTGAAAAAAGTGCCCGTTTCCTCTTTGAGTGCTTAAAGGACAAAGCTGATGTCCAATTAATTAAGAGTGAAAGCACAACAGATTTACAAGGCGTTTTCGTGATACCGGTCTATATGTCCAAAGGGCTTGAGTTTGATGCAGTTTTAATATGTGATGCTGATGCTGAAACTTACCACAGCCAGGATGATAAAAAACTATTATATATTGCCTGTACAAGGGCACTGCATAGACTCAACTTATTCTGTAACGGAGAAGCAAGTCCGTTATTGGACGAAAGGAAATCGTAAAGGAGGAAAAAAGCCATGTCAAATGAAGAACTGTTAAGCATATTGAAGAAACGGTTTTTAGAAAATATGAACCGCCATAAAGCTCTTGAGTGGGATCAGGTGCAGGAAAGGCTGGAAGAAAACTCGGATAAACTCCGGTCACTTCTTGAAATGGAAAGTACCGGGGGAGAACCGGATGTTGTTGTATTGGATGAAACAAGGGATGAATATGTTTTTTATGACTGTTCTGCAGAAAGTCCAAGTGGCCGCAGAAATATTTGTTATGATCAAGAAGGCCAGGAGGAGAGGGAAAGAAAAGGTGTGTATCCGGAAGGCAATGCCGTTGGTATGGCGGCTGCCATGGGCATTGAACTTTTAACGGAGGATCAATACCGGGAACTTCAGAAATGGGGGGATTTCGATAGAAAGACATCTAGCTGGGTGAAGACGGCATACGAGATCAGAAAACTTGGAGGTGCAGTATTTGCAGATTTCCGCTACGGTCATGTTTTCCTATATCATAACAGTGCGCCCTGCTTTTATGGCAGCAGGGGATTTCGGGGCTGCTTTAAGGTGTGAATTTATGACTATTGCAGATAAGAAAATTGTATAATCAGCTTAATCGGTGGAGGCATAAATTGGCATTGAGCATATCTGCTGGTATATTTTGTGAGGTAAAGTAAAATGAATCAAATAATTATGTTAGATATAAATTTTCAACATCAGAATGAAACCCGGACCCTCCATCCGGTTTTATTATTAAGCGCCAATGATGTTGTTCTTGTGGACTGCGGATATCCAGGTTTCCTGCCTTTATTAGAGGATGAGATGAAATCAAAGGGAATTAATCCGGGTTCCTTAACTAAGGTATTGATCACTCACCATGACGACGACCATATGGGAGCTTTATTTGAATTAAAGGAAAAATATCCTGAGATTAAGGTCGTGGCAGGCCGCACGGAAAGCAGGTATATCTCCGGTGAGAAAAAATCTCTGCGCTTGTTACAGGCGGAAGAAATGTTGAATGTAATGCCGGAAGAGCAAAGGCCTTTTGGTATTCAATTCTGTGAATCCTTAAGAAGAGTCAAACCTGTTTCCGTTGACATAGAGGTTAAGGATGGGGAACATTTTGACTGGGCAGGTGGCTGTGAGATTATAGAGACTCCGGGGCATATGCCGGGACATATTTCCTTATATCTTAAGGAAAGCAGTTCCGTTATCACAGGAGATGCCGCAGTTATTGAGGGCAATCAACTGGTCATCGCAAATCCGCAGTTTACCCTGGATATGGAGGCGGCAAAAGCTTCCCTTCATAAACTGATATCTCTGGATGCAGACCGCTATTATTGCTATCATGGAGGGATATTTGAAAACCTTACAGACTTAGCATTTAAAACACAGCGTATTGATAAACTTGTATAGGGTGCGGACTTCCTATTGGTTAAATCCGACTACATTTCCAGCGCAGTCTCATTAATTCCTGAAAGCCTGATCATTATAAAGGGAGGAAAGCTATCTTTGGGATGTGATCCCAGTATGAAACGACCGGACCATTATAGATAAGGGCTGCGTTTATTGGAGGTAATTATGACCAGTAAACGCGGCCTTTTTTTGTATTGAAATTGGAAATGACAGGGTGTTACAGAAATAACATAAATATGCATTTTTATGCATGACGTGTTACTCTATGTTGAAATATGTCGGTTTTTGTGGTAAATTATAGGAAATTAAGATATTAAGACAGAATATTATTACTGAAAATAAGCTGGTTTGACCATTGTGAAGGCTCCGTCCGTTTGGAAATACGGCGGCTGTCAGAGAATATCTAAAGGAAAACGTTCTAAAGGTGCCTGTGAATACTGGTACACCTGTCTGGGAGATGTGTTTGATTCTCCAATGGTAAATTGCATTTCAACAATTCAAAAGTATACAACTAATTAAAGACAATCAATGAAATAACTGGTTATGGAGAAACAAGCCAGTACCGAGGTGGCAGTAATGAGAAAAAAGTATTCCAGATATATAGCCGTACAGACGGTCATTATGCTTATCATTTTCATGACGATTGTTTTCGTTCTTTTGCGTTCCCAGAAGTCAGAAGACAATTATGTTCTTTCAAGCATTGGACAATCTGTATCCTATTCTGTTCAGCAGCATATTGCTATAACAGAAGGCGTATTAACCTCCCTTGCTTATAATTATGACATTGATGATGAAATCGATAAGCATAAATTTGATATCTTGTCATCCAAATATATGGAGAAAAACCCGGACATCCTCTATATCCAGCATAAAGATAAGGATACGATCACAGATATGGTATATCCTGATGCTTATGATTATACCATGGGCGCCTCCTTGCTTGAACGACCGGAGGTGGAGGAATCCCTTGAAAAATCCATTAAAAACAGGATAATAACGGTCAATGACCCCTTTATCCTGAAAGGGACCCAGAATTTGCTGGGGCTTGTCATACGGTATCCTCTTTATAAGGACGATCAGTTTAACGGATTTTTTGTTGTGGTTTTTAACTTTAATACCTATATGGACAGGGTGATCAAAGAGGCGGTACCAAATTCCTACCACATCAGTATCTATAATAATAAAGGGAGACTCATCTGGGGGGATTCCCCCTGGATGGACAGAAATTCCTACATAGTCCAGATCCCGGTCATGGATACTTACTGGACAATGAAACTGTCAAAGGAAGGAAACAGTATCAATACCAACGGAGCAGTCATAGGGTTTATCTCGGTGCTGGTGCTGTTCCTCATGGGGGTACTCATCTATGTGCAGATGGGGCTATTTAAAAAGGATGAAAACATCCAGCATCTTGCCAATCTTCACAAGGAACTGGAAAGGCTGAAGGAAAGCTACACCCTGGCTCTTGACAGTGCGAATGATGCGCTCTGGGAATGGAATCTCATGACCGATGAGATTATTACTTCTGATAAATGGATTGATATTACCGGAAATGCCCCGAAGGGACATGGACTCCGGGGGATATTACAGGAAGAAACCATCCATCAGGAGGATTATCAGGCAGTGCTGGCTGAATTTGACTCTTGCTTAAAGGGAGAATCCCGGGTGTTTCACCGGGAGTACCGCATTAAAAATAAGGATGGCAGTTATACCTGGGTCTTAAACAAGGGAAAGGTATATTTTGATGGTGAAGGCCTTCCTGGCAAGCTTGCAGGTGCAGTGTCCAATATTGAAGAACGGAAGCATAGAGAATCGAAGATGGAATACATGGCATTTTATGATATGCTGACGGGATTGCCTAATAAGGTGCAGTTTATGGGTACCCTTGAGGATACGTTAAGATGCATTGGAGAGGGGCTATGCAGATATTCCATCCTTATGATTGATCTGGATAATTTCAAGATCCACAATGATTTACTTGGACTTGATTTCTGCGACCAGCTGCTTAAGCAGGTAGGTAACCGGCTGGCAGTGATCCTGGGGCAGGAAAATATGGTAGCAAGGTTCGGCGGGGATGAGTTTTTAATTCTTATCAGGAATCATCAGGACGTCAAAGAGGTGGAAAAAATCTGCCAGAACATTCTTAGCATCTTTGACTCGCCCTTTGCGCTGATGGAAAAGTCTGTCTATTTATCTGTCAGCATAGGTGTTGTCCATGGTCTTGAATCCGGCCAGACAGCAAATAATGTGCTTCGGAACGCTGATACGGCTCTTAACAAGGCCAAGGAAAGCGGAAAAAACCAGTACTGCATCTACGATGCACTGATGCATGATGAAATTATCAGAAGATCCAATGTGGAGGCATGTATCAGGGAAGCCCTTGCAAAAGATAATCTTCTCATTTATTATCAGCTGCAGCAGGATTTATCAAAGGATGAAATAAGAGGGGTGGAGGCTCTGGCAAGGCTTTATTCGGAAGAACTGGGTATGATCCTGCCCTTTGAGTTCATAGAGATTGCAGAATATACGGGATTGATTATCCCCCTTGGCAGCTGGATATTAAAAAATGCCTGTAAACAGGGAAAAGCCTGGATTGACAGCGGCAGTAAAATCGGAAGACTGTCCGTAAATATCTCCGTACATCAGCTGCGCCATGAGAATTTCTATGATCAGGTTGTGGAGATTCTAAAGGAAACACAGTTTCCGGTAAACCAGCTGGAGCTGGAAATTACGGAAAGTGTCCTCTTGGAACTTTCCCAGGACAATATCGAAATCCTTAAAAAATTACGATCCCTTGGGGTCAGCATTGCGCTGGATGACTTTGGTACAGGGTATTCCTCCCTCAATTATTTAACGGTTCTCCCAATTGATATATTAAAAATTGACAAGTCATTTTTAAGAAGAGCTCTTGAAAGCGAGACAGAGCATCAGGTAATAAAAAGCATTACAGAGCTGGCCCACATTCTGAACTTAAAGGTGGTATGTGAAGGAGTGGAATCAGCAGAACAAAGAGAGATTCTTAAGAAGATGGGCTGCGATTATATCCAGGGATATTATTTTGCAAAGCCTGGTGATGCAAAAAGTATTGAAAAGTGGTTTCGAAATGGACTTAAGGTAAACTCCGGGGCCTCTGAAGAAAGTGCAGCAGCAAGCGAGGAGCTGTAAAGCCAGGCGGAATTTTTGAAAGAACAGGCAGGCAGATACAAACTGAACACGTAAACCTGAATAAAACAGGTATTAAAGGGGCCGGAAGGCCCCTTTTCCTTTCCTATGCCGAGGCGGCGGCTGCAGAGAATCATACAGGGGAGGTTAAAGTCGGGAACTGCTTTGATGATTTTTTCGGATTTTGCAGAAAAATGCAAAATACTACAGAATACAGTATGAAAAAATGAGTTTATCCTATAAAATATAAAGATAGGAATACATGATACCTGGAGGTGGGAACGTGGGATTTGAATGTTTTGGATTTCATACAGATAAAGATAACTTAGATGACATGTACATCAGGGCAGTACAGGAAGAGTATACAAAAATCGATGAAAGCTGGCTTAAGCTTCATTATAAAACCTCCGTTGTCCTGGTTGTTTTTTCTTTGTTGGTTGAGATTGCAATGGGTGTGATTGTGGTCAATTCTGATATGCTGTCAACATCGGTAAACAGATATTTCATGAAATTTTTGATTATTCCCAGTGGAGTAAATTTCATTTGTATTGCAATCGAAACACTGATTATGAAATCAAAACATATTTCCCGGAAACTTAAAATTTATGCTGTTTCACTTATCTTTGTGGGAATCGGTTTTGTTCTTTTTACGGTGCACAACACATTCGCAGCAACTTACTATATTTTTGCAATTGCCATCATGCTGACTGCAATCTATGCGGACTATCGAGTAACCTGGGCTGCGGCTCTGATGAGCATTGCTTCCATTATGATTTCCGAGTTTTTCTTGAAATGGGATACAGACAAGATCAGTATTTTTGAAAATACTCACCGATTGGGGGATTTTTTGATTTCCCTTTTCGTATTGACTGGTTTTTCCATTGCCTGTATGGCTGTGATCCGGTTTGAACGCAGAAAAAACAGTACTGCCATACAAAAGGAGATCGAACGGCAGCTTTTACAGCAGAGTGTTGATATGGATGAAATGACCGGAATATACAACCGGAAGGCATTCCGGGACAGAATGAAATATGTGGAAGATACGGCATCTGATCAGAGCTATATTCTTGCTATTGTAGATGTTGATAAATTTAAAAATATAAATGATACATGGGGTCATCACGTGGGAGACCGCTGCCTGATAGAATTTGCTAAAATCTTAAAAGAATTTCATGAAGATATGACTGCCTTTCGTTACGGCGGCGATGAGTTCTGCCTTTTGTTCCATGATAAAAGTATGGAAGAAGCGGAATCCATCTGCAGGGAGATCAAGGCCAGAGTGAATCGTCTGATTTTTGAGGATTATCCCAATCTGAAGCTGACGGCCAGCTTCGGGCTTGCGGCAATATCAGGCCAGGTTGATTCGGTAAGGCTTTTTATTCATGCCGACTACGCCCTGTATGAAGCAAAAAGGGTTCGCAATGCCATCCGTGTCTGTTCGATTTCTGAAGCTGGAGCAGAGGCAATATTTAAATACAATAGAAAGAGCCAGGAGGTTTCAGATATGAAGGAATACGAAACTTTATTAGATAATATAAAAATTTTTGAAAAGACATATGATGTGATGCGGATTGTAGACCCTTTGAAAAAGAGGGTGATTGAAGTCAGAGGGAATGAATGTTTAACGTCAGATACCATTTGTCATGATTACTGGGAAACAGGTCGTTTATGTGATAACTGTATTTCTATGAGAGCCTTTAATGAGGATGATACTTTCTTTAAAGTGGAATATAAAAATAACAATGCTTTTATGATTACGGCTGTTCCTGTAAAAGTAAAAGGAATTTCCTTGGTGGTAGAGCTGCTGAAAAATATTTCTAACAGCATGCTTATCGAGGAAAAGGTTGCTGACAGAGACGTTAAGATTTTAACAATAGCCGACTTTATCAGCCAGGCAGCAGTGAGGGATTCCATGGATCCAGCAGTACAGCAACAAATAGATCAAAGTATTACAAATCTTATGTAATCGGGACTTTTTTTGATAAAATCATACTTTTGGCTACTTACATGAAGATTTGAATCGAAGGAAAAAATTGTTTTAATAATTGTCTTTAACTATTATATAGAAAATGATAGAATAAACATGTCATTCTGGTATGATTAAGCACAGATATCCTTTTTGCACAGGCTCATATAAAATACGAAAAAAAATTAAAACAGGAGGAATTATTATGAAGTTTTGCTGGAGCACTTTAAACGTCAGGAATTTAGAAGAATCAATCAAATTTTATGAAGAGATCATCGGTTTGAAGGTGACCAGAAGATTTCCAGCTGGTCCTTGTACTGAAATTGCATTTTTAGGCGATGGGGAAACACAAATCGAATTGATATGCGGCGGAGACAGGGAAATTCATGTAGGAGATGATATCAGCTGGGGGTTTGAAGTGGAATCCCTTGATCAGACCCTTACTCTGGCAAAAGAAAAAGGCGTGGTTGTTGTGGGAGAGCCGGTACAACCAAATCCCCACGTGAGGTTTGCCTTTATAAAAGATCCTAATGGCATGAGAGTACAGCTTGTGGAAACTTTAGGGGAATAAAAGGGAAAAACCAGGCAGCAGCGGACACTACAGAGCAAGGAGAAAGAAAATGAAGCATTTGATTGATAAGCTGTATGAAACTCATAACCTGGATAAGGACGAGTTCATCTACCTGCTGGAAAATTATGATAAAGAAGACAGTGAATATTTATTTTCCCTGGCAAGGACCTACAGCCAGGATCATTATGAGAAGGAAGTTTATATCAGGGGACTGATTGAATTTACGAATTACTGCAAAAATGACTGCTATTACTGCGGCATAAGAAGAGGCAATAAAAATGCCAGCCGGTACCGGTTAAGCAAGGAAGAGATTCTTTCCTGCTGTGAGTCCGGGTATGGACTCGGCTTTCGGACCTTTGTGCTTCAGGGTGGGGAAGACCCTGTATTTACAGATGAGGTCATGGTGGATATTGTTAAAACCATCCGGGAGGAATATCCGGATTGTGCCATCACCCTTTCCATAGGGGAAAAAACCTATGACCAGTATTTGAAATATTATGAAGCTGGGGCAAACCGCTATCTCCTCCGCCATGAAACAGCTGATGAGGAACATTATTCCCGTCTTCATCCGGACTCCCTGTCCTTAGAAAACCGGAAGGAATGCTTAAGGAATTTAAAAAAGATCGGCTATCAGGTGGGCACTGGATTCATGGTAGGTTCTCCCTACCAGACCGCAAAGTGTCTGGCTGAAGATTTGGAGTTTATCAGAGAATTGTCTCCCCAGATGGTGGGCATTGGACCTTTTATTCCTCATAAGGATACGCCATTTGCCGATTTCCCGGCAGGAAGTGTTGACCTCACCCTGTTTCTCATAGGGATTTTAAGGCTGATGCTGCCGAATGCACTGCTGCCTTCCACCACAGCATTAGGAACCCTTGACCCCAAGGGAAGGGAAAAAGGAATCCTGTCAGGAGCCAATGTTCTGATGCCAAATTTGTCTCCTATTGGCGTCCGGAAGAAATACGAATTATATGACAACAAGATCTGTACCGGAGAGGAAGCGGCAGAATGTAATGTCTGTCTGAGAAACCGTGTTGCCTCCATTGGTTATAATGTGGTAGAAAAAAGAGGCGATTATAAAGAATGAGCCGGAGACGGGCTTGGTAACGTACTTGACAGGAAGGCACGGTCCAGTCTGTGGTGAACCAGGAGGACCCTTTTCCAGGCGCGAAGGAGATATTTGATTATTATTTTCTGATTGAAATTAAAAACCGCTTATTATACCTGTGAAGATAATAAGCGGTTTTTTCTATCTCAGCAAGGTTAAACCAGTTGAATGCGATAAGCTGTGGACTGCGGAGGAATGCTGGCGGTCTGGAAGTTGGCATGCTCGACCCTTACCAACTGTCCGGGCCGAAGGGAGCCGAATCGAATAGGATTATTATTCCGATCCAGTATTTCTGTAGCGCGGGAAACAATAAATCTTATCTGGTCCATCTCATCATCGGGATTGCCGGTATCGAGAAAGCCATTTACAACATCCACGGAAACGATCCGATCCGTCGTTACGCGGTACGCAGGCGTTTGCACAAATGCAACGATCCGGAAAGCCTTTGTTTGAGGGGGAATGCTCCTTGTCATGGCAGCGGAGAACTCGGCATTTATCCACATCCCCTTCCTGACAGTGCACAGGCTGATAGAGTCGCCAAATTGATTGACTAAGATTGTGTCCCATTCGACATTCAATTGCAGGAGTTCAATATTGATCATTTCATTCCGGCCGGGAGCGGCGTAAGAAACCAGGACATAACCAGTTCTGCTGTTGGAAGTAAAAACATCTTCTACCAGTGCATTTTCAATGCGCAGGATGCTCCCGTCCTGGCTGATGGTGCCTCTCCTTCCTGCGGTGGTATTACTCATATAAATCCCCCTAAATAGCATGTGAATTAATTAATATTATATGCTGATGCTATAAAATATTACTATAGATGTGGTAAGAAGTTATAATCTTTGTTCACGGCGCGGATCCTGGGGCCGTTAAGAAAAGTTCATGAATTTTAGCAATGATTATTGCCAGGAACAAGCGACATTTTTTCATGAATGTGATATACTGTTTTTTAAGTGTATCTTTCGAAAAGCATTGGACCGTTAATTGATTAACTGGAAAGAAGGGATTTTCCATTAAAAGGTACGATAAGTTAGTCAGGGACAGGATACCTGAAGTAATAGAAGCAAAAGGTAAAAGAGCGGCATGCCGTATTCTGTCTGATGAAGAATATATGATGAAGCTGGAAGAAAAGCTTAATGAAGAGGTAAAGGAATATTTAGAGGATAAGAGCCTGGAAGAGATGGCAGATGTGCTGGAAGTGTTATACTCTCTTTGCAGTGCCAGAGGATATACAAAGGCGGAACTGGAGGCAGAGCGGGAAAAAAAGGCGAAAGACAGGGGCGGATTTAATAACAGAATTTTTCTGGAATATGTGGACGAGTAAATGAAAAGTGCTTACATGATATGCAAAAGTATACATTCCAAAAAAAGGAGGAATGCGTTATCAGGCGTAAATACACAATATTTCTATCCACAATTATCAGCATTATCTGCGCTGTCATGGTATGCTTTTATTTATTTTCCATTGCCAAGGTCGGCGATATTTATATTGAAAAGTCAGAAGAAGCAATCTATAACATTAAGAAAGATTTTCTAAAGGATACGGTCAATAACCTGATTTCCGAAATTGAATTAAGGCGGGCGGCTAAATCGTCACACATAGAATCCTTTATATCCAGAACATCTGATATCATTAATATGAAAAAGGATCTTCCGGACTCTGAATACAATGATTTCTTTATCGGGTTTTTCCGGGATAATCCGGATTATAATTTTTTGACCGTGATCGTATGGGATAATGCGGCAAATAAAGTAACTTATGACCCGGGAAATCTGGCAGGAACCACCTGGAAGGATACTCTTAAGGCCAATACCTCCGGTTTATCCTCTTACCGGGTTTTCGTTCACGGAGATTATTCTTTCCTCTTTGGGATCACCAAGAACTACGTGGATAATCTTGTTAAGGCGGACATTGCCAGTGTGATCCGGAATTCTAAATTTGACAGAAATTCCTACATCTGGGTGAATGAAATACAGAATTATCAGGGAGGTAAAAATTATGCCATCCGAAGGATCCATCCCAATATGCCGGAAACAGAAGGTATCTATCTTTCAACGGATATGACTGATATCGCAGGAAATCATCCATATTTGACTGAGCTTCAGGGAATTAATAAGGATGGAGAACTGTTTTCTTCTTATTATTTCAAGGAACAAGGCAGTGATAAGGTATCCAGGAAGCTGTCATATGCCAAGCTATATAAAGATTACAACTGGGTGGTCGCAATGGGAGTGTATCTTGATGACCTTCAGCCTTATGTTGACCAGACGAATCAGGAAAGCAAAGTGCTGGTATCCAGGATTACCCTTCTTTTGGTTTTACTGCTCATTGTTATATTAATCGTCAGCCTGTTTTCTGTTTCCTTATTGGAAAAGATATATTACCGCCATGCGAAAAAGGCTATGGAATCTGAGCTTAACCAGGATGCCCTTACAAAGGCGGGAAGCAGGAGAAGCGGGACCAATGATTTGACCAATGCTTTTAAGGAATTTAAACGGACAGGCTTAAGCCCTGGAATTATGATGTGCGATGTTGATCATTTTAAAGGGATCAATGATAGATATGGCCATTCCACAGGGGATATGGCTTTGGCGGAATTTGTTAATGTAATGAAGAGCACCTTAAGAAGCACGGACAAGATCATCCGTTGGGGCGGAGATGAATTTATCATCATTCTTTATGGTATGGAAGAGAAGCATGTACTGGAATTTGGAAGCAAATTTTTGACTTCCGTATCTTCTTTGAAAATACTGGATCACCATGAGGAGATCGGGATCACCGTATCCATCGGCTTTTCTTTCTTTAAAGAAGGAGATGAAGATTTTCACGGTGCATTAATGCGGGCAGATGAGGCCCTTTATAAGTCAAAGTCAGAAGGACGGAATCAGGCCAATCTTATTTTATAGAAAATAAGACCGGAAACGGTGCGGAACAGGAGAACCATGGAAAAGCTTTATTCTTTAGTGATGGCCAGGATCTCCGGGGAGCAGCCTGGCTGTAAAAAGTAAATGATTATGTAATGTTTATTATAGTTGGGGCAGGATCAGGCAGGGCGGCGGTTTCCATATTTAAAAGATACATATGGTTAAACTTTTCAATGGCCGCCTTTTTTTGTTCCATAAGGGAATGGGAATACACATTAAGGGTAATGGACACGCTGGAATGGCCCAATAGTTCGCTGATGGTTTTCACATCCACCCCCAGCTCAAGGGCCCTTGTGGCAAAGGTATGACGTATGGCATGAAATTTTCGGTCCTGCACATGAGCTTCTTTTAATAGTTTCTTATAAAGCTTTTGAAAGCAGCGGGGATCTAAGGGAGTATCTCCTTCAGAAAAGATATAATGGTCCGGGCTCACATAAGAAAATCCCTGTTCCTCTGTCATTTTTAGCAGAAAATCCGGCAGGGGAATTTTTCTTGAAGATTTACGGCTTTTTGGAGCGCCTACCTGCAGGGCTGTTTTGTTTTCTCCCTCTTCAAAACGTTTGATTCTGGATACGGTCCGTGCAATGGACAGGGTGCCGGCCTCCATATCAACATCACCCCATTTAAGGGAACACAATTCTCCAAGGCGGATGCCTGTATAAAATGAAAGGATGATCCCTGCCGCACGTTTGTCTTTGGAATTCAGTGCCGCATTTTCTATGAGCCTCTGCTCTTTTAAGGAAAAGACTTTAACCTCCTTATCTTCCGGTTTTGGGACTTTTACCTGTTCAATGATGGAAAAGCCCTCTGGCTCCCCCTTTAAGATTTCTTTTAAAGCTATTTTAAATATAGTAAGATTTTTCTTTTTCGATGAATCTGCCAGACTGGTATTTTCTCTTATCGTCTTTACAAAGCAAAGAACAGAATCTTCTGTAATTTTCCGACTCTTTTCCTCTTTAAAAAAAGGAATCACATATTTATTCATGCATCGGTAATAGCTTTCATAAGTAGAAGGCTTTACCCGAAGGGCGGCATCCTCCAGCCATGCCTCAAATAAGCAGCAGACATCGCTTTCATACCAGGAAGGCTTTTCCCCGACAGATTCCTGGATTTCCTGGTGATTTTTCATCTTTTCTTTTACGCCTTTGTAGGTTCGGGAGTAGAAATACCGATACGTTCCATCCGATTTTAAACTCCTGCCTTCCCAGCGGCCGTCCTTGCGTTTGTATATATTTTCTCCTCTTCGCGGCATTGTACAATACTCCTTTGCATATCATATATTTATTATATGACGTTTCTAATAACGGTAAATAATCCAAATATTACCAGATAAATATTGGGACTGCTTTTTTTTGCTATTTTATATTCATTGGGGAATCATAATAAAGAAAGGATGATTCCAATGAAATTCATGAGAAAGAAAACAATCAGCACACAGATTCAGAAAAACAGAAACGACACGGAAAAAAAGCTCAGAGCCTTTGCGTTTCTTGAGAAAGAAAATCTCCTGTCATCCCTTTCTGTCTCTAAGACTGGCCTTACTAATAAGGAGGCCTTAGAAAGGCAGGATGAATTCGGAGCAAATGTAATCACGGCAGGAAATAAAGATACAACGCTCCATAGGCTCAGAGAGGCAGTTATTAATCCCTTTAACGTGATTTTACTTGTTATTGCGGCTGTTAATTATTTTACAGATGTCATTGCTTCCTCAAGGCCTGATTATCTGACTGTTTCCATCATCATTTTTCTGGTGATTGTCTCAAGTCTGATTGCCTTTGTCCAGAACCAGCGTTCTAATGCCGCTGCGGAGAAGCTTTCAGAGATGATATCCAACAGAGCAGATGTGTGGAGAGACGGAAAACTTACTGAAATCCCCATGGATGAAGTGGTTCCGGGAGATATAGTAAAGCTTTCGGCCGGTCACATGCTTCCGGCAGATGTGCGCTTCCTGACCACCAAAGACACCTTTTTGGCTCAGGCGGCCCTCACCGGTGAGTCTGCTCCTGTGGAGAAATTCGCTGACGGGGACAATAATCCGGGAGATGCTTTGACGGATTTGAAAAATATCGGCTTTATGGGATCTAATGTGGTAAGTGGAAGCGCCACAGCAGTGGTTCTGGAGACCGGTAATAACACGTATTTCGGTTCCATGGCTCAATCTCTGTCAGGTGACAGAGCTAAGACCAGCTTTGAACGGGGGGTGGAGTCTGTCAGCGGGCTTCTGGTACGAAGAATGCTTGTCATGATTCCGGTGGTATTTTTCATTAACGGCATTGCAAAAGGAGACTGGGCAGGAGCCCTGCTTTTTGCCATCAGTATTGCAGTAGGACTTACGCCGGAAATGCTGCCCATGATTATGACCTCCACCCTGGCAAAGGGAGCGGTTTCCATGTCCAGGCATAAAGTAATTGTCCGCACTCTTGGAGCGATACAGACCTTTGGGGAGATGGATGTGCTCTGCACCGATAAGACAGGCACCCTGACAGAAGATAAGGTGGTTCTGGAAAGATACATGAATCTAAAAGGGGATGAGGATACCAGGATCCTGCGCCATGTTTATTTAAACAGCTATTTTCAAACCGGCCTTAAGAACCTTATTGATCTGGCGATCATAAACCGTGCCGAACAGAACGGACTGAAGCCTGTTTTAAGTTCTTACAGCCGCATTGATGAAATTCCTTTTGATTTTACGCGGCGCCGGATGAGCGTGGTTTTGACTGACCAAAAGGGAAAACTCCAGCTGATTACAAAGGGAGCAGTGGAAGAAATACTGGAGATCTCCTCCTTTGTGGAGATGAACGGGAGCGTTCTGCCAATGGATGAGGAAACCCGGCATATCGCCATGGCGACCTATGAAAAGTATAATAACGACGGTCTGCGGATCATTGCCGTTGCCCAGAAGAACGAGGTTCCCGGCATAGGGGTATTCAGCGTGGATGATGAGCGGGATATGGTTTTAATCGGCTTTATCGGCTTTCTTGACCCCCCAAAGGAGAGCGCAGGCACCGCCATTGCTGCTCTTAAAGATCATGGGGTGAGAACGGTCGTCCTCACCGGAGACAGCGAGGGTGTGGCAGCAAAAGTATGCAGCAAAGTGGGCGTAGATGCTTCCGCCATGATGACAGGCCGGGATGTGGAGCAGATGGATGACAAAGAGCTTTTACATGCAGCAGGAATATGTAATTTGTTTGCAAAATTATCTCCATCCCAGAAGGAACGGGTAGTAAAAGCATTCCAGAGTGCAGGCCATACGGTGGGGTATATGGGGGACGGCATTAATGATGCGCCGCCTCTGCACCAGGCCGATGTGGGGATTTCCATTGACAGTGCCGTGGATATTGCCAAGGAAACCGCCGATATCATTCTTCTGGAAAAGGATTTGATGGTTTTGGAGGAAGGCGTCATAGAGGGGCGCCGCACGTTTGGAAATATCATCAAATATATTAAGATGGCGGCAAGCGGCAATTTCGGAAACATGATTTCCGTCATCATTGCCAGCCTGCTCCTGCCGTTTCTGCCCATGCTGCCGGTGCAGATATTGACCCAGAATCTGCTGTGCGATTTTTCCCAGATGGGCATACCCTTTGATGATGTGGATAAGGAATATTTAAAAAAGCCCCATAAATGGGAAACAAAGTCTATTAAATCCTTTATGACTTTTTTTGGCCCTCTTAGCTCAATTTTTGATATTTTGTGTTATGCTGTTATGTGGTGGGCTCTTGGCGCCAATAAAGTGGAGCTTTCCCCCTTGTTTCATTGCGGCTGGTTCGTATTCGGAACCATATCACAGGTACTGGTCATCCATTTGATCCGTACTGAGAAGCTGCCCTTTGTGCAAAGCATGCCTTCCATGCCCCTGTTCTTCTCAACATTTATAGTTGCGGTCCTTGCACTGGTCATTGGATTTACAGATCTTTCCGTTGGTTTGGATATGTACCGTCTGCCGGTACAATTCATTCCATGGCTTGCTTTGATTCTGATCGGTTATCTTGCAGCCGTTCAGATGATGAAAAAAGTATATATACACCGATATAAGGAATGGATGTAACGATTCTCCAATCATAGAAAGAGCAGCCGGCCTGTTTTGGACTGACTGCTCTTTTTGCTTTCTTTTTTATGCTTCTCCTTCACCATTCACGTGAGCTTTAATGGCTGCAAAGCTTTCCGCGCTTATTACGTGCTCGACCCGGCAGGCATCCTCCAATGCGGTCTTAGGAGTCACCCCAAGGGCAATCAGCCACTCCGAAAGCAAGGTATGGCGTTCGTATATCTTTTCTGCGATTTCAAGCCCCTTTTCCTGCAAAGTGATGTGACCGTTTTCGTCTATCCCGATGTACCCGTTTTCCCGGAGATTTTTCATTGCCACGCTGACGCTTGGTTTGGAAAAGTCCAGTTCTTCGGCAATGTCTATGGAGCGCACATAGCCATTGCGCTTCTTAAGCATCAGGATCGTTTCCAGATAATTTTCTGCAGATTCCTGTATCCTCATATCATCACCCTCTTTCCTGCTTTCATTGGATATTCCTTTATTTTAACATGGACTGGCACAACTTTTCAAGATGACTTCTTCTTATATTATTCTGTTACCTGTTTCATTTGGTTACAAAAAAACTATGTTACCATTTTTTTGTTGAAATATGTCAAATTTTTTATTATAATGTATTATGGTTGACTTTATCATTTTGCAGATGCCCTTAGGGTGAAGCAATCGTAAAGATATGGGGGGAGGCATATGTTCAATGTTTTTCATATAGGAGAAGAGAAGGATTTGTGGTACTGACTGTTGAGGAAGACCTGGATTGTTCCGGACTCCCTGTGACGGGAGATCAAGTGTGTAATTATGACGAAGGATTTCTTTCCTGCGTTTTAAAGGAATACATGGGAAAGGATTATCTTGTAAAAGAGGTTGATTGCTGGGCCAGCGGTGTACGTGTATGCAGATTTGAGGCTAATGTCGATCAACAGGCGAAGGTGTAGTGGATGACAGAAAAAGATGCGTCTGTACTTTTGGAGCAGATTCGCAATATCATTTTAAATAAGCCGGTTTTCGGGGAGCTGGAGGAGAAGGCCCAGGTATATTCAGATCTGGAGCAGGCAGTTTTCTATCTTTCTCATTGTCTTATGGAATCCAATGAGCTTCTTAAGAATCTGGCGGAAGGGAACTTAAATGTTCCTCTGCCTGACCGCCACAATTTTCAGGCAGGTGATTTAAAACAGCTTCATGCTGCTTTAAAGCATCTGGAGTGGCAGACCGAACAGGTGATCAAGGGAGATTATAAGCAGCGGGTGAATTTCATGGGGGATTTTTCCCAGGCATTTAATGAAATGGTAGTCCAGCTGGAAATAAGGGAAAATGAGTTGAAAGAGCAGGCAGATAAGATCAAAAGGTTTAATAGGCTGCTGATATTCATTATGGACAGTCTGAAGGAATGGGTTGTTGTTATAGAAGAAGAGAACGGGACGGTATTATATACCAATGATTCAGCCAGAAAAAGGTTTTATGACCCCGGGACAAGGCAATTTGCCTGCGGGGGCGAAGATTGTCCCTTAATGGCCCGCTTAAAGTCCCATACCGGCCTGGAACAGGAATTGAGGTATGAATTCAAATGCTCTCGTAATAAGACCTTCCAGGTAAGGTCCTATTCCTTGTTGTGGGAAGAGAAAAAAGCGGTGGTCCATCTCATGACGGATGTTACATATCAGAGGGAAAATGAAGCCTTCTTAGAGGTCATGGCCTATAAGGATGAACTGACCGGGCTGGATAACCGGCGCAGCGGCCTGCGTACCATTGACACTTATATTCAAAAGGGCATTCCCTTTTCCCTTTGCATGATTGATATGGACGGGCTGAAAAATATCAATGACCTGTACGGGCATTCATACGGAGATGAATATATAAAGTCTGTTTCGCAAGTGCTGAAGGATTCCGCACGGGATATAGACATTACATGCCGGTTCGGCGGCGATGAGTTTATCATGCTGTTCCGGGGGTGCGATGAACAGACGGCAGAGAAAAGGATGGACCTGATCGATAAGAAGCTGTCTGATGTTGCGAAGGTTTATCCGATGTCCATCAGCTATGGAGTGGTTTATGTTGAAGAGGGATCGGAACTGTCTCCGGAAACTGCTTTAAATATAGCAGATGAAAGAATGTACCGCTTTAAAAGGCAGCGAAAGAAGAAAAATAACGGATTAGGCAGCAAAGGAATTTAGAAAGCTCAACTTTTCTTGTGTTTTTTATGATTTTACATTATAATGATAGGCAGGTTAAAACGAAATAGGAGCAAGAAAAGAATGAGATTTATTGGAAGCAAGACATTGCTGCTGGACCAGATTAAGCATGTGATTGATGAAAAGGCGCCGGAAGCGGAGAGCTTTTGTGATATATTTTCTGGAACCGCAGCGGTTGCCAGATATTTTAAACAGTGGTACCAGGTCTGTTCCAATGACCTGCTGTACTTTTCTTATGTGCTGCAAAGGGCTACCGTTGAGAATGACGGTGTGCCGGAATTTGCCCGTTTGCAGAAAGAAACCGGGATCACGGATCCGGTAGATTATTTTAACGGCAGGGAAAAAAAGGATTTGGAAGAGCTGCTAAAGGAACGCCGGTTTTTTCAGAATACCTATGCTCCCACAGGCGGCCGTATGTATTTAAATGACGAGAATGCTCTGCGCATTGACTTTGCCAGGTGCACCGTAGAGGACTGGAAGGCTGCCGGTCTGCTTAGTGAGGACGAGTATTATTATCTGGTCGCCTGCATTGTGGAGGGGATCCCTTTTGTTTCCAATACCTCAGGAACCTATGGCGCATTCCATAAAGCCTGGGAGAGGCGAAGCTACAAGCGGTATGAGCTGTACCGGCTGGCTGTGACACACAATGGAAAGCAGAACCGATCTTTTAATGAAAACGGAGTGGATCTTTTAACACGCCTTAAGGGGGACATCCTCTATATTGATCCTCCCTATAATGCGCGCCAGTATCTTTCCAATTACCATGTCCTTGAGACAGCTGCCAGATATGATTATCCAGTGGTGCGGGGAGTTACCGGGCAGCGGCCTGACGAAGGACAGAAATCAGAGTTCTGTATGAAGAATAAGGTGGTTCCGGCGTTTGAAGAGTTGCTTAAGAATGCTCAGTTTAAGCATATCATCTTAAGCTACAGCACGGACGGGCTTATGACGGTAGATGAAATTGAGAAGGCCATGAAAAAGCACGGGAAGCCGGAAACCTTCCAGATCTATGAGATCCCATACCGGAGATATAAGAGCCGGAAGGTGAAGGAAACAGAACGGTTACGGGAGCTTTTGTTCTATATGGAAAAGCAGGTGCCGCCATGTACATAAAAAGTCCTCTAAATTATACTGGGGGGAAATTCAAGATCCTGGAACCCATTTTTGAGGCGTTTCCAAAGAATATCCGTACCTTTGTGGATGTCTTTGCCGGGGGCTTCAACGTAGGGATCAACGTGGACGCCAGGCAGATTATATGCAATGACCAGATCATGTATCTCATCGAACTGTACCAGATGTTCCGTTCCACCGACATTAAGGAAATTCTGGAGAGGATTCAGGGCCTGATCTCAAAATATGAACTGACGCAGCAAAACACAGAAGGATATTATGCTCTTCGGTCAGACTATAACAGAACGAAGGATTTAACAGAGCTGTTTGTCCTGGCCTGTTATGCGTTTAACCATCAGATACGCTTTAATAACAGCCATGAATTCAATTCACCCTTTGGAAGGAACAGAAGCTCCTTTAATGGCAGCATTGAAAAGAATTTAACAGAGTTCTGCCAGGCTCTTCACGAGAAGAACATTGAGTTTTCAAACCTGGACTTTATGGACCTGGATTATACTGGTCTGGGGCCGGAAGATCTGGTTTACTGCGATCCCCCTTATCTGATCTCAACGGGGAATTATAACGATGGGAACCGGGGGTTCAAGGACTGGAAGGAACGGGAGGAGCAGGCCCTTTTGGAGCTTTTGGACCGGCTTCATAAACAAGGTACCCGGTTTGCCCTGTCCAATGTCCTTTACCATAAGGGATTATCCAATGACCTTCTCATTGAGTGGAGCAAGGGGTATCAGGTTCATTATATCGATCATACCTATTCCAACTGCAGCTATCAGTTTAAAGAGCGGAATGCGGTTACGGTTGAGGTGCTGATCACCAATTATTAGTAAAGGCAATTTGTCAGGACTGGGTTAATCATGTATGTTAAGGGAAGTCATTTTAAGACTTCCTTTCTTTTTACTCACTCCGCTTCAGCCAACCGGCAGATTTTAATATATGGAATGCTTCAACCGCCTTACGGCAGACATTACCCAGAAAGCTATGAACATGATAGCTGAAATATACAAGCGGCATATAAAAAAATACGTTCCGGCTGAATAAACTGGATAACATAAACAAATTGCCCAAAAGTGCGAAGCATAGGACAAAGCTGCAGAATAATCCAATTAGCAGCAACCGAAAGCGCTGCGTATACGGTTTTGCCAACTTTGCCAGCTGGTAAAAACCCATCACCCCTATTAGGAAGACCACCATGGTTGAAGATTCCGTTGTAGGAATTTGAAAGAAAATGCTCGCTAATTGTATATAAAGAGTATTAATAACAACAGTTATTGCAGCAGGAATTGTGTGCTCTAAAATATTAATAAGCAGCTTTCCTTCTGGTCTGGAGTAATTTGCCTGCAGTGCCAAAAAGAACGATGGTATGCCAATCGTAAGTTCATTAATCGGCATCATTTGCAGCGGCGCAATCGGATAGGGGTATGGAATAAAAATATAAATCAGGGTAAGCAGCACAGAATAGACGGTCTTTAAAAGAAAAATCGCCGCAACTTTTTCTATGTTGTTGATTACCCTTCGTCCTTCCTTTAAAACGTCAATCATGACACTGAAATCGTCAGTTATTAACACGAAATCAGAGGCGGATCGGGCAGCATCACTGCCGCCAACCATTGCAACGCTGCAATCGGCCTCGCGCATTGCCAGAATATCGTTTACACCGTCTCCGGTCATACATGCGGTATGGCCATTCTTTTTAAGGCCGCGGATTAATTCACGCTTTTGCTGCGGTGTCACATGGCCGAATATGGTATATTCTTCTACAATAGCTGCGTAGTCAGCTTCACTTTCTACCAGGCTCATATCAATGCTTTTTTCTGATCCTGAGATTCCAGCCTTCTCTGCAACTGCTTTAACAGTACGGGGATTATCTCCGGAGATTACTTTTAAAATCACGCCTTCCTGCGAGAAATACCGGAAGGTCTCATTTGCATTCTCCCGCAGATGATCAGAAAGGATCAAAAGGGCAAAGCAGCTTAATTCCTCCGGAAGCTTCTCTTCCGTGATAGATAGAGGAGAGTGTGCAAGGCACAGTACTCTGAACCCCAAGGCAGCCTCTGCATTGGCCTGTTCTAAAAAATCTTCATTACTGCCCTTAAATACGATGTTTGGTGCACCAATGATATAACTGCCCTTTTCTTTAAAAGCAGCACCGCTCCACTTGCGCTCTGAGGAGAAAGGTAAAATGATGTCAGAAACCCAATTTTCAGTTTTCCCAAATGCTTTGGTTAATGCTGCGGCTGTTGCATTTTTGTCTTCCAAACTCCCCATTAGTTCAGAAACAGCTAATTCTGCTTCTTTTTCAGAAACATCAGAATATAATTCAAGCCTTTCAAACTGCAGTGATCCGTCTGTTATGGTTCCTGTTTTATCCAAACACAGCACATCCGTACGGGCTAAAGTTTCTATACTGTATAATTCCTGGACGAGCGCCTTTCTTTTTGCCAGTTTAAGTGCACCAACAGTCATAGTGACACCGGTTAATAAAATCAGTCCTGCCGGTATCATGCCCAATACAGATGCTGACGAGCCCAGCACAGCAGTCTCCAGCGAATCTCCAAGCAAAAAGTATTTCATATAGAATAACGTGGTTCCAAGCGGCAGTATTACAATGGTCAAAATCAAGATAATGCGGTTTAGTGTACGCAGAAGCGGAGGGACCTGTTTTTTACTTTTTTTAGCCTCCACGGTCAGAGAGTGAGCATAACTATCTTCCCCTATGGCTGTTATTTGGGCATAGCCATGTCCACTTGTCACATAACTGCCAGATAGAAGAGTATCGCCCTTTGATTTTTGAATTCGGTCCGTCTCTCCGGTCAGAAGGGATTCATCTACTTCAAGCCGATCTGAAGAAACAACCACGGCATCTGCACATACCTGGTTACCGATAGCCAGTATCACAATATCGTCGAGTACAATCTCATCCTGTGCCACTGTATATTCAGCCCCATCCCGGATAACGGTTACATGTGCCTTGGCTAATACAGATAGTTTGTCTAATCCGCGTTTTGCCCTCAATTCCTGAAAAATACCCATACACGTATTGCTTATTGCGATTCCAAGAAATAGTATATTTTCAGGATGTCCGACAATTATAAGAATTACCGCCAGGAAAACATTGATGAAGTTGAACAGTGTAAAAATGTTCTTTGCTATAATACTGGAGATTGTCGGAGTCAGACCCGTTCTTTGTATATTCAAAGCTCCTGCATCGATACGGCTGCGGACTTGTTCTGCAGTTAGTCCTGTACTGATATCAGGATTGCATCGCTTAAAAGATTTATTTATTAATAACCCTTTGCCTTTTCTGTCTTTCATAAGATGATCACCATTACAATTCCTATATAATTCCTTCGTTAACTGGTCCATAAGTATCCCAATAGGTTTCCCGCTTTTTCTGTGAGTTAAACCAATGTTTCATTTCGGTTGTATCTTACAGTCAATGTCAAGGCTATAAAAAAGCCGGATGAATTTTATATTCAGCCGGCATAGACAGCACTGTAACTAATATCACTGGCACCATTCTGTACGCAATACAGCGTATTCGAATGTATCCAGCCATACCGGTTCCCCGTTGCTGTTGGTTTTAAAATAAATATTTTGCAAAAGATGTCCTTCCCGTCTCATATGTAAGCGTTCAAGCAGCATCCAGGAATGGTCATTCTTTGGGTTACACATGGCGATAATACGTCTTGCCCCTAACTGTGTAAAGGCATGGTCAAGGAGAGCCTTAGCGCTCTCTGTGGCATAGCCCTGGCCGTGATACATTCTGTTAAACACATATCCCAATTCCCACGTATTAAAGTCTTCTTTGCCAAGATACAGGTTCCCTATTAATTTTCCGGTTCCTTTCAGGCAGACCGCATAGAAAGATTCATCATTTGATCTTCTGATTGCCTCTTTTTCAGCCTGGGCTTCTGAATAAATATCATATGGTTCGAAGGCCACGGTTTCCCTGTCAGACAAGTACTCATACATATCCTTCCAATCGCTTGGCTGAAACGTTCTGATCATCAGTCTGTCTGTAACGATGTTTTCCACTTTGCCTCCCCTTTCTTTTTTAAAATCGGTTATTATATATTTTAAAATAATTATAGCATATCCGCAAATAGATAGGAAGATTTTCAACATGAGTTGCCCGTACCTTTCCCGCTGTACGGGTAGCAGGGCACCACATTTATTGGTGTAAACATACAGGCAAAAACAACAGGAAAACTGTTGCTCATTTATACTTAACATCGTGCTTATTCTGTGGTATTCTTGATGTGTGAGGTTTACAAAATATAATACATGGAGGGGTTTTAATGAAAAGGAGAAGATGTGTTTCGATTGGCTTATTTATTGCTGTATTCTTAAGTGGTGCTAAGCCTGTTTACACCATGGCTTATGAAAACGCAAGTGTAATTCAAGAGTCGCAGAACCAGCTGTCCGTTAAGGTTTCAAAGGTGCATGAAAAGTATGGCAATGTTTATATTGGTATTAAAAATCCCGATTTTCTAAAATTATTCCAATATGGCGACGTCGTGAATGTGACAATCGGAGAACAGTTCTTAGAGGTTCCGGTATGTTCTTCCTATAGTGATGTGGACAGTAAGAAGGTCGTAATCGTTGCATCGTCAGCTGAGGATAAAGCGAATGAGGACATCATATTGGCAATAAATCTCGGCAGCTTTGCAAATACATACGGGACGGCTGTTAACGATAATGTAACGATCACCCTTTCAAAAAAGGGAGGATATCTGGATGAATACGAAATCCGTCAACTGAAACGTACGAATAACAGAGATGACTATAGCAGTGATGAGGTGTTTGCCAATTTCCGTGAAGTAACTTATGGCAGTATTGCTCCAGGCAGGCTATACAGGTCATCCAACCCGATAAATCCGGAAATTGGAAGAAATCAATACGCTATGCGGCTAACGGAGGTTGCAGGAGTTAAGGTAATATTTAATCTTTCAGAAACAGCCGAGGAGGTCGGGGCTCATTTGGGAGCCGATACCAACGGCAATCTTGCATATTACAAGGGACTGAATGATATCGGCAATGTGTACGCAATGGGTATGGGACTTGATTCACAATCAGAGGATTTCAAACAGAAACTTGCAGTTGTTTTGCGGGAAATGGGCGAAAAGAAAGGTCCTTACCTTATCCACTGCGTAGAGGGAAAAGACAGGACCGGTTTCGTTGCCGCATTGCTTGAATCCCTAATGGGTGCGAAATATTGGGAGATTAAAGATGACTATATGGACAGTTTCGTTAATTTCTTTCATGTGCCAGTCGCCCCCGGTCAATATGACCGGATTGGGAACAATAATATCCTGGAGAGTATGAGACAGATGGCTGGTATTCCCAAGGGAGGCAGTCTTAAAGGGGTGGATTTGTCCAAAGCAGCAGAGAATTATATCAAGTCAATCGGTTTAACCGACGATGAAATAGAACAAATAAAAGCCAATCTTTCTAACTGAATCAGACGAACAGACCGGTTTCAATGACGCACAAAAGGCAGGTGAATAAAGGGTATCGTACATGTCTCTGTGAGACATCCTTTAAGCATCTGCCTTTTTTTGTTATTTTATAATCATGCGGTAATATGATATCTTGTGCTCTTTCATGCCTGAGAGCATTTAATTGGATTTTACTTCTTTCCAGGCTTCATTGTAAAGGGAATCCACTTCATCCCCCAGATACTTATACACTTCGCTGTTCTTTAAAGAGTCCGCGTCCGGGAAAACGGCTTTGTTGTTCTGTAGTTCCGGATCAAGTAAATCAAAGGCACCTTTATTTGGAGTAGGATAGGTGATGTATTCAAAATTCTTTTTGGCAATATCAGGACGGCAGAGGAAGTTGATCCATTTCTCTGCGTTTTCCTTGTTAGGCGCATTGGCAGGAATGACCCAGGAATCCAGCCAAAGGTTGGTTCCTTCCTCAGGGATCACGTACTCTAAGGAGTAATCAAGACCAAGGTCCTTTACTTCATTCTGGATGTAAAGCATTTCGCCGGAATAGATGACGCCTACTGCAGCCTCGCCGCCAATCATCTTATCCCTGACCTGGTCGATGACATAAGCCTGAACCAGAGGCTTTTGCTTGATCAGCAGTTCCTTTGCTTCCTTGATTTCTTCTTCATTGGTGGTGTTAGAAGAGTAGCCGAGGGATTTTAATGCCACCATAAAGGCATCCCGGACGCTGTCCTGCATGAGGATGTTGTCTTTAAACTTTACATCCCAGAGGTCAGACCATTTGGTTGGAACGTCTTTCGGGTCTACCATGCTGGTGTTGTAAAGAATTCCTACGGTTCCCCAGCAGTACGGAACGGAGTATTTATTTTCCGGGTCAAAGCTCTTTGACATCTCCTGGTATCTGGGATCAATCTCCTTTACATTTGGAACATTGTCAAAATTGATTTCGGCCAGAAGATTGTTTTCGATCATTTTCTGGATCATATAATCGGAAGGGCATACCGCGTCATATTTTACGCCTCCTGCTTCGATGACCGGATACATCTCTTCATTGGTTTCAAACATGTCATAAACGACCTTAATACCGGTTTCTTTTTCAAATTCCTGTATAACGGATTCGTCAATGTACTCCCCCCAGTTATATACGTAAACCTCTCCGGCGCTTCCTGACTTTGGGGCGGATTTTCCGCAGCCGCTTAAAACGGAGAGGGTAAGAGCGCACAGGGAGCCGACTGCCATGATCTTAGATAAAGTTTTTTTCATGTGAATATTCTCCTATTATTTTTTACGCTTTGGTGCAAAGTTGGCGATAAGCAGCAGCACCAGCACCGTGATAAAGATGATACTTGACAGCGCGTACATGGAGGGCTTGATCCCCCGGCGTACTTCGCTGTAAATCAGGGTTGAAAGAGTATTGATGCCGGCTCCCCTTGTAAAGTGTGTGATGATAAAATCATCTAAAGACATGGTGAATGCAAGGAAGAAACCGGAAAGCACACCCGGAAGGATATCCGGGAATACCACCTTGAAAAATGCGGATACCGATGTGGCGCCCAGATCCAAGGCGGCTTCATAAGTGCTTTTATCTGTTTGCTTTAACTTGGGGCTAACGCTTAAAATGACATACGGGATGTTAAAGGTAATATGTGAAATTAAAATGGTCTTAAATCCCAGAGAAATCCCAAAGGCGATAAATGCCAGCATAAGGGAGATTCCTGTAACAATATCTGCATTCAGCATGGGGATGTTGGTAACACCCATGAGAAGGGAGCGGGGGACCCGCTTCATGCCGTTAATGGCAATTGCAGCAGCGGTGCCGATAATGACCGCGATCAGAGAAGACAGGAATGCGATCAGCAGCGTATTGTAAAGGGCTGTCATAATGGTACTGCTTGAGAACAGCTCTGTATACCATCTGGTGGTAAAGCCGCCCCACTGGGTACGGGATTTGGAGCTGTTAAAAGACAGCACTGCCATAGTGGCAATCGGGGCATATAAAAATACCAGAATGATCACCAGGTAAAAATCCTGGATTATTCGTTTGATAAAAGTCTTTCTGTTCATCAGAATGCCGTTCCCTCCCCGTTCTTATCATATTTGGCAATAAGTGCCATGCTGATCAGAATGAAAATCATCAAAACCAGGGAAAGGCCGGAGCCTAAATTCCAGTTGCTTCCCTTGGTAAACTCCTGCTCGATCACATTGCCGATCAGAAGGATCTTGCTTCCTCCTAAAAGGTTTGAGATAACAAATGTGGTAAGAGCCGGTACGAATACCATGGTGATCCCGCTTACAATGCCGGGGATGCTTAAGGGAAAAAGGATCCGGAACAAAATCTGAACCGTGTTGGCCCCCAAGTCTCTGGCAGCGTTTATCACATTGTCATCGATTTTCATCAGTACGTTGTAAATAGGAAGAACCATAAACGGCAGAAAGTTGTAAACCATACCGAGGATAATGGCTCCCGATGTGTTGATCAGATTTTGGTTAGGCAGGTGGAGTGCGGTCAAAATGCCGTTTATAACGCCGTTCTTTTCCAGTAATGTCTGCCATGCCAGGGTCCGGAGAAGAAAATTCATCCACATGGGAAGGATGAAGATAAAAACGATAAAGCTTCCCTGACCCATCCCTCTGGAACGCAGAACCATGGCCAGAGGATAAGCGAGGATCAGGCAGAGGACTGTGCTGATAAAGGAAAGTCCCAGAGAAAGCCAAAGGGCCTTTGCATGTTCTGCCGATGTTACGGAGAGAACATTTGCCAGGGTAAAGGCCCCGGACCGGTCCGTGAGCCCGTAATACACAATCAGCGCCAGCGGGATCAGGATGAAGCCGATCATCCACATGATGTATGGGCCGGATAATAATTTTTTACTCATTGATTCCCACGGCCTCCTCATCCTCAGAAGCCGGCTTGTTCATGATCTGAATGTCGAATGGGTTTACGTGGATTCCCACCTCCTGTCCGACCGGGAACATATCCGTGCTGTGTACCAGCCATTCAAAGCCGTCAGGAGTGGTCACTTCCATCTCATAGTGGACGCCCTTGAAAATCAAATGGGTGACAATGCCTGTGAGTGTCCCTTCCTCAGGAGCTACCAGGTCGATATCCTCCGGACGGATAACCACGTCAACCGGCTTATGGGATCCAAAGCCCTTATCCACACAGACAAATTTGGCATTAAAAATCTCTACCAGTTCATCCCGGACCATAATTCCGGGCACGATGTTGCTTTCTCCGATGAAGTCAGCCACAAAGGCATTTTCCGGCTCATTGTAGATGTTTTCCGGGGAGCCCATTTGCTGGATATAACCCTGGTTCATGACAACGATAGTATCAGACATGGTCAGGGCTTCCTCCTGGTCATGGGTAACGTAGATAAAGGTGATGCCCAGTTCATTTTTCAGACGGATCAGCTCATACTGCATATCCTGGCGGAGCTTTAAGTCCAAAGCTCCCAAAGGCTCGTCAAGGAGTAGGACCCTTGGCTCGTTTACAATTGCCCTGGCGATGGCGATCCGCTGCTGCTGGCCGCCGCTTAAGGAGCTTACCGTGCGGTTTTCAAAGCCGTCTAAGTTGACCAGCTTTAAGGCATATTTAATTTTATCCTGTATATAGGCTTTCGGTTTATTTTTAATTTTCAGACCAAAGGCGATGTTTTCTGAAATGGACATGTGGTTAAACAAAGCGTATTTCTGGAACACAGTATTCAGCTGACGCTTGTTGGGAGGCAGGCTGGTGATGTCCTGTCCGTCAAAAATCACCTGCCCTTTGTCAGGGCTTTCAAAGCCGCCGATGATCCGAAGAGTAGTAGTCTTGCCGCATCCGCTGGGTCCTAGCAGGGTAACAAATGCGTTCTCCTTTACTGAGAGGTTTAAATCATCCAGTACCATGGTACCGTCAAAGCTTTTTGTAATATTCCGTAAATCAATTAATGGCTGACCCATGTCCCTTTATCCTCCTGTTAAAAGCTAGGCGGGGAGCTTACCCAGATGAGAGTAGCGCCGGCCTTGCTGCTTAAGTAATGTTTTTTGTCTGATACAAAGTAAAAGGATTCCCCTTTTTTGGCTTTATATGTTTTGCTTCCTATATGGATGGAAATATTACCCTGCAGCACGTAGCCGAATTCCTCTCCCTCATGGGGATTGTCAGGATAGGTTTCTCCGCCGGCTTCCAGGGTGAGAAGGATCGGCTCCATCATGTTTTTCTGCGCATTGGGAATGATCCATTTGATTTCATTCTTAAGTTCTGCATCGTGTTTCTCAAAGTAATCGGATTTTCCGAAAACGATCTGTTCTTCCGGGCTCTCATTGAAGAACTCGCCGACAGAGGTTCCAAGGCATTGTAAAATATCCAAAAGGGTAGCAATGGAGGGGGACGTCAAATCCCTTTCCAGCTGGGATATGAACCCCTTTGACAGCTCTGCGCGGTCAGCCAGTTCTTCCTGTGTAAGCCCCTTTAAGACACGAAGCTCTTTTAGTTTTGTACCGATATCCATATGCTCCTCCTTTATGATTATGTTAAGCTGAAAGTTTACTTATACTAACTGACGATAAATATAACTAAAAAGTTTAGTAATGATAAACAGGCAGCAAAATACATTATACTGTTTTTTCATTGTATGTCAATAGTTTTTAAGGAAGTTTTTCCTTAACAAACAATGAAATTTATGATATGATAGTTTTAGTTTGTACAACGAAGTTCGATTCGCCAAACGGTACGTCGGACGGCTGATTTTCCGGATTCAGGCAGCACTTAAATTTGCCCTTATTCAGAGGATCATGCCAAGGAAGATCTCAGGAGGATATGTATGATGAAAGGCAAGTATATGGCTTATGTAGGTTCTTATTCCTACAACGGACAGGCAAAGGGGATTACTGTATACGATGTTGATGTGGAAGAGGGCCGTTTTATTCCAAGATGCGAGGTGGAAGTTGATAATTCTTCCTATGTGATTGCTTCTAATGATGGGAAGACGCTGTACTCCATCGCGGATGAAGGAATCGTATCCTTCCGCATTCATGAGAATGGGGCGATTACAAGACTTAATTCAGCGAATATTAAGGGAATGAGGGGCTGCCATCTGTCTACTGATGCAGAGGACAGGTATATCTTTGTATCTGGATACCATGATGGAAAGTCCACGGTGCTTCGGCTGAATGAGGATGGCTCCGTAGGTGAGATCGTGACCGGAGTGTACCATAAGGGCCTTGGCAGTGTGGCAGAAAGAAATTTCCGCCCTCACGTGAGCTGTTCCAGAAGAACTCCTGACGGAAAATTTATCATGGTGGCTGATCTGGGAATTGATCAGGTTAAGATTTACCGTTTCAATGAGAATGATGAAGAAATGGTACTGGTGGATGTCCTGCACTGCGATCTGGAATCTGCTCCCAAATGCTTCCGTTTCAGTTCTGACGGAAGATTTTTCTATCTTATTTCAGAGTTAAAGAATGTGATCGATGTGTTCACCTATGAAACAGGAGATCGGCAGCCAAAGATTGAGAAGATCCAGACGGTTTTCACAGCCGGACCAAAGCAGAGTCAGCTTACTTCGGCATGCTCCATGCGCATGTCCAATGATGAAAGGCATTTATTCTGCGGCAACGCGGGGGACAATTCTGTTACGGTTTATGAGCGGGACAAGGAAACAGGACTTTTAGAAGCCTTATGCTGTCTTCCCATAAGCGGAAGCTTTCCCAAGGATATCTGCGTTTTTCCGGATGATAAGCATATCGCTTCCATCAACCATGAGACCGGCAGTATCACATTTTTCACGGTTGATTATGTGAAAGGGCTTCTTATCATGAACGGCAAGGAACTTAAGGTTAATGAACCGAACAGCTGCGTGATCGTAAAAGTAGACAATTAAGACACCTTGAAGGTGTACCTCTATGCCCGGAAAACATGGGCAGGGAAGAGGAAAGGAGAGACATACATGGCAGGATCAACACTGGGGACAATATGGAAGGTAACAACCTGGGGGGAATCACATGGAAAGGCCATCGGCGTTGTGTTAGACGGCTGCCCGGCGGGTCTTAAACTGGAGGAGGCGGATATCCAGGAATACTTAGACCGTAGAAAACCGGGGCAGAGCAAGTTCACCACAAAGCGCCAGGAGGCCGATCAGGTGGAGATCCTGTCCGGAGTTTTCGAGGGAAAGACAACAGGAACTCCCATTTCTATGGTGATCTGGAATACAGACCAGCGCTCCAGGGATTACGGAAATTTAATGGAGGTTTACCGCCCGGGCCATGCGGATTTTTCCTTTGATGAAAAATACGGAATCAGGGATTACCGGGGAGGCGGCCGTTCCTCCGGAAGGGAGACCATTGGAAGGGTGGCGGCCGGCGCTGTTGCCGCCTGCTTTTTAAAGAGTCTTGGAATTACCGTGACCGCTTACACCAGATCCGTTGGGCCTTATGAGGTAAAGGCAGAGCAGTTCAGTATAAAGGAGCGGGATAATAACAAACTTTTCATGCCTGATAAGGAAACAGCGGCTCTTGCCTGCGAATACTTAGAAGAGATGATGGGAAAGCTGGACTCTGTGGGAGGCGTGGTGGAATGCGTTATTGACGGAGTTCCGGCCGGAATCGGCGATCCGGTATTTGAAAAGTATGATGCGGCTCTTGCAAAGGCAGTCATGTCCATCGGAGCAGTCAAGGGCTTTGAGATCGGAGATGGCTTTGGGGCCGCCCGCGCCCTGGGATCCCAAAATAACGATGGTTTTTGTAAGGGACTTAATAAGGGCGTGGAGAAGATCACCAATCATGCAGGGGGAATTCTCGGAGGGATCAGCGATGGTTCCCAGGTGGTTCTCCGCGCTGCATTTAAGCCTACCCCGTCTGTGGCACAGTCCCAGAAAACCGTGACGCGCCTGGGTGAGGAAACAGAGATCCAAATCAAGGGGCGCCATGACCCTATCGTTGTTCCTCGTGCAGTGGTAGTAGTGGAAGCCATGGCAGCACTTACCACGGCAGACTTATTGCTTGCCAACATGGCATCCAGAATGGACAGGATCCTTACCTTTTATGGCCGGCAGACGGCAGGAGAAGGAAGCATAGAAACTTGATAAAATCCGGCATTTATGATATGTTAAATGCCGGATATATTTTCACGGTTAATGAGCCGGACGAACATGTCTGCAGGTTCAGCCGGCAATGACAGAATGACAGGAGAATGATGATGAAGATTGCAATGGGAAATGACCATACGGCCATAGAAATGAAGAATTACATCAAGGAATTTGTAGAGAGCAAGGGTTATGAAGTGATCGACTTTGGAACCAATTCCACAGAAAGCTGCGATTATCCGGAATATGGAGAAAAGGTTGGACGTGCGGTTGCAGACGGAGAAGCTGATCTGGGAATCGCCATCTGCGGAACAGGAGTGGGAATCTCCCTTGCCTGCAACAAGGTCAGGGGAATCCGTGCCTGTGTCTGCAGCGAACCTTATACTGCAAAGCTTTCCAGAATGCACAATGATTCCAATGTGCTCTGCTTTGGAGCCCGTGTCATCGGACCGGAGATGGCAAAGATGATCACAGAAGAATGGCTGGATGCAAAGTATGAGGGCGGAAGACACCAGCGCCGTGTGGATATGGTAATGGATATCGAAAAAAGAAACGAATAAAATGTATTGAGAAGGGGGAAAACATATGAAAAAAATCGGATTTATCGGAATTGGTATTATGGGAAAGTCCATGGTACGCAATCTGATGAAGGCTGGATATGAGGTGGCGGTATATTCAAGAACCAGAAGCAAGGCAGAAGATATCCTTTCTGAAGGAGCCATATGGTGCGAAGATGTAAAGGCCTGCTCCAAAGGCAGGGATACGGTCATTACCATCGTTGGATATCCTCAGGATGTAGAAGAGGTCTATTTCGGTGAAAATGGGATTATTGCAAACGCAGACAAGGGAACCTGTTTGATTGATATGACCACCACCAGCCCCAAGCTTGCTGTACGGATTTATGAAGAAGCAAAACAGGCAGGGCTAAAGGCTCTGGATGCCCCTGTTACAGGGGGAGATACTGGCGCGAGGGAAGGAACCCTTACCATACTGGTTGGAGGAGACAGAGATACTTATGGCAGCTGCCTCCCTGTATTTGAGGCAATGGGAAAGGCCATCCGGTATGAAGGAAAGGCCGGAAACGGACAGCACACCAAAATGTGCAACCAGATTGCCATTGCAGGAGCCCTTTCCGGCGTCTGTGAGGCGATGGTTTATGCAAAGGCCAATGGTCTTGACGTAGATACCATGGTGGACTCCATCGCTACCGGTGCAGCCGGAAGCGCCCAGTTAAATGCAATGGCTCCCAGGATCCTTTCCGGGGACTTTGCACCAGGATTCTTTATCAAGCATTTTATTAAAGACATGAAGCTGGCGGCCGAAGAGGCGGAGGGGGCAGGTATCCGGCTGGGAGTGCTTGACCACGTGCTTTCCATGTATGAATCCATGGCTGCTTCTGGTCATGAAGAGGAAGGAACACAGGCTTTGGTCAAATATTACCAGTGGTAAAAGACATATAAAAAAGCAGGCGGAGAAAATCTCCAGCCTGCGTTTTTTATTTAATATTTTTTATGGAAGGGAAATACCGGAACAGGACCTTTGCGATAATCTTGTCCTTTTCCACAAATTTATGTTTCCACCTTCTTGCATCCGCGGAGAAATTCCGGTTGTCTCCAAGCATGAAGTAACAGTCTTCCGGCACTTCATAATGGGCGTCAGGCTCCGGTTCCATTGGCTCCGGAAGATAAGACTCTTCAAGAGGCGTCTCGGAATTATTGATATAAACTTTTCCGTCCCGGATATCGATGATGTCGCCTGGAAGGCCGATGACACGTTTTACGTAATAGGTTTTTCCGGTAGGGTCATCAGGGAAATGGAAGATGGCGATATCTCCCCGCTTCGGATCGCCAAAATAATAGGATAGCCTGGAGCCAATGACCCGGTCTCCTGTCATAATGGTCTTTTCCATGGATCCGCTGGGTACCCTGCTGTTTGCAATGATGAAATTATTGAGCAAAAATGCAATGACAGCGGCGGTAATAATGATCTTGATCCAACTGATGATTTCTTCCCTCCAGCTGAACGGTTCCCGTTCTTTTGGCATGTTATCGTTCTTTTTCATATGATCTCTCTTCTTTTCCTTCATGATGGTTCCATTACAGAGTTTAAATGAGATTGATTTATAACGCAAGGGGTTTTACAAAATGGTAAGAAAATATTCACAAATACTCTATGGATTGTCCATAAAATCATGATAACATGATTCTAAGATAAAAAATTACACCAGGGGGAGCCGGATCATGGGAGGGAAAAGCCGGAATCAGGATAGAACGATTATTGCAGCTTCTGCGTTAATGTTTGCAGCTTCATCGCTGTTTCAGATACTGGCAAGAAAGGTTCCGGGATTTGGGGACTGGTATGCCAGGCGTATTTACCGGTTTATGGTAGGAAGCATTGGAAGGCTGTCCGGGGTATTTCCCTTTGCCCTTGTGGAGGCCTGCACCTACCTGCTTATTTTATATGCTGTTTTCTACGTCTTCGTCCACCGTAAGGAGAGGAAGAAGATCCTCATAAGAGCCGTGTTTCTCGTTACCGGCCTTTTTTTACTGTTTACGTTAAACTGTGGTATCAACTATTACAGAAAGCCGTTTTCCAGCTATTCAGGGCTGGATATGAGAAAATCTTCCGTTGAGGAACTGGAGCGTCTCTGCCGGAAGCTTACAGAAGACGTAAACCGTATGTGCGGAGAAGGCATAGCAAAAGAGATAGACTTAAAAAGCCTGGAAAAGGAAAGTGTAAAGGCCATGAAAGGACTGGGAGAGGCTTATCCTGAGCTGGCAGGCTATTACCCGACTCCAAAGCCCCTCCTGTGGTCTTACTTCTTTTCCGCCCAGCAGCTTTGCGGCCAATATTCCCCTTTTACTGTGGAGGCCACTTATAACCGGTCCATGCCGGATTACAACATTCCCCATACGGTCTGCCATGAGCTGTCCCACCTAAGAGGGTTCATGAGAGAGGATGAGGCCAACTTCATCGGCTATCTGGCCTGCATTGGATCTGAGGCTGATGCGTTCCGTTACAGCGGGTACTTAACCGGCTGGGTTTACGCTACCAATGCCCTGGCAAAGGCAGACTGGGAAGCATATGCAGAAATCTGCGGACAGCTTCGTGAAAAGGCTTGGGATGATTTAACAAACAACAATGAATTCTGGGGGAAATACGAGGGGAAGACTGCCGAGGTTTCCAACCGGATGAATGATACTTATTTAAAGTTTAACAGCCAGTCCGACGGCGTTAACAGCTATGGCAGAATGGTGGATTTAATGCTGGCTTACGAAAGGCTGAAATAGCCCCAATTCCTGGCAGACTCTTGAAAATTACAAGACCTGGTGATAAAATATTTTCATAACGAGGGACCAGGAGGAGTCATGTATGGATGGTAAATTGTATGATATGATGGATTGGGCCGGCATTGAAGAGATAGTATATTCAGAAGCAGCGAATCCCCACGAGGTTCTGGGCCCGCACGTAACAGAGCAGGGGCTGCTCATCCAGGCATTTATTCCTACGGCTGAATCGGTGATCGTCCGGTTTAGGGAAAGCGGTAAGGAATACCCTATGGAGCTTGCGGATGAAGCCGGTTTTTTTGCGGCTCTCATACCACGAAAAACTGCAGCAGCTTATACCCTTTTGGTTACTTACGATAACGGGACATCAGAAGAATGTCTGGATCCCTATTCCTTTCCGGCCTTTTATATGTCGGAAGACATCAAAAAGTTTGAATCCGGAATTCACTACAGCATCTATGAAAAAATGGGGGCGCACCCCATGTCTGCAGGCGGAGCAGAAGGGGTATACTTTTCTGTGTGGGCTCCCTGTGCCATGCGTGTCAGCGTGGTCGGAGACTTTAACCTGTGGGATGGCAGGCGTCATCAGATGAGGAGGCTGGGGGATTCCGGCATTTTTGAATTGTTTATTCCCGGCTTAAAGACAGGAGCGATATATAAGTATGAGATAAAGCATAAAAACGGGACCCCCCAGCTTAAAAGCGATCCCTACGCCAATTACTGTGAGCTGCGTCCTGACAATGCTTCCGTGGTCTGGGATATTAACCAGTATTCCTGGAGTGATCAGGAATGGATGAAAAAGCGGGCAGGGTCTGATTCCAAACAGAGTCCCATGTCTATTTATGAAGTGCACTTAGGCTCCTGGTTCCGGAAGGAAGCGGAGCTTGATGAAAGCGGAGCTGCCATTGCTGGTACCGAATTCTATCATTATCGTGAAATTGCAGAAAAGCTGGCGGAATATGTAAAGGATATGGGGTACACCCATGTGGAGCTTCTTCCCATCATGGAACATCCCCTGGATGCCTCCTGGGGATATCAGGTGACCGGGTATTATGCGCCCACCAGCCGTTACGGAACGCCGGATGATTTTATGTATTTCATGGATTACATGCATAAGCAGGGCATCGGTGTGATTTTAGACTGGGTTCCGGCCCATTTTCCCAGGGACAGCTTTGGGCTTGCCAGCTTTGACGGAACCTGTGTTTATGAGCATAAGGACCCAAGACAAGGGGCACATCCCCATTGGGGAACTTTGATTTATAATTACGGCAGGCCGGGAGTCAGCAACTTCCTTATTGCTAATGCTCTTTTCTGGGCGGACAAGTACCATGCGGATGGAATCCGTATGGATGCGGTTGCTTCTATGCTGTACTTAGATTACGGCAAAAATCCGGGGGAATGGATTCCCAATATTTACGGCGGCCATGAAAACCTGGAAGCTGTTGAGTTCCTGAAACATTTGAATTCCATATTCAAGGGGCGGAAAGATGGGGCGGTAATGATTGCGGAGGAATCCACGGCATGGCCCCTGATCACGGCTGATGTAAAGAGTGAAGGCCTGGGCTTTGACTATAAATGGAACATGGGATGGATGAATGATTTCACCGGATATATGCAATACGATCCTTACTTCAGAAAGCACCATTATGGAGAGATGACCTCCAGCTTGCTTTATGCATACAGCGAAGATTTTATCCTAGTTTTCTCCCACGATGAAGTGGTTCATGGAAAAGGTTCCATGTTGGGCAAGATGCCGGGAGAAACCCTGGAGGAAAAGGCGGCGAATTTAAAAGCTGCCTACGGATTTATGATGGGCCATCCCGGTAAAAAGCTTTTGTTCATGGGCCAGGATTTTGCGCAGATAAGTGAATGGAATGAAAATAAAAGTCTTGACTGGGAGATCCTAAAATATCCCCTACATAAGCAGACGCAGGATTACGTAAAGGCTTTGAACCGTATTTATAATAGCCAGCCGGCCCTGTACCAGCTGGATCATGATCCGGACGGCTTTGAGTGGGTGGAATGCACGGATTCGAAAGACAGCATAGTATGCTTTTTAAGAAAGACAAAGAAAAAGGAGGAGACTCTTCTCTTCCTATGTAATTTTGATACAATGCATCATGAGAAATACCCGGTAGGGGTTCCTTTTGAGGGGAAATATAAAGAAATATTAAACAGTGATGACAAGGCTTTCGGAGGACAGGGACGGATAAATCCACGGGCAAAAACCTCTAAGAAAAAGGAGGCGGATGAAAGGCCGGATTCTATGGAAATAACCGTGGCTCCCTTAAGCATCATGGTCTTTACCTGTATCCCTGAAAAAAAGAAGCCTGCTTTGGCAGGGAAGAAGACCAGTAAGCCTGCATATACTGAAAAAGCGAAGGCTAAAAGAAAATAACTTATTTCATTCGTACATAAAAAAGGATCAGGAGGTTTTGAAATGATATTCTATACGGTTTCCAGTGTACTTCCGGGAGAATCCCTGGCGGATTTACAGCAGGAGGTACAGGAAAACTTAAACCAGTTAAGGCCCAATGTCGTGCTGGAAACCTTAAAGAGCTGGGCTCCGGAGCTGATTGCATTCGGGATAAAGCTGCTCATTGCTCTGGTGATTTTTTTCGTTGGCTCCAGGATTATTAAGTTCCTCAATCATATGCTGAACCGCTCTTTTAAGAGAGTGGATATGGAGGTCAGCTTAAGAAAATTCCTGCTGTCCGTTTTAAACGCCACCATGTACTGTCTGCTGGCTTTTATCGTAGCAGGGCAGATAGGAGTGAATTCGGCTTCTATCGTGGCTTTGCTGGGGTCTGCAAGTATTGCCGTAGGTCTGGCAGTCCAGGGAAGCCTGGCTAATTTTGCAGGCGGAGTGCTGATCCTTCTTATGAAGCCATTCCGTGTAGGGGACTATATCGTATCCAGGGATGGGGAAGGCACGGTCCGTACCATTGGACTGGTGTACACTGTTTTAAACACAGGCGATAATAAGCAGGTGGTCATTCCCAACGGGACCCTGTCCAATTCTCCCCTTACTAATGTGACCGCCATGGATAAGAGACGGCTGGATGTCCTGGTGGGGATCGGATATCATTCGGATTTAAAGAAAGCAAAGGAAATTCTGGATCGTATTTTTCGTAGCCAGAATGGGATTTTAATAGAGGAATCCATCGATATTTTTGTCAGCGACTTAACAGAAAATGCCGTTACCATCGGAGGCCGGGGCTGGACCTCCTTAGATGATTACTGGCCGGCCAGGTGGGAGATCCTTGAAAAGGTAAAGCTTGAATTTGAAGCGGCAGGAATTGAGATTCCCTATAGCCGGATGGAGGTGCAGGTAGATAACCGCCATTCCTGATAAAAAAGTTGGGATCAACAAACAAATCCTATAAAACAGAAAAGTGCACCGTATGTCAGATATAATTTTGTCTGACATACGGTGCACTTTCTTTAGGCGGTTCCGAAAGACTGGGACGCCTTTTCTTTTTTATTTTACCCGGTAGGTAACGGTCACCTGGGCTTCCACTCCGATCTGCCCTGGTTCCACAACCACGGATTTAGCTCCGGCTGCGGTATCTTCTTTTGCCACAGATGAGGAGTAGCGGATATTCGGGTAGGTATTCATCTCCTCGATATGAGCGATTCCATCCAGGGTGACTCCGCTGGCGGCGGCAATTGCCTCTGCTTTGACTTTAGCGGCTTCAACTGCCTTTTTAAGGGCATCCCTGTAGTTTTCATCGTATTTGCTGGAAAGATAGTTTACGCTGTCAATGCAGTTAATTCCTGCTTCTACGCTGGACGAAAGCATGGTGCCCACCTGGTCAAGGGGAAGGTCAGAAACGGTGATGCTTGTTCGCATCTGATATCCGGTGATCTGCTGTCCGGAATTATTCCAGTCATACATTGGCTCAAGGCCGTAGCTGGAGGTCTGGATGGATTTTTCATCAATGCCGGATTTCTTTAAAAATTCGATGACATTGCTTGTATCCCCGCTGTTTTTCTCCTGGCAGGTTTTGGGATCCGCGGCCTGAGAGAGCACTGCAAAATTGACCTGTGCCATATCGGGAACTACTTTTACTCCCTCTGTGCTGCCTACCTGTATGGTGTTGGTATCCTTATTGCTAATGGTAGTTACATTGGCTCCCGGTACGGAAGCGGTCCCTGTCTGGGCACATGCAGTCATGCTCAGCACGGCTGCGGCAATAAGGGCGGCAGCCAGCGGCTTATTCATTTTTCTCATAATTATTTCCTCCTTTTCATATTTTATATTCTACAGGAAAAATTTAGGAATTAGTATTTCTTTTCCCTTAACATTTAGGTCAAATTTCATAGGTTTTAATTACGAAAATCTGACTATGGAAAAAGGTGGGCATGAGGGATAAAAAACAATGGAAAAAAGCAATCTGTGTGGCGCAAATTGTGTAAAGTGCCTAAAAAAAGAAGCAAAAATGCAATGGTTTAACGAAAAAAGAAATTTTGGCTAGATCTATTGCATTTTTTTGTGCAATGTGTTATCTTATAGCCATAAGGTTATTGGAAACGTTACCGATATCGTTACCAAAAGGTTGGTATCCAATGATCAGGAAAGATAAAGCCTGGGAACAAGCAGGTGATACAAGTTTCTGTGTGGATGGCATGCAGGAAAATATTGGGGGTTGAGTGGAGGATCCATCAACCGGAAGGTGCAAATGCACGGAAGGAGGATATTATGAAACTAAAAAAACTGGCAGTACTTACTCTGGCGGCGGCAATGGCGGCGGGAACACTTGCAGGCTGTGCTTCCAACAAGAAAACGGAGACATCAGGGGCAGAACAGAGCACTCAGGCAGCGGAAACCACTGCAGCAAAGGCTGATGATACGGCAAAGGCCAAAGGACAGATTTATTATCTCAATTTTAAGCCGGAAGTTGCAGACACATGGGTGGAGCTTGCAGGCAAGTATACAGAGGAAACCGGCGTGCCCATGAAGGTGCAGACCGCGGCAGCAGGTACTTATGAGCAGACCTTAAAATCTGAGGTAGCTAAGAAGGAACCGCCTACACTGTTCCAGATTAACGGACCGATCGGTTATAAGTCCTGGGCAAAATATTGCAAGGATTTAAAGGATTCCACAATCTACGGACATCTGGTTGATAAAGATATGGCTGTAAAGGATGGAGATGGTGTTTACGGAATTCCTTACGTAGTGGAAGGCTATGGAATTATTTATAATGATGCCATCATGAAGAAGTATTTTGCTCTTGACGGTGCAAAGGCAAAATCCATGGAAGAGATCAATACCTTTGATTCTCTCAAAGCGGTTGCAGAAGATATGCAGGCAAGAAAGGCAGATCTTGGAATCGAAGGCGTGTTTGCTTCCACTTCCTTTGCTCCTGGCGAAGACTGGAGATGGCAGACCCATCTGGCAAACCTTCCGGTTTATTATGAATATAAGGATGACAGCGTATCCGATAAGGATGTCCTTGACTTCAAGTATGCAGACAACTACAAAAACATTTTTGATTTATACATACATAACTCCTGTACAGATCCAAAGATGGTAGGCGCAAAGACGGTTGAGGATTCCATGGCAGAATTTGCTCTTGGCAAGGTAGCCATGGTCCAGAACGGAAACTGGGGCTGGGGACAGGTGTCCGGTGTTGACGGAAACACAGTTAAGGAAGAAGATGTGAAATTCCTTCCTATCTACACTGGAGTAAACGGTGAGGAAAAGCAGGGACTTTGCATTGGAACAGAAAACTTCTTCTCCATCAACAGCCAGGCTAAGGAAGAGGATCAGCAGGCATCTCTTGACTTCCTGGAGTGGCTCTTCACTTCTGATACGGGTAAAGATTATGTAACCAACAAGCTGGGCTTTATCGCTCCCTTTGATACCTTTGCAGCAGATGAAAAACCAACCGATCCTCTGGCAAAAGAGATCGACCGCTATATGAACAACAAGGACTTATATTCTGTGTCCTGGAACTTTACCTCCTTCCCAAGCCAGACCTTTAAGGATAACTTCGGAGCATCCCTCCTTGAGTACGCTCAGGGCGGCAAAGACTGGAAGGCAGTAGTCGATGACATGAAGGCCGATTGGGCAAACGAAAAAGCTATGACAAAATAAGAATATTAAAATAGTTGTAAGGGAAATGGGTGAGCGCGGGGGAGATGCCTCACCCATTTTCATACAGGAAATACGATCAGCCTCAGCTCATCGAGGAGTTTAATAGAATACCCTACGGGTATACTTATGCGCCCCATGCCCGATGATGCGGGGCACGCTGCAAAGCGTGGCGGGCCCTGTCCCAAAAGCATGGACAGTAAAAAAGAAAGGAGAACTGCTATGCAAAAGTCAATGAAACGGTACTTTCCAATATTTGTTCTGCCCACACTGGCTGCATTTACCGTTGCATTCCTGTACCCGTTTATCATAGGTATTTATTTATCCTTTACGGAATTTACTACGGTAAAGGATGCCTCCTGGGTGGGGATTTCAAATTATAAAAAGATATTTATGGACCGGAATTTTATCAATGCACTGGTATTTACCGTGAAGTTTACCATTGTTTCGGTAGTGAGCATCAATACCCTGGGGTTTTTACTGGCCTATGTCCTCACAAGAGGGATTAAGGGGACCAACCTGTTCCGGACCGTATTTTTCATGCCAAACTTAATCGGCGGCATTGTGTTAGGTTATGTCTGGCAGCTTCTGTTAAACGGTATTCTTGCAAGATTTGGGGTTACCCTCTCCTTTAATGCCAAGTATGGCTTTTGGGGCCTGGTGATCCTGATGAACTGGCAGCTGATCGGGTATATGATGATTATTTACATTGCCGGGCTTCAAAATGTTCCGGGAGAGCTGATTGAGGCGGCGAGGATCGACGGAGCTACCGGATTCCAGATCTTAAAGCGTATCATGATCCCTATGGTTATGCCGTCCTTTACCATCTGTCTGTTTCTGACCCTGACAAATTCCTTTAAGCTGTTTGACCAGAACCTTGCGCTGACCGCAGGCGGACCGGGAAGGCAGACCAGCATGCTGGCCCTTGATATTTACAATACCTTTTACGGAAGAGTGGGCTGGGAAGGGGTGGGCCAGGCAAAGGCCACGGTGTTCTTTCTTATGGTTGCGGTCATATCCCTGACCCAGCTTTCATTAACGCGTCGTAAGGAGGTGGAGAACTGATGAGCAGAAAGAGAAGAAGTGTTGAAGCTCAGCAAATGGAAGTGGGAAAAACCACGGGAGCGTTTTTAACGGCTGTATTAGCAGTCCTCTCCCTGACATTTTTATTCCCGATTGTCCTGGTTTTCATGAACTCCTTTAAGAGCAAGCTGTTTATCAGCGATGCGCCGTTTCAGCTTCCTAAGGCAGGAACTTATGTAGGGCTTACCAATTATGTGGAAGGCATCCGGAAAACAGGGCTGTTCCCGGCTTTTGGCAGATCCTTGTTTATTACGGTGGCATCTGTGGCAGTGATTATCCTATTCACCTCCATGACAGCCTGGTTTTTAACCAGAGTGAAATCCGTATTTACAAACGTCTTATATTACGTTTTTGTATTTGCCATGATTGTGCCGTTCCAGATGGTCATGTTTACCATGTCAAAGACAGCAAATGACTTGTATTTAAACTCCATGTACGGCCTAGTGCTTCTTTACCTGGGCTTTGGTGCCGGGCAGGCAGTATTTTTATTCTGCGGTTTTGTTAAGGCCATTCCCCTTGAAATCGAAGAAGCAGCTATGATAGACGGCTGTTCCCCCATTCAGACTTATTTTCATGTGGTATTCCCCATGCTAAGGCCTACGGCAGTGACCGTTGCCATCTTAAATGCCATGTGGATTTGGAATGATTATTTACTTCCCAGCTTGATTCTTCCCCAGGAAAAAGGTACAATACCAATGGTTATTCAGAACTTAAAAGGCGGATATGGTTCTATTGATTTGGGAGCCATGATGGCAATGCTGGTTCTGGCGATTTTTCCTATCATTGTATTTTATTTAAGTTGTCAGAAATATATCATAAAGGGTGTTGCTGCAGGTGCGGTAAAAGGCTAGGAAGTCTGCGATTGGCTCATTGCCAGCAGTATTAACAGAAAAAGGAGACTGATTATGCGGGAATGTGGTATGTTGCTCCCAGTTGCAAGCCTTCCGTCAAAATACGGGATCGGGGCATTTTCAAAAGAGGCATATGAATTTATAGATTTATTAAAAAAAGCAGGTCAGCAGTATTGGCAGATACTCCCGCTGGGGCCCACCGGTTATGGGGACTCTCCTTACCAGTCCTTCTCCGCATTTGCAGGAAATCCGTATTTTATTGATTTAGATGAGCTGGCTGCAGAGGGGCTGCTTACCATAGCGGAATGCGAAGCCGTGGATTTTGGAGATGATCCAAGAGATATTGATTATGAGAAAATGTATTATAAACGTTTTCCCTTATTAAGGAAAGCTTATGGACGGTGGAAGGAGCAGGGACATACGTCAGATGAACCCGGAAGACATCTTGGAGAGGAAACTGCCGGGTACTGCTTTTACATGGCGGTTAAGGATCATTTTAAAGGAAAGAGCTGGATCTGTTGGGATGAAGATATCCGTCTTAGAAGAGAAGAGGCAGTTTCCCGGTTTGAAAAGGAACTGTCAGATGAGATTGGATTTTATGGCTTCCTTCAGATGAAATTTGAAGAGCAGTGGAGCCGGTTAAAGTCCTATGCTGGCAAACAGGGCATCAGGATCATCGGTGACATCCCCATATATGTGGCATTTGACAGTGCGGATTCCTGGTATCATCCGGAACTGTTCCAGTTTGATGAAGCCTGCGAGCCTGTTGCGGTCGCAGGCTGTCCGCCGGACGGATTTTCCGCCACCGGACAGTTATGGGGAAATCCCCTTTACCGCTGGGATTACCATGGAAAAACAGGCTATGAATGGTGGATGAAGCGGATGGAATACAGCTTCCGCCTTTACGATGTGGTGAGGGTGGATCATTTCCGCGGATTTGATGAGTATTATTCCATTCCGGCGGGAAGTGAGAATGCCGTTCACGGTACCTGGGAAAAAGGACCTGGAATTAATTTTTTCAATAAGATGCAGGAACGATTTGGAACACTGGATATCATAGCGGAAGACCTTGGATTTTTGACTCCATCGGTTTTAAAGCTGGTAAAGGATACAGGATTCCCAGGTATGAAGGTGCTGGAGTTTGCGTTTGATTCCAGAGAAGAAAGCGATTATCTGCCTCATAACTACACCCAGAACTGCGTGGTATATACGGGAACCCACGATAATAATACCATCAGAGGCTGGTATGAAGAATTGTCCAAGGAGGACCGCCAGCTTTCCATTGACTATATGAATAACGCTAGAACGCCGGGGGAAGAGATCCACTGGGATTTTGTCCGTCTGGCTCTGGCCAGTGTGGCCAAGCTGGCGGTAGTGCCTGTGCAGGATTATCTGGGCCTTAGCGCGGAGGCCAGGATCAATGTACCATCCACCCTGGGGAAAAACTGGAGGTGGCGTATGGTTTCCGGGGAAATAACAGAGGAGATCGTGGAAAAATGCAGAAAAATTGCCAGGCTTTACGGCAGGGCGTGAGGAAAGGAGATGAGTATTTCTGATGGACTCCATTAATATTAAGGATATAGCCAGATTGTGCGGGGTGGGTGTGAGTACCGTATCCCGGGCCATCAATAACCATCCGGATATCAATCCAGAGACAAAGAATATGATCATGCAGGTGATTAAGGAAAATAACTATATTCCCAATAACAGCGCGCGGAATTTAAAACGTACCGATTCCAGGGCCATCGCGGTACTGATCAAAGGTATCGGAAATTCCTTTTTCAGCAAGATGATCCGTATCTTCGAGGAGGAGATCCAGAAAAAGAAATACTTATTCATCCTGCAGCGGGTCGATGAGCAGGAGGATGAGGTAGATGTGGCTCTGGAACTGATAAAGGAAAAGAAGCCAAGGGGAATCGTGTTTCTTGGAGGATATTTTTCCCACAGCAGGGAAGAGCTGGAACAGCTAACGGTTCCTTATGTGTTAAGTACCATCGGAATGACAGAGTACTTGGGTGAATCTCCTGATTTTTCCTGTGTATCCGTAGATGACTACGCGGAAAGCTACAAAATGACGGATTACTTATGTAAACTTGGTCATGAAAAAATCCTTATCCTGACCGCTCCTTCTGATGATGAGAGTATCGGCCGTCTCCGTCTGGAAGGATACAAGAAGGCTCTTTTAGATAACGGCATCACCCCTTCCCCATCTCTGATCATATTTTCAGAGGAATGTGAGGAATGCTATACCATGGACAACGGGTACCGGATGATGAACCGTGTTCTGAATGAAAAGCCGGAATTTACGGCTGTATATGCGATTTCAGACAGCATTGCCATCGGTGCCTGCAAAGCCATTTTAGAGCATGGCATGCGGATACCGGAAGATTATTGTATGGCCGGCTATGACGGCCTTGATATTGCCCGCTATTATAACCCGTCCATCACCACCATCCGCCAGCCGGTGGAAGAGATGGCAAAGGCTACTATAAAGATCTTATTCGATGTGATCAAGAACAAGGCCGAGCATCAGAAAACAGTATTTAAAGCGGAGCTGGTCGAAGGGGAATCCACAAGAAGGATAAAATAAAGTTTTTATAAAAATTAAGGGAATAAACCATATGGAAAAAGCCGGTTCATATAAAAACATGAACCGGCCTTCTTTTTTTAATAGCGTCAGTCAACCCCATTAGATCATTTAAGGCTCATTCTTATAGCACCAGAACCAATCAATACAATTTAAGTCCGCTGTTTCAGGTTCATTGAGCCGCTCCAACGATTGATTATAAGTACCAGGCGGAGGAACCATGACAGAGCTGCCAGGCATCCAATTTGCAGGAGTTACTACGCCGTATTTGTCTGTTGTTTGAAGAGCAGTTAACAGGCGCAGTATTTCAGAAATGTTTCTGCCGTTCGTTAGAGGATAAACAAGGATCGCACGAATGATCTGATTTGGGTCAATGAAAAAGACATTTCGAACGGTTTCCTGCTTGTTGACATCCGGGGCAATCATGCCATAAAGGTTTGCAACTTCAGCCATGCGGTCTGCAATGACTGGAAAAGGGATTTGAACGCCCGTTAATAAACGGATTTGATTTACCCAAGCCAGGTGGGAAGGATTACTGTCTATGCTTAAACCGATCAGTTTTGCATTTAATGCTTCAAACTGGTCGTTCGCCTGTGCAAAAGCGATAAATTCTGTCGTGCATACAGGCGTAAAGTCGCCTGGGTGTGAAAATAGAATAACCCATTGTCCTTTAAAATCGGACAGCTTCAGCGGTCCAAATGTTGTCATAGCAGTAAAATCAGGGGCTTTCATGCCAATGCTAACGTTCATAATTGATCCTTTTAATTAACTCATGTTATTATATGACAATATCAATGGGGTGTTTCGAAATAATTATCTATCGCTTACTCTAAAGTTAGGGAAATATGGTATTCCTTCTTTCCTTCCACGTAAGGGATTTCTTTTCCTTCCATAGGCTTCCCATCTACCAGCATGGAAAAAGTTCCACGATCCCACTGTTTGGTATGATCCACATGGATATAATAATTGGCTCCCCGGAATTTCCGGACGGCGGAAAATTCCCCGATGGAATCCGGCAGGCATGGGTCTACGATTAACCCGTTGAAACCGGGACGGATCCCTAAGATATACTGGGAAATGCATGCAAATGACCATGCAGCCGTTCCGGTCAGCCAGCTGTTCTTGGCTTCTCCGAAATGAGCCGCATCCTTACCGGCAATCATCTGTGCATAAACATAAGGTTCTGCTTTATAAGTTTCGCTGTTATCTTCCATATAGGCCGGAGAAGTGCGCCGATAGACTTCAAATGCCCGGTTACCCCTTCCGATCATGGTTTCTGCAATGGAGATCCAGGGATTGTTGTGGCAGAAAATACCTGCGTTTTCCTTGTAGCCAGGAGGATATGAGGAGATCTCTCCAAGGCTTTCCCGGTAACCGGTGTATGCCGGCTGCAGCAGAACGATTCCGCAGGCCGTATCCAGTTTCTCTTTTACGCTGTCCAAAGCTTTTTCTGCATGGCCTTCTTTAATACCGATACCACCCATGACACAAAAACCTTGTGGTTCAATAAAGATCTGTCCTTCCCTGCATTCTCTGGATCCCACCTTCTGGCCAAATGCATCATAGGCGCGCAAAAACCAGCTGCCATCCCAGCCATATTGAATCACGGCATCGTATACTTCCTGTACAGAAATCTCTGCTTCCTCAGCTTCGGTTTTTAACTCCATCAAGCGGCAAATTTCAGCATACTCTTTTCCATATTTTACAAACATCCCTGCGATCATCAAAGATTCTGCTACAGGTCCTTCCGAGGGACCTGTGGTTTGAAAGGACTCTCCTGGCTCTGTGGAAAAGCAGTTTAAATTCAGGCAGTCATTCCAGTCAGCACGCCCAATAAGAGGCAGACCATGAGGGCCCAGGTGGGTCCTGGTAAATTGGAAGGACCGTCTTAAATGCTCCATAAGCGGCTGGCTCTTCTCCAGGTCATTATCAAAGGGTACGGATTCCTCTAAAATACTTAAATCCCCGGTTTCCCTGATATAAGCAGAAACACCGGCAATGAGCCACAAAGGATCGTCGTTGAATCCGCTTCCGATGTCCATATTCCCCTTTTTTGTAAGAGGCTGGTACTGGTGATATGCGCTTCCATCCTCAAACTGGGTGGAAGCAATGTCGATGATTCGTTCCCTGGCCCTTTCCGGGATCATATGTACGAACCCAAGCAGATCCTGGCAGGAATCCCGAAAGCCCATGCCGCGGCCGGTGCCTGATTCGTAATAGGAGGCGGAGCGGGACATATTAAAGGTCACCATGCACTGATACTGGTTCCAGATGTTTACCATGCGGGCAGTTTTCTCATCGGCCATGGTAACGGAGTAGTTGGAAAGCAGCTCTTCCCAGTAATGCTTTAATGCGGCGAGAGCCTCATCAACCTGTTGGTCTGTCTGATATTTTGACAGAACAGCCATGGCCGGTGCTTTGTTGATGACATTGGGAGCAGTCCATTTTTGTTCCTTAGGATTCTCTGCATAGCCCAGCACAAAGATGAAACTGGTCTCTTCCCCGGGCTCTAAATGGAGCGTTAAGCGGTGAGCGCCGATGGGGGACCAGCCGCTTGCCATGGAATTGCCAGAGGTGTTGTTTTTCACCATAAGCGGCATCTGGTTGGAGCCGTATACGCCGACAAATGTGTTTCTGTCCGTGTCATAGCCCTGAATATCTGAATTGACAGCGTAATAAGCGTAATGGTTGCGGCGCTCTCTGTATTCTGTCTTATGGTAAATGACTGAGCCTTCTACCTCTACTTCTCCGGTGCTTAAATTCCGCTGAAAATTGGTCATGTCATCCACGGCATTCCATAAACAAAATTCCACATAAGAGAACAGGGTAAAATCTTTTGATTCTCCGCTTTCGTTTTTCAGGATAACCTTATGGACTTCACAGGTGTCATGTAAGGGCACAAAGGCTGTGACTGTGGCAGATAAGCCGTTTTTTATTCCCTGGTAGCGGGTAACTCCCAATCCGTGCCGGCATTCATAAAAATCAAGGGGTGTCTGGGTGGGCTGCCAGCCAGGATTCCAGATGGTGCCATTATCGTTGATATAATAGTAGTGTCCGTTGCTGTCTAAGGGGACGTTGTTATAGCGGTACCGGGTCAGCCTTAACAGCTTTGCATCTTTATAGAAGCTGTAGCCGCCTCCGGTATTGGAAACAAGGGAGAAGAAATCCTGGCTGCCCAGATAATTGATCCATGGAAGGGGAGTATCTGGGGTTGTAATAACATACTCTTTTTCCTGGTCGTCGAAATATCCATATTTCATAATCGAATAACCCCTTTCTGATTAGGTGATAAATTTACTTAATTCGACATTTTACGAAAACGATTAAGAACAGAATTAGGGAGATATAGGGCCATAATAACTCATTGATTTTTAAATTACAATAGGTATTTATAAAAATTAATAGCACTATGATAATGCATTAGTAATACTGCATAAATTATATTGATTAAAACTATATAAATTAGATAAAAAAACAAAAATATATTGCTTTTTCATTTAAAAAGGAGTATATTGAGGTTACGAAAACGATTAAGTAAAAGGAAGAGACATATGATTTCAATGAAGGAACTGGCACAGCACTGTGGAGTATCTGTTGCCACAGTGAGCAAAGCACTGAATGACCAGAGTGACATCGGGGAGAGTACAAAAACCAGGATCAAAGAAGCAGCGGTAGAGCTGGGATATTATCCCAATGCAGCTGCAAGGTCTTTAAAAACAAACAGAAGCTACAACATCGGCGTTTTATTTGTTGACGAGGCCAACAGCGGCCTGACTCATGAGTACTTTGCAGCGGTACTGGAAGCCTTTAAGGTCGAAGCGGAGAAACAGGGGTATGATATCACGTTTATCAATAGTCAGATAGGAACGAAGAAAGTCTCCTATTATGATCATTGTAAATACAGAAATGTGGACGGCGTGGTAATTGCCTGTGTAAATTTTGATAATCCGGAGGTGATTGACCTTTTGGGAGGCGACATTCCCGTAGTTACCATTGACCATATCCACGAAAACTGTTCCTCGGTTTTGTCCGATAACATTAAGGGAATCCAGTCCCTGATGCAATATATTTATGAAAATGGTCACAGAAAGATTGCTTACATCCACGGACAGATCAATACGGCCGTTACAAAGGCAAGACTTACAAGCTTTTACCGGTTTATGGAGAGTCACGATCTGTACATTCCGGACAATTATGTATTGGAGGCAGATTATCTGGATGTCAGCCAGGCCATGGCATACACCAGGGAACTGCTGGACAGGAAGGATCCCCCCACCTGTATTTTATACCCGGACGATACGGCATTAATCGGCGGGTTAAATGAAATACGGGCGAGAAACTTAAAGGTTCCGGAGGACGTCTCCATTGCCGGATATGATGGCAACCGGATCTCACAGCTATTGAATCCCAAACTGACCACCATACACCAGGATACGGCCGCCATTGGTATGCAGGCCGCTAAAAAATTAATAAGCTCCATCGAAAAACCCAAGACAACTTTTACCGAACAGATCATTGTGGAAGGAGAGCTGTTAAAAGGGGAATCGGTTGGAAAAGCAACTATATCATGATAGTTCATATCAGAAAAGGAGAGGGTAATATGAGGAAGAAAGTAGTAAGCGGATTGCTGTGTGCTGCAATGGCAGCATCACTGATTGGAGGCTGCAGTTCCAAGAGCGCCCAAAGCACTCAGAGCAGCAGTGGAACTGCTGAGACCACCAGTAAGGAAGCAACAGAAGAAAAGGGGGAGGGCAGTACAGAAGGGAAAGTCGTGAATATCTATGTCTGGAATGATGAATTCAAGGCAAGATATGAGGATTATTATTCTTCCAAGCTGCCAGAAGGGTATACGGTGAACTTTATAACAACCCCCAGTGAAAACAATGCTTATCAGAATGCTCTTGATGAGGCTCTGCTAAATCAGGCAGATGCAAAAGCAGATGATAAAGTCGATATGTTTCTGGTAGAGGCAGATTATATTTTGAAATATGTGAATTCCGACAGTACCATTAATTTGAAGGATATCGGCATCACGGATCAGGATATGTCCAAACAATATAACTATACCAAGGAGATCGCCCAGGATGCAAGCGGTGCGCAGAAGGGGATTTCCTGGCAGGGCTGCCCTGGACTCTATATTTACCGCCGTTCCATTGCAAAGGCTGTGCTTGGAACCGACGATCCGGCAGAAGTCCAGAAGGCAATCAATGATTGGGATTCCTTTGATAAGACTGCAGAAAAGATGAAAGAAAAAGGGTATTATATGGTATCCGGTTTTGATGACACCTATCGTACCTTTTCCAATAACGTATCCGCTCCCTGGGTTGATGGAACTAAGGTTGTCATTGATCCTAACATGGAAAAATGGGTGAAGCAGACAAAAGATTATACAGATAAGGGATATAACCAGAAGACCATCCTTTGGGCAGCGGAATGGGCGGCTGGCCAGGGACCGGAAGGAAAAGTATTCGGCTACTTCATGCCTGCATGGGGTGTAGATTTCGTTATGGCAGGAAATTCCCTTGAAAAAGCAGAAGCAGATGGAGGAAAACAGGAAGTAGGGAATGGCTGCTATGGTGACTGGGCGGCAACCATTGGCCCGGAGTCCTATAACTGGGGCGGAACCTGGCTTTGTGCTGCTAACGGAACCGATAATGCGGATATTGTAGCGGACATTATGAGAACCATTTGCAGCGATGATGCAACGATGAAAAAGATCGTGGAAGAAAAGAATGACTTTGTCAATAACAAGACAGTTATGCAAGAATTGGCAAAGAGTGATTATAAGTCCCAATTCCTTGGAGGGCAGAATCCGCTTCAGATGTACAGCGATGCGGCTGAAAAAATTGATATGAGTAAAATCTCTCCTTATGACCAGGGCCTTAATGAAGAATTCCAGACCGCAATGCACGATTACTTTAACGGGGCTGTTGACAAAGATACGGCACTGAAGAATTTTTACACCGCAATTACTGAAAAGTACCCGGAATTAAAGACAGAATAGTTGTGAGCTGCAGGGCGGGGGAATCCCGCCCTGTATAAAACAGGAGGTTTTGCAATGGTAAAAGAAAAGAAGGCAAAGACCAGAAAAAAAATCAGCTATGCAAAATGGGGATATATTTTTCTGATACCATTTTTTGCCACTTATTTGATATTCTCGTTTATCCCCCTGGTAAATACTTTTTATAACAGCCTGTTTGAAAATTATCGTTCCGGATTGACGCAGATCGGTCCTAACTTTGTAGGACTGCAAAACTACGTATCTATTTTTCAAAGTGACTTACTTAAGTATCTGGGCAATACCATGATTCTCTGGGTCATCGGCTTTATTCCCCAGATTATCATTTCTTTGATTCTGGCAGTCTGGTTCGCAGATTTCCGGTTAAGGTTAAAAGGAAGCACGTTCTTTAAGACCATTATCTATATGCCAAATGTCATTATGGCGGCTTCCTTTGCCATGCTGTTTTTTGCCTTGTTCTCCGATGACGGCCCTATGAATAACCTGCTTATAAACCTTGGGGTTTTAAACAGCCCTTTCCGTTTCCTGGCAACCGTCTGGGGTACCAGGGGTCTGATCGGGCTCATGAACTTTATGATGTGGTTTGGAAATACAACGATTCTTTTAATGGCTGCGATTCTTGGTGTGGATGCATCTTTATTTGAAGCGGCTTCCATTGATGGAGCAAAATCTCTTCAGATATTCACAAAGATTACCATGCCCACCATAAAGCCTATTTTTATTTATGTTCTGATCACTTCCCTGATCGGCGGCCTGCAGATGTTTGATGTACCACAGGTACTGACGAATGCAAAGGGGAGTCCGGACAGAACCAGTACTACCCTGATTATGTTCTTGAACAACCATCTCTACAGTAAGAATTATGGCATGGCAGGTGCCTTATCGGTAATACTCTTTGTCATTACGGCAGCACTCAGTCTGGTGGTATTCTTTGTACTGACCGGTGCAGGGAAAAAGAGAGGAGGAAAGTAATGGGCAAGACGATGAATATAAAGAAGGCTGTTGTGTATGTGTTTTTGTCACTTTTGGCGTTTTTATGCCTCTTCTTCTTTTATTGCCTGATCATAAATGCAACCAGATCCCACCCGGAGATTTCAAAAGGATTTTCCTTTATTCCGGGTAAGTCCTTTGGTTCCAATTTGTATAACGTACTTCATAATAAGAATCTTCCGGTCGTTTATGGGATCGTCAACAGCCTTCTGATAGCCGGAAGCTCTGCGGCGCTTGCAGTATATGTTTCGGCTCTGACTGCTTATGCCATCCATGCTTATGAATTCCGGCTGCGAAATGCGGTTTATCTGTTTATCGTTCTGATTATGATGATTCCCAATCAGGTAACGACCCTAGGTTTTTTAAGGCTGATCGGCAAAATGGGGCTTATGGACAGTTTTGTTCCCCTTATCCTTCCTTCCATGGCTGCTCCGGTGGTATTTTATTTCATGGTTTCCTATTTTGAGAGCAATCTTCCCCTTGAGATTATCGAATCGGCAAGAATCGATGGATCCCATGAATTCTACACCTTTAATATGATTGTAATTCCTATTGTTAAGCCGGCACTTGCGGTACAGGGGATCTTTGCATTCGTGGCTTCCTGGAATAATTATTTTGTACCCTCGTTGGTGCTGAAATCCAATGCCAAAAAGACATTGCCCATTCTGATTGCACAGCTTCGGAGCGCCGATTTCCTGAAGTTTGACATGGGGCAGGTTTATATGCTGATTACCATAGCAATTGTTCCGGTAGCGATTATTTATTTATGCTTATCTAAATTTATTATAGGCGGTGTGACTGCCGGCAGTGTGAAAGGATAAAGAGATGAATTTCAAAAAAGACTTTATTTGGGGGACTGCGACTTCCTCGTACCAGATCGAAGGAGGCGCCCAGGAAGATGGCAAAGGCCTTTCCATCTGGGATGTATTTGCCCGGGAGGAGGGAAGGGTCTTTGAGGGACATACCGGTGAGCGGGCCTGCGATCATTACCACCGCATGAAAGAGGATGTAGCGCTGCTCGGAGAATTGGGAGTAAAAGCGTACCGGTTTTCTATTTCCTGGCCCAGGATTTTTCCGAAGGGCTGTGGTTCGTTAAATGAAAAAGGATTAAAGTTTTATTCCGATTTAGTGGATGAATTGCTGAAATACGGAATCACTCCTTATGTGACCCTATTTCACTGGGATTATCCCAATGATCTGGAGATGCAGGGCGGATGGCTGAATCCGGCAAGTACAGAATGGTTTGCCTCTTACACAGAAGCCGTGGCAAAAGCGTTGGGAGACCGTGTAAAGCATTTCTTTACATTTAATGAGCCTCAGATATTTACCTGGCTCGGATATGACAAATGCATTCATGCTCCCGGTATCAAATACCCGGTGGAAAGAATGCTTATCATGTGCCGTCATATTGCGCTGGCTCATGGAAGGGCGGTGCAGGAGATAAGGAAATGGGTACCGGACAGCAGGGTTGGTTATGCGCCTACCTGCGGCAATGCCTATTGGCCTGTTGACGAAACGGATGAACTGATCGAAGCCGCCAGAAGGCTTCAGAATTCCTTTGGGAAAGAAGACTGGATTTACTCATCTGCATTCTGGAATGAACTGTTTTTAAATGGAACATTTCATGACAAATGCAGAGATCTGTTTGGCCCTCTGCTTCCGGTTATAACGGAAGAAGAACAAAAACTTATTAGCCAGCCTTTGGATTTTTGCGGGATGAATCTATATCAGGGAACCTCTGTCAGCCTTGACAGTCAGGGAAAGCTTTTACTTGGAAAGCTTCCGGTTGGACATGGAAAGACCGGAATGGGGTGGCCGATCACGCCAAAGGCTATGTACTGGGCGGTCCGAAATTTTTATGAGACCTATCGGCTTCCTGTGATTATTACGGAAAACGGTATGTCTGCTCTTGATGTGGTTTCTCTGGATGGGGGCGTTCATGACCCTGGCCGGATTGATTACCTTAAGCGTTACCTGACAGAGCTGGAGCGGGCAATTGATGCTGGTGCAAATGTCGCTGGGTATTTCCTTTGGAGTTTTTTAGATAACTTTGAATGGGAAAAGGGGTATGACGACAGATTCGGAATTGTTTTTGTAGATTATGAAAGCCAGACCAGAATTCCCAAGGACAGTTTTTATTGGTACCGGGATTTAATAAAGGAAACAAATCTATAATGATACAAAAAAAGTGCGGTTCCATTTGGGAACAGCACTTTTTTGTATTCTGCCTATTTATTTATCATACTGCAAAGCTTAAGATTCTGTCTGATCCTCTGCCTGTCCGTCTGGTGTTCCCTCGTCTTCAATGTTTTCGCCTTGGGGGGTAATGGTTGCATGAAGCTCATTACCGATATTGTCTTTGGCAGTGATGCTTAAATTGTCCTTTTTCAGCTCAAAGGTCACACGTCCTGTACTCCGGTCTATGGACAGGGGAGCAATATTCTGGTTGTCCTCATCGCTGCCGGTAATGGAGGAATAGTCCACGCCGGACTGGCTGTCTTCCAAACGGAAGGAAAGAATTCCGTTTTCAACTACACTATCCTTAATGACTGGAGGTGTGTCATCTAAAACATCCACCTGATCACCTATAACGGTCTTCATTTTGTTAAAGCATATAAGTTTTACTTCAAGCACACCGTTGTTTTTAAGGACTGTAGAATAGGTCTTAAGGCCTGTTTTCGTCATTTCAATGGGAGCGCCGTCTAAAGTCACCTCTATGCTTTTTACAGGAAGCAGGGATTTGATTTTAAGTTCCATGGTTGTGGATATATAATCGCTGCTTTCACCGATCGTAATTTCACCTTTTGGCTTGGAAGTCACAAGAAAAAAGATCAGGCCATTAACAATGATGAAAGGAAGCACATAAAACAGAAGGACTGATAGAAAACCGTTTTTTCCTGCATCATTCCTGTTGCCGGATCGCGTTTTTCTGCGGTTTGCTCTGATTTGATTATTATATTGGTTCATACTGATTCCCTTTCCTTCTGATGGTTTTTACGCCTATAAGCATATCAGAAAATGATGGATCTTACAAGATTATCTATTAAATCGTAATAATTTAATTTATTCTTACAGAATGCCGTATTTATGCGTGTTTCAGGGGCATTACTTTCTTATTTGACTGCATTTTGACTGATGTAGCAGTTCTTAAGCTAGTCCACATATACGACTTTGTAACTGAAATGGGTATAGGCATCAAGGGTCAGGCATGGGTCATTGGAGTTTCCGGGGCTAACGGTGTAAGATTTTCAACAACATTATTGTTCACATCTTGTCTAGGCGTCCCATATAATAACGTATAAAATTATTAAAAGAGGTATAATCATGAGTTGTTTTTGGGGTGGCTGTAACAACAATTGTAGAAGCAATTGTAACAATAGATGTAATTGCAATAATAGATGTGAAGAAGAAAAAGACGTATGTGAAGAGGAACGGAGAGAAGCATATTGTGCAGGCTTTCGGGATGGCTGTAATGATCCATGCTGCCAGCGTCATCATCACCATCATCATGGCGATTCAGGTTGCTAATAGATTAAGGTTGGCGGGTATCCGGTTATTAGTACTGCCCCTAAAATATTGGACAGTATTATCAAGCAACCTTTTGGGACTGAGTTCTGTATTGAACAGGACTCAGTCCTTTTACGTTGCTAATGCCAAAGAAATTCTCCATCATCAAATCGTCCAGACAATCTCCTTTTTTAGACATACTTGGCTGATCTTTTTTTAAAACATTCTCCATTCGCAGTATTTGTACTTCCGAATCAAATCTTCCTGCACTTCATGCTTTCGTTGTTTCGGTGGCCATGGAAGAGTAAAAGATGGGTGGCATTGCACGCACACACCTTGTCTACTTGTCCCATATAATATTATGTAGTTCGATATGAAAGGAGTCAAAGTTTATGAGTAGCAATACTTTTAAATATAGCTGCAAATGTTCTGAAAAGTACGAGCCCAAACGTGAATGTGAATGCGAGCCCAAACGTGAATGTGAATGCAAGCCCAGGCGTGAATGTGAATGTAAACCTAAATGTGAATGTGAAAAAAAAGAATGCGAATGCGAGCGCGATCATGGTAAGGGCTGCGAATGGTTCGAAAAAGCTTTAAAAGAAGCTTACTGGAGAGGCTTTAAAGACGGTTGTAGAAAATGCAGACGGAAAGAAAATGAATGTGACGAATGTAAAAAGTATGAAGAGTATGAAGATCATGAAGAGAATGATGAGTATGAAGAGAATGAAGAGTACGAAGATTACGATGAGTATGAAAGATAGTCTCTGATCAGAGCGGGCTTCGGTATTCCGGGCCCGCTTTTAAAAAGTAAAGTTCTTTGCATGGACATTTAAATCTTCTGGATGTAGTATTGATTATTAATAACAAACCACATTTGTGCATCGAATTTCATAACAGTCCAAAAAGATAAGCCTTGGAGATTATATTCTTCCACCAGTTTAGCCCTTGCGTCAAAGCTTCTGGCATCTTTAGTCCAAACTACATGTAGAATCCCATCAATATCCATATAGTAGAAGTAGGGGGACTGTGCTGCTTCATTAAATTGTATTGGTATACCATTATCCGCTGCAATTTGTACTGCATTGTTATATGATATAACAGTAGCTTCTGTGGCGCCGGGAACATAAGGAAGTGTCCAATCATAACCTAAAGCAGTAACTCCCAGAAAAATTTTTTCAGGGGGAATAATACTAACCATGTAATCTAACATCTCTCTTAAGACATTAACCGGAAAAATTGCGTTTGGATAGCTGTAAGACCTTGCCCAATCATAAGAAGAAAATAAAATTCCATCTACAAATTCAGATAATTTTGAATAGTCTATTTTCTCAAAGCTAATGTTAGGGGTATTAATATTTGTAGCAGGAGTTATGGTAATTAATACTCTAAAACCTTCTGAATGAAATATAGCAGAGGCCCTTTTCAAAAATTCTGCAAAGATATTTAAGTTATCATAGTTAATGGATTCAGTATATATGTTTATACCATAAAAACCTTTCGTTTTCAGTATTTGAAGAGATTTATCAATCAGGCGGTCCTGTACAGAGGTGTTATTTAAAATTTCAAAAGAGACTTCACGGCTAATTATTCCCTCTCCCGTCATAGTGGAAACAAACATCATAGGAGCAGTTCCATAAGTTTTAGCCAGCTGGATAAGTTCAGTATCGTCAGCACTGGATACAATTTCTCCTTCCTTTGTAGCCCTATAATTAAATATGGTCAAATAAGATAAAAAAGGAAGTGTTTTTATTAAAACAGATTTATCTATATAAGGAAAGATATAGCCGCTGGTGGCAATTGTTCTTGTTTTATTCGTTTGATAGCTTATAACTATGGATTCACCGACGTACAAAATTTCTCTATCGGAAAGATAGGGATTATTTCTTAATATTTCCATTGGTGTAACACCGTGCTGCGCTGCAATACTCTCCAAAGTATCGCCGGCCTGTACGGTGTAGAGTGTTTCTGGTTGAACGATCACAATGGTTTGGCCTATTGCTAAATTGTCGGGATTTGTAATACCGTTTTCCAAAATTAATCTGTCAACAGGGATTTTGTAATAATCTGATATTGAATTTATGGTTTCACTGGGTTGGACAACGTGTATGATCATAGATTCCCTCAAATGATCTTATTAATGCTATTATATGCTAATCTTACATGTTCATAACATCTTTGCTTAAATAATAATATGTATATCAGTAATCTTAGTTCAGGCAGTTGCGATAGTCAAAGAATGCCGTGTTTATTAAATTCCACTTCGTAAGACAAAAGATTTTCCCCGAAATATCTCGGGGAAACCTCTAACAGCATCAATAAAGGAAAAGATTATTAATCCTTAAATACAATTGTATAATAAAGTATTATTTGTTTATTACCACAAGGGCATGTACAGCCTAAAAAAACTGTACTCTCTTGGTTGAAACAAAAACCAAAAATGTGCCCAAAAAGGTTGATTAAGAACAAGAAAAAGTTTAATTCTCTCTCTAATTCATTTGTGCTGCAATAAGTGAAAACCTGAGCATACCACAATTTACATGGTCTACGATCACAACAACTAGGGATGTCCCAATCAATATTAAATCTTCTTCTCAGCATTTCCCTCTTTTCATCATCTGATTTTCCTTCTATCGATTCTAATACTTCTTCTTTCAATAATTCTAAATCTTTTTCCTGAAATTTCATTATATTGCGCCCCCTTAAATACTTACTTACAATATAATAATATTCAATATAATTATTTTTGACACAAGCCCTGATCCATACCTATTGCAGAGAGTATAGATATATAGGGTGAGCCTCCTTCATGGGGAGGGGTACTAATACAGGTTTACGGAGCAGGTCCGGCAAGATCGGGGAAATCCTGCCGGCTTTGTGATAAAAACTGTTTAAGAGTTGTTCTGTGAGGAGGCAGCTGGGGTCCTTGTCCTCTGAACCGTATTCCATGCATAATTAGGAGGAGCATAGTATGAAGATATTTTAAGCGGGACGTTGCCAATATTAATGATGTTATGCCATATACCGGCAGGTACTGCTATAACATAATTAGTAAATGCAAGATATTGTCCATACATCGAAAGTTGATTTTCACCTAGCTGAACTAAGCCTAGACCATCTTCTATCCGTATAATCTGGTCAAGATCATTATGGACCTCCATACCAATACTGCCATGAACAGGAATGCTCATGAGAGTGACCTGTAAATAAGTTCCCGTCCATAAAGTTGCACGGAAATTATCGTTTTGCTGTGCTGCCTTATTAAGATCAATAACTAAAGAATTCGGTCCATAGTCATAGGGGAAAGTTGGCGTATTTGCAGCATCACGATTTGTGTTTTCTGAATTAGACATGTACTTCATCACCTTTTATATATTCTATATAATATATGTGACATAAATTTCACTGCTATCAAAAATCAGGAGTTTTAGAAAAAGAATGTACTGATCTGTCTGGATCGGCCTTATATATGATTCCTGCGGGCCGGGAAGCAGCAACCGTCTACGAAAGAGCAGCTGGCAAAATAAGAGAGAAAACATTGAAGTTGAAGAAATCAATCATAAAGCATAACATGGAGCATTGGGAAGGATTTTATGGATGAAGCATTTAGTTCATGGTAGAATTAAGGTAATTGAGCATAGGAATTAAGACACAGATTATTCAGATGATTTAACAGAACGATAAATTTTAGTATGCGGGGAGAACATTATGAAATTCAGAAATATAGAAAAGAAATATAATAATGGATATTCAGATCTGATGGGTACTAACCGATGGCTATATTCTTTTGATAATTATATTAGCCTATATGAAATTAAAGAATTAAAAGATATGGATGAGCCGATAAAAGGAAATGAACTCACCTTTTTTTCTTATCCTGATGGTAAAAGTTATACTCCATATGAATTAGAATATGGAATCTATTATGAGCACATTATAATTATCGAAGGCATTATATATTTTATAAGGGCGGACTTTAATATCGATGAGTTATATATTATCAAGTATATACCTGATAAGAATGTTTTATCGGAAATTGTTCATTTTGATATAAAATATTTGGATTTATATAATATAAGACTTGCGAAATATCCATTGATGCTTATTAGTGTTGATAATGAGTGTATTGTTTATTATCCAGAAAAATTAACAATAAAAATTGATGCCAGGGATAGCTTTATTGTTAGAGATGGGGATATTTTTTATTTTAATCGATGGATAGAAGAAGGCATTGATGAAAATGATAATTTAACATCAGACTATCAATATTATGACAATATAGTTAAAGTCAGTAAATCAGGAGAAGTCTTATCGATCGAAAAAGGAAACTTAAGTGAAATGCCAAACGGAGAAATGTGGATTTTGTAAAAGGGGAGGCTTAAACTTGTGAGAAATCAGTTGAAGTTAGTTGCAGAATCTTATGACAAAGCTATTGATTTAGGGCGAAGAGGCATTGACTTGTACAAAGAACTTCCCGAATACATTACAAGTGATCCCAATTATCTTTTATTTCAAAAAATGCAGATGGATGGAATGCTTTCTGATAGTGACCGGCAAGAAATATTAGATTATTTATCGCCAGCTATAGATATGAAATTTATTGATCTTGGGTGCTGTCTAAACTTCATGTTTCGCGGCTATGATAATTGGCCATCCACTTATTATGGAGTTGATATAAGCAGCAAAACTATTCAGCTGCTGCACGAGTTTGTTGAAAAGCATCATTTGCCTATCGGTTCTTTATATTGCGGCAGTATGCATGAAACGCCATATGATACAGACTTTTTTGATATAGGATCATGCATTGGTTCCCTCGAATATTTTGAAAAAGATTTTGTTGAAAAAGCTATTATGGAAGCACATCGTATCTTAAAACCTTATGGGAGGTTTGTCCTTGATGTTCCGGATCTTGGAAGTCCTGAGTTTCAAATCACAATGATGATAGAGGATTACTTAGGCAGAACTGATCAATTTGATATTCCGTCTCAGGAATTTGAAAATATGCTGAGAAATTATTTTGCAATTGTGAATAAAGAAAAAGTAGGGCCTATGATTCAATATTTCTTGAGTTGTAAAAAATAATAGAGAGGGCTGCATATCTGGTAAAACGACACTTATCCACAATATTGTGGAAACAATTGTGGATTGAATGTTAATGTCTGAAAATACGACACTAAACTGCAAATTATTGCATGCTAAAATCTTTTGTTATACACAGCCTGGAAAGTGATGCAGTAGAAGGTGATCTGGCGCATAAACCAGATGAGTCGTATATAAGTAAAAGGCGAGTATCCAAATAGTACGGACCCACTCGCCATTTTTATTATTTTTAAAGGGATTTTTCTTAGTTATTACATGTTCGATCAATAATGATAGCAGCAAGAGATGAATTGCTAATAGTTGTTATACCTATTGTAGCTAAGCCAACTGGAGTAACTACTACACGATAGTTACAGCATTCATCACAGGTTGTATCACAATCACATACAAAGAATGAGAAGGTATTAGTAAAGCCACCGCCTTCTGTTACAACAGGGGGTGAAAATGTCCAAATTGGCCCTACTGGAATAGGTGCCATTAGATTGCCGCATTGTTTAAAAATCTGGAAATTAAGAATTAGCGTTGCAGCCGTAGCAATAATGTTACTTGCAAATTCTAATTGAATGCATGGGTGGTTCATGCATTTTGTATTTACATTAACAGTAGCTAATGTAAATGTAACTCCGGCAGGGGTCCCGACAGGAATTATTACAGTTCCTGTTGATGTACCGCAGTTTAAGGATGCTTTATTAGGTTTTAAAGCTTTTTGGATTCTCTCAGATTTACAAACACATTTTCGCTCACTGTATCTTGGATCACAATCACAACATGTTACTCTATCTTCAAATCCATCACTATATTCATTGGCATTCATGAATAGTCCTCCTTATCCTGATTTTACATTTTAAGAATTTATCTTAATCTTTATAATCTATTATATTCCAAAGGCGATTCTTAGTGATTTTTGCCCTGAGGCTGATATGAGTATACAGATATGGGATAAAAGGCGGATAGTAATATGCTCACGCAACTATGACGTAACGGGGAAAATTTGTCCAAATCCTTATGCTCACTGGCTGGCAGGAGATTGAGGGGAATTGGTATTATTTTGAGCCCAGAGCTGGTCATGATTTGGAATGTGCACTATATGTATCAGATCATGATGGTGCACAGGTGATAGGAGGATTCTAAAAATAATAAGGCGGGTATCAGTCCGCCTTTAAAATACTTCCCATATTTAATCTGTTGTGGTAATATAGAGTGGCAGAAAGGATGCTACGCCCACACCCAACCTCAGGAATTATTAGGAGAAAATCGGGCATATTATAAGTACCGTCGGAATAAAAAAATAAATGAGCCAGTCAGACAGTTGTGACAAACTGTCTGACTTTTTTCCTTTATAGATATTCAATCAATCGTTCTGGATAAAATAGCATCAACCGGCTGATAATTTCTTTATTTCTCAAATATAATAAATTATGGTAATATTCGACTTGGTGTATATATATTAACTACAGTTACTCCAGTATTAATTAATTGTGGACCTGTATCAAATCCCCTTAATGCAGCAACTGCCTCAGCCATACCCAAATAGCCCATTGTAAATGGATTTTGTACCAAAGTGGCTTTTATAGTATTATCTCTTATCATTTCCTGAATTATTGCTGTGATATCAAATCCAATTCCGATAATATTTTTATCATTTTCTCTCAAAGCGTACCCCATCCCTAACGTAGAACCTTCATTCGTTGAAAAAACACCAACAAGATTGGGATTGTCTCTTATATATTTTTCCGTTGCTTGTTTTGCTAACTCTGGGTCACCATTCGTGTATATTGTGTCTAATATTTGATATCTGACAAACGATTTAAAATAGTCGCGAAATCCCAATTCCCGATTTACAGTCGTTCTGTTTTCAGGAGTTACCCCAATGATTCCTATTGAACCATATGTGACACCAATCTCCTCTAATTCGTAAAACATATTTTCTCCAGCTATCTTACCGGCTGTATAATTATCTGTAGCTAAGGTTATGACTGCTTCTTCAAACGCTGGTGCATCAACATAAATGATTTTTACACCCTTTGCTTTCGCTTCTTCAACTGCATTTGAAATCTTTAAAGGATCACTCGCCGCTAACATTATTGCATTTGCCCCCGCTGCTACGGCATTATTAAATATTTGAATTTGTTTATTTACATCTCTCGTTAAGGGGGCGTCCCATTCATATGTAACACCTAACATAGAAGCCATTTCTCTGGCACCATTATCCATAATCTTCCAAAATTGATCAGTTTTATCCATGGTTATTAAATAAATTTTATAATTCTCATTTACTATATGGTTCATTTCTTCATCATCTCCTAACCATGACCAGATGGGCCAGTACTAATAATCAATACTCCTTGTCCCCCAAGGCTAAAATTTGGAACACTACTAATTCTTGAAAAAATTCGAATCTATAGCAGAAGGCGCTTTAATACTCATATAACCGGCATAACTTACAGATTTGAAAGAATACACGGATATTCAAATATATGCGAGGGAGTTTCGTAATATTACTTCCCTAAATTTTGAAATAAGTAACGCCCACTCCGGATCAGGATGGTGCACTACAGAATCCAGGATCGGCGGAATAGGGTCCCAAAGGAATTTGTAAGATATTATTAATAGTATATGCTTAAGTTGGAACATATAATTATACTGGCAGATACAAACTGCCGGCAATCGTGTATAGGATGGTAGGCCTGGATTCTACATTAATGGAGGTGTTGCTCATGAAGTATTTTGACTTTAAGGACTTAATGTCTTTTGGCGCGTTCTTTCTGGCACTGCTGACATTCGTCTTAAAGATGTGTCGCTAAAAACAAAACCTTCCCTGTACTTTGGCCGGTTGGGAAGGTTTTGCTTTTCTAATTAGCCAACCACCCTGTGGCGATTGCCTTTTTTTATTATATTATACATACTGCTAAAATATTACAAGTACAGAATACTTTCATCAACAAATTGCTGCGGGTATCCGGTATTCCGGACCTGCCCTTTCATAGAATTATATCATTTTCTGACTGCATTTTGACTGCCGGCCCCCTGGTTTTGACTGTTTTTTAGTGGTAGCAGTTGATGAGTTTAAGAGTCTCAAAAACCTCGATTTTAAGCGGAAAACCATATTTATGAGGAGTAATAAATTATGTTCTGTTAAATCAGAATTATTTGTGTTAATATAGTAAGGAGGTTTTATGCCTAAGAAAGATCAAAAGGAGACTCAGTATGGTCGAGAAGGCTGTAGCATTTGCAACCAAGTCCCACGAGGGGACCTTTCGGAAAGGGACGAAGATTCCCTATATCGTCCATCCCTTAGAGACGGCAGTCATCGTTGCGCTGATGGTAACGGATGAAGAGCTGATCTGCGCCGCACTTTTACATGATGTGGTGGAGGATACGGGTGTTACGGAGGAAGAGCTTAAGGAAAAGTTCGGACTTCGGGTGGCTGAACTGGTTATGGAAGAAACAGAAGACAAAACGAAGTGTTGGAAGGAACGCAAATGCGCGACACTTGATCATTTAGAAAAGGCTTCCAGAGAAAGCAAGATCCTTGTCCTGGCGGACAAGCTGAGCAATTTGAGAACCACCGCAAGAGACTATTTTTTAGTGGGAGATGACCTTTGGCAGCGCTTTAACGAAAAAAACAAGTCAGAACACGCCTGGTATTACAAGGGGGTCGCAAAACGCCTTACAGATCTAGAGGAATTTCCTGCTTATCAGGAATACATAAAATTGTGTGAAAGAGTTTTTGAATAAAATATGGACAGATACAGAAAAAAAGGCAGGGCTTAATATTGAAAAAGCTCTGCCTTCTCTTGATCCTTATGTCAGGACCCTTAAAGGGTTTTTGCCCGGTCCGCAATGTTTTTGTGAAAGTTAATGACCTGATGTTCGTAGGTCTCTTCCATGAGCGGCGAGGTGATGATGAAATCTGCGGTTGCTCTGGTGTTGGCAATGGGAATGTCGTAAACCTGGGCAATACGCAAAAGTGCTTTCACATCCGGGTCGTGAGGCTGTGCGGTAAGAGGGTCGGAAAAGAAGATGACCAGGTCGACTCTTCCTTCCACAATCTTTGCACCGATCTGCTGGTCACCACCTAAGGGGCCGCTGTTATAGCCCTTTACGGGAAGACCTGTCTGATCCGTGATCATCCGTGCCGTTGTTCCGGTTCCGCAGAGAGTATGCTTTTCCAAAGCTGACTTATGCTCCTTGCACCATTCGATCAGTGCGTGCTTCTCGTTGTCATGAGCGATCAGTGCGATGCTTTTTTTCTTTTGCAATGTGAATGTAATAAAGTCATTTGATAACATCCGGTTCCTCCTGTAAGCAGCTGCTTCCTGTATGTATCCTTAGCCATAAGGCTTAGTTTGGAATGATACTCTGCAATGAATAAGTAATGGAAAGATCTTTTCTTGAATATTCTTTTTTGAAGTTCTGAATAATGCGCTTTAACACCAGCTCGCCGTTTTCATAGGTTGCCGTGGGCAGAAGCAATAGGTATTGGCTTACGCTGTAGCGGCAAAAAATATCTCCTCTGCGCAGGGATTTGCGGATAGAATCTCCAAGCTCATCCATCGCCCTTGTCTGGACCGCAGGTTTTAAAAGTTCTCCCTTCAGATTGCTGATGGTCAGAAGGCATAGGAAGATGGAGTCACCGGTTCGCTGGATCGCCCTTGTCTCCAGCTGATAGATGTCCCGGAACACAGAGGGTTCACAACTAAAGGCCCCGCTGTTCGTGCCGCCCTCTGAAAGAATCTCCTGTATGGTGCTGAGATCCATGGTAATTCCATGCTTCTTATCACTGATAAGCTTGTATAGGTCCTTAAAACGAATGGACGGAGTGATGGCAAATTCGTTATAGAACATGTCAGTCACATGGTGGTAATGCTCCATAGCCATAAGCTGGTTGCCGCTTTGGTACAGTGCATAGACCAGGTAATAGTGAGCCTCTTCGCTATAGGAATCGATGGCAATGGCCTGCTGGCATACATCGATGATACTGGGATAATCCTTTCTTTTCTCCAGAAGGAATAAAGTTTTTTGGATCAGTTTTTGATAAAGGGTGTGATAATAAGTGTGGATTGGTACCACCCAGGATTCCCACTCTGATTTTGGAAGAAAGTTTCCTTTGTACAGGGCAAAGGCCTCCAGACAAAGGGCTAAACGGTCATCCTCGGAAAGACCGTGGGCCTCTAATTGGGCGCACAAGTCCTCAAACTGGTCGGTATCGCAGACCGTTATAAGGTCCTTCGTCCAGCCGTAAGCCTTACGGTTCTGGAAAACCAGCTCCTGTGTAGGATATCCCAAAGGCTCTAAAAGTTTGCGTACACGGAACATTAAGGTCTTTAATGCTCCTGCCGGGTTATTGCTGGCTTCATCTTTCCAAAACAGGTCAATCAGTTCCTCTACCGGAATATCCCGACCTCGAAACGTAATAAGATATTCTAAAAGGCTCCAGGGTTTTTTTGCTTGATTATTCTGGTCTACGATCGTCCTGTCCCCCATGGATATGGAGAATCCTCCCAGCATATTTACATGAATGATAGATTCGTGGTTTTTCATATAATGTCTCCATATTAACATTTTCTTTTTTTAGTATATAGAAAAAAAGTGGAAAAGTCTAGCATTGCTTATAAAAGATTGTGATTTTTGTTAAAATACGGTATACTTAGGAAGGATTAAAATCATTTAAGAAAGCAGGAATGAGCATGAAAAGTAAAAAATTGGCCTTTGGCGTCCTTATTATAGCCATTATTTTTATGGCTGTGGGTGTAGGAAAGCTATATTCTGATTTTAAAACGAGAGATCATGCTGAACAGCAGTATGAAAGTCTTGCGGAGCTTGCAAGGGAGACTACGTCCGGGGAAACGAAAGCCAGTATCCCGGAAGCAGAAACAAGCGCTGCTTATATTTCCCCCATTGATTTTGAGAAACTGAGTAAAATCAATCCGGATATCGTGGGCTGGATCAGGATTGAAGGCACGGTCATCGACTACCCTATTGTGCAGACGGATAACAATGAAACTTATCTGGATACAGATTTTGAGGGCAAGAAGAGCGTGGCTGGAGCCATTTACCTTGATTTTGAAAGTGAACCTGACTTTTCCGGCCGGCATAACATAATATACGGGCATCACATGAAGAACGGATCGATGTTTAAGGACATCATAAAGTACAAGGATGAGGCTTTTTTTAAGGAACATCAGGATATTTATATTTATACGCCGGAGAGGGAATATCATTTGAAGCCCATTACCGCACTTTATACGGATGCCTCCCCCATCCGCAGGAAGACCGTGTTTGAAACAGAAGAAAGCTTTCAGGCATATGTGGAGGAGATGACAAAGGACGGCCTGTTTCTTCAGAAGCCGGAAGAACCGGTGAGACGGCTTTGGTCTTTTGTAACCTGCAGCTATGAGTTTAATGATGCAAGAACCATTCTATACGCCTGTGAGGTACCTAAGGGCGAAGATTAGAGGGTTATAAGCATACATATTGTTCTGTATGATTTGCAGACTGATGAAAGGAAGATATTATTATATGGGAAAATATTTTGGAACAGATGGCTTCCGCGGGGAAGCCAATGTGACGCTTACAGTGGAGGACGCCTATAAGGTGGGCCGTTTTTTAGGCTGGTACTATGGGCAGAAGAATCCGGATGAAGTATGCAGGATTGTTATTGGAAAAGATACAAGACGCAGCAGCTACATGTTTGAATACTCTCTGGTAGCGGGCCTTACCGCATCCGGAGCCGATGCATACCTGCTTCATGTTACCACAACTCCAAGCGTATCTTATGTAGTGCGCACCGAAGGATTTTCCTGCGGAATCATGATTTCCGCCAGCCATAATCCCTACTATGATAACGGAATAAAAGTAATTAACGAAAAGGGTGAAAAGCTGGAAGAGAGCGTGACCCTGGAAATTGAAAAGTATCTGGATGGAGAGACCGGGGAACTGCCTATGGCCAAACGTGATAAAATCGGCCGTACCGTAGACTTTGCCGCAGGAAGAAACCGTTATATCGGCTATTTGATTTCCACTGCTACCAGATCCTTTAAGAATAAAAAGGTGGCTCTGGACTGTGCAAACGGCAGCGCCTCTGCAATTGCCAAGAATGTATTTGATGCCCTGGGAGCTGAAACCCATGTGATCAGTAATGAACCCAACGGCTTAAACATCAATACAGGCTGCGGTTCCACTCACATCGAACAGCTTATGAAGTTTGTAAAAGAAGTGGGTGCCGACGTGGGCTTTGCCTATGACGGAGATGCAGACCGGTGTATTGCCGTGGATGAGAACGGTGAGGTGGTGGATGGAGATGCCATTCTGTACATTTGCGGCAAGTATATGAAGGAACAGGGAACCCTTAAGAATAATAAGGTGGTGACCACCATCATGTCAAACTTCGGTTTATACAAGGCCTTTGAGCGGGAAGGCATTGAGTTTGAGAAAACGGCGGTAGGCGATAAATATGTATATGAAAATATGTCGGCAAATGGAAATTGTCTGGGCGGGGAGCAGTCCGGCCATATAATTTTCAGCAAGCACGCTACCACGGGAGACGGTATCTTAACTTCCTTAAAGGTGATGGAAGTTATTTTGGAAAAGAAGGAGAGCCTTGGGAAACTGGTTTCCGAGCTTGAGATCTATCCCCAGGTACTTAAAAATGTCCGTGTCCACGATAAGACGGCTGCCCAGGATGATGAGGCGGTCAAGGCTGAAGTGGAGAAGGTGGCGGAAAACCTTGGAAACAGCGGAAGGATCCTTCTTCGCCAGTCCGGCACAGAGCCTGTGGTACGGGTCATGGTAGAGGCCGCTGATTTAAATACCTGTGAGAAATATGTGGATCAGGTCATAGAAGTAATGAAAGAAAAAGGCCATCTGCTTTCCTAGAAGCTTGTTAAAAGAATAGAAAGCGATCCAAAGTCCGGAGAAGCTTCCGGTTTTGGAAGCTTTCTATTTTTTTGCAGGTATGCGTAATTGTAAATCAGGACAATTCATGATATGATTAAGGTCTGATGCAACAAATTGTTTTTGGGAGACCAGGAAATATGGATAATAAAGAATTTTCAAATTTAGGAGACCAGATCAGGGATTCGGTGCAGAATGCTATTGATTCCATGGATTTTAACCAACTGAACAGAACCATATCCGATACGGTTAATTCTGCCTTAGAGGAAGCCAGGAGCCAGCTGATTAAGGGAGCGGAGTTTGGAAAGAACATACCGCCGGGAAGCTTTAGCAGCCAAAGAAGTGAAAGAACAGAGACATACCGCAAGACGGAGTGGAGCGGAACAACGATACAAAGAGAGGGCCGTGAAGACGGACCTGGGTACCGGGCGTTTCAGACCAGCCGGGATGTTTTAAAAAGAACCGGTGACGGTCAGGGGGAGCTGGCACAGTTAAACCAGACGGGCCGTGTATCAGGTATTTTGTATACGGTGTTTGGGAGCATAGGCATTGGTATAATCCTGATTCTTCTTTTAGTCGTCTGGATTGTGGCTCTGGTGGTGAAGCCGGTTATCTGGGCTGTGGCAGGTGCAACCTTAATTTTACTTCTGTTAGGCGGCGTATCCGGTTTTATGCTCCGCGCAGGAATCGGCATCCGGGACCGGCTAAAGAGGGCCAGAATTTATGCAAAGCAGTCGGGAAAGCGGATGTACTGCAGCATTGAGGAACTGGCTGGAAATATAGGAAGATCCCGTGATTTTGTATTGAAGGATGTCCAAAAGATGATCAAGCTTGGAATTTTCAAGCAGGCTTATCTGGATGAACAAAAGACCTGCCTGATCTTAAGCGAAAACACCTACAGGCAGTATCTGGAATGTCAGAAGGCCCTTAAGGAAAGGGAACTGGAAGAAGTAAGAGAAAAGGCAAAGGAAGTGACTCCTTCAGAGGAAATAAAGCAGATGATGGCCGACGGCCAGAACTATTTAAGGATATTACGGGAGGCCAATGATGCCATACCGGGGGAAGTGATTTCCCAGAAGATTTCAAACCTTGAACATGTGATCCGCAGGATATTTGAATCGGTTTCCAAACATCCCGGGCGGATCGGGGAGATGGAGCGCTTTATGGAATATTATCTTCCCACGACGGTAAAACTGGTAAATGCGTACCGGGATTTTGACAGCGTGGGTACCCAGGGGGCCAATATTTCTTCTGCAAAGGCTGAGATAGAGAGAACTCTTGACACGATAAACCAGGCCTTTGAGCGGCTGCTTGACGATCTTTATCAGGATGCTGCCTTGGATGTCTCTACAGATGCATCGGTGATCCAGACGATGTTAAAAAAGGATGGCTGGGCGGAAAGCGATTTTACAGGAGGTATGAAGAATGAGTAAGGATATTGAAGAGATGTTAAAGGAAGCGCCGGAACTGACCCTGTCACCTCTTGGGGCCGGCGGAATGGAAGAAACCCAGCTGGTGCAGACAGAAAGCGTTCTTAAGGTGGTGGAGGAAGCACCGGCAGCTGACTTGACGCCGGAAGAAGAAAGACGAGTGGCTGACTTTGCGGATAAGATCGATTTAAGGGATTCCAATCTGATTCTTCAGTATGGTGCCGGAGCCCAGAAAAAGATTGCCGATTTTTCGGAAGCAGCTCTTGATAATGTAAAGTCCAAGGATCTGGGTGAAGTAGGTCAGATCCTGTCAGAGGTGGTTGTTGAGCTTAAGAGCATCGAGGTGGAGGAAGAAGAAAAGGGCCTTTTCGGTTTTTTCAAAAAAAGCGTAAACCGGGTGGAAGGTATTAAGGCAAAGTATGCCAAGGCAGAAACCAATGTAAACCAGATCTGCAAGGCCCTTCAGAACCATCAGATCCAGCTGTTAAAGGACATCGCCCTTCTGGATAAAATGTATGATTTAAATACCACGTATTTTAAAGAACTCACCATGTATATTATGGCTGGAAAACGGAAGCTTTCAAAGGTGCAGCAGGAAGAGCTGCCGGTACTATTAGATCGGGCGGCAAAAAGCGGACTTCCGGAAGATGCCCAGGCAGCCAATGACTTGTCTTCCATGCTGAACCGTTTCGAAAAGAAGCTTCATGACTTAGAGCTAACCCGTATGATATCCATTCAGATGGCGCCTCAGATCCGTCTTGTCCAGAACAACGACACCTTAATGACGGAAAAGATACAGTCCACACTGGTGAATACCATTCCTCTTTGGAAGAGCCAGATGGTACTTGCTATCGGAATCAGCCATTCCGAGCAGGCGGCTAAGGCCCAGCGGGAAGTGACGGATATGACCAATGATCTTTTAAAGAAGAATGCAGAGGTATTAAAAACTGCAACCATTCAGACGGCAAAGGAATCGGAACGGGGAATCGTGGACATGGAGACACTTAAGAAAACCAATGAATCCCTGATAACGACTTTGGATGAAGTGGTCCGGATCCAGGCAGATGGCAGGACGAAACGCCGGGAAGCAGAAGTGGAGTTAAGCCGGATGGAAGGAGAGCTTAAGTCAAAGCTTTTACAGCTTAGCAAATAACAGAGGCAAAAAGACTTACAACAGAAAATTAATTTTTCTGTTGTAAGTCTTTTTTAGTCGTGCTATAATAACATAACACTTCACCGTGACACACTGTCAGAGCACGGTATGTGATTTTAATGCAAAGGAATGATGATAGATGGGGTTAGACCTGTAAAAGCCACGTTGTTTATTGTCAAGAGATACAGCGTGATTTATCGACTCCAAAGCCTGTGATAAGTTTTTTCTGTTTCAAGAACTGATTCGGCAATCCGCCGGACAAAGCAGACGATTACTAGATTATGGAGGAGATAAAACATGTTGAATTATCAAAGATATAAAAGAGTACCGGTAGTCACCTATCCGGAAAGACAATGGCCGTGCAATGAGATTAAGAAGGCGCCGATCTGGTGCAGTGTTGATTTAAGGGATGGGAACCAGGCCCTTACGGAGCCCATGGTTGTGGAAGAGAAGATCGAGATGTTTGATCTCCTGATCCGGTTGGGTTTTAAGGAGATTGAGGTCGGTTTTCCGGCAGCTTCCCAGATTGAATATGATTTCTTAAGGCAGCTTGTGGAACGTAAGCTGATTCCTGATGATGTGGTCATTCAGGTTCTGGTTCAGTGCCGGGAGCATTTGATCAAGAGGACCTTTGAAGCCCTTCAGGGAGTTAAGAAGGCAATTGTGCATATCTACAATTCCACTTCAACTCTTCAGCGGGATGTGGTTTTCGGCAAGGGCCGGGAAGAAATCAGGGAGATCGCCGTAAAGGGTACGGAATGGGTGAAGCAGTATATGCAGGATTTTGATGGAGAAGTGGTTCTTGAATATTCTCCGGAGAGCTTTACAGGAACAGAGCTGGATTTTGCTTTGGATATTTGTACGGCTGTCCAGGAAACCTGGGGCGCATTACCGGATAAGAAAATTATCTTTAACCTTCCTTCTACTGTGGAGATGAATACGCCTAACGTTTATGCGGATCAGATTGAATGGATGAATACTCATTTCAAGGACCGTGACAGCATTATTTTAAGCGTTCACCCTCACAATGACCGGGGAACCGGAATCGCAGCCACAGAGCTTGCTCTGCTGGCAGGAGCCGACCGGGTGGAAGGCACCCTTTTAGGAAACGGCGAACGGACCGGGAATGTAGATATTTTAACAGTCGCATACAACATGTTCTCTCACGGGATCAATCCGGAGCTTCACATTGAGAATATTCGTGAGATCGTTGACATATATGAGCGATGCACCAAGATGGAAGTGGAGCCAAGACATCCCTATGCCGGAAAGCTTGTCTTTACCGCTTTTTCCGGCTCCCACCAGGATGCCATCAACAAAGGCATGCAGGCCATGCGGGATAGAAAGAATACTTACTGGGAGGTTCCTTACCTGCCCATTGACCCATCAGATATCGGCAGGCAGTATGAGCCTATCGTTCGGATCAACAGCCAGTCCGGCAAGGGCGGCGTAGCCTTTGTCATGGATACCTTCTACGGCTTCAAGCTTCCAAAGGGTATGCATAAGGAGTTTGCAGACGTGATCCAGGCGATTTCTGAAAAGCAGGGTGAGGTTGCTCCTGAGCAGATTATGGATGAGTTTAAGAGCAATTACACGGAGAAGAAAGAACCGATCCATTTCCGTAAAGCACAGATTACGGAAGCGGAAGATGATACCCCGTTCTCAACAGCTGCTAAAGTCCGCTATACTGATCATGGCGTAGAGAAAATCTTCGAGGGTGTTGGAAACGGACCTATTGATGCGGTACAGAAGGGGCTTGAAAAAGAACTTGGCATTGAGATCCGGGTTCTTGACTACTACGAGCATGCCCTTGCTTCCGGTTCCGGAGCACAGGCGGCCTCCTATATTCACCTCTTAGATGTGAAGACAGGAAAAGTCACCTACGGTGTGGGCATCAGCTCCAACATTACAAGAGCATCTATCCGCGGAATCTTCAGCGCAGTCAACCGGTTATTCTATTCATAAAATAAAGGGCCAGCCTTTGAGAAAAGGCTGGCCCTATTTTTAGTTTGCGCGCCATGGG
>DFCS01000030.1 GCA_002367105.1 Hungatella sp. UBA3048
TAAGAGCAATGAAGAACGGCCACTGGGATCCATGTACATCAGTGAGATGACGCCTGATGGATATTCCGTTGGGGGAGATGGAGCCTGGCTGCAGTAAGGATTCGATGAAAAGCAGCAGCTTTCGTTTGCTGGAAAGGGAAAGTGTGCATATCCTTTGCTTTCCCTTTCTATAAAGAAAACCTACAAAGCACGATAGAAAAAGGGGATAATAAACCTATGATAAAAAGCGAAGAAATGCAGAACATCTGCCGCAGCATGGCTGTTACAGACCGGGTCAGTACGATGCTCATTTGTTTTCATGGAAAAAAAGAAGGAAATTTATATGGTGAAATTCTTAACTGCTATATAGACGGACCTGTGTGGTTTTCCGATATAGGCGATTTAATGCTTAAGCTGGATGAAATATGCGACTGGGTTGGAACTCCCCAGCCTTCCACTAATCCAAGGTTTCTTAATAAAAAAATGTCAGAAGAATATGCACACAGAACTAAGGGAAAAAACAAAATACCGGTAAAGGCAAAAATTCAGCTGCAGGATAGTTTGACCTTAAGTACCCGTGCAGTTCATGCAAAAGAAACATTGATTGTCAAAATAGAACATCGCCAGAATGCGAGTTTGCAGGGAATAGTGGCCGGCAGACTGACATCCAGAAATTATGTAGCATTCCGAAGCGCTTTAGAACTGATGCGCATGTTAAAAGAGATTGCAGTAAGAACGTAAAATACGGAAATAGACCATTGACCCTATATAATTAATAGATAAAAAGCCCGGAGAAAAGAAATTCTTCACCGGGCTTTTCTGTTGGGATTTGTATTACTGAACGAGATAGATTTCTGCACTCCTTGTACCATAAGCACGGGTTTCACCATGGGTATTGAAGAATATATCAATGTGGTTTCCCTTGACTCCGCCTCCGCAATCCTCCGCTGTATAGACAACTCCGTTTATCATGATGCGGCTTCCGTAAGGAATGACCTTTGGATCAACAGAGATGGTATGGCTTGCGGCTGCAATGGTTCCAGTGCTGGTACGTCCTCCCCAGCCTCCGGAGCATTTGCGGCAGGGGCAGTAGGCAGTGGTTTTAAAAACTCCCAGGGAACGAAGGTTGGAGGTGCTGTTTTGAAGACTTGCTGCAGCGGCAGCACCTACTCCATGTACTCTGGTGCCGGAAAGCTTCTGACCTCCTGTATAGGCCTCTACCAAATAGGTGCCGTCTCCATAGGAACTCCAGGGAACCGGTATTTCAAAACCGTAATTACCGGTTCCGTTTGATACAAGATCCTCCCGGTACTTGGAGGCGGTGGTGGTAAGTTCTGCTACGACCTGTCCGTTTGACTGATTGGTAATGACAATCTTTACTTCTGCCGCAGAGTTTGGATCAGAACTGTTTAAGGCCCAGCCCCTGACGTTGTTCTCATCAGCATTGTCAATAATACCTGCCGTCTGGGCTGCCAAAACGTTCCATGCACTTATTAAGATAAATGTCATCATTAGTAAGGTTCCGAGGAACCAGTGAATTCGGTTTGTTTTACTCATGTTACAAATACTTCCTTTCTTTTTTACAATCCGTAACAAAATTTAATATATTTATAATTATATGTAACAGATTTGTAATAAATGAGGTACAAGTAATCATTTTACACATTTTTCCAAATTTGTCAAGGTTAAGACGAAAAAAAACCGCAGAAGCAGTGAAGTAATTCACTGTTCTGCGGCGTCATATGGGCATTTCCTACTGTTCTATGACTGCATATAATTCTTTTGTCTGTCTTCCAAAATCCAATGCTTCCCTGCGGCTTGCAAAGAAAATATCGACTTTATTTCCCTTCACGCCGCTTCCGATATCTTCAACAGTATAAACGATGTCGTCGATCATGACCTTTGTTCCAAGCGGAAGAATTGTGATGTCTGCGGATATGGTATGCTGCGGCTGCGGAATCGTGCCGGAATAGGTACGGCACTGTTTGCCGGTGCTTTCGCTCGGGCAATATGCAGTGGCGGAGAAAAGTCCTAAGGATTCTCCTTTTTTATAGACCGGTTTTGCCGGCTCCTCCGGCTTTACAGGTTCGGTTTCTTTTTTCTTAATGCCAGGTCCGGTTTCCTCAGTACTGGCTGATGCTGCCTGATTTTCCGTGCTGTTTTGTATGGTTTGGTGATCCGTTCCAGAGTTTTCGGACTGTACTTGATTCACGGTTTCGTCATTTCCTGTAGTCTCGGCTGCCAGTGCAGTTGTAGACAACAACAGGATACAAAGAAGTGTCAGGAATCCGGTGATCCTCTTTTTCCCTGAAAAACTATTCATATTTTACCTCCAAATGGATCAATCGGATATGCGGGCATATCCGGTTGATTCACAAGTCCAAGGTTGTAGACATCTTTCCTTCAACCTTACCTCGCAATTGTGTTGTTATGGTGTCATATTTACCATTATATTACAAAAGTGTTAAAAGTCAAGAAAATAATGTCAACAGCTTTGTAATATTTCATTTATAAATGAGGAAAAATGTACAAGCAGGACATAAAAACTTCATCAAAAAGTTTTTAGGAATGTATTGACAAAAGTAGAAAAAAAGAATATATTATGAAAAGAAGATGTTAGCACTCCCAAACGTTGAGTGCTAACAAAAGGCTCAGAAAGGAAGTGGGGCAGTTTGAGTGACAGGGATCAGCTTGATGAGCGGAAAGTAACTATATTAAAAGCAATCATCAAAACTTATCTGGAAACCGGAGAACCGGTAGGTTCCCGTACTATATCAAAGTATACGGATTTGAACTTAAGTTCTGCTACCATCCGGAATGAGATGTCTGATCTGGAGGAGCTGGGATATATCATGCAGCCTCACACCTCTGCCGGAAGGATTCCTTCAGACAGAGGATACCGCTTTTATGTGGATCAGATCATGCAGGAAAAAGAAGAGGAAGTTACTGAGATCAAGGATATGATGTTAAAGCGGGTGGACCGGGTAGAACTTTTGTTAAAACAGATGGCAAAGCTTCTTGCCCAGAATACCAATTACGCTGCAATGATCAGCGCACCCCAATTCCACCGGAACAAACTGAAGTTTATCCAGCTCTCCAAGGTTGATGATGAAAAGCTTCTTGTGGTTATCGTGGTGGAGGGAAATATCATTAAGAATGCCATGATTCCCATTCATACGGAATTAGATGACGAAGGACTTCTGAATCTTAACATTCTTCTTAACAATGCCCTTAACGGGCTGACCATAGAGGAGATCAATCTTGAAGTGATCAGCAGGATGAAGGTTCAGGCAGGGCCCCACTGTGATGTGGTGGACCGGGTTTTAGGCGAGGTGGCTGCCGCTATCCGGGGTGATGATGAAGACCTTCAGATTTATACCAGCGGGGCCACGAACATTTTCAAGTATCCGGAGTTAAGTGACGGAGAAAGGGCCAGTAAGCTTATCGGTACGCTGGAACAGAAGGATCTTTTGCAGGGGCTGATTGATGATATGAACAGCTTGGAGAGCGGATCCGGAATCCAGGTATACATCGGCGATGAGGCACCTGTTAAGACAATGAAGGATTGCAGCATTGTAACCGCCAACTATGAACTGGGCGAAGGCTTAAGAGGTACCATTGGAATCATTGGTCCGAAACGGATGGATTATGAAAAGGTTCTCAGCACATTGCGTAATCTCATGACGCAGCTGGATACCATTTTGAAAAAAGATGAAAGGTAAAGGGTAGAGCATTGAGCATGGAAGATGTGAAAACAGATGAGAATCTGGCAGAAGAGACTGTTAATACAGAGGATGCCGTTTTCGCTGAAAAAGTAATAGAAGGTGCAGAAGCCTGCGGGGACGATGGAACCCAGGAACATGTTCCGGAAGAAGAAATGTCTGAAGAGGGTTCCAAAGAAGAATCCGGGAAAAAGGGCCTTTTCGGAAAAAAGAAAGAGAAGAAAGACCCAAGGGATGAAAAAATAGAGGAACTGACAGACCGCCTTCAGAGATCCATGGCTGAATTTGATAATTTCCGCAAGAGGACAGAAAAAGAAAAGTCAGCCATGTTTGAAATCGGAGCAAAGGATATCGTTGAACGGATCCTTCCGGTAGTTGATAATTTTGAAAGAGGCCTTGCAGCCATATCTGATGAGGAAAAAAACGCTCCTTTTGCAGATGGAATGGAAAAGATATATAAACAGCTTATGAAAACGCTGGAAGAAGCCGGCGTAAAACCCATTGAAGCGGTTGGAATGCCGTTTGATCCCAATTTCCATAATGCAGTCATGCATATTGAAGATGAGTCACTGGGTGAAAATATAATCTCCCAGGAGCTTCAGAAAGGTTACACTTACCGTGACAGCGTTGTAAGGCATTCCATGGTGCAGGTGGCTAATTAGCCATATGGCATGAGGAAGCAGATCATACATTTCAGAAATACCTTTACGCCCGATTGCATGGGCAGAAAATCATTTATATTTGTTTATTAATCAGGAGGAAAAAACTATGGGCAAGATCATTGGTATTGACTTAGGTACAACAAATAGCTGCGTGGCCGTTATGGAAGGCGGTAAACCAGTTGTTATTCCAAACAGCGAAGGCGTAAGAACCACACCATCCGTTGTTGCATTTACAAAGAACGGAGAGAGGCTGGTCGGCGAGCCGGCTAAGCGTCAGGCAGTAACAAACTCTGACCGTACCATATCTTCCATCAAAAGACATATTGGTACAGACTACAAGGTAGCGATCGACGGAAAAAATTACAGTCCTCAGGAAATTTCTGCTATGATCCTTCAGAAATTAAAAGCAGACGCAGAGGCTTATTTAGGAGAAAAAGTAACCGAAGCGGTTATTACCGTACCTGCATATTTTAACGATGCACAGCGTCAGGCAACCAAGGATGCCGGTAAGATTGCAGGTCTTGACGTAAAGCGTATTATCAACGAGCCGACAGCAGCAGCTCTGGCTTATGGACTTGACAATGAAAAAGAGCAGAAGATCATGGTATATGACTTAGGCGGCGGTACNNCAGAAGGTCCAAAGCATCTGGATATGAACCTGACCAGAGCAAAATTTGATGAGCTGACATTAGATCTCATCGAGCGCACTGCGGCTCCGGTACAGAATGCATTAAGAGATGCGGGCATTACTGCAGCAGAATTAGGAAAGGTATTGTTAGTAGGCGGATCTACCCGTATGCTGTCTGCACAGGAGAAAGTAAAACAGCTGACAGGCAAGGAGCCTTCCAAGTCCTTGAATCCGGATGAATGTGTTGCCATCGGCGCCAGCATCCAGGGCGGAAAGCTCGCAGGTGATGCAGGTGCAGGCGATATCCTGCTTCTGGATGTAACTCCCCTTTCCTTATCCATTGAGACCATGGGCGGTGTTGCTACCAGACTGATTGAAAGAAATACTACGATCCCCACAAAGAAGAGCCAGATCTTTTCCACAGCGGCAGACAACCAGACAGCGGTTGATATCCACGTGGTACAGGGTGAGAGACAGTTTGCAAGAGATAATAAGACCTTAGGCCAGTTCCGTCTGGATGGAATTCCACCTGCAAGAAGAGGCGTTCCTCAGATCGAAGTTACCTTTGATATTGATGCCAACGGTATCGTAAATGTTTCCGCTAAGGACTTAGGAACAGGCAAGGAACAGCATATTACCATTACTTCCGGCTCCAACATGTCTCATTCTGATATTGATAAGGCAGTTAAGGAAGCAGCTGAATATGAGGCTCAGGATAAGAAACGTAAGGAAGGCATTGACGCAAGAAACGATGCAGACTCCATGGTATTCCAGACAGAGAAAGCTTTACAGGAAGTAGGAGACAAGATCGATGCAAACGATAAGGCAACTGTGGAAGCGGACTTAAATGCATTAAAAGAAGCAGTGAACAGAGCTCCAATCGATGATATGACGGATGCTCAGATTGAAGATATTAAGGCAGGCAGAGAAAGACTGATGAACAGTGCTCAGGCTTTATTTGCAAAAGTATATGAGCAGGCTCAGGGCGGAGCACAGGGCGCAGGACCTGACATGGGAGCAGATCATGCAACCTATCAGGACAGCGATGTAGTTGACGGCGATTACAAAGAGGTGTAAACTAGTCTGGTCAACAGACAGGACTTTTGGAAAAGTGTTGTAGCGATACAGCACTTTTTCCGAATTTCTTCAGGCAAGAGTTCCTCAGCAAAGACGAGAGAAAACAAAGGCTTTCAGTTACCCTGATGGGTATTTGGGAACTTAGCCGTTCGGTGAGCCAAAGGTAAATCGAATTTTCTTAATCTATGAAAGGTAGACCTAAGATGGCAGAGAGTAAGAAAGATTATTATGAAACCCTGGGCATTCCAAAGGATGCGGATGATGCAGCGATTAAGAAGGCTTACAGGGCATTAGCTAAGAAATACCATCCTGACACAAATCCCGGAGATACTGCGGCTGCTGAGAAGTTTAAGCAGGCTTCCGAGGCCTACAGTGTCCTTAGCGATCCTGATAAGAGACGTCAGTATGACCAGTTCGGTTCTGCTGCCTTTGACGGAAGCGGGGGAGCAGGCGGCTTTGGCGGCTTTGATTTTAGCGGAGCGGACATGGGAGATATATTCGGAGATATATTCGGAGATATCTTTGGCGGAGGACGTAGCAGCGCCCGTTACAATGGGCCATCTAGGGGAGCCAATGTCAGAACCAGCATCCGCATCACCTTTGAGGATGCGATTTTTGGCTGCGAGAAGGAGATTGAGATCAATTTCAAGGAAGAGTGTTCCTCCTGTCACGGAAGCGGCGCAAAAGCGGGAACCTCACCTGTTACATGTCCAAAATGTAATGGAAAAGGAAAGATCATGTATACCCAGCAATCCTTCTTCGGACAGATACAGAATGTTCAGACGTGTCCGGACTGCGGAGGCAGCGGGAAAATTGTTAAGGATAAATGCCCGGATTGCTATGGCAGCGGATACATTACAAGAAGAAAGAAATTTAAAGTCACCATTCCGGCAGGAATTGACAACGGACAGTCCGTGCGTCTTGCAGGTGCCGGAGAACCGGGAACCAATGGCGGCGAGAGAGGCGATCTGCTGGTAGAGGCAGTGGTATCAAACCATCCGATTTTCAAACGCCAGGATACCAGCATTTTTTCAACAGTACCGGTTTCCTTTGCAAATGCTGCCTTAGGCGGAACCATCCGGATCAAGACCGTGGATGGAGAAGTGGAATACGAAGTGAAGCCAGGTACCCAGACGGATACCAAGGTGCGCTTAAAAGGAAAGGGTGTTCCTTCCCTGCGCAACCGGGCCATTCGGGGCGACCACTTTGTCACTTTGGTGGTTTCAGTGCCGGAGCGTATGACAGAGGTTCAAAAAGAGGCGCTTCGTAAGTTTGACGAAGCCATGAACGGCACAGTAGAAGGTGACAAACATAAAAAGAAGGGAATCTTTAAATAAGGATTCCGGAAGGTACATGGTTTTAAATGGAGGGGAACGTATGGGAAGGTTTGTAAAAAAACTGGCCCTGACAGCCGTTGTTATATGGATAGCAGCTTTGTTTCCTGCGGCAGTCATGGCCGCGGAGGGGCAGTCTGTCCGGGATTTTCCAGGATGGAACGGCTCGGGCACAAAAAACAAAGGACCGATTGAAGGAAGTGTATCCTTTAACTGCTGGGATGACGACGATGACGATGACGATGATGGTCCGGGGGACTACAGCTATCAGAGGGGTTGGCGTTACAGCCCTTCCGGCTGGTGGTTTCAGTACAGTGATGGAAGCTGGCCCTCTAACTGCTGGAAGTATATCGATGGCAGATGGTACCGGTTTAACCGGGAAGGCCATATGCTGACCGGCTGGTACACAGATGAGGGAGGCCTCCGGTTTTACTTAAATCCGGTGGATGACGGTACTTTGGGTACGATGAGGATAGGCTGGCAGATTGTAGACGGAAAGGCTTATTACTTTAACACCATGTCCGATGGTTATAAGGGAAGGCTGCTCACCAATACGACCACTCCTGACGGATATAAGGTGGGTGCTGACGGCGCCTGGATTCAGTAAACTTGTTTGAATGGTTTTAAAGAGGTATGGCGGAAATTTACTGCCGTACCTTTTTTCTCATTATGGAGAACTGTGAAAGCTTTTTACATAAAAAACAAAGGACGCACCACACGGCCGAAATGCATCGGCTATGAGGTGCGTCCCCTGTTTTCATTACAAAAATTTTTGCTTTGTAATTTGTGAAAATAGTTCCTGTTCCAATTCCAATCGCTCAGGCGGGTGTGATGGGGTGTAATGCATCAAGGAATTTCGTTTACTTGATATTTTTTTGCCCTTGCGATCGGAACGAAACAAAAGTTATTCTCATCCGTTCAATTAGTTAATGCATCAGCATCAGTTTTTATTGCATCTTTTTTTAAAAAATATTTTTTTTTTATAAATTGCGAAATAACCCTTCAAATTTCGTACATGTTAGACGCTTGCAAGCGATTTCATTGTATGTTATGATATCTTGTGATTTAAAGCTGATAGCAAAACGTTCATATACTATAGTGAGAAAGTCCGGTTCCCGGATGCCAAGGAAAGGAAACAGCCTATGTACCAATATTTGATAGTGTGCCCTCTTGTTTTTCTTGCGGGTTTTGTAGATTCCATTGCAGGAGGCGGAGGACTTATATCCCTTCCGGCATATCTGGCAGCAGGGGTACCTCCTCATTTGGCCATTGGAACCAATAAACTGGGTTCCACCATGGGAACTGTGATTTCTACAGCCAGGTACGCTAAGGGCGGCTATATTAAAGTAAAACTTTCTCTGCTTGCCGCACTTTTTGCTGTGGTAGGTTCTGTAATCGGAGCGCACTTATCCATGCTTGCCAGTGAGCGGCTGTTAAAGGGCATGATGCTGGCGGTGCTTCCGGTTGTTGCCTTTTATGTTCTTAAGAATAAAAACCTGGGAGATCAGGAGGAGATCAGCAGCCTGCCTGAAAAAAAGATGTTTTTGATCAGCATAGGTGCAGCACTGGTCATTGGCTGCTATGACGGCTTTTACGGACCAGGTACGGGTACCTTTTTACTGCTGATTTTAACCGGATTTGCCAAAATGGATGTCAGGAGTGCGTCAGGCACCACCAAAGTGATTAACCTGTCCTCCAATATTGCAGCATTGGCGACTTTTTTAATAAATGGAAAGGTTTTGATCCCCTTAGGACTGGCATCAGGACTTTTCTGTATAGCCGGCCATTATATCGGATCAGGGCTTGTGGTAAAAAATGGATTAAAGATTGTGCGCCCGGTGGTTTTAGTGGTGCTTTTGTGTCTGTTTATCAAAATTATAAAAGGATAGGGAATTGCTATGAAATGGAAAAAATTTACACTGACCACCACGACGGAAGCCGTGGATCTAGTCAGCAGCATGTTTGATGAAATCGGAATAGAAGGTATTGAGATCGAGGATAACATCCCTCTTACGGAGGCGGAGACAAAAGGAATGTTTATCGATATACTGCCGGAGCTTCCGCCGGATGAGGGCGTTGCAAAGGTCAGCTTCTATCTGGAGCCGGATTCTGACATCGATGGCATGTTAATACGTGTGGAAGAAGGACTTTCAGAGCTTTCCATGTTCACGGATCTAGGGGAATGTACCATTGTGTCCGGCGAGACCGAGGATAAGGACTGGATTAATAACTGGAAACAGTATTTTAAGCCATTTACGGTAGATGAAATCCTGATCAAACCTACCTGGGAGGAGATCCCGGAGGAACATAAGGACAAGCTTTTGATTGAGATCGATCCGGGAACTGCCTTTGGTACCGGACAGCATGAGACGACCCAGCTTTGTATCCGTCAGCTGCAAAAATATATTACTCCGGAGACAACCCTCCTTGACGTGGGAACCGGAAGCGGTATTCTGGGAATCACTGCCTTAAAGCTGGGAGCCAAAGAGGTATTTGGAACAGATCTTGATGAAAATGCCATTATTGCTGTTAAGGAAAACATGGAAGCCAATGATATCCCTGTAGATAAGTTTTTAGTATTACAGGGCAATATTATTGATGACAGGGAGATACAGGAGAAAGCAGGCTTTGAAAAATACGATGTAGTGGTAGCTAATATTCTGGCAGACATTATCATTCTTCTCCAGAAGGAAATTTCAGTTCACATGAAAAAAGACGCTATTTTCATTACTTCCGGAATTATCAACATGAAGGAAGAGGCTGTGAAGAAAGCATTTGAGGAAAATGAAGCCTTTGAGCTTGTGGAAACCACCTATCAGGGCGAATGGGTTTCTATAACAGTCAGGAAGAAATAGGAAGAGGAACGGGGAAAAGGATGTATCACTTTTTTGTTAATCCCGATCAAATCGGAGCAGAGACAATCCGGATCATGGGACCGGATGTGAATCATATTAAGAATGTCCTGCGGATGGGCGCCGGAGAACAGGTTTTAATCAGCAATGGCATAGACAAAGATTATCTGTGTGAGATTTTAGAAGTGGCTTCTCTGGAAGTTACTGCCAAAATCCTGTCTGTGGATGAGGGAGGCGCGGAACTTCCTGCCAGGCTCTACCTGTTTCAGGGACTGCCAAAGGGTGATAAAATGGAGTTAATTATCCAGAAGGCTGTGGAGCTTGGTGTATACCAGATCATTCCGGTGCAGACCAAAAGGGCCGTGGTGCGGCTGGATAAAAAGAAGGAAGAATCAAAGCTTCGCCGTTGGATGGCGGTGTCAGAAAGCGCTGCCAAGCAATCCAAGCGGCTTATCATACCGGAGGTAACCGGTGTCATGACGTTTCAGGAGGCTCTGACCTTTGCAAAGGATCTTGATATAACGGTCATTCCGTTTGAACACGCAAAGGATATGGCAGAGACGAAAGAAATCCTGTCAGCCATTAAGCCGGGAATGAGCGCAGGGATATTTATAGGACCGGAGGGAGGCTTTGAGGATTCTGAAATGGAACTTGCAAAGAATTTCGGAGCAAAACTGATTACCCTTGGAAAACGGATCCTGAGGACGGAAACCGCCGGCCTTGCGATTGTATCCGTGCTGGCCTTCCAGCTGGAAGACTGACAGGGTCTGCAGAAACAACTTACGGATATCCCTTTTGCCTGGAAATACGGGCAGTAAGAGGAACGCCTTTCAGGCATACCTTTACACCCGGTAAAGCGGGGTGGGCACTGTCCAAAAAGCATGGACAGGGAAGAGGAAAGGAACGAGCCATATATGGAAGCTTATTTTGATAATTCGGCGACGACCAGAGTGTTGGAGCCGGTAAGAGATATTGTTGTAAAAATCATGACGGAGGACTACGGGAATCCTTCCGCCAAGCATAAAAAGGGAATGGAAGCGGAACAGTATATTAAGGAAGCAGCAGAGATCATAGCCGGGACCTTAAAAGTTGCTCCAAAGGAAATCGTATTCACCTCCGGTGGTTCCGAATCCAATAATATGGCCTTAATAGAGACTGCTATGGCCAATAAAAGGGCAGGAAACCACATCATCAGCACCGGCATAGAACATGCCTCAGTGTACAATCCTCTGGCATTTTTAGAGGAGCAGGGCTTTACGGTGACTTACCTTCCTGTAGATGCAAAAGGACATATCCGACTTAAAGAGCTGGAGGCGGCAATCCGCCCCGAGACCATTCTGGTTTCCATTATGTATGTAAATAATGAAATCGGTGCGGTGGAACCCATCGAAGCCATTTCAAAGATCATAAAAAAGAAGAATCCGTCCATCCTGTTCCATGTGGATGCCATTCAGGCTTACGGAAAGTTTGTTATCCGTCCAAAGCGCCAGGGGATTGACCTTTTATCCGTCAGCGCCCATAAGATACATGGACCAAAAGGCGTTGGATTTTTATACATTGACCAGAGGGTGAAAATAAGGCCCTTGATTTATGGAGGCGGCCAGCAGAGAGGCATGCGTTCCGGTACGGAAAATGTTCCTGGAATCGCAGGCATGGGAGTGGCGGCTAAAATGATGTATACGGATCATGGAGAGAAGATGCAGTCCATGATCACCCTGAAAGATTACATGATAGACAGGCTTTCTAAGATCGACGGCGTTACGGTTAACAGCCTGCCCGGCGATTTGTCGGCGCCTCAGATCGTCAGCGCAAGCTTTTCGGGTGTACGAAGCGAAGTGCTTTTGCATGCTCTGGAAGATAAGGACATTTACGTGTCCTCCGGATCCGCCTGCTCTTCAAACCATCCGGCTGTCAGCGGAACATTAAAAGGAATCGGCGTTAAACCTGAGCTTTTGGATTCCACGCTGCGGTTCAGCTTCGGGGTATTTAATACAAAAGAGGAAGTGGATTACTGCATTGATGTGCTTAAGGAGCTTTTGCCTGTTTTAAGGCGGTATCAGAGAGGCTGAGATTACAGAAAGAAATACCCTTCGGGTATACCTTTATGTCCATAAAAATGGGCAGGAAAGAGGAAAGGATAACAGATGCAATATCAATCATTTTTAATAAAATATGCAGAAATCGGGGTTAAAGGAAAGAACCGTTATCTGTTCGAGGATGCCCTGGTAACTCAGATCCGCCACTCCTTAAAGAGGGTGGAAGGCGATTTTATAGTTTCCAAGGAATCAGGACGTATTTATGTAAATGCAGAGTCAGAATATGATTTTGATGAGGTCATAGAAGCGTTTAAATGTATCTTCGGCATTGCTGCCATCTGCCCTATGGTTCAGGTGGAAGACAATGGATACGAGGATTTAAAGAAGCAGGTGCTGTCTTATGTAGATGAATTCTACGAGGATAAGAATTTCACCTTTAAGGTCAATGCCCGCAGAGGAAACAAAAAATATCCGGTAAATTCTGAACAGATCAACCGGGATTTGGGAGAACTGGTTCTTAACGCGTTTCCCGAGACAAAGGTAGATGTCCATAAGCCGGATGTGATGCTTCATGTGGAAGTCCGCAATAAGATCAATATTTACTCCCATGTCATTCCAGGCCCTGGCGGCATGCCGGTGGGAACCAATGGAAAAGCCATGCTTCTTTTATCCGGTGGTATCGACAGCCCGGTGGCAGGATATATGATCGCAAAGCGCGGGGTTAAGATCGATGCCGTTTACTTCCATGCTCCGCCATATACCAGTGAGCGAGCCAAACAGAAGGTAATCGATTTAGCAAAGCTGGTTTCTAAATATTCCGGGCCGATTCGCCTTCATATTGTGAATTTTACGGATATCCAGCTGTACATTTATGACAAATGCCCTCATGAGGAGCTTACCATCATCATGAGACGTTATATGATGAAAATTGCAGAGAGCCTGGCAGAAGAGAGCGGAGCTATGGCACTCATAACTGGAGAGAGCATCGGACAGGTGGCTTCCCAGACCATGCAGTCTCTGGCTGCTACGGATGCAGCCGCTACTATGCCGGTATTCCGCCCTGTCATCGGCTTTGACAAGCAGGAAATTGTAGATGTATCGGAAAAGATTGGTACTTATGAGACTTCCGTGCTTCCCTTTGAGGACTGCTGTACCATTTTTGTGGCAAAGCATCCGGTGACAAAACCGAGTTTGAAGATGATCGAACGGTCAGAGGAAAAATTAGAGGAAAAGATCGGCGAACTGGTTGAAACGGCCATAAGCACGGTGGAAAAGGTTTGGTGTTAAAAAAATAAAATCGGGGTCCGGCTCCTTTTGGAAAAGGCCGGGCCCCGAAAGACATGAAAGAAGTTCGATTTACCTGACGGTTAATCGAACAGCTGATTCTTAATCTACAATGTATGGAGATAACACGTTTAAGATTTCATCAGCATTATTTTCAGAGTGGATATTTAAATCAATGGGTTTGGAAAGATCCAGGCTGAAAATGCCCATAATAGATTTAGCATCAATTACGTATCTGCCGGAAACAAGATCAAAATCAGTATCAAACTTTGTTAAATCATTTACAAAAGATTTTACTTTATCGATGGAATTTAAAGATATACGAACTGTTTTCATGTGAAAAACCTCCTTGAGTGAGCTCTTTTATTTAATGAGGGACCGCCCGGGAAACGACCCTTAATCACTTCAATACTACTGATATATTGTACAAAAGTCAATGGTAATTTTACATGAAAATACTGAAAATAAAGGGATTATTTAGATAGGAGAAAACAAGATGAAAAAGGCAGCCCTGCATAATCTAGGATGCAAGGTTAATTCCTATGAAACAGAAGCCATGCAGCAGCTTCTTGAAAACGCCGGATATGAAATCGTTCCTTTTGCGGAAGGAGCAGATGTTTATATCATTAATACATGCTCCGTAACGAATATCGCGGACCGTAAATCCAGGCAGATGCTCCACAGGGCGAAGAAGATGAATCCGGAGGCAGTGGTCGTGGCAGCCGGATGCTACGTCCAGGCAGCGGGAGAAGAGCTTAAAAAGGATGAAGCGGTGGATTTAGTCGTTGGCAATAATAAAAAGACCGAGCTGGTTTCCATTCTGGAAGATTACTTTGCCCAAAGGAAGAGGCCGGAAGAAGACATAACCTTCAGTCAGACCGCTGCGCCCGATGAAACGGTGGAAACGGTTATTGATATCAATGACACTATGGAGTACGAGAATCTGTCCATTGATAAGATCTCAGACCATACCAGAGCTTTTATTAAGGTACAGGATGGCTGCAACCAGTTTTGCAGCTACTGTATCATACCATATACCAGAGGACGGGTGAGAAGCCGGAAGCCTGATGAGGTGGTGGAAGAGGTAAAGCGTCTGACAACTTCCGGTTATCAGGAGATCGTACTAACAGGAATTCACTTAAGCTCTTATGGAAAGGATTTTCCTGAGGAAGAACGGCTTACTCTTTTGGATCTGATTAAAAGCATTCACGGAGTGGAAGGCTTAAAGAGGATCCGTCTTGGTTCCTTAGAGCCCAGGATCGTGACGGAAGAATTTGCGTCAGAGCTTGCAGGACTTCATAAAATATGCCCTCATTTCCACTTATCCCTGCAAAGCGGATGCGATAATACCTTAAAGAGGATGAACCGCCATTACTCCACTGAGGACTATTTAAACCGCTGTCAGATTTTGAGGAAGGCATTTAAAAACCCTGCCATTACCACAGACGTAATCGTAGGATTCCCGGGAGAAAGCTCCGAGGACTTCCAGATGACAAAAGATTATTTGAAAAATGTTCAGTTCTATGAGATGCATGTTTTTAAATATTCCAAAAGAAACGGCACCAGGGCGGCAGGGATGCCGGACCAGATCCCGGAATCCATAAAGGCGGAGCGCAGCAATGATCTCCTTAGCCTGGAGAAGGATATGTCCTTAGAGTACCGGAAGTCATGGCTAGGATCCAGGGTCGAGGTGCTTATGGAAGAGGAATACTGGTGGAATGACGTTCATTACATGATCGGCCACACCAGAGAATATGTGAAGGCTGCAGTACCCTTTGAAGAAGGCTTAAAGGGCGTGGTGATAGAGGGAACTCTGATGGAAATGATGAATGATGAGGTGGCATTTTTTAAGTATTGAGAGACAAAATTTATTTTTGGCTTGCCGAATCCAAACTTTTGGTTTAGAATATAGTAGAACAGTTAAAGGACGTGAGAAACATGGGCGATATTCATAATACGCAATTTTTCAAGGCAGTGCAGGAGAATAAACTGAATGTAAGCCAGGTGCTGGAACAGGTTTATATTGCCCTTAATGAGAAGGGCTATAATCCTATTAACCAGATCGTGGGCTATATTATGTCAGGAGATCCTACTTATATTACCAGCCATAAGAATGCCAGAAGTCTTATCATGAAAGTTGAGCGGGATGAGATTCTGGAAGAACTTATGGGAGTATATATTGATACGAAGTTGAAATAAGGCTGTGGATAATCATAAGTCTAGCTGTCAGATGAAGTGGAAGTAGGCGGATTCTGACAGTTTGTTTTTATACGGTTGGCTTTGGACCAGCTTTCTTTTGCTGCATAAAGATTGGAAAAAGAGCAACCTTGGAGGAAAATATGAGGATTATGGGGCTTGATTACGGTTCTAAAACTGTAGGAGTTGCAGTTTCTGACTTACTTGGTATAACCGCCCAGGGAGTGGAGACAATTACGAGAGAAGACGAGAATAAACTGAGAAAGACCTGTGCCCGGATTGAGGAACTGATTCGGGAATATGAGATTGAAGCCATTGTCCTCGGCTATCCGAAAAAAATGAATAATACGGCCGGTGACCGGGCCGGGAAAACGGAACAGTTTAAAGAGATGCTCGTTAGGCGGACTGGACTTACCGTCATTCTATGGGATGAACGGCTTACGACCGTTGCATCGGAGAGAATATTACAGGAAAGCGGTGTAAGACGAGAACACCGCAAGGCAGTCATTGATAAGGTGGCGGCAGGGCTGATCCTGCAGGGCTATCTGGACAGCTTAAAGCAGGAGACAGGAAATGAACAGTGATGAGAAGAAGATAACCCTGACAACGGATTCAGGGGAAAACGTGGAGTTTTACGTTCTGGAGGAAACCAGAATTAATGGGATGAATTATCTGCTGGTAACTGATGCGGCAGATGACGATGACGAAGGGGAATGTTACATCTTAAAAGATTTGTCAAAGCAGGAAGACAGCCAGGCTTTGTATGAGTTTGTAGAGGATGATAACGAGATAGATTATTTATTTAAGATATTTTCCGAACTGCTTGACGGAGCAGATGTGGATATTCAAATTTGAAAGAAAAGCATCTTTCACACAAAAATGATGGTGAGTAATTGAGGGACTGTTAATGAAACAGGATATATTTAAAAATATGCTTCGAGAGAAAGGACTCAAGGTGACCAACCAGCGCATGCTGGTACTGGAACTCATGGCAGAGCGCCCCGGGCAGCATCTGACTGCGGAAGAGATCTATGATCTGGCCAGGCAGGAGTGCCCGGAGATTGGGCTTGCCACGATTTACAGGACCGTGCAGGTACTTGTGGATCTATCTGTGATTGACAAGGTCAGTTTTGATGATGGATTCGCCCGCTATGAATTAGGGGGCTTGGATCGTGAGTCCAGACACCACCACCACCACGCGATTTGCAACCGATGCGGAAACGTATTTTCCTTCCAAGGCGATTTACTGGATACGCTGGAGCAGGCCCTTCTTGACAGGACAGGTTTTCTTGTAACCGATCATGAAGTGAAGCTGCACGGGTATTGCAGGGAATGCCGGGAAGCAATGGAAGAAGAACAGGACGGAAAATCATAAGATGGAGGTAAAATATTGAAAAAACAAGACAGCAACGCGAAAGTTAAAATCATTCCTTTAGGCGGAATGGAGCAGATCGGTATGAATATCACTGCTTTTGAATGTGAAGACAGCATCATCATTGTGGACTGCGGACTGGCATTCCCAACCGATGATATGTTAGGAATTGATCTGGTGATACCGGATGTCTCTTATCTGAAACAGAACATTGATAAGGTAAAGGGATTTGTTATCACTCATGGCCATGAGGACCATATCGGCGCTCTTCCTTACATTTTAAGGGATATCAATGTGCCGGTATACGGAACAAAGCTTACCATTGCCCTGATCGAGAACAAGCTGAAGGAACATAATTTATTAAAAAACACTAAGAGAAAGGTGATCAAGCACGGGCAGTCCGTTAATTTAGGCTGTTTCCGTATTGAATTTATTAAAACAAACCACAGCATCGCCGATGCCTCCGCCCTTGCCATTTTTTCTCCGGCCGGCGTGATTCTGCATACAGGCGATTTTAAGATTGACTATACTCCAGTATTCGGGGAACCGGCTGATTTAGAGCGTTTTGCCGAGCTGGGCAAAAAGGGCGTTCTGGCCCTGATGTGTGACAGCACCAATGCCATCAGGCCGGGATTTACTCCTTCGGAAAAGACCGTGGGAAAGACCTTTGACAACATTTTTGCAGACCATAAGAACAACCGCATCCTTGTAGCCACCTTTGCTTCAAACGTGGACCGGGTGCAGCAGGTCATCAATTCCGCAGCCAAGTATGGCCGCAAGGTAGTGGTAGAGGGCCGCAGCATGGTCAATGTGATCGGCACGGCCAGTGAGCTTGGCTACATCAATATTCCGGATGGAACCCTCATTGAAATAGACCAGTTAAAAAATTATCCCGATGAGCAGACGGTGCTTATTACCACCGGTAGCCAGGGAGAATCCATGGCAGCACTTTCCCGAATGGCAAGCAGCACCCATAAAAAGATTTCCATTAAGCCAACCGATGTAATAATTTTAAGTTCCCATCCGATCCCCGGCAATGAAAAGGCTGTTTCCAAGGTCATTAACGAGCTTTCCATGAAGGGAGCAGAGGTCATCAGCGATGACACTCATGTATCGGGACATGCATGCCAGGAGGAAATTAAGCTGATGTATGCCCTGGTCCGTCCCAAATACGCCATCCCGGTTCACGGGGAATACCGTCATATCATGGCTCAGAAGAATCTGGTCCAGGCCATGGGAACCCCTAAGGAGAATGTGATTGTCATGTCCTCCGGCGATGTGGTGGAGCTGGGACAGGAATCCTGGAAGATCGTAGACCATGTTCAGGCAGGAGGAATCCTGGTAGATGGTCTTGGCGTCGGAGATGTAGGAAATATCGTTTTAAGAGACAGACAGAACCTGGCCCAGAACGGAATTATCGTGGTGGTTCTGACCCTGGAGAAATACTCCAATCAGCTTTTGGCAGGCCCGGATATTGTATCCAGAGGATTTGTTTATGTGCGTGAGTCTGAGGACTTAATGGAGGAGGCAAGGAACATTGTCAATGACGCTGTTGCTGACTGCCTGGACCGCCATGTTAATGACTGGGGTAAGATTAAGAATGTGATACGGGATAGCTTAAGCGACTTTTTATGGAAGCGGATGAAACGGAATCCTATGATTCTGCCCATCATTATGGAAGTATAGAACAGGGTATACCTTTATGCCCTGTAATGCGGGCGAAAGCAATGAAACACCCTGAGGGTATACCTATTGCCCTGTAAAGCGGGCAATAAGATGAAAGGAAGCAGGATATGAGCCGTGCGACGAAAGAGATTAATAAAATAACCGGAGCAGTCATTGCGATTTCAAGCAGGCTTATTATCCTTGCCCTGGTGATCCTTCTCCTTTATGAGGGAGTTACAAGAGGATATGAGTTTGGTCATGAGATATTCTATGCCTCTTCAATGGAAGCAGACCCGGGACGGGACAAGGAGATAACCATTAACAAAGGAACTTCTGTGTCCCAGGCGGCAAAGCTTCTAAAGGACAATGGTCTGATATCCAATGAATATTCCTTTATCATACAGGCGGAGTTTTTTGCTTATAAGGTAAAACCGGGAGACTATACCTTAAACACTTCCATGACCTCCAAGGAAATCCTTCAGATGATGAATGAGAATACAGAGGAAAAGGAAGTAAAAAAATGATTGTAAATGACAGGATAACGGATTATATAAAGTCTCTGGAAGAAGACAGAAGCCCGCTCCTTTCAAAGATCGGAAAAAAGGCGAGGCAGGAAAGCGTCCCGATCATCAGGGAAGAGACTGCCGCTTTTCTTCAGACAATGACTGCCGCCATGAGGCCAAAGGCCATACTGGAGGTTGGTACGGCGGTGGGCTACTCCACTCTTTTAATGGCCGAGGCTATGCCGCCTGACTGCCATATCACCACCATAGAAAAATATGAAAAAAGAATACCAAAAGCCAAAGAAAATTTTATAGAGGCCGGAGAGACTGAGCGGATCACCTTGCTTGAGGGAGATGCGCAGGAGATATTAAAGGGGCTTTCCGGCCCCTTTGACCTTGTCTTCATGGATGCGGCCAAGGGGCAGTATCTTTTGTGGCTGCCAAGGATTTTAGAGCTTATGGCCCCAGGAGGGATGTTGATTTCCGATAATGTCCTTCAGGATGGGGATATCATAGAATCCCGCTATGCGGTAGAGCGCCGGAACCGGACCATTCACGGGCGGATGCGGGAATACTTATATGAGCTAAAGCATTCTGAACGGCTTACAACGACCATTGTACCAATTGGGGACGGGATTACCGTCAGCATTCTGATCTGATTTACTTAATGAAGGCAGCAAGCAGCGAAGCGGATTGCGAATATCTGCTTGACCCTATAAGACACTTACCAAATTAGACGTTCGATGAGCCGTAAGGGGAGTCGGACTTCTTTAAATATTGACATAAGAAAGGATTTTCATGAGAAAGACCGAACTTTTGATTCCGGCAGGCAGCCTGGATGTACTTAAAACTGCGGTAGTTTACGGCGCAGACGCTGTCTACATCGGTGGAGAAGCCTTTGGCCTCCGCGCCAAAGCAAAGAATTTTACAATGGAAGAGATCCGGGAAGGGATTGTCTTTGCCCACGAAAGAGGGGTAAAGGTCTATGTCACGGCCAACATTCTGGCCCATAATGATGACCTGACCGGAGTTGAGGAATATTTTAAAGAATTAAAGGAAACAGGCCTTGACGCCTTAATCATCTCTGATCCGGGAGTATTTGCCATTGCAAAGCGCATCATGCCGGATCTGGAAATTCATATCAGCACTCAGGCAAACAACACCAATTACGGGACCTATCTGTTCTGGCACCAGCTTGGAGCCAAACGGGTCGTTTCCGCCAGGGAGCTTTCTCTGGCAGAGATAAAAGAAATACGCAGCCAGATTCCGGAGGACATGGAGATCGAAAGCTTCATCCATGGAGCCATGTGCATTTCCTATTCCGGACGCTGTCTTTTAAGCAATTTTATGACAGGAAGAGATGCCAATCAGGGAGCTTGTACCCATCCATGCCGCTGGAAGTATTCCATCGTTGAGGAACAACGTCCCGGAGAATACATGCCGGTCTATGAGAATGAGAGGGGAACCTATATCTTCAATTCCAAGGATTTATGCATGATCGAACATATCCCGGAGTTGATGGATGCGGGGATTGACAGCTTTAAGATCGAGGGCCGCATGAAAACCGCCCTTTACGTAGCTACCGTGGCCAGAACCTACCGGAAGGCCATTGATGATTATAATAAGGACCCTGAAATCTACCGGGCCAATATGGAGTGGTACCGCTCCGAAATCGGTAAATGCACTTATCGGGAATTTACCACCGGCTTTTATTTTAGCAAGCCTGATTCTACCACGCAGATCTATGACAACAACACTTATGTGAAAAACTATACGTATCTGGGAACCATTGAAGCAGTAGATGAGAGAGGATTAGCCCGTACCACGCAGAAGAACAAGTTTTCCGTAGGAGACACCATTGAGGTGATGAAGCCCGATGGCAGGAACTTGGAGGTCCTCGTAAAAGCCATTTATGATGAAGAAGGAAAATCCCAGGAAAGCGCCCCCCATTCCAAGCAGGTGCTGTACTTAGAGTTTGAGGGGGACGTGCCGCAGGAATACGATATTTTGCGCTGCAAGGCATGATCAGGCCGGAAAATGGTCGAACATGTTCCGAAACTGGGAAGGTGTGCAGTTGTTTCTCTGCTTAAAGGTCCGGTTAAAGGACGACAGGCTTAAAAACCCGGACTGGAGGGCAACGTCCATTATAGATAAATCAGGATTTTCCAACAGCTCCTTGGCCTTGGAAATACGGACGGAAGTGATGTACTCCGGCAGAGAGGTCTGGTAGTGGGCCTTAAAGATTCTGGAAAAATGGTATTTGCTGAAGCCTGCAAAGGCAGCTAAGTCCTCTAAACTGACCTGCTCCATATAGTGCTGCCTGATATATTCCGCCACCAGATCGAACTTTTTGTCATAAGCCTTTTGCTGCGGTGTTTTCTGTGCGGAAAGCTTGTGTTCGATCTGACTGTTGTGTTCTCCTATAACAATAAAAAAATGTAGAAGCTCTTCATACATGCGCATTTCTTTAAAGGAAATGCTGCTGTAGTAGAGCTTTTTTATTTTTAGCAAAATATCTATCGGATTCTCCGTAAAAGAAGCGCTGCCGTTTACCTCCAGAATGGGCTGGCAGAACAAAAGCTGCTTATGGTGGATGAAATCCTGTAGCTGAGGCAAAAACAAATCCGAGAACTGAACGACCAGACAGGGGCTTAAGCTGTTTTTAGTCAGAGAATGGAGGTTGCGGGGAGGGATTAGGACAAACTGATTTTCTTTCAGCGTAAATACTTCGTTGTCCAGGGTAATGGACATGTCATCGGATAAAGGCGCTAAAATCTCCATAAAGCTGTGCCAGTGTGTGGGGAAAACGGAGTAAAAATGTCCGTAAGACACATTGATGGACATGTCGTGCATAAATTGCATAGGCTCTGATAAATCCGGTTTAATCATAAAGGGCCGCTCCTTCTGTCAGGGTTTGTAACATACTGACCATATTTTTAAATTATAGTTCAAAAATTGCTTTTTAAATATAGGAAAATTGCATAAAGGTATGGTGATTTATATGATGAAATGTACTATATACATATTTATAACATATGATTCCCTATAAAAGTGAGCAATAACTAATATATGAGTAGCAATAAATAGTTAGAAATGCAGGAGCCGGAATGTTATATTGAATATACCAAAAAGGAAAAGGACCAACTGCAGAAAGGAGTTTAAAAATGGGAGTGATCGATGGAAAGACCATATGCCAGGTGGCATTGGTGGTAAAGGATTTGGACAAGACAGTGGAAGAGTATGCAAAGCTGTTCGGAGTTCAAAAACCGACGTCCTTTTGCGTGCCGGAGGAATCGGAAGCCCATACGAGGTTTCAGGGAAAGCCGACCAAAACCAGGGCCAGGCTTGCGGTGTTTGACTTGGGACAGGTAGTGCTTGAAATTACTGAGCCGGACGAGGAACCCAGTTCATGGAAGGATTTTCTGGAAAAGAACGGGGATGGGATTCACCACATAGCCTTTATGACGAAAGACCGGGAGGCCGCGGTAAAGTATTTTGAAGAGAACGGTATGCCGGTTCGCCACTACGGGGAGTACGAGGGAGGCAATTATACGGTATTTGACAGCAAGGAAAAATTAGGAACCTACGTACAGGTAAAATACGAGCCGTAAAACATGTAATGCATATAGGGTAAAGTTTTGTTTTAAATTTATTTATGATGGAAAGGAGAAAGGTATGAGAAGAAGATTAACAGCAGGCTTGCTGGCCTTTGTAACGGCAGCAGGAGCACTTGCAGGGTGCGGCAGCTCATCAACCGGAGGCACACAGGCAGGAGGGATCCAGACGGCCCAGGCCCAGGAAAGCCAAAATTTAAGCGATGATGTAAAGAAAGCCCAGGAGTCCGTTAAAACCTCGGCGGACAGGCTGAAGGAGTTGGGGATTGAAGTTGAGGATACGGATTTAACCGGAGAATTTACATACTGGTCCGGATTTACCGGGGATTCTAAGGTATGGGACCAAAGCCGGGTAGATGCATTTAACGAGCTTTATGCTGATAAGGGAATCAAATGCAATGTGCAGTTTGTACCGGAAGGGGCAGGAATAGATAATGGAAAACTGTTGTCCGCCATAGCCGGAGGACAGGCTCCGGATCTGATTGTCTGTGACAGGGCGGTATCTGCTTATTCCTATGCGGCCAACGGCAGCTTTGAGATGCTGGAAACCTATTTAAAACAGGTTGGCCTGGATGCAGACAGCTTTTTTGAGGGCTGCAAGGATATTATTTACTATAAAAATGAGCCTTACTTAATCCCTCAGGATACCAATGTCATATTGCTTTATTACAATCCGGACATAGCTGCGCAAGCAGGGCTTGATGTGGATAATCCTCCCAGGACTTTAGATGAGTTAGACGCCTGGGCAGAAGCTATGACCATACAGAATGAGGATGGGAGCTATCAGCGGTTTGGATTAATCCCGTGGCTGGATTTAAAGAGTGATGCGTTCACCCTGCCTTTCTTCTTTGGGGCAGACGTATATGATGCGGAAACCAACCGTCTAAACTTAACCTCTCCGGAGATGGTTGCCAGCATGGAATGGCTTCAGGCTTATGGGAAGAAGTACGACCCGGAACGGATCTCGTCCTTTACCTCCGGCCTTGGAGGAATGTTCTCCCCGGACCATGCCTTTATGACGGGAAAGGTCGCCATGACCATTACCGGAAACTGGTTCTCCAACGCCCTTCGGGTCTATGCACCTGATATCAAATTCCGTGTGTGCAGCGTGCCTGTGCCGGAAGGCGGACGGGCGGACAGCACGCCCTTCGGAACCAATGTATTTGCAATCCCCAAAGGCTCTAAGAATCCGGAGCTAGCCACCTTATTTATTAAATTCTGCATGTCAGGAGCCGTAAACGAGGACAACTTTGCCCAGTGGAGAAGCATTCCAACCAGCGATAAGGAATTTGACAATATAAGCTTAACGAAAAACGGAGATGAAATGTATGCTCTGGAAAGAAAAATAGCCAATTCGCCGAAAAACGGAATTCCTGCCATGTGCGCCGTTTCCGCAGAGCTCTCCCAGGTGCTTATTACCTTTCGGGAAGGAGTCATTTACGGAAATATCCAGGACATTGAAGGAGAATTAGGAAAGCTGCAGGAGAAATACCAGGCGCAGCTTGATAACAGCCAGTAAGGGTATCCCTCTATGCCCAAGGTACATGGGCGGGAATGAGGAAAGGAGAAGTAATATGGCAAGAGCGAAAGGAAAGACAAAGCAGGTCCTGCCCAGTCTGGAAGTGGTATTTCTATATGCATTCCTGATTGTCTTAGGCGTGTTGTTTGTCCTGCCTGTATTTTATTTATTCATGGGCGCTTTTAAAGCCCAGAGTGAATTGTTCCGGGTGCCTTTTAAATGGCTGCCGGACCGTTTCACACCGGACAACTTTATAAACATGTTCCGATCCATTCCATTTCTATTGTATTTTAAAAATACAATGGTTATCGTTTTCTTTAATATTATTGGGTCCCTGTTTTCCTGCTCATTAACAGCCTACGGCTTTTCCAGGCTGCGCTGGCCCGGCAGGGACAAGGTGTTTATCCTGGTGCTGGTAACGATGATCCTGCCTTCACAGGTTACGCTGGTTCCCTTGTTTCTCATGTTTACCAAAATGAGGTGGGTTGGAACCTTTCTGCCTCTTACCGTCACCTGTTTTTTCGGGAATCCTTTTTTCATCTTCCTGCTGCGCCAGTTTTTTACCGGAATTCCCCAGGATATTTCCGAGGCTGCCCGCATTGACGGGGCAGGAGAGCTTACGATTTTCTGGAGGCTGGTGATTCCGGTTGCAAAGCCGGTTTTAACGACTGTTGCGATTTTTGCGTTTATCCGGTCCTGGAATGATTTTTTAGGCCCGCTGGTATTCTTGGGAAGGGACCAGCTCTATACCCTGTCCTTAGCGGCTTCCATGTTGAAGTCAAATTTAGACCCCAACTGGAGCGTGCTGTTAGCTTTGGGTACCGTAATGGTTCTGCCTGTGCTTGTTTTGTTTTTCGTCATGCAGAAGTACTTTATCCAGGGCATTGCAATGTCCGGAATCAAAGGGTAAGGAGGGGTGAATGTGAAAAGAATGACAATTAGAAAAAGAGAATTGATTTACGGAATGCTGTTTATTTCTCCGTGGCTGGTGGGATTTTTGGTGTTTACCGTATTTCCCATTTGTTCCTCCTTATATTATTCTCTGTGCGAGTACCAGGTAATTAAGGCTCCGGTTTTTATCGGTCTTAACAACTACAAGACCATGTTTCAGGACAAAACATTTTTAAAGGCTTTGAGCAATACTTTTTATATGGTGGTGTTTGGCGTTCCCGTTACCACCATTACTGCGGTAGGAATTTCCATAATAATGAATCATAAGGAACTAAAAGTTACGGGGCCCTTCCGGGTGGTGTTTTTTATTCCCACCCTGGTGCCGACCGTTGTGGCTTCCCTGTTGTGGATCTGGGTTATGCAGCCGGAAACAGGAATTATCAACCGGCTCTTAGGCTATATCGGAATCCGTGGGCCGGGATGGCTCTCCAGTTTTTTCTGGTCCAAGCCTGCTCTGATTGTCATGATGATATGGACCTGCGGAAATGCAATTATTATATACTTAGCCGGTCTTCAGGACATTCCGGTAAGCCTTTATGAATCAGCCTCATTGGACGGAGCCGGATTTTTCAGCCAGACTTTATTTGTCACCATACCGCTTTTGCGCTCCACCATCCTTTATAATGTGGTGACGCTGATTATTAACGTGTTCCAGTGGTTTGCGGAGCCTTACATCATGACCAATGGAGGGCCGGACAACTCGACGATGTTTTACTCCCTGTACTTATACCAGAATGCATTTTCCTATTTTAAGATGGGCTACGCCTCGGCCATGGCCTGGATTCTGCTGCTGATCGCTCTAGGGATTATTCTGGTGCTCTTTAAGGTGTTCCGCTTCGGAGAATCTGACTATTAGGAGGTTGCTATGCTTGGATTTATCACAGGAGCCAGCCGGGGACTTGGTTATGAGCTGGTGAAGAAAGGACTTTTACGGGGGCACACCATGATTGCCGCCTGCCGCAAGGGCCTTAAGGGAGATGGCAGCGGGGATTTGCTCCGCTTAAAAGAGGAGTATGGAAACCGGCTTTTCGTCCTTTCCATGGATGTTACGGACGAGGAGGAGATAAAAAGGGCGGCGCAGGCGGTCAGGATTCAATACGGACATCTGGATTTTCTTGTAAACAACGCCGGGGTGCTGTTTGAGAAAATGAAGATGCCGGGGGACGCCATAGAGGATTTGGATATAGGAAGGTTTCGGAAAACCCTGGAGGTGAACGTAATAGGCCAGGCCCTTGTGCTCAAATACTTAATCGGCTTACTTTACGCTTCCGGGGACGCCTGTATTATGAATATCAGCTCGGAAGCAGGGCATTTAAGTCCCTATGGATACAACTATCTGGCCTATTCCGTTTCCAAGCATGCCCTTAATATGTATACCCAGAAAATCCGCAATTACTTAGCGGAGGAAAAGGCAGACAAACACATACGGGTATATATGGTTCATCCAGGCCGCATGGATACGGTGATGGGGAAGGAAAATGCACAGATCCCGCCTTCCCTGCCAGCGTTAAGTATTTTAGACATTCTGGAAAGGAAAACGAGAGTTCCGGATATGGATGTCCCGTTTATCAATTACAAAGGGGAGCTGATGCCTTATTAGGCTCCATAGGAAAAGGGGGATTGCCTAAGCAATATGAGAAAGGTAAATGTGGGAATCCTGGGCTGCGGCGTGATCAGCAACACCTACATCCGGGATATGAAACGGTTTTACACCAGCCTTCATCTGGCGGCCTGTGCAGACATAAACGTCGGACTTGCAAAGGCCCACGCAGAAAAATACGGAATAGCCTTAAGCTGTTCACCGGAGGAATTGCTGGCTATGAAAGAAGTGGAGTTAATCGTCAATCTGACGCCGCCCGGACTGCATGGTGAGTTAAACAGAAAGATCCTGGAAGCGGGCAAGCATGTATATTGTGAAAAACCCTTTGCCCTTACGGTGGAAGAAGCAAAGGAGGTCATGGACCTTGCCAAAGAGAAAAATCTGTTAATCGGCAGTGCACCGGATACCTTTTTAGGTTCTTCCTTACAGACCTGCAGAAAGCTTTTAGACGACGGGTGGATTGGAACGCCGCTTTATGCAACTGCTAACATGACTTCCATAGGGGTGGAAACCTGGCACCCTGCACCTGAGAATTTTTACAGGAAGGGAGCAGGACCTCTCTATGATATGGGGCCCTATTACTTCACCGCTCTTGCCGCCCTTTTGGGACCGGTAGAATCTATCAGCGCCTTTTGCGCCACGGGCTTTTCTGAAAGAACTATTTACGCAGGCCCCCATGCAGGAGGGCAGCTTTCCGTAGAAACGCCTACTCACTACTCGGGGGTTGCAAGACTTTTGTCAGGGGTGATTGTAAGCCTGAACTTAAGCTTTGATATCTGGCATTCCAACCTTCCTAACATGGAAATATACGGGACGGAAGGTACCTTAGAGATTCCGGACCCCAATATGTCCGGAGGGAAACCCAGGATATACCGGAAGGAGCGAACCCTTGACCCGCTGTACGACGACAGCATAGAGACCAGGGAAAAGAAGGGAGTCAGCGTGGAGGTTCCGGAGCTGTATCCCCATATCGGAGATTATACCAGGGGCAGCGGAGTATTTGATTTGGCATGTGCAGTGGTGGAAGGCCGCAGGCCCAGGGTGAACGCGGAAATGGCTTGCCATGTGGTTGAGGTTATTACGGGGATGATGGAGTCGGCGGAAACGAAGAAGGTTTATGAGATGAAAACGTCTTGTGAAAGGCCGCTGCCTCTTACTTTGGGGGCAGACGGAATTATTACTAAATAAAAAGAAAGTGACGCCATAGGCGGAAAAGAGGAAAAAATCATGAATGGAGTAGTAGGTACAGAACTGGTTTGCCAGGTGGGTTTTATTGTAAAGGACATTTACGAAGCTAAAAAGAAATGGGCCCAGTTTTTAGGGGTGGAGGAACCGGAAGCTGCCCTGTGCGGAGAATATGAGATTACACAGACGGAATTTATGGGCCAGCCCGCTCCGGAAGCCAACAGCCTATTAGCATTTTTTGACGTAGGCCCAGGCTTGCAGCTTGAACTGATCCAGCCCAATAAAGCACCCTCTACATGGAGAAATGCATTAAATGAAAAGGGGGAGGGAATCCACCACGTAGCCTTTCATATCAAGGGAATGAAAATGCAGGAAGCGGTAAAACGCTGTGAGGATTTTGGCATGACTTTGGAACAAAAAGGAGAATACGGGGACGCCAGCGGAAGATATACCTATATGAATGCTTACAAGGATTTAAAATGCATTGTGGAACTTTTGGAAAGCGATAAGTAACAGGAGGAAAACGCATATGAAATTAGGACTTTCCAGCTCTCTGGAACACAAAACCCCTGGGGAATGGGCCCGGAAGCTAAAGGAGCTGGGCTGCAGCTGTGTAAACTTTCCGGTGGATTACAGCCGAGGGGAAGCGCTGATACAGGAATATGTGGAAGCTGCAAGAGAGTACGGCCTTGTTATTGCGGAAGTGGGTGCCTGGTGCAACCCCATTTCTCCGGATAAGGGAGTCAGAGAAGCAGCTCTTATCCGATGTAAGGAACAGCTTAGGCTGGCGGACCGGATAGGCGCCAGATGCTGTGTCAACGTATCCGGCTCAAGGGGGGATCGCTGGGACGGGCCTTATAAGGAAAATTTGACGGAAGAAACCTGGGACCTTGTGGTGAAAAGCATTCAGGAAATCATTGACGAGGGGAAGCCGGTGCATACCTATTACACCATTGAGCCTATGCCCTGGATGGTTCCGATGGGCCCGGATGAATACCTGCGCCTGATTAAGGAGGTGGACAGGGAGCATTTTGCCGTACATATGGATGTGTTTAACTGGATCACTACATTGAAACGGTATTTTAACAATGAGGATTTTATGGAAGAGTGCTTTTTAAAGCTTGGGCCTTATATTAAAAGCTGTCACTTAAAGGATGTGGCTTTGAAACAGGAATTCACCCTGCAATTCAGTGAAACAGCCTGCGGACAAGGCGGGTTAAATCTGGAAAAGTATGCTGGCCTTGCACAGGCGGCTGATCCTGACATGCCCATGATTATCGAACATCTGGAAGGGGATAAGGCCTATGTGGAAAGCCTTGACTATGTAAAACAGCGCTTTGCTGCCATGGAAGAATAACTGATATGCTGCCCCTATATAGGACTATGAAATATAAAAGTCCTGTATGGGGGTATTTTCATATCGTCTCTTTTCTTTTGACTTGTTGCCTGCTCCTTAAATGTGTATTATTAATAAAAAAATATAAATTTTTTATTAATAATGCATATAGTAACTCTAATATTTATGTGATATATTATATCTTGAAACTGATATATCAGATGAAATTTTAGTTGTGACAAGAAGAATCAAATCCGGAAACAGGTATGAAGCTGCAAAAAATTACAATTTAAAAGGAGAGAGAAACGATGCTTGACATTATTACTGGCATATTGCTGCTGCTGGTCTTTGTGGGGCTGGTAGTGTACTGCATGAAAGGCGGAAATCTTCTGATCGGATTTATCGCTACAGCCGTTTTATGGTGTTTAATTGGACGTGTGCCGATCAATGAGGTGGTAAGCGATGTATTCCAAAAGCCGTTAGATGATTATGGAAAGACCATAGCAATCATTATCTTTGGTGCATGGTTTGGACGTATTCTGGTCGATACGGGAATTGCCGGCTATATCATTAAGAAGACTGTAGAATTTGCGGGTGACAGGCCCTTGGTAACTACATTATTATTGTGCATTACCTGCAATCTGCTTTTTACCAGCGTTTTTGGTGTAGGTTCCGTTATGGCAATCGGTATGATCGTACTTCCCATTCTGTTTTCCATGGGTGTGGAAAAAAGAGCGGCGTTAGGCGCCTATATGCTGTCCGTTGCAGGCGGAATGTACTTAAATATTGCTTATGTAAGCCAGTTTGAGAAGGTATTCGGCGAAGAAGTGGCTTCCTATAATGACAACTACATTCGTTTTGCCCTAATGGCAACTGCCATTCACATGGTTATTATGATTGCTTTTGTCGTATACCATCATTTTAAAAGCAACAAAAGAGGAAGAAGACGTGCCTGGGAGGCCGGTGTCCAGGATAGCTACGAGGAAAAACCTCTTGGCTGGTACTGCTTTATCGTGCCCTTTGTACCCATTGCAATGGTAGGTATTTTCAAATGGCAGCCAGTTCCAGCCTTCCTGTTAGGAAGCTTTGTAGGTCTTTTATTTACACGGAATTTAAGAACTTACAAAACTGCGGTGGATAAGACACAGAAAACGTTATATGATGGCGTTGCAGACAGCGGACTTCTGATCGGTATGCTTTACAGTGTAAATATTTTCCAGGGTGCTGCTACCAAGGTTGTTCCTTATCTCCAGACTCTGCTTGGGGATGTTGTTCCAAGATCCGAGATTGTGGTTCTGGCCGCATTCTGTATCCTGGCGCCTCTGGCGTTGTTCCGCGGACCGTTGATGATCTGGGGTTCCGGCATTGCCCTGTATTCCATTTTAAATGCAACGGGAGCATTTAATCCTCATTTCCTGTATGCGATTTTCTTAATCCCTCCGGTTGCTATCGTAGCAAGTGCGTGTCCTACTCAGTCCTGGACCATGTGGGGCTTAAGCTATGCAAAGGTAGAACCGAAACAGTACATAAAGACCAACCTGCCGTGGGCCTGGGCAAGCCTTATTGCCATTGAAATTCTTATTTACTTTACGATTGGAAGAATGGTTTAATTCTTGTTTTGGCAGATGATTGAGTTTCACAGACAGGGGCATACATAAGGTCTGTATGCCCTTGTCCGTTTTAGATGGAGGACAGCGAATGAGCAACAGAGCAATAAGAATTGGCATTGATGTGGGCGGAACCCATACAAAGGCCGTAGCGATAGACAACAGCACAAACGAAATTGTAGGAAAAGGGTCGGTAATGACAACCCACCACGACGAAAACGGAGTGGCAACAGGTGTTGTGGAAGCATTTAAAAAATGTCTTTCTGAGAATGATATTAAACCGGAAGAAGTAATTTTTATTGCTCACAGCACCACTCAGGCTACCAATGCCTTGTTAGAAGGAGATGTGGCCAAAGTAGGAGTGATCGGAATGAGCGGCGGCGGCCTGGAGGCATTCTTTACAAAACGCCAGACAAAAATCAAGGATATTGATTTAGGCACCGGAAAGTGGATCAATATTGACCATAGTTTTATGAAAACCAAGGATATGACGCCGGATAACGTATCTTCTGTGATCAAAAAAATGGCAGATCAGGGAGATAAGGTGATCGTAGCCAGCAAGGCATTTGGTGTGGATAATATGAAAGAAGAGCGTATGGTTGCTGAGATTGCGGAAGGCCAGGGAATCCCCTGCACCGTAGCTTCTGATATTACAAAGCTCTATGGCCTTACGACCCGCACCCGAACTGCCTGTCTCAATGCATCGATCCTGCCGAAAATGCTGGACACTGCCAATTCCACGGAACGAAGTGTACGTGCAGCAAAGGTAACGGTTCCTCTTATGATCATGCGCGGTGACGGCGGAGTTATGGAAATCAATGAAATGAAAAAGCGCCCTATCCTTACCATGCTCTCAGGACCTGCGGCCAGCGTGATCGGCGCCCTTATGTATCTTCGTGCTTCCAACGGCATTTATTTTGAAGTTGGCGGAACCTCTACCAACATCGGGGTGATCAAAAACGGCCGTCCGGCAGTGGATTATTCCATTATCGGAGGACACAGAACCTATGTAAACAGCTTGGATGTCCGGGTACTGGGTGTTGCCGGCGGAAGTATGATCCGTGCAAAAAAGGGTGCCATCGTTGATGTGGGTCCCCGTTCCGCCCATATTGCAAATATGGGATATGCGTGTTTCACAGAGCCGGAGCTTTTTGAAAGGGCAGAATTATATTACATCAAGCCTCGTGAAAATGACCCAAGTGACTATGTGGCGATCCGCTTAAAGAACGGCGAAAGCGTAACCATCACAAATACCTGCGCCGCCAATGTACTTGGAATTCTGGAAGACGGGGATTACGCAATGGGCAATTACGAATCCAGCTGCAAAGCCATGCAGCTTCTGGCTGATGAAGTGGGCTTGTCCATTGAAGATACGGCAAGGGCAGTTCTTCAGAAGGCTTGTGATAAAATCAAACCGGTCATTGAGGACCTGATCGATAAATATAAAATTGAAAGAGAACAGATCGTGTTAGTTGGCGCCGGAGGCGGTGCCGGAACACTGTTGACCTTTACGGCCAACGAAATGAATTTTAAATACCAGATACCGGTAAATGCCGAGGTTATTTCTTCTATCGGTGTGGCACTGGCCATGGTAAGGGAGATGGTAGAGCGGACCATTCCCAATCCCACTGCGGAAGATATTGCAGCCCTTAAGAAAGAAGCAAAAACTTTGGCTATGAACAGCGGTGCAGTGGAAGACAGCATAGAAGTCTATGTGGAAATTGATGAGCAGGCCCAGAAGGTTACAGCCATTGCCATGGGTTCTACAGAGGTTAAGACCACGGATTTAATGAAGAATTGTGATGAGGAAGAGGCACTTCAAATCGCAGCGGAATCCATTGGTCTGGAACAGTCAAAGATGAAGATGGCTGGAAGCAATGGTTCCATATTTGTAGTAACTGCAGAAAAAGACGGGAAGACTCCCGTGAGAATGATAGATAAAAAGGGCTTTGTAAAAGTACAAAGGTCCAATGGCACGGTAATGGTAACAACAAAATCAAGGCTCCGTGAGGATTTAAAACTGGCTTGGGATAAGGCCAGCAACTTTTCAAGCGAAGTCAGGATCAACCCGGATTGCTATATTGCCGCAGAATCCAGGGTAATTGATTATTCCGGAATTCCGGCCCTGGAACAGGTATCCGGATTGGCCGGGGTGGAGCTTATTGATATAAAGGAAGATGCAGAAATCATCCTGGTCCTGGCCCGCAACGAGCTGTAAGAGATGGTATGTATGCAAGAACTGATAGAAAAACTTGCTGCTACTGAAGATGTAATATGGTATAGCCGGGTGCTGAAAAATCACCCGGCTTCCTGTGAACTGTCAGAAGAGGAAGAAAAGGAAATTCTGTTTTATTCCATGGAAGCGGCAGAAACATACGCATCAGAGCTTAAGGAACGCTATGGGAATGTTTCGGGTGTTTCCCTTGCCGGCGCAATGGGATTATCAATAAAACGGACAACAGAAGAACTGAGAAGACCATTTTTATATATGGGAATATTTGAGCCGGATGAAGGTGCTGTCATGTTAAATGACAGTACCTTAAATGCAATAAAAGGTTATATAAGAGAAAATGAATTATCGGAAATAATCCGGGATGAGGTACTGGAAGAGGTGGTCCTGTTCCATGAAATTTTCCACTGGATTGAAGAAAACACGCCGGGGATTTATACCCGCAGCAAAATGTTGAAAAGACCGGTATGGAATCTGTTTCCCAGGTCCAGAGGCCTTGACGGGGCAGGAGAGGTGGGAGCCATTCATTTTTCCAAAATAATGAGTGGAATATCCTATTCTCCCTGCCTGTATGAAATGTGTTTATTAATTAAGACGGGTGTTTGTTCTATTGATTTTTTCTCCTCTATCCTATAAAATGAAATATGATTATTTTATTGTTGGAAAATAGCGATTATAGAAAAAATATGGTCAATAATAAAAGGAGGTTCAATGTTGGAATTATATAAAGGAACCATATCAGCTTCCATTGACGGCCAGGAGGAGGCTTCCCGTCAGGGAGAAAGCACAGATAACAATGCGTATCAGCTTCTCCGAGAGAAAATCCTGGATCTTCATTTAAGACCGGGTATTAACTTAAGTATCAGGGATATTTGTGATTTATTAAACATTGGGCGAACTCCGGTCAGAGATGCGCTCATCAGGCTTGAACAGGAAGATCTGGTGACCCTTCTCCCTCAGAAAGGAACAAGGGTGTCCAAGATAGATTTAGATAGAGTGGAACAGGAGCGTTTTCTACGACTTGCCGTAGAAGAGGAGGTTATGAAGCTGTTTATGGCATGCCATACTCCTACGGACTTAGTGGAATTACAGAACAACCTGATGGAACAGAAAGCCTTTGCCGAGATGGGCAATGGGGATGTAAGGAAGTTTTTGCATATGGATGATGAGTTCCATAAAATATTTTACCGGGTAACAGACCGGCTTTTCAGTTTTCAGACCATCAATAACGTTGGAGGCCATTTCAGGAGAATACGGCTTCTTAGCTGCCGGGAAACGCAAAACATAAAAGAGATCGTTGCCCAGCATGAGGAGATCCTGCTCGCACTGCAGACAAGGGATACCAAAGAACTGCTTTACGTGCTGCAAAAGCACCTTTTTAAATTGGACAGGGATAAAAAAGAATTGATTAAAAAGTACCCCAGTCTGTTCAAGAGAAACATCAATGAAGATTACGTGAATATTCCATGGAACGATGATTTCTTTGAAACTTTTCAGTCCTTTCTATAGGTGAGAGATGGAAAACCGGCTTATGAACCGGAAGCTGGATATAAAGTGTCAGAATCCCTGGAAAAACTCAAGTAAAAATTATTGACAATTAACACTTCCCGTGTTAGAGTTTTTTTAAACCTATGAGGAAGAGCAAGTACCATTGTACTTACCACACAGAGAGCCGCAGGCGGTGGAATTGCGGCAGGGAAAGGCAGTTGGGAATGGGCTTCTGAGGGCGAACTGAATGGTAAGTAGGTGAGCCGGAGAGTAAACTCCGTTAAGAAAGTCAGCATATGTCAGTATGCGTGAGAGGATGCACCAGATGCATCAAGCCGGGTGGCACCGCAGGAGTTATGACGATTCATACTCTTGTCCCTGCAATAATTTATTGTGAGGGATAAGAGTATTTTTTATTTTAAAAATCTACTTATCCCGGAAAGAAGTATGCCCAAAGACCATGGGCAGGAAAGTGGAGGATATTTTTATATGAGTGAAAACAAGATTCCCTACAAAATTTATCTGGAAGAAAGCGAGATGCCAAAAGATTGGTACAACGTACGTGCCGACATGAAGAATAAGCCGGCTCCCCTTTTAAATCCTGGAACCTTACAGCCAATGACAGAAGAGGAACTTGGAACTGTCTTTTGCAAGGAGCTGGTAAAGCAAGAGCTGGATAATGATAATCGTTTTATAGAAATTCCGAAAAAAATACTTGAATTTTATAAAATGTACCGTCCGGCCCCATTGGTAAGAGCATACTGCCTGGAAGAGAAGCTTAAGACTCCGGCGAAAATTTATTACAAATTTGAAGGCAATAATACAAGCGGAAGCCATAAGCTGAATTCTGCTATTGCTCAGGCTTATTACGCAAAGGAACAGGGGTTAAAGGGAGTGACCACTGAGACCGGGGCAGGGCAGTGGGGGACGGCTCTTTCCATGGCATGCTCTTATCTGGAGCTGGACTGCAAGGTCTATATGGTTAAGTGTTCCTACGAACAAAAACCCTTCCGCAGAGAAGTAATGCGCACCTATGGAGCAAGCGTGACCCCATCCCCGTCTGAGGAAACAGAGGTAGGAAGGAAGATCCTGGCTGAGCATCCCGGAACTACAGGAAGTCTGGGCTGTGCCATTTCTGAAGCGGTGGAAGTGGCAACACACACCGATGGGTACCGATATGTGCTGGGAAGCGTTTTAAACCAGGTGCTGCTGCATCAGTCGGTGATCGGAATGGAAGCCAAGATAGCAATGGATAAATACGGGATCAAGCCTGATATTATCATTGGATGTGCAGGCGGCGGCTCCAATCTGGGAGGACTCATATCTCCGTTTATGGGTGAAAAACTCAGGGGCGAAGCAGATTACCGGTTTATTGCGGTAGAACCCGCATCCTGCCCAAGCCTGACACGAGGAGTTTTTGCTTATGATTTTTGTGATACCGGAATGGTTTGCCCGCTGGCAAAAATGTATACCCTGGGAAGTGGGTTTATTCCATCCGCAAACCATGCAGGAGGCCTGCGGTATCATGGAATGAGTTCCACCTTGTCACAGCTTTATCATGACGGATACATGGAGGCGCGTTCTGTAGAGCAGACTGCTGTGTTTGAGGCAGCAGAACAGTTTGCAAGAGTAGAAGGAATCCTTCCGGCGCCGGAAAGCAGTCATGCAATTAAAGCGGCAATCGATGAGGCTTTAAAATGCAAAGAGACAGGAGAAGAGAAGACGATCCTCTTTGGTCTTACAGGCACAGGATATTTTGATATGATGGCATACGAAAAATTCCATGACGGAGTGATGACAGACTATATTCCAACGGATGATGATTTAAAGGTTGGATTTGACGGAATTCCAAGATTCCCGGGTAATATGGAATAAATACACCGTTTGTGAGGGATAAAGGCGGCTGGCTAAAGAAGACAGGATCTGTTTTTCTTTCGCTGGCCGCCTTTTACCGAATTCTCATAAATTCATCTGGTATTTCCATACCTGATTTCGCTATAATTTCAGTGACAGTTGTAGAAATCCCTATATTGTGGTATGCTATAAAGGAATTATGCCCAGAATTTACCTGGTTTTAAAAAGTGTAGAATGGAGGCTGGCATATGGCGTTAATTTTTTGGCTGATGGCCGTTTCCTGCATTATTTATTATGTTGTGATCATTCTTTATTCAGGTCTGACCACATCTCTTTCTTTTATATGGCTTGTATTTGCTGCCATATGCATATTGCTGCCGGTGGGATGGGAAGCCTATGTAAAACATAAGGATAAAGTTCCCTTATGGATTCCGGTTTCGGTGATTACCATGTGCTGTACCGGAATTCTGATATTTCTGGTGGTGGAAATCCTGGTATTTACGGGTGTTGCTGCCCGGGACACTTCCAATCTGGACTATGTCATTGTATTGGGAGCCAGGGTAAAAGAAACAGGAATCAGTAAATCCTTAAAAAAACGGCTGGATAAAGCCATGGAGTACTTAGATGACAATCCATCTACGATTCTGGTGCTGTCCGGCGGCCAGGGAGATGACGAACCTGTCAGCGAAGCCGCAGCCATGAGGGATTATCTGGTCTTTAACGGAGTAAAAGAGGAACAGCTGATTTTAGAGACCCGCTCCACCAGCACGGTTGAGAATATTGCATACAGCCGTGTAGCCATTGAAGCAGACCAGGCGGAAAGGAGAGCCCGCCGTCTGGATCAACCGATTTTCATGGAGCCTGGAACCTTTGAAGAGGTGCCGGATAAGCCCATTAAAATTGGAGTTCTCACCAGTGATTTTCATGTATTTCGGGCGCTGCAGATTGGAAGAAAATGGGGAATACCGGATATCTATGGCATATCCTGTGGATCTGACCCCATTCTTTTCGTACACTTTTGCGTCAGAGAGTGCGCCGCCATATTAAAAGACAAATTAGTGGGCAATATGTAATTACACGAATGCAATGAGCAGTGCGAAATGGGACAGGAGAAGTTTTACGTTGTGCTTGCACATAAGTAAATCTTCTCATGGCCTATTTCATAGGGCGAATGCCCGTGAGCAAGCGAATCAGGAAGATTCGCTTGCTGCACGGCGGACTCACGTATAATAAGAACATGCAGGAGGAAAAAACACAGAATGAATCAGTTTAAAAACCTTGCAGCCTATGAGGTTGTAGAAGAAAAGACAATAAAAGAGATCAAAGCATCCGGATGTGTACTCCGCCATAAAAAAAGCGGAGCCAGGCTGTTCCTCGTATCCTGTGATGATGAGAACAAAGTATTTTCCATTGGATTCCGTACCCCTCCGTCAGACAGCACCGGTGTTGCCCACATTCTGGAGCACAGCGTACTCTGCGGATCAGACAAATTTCCGGTAAAAGACCCGTTTGTTGAACTGGTGAAGGGTTCCCTTAACACCTTCCTAAATGCAATGACCTACCCGGATAAAACGGTATACCCGGTAGCCAGCTGCAATGAAAAGGATTTCCAGAATTTGATGAACGTGTACCTGGATGCCGTACTGCATCCCAATATTTACAGAGAGCCGAAAATATTCATGCAGGAGGGCTGGCATTATGAACTGGAAAGTCCGGAATCAGATCTGATATACAATGGAGTAGTATATAACGAAATGAAGGGAGCGTTTTCTTCCCCGGAAGAAGTGCTGGACCGCTACACCAGGAAAACTCTTTTCCCGGATAACTGCTACGGTCAGGAATCAGGCGGAGATCCTGCCTTCATTCCGGACTTAACCTATGAAGATTTTCTGGCTTTTCATAAGAGATACTATCATCCCTCCAACAGCTATATTTATCTGTATGGAGATATGAACATGGAAGAAAAACTCCAATGGCTTGATAAAGAATACCTAAGCCAATACGACGAAATATCAATCGATTCCGGTATTCCAAGACAAAAACCATTCTTAAATCCGGTAGAGGGAGAGACGTTCTATTCCATTACCGAAGGAGAGTCCGAAGAAAATGCCACCTATCTTTCTGTCAGTACAGCCGTGGGAACAGATTTAGATCCCAGGCTTTATATTGCATTCCAGATTCTGGAATACACCCTTTTGGATGCGCCGGGCGCGCCCTTAAAGCAGGCTTTAATTGATGCCGGGATCGGCCAGGACATTTTAGGAGGATATGACAGCGGCATTCTTCAGCCTTATTTTACCGTCATTGCAAAAAATGCAAACAAGGAGCAGAGAGGAGAATTTCTCGCTGTTGTAAAAGGTACTTTAAGAAAGCTTGCAGATGAAGGCATCAACAGGAAGAGTCTGAAAGCAGGAATGAATTATTACGAATTCCGTTACCGGGAAGCGGATTACGGTTCAGCACCAAAGGGTCTGATGTATGGGCTCCAGTGCATGGACAGCTGGCTCTATGACGGGGATCCGATGATGCATTTAGAGTACCAGGATACCTTTGATTATCTGAAAAAAGTGGTAGATGACGGATATTTTGAACAGCTCATCAGGGAATACCTTCTGGACAATCCTTTTGAGGCCGTCTTAACCGTAAGTCCTAAAAAGAACTTAACGGCAATGGAGGATGAGAAGGAAGCAAAGAAGCTGGCCGCATACAAAGCCTCTCTTTCAGAAGAGGAGCTTAGAGAGCTGGCAGAACAGACCCGTGCTTTAAAAGAGTACCAGGAAACCCCTTCTTCCCAGGAGATGCTGGAGATGATCCCCATGCTTACGAGAGAAGATATAAGCAAGGAAGCAGAGGAGATCATTTGGGAAGAAAAATCAGCCCATGGCGTCAAAGTAGTACATCATGAGATGTTTACCTCCGGAATCGGGTATTTAAAAGTCCTGTTCGATACTTCCGCAGTTCCTGTCGAGGATCTGCCTTACGTTGGATTTTTAAAATCCCTGCTTGGCTATGTAAATACAGAAAACTTCACCTATGGGGACTTAACCAGTGAGATCCATTTAAACAGCGGCGGTGTCAGCTTTAGCGTATCCTCTTATCCTGTCTTAAAAAATAACGGAGAATTTAAAGGCTTCTTTATGGCAAGTGCCAGGGTGCTTTATGAGAAGCTTGACTTTGGCTTCTCTATTCTTGGCGAGATCCTGACCCGTTCTATTTTAGATGATGAGAAGCGGGTAGGAGAAGTCATCAGCGAAACCAGGTCAAGAGCCAGAATGAAGTTAGAAGGTTCCTGCCATTCAGCAGCCGTGGCCAGGGCTACCTCTTACTTTTCCGCCACATCTTCATTTAATGATTTAACCGGCGGAATCGGGTACTATGAATTTTTAGAGAATCTGGAAAAGGAATATCCTACCCGCAAGAAGGAGATCATAGCCCGCTTAAAAGCGGTCATGGAAAAGCTCTTCACTTCCAAAAACATGCTGGTCAGCTATACGGCAGATGAAGAAGGATATAAGTTACTTCCCGAGGCTCTTAAAAAGCTCACAGACTTACTGCCAGAAGGAGAAGGAATCCGCTATCCCTTTGTTTTTTTACCTGGAAACAGAAACGAAGGCTTCAGCACGGCTTCCCAGGTCAATTATGTGGCCAGATGCGGAACCTTTGCAGGCAGCGGCCAGGAATATACCGGTGCTCTTAAAATATTGAAGGTCATTTTAAGCTATGATTACCTGTGGATCAATTTAAGAGTCAAAGGAGGAGCCTATGGCTGCATGAGCGGATTTGGCCGTTCAGGAGAAGGTTACTTTACCTCCTACCGGGATCCAAACGTAAGAGAATCAAATCGGATCTATGACGGAGTCGTAGATTATTTAGAGAGCTTTCAGGCAACGGACCGTGATATGACTAAGTATGTCATCGGCACCATCAGCGATATGGACGTGCCGTATCCTCCGTCTACCAGAGGAAACCGCGGCCTTTCCGCCTATTTATCCGGAGTTGACCGGGAAATGATGGAAAAGGAGCGGGAAGAAGTATTAACCGCCACTCAGGAAGATATCCGCAATCTGGCACCTCTGGTAAATGCCGTTTTAAATACAGGAAGTCTCTGCGTCATTGGAAATGAAGAAAAAATTGAAGCGGATAAGGATCTGTTTAGAGAAACCAAGAACCTGTTCCACTCATAATACAAAGCCTTACAGGCATACCTTAATGTCCAAAGAACATGGACACGAAAGAGGAAAGGAAACCCCTATATGGAAAACAAGTATAAATCAGGCTTTGTTACCCTGATCGGACGTCCCAATGTTGGAAAGTCCACCCTGATGAACCATCTCATCGGCCAGAAGATCGCTATCACTTCCGATAAGCCCCAGACAACCAGAAACCGGATCCAGACCGTGTATACGGATGAAAGAGGACAGATCATCTTTCTTGATACTCCCGGAATTCATAAGGCAAAAAACAAGCTGGGCGAATATATGGTAAGCGTAGCGGAGCGCACCTTAAAAGAAGTGGATGTGGTGCTCTGGCTGGTAGAACCGACTACCTACATCGGGGCCGGGGAGCAGCATATTGCAGAGCAGTTAAGCCAGGTGAAAACTCCTGTGATCCTTGTAATTAATAAAATTGACACAGTGAAAAACCAGGAGGATATCTTAACCTTTATTAGCGCATATAAAGATGTCTGCCAGTTTGCTGAGATCGTGCCTGTTTCTGCTTTAAAGGACAAAAATACGGACCTGATGCTGGAACTCATCTACAAATATCTTCCAAAGGGGCCTCAGTATTACGACGAGGATACGGTAACAGACCAGCCCATGCGTCAGATTTCAGCAGAGCTCATCAGGGAAAAAGCCCTTCGTCTTTTAAATGATGAGATACCACACGGAATCGCAGTCACGATTGAGAAGATGAAGGAGCGGGATAACGGCATCATGGATATTGAAGCCGAAATTATCTGTGAGCGGGAATCCCACAAGGGGATCATCATTGGAAAAGGCGGTTCCATGCTGAAAAAGATCGGAAGCTCTGCCCGCAGGGAAATAGAAGCTCTGATGGATACAAAGGTAAATTTACAGCTTTGGGTCAAGGTCCGGAAAGAGTGGCGTGACAGCGAGCTGTATATGAAGAATTATGGATATAATGAAAAAGACATTTAAAAGTGGTGGTAGGAATTGAGGGAAGTTGAAACCATGACGGGGATGGTAATAAAAGTATCCCCGGTTGGAGAAATGGATAAGCGCCTTGTGATACTCACCAGGGAAAGAGGAAAGATCACCGCATTTGCCAGAGGTGCCAGAAGACCGGGGAGTCCATTCATGGGGGTAAGCCGCCCCTTTGCCTTCGGGCAGTTTTCCCTATATGAGGGCAGGGATTCCTACACTCTTCGGTCGGCGGAGATCACCAATTATTTTGAAGCATTGTCCCTGGATGTGGAAGGAACCTGCTATGGATCCTATTTTCTGGAACTGGCTGATTATTACGCCAGAGAGAATATGGACGGAACAGGTCTATTAAAGCTACTATACCAGTCCATACGTGCGCTTTTAAAACCAGCTCTGAAAAATGAGCTGGTACAAAGGATTTTTGAACTGAAAGCAATGGTGTTAAACGGAGAATATACAGAGGCCCCTCCCTGCGCTGTCAGTGATTCGGCAAGCTATGCATGGGAATATGTGATCGCCTCACCGGCAGAGCATCTATACAATTTTACTTTGACAGATCCGGTTCTGGAGGAATTTGTCCGCTGTGTGGAGATTAATAAGAAGCGCTATGTAGACAGGGAATTTCACTCGCTGGATATTTTACACACCATGACTGGATGGAAAGTATTGAAATGAGGGGTGGGGTTTGGTATAATGTTCAGGAATGCTATGAGCAGTGCGAATCAGGGCACGAGAAAATTTTCGTTGTGCTTGCANNAAAAAATTTTTTTTGTGGGGGTGCCTGTTTTGAATAGGGCGAATGCCCGTGAGCCCGTGAAGCCTGCGGCTTCACGGGCTGCACTGCGGACTTACGGGCTGCACTATAAAGTCATATATTACGTGCACTCCCCCCATACACCAATTCACCCCAACACTTCAGTTTCATAACCAGCACCCGAATCCGCGTAACAACGAATTCAATGCAGGAGGGAAATGGATGAAAAAAAAGAAAGCCATTCTGGCTGCCATTCTAGCCGCCGGAATGCTGACAGGCTGCTTAGGCAGGAACGGCGGCGGCACCTTGAATGCGGAGAGCAGCAGAATTTATGTAACGGAAGAAGGAACCCTTCAGACCGCCACGGTGGAAACCTATGCGGAACAGGATTATTATCATGCAGAAGAATTGAAAGCCTATCTGGAAGAAGCTGTTTCCGGATATAACGAGGCCCATGGCCAGGGAGCGGTAACCCTGGATTCCTGCACGATGGAAAACGGAAATGCCAAAATGGTTTTCCGCTATGCATCAGGAAGTGACCTGGCAGGTTTTGCCTCACAGTATGAGGACAAAGAAAACCAGGTAGATTCCATTACAGTGACCCGTTTGTCCGATGTCCTTGGGCAGAGCGAGTCAGAAGGAGTAGCATTTGTAAAAGCCTCTGATGGAAAACCGGCAGAAAAAAAAGCTTTGTCCAACAAAGGAGATAGCTTTGCCATCGTCGTAGAGACACCCAATCCTGTGACAATACAAACCCAGGGAAGGCTATTATTCGTTTCCAAGGATGCAGTTATAAAAGATCGCTATACCGTTCAGACAGCGCAAGGGAAAAATTACATCATTTTTAAATAAGAGAGGTTAAGACCATGGAAAAGACAATGGAAAAGATTGTGGGACTTGCAAAATCAAGAGGATTTGTATATCCTGGCTCTGAAATTTACGGCGGCCTTGCAAATACCTGGGATTACGGCAACTTAGGAGTAGAACTGAAGAACAATGTAAAAAAAGCATGGTGGCAGAAATTTATTCAGGAAAGCCCATATAACGTAGGTGTAGACTGTGCCATCCTGATGAACTCCCAGACCTGGGTTGCTTCCGGACATTTAGGCGGCTTTTCCGACCCGCTGATGGACTGCAAAGCATGTAAGGAGCGTTTCCGAGCAGATAAACTGATTGAAGATTATATGTCTGAGAACAATATCACCATAGAAGGATCTGTTGATGCCTGGTCCCAGGAAGAGATGAAGAGTTATATCGATGAGAAGAACATCTGCTGCCCAAGCTGCGGTAAGCATGATTTCACAGATATCCGTCAGTTTAACCTGATGTTCAAAACCTTCCAGGGAGTAACAGAAGATGCCAAAAATACCGTATACTTAAGACCAGAGACGGCCCAGGGTATTTTTGTAAACTTCAAAAACGTGCAGAGAACCTCCCGTAAGAAAATACCATTTGGTATCGGACAGGTAGGTAAATCCTTCCGTAACGAGATCACTCCAGGAAACTTCACCTTCCGTACCAGGGAATTTGAGCAGATGGAGCTGGAGTTTTTCTGTGAGCCGGATACAGATCTGGAATGGTTTGCGTACTGGAAAGAATTCTGCATCAACTGGCTGCAGACTCTGGGAATCAAAGAAGACGAGATGCGAGTCAGGGATCATGAGAAGGAAGAACTTTCTTTCTACAGCAAGGCAACCTCTGACATTGAATTCCTGTTCCCATTCGGATGGGGCGAGTTATGGGGAATTGCAGACAGAACCGATTACGACTTAAACCAGCACCAGAGCACGTCCGGACAGGATATGACATATTTTGACGACGAAAAGAAAGAGCGGTACATCCCCTATGTAGTAGAGCCGTCGTTAGGAGCTGACCGTGTGACCCTTGCGTTCCTTTGTGCTGCATATGATGAGGAAGAGATCGCAGAAGGAGATGTGCGTACCGTGCTTCATTTCCACCCTGCTATTGCACCTGTTAAGATCGGCGTTCTGCCTCTTTCCAAGAAGCTGAATGAAGGTGCAGAAAAGGTATATGAAGAGCTTTGCAAATATTATAACTGTGAATTCGATGACAGAGGCAACATCGGAAAGCGTTATAGAAGACAGGATGAGATCGGCACTCCATTCTGCGTTACTTATGATTTTGATTCAGAGGAAGATTTCGCCGTAACCGTCCGTGACCGTGATACCATGGAACAGGTAAGAGTTCCCATTGCAGAGCTGAAGAGCTACTTAGAGGATAAGTTCCGTTTCTAAACATGATTTTGTTTAATTAACAGGCATTAGTTCATATAATTAATAAAAGATGGAGAAAGAGGCATTTGCCTCTTTCTCCATCTTTTTATCTATATCTTTTAACACTATCTTTAACACTATCTTTTAACACTATCTCTTAATTCTGCCTCTTAATTCTGCCTCTTAATTCTGTCTCCTAATTCTGTCTCATATCTCTATCTTTCATCTCTGTACCTTAACTCTGTCTCTTTATCTTTACCTCTTATCTCTTACATCTTACCTCTGCCCCTTATCATAAGGAATACCCTCTGCCTTAGGAGCCTGAGAGTTTCTGGAAGTGAAGATCAGCACGATCAAGGTGATAATATAAGGCACCATCTTATAGAAGTAACTTGGAATACCCATTGCGCTTAAGAATGGGATTCCTGAATAGGCTGATGCGATAGCCTTCATGAGCCCGAAGAAAAGGGAGGCAAACATGATATTGACCGGCTTCCACTGGCCGAAGATCAATACTGCCAGAGCCAGGAAACCGTATCCGGCTACGTCTGCGTTAAAATTGGTGGAGGTGGGAACTACAAAGACCAGTCCTCCAAGTCCGCCAAGGGCGCCGGAGATCATAACACCTGCATACTGCATCCGGTATACGTTAATGCCGGCGGAATCGGCCGCCTGGGGATGCTCTCCGCAGGACCGGAGCCTTAAACCAAACCGGGTTTTATAAAGAACAATGGTTGAGAGCAAAAAGATTGCAATGCCTATATAAGTGGTAATATAAGCGTTCTGGAACAGGAGAGGACCGAAAAACGGAATCTTTCCCAATAACGGAACGGATGAAATGCGGAAGGTGTTGTTAAACTGAACCTGCTGTACTCCCTGGATAACACGGGCCACGAAGATGGCAAATGCGGGTGCGAACATGTTTAATGCCGTACCGCTGATTACCTGATTGGACTTCATGTTAATGGAAGCATAGGCGTGGAACAGGGAAAATACCATACCGGTTGCCATGGAGATCAGCACAGCAATGATGAGCTGGAGCTGTCCGTTCATGGAGCCGCCTGTAAAATGAATGAACAGGATTCCGGTAAAGGCTCCCATGGTCATGATACCTTCCAAAGCAATGTTGATGATTCCGCTTCGCTCAGAGAACATGGCTCCCAAAGCTACGATCATGAGAGGAATCATGAAATACATGGTCTGCTGAAAAATGAAATAAATTACGCTCATGATTTCGTTCCTCCTTCCTTGGCTGCTTCTGCTTTTTCGCCTTTCTGCCTGTGTATTTTAGAAAGAATGATCTTTACCATAAGGGCAAAGGCGCTGAAATAAATGATAACTGCAACGATAATATCAATAATTTCCGTTGAAAATTCAAACAGCTGCAAGTAAAATCCTCCGGCCGTTAAGTATGCGATAAAGATGCCGGAGAAGAGTACTCCGATGGGGTTGCTTAAGCCCAGCAATGCAACGGAAATGCCGGTAAAGCCTTCCGATGCCAGCACATCCTTGATTTCAATATGCTTTCCGGTACCTGCCAGATACAAAAGTCCGCCTGCAAGTCCTGCAATGGCTCCTGCGATTACCATAGATAAAATAATGCTCTTTTTTTCATTGATACCCGCGTATTTGCTGGCATCCCGGTTAAAGCCCACAGCCTTTAATTCATAACCAAAGGTTGTCTTGTTTAGAAGGAGCCAGATCACAATCACCGTAAGGATAGCAATGAGGATTCCGCCGTTAACACTGGAACCTGGGAATATCTTATCAAGTCCCATCTTGGGAATGTTGGCTGTTGCTGCCACATTCCGGGATTCATTCCGCAGGTTATTAAATAAGGGTTTATAACTTTTCACGATCCAGTTGACCAGATACATGCCGATGTAGTTCATCATAATAGAAGCAATTACTTCGTTTACGTTAAAATAAGCCTTTAAAAGTCCTGGTACAAGGCCCCACACAGCGCCTAAGATAACGCTGGCTAAAAGGGCGGCGATCCAGTGAGCCGGCCCTAAGGATGTCCAGAGGATTCCCACATAGACAGCTCCAAATCCTCCCATGATAAACTGGCCGGGAGTTCCGATGTTGAAAAGCCCTGTCTTGAAGGCAAACCCCACGGAAAGTCCGGTGAGGATAATGGGAGTTGCATAATAAAATACCTGTCCGACACCCTTGGCTCCATGAGTAAATGCTCCTGATAAAATCGTTGCAAATCCGGGAAGAGCCTGCTTCGGATTGCAGAGGAACAAAATGATCAGGCCTACGATCAATCCAAGCACAATGGCAAAAATGGAAGAAAGAATACCTGTATGGTCCTTTATTTGTTTCGGTTTCATGATTTGCCACCTTCTTTCTTTGCGCCTGCCATATAAAGCCCCAATTCCTGAACCGTAACGTTCTTAGGATTTAGGTCGGCAACGATTCCGCCTTCAAACATGACCAGAATCCGGTCGCTTAAATTCATGACTTCATCTAATTCCAGGGATACCAAGAGAATGGCGGCACCCGCATCTCTTTGCTTTATCAGCTGGCGGTGAATGTATTCAATGGCTCCTACGTCTAAGCCACGGGTGGGCTGGACTGCCAGAAGGATATCTGGAGCCTTAGAGATCTCTCTTGCTACAATAGCCTTTTGCTGGTTACCGCCGGACATGCTGCGGGCTGTGGTAAAGGAGCCTTCACTGCTTCTTATATCATAATCCTGGATCAGCTTTTCCGCATATTCATAGATCTTGTCATTTTTTAAGAAGGTATTGCTTTGGAAGTCCTTTTCAAAATACTGCTGAAGAACCAGGTTGTAGGCCAGGTTATAATCCAGGACAAGGCCGTGTTTATGCCGGTCCTCCGGTATGTGGGACAAACCATGGGTATTTTTATAACGGATGCTCTTTTTCGTTACGTCTTCCCCATTGATGGTAACGGTACCGGAGCTCATATCGGAAATGCCGGTAATGGCATGGATAAGCTCTGTCTGGCCATTGCCGTCGATGCCGGCGATACAGACGATCTCCCCTCTTCTTACCTTGAAGGAGACATCATGGACCATCTTTTTTGTCTGGCCTTCTCTTTTCGCCTCCACCGAAAGATCCTTTACTTCCAGCACAATTTCTCCGGGCTTGGAAGGATTCTTGTCAACGGTCAGATTCACCTTTCGGCCAACCATCATCTCTGACATTTCTTCAGGTGTTGTTTCTGCTACCTCTACCGTTCCAATATATTTACCGCGGCGCAGGACAGAACAGCGGTCCGCAACCGCCTTGATTTCATTGAGCTTGTGGGTGATAAACAGGATGGACTTTCCTTCCCTTACCAGATCTTTCATGATCTGCATCAGTTCCTCGATTTCCTGAGGAGTAAGAACCGCGGTGGGTTCGTCAAAAATCATGATTTCATTGTCACGATAAAGCATTTTTAAAATCTCGACCCTTTGCTGCATGCCAACGGTAATGTCCGATATGATTGCATCCGGGTCCACGAATAATTTGTATTTCTCGCTTAAATCCATAACCTTTTTACGGGCATCATCCATCTTTAAAAACCCGCGTTTCGTCGTTTCAATGCCCAGAACAATATTCTGAAGTACAGTAAAATTCTCGACCAGCTTAAAATGCTGATGAACCATGCCAATACCCAGAGCATTGGCATCCAGAGGCCCGGTTATCTTTTCTTCATTGCCTCTGACCTTAATGACGCCTTTTTCCGGCTGGTACAGGCCGAATAAGACACTCATAAGCGTGGATTTTCCCGCGCCGTTTTCACCAAGCAGAGCCAGTATCTCGCCTTTCTTTAATTGCAGAGTGATGTCATCGTTGGCGATGATACCAGGAAATTCTTTCGTGATGTGAAGCATCTCAATAATGTAGTCCATAAAATCCCCCTTAATTCGGTACCTATCTATGGGACCTGGTTAATAAAATACACCTTGGTATTTTTCTGTTTTATGAGAAATAAAAAAGAGATGCCGTAAGAGACCAGGTCTGTTCTGACTGGTGAATCAAACGGCATCTCCTTTCTTATTTCCCGCCCACGCTATTTGGGCATAAGGTATGCCTGGAAGGTATTCCTCTTCTAGCCCGCGCTGTCTGGGCTTAAAGGTATGCCCGAAGGGCGCTTCTTCTGCAGATTATTCTACAAAGTTAATTTTTGTCTTTTCAAGCTTTAAGTCAACCGTAGGATTGTTGTTATCCTGGGAAGGCTGTACAAGTTCGATCTTACCGTCTTTTAACTGAGTAAAGATTGCATCATAATCCTGCTGTGTGAACTTGGTGAATTTGGAAGTATCCATTGGAAGTCCGATACCATTGTTCTTTGCTGAGAAGATGCTGGTTTTTCCGCCTGGGAAAGAATTGTCATAGAATGCCTTTACTCCATCGTAAACGGAAACAGACAGCTCTTTCATTGCTGAGGTGATAACAGTATTGGATTCATAGCTCTGGTCAACGTCAACGCCGATAACCTTTGCGCCTTTTTCTTCAGCAGCAGCCATAACGGAGTTACCAACTGCGCCTCCGCATCCAAAGATCACTTCGGTTCCGTTCTGGTACCAGGAAGCTGCCATGGACTGGGCTTCCGGTGTAGCGGCAAATGCTCCTGTGTAGTTGTACATGATTTCTATGTTGTCGATTCCCATTTCCTTAGCTGCAACATCAGCGCCTTCTGCAAATCCGTAGCCGTAACGGATAACTGCAGGAACTGCCATACCGCCTAAGAAGCCAAGCTTAGTATAGCCGTCTTTCACTGCTGCATAGCCTGCTAAGAATCCAGGCTCGTCTTCCTGGAAGAGGATCGGCATTACATTAGCCTCTGTTCTGAACTCTGAATAGTCACCATTGTGAGGTTCGCCATCCAGAAGGATGAAATGAACATCTTTGTACTGATCCTGAGCAAGGAATACAGGCTCTTCAAATAAGAATCCCGGGCAAACAACTAACTTGGCGCCGCCTTCGATGGCAAGGCCGATGGTCTCAAGATAGGAATCAGTGGTACCTTCCTGGGGCTGGTAGTACTTGTAGGAAATTTTGTTTTCCTCCGCATACTTCTTCATGCCTTCCCAAGCGCCCTGGTTAAAGGACTTATCATCAATGGTTCCTAGGTCTGTAACCAATGCAAGCTCATACCCGTTGTCAGATTTTTCTGAAGCTGCGGCTGTTGTCTCTGCCGTTTTTTCAGCAGCAGTTGTGGTTTCCGGTGCAGCTGTGGTAGCGCCGCCTTGATTGGAAGATCCACATCCACTTAATGCTGCAGTCATCATGACTGCCATTGCTAATGCTAATGCTCTCTTTTTCATAATCTTGTTTTTCCTCCTGTTTTTGATTAATTTTCAGAGATACCACTAATGTATCACATTTTCGTTCTGGAAACAATCTCATTTGGTGTTATTTTACAGAAAAAATCAAAAAACAATCGAGCATTTTATGGAATATATTCCTAAATCTTTGAATATGAACGGTTATTCTCTGATTTTACTTTGTTATTTAAACGAAAAATGTTAGAATGTTAAAGAATTGAAAAGGAGGATTTTTATGAAAAAGGCAAATTTACTGGAAGAACCGGTGAAGAAGTTATTTTTAAGGTATTTGATGCCATCCATCAGCGCCACTCTGGTTACTTCCATATATATATTAGCGGACACCCTGATGATCGGACGGGGAGTAGGTGCCATCGGCATTGCTGCTTTAAACCTTCTTTTGCCTCTGTACAGTCTGTTTTTCGGAACCGGCCTGCTGTTTGGCGTAGGCGGGGGTGTACTCTTGTCCATTTCCAAGGGAAAGGGAGATGAACATGGGGCCAGGGAATATTTTACGGCTGCACTCTGCATGGCGGCAGCTGCCGGCGTATTCTATGTGACGGCAGGGCATCTGCTGTTTGATCCTGTGACAAAGTTTCTTGGGAGAAACGAAACCATGGACCTTTATGTCAGGGAATACGGAAGGATACTGGTATGGGGGGCGCCTGTATTCCTGCTTTCTTCTTTCCTCCAGGCCTTTGTCAGAAATGACAGAGCTCCTAAAGTGGCAATGATTGCAGTGATCTCCGGCGGTGTCACCAATGTGATCCTGGATTATGTTTTCATCTTTCCTATGAATATGGGAATGGCAGGAGCGGCGGCGGCCACTGTGATCGGCACCTGCCTGACCCTCGGCATCCTGCTTACCCATTTATTTTCCAAGGGAAGTTCCTTAAGAATTGTCCTTGGCTTCAAATGGAGAAAAGCAGGGGAAATCGTGATAAACGGCCTTTCCAGCTTCTTATTAGAAACGTGCAGCGGAATCGTCATGTTTTTATTTAACCGCCAGCTTTTGGCTTACGTTGGCGATCTTGGAGTGGTGGTGTACGGCATCATATCCAACAGTGCTTTAATCGTTGCTTCTATTAATAATGGTATCTCACAGGCATCCCAACCCATTCTGGCCATGAATTACGGGGCAGGAAAAATGGAGAGGTTAAAGGAAACACGCCGCATGGGAGAACTGGCCGTATGCGTTGCCGGTGCGCTGTTTGTGGGAGTGGGTATGCTTTTCCCGGTTCTGGTAACAGAGGCCTTTGTAAAGCCCGCAGATGAGATTTTAGCCATGTCGGTTCCTGCTGTCAGGATTTACTTCCTGTCATTTCTTCCCATGGGATTTAATATTTTGTTCAGCACCTGGTTCCAGTCGGTATTAAGGCCGGGAAAGGCCTTGTTCATCTGCCTGATGCGGGGACTTGTCTTAAGCAGCGTTCTTGTATTTCTTCTTCCTATGGCATTTGGGGTAAGCGGGATCTGGTCCGTCATGCCGGCGGCAGAATTTTTGACGCTGGGGATCTGCCTTTTGCTGCTGAAAGAAAAAAAGTCTGTTCTGACAGAAAATTCATGAAATTGTTTTGTAAAAATTTGGGGTGGAAATATGGATTTTCCGATGGAAAATTCGTATATGCGAACTAAAATCGCATATCGGAAAATGACTGAATATGGAAGTACTTTCATGGTAATTGTATCGAAAAAAGAGCTAATTTTTGGGAATAATTAAAGAAACCCCCTTTACTAGCGTTTGAATTATGCTATAATATTTGCAGGGCTTTTTTGCAAATGTATCCGGCAGAAAAGCTGGACAACCAACACAATTTGAGGAGGAAATTTACTTATGGCAAGAAAATGGGTTTATTTGTTTACCGAAGGTAATACAAGCATGAAAAACCTGTTAGGAGGAAAAGGCGCCAACTTGGCAGAGATGACAAACTTAGGCCTTCCGGTTCCCCAGGGATTTACCATAACAACAGAGGCTTGTACTCAGTATTATGATGACGGCGAGAAGATTAACGATGAGATCATGGACCAGATCATGGAACACATCACTAAGATGGAAGAGATCACCGGAAAGAAGTTCGGCGATAAGGAAAATCCTCTTCTGGTTTCTGTTCGTTCCGGTGCAAGAGCATCCATGCCAGGTATGATGGACACCATCTTAAACCTTGGTTTGAATGATGAAGTAGTGGAAGTTCTGGCAGCAAAATCCGGTAATCCCCGTTGGGCATGGGATTGTTACCGCAGATTTATCCAGATGTTCTCCGACGTCGTTATGGAAGTGGGCAAAAAGTTCTTTGAAGAGCTCATCGATAAGATGAAGGAAGAAAAAGGAATCACAGAGGACGTAGATTTAACAGCTGAGGATTTAAAGGAACTTGCAAGACAGTTCAAGGCTGAGTATAAGGAAAAAATCGGTGCTGATTTCCCGGCAGATCCAAAGGTACAGCTGATGGAAGCCATCAAGGCTGTTTTCCGTTCCTGGAACAACCCGAGAGCAAACGTTTACCGCCGCGACAACGATATCCCATATTCCTGGGGTACTGCTGTTAACGTTCAGATGATGGCGTTCGGAAACATGGGCGAGACCTCCGGTACCGGTGTTGCATTTACCCGTGATCCAGCAACCGGTGAACGGCACCTTATGGGTGAGTTCTTAATGAACGCACAGGGTGAGGACGTGGTTGCCGGTATCCGTACACCGCAGAAGATTGACCAGTTAAAGGAAGTTATGCCGGAAGCCTATGAGCAGTTCGTAGGAATCTGCAATAAGCTGGAAGATCACTACAGAGATATGCAGGATATGGAATTTACCATTGAAGATAGAACCCTTTACATGCTTCAGACCCGTAACGGCAAGAGAACAGCTAAGGCTGCTTTAAAGATTGCTTGTGATCTGGTTGATGAAGGCATGATTACAGAGGAAAAGGCAGTTAAGATGATCGATCCAAGAAACTTGGATACCTTACTCCATCCTCAGTTTGATACAGATGCATTAAAGAAGACAGAACCGATTGGAAAGGCTCTGGCAGCATCTCCTGGAGCTGCATGCGGTAAGATCGTATTTTCAGCTGACGATGCAAAAGCATGGCATGAAAGAGGCGAGAAGGTTGTTCTGGTTCGTCTTGAGACCTCTCCGGAAGATATTGAAGGAATGAAGGCCGCTCAGGGTATCTTAACCGTACGCGGCGGTATGACTTCTCATGCAGCAGTTGTTGCACGTGGAATGGGTACATGCTGTGTATCCGGCTGTTCCGAAATCATTATGGATGAAGTGAACAAGAAGTTCGTCCTGTCAGGCAAGGAATATCATGAAGGAGACTTCTTATCCCTTGATGGATCTACCGGAAAGATCTATGACGGAATCATTCCGACAGTAGACGCAGCCATTATCGGTGAATTCGGAAGAATCATGGCATGGGCAGACAAGTACAGAAGGCTGAAAGTAAGAACCAATGCTGACACACCTGCTGATGCAAGAAAAGCAAGAGAACTGGGCGCAGAAGGAATCGGCCTTTGCCGTACCGAGCATATGTTCTTTGAAGGAGACAGAATCGACGCATTCCGCGAGATGATCTGCTCCGATACCGTTGCGGAAAGAGAAGCAGCTCTTGAAAAGATCCTTCCTGTACAGCAGGATGACTTTGAAAAGCTTTACGAAGCATTGGAAGGTAATCCTGTTACCATCCGTTTCTTAGATCCGCCTCTGCATGAGTTCGTTCCAACAGAGGAAGACGACATTAAGAAGCTGGCAGATACCCAGGGCAAGACTGTTGCTCAGATCAAGAGCATCATTGATTCCTTACACGAGTTTAACCCAATGATGGGACATCGTGGCTGCCGACTGACAGTTACCTATCCTGAGATCGCAAAGATGCAGACAAAGGCAGTGATCCGTGCAGCCATCAACGTTCAGAAGGCACATGCTGACTGGAACGTTTGCCCGGAAATCATGATTCCGCTGATCTGTGATGAGAAGGAATTAAAGTTTGTTAAGAAGATCGTAGTTGAAACTGCTGATGCAGAGATCGCTGCAGCAGGAAGCAGCTTAAAATATGAAGTAGGTACCATGATCGAGATCCCAAGAGCATGCCTGACCGCTGATGACATTGCCAAAGAGGCAGAATTCTTCTGCTTCGGAACCAATGACTTAACTCAGATGACCTATGGCTTCTCCCGTGACGATGCAGGCAAGTTCTTAAATGCTTACTATGACACCAAGATCTTCGAGAATGACCCATTTGCAAAGCTGGATCAGACCGGTGTAGGCAAGCTTATGGAAACAGCAATCAAGTTAGGCAAGGGCGTTCGTCCGGAGATGCATGTTGGTATCTGCGGCGAGCACGGCGGAGATCCTTCTTCCGTAGAGTTCTGCCATAAGATTGGTCTGGATTATGTATCCTGTTCTCCATTCCGTGTGCCGATTGCAAAACTGGCAGCAGCACAGGCAGCACTTAACAATTAAGGAAACCAATAGATTCTAGAAATATATGAAAGTCGAAGGGGGTTGCGGTACCGGCAGTTTCGTACACGGCCCCTTTTGATGTTAAAAATTATAAAGAATGCAACATATCAAAAAGCTGCTCAATCTGACCTTACGGTATAGATCTTGCAGCTTTTTTGATGTTCTTATATCATTTTCATTTGATATGCCTATGATTCCAAATCAGATTTCAGAAGCTCATTATACTTCTCAATAATCCGGTAAAAGGCGTCTAAGTCTGATTCACCGCACTGTTCGATCAGATAGGAGGTGGTCTGTGTGATGTCTGCTACATCGTAAGCCTTGTGAACCGAGGAAAGTCTCTGCCCCTTTTCTGTCACGTATAAGCATACGGACTTTTCATTATTCTCCTTGTAGCGTTTTTCTATATATCCGGAGTCAACCAGCTTCTTGATGACCTGGGAAATGGCACTTTTGCTTTTGTGCCATATCTTTGACAGCTCAGTGGCGGTAATCCCGGGGGAGTCGTCAATGTAGGTAAGGGTGTGTATCTCCATCATGTTAAAGTTTTCATTCTCATATGTATGATGGGCATAGATGTAATTGTGATATAAGATGATAAATTCATACAAGGTATCCGCCCGTGCATTCAATTTTTGATATGCGCTGTTTATATCTGAAATGTGGCTCATATAAATGCTCCTGTTCCCATTGATGATGTTTGTACATGTAATAGTACCATATATAGAAAAGGGCTTCAATATATTATTTAAAACAAAACAGGAAATATTGTTAAGTGAATGAACTATAAAAATTAGAAGTAAATAATTTATGTGTAATATGCCCTAATTATTAAAAATATATTAAAAATATATTGACAATATATACTAAGTATTTTATAATATAGTTCAGTTAGTGAACTATATTTTGCAATAACTTGCTTATACTACGAAAAGGATGGTATTTTCATGGACATTGAGAAGTTCTGTAGGGAAAATTGTGTGGAACGACGGGGAACGGGTACATTAAAGTGGGACTCACTTCAGGAAATTTTTGGAGATGCAGACCTGCTTCCCCTCTGGGTTGCCGATATGGAGATCCAGTCGCCGGCAGCAGTAAGGGAGGCTCTGGTGAAGCGCGTGGAGCACGGCGTGTTTGGCTATGGTACTGTAGAGGATGCGTGTTTTGATTCTTTCTTTGCATGGCAGAAGAAGCATCATAATGTAGAACTTGCCAGGGAAAATATAAGGTTTGCTACCGGGGTGGTGGGATCCTTATATGCGGCTGTAAGGGCATATACCAAAGAGGAAGCGTCCGTTATTATCTGCCCTCCTGTATATTACCCATTTTATGATGCCATACTGAACACTGGAAGAAAGCTTGTAACCTGTGAGCTTGATAACAACAACGGTTATTATACCCTGGATTTTGAAAAGTTTGAGAAGGAAATCATGGACAGCAAGGCAGAGATGTTCATCCTGTGTTCCCCCCATAACCCTGTAAGCCGGGTTTGGTCAGAGGAGGAGCTTTATACCATGTTCGACATCTGCCGCAGACATGGGGTGCTGGTGGTTTCCGATGAGATTCATCAGGATTTTACCTATGAGGGGAAGAAGTTCGTATCATCCGCCCTGGTCGGGAACGGTAAGTATAAGGATATTCTGATAACCTTAAATGCAGGTTCCAAGACATTTAACTTAGCCGGACTGATTCACTCCCATGTAATCATATTTGACAAGCCGTTGATGGAAACCTATGATGCATACATCAAAAGCATTGGTTCACCGGAAGTCAACCTCATGGGTGTTGCAGGCATGGAGGCCGCTTTCCGGGGAGGAGAAGAATGGCTGGAGAATGTGAAGGCATTGATTATTCATAATTACAATTATATGAAACAGGAGTTTGCAAGGGAGCTTCCGGAGATCGTGGTTACGCCTCTTGAAGGAACATATCTGTCCTGGATTGATTTAAGGGGCTATCTCACAGGGGAAGAGACTGCCGGCTTTATAAAGAACAAGTGCCGTCTTGCTTGCGACGTTGGGGAATGGTTCAGTCTCATGGCGCACGGATTTATCCGGATTAACCTGGCTACAGATACAAAGAATGTTGTTACTGCTGTTGAAAGCATTATCAAAAACATCAAAGAAAAGGTGGGGGAATAAATGGCTGTTTCTATTAGTGTAATCTGTTTTTTAATCTATCTGGGTGTTCTGTTTGTATTGCAGAAAAAAGGCAAATCTTTTAATGTACGTGTAATAGCCGGTCTGTTCGGCGGTATTATATTTGGTGCGATCTTAAAGACGGTGGCAGATGATGCAGCGGTTTCTGAGAGCCTGCGCTGGATCAGTCTGGTGGGTACTGCTTATACCAAGCTTTTGAAGATGATGGTCATCCCGCTGATTTTTGTATCCATCGTGTGTGCTATCATTAACCAGAAGTCAGGCAAGAACCTTGGAAGGATTACAGCTCTTGTACTGGTAATTCTCCTCTCAACGGCAGCAATTTCAGCAGTGGTAGGCGGTGTTACAGCTAAGGCATTTGGCGTCAGCGCAGAGGGACTGGAAATTGGCGAGGCTGAGAGCAAGAAGACTTCCCAGCTGGAAGAGAAGGCGAAGGAGGGTCTTTCCATTGAAGATACCATTATTGATATCATTCCATCCAACCCGATCTATGCCCTGACAGGACAGGGAAGCAATGCAACCCTTTCCGTGGTGCTCTTTGCAGCATTCCTGGGAATCGGAGTAATCGGGGTACGGACCTATGCCCCGGAACAGGCGGAGTTTTTCGGGAAACTAATGAATTCGCTGAATACCCTGGTGGTGGAAGTGGTCATGATGATTATCATGCTGACTCCATTCGGCATCTTCTCATTGATGACCAAGACCATTGCAGGAAGTGACTACACCAGTATCCTGCGGCTTGTAACCTTTGTTCTTGCTTCCTATACAGCTATATTTATCATGTTCATCATTCATGGACTGATACTGGCTGTCGTAGGAGTCAGCCCTCTTACATATTTTAAGAAGGCTATGACAACCCTGGTATTTGCATTTACCTCCCGTACCAGTGCAGGAACCCTGCCGCTGACCATCAGGACCCTGACAGATGATATGGGCGTGGATAATGGAGTTTCCAACCTGGCAGGTTCCCTCAGTACCTCCATCGGACAGAACGGGTGCGCAGCTATTTATCCTGCCATGCTGGTAGTTATGGTGGCTCCTGCTGTGGGCCAGCCAATTACCCCTTCCTTCTTTATCCTGATGGTAGTTATCATCACGTTTGCTTCCATTGGTATCGCCGGTGTAGGCGGCGGCGCAACCTTTGCAGGTATCACCGTGTTATCTGCGCTTGGACTCCCGGTTGGAATCGCAGGCCTGCTGGTAGGAATTGAGCCTGTGATCGACATGGCCAGAACTGCCCTGAATGTCAGCGATGGTATGGTGACCGGTTTGGTAGCTGCAAAACTGACCAATAATATAGATATGACAGTATATAATGACAAGTCGCTGAACCTGGAAAAGAAGCCGTCTTCAGCAAAAGGAGATTCATAACGAAAATAATTACAAAGGAAGTGTGATCATGGGTAAACGTGTTCTTGTTGTGGGAGGTGTTGCCGGCGGTGCGTCCGCCGCAGCCAGAATCAGGCGTCTGGATGCAGATGCGTCCATAACCATATTTGAACGGGGAGAGCATGTATCCTTTTCCAACTGCTCACTTCCCTATTATTTAAGCAGGACCGTGGAGGATAAGGATTATCTGGTGCTGATGACTCCGGAGGGATTTGAGAATTCCTATGATATCGAGGTTCGTGTTAACAGTGAGGTGTGCGGCATTGACCGCACCCTTAAGAAAATAAGGATTAAAGACAGTGTATCCGGCCGGGAATATGAAGAATCATATGATGAGCTGGTGCTTTCGCCAGGATCCTATCCGATCCGCCCTAAGTCAATCGAGGGAGTGACTCTCCCTCATGTATTCACAGTACGCAATGTGAATGATATTGCAGAGCTGGATCAATATGTTGCCAGAGAAGAAATCCGCAGTGTGGTTGTAATCGGAGGCGGTTTTATCGGCCTTGAGGTTGCAGAAAATCTGAAATCTGCAGGAAAGCAGGTAGCTGTGGCAGAGGCTGCCAGCCAGATCATGGCACCATTTGATTATGATATGAGCCAGATTCTGCAAAAAGAGCTCTTTGATCAGGGCGTGGAACTGGCTGTGGGTGACGGTGTAAAGGCTATCACTGAGAATAAGGTAATCTTAAACTCAGGCAGGGAGCTGCCCTGCGATGCAGTTGTGCTCTCCATTGGTGTACTGCCGGAGACAGAGCTTGCAAAGCAGGCAGGCCTTAAAATCGGTGAAACCGGTGCAATCAAGGTGACACCGGATTACCGCACCAGTGATCCGCATATCTATGCAGTGGGCGATGCCATTGAGGTTTACCAGCGTCTGACCCACAAACCAACCAGGCTCCCTCTGGCTGGTCCGGCTCTTCGCCAGGCAAGGGCAGCCGCTGATGCCATGTATGGCATGTCCACCAGGAATAACGGAGTCATTGGCTCCTGCGCTGTCAGGCTGTTCGGGTTGAACGCTGCTGCCACAGGCTTAAATGAGAGAACCGCTAAAGCAAATGATATACCATGTGATTCTGTCTATACTATGGCCATGGATAAGGTAGGCCTGATGCCCGGCAGTTCTCCCATGCACTTTAAGCTTGTATTTGAGGTACCCACAGGAAGGATCCTGGGAGCCCAGGCCATCGGCAGGGGCAATGTAGACAAGCGGATCGACGTTATCGCAACCCTTATTGCCATGAACGGAACACTGGAGGACTTAAAAGAACTGGAACTCTGCTACTCACCGGTGTTCGGCACAGCAAGGGATGTGGTTAATCTGGCTGCGCTGGTGGCACTCAATGTCCTGCACGGTATCTTTAAACAGGTTCATGTAAGCGAAGTGCGGGAACTGGTGGAGAGCAAAGCATGTATCATCGATGTGAGAGGCCGTGACGAGTTTGAGATGGGTCATCTCATTGGAGCCGTGAATATTCCCTTAGGTGAACTCAGGCAGCGTGTATCAGAAATTCCTCATGACAGGCCGGTATATCTGCATTGCAGGACCAGCCAGAGAAGCTATAACGCATCCATGGCGTTAAAGGGCCGCGGTTTTGACAACATCATTAACATTTCTGGCTCCTTCCTGGGAATCAGTTTTTATGAATACTTTACGGATATGACTACGGGACGGGAGAAGATACTAACGGAATATAATTTTTTATAATAGTTATATATATCCCCCTTGTATACTTGGTCGGTATCGGAGTTGAAGCTGAGGCCCTGCCCGCCTCCGTAATAGAAGACTGAATGGGTTTCCTGCCTATAAAGATTTACTTAAGGAGAATTATGGAAGAGAAAAAATTGGCTATACTTTCTATATAATTCAAATATAGCAGGAAAAAGGAGGAACGTATATGAGAATTCCAAAGCACATCGGGATCATACCAGACGGCAACCGCCGCTGGGCCCTTGGAAAAGGTATGGGAAAAGAGGAAGGGTATGACAATGGAATATCCCCTGGTATGGTTCTTTATCACCTTTGCAGAAAACTTGGGATTAACGAAATGACCTTTTACGGCTTTACCGTGGACAATACAAAGCGTCCCTCAATCCAGAGGGAAGCCTTTTCAAAGGCATGCGTAAAAGCCGTGGAGGAATTGTCAAAGGAAGATGCCGAGCTTTTGGTTCTGGGAAAAACAACAACAGCCATGTTTCCGGAAGAACTGAAGCCATATACCAACAGGCACCAGTTCGGCAATGGAGGAATGAAGATCAACTTTCTGGTCAATTACAGCTGGGAGTGGGATCTGGGACTTCATGACGGAGCCATAGGTCCTAAATTAAAAACCGCCGATGTTTCCAGGATCGATCTGGTGATCCGGTGGGGAGGCCGCAGAAGGCTGTCCGGTTTCCTGCCGGTACAGTCCGTTTATTCAGATATGTATGTGATCGATGATTACTGGCCGGATTTTACGCCTCAGCACGTATACGATGCGATAGAATGGTATTCCAGGCAGGACGTGACTCTGGGAGGGTGAAGATACACAAATTTGACTGATTGATTCTATAGCAAAAGAATATGGTTACTAAAATTTGGCATAATACTTACGGAATAATATTTTAATGGAGGTAATTATGCCAGAGACGGTTTTAGAAAAAACAGAAGGTCGGGTAAGCTATCATGACTCCGTGGAAGAGATGCTGGTCAGGATAAGAGATGACGGATTATCAAGTGTATTTTCCAGATGGGACGAGCAGGAAAAAATACGATGCAAATTTTGCCTGCAGGGACTAAGCTGTCAATTGTGTACCAATGGACCTTGCAGAATCAATGAACAAAAAGGACCGGAAAAAGGTGTTTGCGGAATTGGGGCAGATGCCATGGCCATGAGAAATCTTCTCATGAGAAATATTATGGGCGCGGCCACCTATGCCCATCATGCATACGAGGCCTTCCGGACCTTAAGAGAAACAGGAAAAGGCAATACTGTTTTTCAGATAGCGGATGTTAACAAATTAAAATGGATGTGTGAAAAAACAGGGATCAATACAAACCAGGATGTGAACCAGATGGCTGTCTGCCTGGCAGAATTTCTTGACAGGGAGATGAAAATAAGCCCTGATGAGAAAAGTGTTATGGTGGAAGTCTTTTCACCGAAAAAACGAAAAAAGATCTGGGAAGGCTTACACATTTACCCGTCAGGCGTTGAACACGAAGTACAGAACAGCATTGCAAGCTGCCTTACCAACGTAGATGGTGATTATGTTTCCCTGGCAACAAAAGCTCTGCGATTAGGTCTTTCCACGATTTATACTGCGCAGATCGGCCTTGAAATGACCCAGGATATATTATTTGGAACGCCGATGCCTCATGAAGTCGATGTGGATTTGGGAATTATGGACCCTGACTACGTAAATATTGCATTTAATGGACATCAGCCCTGGATTGGGGTTGCTGCTTTACAGATGGCAAGGATGCAGAAATATCAGGATATGGCAAAGCAGGCCGGAGCAAAGGGTATTCACATCGTAGGCTCCATTGAGACCGGACAGGAAATGCTGCAAAGATTTGAAATGGATGATGTGTTCGTGGGCCTTATGGGTAACTGGCTATCCATTGAACCGTTTTTAGCAACAGGAACGGTGGATGCATTTGTAATGGAAGAAAACTGTTCTCCTCCTGCCATCGATCAATATGCGGAAAAATATCAGGTTGCGCTTGTAAGCGTCAGCACGATTATCGGTGTTCCCGGCACAGAGCATAAGATGCCATATTATCCTGGTAAGGCAGAGGAGATGGCGGAAACATGCATTAATGTTGCCATTGAGAACTTTAAGAAAAGGCATGAGAAGATCAGGCCCATGGTACCAGAAAACAAACAAAAAGCCATTGCCGGATTTTCTACGGAAGCAGTGTTAAATGCAATCGGAAATGATTTAAATAATCTGGTGGATGTCATTGCAAAAGGTCAGATAAAAGGAATAGTTGCCCTTGCAAACTGTTCCACATTGAGAAACGGGCCTCAGGATTGGAATACGGTAAACTTAACAAAACAACTGATTAAAAAAGACATCCTAGTCGTTGCAGGAGGCTGCGGAAACCATGGATTAGAGGTTGCAGGAATGTGCAATTTAGACGCCATCGATCAGGCGGGAGAAGGACTTAAAGGAGTGTGCAGGGCGTTGGGAATTCCTCCTGTGTTAAGCTTTGGAACCTGCACGGATACAGGAAGGATTTCCATGCTTGTAACGGCCCTGGCCGACCATCTGGATGCCGATATTTCTGACCTTCCTATTGCAGTGACAGCACCGGAGTGGATGGAACAGAAGGCAACCATAGATGGCTTATTTGCCATAGCATACGGAGCCTATACCCATCTTTCTCCCACTCCCTTTATCACCGGCGCACCAAAGCTTGTAAAGCTGCTCACAGAAGATGTAGAGAGCCTGACCGGAGGCAAAGTGGCATTAGGAGATGACCCGGTTCAGGTAGCTAATGATATTGAAGATCATATCATGAAAAAGAGGCGAAATATGGGCCTTAATTAAAGTTTATAAAGGGAATAAGAAATGGCTTCGGCATTTTTACCGAAGCCTTCTTTTTGTGTTGGGCAGCCAGAATTGGTGTTTAATCCCCCGTTAATGAGAATTATTTCACTTTTCATTTTTCCTGTCACCTTGTATAATAATTATATTTCCATCGTATAGCAGACATAGGAAGAAGGAGGAGTCTCACGTGACACAACGGAAAAAGGACCTGGAATTTTTAAAAACCACAGAATTATTCCAGGGAATGAATGTGGGGGGGATGGAGTATGGAACGTGCAATTTAAAAAAAGGCAGCCTGGTCAGCAACCGTTATCAGGGAGAGAAATCCATCGGTATTGTAGTAACCGGCGAGATTACCGTCTCTTCGGTCACCACGGATGGAAAAGAATTGACCTTGAGACAGATTTACCCGAAAGATTGTTTTGGGATCTGCACGGTTTTTACTCATGCCGAGATGCCCAACACACTGCAGTGCATGTGCCCCACTACCGTATTGTACATAAAGAAAAGTGAACTTTTAAAGGTGTTAAAGAGGGATCCGGAGCTGATGCTTCATATCATGACGATCTTTAATAAAAAGATACTATTTCTGCAGAAGAAAGTCGAAATGCTTAATACAACCTCTGCCAAAGCCCGGCTGGCTGATTATTTAGTGAGTCATGCCAACAGCAATGGGGTGGTTTCCCTGCGCACGGGAAAGACCGGATTGTGTTCCAGTCTGGGAATCAGCCGTGCAACCTTGTACCGGGAACTGGACAACTTCCGCCTTTCCCAGGCAATCGAGTATACGGAAATCAATGGATCGAACTGTTGGGAGAAATATTTGATGAACCGGATAAAGTGGCCGGTATTACGGATTACGGACGTGAAGTAGCCGCTGATATTGAAAAACGTTTAAAAGATGTAAAAGAGGAAGATAAACCGAAAGTAATGATTATTTATCATTATAAAGACGGGGTATTCCAGACTTCCGGCAACCAGTTCTTCGGTCAGTACTGGTGCGATGCAACCGGAGCCGTCAGCGTATCAAAGGATATTCCGGGGTCAGGCGTGGATCTGACTATGGAACAGATCTATGAATGGGATCCGGATATTATCTACGTGTCAAACTTCAGTCCATACCTGCCTCAGGATTTCTATGACAACAGCATTGAAGGATTTGACTGGAGTCCTGTTAAGGCCGTACGGGAACAGAAAGTTTATAAATTCCCTCTGGGAATGTACAGCTGGTTCCCGCCGTCTTCCGATTCTTCTCTCTGCCTTTATTGGATGGCACAGAAAAATCACCCGGAAGCTTTTGCAGATCTAGATTTGAACCAGACAATGAAAGACTTTTATCAGAAGTATTATCATGTAGAGCTGACGGATGAAGAGGTGGAAGGCATATTTAATCCTCCCCGTAAAGCAGCAGACGGAGTATAAACATGCTGATGAAACGATACGGAACCGGAACCAGGATATTACTGATCCTGGCTCCGGTATTAACGGCCCTGATCTGTCTGGGCATCGGACGCTATTCTTTTAATCTTGCTGACATCTGTAAACTGTTATATACCTATGCGGTTTCCGGAAAAGATGCCATCGAACCCCAGGCATACAGTGTTGTATTCAATATCCGTCTGCCAAGAATCATACTGGCAGCTCTTTGCGGAGCAGGGCTGGCTGTCTCGGGAGCAGCTTTTCAGCCCTTATTTTCCAATGCGCTGGCGACTCCGGATACTCTGGGAGTGGCGCAGGGAGCATGTTTTGGTGCAGCACTGGCCCTTTTATTTTCTGACAGTCTTTTATGGGTTCAGCTGGTGGCCCTGGTATTTGGCCTGATTGCGATTATGCTTACTTATTCCATCAGCAAGGTTATAGGCCGGTCTTCCACGTTTATGATCATTCTGGCTGGAATCGCGGTTTCTTCACTTTTTACTTCTCTGGTATCTCTGGTTAAATATGTGGCTGATCCTGAATCTCAGCTGCCAACCATCACCTACTGGCTGTTAGGAAGCATGGCCGGAATTACCTATAAGAGTCTGGCTATCGGAGGTCCCTTGATCTGCGGGGGGATTCTGATGATTTATCTGCTTCGCTGGCGGTTGAATATCCTGTCAATGTCTGAGGATGAAGCAAGGTCCATGGGAATTGACTTAAGAAAGCTTCGCATTATCATTATTCTGGCAGCAGCATTGATTACGGCCTCCTGTGCTTCCATGTGCGGACGGATCGAATGGGTGGGGCTTTTAATTCCCCATGGGGTCCGGATGTTATTTGGAAGCAATAACGAACGGGTTATTCCGGCCAGCATCAGTCTGGGCGCAGTATTTATGCTGGTCATGGATACGGCTGCCAGGGCTGCAACGACTGCTGAAATTCCCCTGTCGATCCTGACAGCAGTGATCGGAGCCCCGGTATTTATTCTATTGCTGAGAAAGACAGGAGGAGGATGGCTGTGATTTTTGAAGTAAGGAAAGGCTGCTTTGGATATAAGGCAGGGGAAGAAATTTTAAAAGAAATCACATTCCGGCTTCAGGATGGAGAAGTACTGGCAATCCTGGGACCAAACGGCGTAGGCAAAACCACGCTTCTTCGCAATATGATGGGACTGCTGAAATGGAAATCAGGCGGAAGCTATCTGGATGGAACATGTCTGGCAGAAATGTCTGTAAAAGATGTCTGGCAGACAATCGCCTATGTTCCCCAGGCAAAAGCATCCCTTTTTTCCTATACGGTGGAAGAGATGGTCTTACTGGGACGCAGTGCCCATATCGGAAATTTCAGCCGCCCGAAAAAGGCGGATGTGGAAATTGCCGATGAGGCGATCCGGAGTGTTGGAATTGATTATTTAAGAGGGAAGCTGGTGAGCCGGATCAGCGGCGGAGAGCTTCAGATGGTTTTAATTGCCCGGGCCCTGACTGCAAAACCCCGGATACTGGTGCTGGACGAGCCGGAGAGCAATCTGGATTTTAGAAACCAGCTGATTATTCTGGATACAATCCGCCGCCTGGCGGATGAAAACAACATATCCTGTATTTTTAATACCCACTACCCGGCACATGCGCTAAAGATATCCGATAAGGCATTGATTTTGAACCGCAGCGGAAAAAGTATATCTGGCGAAGTGGATGAAGTGGTATCGAAAGAACATATGGAAGAGGCATTTGGGGTAAAGGTTCTGATCAATGAAATTGAAGAAGAAGGGCATCGGTTTAAATCCGTAACTGCCCTGGCATTAACCTGACATGCTTCAAAGACTAAAAGATAGAAGGCTTCGGCATTTTTGCTGGGCCTTCTTTTTGTTTTGGACCGACTGAAAATCTTATCCTTATTTACAAATTATGTTATAATACAAAAAAAGAAAAGATTTGGAAGATTTTAACAAAGGGGGAACATGGCTTGATCAAATATTTGGTAAACAGATACAGAGGATGGGGGATTGCCAAAAAGACATTGATCATCCTGCTTTTTGTCTCGATCGTCCCTGTCATGGCTATTGAAATCATAACCTGTATCATTGCCGCCAACACCATAAAAAAGCAGATGGATATTCTGGTGGAAAGCAATATGAAGCTATCCCAGAAAGGGCTGGAAGATTTCTTCTCCGAATATGACAGCATTATCATGTCTATTTATACGGAAAATGAATATGCCCTAAAGCTGGAAAAGCTGAATGTATGGGATTCCAGGAATTACTATCTGTTAAAGAAGCAGCTGGAAGATGATCTGGAAAATATCTCCTATCTTCATCCGGAAATATTGGGGATTGCGGTGGTGACACAAAAGAAGGAATGCATCCTGTATGATTCCATTACCAACAGCACCATGGACAGCTATTGCTTTCCGGAAAAGGATAAAAGCTGGCTGGCTGTGACCGATGAGACCTTTCATAACACCCAGACCGTTTATTCGAATGTCATAAGCCGGGAGGAGGCAAACGGGACAAAAAGAAATATCATCTATCTGGGACACCGGATTGCGGATATTAATAACTACAGACAAGGAACGGTTGGAAGCATTCTGATCTGCCTTGATGAAACCAATATCCGGGAAACTTATTCCCAGGAAAACGAAAGCGAAATCAATGTATCCTTTCTTTGCGATGCCAATGGAAGCATCCTTTCCAGTACCAGGGCGGATTTAATAGGGACAGGCATCTTTGAAGAATGGGATGACAGCAGAGAGGATCTGTTTTCCCAGCCGGAACTTAAGATCAGGCAGGCGGTGGAAGCCCATCAGATCATGAACAATGGATATTACAGCATTTACGCAAAGCCTGTGTTAAAAAACCAGTTTGTCCTGGTCAGCCTCCGGGATTACAGAGAGCCTTTAAAGGATTTTAAATACATCTTTGAGGTGATCATTCTGCTTACGATATTGATTATCATTACCAGCATTCTTATTATGATACAGTTTGCAGGTTCCTTACAGGTCTGTGTTGAAAAGATCACCTCTGCCATGGACAGAGCCTATAAGGGGGATTATACGGTGCAGATCGAGCACACCTGGCGGGATGAGTTTGGAAAGATAGCAAGGCACTTCAATCACATGGTACAGAAGATTGACCAGTCCGGAAAGATAGAAAAGGAAGCCCTTCTCCGTGAGAAAAATGCGGAATTAAAGGCTTTGGAGGCCCAGATCAACCCTCATTTTCTTTATAATACCCTGGATGCCATCAACTGGATGGCCATAGAAAACGAACAGTTCTTAATCAGTAAAATGCTTAAAAATCTTGGATCCATCCTGCGTTACAGCGTACATAAAAGCAATGGTGTGGTTAGTGTGAGAAGTGAGCTGGAATATTTAAAGCAGTATATCTTTCTCCAGCAGCAAAGGTTTTCCTTTTCCTTTCACTGTATTATGGATGTGGATGAGGAGGTCCTGGATTTAAAGATGCACAAGCTGTTGTTCCAGCCACTCATTGAGAATGCCATTATCCATGGATTTCCAGGCGATACCGGACAGGATATGCTTACGGTATCCATCAAAAAAATGGGAGATAAGCATCTGGTGGTTAAAGTGGAGGACAATGGAAAAGGCATGGATGGGGAGCTGGTCAGGGAACTGAATCACTATGATTATTCAAGCGGCACCATAGAGGGGAGCATCGGGGTACGGAATGTGATTATGAGGATCAAATACTATTATGGAGAAGAAGGGCATTTCTTTATTGAATCAAATGACAGGGGAACCAAAATAACGGCTGAGATTTTGTTTGAAGAATAGACAGGGGGAACGATGCTTGGGCATGAGAGTGGTAATTGTGGAAGACGAACCAAACACAAGGAACGGGATCATAAAAATCATTGAAAAGTATACGTCACATGAAGTGGTTGCAGGGGAGAGCGATGGAGAGGCAGGGCTTTTAAAAGTGTTATCTTTGCATCCGGATGTGGTTATAACGGATATCAACATGCCAAAGATGGATGGACTGGCCATGATCCACAAGATCAGGGAAGCAGGGATTATGACGGCGGCAGTCCTTCTGACCGGGTATTCGGAGTTTGAATATGCCCAGCGCGCCATACAGTTATCCGTAGCCGAATATTTGCTGAAACCTCTTGATGTGGAGGACATCATTGAGGTCCTTGGGACCGTGGAGAAAAAGTTATCAAAGAGCAAGGTGGAGCAGGTTTCTGCGGAACAGCTGCTGTTTTCTTTATTGACTGGAGACGGAAACGATGAGGAAATGGTTCAAAAACAATTTGCTGAAAAGATACGAAAGCAAAAGGACCAGGTCATTTCCATGTTTCTGATCCAGTCGGAAAGCATTCTGGAAGATACGACGAACCAGATGGCGGAAGTCATGAAAGACAGCCTGGATGCAAACTGTCTGACCGGCTTTTTCATCTTTAAGCTTCCCTATGAAAAGCAGATCCTTGTCATGATTTCAGACGGCCAGAACGTTAAGTATTTAAAGACCATATTTAAAACCCAGATCCTGAAGGAGCTGAAGGAGAAGGGAGAATTTCTCATCAGCTACGGGGAACTTGGAAGTCTTTCCTGTCTTAAAGATACTTTAAAGCAGATGCAGGAATATCTTTCCTATACTTTTGTATTTCAGGACCAGTGCGTCATTGACAGGGAGCTGGTCGTGAATTTGTCCTTTGAAAGGGTGGAATATCCGGAATATTTAGAGCGGGGAGTGAAACGGGACATAAGAAATGGAAACAAAGAGGGAATCAGAAGAAACGCCAGGAAATTTGAGGAGATGGTCATTCAAAGCAGGGAAGAGCCTAAGGTGATCAAAAACCATACTGTCCGCTTTGTTATGGCTGCCTTAAATACCGCAAGGGACTTAATGAAAAACAAAGACATTGAGGCCCTCTACCAATACCTGTTAAACGATATGATGAAAACCGGAATCAGGGAAATCTTTCTGAACAATTACTGGAAGGTGATTGACATGCTTGCAGATGACAGGGAAAAGGATGCTTTAACCGGCAATGGCATGATCTTAAATGTGATCGAATTCATAAGGCAGAATTATGATAAGGATGTTTCACTTTCCGATGCGGCTGATCTGGTGGGGATCACACCGGAATACTTAAGCAAGCTGTTTACCAGGGAAATGGGGATCAACTTTTGTACCTTTTTAGGGGAATTCCGTGTCAGCATTGCAAAAAAGCTTCTTGCAACAGGCAATTATAAGATCCATGAGGTGGCTGAAATGGTGGGGTACAAGGATACGAAGTATTTTAATAAGGTATTTCGTTCCATAATGGGAGTGTCGCCCTCAGACTATAGAAAGGTATTCTAAGATATGAACAGGACCGTACAAAAACTTCTGATCTGTTTATGGCTGCTGGTTTCCTTTTTATTGATCAGCGTCATTTTAAAATATTACAGAGAATCCAATGAGGTGGCAGTTCTGGAGGAGAAAAGGGACCAGCTTGTGGTCATGGCTGTCAGCGAGGAGGATGAAAGCGGCGATTATTTAAAGAAGCTTGTGGATGAATATTCTAAACTGCCGGAGAATCCGGAGGTCAGGATCCAGTATGTTTCTCAGTCCAGCTTTCAAAAGCAGTTGTGCATTGATAAGGATCAGAATAACCTCCCAGATCTGATCATCTGTGAGAATGTAATGACGCCTGCCCTTGAGTCTATGGGAATTCTTAAGGATTTGTCCGATTACATGACAGCGGAGAGAGCTTCCCTGTATTTAAAAAATGCATACAGCAGCACGGTAGTAAACGGCATCTGTTATTCCGTACCCTTTACCAGCAATCCCTATGTGGTATTTTATAATGAGGATCATTTGAGGAAGTATGATGCCGCCATACCGGATACGATGGAAGAGCTTCTTAAGCTGTGCAGGGAAACCAGTACCCTTGGCACCTATAATTTCGGCTTTGCCATGAAGAATAAAGAGGATATCACCTCCAGTTTTCTGCAGATGATCTATTCTGCCGGAGGAACCCTGCGGAGCCTGGATACGGAAAACTGCATGAAACTGTATGAAATGCTTGGCAATATGAGGGATGAGGGGATCATAGACCAGGATGTGATCAACTGGAATCAGAAGGAGCTAATGAAGGCATTTTCCAAGGGATATGTGAAAATCGCGATTGCAGAGCTAAGCTCCATGTCCATATTGGAGAATTCGGACAGGAAGTGTAAGTATAAAATTGCGGAAATCCCTTATATCCAGAAGCAGACGTATCTGCTGCAGGGAGACAACATCGGGATCACGGTAACGGCTGACATGGAAGAATCCATAAAACTGCTGGACTATCTTACATCCAGGGAGATACTAAAAAGCTATTACGAAAATACTTACTGCCTTTCCGTAAGAACGGATATAAAAGTAAATCCCGGACTGGTAAGAGGTCTTCCGGATGAATTCGTGGAACGGGAGAGAAACCAGAGCATCTTAAAAAATGCCTACACCACATGGTTTATCATATCAGATGGAATTGCAGGGAATCTAACGGATTTTCTCGGAGATAAGACCATGACACCGGAGGAGGTTTCCAAAAGGCTTCAGGGTGACATCAGGAACGCCATTTTAGAAAGGTAGGCGGCCGCCGCTTCAATGCCGGAAAGGCATAAGTGGCGGCTGGGGACTTACTTGATGAGATTAAAATTATACCCCTTTTCTAAAATTTTGGAATACTCTGTAAAACTTTCTTATGCTATTATTCTCTTATCCACTATAAGAAACACGCTTCATGGGTTCCTTATAGTTAGCGCGGCAGACACTGCATAAGCATGCAGACATGGTTATCCAGCTTGCTGCCCGCACAGATAAAAATACCTTACAGGTATATGTTTCTTCCCAGGAAGTCTGGGAGGCAAATAAGAGATGGGAGGGTTTTATGAAGAAAATGAAGAAAGCTGCAGCAGCGGTGCTTGCATCAACCATGATTCTTTCCCTGGCAGCATGCCAGGGCTCCGGGGCAAAGTCGGAAACAACAGCTCAGGGAAAGACAGAAGAAACTTCCGGGAAAACCGGAAAAACAGCGGAAACCCAGGGGACAGGCGGAAAGGCGAAAATATCCATCACCTTCCGGGATGGAGGCAGCGATGCCTTAAAGAACTGGTTTGAGCATGCATATGAGACTTACGATAAAAAGGATTCCATTGAACTTGATATTGCCCCCATTACTGCTTCCGAAGGGGATTATTTTGCAAAGGTGGCTCTGGCACTTCAATCAGCGGATACGGCTCCGGACATTGTCTGCGAAGATACGTTCCAGCTTCCCTCTGACGTGGCAGCCGGTTATCTTACCGATCTTTCTGCCTATTTAAAGGACTATAAGGAATGGAATGACGGGACCTTCTACGGGCCGCTGGTGGATGGTGTTACATACAGTGACGGAAGCGTGTACGGGATCCCTTATTGTACCGATACCCGTGGATTGTGGTATAACAAGGACATATTTAAGGCAGCCGGCTTAGATACGGAGTGGCAGCCAAAAACCTGGCAGGAGATCCTGGATACCTGCAAGGTCATCAAGGAAAAATGCCCGGACGTAGTGCCTTTCTGGTGCAATTCAGGAGTAGCAAGCGGAGAAGCCACCTCCATGCAGACCTATGAGATGCTTCTTTACGGGACAGGTGAGCAGCTTTTGGATGAAAATGACAAATGGATCGCATCCAGTGAAAATATTTTAAAATCCCTGAATTTTATCAACACCATATATAAGGAAGGATACGGGCCATCCCTTTCCAAGGTATTAAACGGAGAAGCAGGAAACATTGCTTCCAGAGAATATTTACCGGGAGGCAAGCTTGCCATTTCCTTAGACGGATACTGGATGACAGGAAATTACAAGGAGATAGGATCGGCTCCATGGCCGGAATACAAGGAAAAACTTGGCATCGCAGCCATGCCCACCTCAGAGGGGCAGATACCGGGAAGCATCACCATGTCAGGCGGCTGGGCATTATCCATACCACAGCTTTCCGATCAGAAGGATGCGGCAATGGATTTTATCAAGCACTGCATGAGTTATGATATTTATCTGGATACCATCATTGCCCAGGGAAATATTGCAACCAGAACTGATATTGCAGCAGATCCTACATACGCTTCCCAGCCCTTTATGGAAAAGTGCACCGGCTTTTTATCCGGAGCTTTCTACAGGCCGAGAAACAGCCAGTATTCAACGGTTACTACCCATATACAGACCATGGTGGAATCGGTTGTGTCAGGTACGAGTCCGGAGGATGCAATGGCGCAGTATAAATCAGACGTGACGAACAGCGTTGGCGCAGATAATACCGTGACAAAATAAACGTTCAGGATTTGAAGGGGAGGGCTAAAGTGCAATAGCAAAGCACCTGGCTCTCCCTGTTTTTATCCAAACGGAGGAAACCCCTTACAGGGATACCTATATGCCCTGAAAAACAGGGCGGAAAAGAGGAAACCATGAATAAAAAAAGCAGCCGGCTGTTTGCGGAAGCAAGAAAATCAGTACTAATTCTGCCCTCTATGGTTCTTTTACTTATATTTTTTGTGATGCCGATTTTATTGACCGTCTATTATTCCTTTACAAACCTGGCCCTGTCAGGTGAGAATGCAAAGCAGCTTAAATTTATCGGCCTGTCCAATTATGTCAGCATGTTTAAGGACCGCACTGTACGCATCAGCATTGTCAACACCCTTGTTTTTCTCCTTGGAAGCCTTACGGGTCAGCAGGTACTGGGTTTTTTCATTGCCCTTAACATGAGAAACAGAAACAGGATCTTCCGTGGAATCGTAGGTCCTGTATTCCTGGCAGGCTGGATCATGCCGGAGGTGGTTGTGGCCTTATGCTGCAGCACCTTTTTCGGAGATGAAGGTACCTTGAACCAGATCTTTTCTTTTTTCCATCTACCTACCGTGGAATTCCTGTTTGCCATTCCTATGGCAACGGTTATATTAGCAAACATATGGCATGGGACTGCATTTTCCATGATGAACTTTCAGTCAGCGTTAGATGGGGTGCCAGCGGATATTGAGGAAGCGGCAAAGGTGGATGGGGCAGGCCCTTTTCAGACCATGATCAGGATCATCTTACCCTGCATCAAGAATACCATAGCCACAAATACCATGCTGAATACCTTATCAACTCTTGGCGTATTCGGGCTGATCTACATGATGACAGGCGGGGGACCTGGAACCAAGACCCTGACCCTTCCCATCTTTATGTACCGGCAGGCATTTATTTCCCAGCAGCTTGGATACGGCACGGCTATTTCCATGATTCTGCTTGTGCTCGGGATTGTGCTAAGTGTTTTTTATACAAGAGTCATGAGAAAAGACTAGAGGAGGTGCTTCATGTATTGGAAATTAAGAAAAACGGTGCCCTATGGGGTGCTGACCTTATTAGCTGTTATATTTGTCCTTCCCCTGCTTTGGATCGTGCTGGCCTCCTTTGACGGCAACGCTTCTCAGGCGGTGAAGGTGCCCACCCAGTGGACCCTTGATAATTACAAGGTGATCCTGTCCAGTCAGACCAATCAGAGGGCATTTGCCAACGGACTGCTCATTTCCTTTGGACAGTCGGTCCTGGTGGTGTTAGTTGCAGGCCTGGCAGCTTATCCCTTGTCTAGATACGAACTTCGTTATAAAAGTTTATTTTTATATACGATTTTATTTATGACCTCCCTTCCCATAACGGCAGTCATGGTCCCGGTGTATAAGATGTTCCTGACCATTGGCCTGTATGACAAGACTTTGGGCCTCATTTTATTTTTGACGGCAACCTCCATGCCTTATGGGATCTGGCTCATGAAAAATTTTATGGACAATGTCCCCATAGAACTGGAGGAGGCAGCCTGGGTAGACGGTGCGTCCACATTGGCAAGCATTAGGAAAATCATCGCTCCCTTAATGTTTCCGGGGATTTGCGTGGTTTTCATCTTTACCTTTTCAGGGAGCTGGGGTAACTTTTTTATACCCTATATCCTGCTGCAGACTTTAAATAAATTACCGGCATCTGTTACCCTATATCAATTTTTCGGACAGCATGGTATGATAATATATGGACAGTTGGCCGCATACTCGGCCGTCTATGCCATTCCTTCTATATTCCTTTATATTTTGTCACAAAATTATATGTCAAAGGGCTTTAATATGGCCGGCGCAGCCAAAGGCTGATGCATAAGGAGGAGATTACAATGATACTGATCAAAGAACGGATTGGAAAACTGGTGGAAGATCTTAAGGAGCTTATCTATGAGAAAGAAGTTCCTGTCACCAGTTACCGGATGTTAAAATCCGGAGAACGCTTTTTAAATGTCCAGGACCTTCGTACCGATGACTGGGAGGAACTTACCAGTGCAGAACTGTGGGGCGGCCACAGGGAATATTTCTGGTTTGAAACAGTCATTACCATTCCTGAGGATTTTAAGGATCAATGTGTGGTGTATGAGTTAAAAACCGGAAGAGAGGGGCTGTGGGATGCCACGAATCCCCAGTTTACCATTTACGTCAATGGTGTCAGGCGGCAGGGGCTTGACGTCAATCACAGGGAGGTACTGCTGACGGAAAAGGCAGAGCCAGGTGAGACGTTTCGAATCGTTTTATCCGCATTTACCGGGGATCAGAATTTTAAGCTTGTCATGGATTCCAGGATAAAGGTATTAGACAGGGAAACAGAGCAGTATTATTATGATATTTCCGTTCCTTATCAGGTCGCCAGGCTTCTTCCTGACAGTGACAGTGCCTATCTCTCCATCATTCATGCAGTGAATGAATCCTTAAATCTTCTGGACTTAAGAAAGGAATATTCGGAAGAATATTATGAAAGCCTGAAAAAAGCCAGGCAATATATGAAGGAAGAATTCTATGATAAATATAGCGGAAACAGCAAAGAAACGGTTTACTGCGTGGGCCATACCCACATTGACGTAGCCTGGTTATGGACCCTTGCGGTAACGGAGGATAAGGCGGTAAGAAGCTTTTCCACGGTGCTGGAGCTGATGAAACAGTATCCGGAATACATCTTTATGTCAAGCCAGCCACAGCTTTATAAATATGTTAAGAAGCATGCTCCTGAGGTTTATGAAGAGATACAAAAACGTGTTGCAGAAGGAAGATGGGAGACAGAAGGCGGCATGTTTGTGGAAGCAGACTGCAATCTCTCCTCCGGGGAGTCCCTTGTGCGCCAGTTCCTTCATGGCAAGGAATTTTTCAGGGAAGAATTTGGGAAGGACAATGAGATTTTATGGCTTCCTGATGTGTTCGGATATTCCGCCGCACTTCCTCAGATCATGAAAAAATGCGGCATCAAATATTTTATGACTACGAAAATCAGCTGGAATGAATTCAATAAAATGCCTTATGACACCTTTGAATGGGAAGGAATTGACGGAACCAGGATTTTAACCCACTTCAGCCCAAGCCGTGATTATAATAAGGCTGCTGAGGAAGGCGGTACAGAAACCGAGCATTTTACTACCTATAACGCATACATAAATCCTTCCCAGGTAAAAGGAGCCTGGGCCAGATACAGCCAGAAATATCTAAATGATGAGGTCTTAATGTCCTTTGGCTACGGAGACGGCGGCGGCGGCCCTACCAAAGATATGCTGGAAAACCAGCGGAGACTTGAATCGGGCATACCAGGCTGTCCAAGGACTGTGATGAGTACATCTAAGGCATTTTTTGAAAAGCTGGATAAAGAAGTAAGAGGAAAAAAATATCTGCCTTCCTGGGTCGGAGAATTATACTTAGAATACCACAGAGGCACCTATACCTCTATGGCAAGAAATAAAAAGTTCAACCGGAAATCAGAATTTTTATTTGAGAATGCAGAGTTTTACTCCATGTTAGATGGAGTATTAAACCAGAATCCTTATCCTAAGGAGACCATTGAGGAGGCATGGGAAGTGATTTTAAGAAACCAGTTCCATGATATCCTTCCGGGTTCTTCCATTAAAGAGGTATATGAGGATTCCAAAAAGGAATATGAAGCAATAGGAAAAGCAGGAGGGGAACTGGTGGATCATGCCCTTTCCAATGTTTTAGAGGGTGTGTCTGCCCATAAGGACAATCTGGTTGTATTTAATCCTAACAGCTTTGAGGGGGAGGGAGCCGTATCCTTTAAGGCTCCGGAGTACATGGAAAACTTAGCGGTAATGGATGGAGAGAACCTGTTTCCTGCGCAGAAGACAGGAGATGGCTCCTGGCTGTTTTGTGCTTCCCAGGTTCCTTCTAAGGGCTATAAGACCTTAAAACTGCGGGAAGGAAACCGTGATACCGGCTTAAGAGCGGATGAGAGGCATCTGGAGAATGAATTTATCTCCGTGACCTTCCATGAAAACGGACAGATTTCTTCAATTTATGATAAGCAGAATGAACGGGAAGTGTTAAAAGAAAACAGGCATGCCAACGTGCTTATGACCTATGAGGACAGACCGCATAACTATGATGCCTGGGATGTAAACAACTATTATGTAGAAAAGTCCTGGGAAATTACTGACGTAAGGAGCATGGAACTTGTTGAAAACGGTCCGGTCCGTGCTACAATTTGTGTAAAGAGAAGATATCTGGACTCCGTCATCGAACAGTACATCTCCCTGTTATACAACAGCCCGGAAATCATCATCCGCAATGAGATTGACTGGAAGGAAAACCATATCTTCTTAAAGTCGATTCTCCCGGTTGATATCCATACGGACGAAGCTACTTTTGAGATTCAGTACGGTAATGTAAAAAGAAAAACCCATTACAATACCATGTGGGATTATGCAAAATTCGAGGTATGCATGCATAAGTGGCTCGATGTTTCAGAGGATGATTATGGAGTCAGCATGATCAATGACTGCAAGTACGGCTGTCACGTCCATGACGGTGAGATCGGAATCTCCATGTTGAAATCGGCAACCTATCCAAACCCGGATGCAGATAAGGAACACCACAGCTTTGTATTTTCCATCTATCCCCACAAGGGCGACTGGAAAACGGCAAAAACCATACAAAAGGCTTATCACTTAAATAACCCCATGACAGCTCTTGTGAAAGAGACAGAGGGAGGACAGCTGCCCGGAGAATTTTCTCTGGTAAAAGCGGATGCCGCCAATGTTGTCATAGAGGTTGTGAAGCAGTCCCGAAAAGGGAACGAAATGATCCTTCGCTTTTATGAGACAAATAACCGGCGGACCAGCGGCAATATGACCTTTGGCATGGACATTCAGAGAATTACGGAATGCAGCATGCTGGAGGAGGATGAAAACCAGGTGGATAGTCAGGACAGGACAGCTTCTTTTGTGATTCACCCTTATGAGATCAAAACATGGAAGGTTATGTTCCGTTAATCCTGTTTTTCGGGCCAAAGCAGCAGGCTTTTTCAAGTCTCTGCTTTGGCCCTTTTCTTATGTTGATATTTGTGCTATTCTTATGATGATAGGATAATAGCGGAACAACTCATCCGAACCAACAAAAACAAGGGAAGGGGCTAAAAACATGGATATATTAACCAAAATACAAAAAGACTATTTAAGCTTTTCCAAACAGGAAAAAAAGATCGCTGATTACATTTTACGTTTCAATCAAGAACTTCAAAACATGAACATCACTGATTTGTCTGAAAAGACAGGAACGTCTAATTCTTCTATTACCCGTTTTGTAAAAAAGGTCGGCTGCAAAAACTACTCGGACATGAAATTCAGTATCAATGGCCAATCCGCCCCTGTGGAAAATCACAAATCCAACGGAATTGCAGATGAGGTTTTTTTATATTATCAAAATGTAATTAAAAACACACAGCACTTAATTGACTTAGATAAAATCAAACAATTTATGAAGCTGCTTAAAGAAGCCAAAAGCATTATTTTAATTGGAGCCAGCAGTTCAGGTACTACTGCCCAAATCCTGGGAATCCGCCTGATGAGAATGGGACTGCCAGTGAAAAGCTATTCCGATCCCAACTGGATGCTAATGCAAGCCAGCATTGCTTCTCCTGGAGATCTTTTTGTAGCCATCTCCAACAGTGGAGTGACACGCTGCATCGTAGAAACTCTGGAGCAGGCCAGAACAAATGGTGCAACCATTGTTTCCATAACCAGTTTTTCGGAAAATCCGGTTTCCAAGCTAAGTGATTTGATCTTCCATGTCTACAATACCAGATTTGTTCACAATCAAAAATTTGCAAACTCGCAGTTTTCCAATATCTATTTAATTGATGTGATCACCACTTATTTAATGGAAGACCAACAGTTTGGACGTTCCGTTACGACCACCAGGCAGATAATCAATGATCTTTAAATGAAAAATTGGATTAAAACCCAATTTTTTTTATTTATCTTTACAGTAAGAAATTAATTTTCTTTTCTTTTCTTTTCTATTAATCATAATGTCTGAGCCTTATCCCTTATTTTGCGTGTTGAAATAAATTATTGTGAAAATTATTATCGAAAATAATTATTGAAAAAATTATTACCATAATATATAATGAGCTTACAAAGAAGACAAAAACAATAGAAAGGAGCAGGGTGTGGACATTTCTAAACAATGGGATACGATTTTAGGTGTGATGGTAAAAAGAGAGGGGGAAGAATTAGCCATAAGCCTAGGGACAGTAGAACCTTCCAACTATCGCTTATTTTTAGGCGGCAAGCCATATTGGGAGGCAATTACAAAACCAGTATCAGACAGTAGAGATGGAAGATTTCGACTTAAACTACCTGCAAAGGACGGGCCTTACTATTTTATAGTAAAAGCAGAAGGTAAACAAACCAATATTTTTACGGAACGGATTCTTCCTCTTAAGCAGGCAATCAATGTCAGAGATATGGGCGGTTATGAAACGGAGAATGGAAAGCTGGTAAAATGGGGACTTATATATCGAGGTGACCAGTTATCTAAATTGGATACAGAGGATGTGGCCATGTTAGAACGAATTGGAATTACTTCTATTGTAGATTATCGTTCTCAACACGAGCGCTCCTTAAATCCCAACAAGGAAATTAAAAATGTAAAAAATATTATTAACTGTGACCCCCAGTCCAGCTTTTCCGAGGCAGCTGCAAATGCTGTAGACTTACATAGTGAAAATATCAAGCTGGTGACTGCTTTGGAAAATGGTGAGGTGGAGAAACGATACGTCAACGGATCAGGGGAAAAGGTTATATCCAGTTATCGGGAACTAGTAACTTCTGAAACGGCAAAAACGGCTTATGGCAGGTTTCTTCACGCCTGTGCCGATCAAAGAAACCTTCCCTTGCTTCACCACTGCAGAGGGGGAAAAGACCGGACAGGCTTTGCTTCCATGCTGCTTTTATTGGCGCTTGGTGTAAAAAGGGAACAGATTGTAGAGGATTATGTACTGACAGGTGTGATCCGAACTGCCAGAAATGAGCTGAAATACAAACAGTACCAGGAACTGACCTCAAATCAGGATTTCCTTAACTATCTCATGTCTATGATTGAGACCAGAAGGGAGTACATAGAAGCCAGTATGGATTTAATTAAGGAGATGTACCAAAGTGTTGACGATTACATGATCCGTCATTTTGAACTGACGAAGGAAGAGCTCCAAGCAATGAGAACGTTTTATTTAGAGGAGGGAAAAGCTATATGGGACAGGTAGCTTTTGTTGTAGCCAGCCATGGGGAATTCGCAAAGTACGCTTTGGAAAGTGCGGAAATGGTAGTGGGAAAGCAGGAAAACTGCGGCGTTTTAACGGTTAGTATGAACTTAAGCTTTGCGGACGTAGTAAATCAAATGGAAGAAGTATTTAATGATTTAGACCGCAGCAATGGAACGGTTATTTTAGTAGATATTTTGGGTGGTACTCCGTCCAATGTCAGCGGCCGTCTGGCGCTGACGAATGAGGGTGTTCTAGTGGTCAGTGGTCTAAATCTGCCTTTGTTGATTGAACTGCTGACAAACAGGGATCGAAGCTTAGAAGAAATTGGAAATGCCTTAGAAACAGCCTATCACAGCAGTTTTGTCAATGTAAGCAGACTATTTAAAGAGAGGGAGAAGGAACATGAGTGTGAAATTTTGTAGGATCGACGACCGCCTTATCCATGGACAAGTGGTCACCACATGGGTCAATGTTTATAAAATTGAACAAGTAATTATTATAAATAAAGCAGTAGAACAAGACAAAATACAATCCAGTGTATTGAAAATGAGCGTTCCCCCCAATATTAAGCTGCATATTTTTTCGCCTGAAAAATTTTTGGAAATCATAGATAAGAACCCCATAACCAGGGCCACTATGCTCCTTTTTTCCTCTCCCTTTGATGTGGAAAAACTGGTAATCGCCGGCTATCCCATTCCCAAATTAAACGTAGGGGGCATGAGAGGAAATGAAACACGTACTAAAATCACAAAAGCAGTATTCGTAACTCCAGAAGAAAGAAAGGTATTTGAAAGACTAATGGCTCTAGGTATGGACGTGGAAATCCAGATGGTTCCAAGTGAAGCTCCGGTCAAGATGAGTGAGGTGATAAGAGTATGACGACATTTTTAATCACAATTACAGCATTTTTCATAGGAATTGACGACGTAAGCACAAAATTATTCCGCAGACCCCTCTTAATTGCCACTATTATCGGATTCTTAATGGGAGATGTTCAGGCTGGTATGGCAATTGGCGCGACCCTTGAAATTATGTGGATGGGGATCGGAAACGTAGGCGCATATATGGCACCCGACATCATTACGGGAACCTTAATAAGCACTTCTTTAGCCATAGCGAGCAGAGGAGACTCCGGACTGGAAACTACGGTGGCCACTGCTGTTACATTGGCAGTCCCTACCGCACTGCTGGCTCAACAGTTGTTGGTATTGATTGAAACGGTAAACTGCTCCTTAAATGCATGGGCTGCCCGCCTGGCAGAAAATGCTGATGTAAAGGGTACGGTTTGGCTGATCTATCCTCCGGCTATTATGACAGGACTGGCCCGCTCTGTTCCAACATTTATTGCTTTGAGATTTGGTGCTGGTGCCATTCAAAACATGGTAGATTCTCTTCCCAAGGTACTTATTAACGGACTATCAACTTCTGGAAAAATCATTCCTTCCGTAGGCATTGCCTTGTTGATGATGGCAATGATCAAAAAAACAGAGTTTTGGATATTTTTAATTCTGGGTTTTGTCCTTGCTTCTTACTTGGGTCTTGCAATTTTGCCCATTACTTTATTTGCCCTGGCTATTGCCTACTTATATGACCTTGCCACACAAAAGGGGAAAACCGAAGAGAAAGTAAACATGGGTTCGGCGGAAGGAGGCTATGATTTGTAATGGAACAGAAATTGACGAAAAAAGACCTCTGGGTCTTGTTCATGCGGTTGAATACTATGAGAATCACTTTAAATTATGAAACCTTACAGGGTGTAGGTTTTATGCGTGCCATTTCCCCTGCGCTAGAAAAGATTTATCCAGATAAAAAGGAATTGTCAGAAGCCATGAAGCGCAATGCAGTTTTCTACAACTCTCACGTTAACGGCGACGCTGCGATCCTTGGTATGACAGCTGCAATGGAAGAGTCTACAGGTCCTGATGAAAAGGAAGGAATCAATCCTTTAAAAACAGGTTTAATGGGTCCTTTGGCAGGACTTGGCGACAGCTTGGTGAAGTTTACCTGGGTTCCCATTGCAGGCAGTATCGGAGCTTCCCTGGCTCTTAGCGGAAGCGTTATGGGCCCGATATTGATGTTTGTACTTTACAATATTGTCAATATTATTGGTCGGTATTATGCAGTGGTTTATGGCTATCAAAAGGGCATTTCCTTTTTAAACGACAATAGGGAAAGTAATATTATTCAGAGAATTTCGACCATGGCAAACGTAGTTGGACTGATGGTTATGGGCGGCCTAATTGCCACTAACATCAAAGTGAAAACTCCTCTGGAAATTGCGGTCAACTCTAGCATTACGGGTGAAATCGGCGGAAACGTCATTCAACTGCAAGAAATGTTAGACATGATCATGCCCTCTTTCTTAAATCTTTTGGTTACAGTGATTGTTTACCGGATTCTTAAGAAAACAAAGGGCGGCCATGCGGCTTTGTTGATAGTAGTGATGATGGTCCTGTCCATTGTGCTGAAATACTTTGGTGTTTTGTAGGAATAATTAAGATTCAAACCTTGTCACCGCCATTTGGCGGTGACTTTTTTGATACCCATCATTAAAGGAACTGGAGGGTTAGTCCTGTCAATGGAGTACATGTTACAGTCTTCTGTAAAATATTCATAAGACTATTATGAAGGATAATGAAACAAAAAGAAACCCCTAATTCCCCTCATGAATGAGGGGGTAGGGGAGTTGAAGTGTCGAAGTAACTTTTTTAATTTCTTTTCCTGTTCAGATTGGACTTTGCCCAGCGTTTTAAACGTTCCATGGTCTCTGTATTGTCCGGACCATAAGGGCCGGTATGCCTGATATAAGCCATGGGGCAGGGAGCAATATATTCTGTTTTAAAAGTCATTGTATTTCCTTCTTTCCTTGTATTAGGACCGGTCCTTTTTCACAGTACAATGATATAAAATGAAATGCAACTGAAATTTTAAAAGTTGTACAATTTCACGAATGGTTTCCCGGAACAGTAGCCTCGAAGATCTTACTCTTGCATAATTAAAAAAGTAGTAATAAAATGGTTATAAGATTTGTGTGGTTATAGGATTTGTAATGGAAACGGATCATGGCCATTACTGTAAATTTAAGGAGAATGGCAAGCTTTGCAATGTTGGAATAGAAGTTTTAAAATGTACGAACGGAGGAACCGGAATGAAAAATGAAATACTTGCGAAAGAACACTGCCCATACTGCAAAAGACATTGTTCTTTAATAGATCCCCACTGCGGAAAAGGAAGAGCATTGGCGGAAAAGAGAAAAAAGGAAGAGAAGAAGGTAAAAGAAGAAAAAAAGGAACCTGCCATGGATCCTGAAACGGTAGAATGGAAAGATATCCAGTCCGAAATCAGACTGATATACCTTTTTAATAATGTCAGCCGTCTGCTGCCTGAGCGGAAAGCCGGGAAGCAGGGCGGGAAAGGGGCCAGGCTTTATATAATGTCAGAATTGGCTGAAAAAGGTGACCTGACACAAAAGGAGCTTAAGGAAAATTCAGGGCCGCTTTTTAAAGAGCTGGAGGAGGCTTTGCAAAAGCTGGAGAAAAAGGGCTATATCAGCCGGAAGCAGGATGAAGGAAAAGACATAAAGATCTCACTGACCGGTAAGGGATACGAGTCGGCCAAAGAACATATGAGGGAATGGAAGAGGGAGAATGACAGTATTTTCTCCCTGCTTACGGAGGAAGAAAAAGGTTCGCTGGAACAAATTCTGAAAAAAATTAAGCCCTGAATGAACTACGTCATGAATATGGCATTTTCCATAAGACCAGGGTTGTGTTTCGTTAAAAATTGTAGTACAATGCAACAGGATATCATCCGATTATTATGTTTTATGATGCGGCTGCCGCAGGAGGAGTACCATTGAAATACCAGGTAAAGAAAACCAGGTCTGTCAGCCGGATACTGGCACTGTTATGTTGTATTGCCTTACTTATTGGAGAACTGAATGCGCTGGGCATGGACTGGATTCCTGGACAGGCCCTTCTAATTATAACGCAGGGCCTGCCAAAGGGATATACTCATCCGAGAAAGAATGACGCGGTCGCTGAATTTCCGGGGGCCTTAGAGGAAGAGGCTGCGGGTGAAACGCTGGTTGATGCCTGGAGCAGGTACTTAATCGGAATCTTACCATTAAAGTATCTGGAGGTCAAAGAATTATTCCTGCCTGCCCCGCTTATATTATGGTCGGGACGAACCATGTTGATGAAGGAGGGGTATGCCGGCAGGGAGTATCTGATCAGGTACATTCATGATTCGGATGGTGAGAAAGGAGTAAGGGTTGGAATTTAAAAAAGTATTTAAAATTATAATAAGAAAAGAGGATAACCAATGAAGCCAGGAAAGAAAATGCTTGCTGCAATTTTAATAGTAATTGCGGCTCTCATTTGTGTTGCGGCATTTGGGGCCGGAAGCGGTATTAAGGGCGTACGTGAAATGCGTTACGGTATCGACATCCGCGGAGGAGTAGAGGCAGTATTTGAACCCCAGGGACTTGACCGCACCCCATCAGAAAAGGAACTTGATACAGCCAGACAGGTCATAGAGACCCGTATGGATAACCAGAATATCGTTGACCGCGAGGTGACCGTGGATAAAAACGGAGGATATATCATCGTTCGGTTCCCATGGAAATCCGGGGAGACCAATTTTAACCCGGAAGAGGCCATTGCGGAGTTAGGTGAGATGGCTGAGCTTACATTCCGGGATCCTGATGGTAATGTTCTGATTCAGGGAAAAGATGTACAGAACGCAGCCCCTGAGACCGCAAATAACAACGGGATCAAGAGCTATCAGGTAGCTCTTAGCTTTAATGCAGAAGGCTCTAAGCTGTTTGAAGATGCGACAGGAAAGCTGATCGGAAAACGGATAAGCATTTACATGGATAAGGATCTGATCTCAAGTCCGACGGTGCAGACTAAGATATCAGGCGGACAGGCCGTTATTACAGGAATGGAGGATTATGATGATGCAAAGAATCTGGCTGAGAAGATCAATGCAGGCTCTCTTCCATTTTCCCTTAAGACCACCAATTTCTCCACTATAAGCCCTTCTCTTGGAAACAATGCTTTATCGATTATGATATATGCAGGAATGGCTGCGTTTTTAGCGATCTGCTTGTTTATGCTGTTGTTTTACAAGATGCCAGGCGCTGTTGCTTGTGTCACTCTGGTCTTGCAGACGGTTCTGCAGATGCTTGCCGTCTCTATTCCGCAGTATACCTTAACCCTTCCGGGTATTGCCGGTATTATCCTGACCATAGGTATGGCGGTGGATACGAATATTATTATTTCAGAGCGTATCTCGGATGAACTAAAAAAAGGCATTTCCGTGAAAGGCGCAATATTGGCCGGATATAAAAATGCTTTCTCGTCTGTATTAGACGGAAATGTGACCACAGCCATTGTTGCAATAATCCTGATGTTTTTAGGTTCAGGCACCATGCTGAGCTTTGGCTATACGTTACTGGTTGGTATGATCGTGAACCTCGTGGTAGGTGTTTCTGTTTCCAAACAGCTTTTATTATCCCTGATCCAAAGTGATACATGGAATGCAGAAAAGTGGTTCCGGATCAGAAAAGATAAAAAAATCATTCCGTTCTATCAGAAGAAATATATTTTTGCAATCATCTCAGGAGCGGTTATCCTTTCCGGAATCGTAGGCTGCTTTATATTTGGGGTAAAGCTGGATACCCAGTTTACCGGAGGTGCAGTATTAAGCTATTCCGTATCAGATGAAGCGGATACAGGTACGATCCAGGCAGCCATTGAGCGGGAGACAAAACGGCCGGTTACTGTTCAGATCAAGGAAGATAACATGACCGGGCTTAAGAGACTTTCCGTCACTCTTGCGGGAAATTCAGGTATGTCTCCGGAAGATCAGAAAAAGGTAACGGATGCCATCAACAGTACCTCTGAGAGTGCAGATGCAAAGCTGTCAGAGACCTATGTAGTTGAGCCTTATATCGGAGCAAAGGCGATGAAGAATGCAGCGGTTGCTATTGTACTTTCTCTGCTTTTCATTGTTGTATATGTTTGGATCCGGTTTTCCGCAATATCCGGCCTTCCTGCAGGAGTTACTGCAATGATCGCGCTGCTTCATGATGTAATTGTGGTGTTCTTTGTATTCGTGCTGTTCCGGATTCCGTTAAACGATGCTTTTGTGGCGGTCGTCCTGACGATTATCGGTTATTCCATCAACGATACCATCGTTATCTATGACCGAATCCGTGAAAACAGAAAGAAGGATACCAAAATGCCGGTCGATGAGCTGGTAAATATCAGTACCACCCAGACCCTTGGAAGATCCATCAATACGTCCTGTACCACGGGAATCTGCGTACTTATCATTCTGGCAGCTTCCGTTTACTTCCAGATCGGGTCTATTTTGGAGTTTTCACTTCCAATGTTCTTTGGTATCCTGACCGGATGCTACTCCTCCATTTGCGTGGCAGGTACGCTTTGGGCTATGTGGGAGAAGAGAAAAGTAAAAGTTAAAAAGTAAAAAGCGATTTTTAAGCCTGTAAGGGCCGCTGCTTTGTCACTGAGGAATCGGGGACAAGGCAGCGGTCCTTTCCTATGTATATGTGGAGAATATAGGTATAACACAGAGGAATTATAATTATACATTTTTGGCATACCGGAGAATATTGACAAATATGTGTGTCGTCAGTAAACTTAATAAAGTTGTAAATACATAATAGTACATAATTATACACATTAAAGAGGAGAGGAATTATGAAAAAAACCATCAAAAACCTTATTTCGCTGGGCTTGGCTGTTTCTATGGCGGCTGCATTATCCGCCTGCGGCAGTTCTTCAGGCCCTTCCCCCACAACATCTGAAACAACGGCTGCGGCAGGCTCCGATGCAGCGGCTGAAAACACAGGAGCAAAGATCCTCCGTGTAGCGGCAGTGGATCCCCAGGTTGCATACGATATGCAGCAATATACATACAGCCTGATCATGAAGGTTACGGATAATGTTGTAGAATCCCTTCTTACGACCCAGGACGGAGGAAAGGTGGTTCCAACGCTTTTGGCTAAGGAACCGGAGCTGTCCGATGATATGCTTACCTATTCCTTTGAACTGATCGACGGAGTGAAATTCCATAACGGGGAGACTTTAAAAAGCTCTGATGTGAAGTACTCTCTTGAAAGGGTTGTAAAAAAGCAGAGTATGGGAAGCCTTTTGGAAAAGGTGGAAGGCTATGAAGCCCTGGCAGACGGTTCTGCCAATGAGCTGACCGGAATCAAAGTCATTGATGATACTCATTTTACCATTACGTTGTCAGAGGTCTATACTCCGTTTGTTTCTGTTTTATCCACTCCATACTGTGGGATATATCCTGCTGAGGCCTGTGAGGCGGCAGGGGAGAACTGGGGAAAGACAGAACTGATCGGTACCGGCCCCTTTAAGTTTGACAGCTATACCCCGGGCGTGGGCGTGGAGATTTCAAAATTTGACGGCTACCACGGCAATGTCCCTAAGCTTGACGGTGTAAGCTATAAGTTCATTGAGGATGCCAATACTCAGGTTCTGGAATACCAGAAGGGAAATATCGATTACGTGGATGTAGAGACAAACATGTATCCGGTTTATCAGGCAGATCCAAAATTAAAAGATCAGATGCATATGTTCCAGCCGATCGGCGGATATTACATGACCTTTAATGTTAAGTCTGTTTCCGATCCTAAAATAAGACAGGCCATTTCCATGTCCATCAACAGACAGGCGATTTGTGAGAGCATTTTCCACGGCACTGCAAAGCCTTCAAGCTCCTTTATTCCAGCCGGCATCATCGGACATGATGATTCCCTGGAGGAATTTGCTTACGATCCAGAGGGCGCAAAGGCTCTTCTTGCAGAGGCAGGTTATGCAAATGGATATGACCTCCGGCTTACGGTAAACACAAAATATGCCACCTCTATCCCGATTGCCACCGCATTCCAGGAGCAGGCTAAGGCAGCAGGCATCAACGTTACGATTGAACAGGTTGATTCAGCGGCATGGTCTGATATGAAAAAATCCGGCGGCGTGGATGCCGGAGTGGGCAACTGGTATGTGGATTACAACGATCCGGACAGTATGCTGTATCCGGTGAGTGATTCCCGCACAGACCGCTCTTCAAGCTTCTGGCATAATGAGGAATTTAAGAAGCTGATGGAAGCTGGTGTGCAGACCTCGGATGAAGCAGAGCGCCAGGAAATTTATGTAAAGGCTGAGCACATTCTCTCAAGAGAGGATTATGCTATTGCACCTATTTACAATGAGTCAAAATGTTATCTTTTAAACCCAAAGATTACAGGACTTGTCATGGATTCAACATTCCGGAACTTTTACGCTAACGCTGATTTCCAACAATAATGCAATTGGAGTACGTGACCTAAGGGAGTGGTTTTCCACTCCCTTTTTATAAGAAAAAGGGGAATCATATGTTTCAATATATTTCAAAAAGACTGTTCCAGACATTGTTAGTATTGTTTGGGATAAGTCTTATTACTTTTATCCTTCTCCAGGTCGTGCCGGGAGACCCTGTGGAGTTAATGCTTGAAAAGCGGGCAGATGCGCAGACCATTGCCAGGGTACGTCATGAGCTTGGGCTTGATGTGTCCCTGCCCCAGCAATATTTGAATTTTTTAAAGGGTGCCATCCATCTGGATTTTGGCAAGTCTTATTTTACAAAAGAGGTAGTGACGACGGCCTTGGTGCGCTGCTTTATGGTAACTGTAAAGCTGGCCTCCATGTCCTTTTTATTTGCTGTCGTCCTTGGGGTGGCCTGTGGTATGGCCGCTGCAATTAACCGGGGAAAATGGATCGATTCGGTGCTTATGACCATTTCCATTGCCGGAGTGTCTGCACCGTCATTCTGGATAGCCATCATTCTTCAGATCATATTCGGGCTGAAGCTGGACTTACTTCCCATCTCCGGTTTTGAGGGACCTGTATTTTTTATCCTTCCAAGTATTGCACTGGGCACGCGCTATGCAGGAAGCATCGCACGTATCACCCGCACCAGCATGCTTGACGTGATCAAGCAGGATTATATCAGAACCGCAAGGGCCAAGGGAGTAAAGGAAGGTCTGGTCATTATGAAGCATGCCCTGAAAAATGCCATGATTCCCATTATCACGCTGGTTGGTACAGAGCTTGGAAATATGCTGACAGGCTCTATGTTGATTGAAAGGGTTTTTTCCATACCCGGAATCGGGAAGCTGGCGGTAGATTCCATGTCAAACCGTGACCTGCCGCTTTTGGAAGGGACCGTGATGTATATTGCATTCGTATTTGTAATCGTAAATCTGCTGGTGGATATTTCTTATGCATTTATTGATCCAAGAATCCGCTATGGGAAAGGAGCGAACTGATGAAGATATTAAGTATTTTTACAAAGCAGAAGAAATTTGAAGAACAGCTCCTGAATGGTGAGATGGAATATTCCAGCTATTATAAGGACAGCTTTAAAAGGCTTAAAAAGAATAAGGCGGCCATATTCTGCCTGGGAGTGATCCTTTTCCTGATTTTGCTGGCCCTGTTTGCGCCTGTTGTAAGCCCTTATGATCCAACTTACCAGGACTATGCCTCGGTCCTGGCACCGCCCTCATCCAAGCATCTTCTGGGTGCGGATGAATATGGAAGAGATATTTTATCCCGTCTGATCTATGGAACCAGGGTATCCTTAAGCATTGGAATCCTTGCTCAGATCCTTGCATCTGTTATCGGAATCACCCTTGGAGCCATTGCAGGTTATTTTGGAGGAGCGGTGGATACCCTGATATCCCGGATCATGGAGATTTTTGCTGCGTTCCCGGATCTTCTATTTGCCATGGCGATTATGACCTTTATGGGTCAGGGCCTCCAGAACCTGTTTATAGCCCTTGGCCTTCTGACCTGGGTGAGAACCGCACGGCTGATCCGAGGCTCTGTCATGCAGCTGAAGGAAAAGGAGTATGTGGAAGCCAGCAAGGCCAGCGGCGGAACCGCCTTCCGGATCATTACAAAGCACCTGATTCCCAACTGCTTATCAACGGTGATTGTGCTCGTGACCCTGGGAATCCCCAATGCCATCATGTATGAGGCTTCCTTAAGCTTTCTCGGCCTTGGCATCCAGCCGCCTACTCCAAGCTGGGGTAACATGATCAGTTCTGCCCAGTCTTTTATCAGCTTCCTTCCGGTGTACAGTATCGTTCCAGGAATTGCCATTATGGTGACGGTCGTAGCATTTAATATCTTTGGTGATGGACTTAGAGATGCCCTGGATCCCAAGCTTAGAGCCTGATTAGGAGGTAACGATGGATAATAAATTAATTGAAGTTAAAAATTTGAAAACATATTTCTATACAGATGCAGGCGTGGTAAAGGCGGTGAATGATGTTTCCTTTTCCATAGAACAGGGAAAAACACTGGGAGTTGTAGGGGAATCAGGATGTGGAAAGAGCATTACCTCCCTTTCCATTATGCAGCTTTTAGAGACCCCTCCCGGAAGGATTGAAGGAGGGGAAATTATCTACCGTGGAGAAAATCTTTTAGAGAAATCCCCAGATGAGATGAGAAAGATCCGGGGGAAGAAGATTGCCATGATCTTTCAGGAGCCGATGACCTCCCTAAACCCTGTGTTCACCGTAGGACAGCAGATCATGGAAGCCCTGGTCATTCATGAGGCGGGAATATCCAGGCAGCAGGCACGTGAAAAGGCCATAGAGATGCTTCGCATGGTAAAAATTCCTTTGCCGGAAAAGCGGATCGATGAATACCCTCACCAGCTATCCGGAGGCATGCGCCAGCGGGTCATGATTGCCATGGCTCTTTGCTGCAATCCGGAGCTTTTAATTTGTGATGAGCCGACGACAGCTCTTGATGTCACGATTCAGGCACAGATTTTGGATCTGATAAATGAATTAAAGCAAAAGACTGGCGCCTCCATCATGATGATCACTCATGACCTTGGTGTAATCGCCGAAGTGGCAGATGATGTCATGGTCATGTATGCGGGAAAGGTCGTGGAACAGGGTACCACGGATGACATCTTTGATCATCCCATGCATCCCTATACGGAAGGCCTTATGAACTGTATCCCCAGGCTGGATGGGGAGGTGGAGGAGCTTCCTGTCATTAAGGGCATGGTTCCAAGCTACGATTCAATGCCTAAAGGCTGTGCCTTTTGTCCAAGGTGTGAATATGCAAAACCCATATGTGGGGAAAGGATGCCGGAACTCACGGAAAAGAACGGCAGGAAGATCCGATGTTTTAAATACGAATCACAATGGAAGGAGGAGGTATAATGGACAGCCAGGAGACGAGAAAGCCCCTGTTGGAGGTGAAGCATTTAAAAAAATGGTTTACGGCAAAATCTTCCCCCTTCTCAGGGAAAAAGGTGTATATTAAAGCTGTGGATGATGTAAGTTTTCAATTGTATCCCGGAGAAACCTTAGGCGTGGTAGGGGAGTCTGGTTGCGGAAAGTCCACCATGGGACGTTCTGTGCTTCGGCTGATCGAACCTACGGCGGGTGAGATTGTCTTTGAGGACCAGGATTTCATGAAGCTGAGGAGCGGGGAACTGAGAAAGAGCAGAAGCAAAATGCAGATTATTTTCCAGGACCCTTATGCCTCCTTAAATCCCCGTATGACCATCGGCGATATCATAGCAGAGCCTTTGGAAATCCAGTGGAAAACAAGCGGGGAAGAGATACGGAAAAGAGTTTTGGAAACCATGGAAATCGTGGGACTTAACACAAAATATTATAATAGGTATCCCCATGAATTCTCAGGGGGACAGAGACAGAGGATCGGCATTGCAAGAGCTATTGTACTGCGGCCGGAGCTTATGGTTTGTGATGAGCCGGTATCTGCTCTTGACGTATCCATACAGGCACAGGTGATTAATCTTTTGCGCAGGCTCCAAAAGCAGATGGGAATGGCTTATATTTTTATTTCCCATGATTTAAGCGTCATTAAACACATTTCTGACAGGGTTGCTGTCATGTACCTGGGACATGTAGTAGAGATTTCCAATAAGGATGATTTGTACCAGAACACGCTCCATCCCTATACAAAGGCATTGCTATCGGCAATTCCGGTGCCGGACCGCCATACTAAGAGGGAGAAGATCATCCTGGAAGGTGATCTGCCAAGCCCCGCTAATCCGCCTTCCGGCTGCGTATTCCATACCAGGTGCTTTATGGCCAGGGAAATTTGCGGGAAGGAAGCACCGGAGTTAAAGGACTACGGAAACGGACACTGCTGCGCATGTCATTTTGCAGGAGAATGGAATAAATAACAGAGTATGTACGGAGGTTAATGAACATGAAAATTACAGGTATTAAAGTAAAGACAGTGAAGGTACCCTTAAAAGAACCGTTTCATATATCCCTGGGAACCATTACCCATGCCATAAGCGCGGTGGTAAAGGTGGAAACGGATGAAGGGCTCTGCGGTTATGGAGAAGGTGCTCCAGGTGTGTTGATAACAGGAGAAAATCTGGAGGGAACTGTGGAAAGCATTAAGCATTTTGAACAGTCCCTTCTTGGAACCGATCCTACGGATATTGAAAAGGTTTATTGGATTCTTGACCGGGCTGCGGCCCATGCACCCTGCGGAAAGACTGCCATTGATATTGCCTGCTATGATATCCTGGGAAAAAAGGCCGGTCTTCCTGTGTACAAGCTGTTGGGCGGCTATTCGAATACAATAGAAACCGACATTACCGTAGGAATCAATGGACCCGAAATCATGGCGGAAAAGGCTGCAGCTCATGTGAGAAATGGTTTTGATACCATTAAGACTAAGGTGGGCACAGGACTAAAGGAGGATGTAGCCAGGATCAAGGCGATCAGAGAAGCGGTTGGGCCGGATGTGAAGATCCGCATTGATGCCAATCAGGCATGGTCGGCCAAGGAAGCCCTTCAGATTATTGAACGCCTGAATGAATATGATATCGAACTGGTGGAACAGCCAGTGAAGGCAGCGGATTTCGAGGGCCTTGAATATGTTACGAAAAACAGTAAAGTCCTTATCATGTCCGATGAAAGCTGCTTTAACGCAAAGGATGCCCTGCGGCTTGCCAAACGGAGAGCCATTGATGTGCTGAATATCAAGCTGATGAAATGCGGCGGCATCCGGGAAGCATTAAAGATCAACGCCATCTGTGAGACAGCAGGTATCGAATGCATGCTGGGCTGCATGGCGGAGGAAACAAATATCGGCATTACTGCCGCTGCCAGTCTGGGTGCTGCGGTAAGGAACATAACCAGAGCGGATCTGGATGCAACTTTTTCCCTGTCCAATCTGCCTTTTGAAGGTGGCATAGGAACGGAATGTACAAAGACCCTGGTGCTCCCGGAAGAACCTGGCTTCGGGTTTATCGGTTTAAAATAACATGGCTGGTGGTATTGCGGCAGAAGGGCTGCGGTACCACCATCTTACAATGGAGGTATAGCATATGATCAATGATATTTCATGGGCAAAGATTCCTTTGCCCGATGATATTTTACGTCTTAAAAATGCAGGCTGTTTAGAAGCGGCAAAAGCAGCCATCGGCCATATGCTTTCTGGTTATCTGCCGGAATGCATGAGAAAGCGGCTGGAGCTGGAAAAGGAAATCATAGGTATCCTGGATAGGAATGAGTATCCCTATAAAAAGCAGGAGGCAGCGGAGCTGTTAAGCCGGACGTTCTCAGACGTCATGGAAGGTGAACTTGATGAGCTGGTAAGGTCCTCTGCGGCTGACTGGATTTATATCAATGGGGAGATTCATTTCCATAAATTGTTTTTGGATAATATCATAAAGACCAGACCTGATTATCAGATGAGGCTGAAGGCAAGGGAAGAGGATGATGCAGGAATCCTGAGGCAAAAGATGCTGAATGACAACGTATCCTATATGAAAGAACATGGAAGCAGAAAGGCTAAAATAGTCATAAGGGCTTCCATCCGGATTAACAAAGAGTCTGAACGGGTAGGAGAAATGGTAAGAGTCCATATTCCTATCCCTCGCAAATGCAGCCAGGTAAAGGATATCCAAATTCTTGAGGCTTCTCCGGAGATTACTGCAATCGCACCGGAAGATGCAGAACAAAGAACTCTTTGCTTTGAAACGGAATTAAAGCCGGATCAGGAATTTTATGTCAGGTACAGCTATTTAAATTCCGTGAATTATGTGGAGGTGGACCCGAAGAAGGCAGCGTCTGTCCAACCGGAATTTTATACAGAGGAACAAGCGCCCCATATTCTATTCACTCCCTTTCTAAAGGAAATTTTGGAAGAAATACGGGAAGGGGAGGATAACCCTGCCCTTGTTGCAAGAAAAATATATGATTTCATCACTACCAGGGTAAAGTATTCGTTTGTGCGGGAGTATGCAGGGCTTGATAATATTTCCGAATATGCGGCAAAGAATCTAAAGGGGGACTGCGGCGTCCAGGCCATACTTTTTATCACTCTGTGCCGTATGGCCGGGATTCCTGCCAGATGGCAGTCGGGCCTTTATGCATCCCAAGTATATACCGGCTGCCACGACTGGGCGGAATTTTACATAGAGCCGTATGGCTGGCTGTATGCAGACCCCTCCTTTGGCGGCAGTGCATACCGTATGGGGCAGGTGGAGCGCTGGAATTACTACTTTGGTAACCTGGATATTTACCGCATGGCAGCCAATGGAGGCATCCAGTCAGAATTCATACCTCCCAGAAAATATTTCCGGGCAGACCCTATTGACAATCAAAGGGGCGAAGTGGAATATGAAGACAGAGGACTAAGCTTTTTGGAGTATCAGGCAAAACAGGTGACTGAGCTTATAGAAGACTGGCAGGATAAAACAGATGAATAGAATAACAGAGGAAAACAAACAGAAATTTGAAGCATTGGTGGAGGAGATCATGACCACCCAGAGAGCGGCAGGGCTTGCAGTAGCCATTGTGGACAAAGCAGGCCAGGTGCAGTATGAAAAATACTTTGGTTACCGTGATGAGGAGCAGAAGCTTCCAATTGATAACCAGACGATTTTTGGACTCGCCTCCATAACAAAATCCTTTACAAGCCTTGCCATCCTTCAGCTGGCAGAAAAGGGAGTGATAAGCCTGTCTGATCCCGTCAGCAAATATGTTCCGGCTTATACAAACAAAAACCAGAAAGCACCGGTGAAAATCTGGCATCTGCTCTGCCACAGCGGCGGTTTTTTCCCCCTGCCCCGGATCTTGGTGGAAGAGGTAGCAAAAGATATGGGCCTTTTAGAGTCTGAAGCAGGAGACCTGGCTTATGTGAACGCCCTTGCCGAGGAGGGAATAAAGAGAGTGGCCTCCCGCCTGGATGAACAGACGGACTTAATCGGGCTGCCTGGAGAGCTGATGAGCTATTGCAACGACGGTTTTGGGGTTCTGTCCGATATTGTGAAAAATTACGGGGACGAGCCCACCTTTGCTGATTATTTATTGAAGCACATCATCGTTCCTTTGGGAATGGAAAGGAGCTTCTGCGACTTTATAAAGCCAGCCAAGGATGAAAATTCTTCTTTACTTTATACAACGGAAGACGGAGTACGCAGAGCGACCAGGGATTATCATGACAATGCCTTTGTTTTAAACGGCGGGGGAGCCATGAAATCAACTATTTCAGATATGCTTAAATACATTTGCATGTACCTAAATGAAGGAAAGGGATTAAACGGAACCAGGGTTGCTTCTCAGTATTCCATAAGGGAAATGTGCAAGCCGCGGCAATATTACAGACCGGGAGGCTGGTATTGCTATGGATTGTGCAGGAAGTCCATGGAGGGGGCAGAGGTCCTTGAACATGGAGGAAGCCTTCCCGGCGTGTCCTCCAACATGTCCTGGTCCTATGATAATGAGGTCGGAATCATCGTCCTTTGCAATACCATGGATGTATCTGCCGGAGTGATCGCAGACGGGGCTATGCGCATGTATCTTGGGAAAGACCCTGTTGTACCACAGGTGAAATATCAGGAATATGAATGGTGCGAATCATTTATAAGGTCAGTATCAGGAGACTATGTTATGGGAGAAGGGGAGAGTTTTACCTTGAGCCTGTCAGAGGAAGGGAAGCTGGCCATGACAATAAATGGAAATAAGAAAGAGGTATGTACTGTAAGCCCTCATATTGCCATGATAAAGGGGAGGTATTCTGATGGATTTGTACAGATTCTTTATGATGAGAAGCGGGGGATATGGGGGGCCAGGTGCGGAAGCAGGATCTATCCAAAAATCTGAAATGGATTGGAGCAGACCGCTGATATGCATAAGTAAATCATATCAAAAGGGAATATTATCAGACGTTATATGAATTAAAATATTCTTATTACATCATTGAATAATTTGGTAAAAGATGTTAGAATATAATAAATCATTTTACAGAGGTGCTAAATGCATTCAATGTAATCTGATAGAAACAAATCAATAGAAAAAACAAAGAAAAAGGAGGCGTAGATTTTGTTAAATAAAGAAATAGTTGCTAAAATAAACAAACAGATCAATTTTGAACTATATTCAGCATACATCTATCTGGATATATTCAACTATTATGCTGACAGTAATTTAAACGGTTTTGCTAACTGGTTTAAGATCCAGACACAGGAAGAGCGGGATCATGCCATGCTCTTTATGAATTATTTACTTAATAATGGAGAAAAGGTGGTACTTGAAGACATAAAGGCTCCTGATCTTGTTTACACGGATTTCCGCCAGCCCGCCATGGCTGCTTATGAACATGAGGTGAAGGTAACGGCCTCCATTCATGATATTTACGGAGCCGCTTATGAATTAAAAGATTTCCGTACCATGCAGTTTCTCGACTGGTTCGTAAAAGAACAGAATGAAGAGGAAAAAAATACGGACGAGATTATAAAGAGATATGACTTATTTGGAAGTGATCCCAAGGGACTATATCTGCTGGATTCGGAGTTGACGGCAAGGGTTTATACACCGCCCTCCCTTGTGATTTAAACGATACGATTTCATAACCATTATTCAAAAGAAGAGCAGTCTCTGCCATGAAATAGAAGAATTTCATGGCAGGGGATGCTTTTTCTATTTTTACCGTATAAAACTGCGAAAGCTTTAGAAACTATCTGATAAAGGGGGAAAGATGTTTGTGGCTAAACAAAGGGAGAAGGTGGAATTGCGTTACTATGTGATTCCGGAGACGGAAGTGGTTCTGGCTCTGTTGGGGGAGGATTGGATCCGGGAATATGGGAAGGATATCAAATGCCTTCATTTTCACGATCTTATGGAAATCGGATATTGCCACTGGGGGGACGGAGAGGTGGTCCTGGGGCAGGAACGCCTTCCTTTTTTCAGCCATTCCATGATGATCGTACCGCCGAGGCTTCCTCATACCACCAACACTGTGGCTGGGACAAAGGGTTATTGGGAGTGGATGTACATTGACCTGGAAAAAACAGTAACTGAAGTGTACGGCCATGACCCGGTTCTCCAAAGCACCATATTAAAAAGGCTCCATCGAACCGGATACCTTCTGTCAGGAGAGGACAATCCCGGCCTGTCCAGACTGATTTTAGGAATTATGGAAGAAGCGCGGCATAAAAAGCCTTATTACAAAGACAGCATACGGGGCTATCTTAATGCTTTTGTGGTGGAACTTCTGCGGCTTTCCGATGATGAGGAACGGATCGCAGGAGGCAGGTGCAGTACCGCCGTTTTAGCAGGTGCACTGGATTATGTCGCCACGCATTATCACCAGGAAATCAAGGTCAGCAGTCTGGCAGAAGCCTGCAATATGAGCGAAAGCCATTTCCGCCGTGTTTTTGAAGAGGGGATGAATATGAAGCCTTTGGATTATATCAACTTAATCCGGGTTCAGAGTGCCTGTGAACTGCTGAAAAAGACAGGGAAATCAATGGAAGAGGTTGGGGAGGAGGCGGGATTTGCTTCAATTTCTGCATTTAACCGGAATTTTAGAAAAATATTAAATATTTCCCCTTATCAATGGAAAAAATCAAAAGATAATTATGAAGGAAAGCTGCTCAACTACAGAATCAGCGCTCAAAAAGGCTGGGATTAAAGGAACAATGATCGAATATGCACGTTTTATAATTGAATCTAAAGACTTTAAATCAAAAAACATTGATATAATGAATTTATTATACAAGCCAATTTTTATGAAAGAGGAGGAGTTTTGCTATGAAGAGAAGAATTGCATCCATATTACTGGCCGGAGCCATGATGGCTTCCCTGACAGCCTGCGGAAGTTCTGGGGGTGCAGGACAGAATGCAGGAGGTAAGACAGGAGATGGGGCTAAGGCCGCAAACGAACTGACTGTCTGGTGCTGGGATCCTGCATTTAATATTTATGCCATGGAAGAAGCGGCAAAGGTGTACCAGAAGGATCATCCGGATTTTAAGCTGAATGTAGTGGAGACGCCCTGGGCTGACGTGCAGACCAAGATGACGACGGCGGCGACTTCTAAAAACCTGGATACTCTTCCTGATATCCTGTTAATGCAGGATAATGCATTTCAGAAGAACGTAATCAGCTATCCCGATGCATTTAAGGATTTAACCGGAAGCGGAGTTGATTTTTCAAAGTTCCCAACTGCTAAAACTGCTTACTCTGTTGTAAATGGGAAAAACTTCGGAGTCCCCTTTGATAACGGAGCTGCGATTGCAGCCTATCGTACCGATATATTAAAAGAAGCCGGATATACGGATGCAGATTTTACAGATATTACCTGGAGCAAGTATCAGTCCATGGGCGAGGAAATTTTAGCAAAGACAGGAAAACCGCTGTTATCCTGTACAGCAGGAGAATCTGATCTGATCATGATCATGCTCCAGTCCGCAGGGGGAAGCCTCTTTGATAAGGACGGGAACCCAAGCATGGTTGGAAATGACAAGCTGAAAAAGGTTATCGAAACCTATGTTTCCCTTGTTAAGAGCGGTGTGCTTGTGGAAGTCAATGACTGGGATCAGTATGTTGGAACTATGACAAACAGCACTGTGGCAGGAACGATCAACGGCTGCTGGATCATGGCAAGCATCCAGACTGCAGAAGACCAGTCCGGCAATTGGGCGATTACCAATATTCCGAAGCTTGAGGGAGTAAGCGATGCAACCAATTATTCCAACAACGGTGGTTCCAGCTGGGCAGTAACTGCCGGAAGCAAGAATCCGGAACTGGCGGCAGATTTCCTGTCAAAGACCTTTGCAGGAAGTGTTCCTTTCTATGAAACCATTCTTCCAAAATCCGGAGCACTGGCAACTTATCTTCCGGCAGCGGACAGTAAGGTTTATGGAGAACCTCAGGCATTCTTTGGAGGAAAGCCGGTATATGCACAGATCACAGAGTTTGCATCAAAGGTTCCTTCCAATAATACAGGCGTTTATTATTATGAGGCCCGTGACGCGGTTGCAACTGCCATTACCCATGTAGTCTCAGGAGCAGACATTGATTCAGAAATCAAAACAGCAGAAGATACAGTTAAGTTTGCAATGGGTAAATAAAAATAAGAGGGAGGAGGCATTTCAGTGGGAAATTCAAAGAAAAAGCTGTCCTTAGGCCAGAAGCAGAGCCTTGCGGGCTGGACATTTTTAACGCCTGCGGTCATCCTGATTGCGGTTATGAGCTTTCTGCCCATGATCCAGGCACTGTTCCTTTCCTTTCAGACAGGAATCGGCGCGGCAATGAAGTGGACAGGCGGGACCAATTATGTAAGAATGTTTAAGGATCCTGTTTTTATGCAGGCTTTAAAAAACAATTTTATTTACTTGATCATACAGGTTCCGATCATGCTTATATCGGCTCTGGTCCTGGCTTCTCTGCTGAACAATAAAGACCTGCGGTTCAAGGGGCTTTTCCGTACTGCGATTTTTCTGCCCTGTGCAACCTCCCTGGTATCCTATGCAGTAATTTTCCGTTCCCTCTTTGCAGTGGATGGACTGGTCAATATCGTTCTGATAAAGCTTGGGATATTGACCACAGGATACAACTTCCTGGGTCATCCGAATTCTGCCAGGATCGTAATTATCCTGGCCCTGATCTGGAGGTGGACAGGCTATAACATGGTGTTTTATCTGTCCGGCTTACAAAACATTGAGTATTCCGTGTATGAAGCGGCAAAAATTGACGGAGCCTCTCCGTTTCAGTCCTTCTTTCGGATTACGATACCGCTTTTAAAGCCCACCATTCTGCTGACGGCGATCATGTCAACCAACGGTACCCTGCAGCTGTTTGATGAGTCCGTGAACTTAACTAACGGCGGACCGGCCAATTCCACTATTACCATGTCTCACTATATTTATAATGTATCATTTAAGTATGTGCCAAACTTTGGGTATGCAGCTTCCATGTCTTACTTAATCCTGATTCTGGTGGCAGTTCTTGCATTTATACAGCTGAAGGTAGGTGATAAGCGTGACTAAAGGAAAAAAGTTTTTTGCATATGCATTTTTGACCATTGTCTCAGTCATTTCAGTATTTCCTCTGTACTGGATGATGGTTGCGGCTACCAATAAAAGCGTGGATGTGACCAGAGGGACCCTGATATTCGGAACGGCACTTTTTGACAATGTGAAGAAGCTGTTCGCTTCCCAGAATGTTGCCACAGCCCTTGGGAATTCCTTTAAGTATTCCATTATCATGACGTTTATCTCCCTGCTGGTCTGCTCCATCGCAGGATATGGGTTTGAAGTCTTTCATGACAAGGCAAAGGACCGGGTCATGAGCGTGATCCTGCTGGCCATGATGGTTCCCTTTGCAGCGACCATGATTCCCCTTTACCGGATGTTTTCAAGTGCAAGGCTGTTAAACAGTACCCTGGGATTTATTCTTCCCACTATATCCACCCCGTTTCTGATTATGATGTTCCGCCAGAGTGCAAGATCCTTTCCAGAGGATATCATGGAGGCGGCAAGGCTTGACGGGTTAAGCGAGTTCCAGATTTTCTACCGGATGTTTCTGCCAACCATGCGCTCCACCTATGCGGCAGCTATGACCATTACCTTTATGAGCGCCTGGAACAGTTACCTTTGGCCTAAGGTGATCATGTCGGATGCGGGCAGCATTACCATGCCAATGCTGGTGGCTAACTTAACGGAAGGATATGTGACCGATTATGGAATTCTCATGCTGGCAGTATTGGTCTGCACCATTCCCACGGTAATCGTCTTCTTCCTGCTGCAAAGAAGCTTTGCAGAAGGTATCACTGGAGCAGTAAAGTAAAAAAATCAAAACAGATGCCGCGGCCGGCTTCCGGATATGGAATCGTCTGCGGTATTTCTATGGAGAAAAGGAGCAAGAAAACATGAAAAATGTTGGCATATGGCACGGAGGGGATTACAGCCCCGAACAATGGCTTCAAGAGCCTGAGATCCTTAAAAAGGATTTGGAATATATGAAAAAGGCCGGGATCAATACGGTTACCATGGGGATGTTTGCCTGGTCCTTTCTGGAGCCGGAGGAAGGAAAATTTCAGTTTTCCTGGCTAAAGGAACGGCTGGATCAGCTCTATGAAAACGGAATATACACCATCATGGGTACCCCGTCCGGTGCCCGCCCCAAATGGCTGGCAGACAAATATCCGGAGGTCCTTCGGGTAGATGATACAGGGAGGCGCCAGCGTTTTGGGGGACGTCACAATCATTGTTACACCTCTCCTTTATACAGGGAAAAGGTGAAGCAGATCAATGAAAGGCTGGGAAAGGAGTTTGGCTCTCATCCAGGAATTCGTCTTTGGCATCTCTCCAATGAATACGGCGGTGAGTGTCACTGTCCATTATGCCAGGATGCCTTCCGGAAATGGCTGGAACAAAGGTATGATTCCATCGACCGCTTAAACAGGAGCTGGTGCACGGCCTTCTGGAGCCACGGCTATCAGTCTTTTGACCAGGTGGAAAGTCCCTCCGCCATAGGAGAGAGCATGGTTCATGGATTAAATCTGGACTGGAAGCGGTTTGTGACGGATCAGACCATGGATTTTATCCGGTGGGAGGCCGGCTCTTTGCGGGAAGCGGGAGCGGTGCAGCCTGTTACTACCAATTTTATGTATGACTACCAGGGACTTAATTACCGGAAGCTTTCACAAACAGTGGACGTGGTTTCCTGGGACACCTATCCTTTGTGGCACAAAGAAAAGGAGATTCTTACGGCCAGGGACAATGGAATGCAGCATGATTTTATGAGAAGCTTAAAGAAGAAGCCTTTTCTGCTCATGGAATCCTGTCCCAGCAGCACAAACTGGCAGGGAGTCAGTAAGCTTAAAAAGCCCGGTCTTTTACGGCTGGCTTCCTGGCAGGCAGTTGCCCACGGGTCGGACAGCGTCTTGTATTTCCAAATCCGCCAAAGCCCGGGAAGCTCTGAAAAATTCCACGGGGCAGTCATTGATCATTATGGAAAGACAGATACCAGAGTATTTGAGGAGGTCAGCTCCATAGGAAAAGAGCTTGCCCTTTTAGGGGAATTGACCGGGACAGGAGTGCGGCCCAAAGCAGCCCTGATCTATGATATGGAAAACCGCTGGGCAATGGAAGATGCACAAGGTCCCAGAAATAAAGGGCTTTATTATCATGAGACCTGTGTAAAGATCTACAGCGCTATAAAAAAGCTGGGATTTAATGTGGATGTAATTACCATGGATGACGGCCTGGAGGATTACCAGCTGGTGGCTGCTCCCATGCTTTACCTATACCGCAGCGGGATTGAGGAGAAAATAGAAAGGTTTGTCCGTAATGGCGGACAGCTGGTTATGACCTATTGGTCCGGAATCGTAGATGAATCAGACAGGTGCTTTCTTTCAGGCGTTCCCCATGGGCTCCAGGAAGTGGCAGGGCTTCGCAGTACGGAAATCGATGGTCTTTATGACTGGGAGAGTAATTATATGGTTCCTGCATCCGGAGAAACAGGAGACCGGTATGAGTGCCGTAATCTCTGCGATCTGGTGAAGCTTAACGGGGCAGAAGCACTAATGGTATATGAAAATGATTTTTATAAGGGATATCCTGCCCTTACAAAAAACCACTATGGGAGTGGAACTGCCTTTTATGTATGCGCGGATGCCGGGCAGGAATTTTATGATGATTTCATTTGGAATGTGACTTGTGAAGCCGGAATCAAGCCTCTTGTGGAAGGGCTGATACCGGAAGAGGTTGAGGTGACTTCAAGGGAATCGGATCAGTATGAGTATCTGTTTTTGCAGAATTTCAGCCCAAAACCGGTTGCGCTGGAACAGAAGCTTTGGGACTGCCTTACGGAGGGAACGGTTCTTCTTGGGGAGATTTCAGGGAAGGGTGAAATGGAATCATATGGGACGGTGATTATCAGAAGAGATCTGTACCGGTACTGAGAGTAAGTGTTTTAACATATTTCTTGATTGCCAGCTATGTTGATTTATGTTAAGCTTTTTCTAAGAAACAAACATTTTACAGCCTCAAAGGCATTAAGAAAAAGAGGAATCCACATGGGAAAGATTGCATTGCTTGTGTCCAGGGAAGAAATGCTGCATCAGGCGCACAACATTCTCCAGGAAAAGAAATACGAAATCAGTGAAATGCGTGTAATTAAAACGGAAGATGCTGTTTCCGAGGCCAGGCGGTCCATTGGGGCCGGGGCTTCCATTATCATAGCCAGAGGGCTCCAGGCATCCTTAATGAAGCAGTATACGGATATTCCAGTGGTGGAAATTGTCATCACTGCTCAGGAAATGGCTCTTCTGGTCAATAAAGCCAAGGAGATTTTAAAGAACGAAACTCCGGTTATCGGCGTTGTTGGGTTTCGGAATATGTTCTGCGATATGTCTTATTTTGATCTCATATATGGGATTGAAATGAGGACGTATTTTGCAGATAAAAGTCATTTGCTTGAGGATATGACAAGGCAGGCCATAAGCGATGAGGTGGATTTAATCATTGGGGGAGATACGGCGGTGAACATAGCAGGGGAGGCCGGACTTCCTTCCCTGTTTTTATCCAATACCGAGGACTCCTTAAGAAATGCCTTATCCATGGCCGAAAGCATGGACTATGCCATGGGAATCGAGAAGCGGAATGCAGCTCAGATTGAAACTCTTTTGGACCACTCGTTCAGCGGCGTGGTGAGGCTTGATGCTTCCGGTATCATTCTGGACTTAAATCCCATGATGGAAGATATTTTGCAGATGAAGAAGGAAGAGGTTCTTTTAAAAGCTGCCAGTGAGATCTTTCCGGAGCTTTTAAAAGACTTTGGAACAGAACCCTATTCCCTGTTTATGGAGATTAACCGCACTTCTGTATTTGCCGTTGTGGCTCCAGTGGTCATTGACCAGAGGACGGAGGGAGTCATACTTACCTGCCACCGCATGAAAAAACGCCGGTCTCTGGAACCGGATTCCAGAGGAAAGAGCCATGCAAAGTGCTTTATTGCCCTGGGGGAATTTGATGATATCCTTCAGGAATCCCAGGCAATGCAGGAATGCATACGCCTGGCAAAGCTATATGCCCTGTCAGAGAAAACGGTTTTGATTGAAGGGGAAGCCGGAACGGAAAAGCGTCTTCTGGCCCAAAGCATTCACAACGCCGGCCTTCAAAAGGATGGCCCGTTTGTGGCATTATCCTGCGATGGGATTGGGGATGATGGACAGTCTGACATGATCTTCGGAGATAAGGGAGCAGCCGCTCAGGCAAAGGGAGGCTCTCTTTTGTTAGAAGAGGTGCAGTGCCTTACAAGAGCCAATCAATACCGGCTCTGCCAGTTGATCCGTTATAAAAGCCGTATTGGAAAAGACGGGGTCAGGGATTCAGGGACCGATGTAAGGGTCATGGTTACCACTGATGTCCCTTTGTCTGAGCTGGCAGATGACGGAATAATGCGGGAAGACCTCTATTATCTTCTGAGCGGCCTGACTGTGAGGATTCCACCGTTAAGGGAACGGAAGGAGGATCTGGAACGTAAGCTTACGGAGAGCATCAGGGGCTGCTGCGAACACTATTCCAGGTTCCATGTACTGACCCATGGCGCCAGGAAACTGCTGCATAATTATCCCTGGGAGGGAAATCTGCTTCAAGTGGAGAGCTTTTGCGAACGCCTGATCCTTACGGCAAATAAACGGAGTATTGATGAGGGTTTTGCAGAACTTGTTATAAAAGAGCTGTATCCCCGCTCACATAATCCGGAAAAGGAAAAGGAGCAGGAGGAACGTACCCGGGAAAAGCCTGTTTCTGAAGAAGCAAAAAAGATTGCAGTAACTCTTTTAAGGTTTGGAGGTAATCAGGAAGAAACTGCAAAGGCCTTGGGAATCAGCAAGACAACTCTGTGGAGAAAGAGAAAGAAGTATCATTTGAAATAGCGGTTGAAATAAAAGTGAAACGAATTAGAAATAAAAATGAAACCATAGGAGGTTTGTACAGGAAACCTTCCTGCATTCGGTAAATCCGCCCATAGCAATGGACTTCCATTTTTTCTATAATCAGGGCAGAGATGGGAAATCCCGTCGGCTGCTGAAAGATAAAACAGGAAAGAGAGGAAGAGCAAAATGAAGATTGGATTTATCGGATTGGGAATTATGGGAAGGCCTATGGCAAAGAACCTGGTAAAGGCAGGACATGAGCTGGTTGTTTTTGATTATAACAAGGAGGCTGTGGCAGATTTGGTTTCCTGCGGTGCAGAGAAAGCGGCAAACGGAAAAGAGGTGGCATCTAAAAGTGAAGTGGTCATCACCATGGTGCCCAACTCTCCCCATGTAAGAGCTGCGGTTCTGGGAGAGAACGGAGTTGCAGAAGGAGCCAAGTCCGGCACTGTGGTCATTGACATGAGTTCGATTGACCCAACAGAGAGCAGAGCCATCGGTGCAGAGCTGGAAAAGCTGGGAATTGATATGCTTGATGCACCGGTATCCGGCGGGGAGCCAAAGGCCATTGACGGAACCTTATCCGTTATGGTGGGCGGCAGGAAAGAATTATTTGATAAATATTATGATCTGCTGATGGTAATGGCAGGCTCTGTGGTATATGTCGGCGAACTTGGCTCAGGTAATGTGGCAAAGCTGGCAAACCAGATGGTAGTAGCCATAAATATTGCGGCAGTATCTGAGGCCCTTACCTTTGCAAAAAAAGCCGGAACTGATCCGGAACTGGTATACCAGGCCATTCGAGGCGGTCTGGCAGGCTCCACCGTTATGGAGGCAAAAGCTCCTATGATACTTAACAGAAACTTTAACCCAGGCTTTCGCATGGAACTGCATATCAAGGATTTAAACAACGCACTCAATGCGGCCCATGCCGTCAGCTCACCGGCCCCATTAACCGGACAGTTAATGGAGATCATGCAGGGGCTGAAAGCGGATGGCTTTGAGAAAGAAGACCACTCCAGTATTGTAAAATATTATGAAAAGGTTGCCAATACAATTGTAAAACCGGGAAACTAAAACCGAAATGATCGTATAGGCAAACATGCAACCTGGAGGAAAAAATGAATACAGATTTTATAAAAGGAGTTATCGTCCCGATTCTTACTCCCATTGATGAGGATGAGAGGATCGATGAAGTAAAATTAAGAGAACAAGTGGATTACGTCATAAACGGAGGCGTTCTTGGAATCCTGGCCTTTGGAAGCAACGGAGAATTTTATGTTATAGAGGAAGACGAGATGGATCGAGGCTTAAACATCATGATCCATCAGTCTGCCGGCAGAGTTCCGGTCTACTTTGGCATTGGCGCCATCAGCACGAAAAAATGCTGCCGCCTTGCAAAAATGGCGGTGAAAAACGGAGCAGCAGGGATTTCTGTTTTGCAGCCAATGTTTTTAAAGCCTACGGAGACAGAACTTTATCTGCATTTTAAAACAATTGCAGAAGCTGTTCCTGAGATCCCTGTCCTGCTTTATAACAACCCGGGCCGGGTGGGATACACTCTGTCCGGAAATCTCGTGGAGCGTCTGGCTGAGGAGGTGCCCAATATTGTGGGCATGAAGGACACCAGCGGGGATATAACCCAGACCGCAGAGTTTATCCGAAGGACCCGCCACAAAGGGTTTAAAGTATTTGGAGGAAAGGATACCCTCCTGTATGCCTCCATGTGCCACGGCGCAGTAGGAGGGGTGTGTACTGCGGCTAATTTTATGCCGGAGCTGATTACTGATATTTATAATAAATACATTGCAGGTGATTTAAGCGGTTCCCTGGAGGCACAGTTTAAACTGAATCCGGTCCGTCTGTCCATGGATCCTGCGAGTTTCCCGGTAGCAGCAAAGGATATGGCTAATTTAAGGGGCAGAAACGTGGGTATTCCCTATAAACCCAATCTTGCGACCCCGGAAGGCCCTGTATTAGCCCGTATAAAAAAGGAAATGGAAACAGCAGGGCTTCTGTAATTAATACGATCACGAGCCCGGTGCTGTCTGGATATTGTGTGAAAATTCTGTCAAAGGACTTTTATGCAATATAATGACAATTCTGTATCAAAAAGAGAGCAAGGGAACTGGCAGTATCCGGCCATTCCCCTTGCTCTTATTTGTTTTATATAATGATAGATTCTGCGATGACATTAGCCAAAGCACCGATATCAGCCAGCTGATCCTCTTTTACAGAAGATTTGATGGTAATGGTCTGATCCAGTATGGTCATATTTTTCATTTCAGAAATAATCTCAGTCATTTTCTTTCCGGCCATGATACCCCAGGTTCCATTTTCCATAAGGGCAACGGTGCGGTTTTGTACGTTATGGGCTTTCATATCGTGAAGCAGGTGTTCCATGCTGCTGAAAATTCCTCCGTTATAGGTAGCCGAAGCGAATACCAGATGGCTGCAGCGGAATGCTTCTGATATGAGCACAGACGGATGGGTATTGGATACATCATACATGACAATGTTGCGGATGCCGCGTTCTGCAAGGCGGCATGCCAGGATGTTGGCGGCATTCTCCGTATTACCGTAGATGGAGCCATAGGCGATCATCACGGCATTCTCTTCCGGAGTATAGCTGCTCCATTTAAGATACTTATCCATATACCAGCAAATGTCGGAACGCCATACAGGCCCGTGAAGAGGACAAAGGAACTGAATGTCCAGATCAGCGATCTTCTTTAAAAGAGTCTGGGTGGACGGTCCGTATTTTCCTACAATATTGGAATAGTATCTTCTGGATTCATCAAGCCATTCCCGTTCAAAATTTACTTCATCTGCAAATAAGTTTCCGTTCATTGCGCCAAAGGTGCCAAAGGCGTCGGCTGAAAAAAGAACCTTGTCCGTGGTATCGTAGGTGACCATTACTTCCGGCCAGTGAACCATGGGAGCCATATAAAATGTAAAGGTATGTTTACCGGAGCAGAACGTATCACCCTCCTTCACGACGACAGCTCTGGAATCAACGCCGAATTCATAAAACTGGTTGATAATCGGGATTGTCTTGGCATTGCAGATCACCTTTACATCCGGATACCTACTGACCATCTCACCCAAAGTGGCACAGTGGTCCGGCTCCATATGATTTACAATGATATAATCCAGATTCCTTCCTCCAAGGACTGCTTCCACATTTTCCAAAAACTGTCCGGTGATAGCCCGGTCAACCGTATCAAAAAGAATGGTTTTTTCATCTAGCAGGACATAGGAGTTATAGGAAATCCCTTTCGGAATGGGGTAGGCGTTTTCGAACAGGGCGAGACGGCGGTCACTTCCTCCAACCCAGAACAAATCATCTTTAATAGTTTTTACACAATACATGGTGCAGCCTTCCTTTCTTTCGTTCATACTAATCCATCCATAGAAGTATACTATAAATTTCAGAAAATGTCATTGTGTTTTTTAAAGGCCAATTTATGTGATCAGCTTAATACCGGCTCAATATATACCTCTACAACGCCTCCGCATACCATGCCCTCGTCCTCTGCGTTGCCCGGAGTCATGTCAACCATCATTAATACCGGCTTTTTATCTCTGGAAACTTCTCTTGCTGCTGCGCATACTTGAGACTCCACACAGCCGCCTCCGATAGTCCCGATGGTGCTCCCGTCAAGCATGACTACCATCTTTGAGCCTACATCCCTGGGAGCGGAGCCTTTTCTGGAAACGATGGTGACAAGGGACTTTGGCATGTCAGATAACTCTTTGGAAGTGAGACCGTCAAGGATTTCCTTTGGATAGCCAAAGCTTTTTTTACTTCCGTTTTTTACCTGAATGATCTCCGCCATAATTGCCACGGCGATTTCTTCCGGGGTCTGTGCGTTGATCTTTAGTCCGATGGGCGTGTAAACCTGGTCAAGCAGCTCTCTGCTGATTCCTTCGTCTGCTAAAAAATCCTTTACAAGCTTTACCCTGACTTTGCTGCCGATCATACCGATGTAGGCATTTTGTTTACCGATGATCTGAGATAAACAGTCCTGGTCATACCGGTGACCTCTGGTGACGATGATAAAGTAATGGCCGGTGCTTCCCTCTATCTCTTCTAAGGCTTCCCCAAAAGGCTTGCAGATAACGGTGTCAGCCCCCTCTTTTCTTGCGGTATTGGCAAAAGACAACCGGTCATCGATCACTGTAACATGAAATCCCAGCATCTTTCCGATTCTGATGATTGGGATGGAAATATGACCGGCCCCGCATACCACCATGTACTTTTCTCCTGTCACAAATTCACAGAACAGAGTGCTGTCCTGAGCTTTTATGGTCTGGGTTTTGTCAATGCTTTTTAGATCCTCTGAAAAAGCATCAAACGCTTTTTCATCCCCCTGCCTGCAGATGATTTCTCCGTTCGACCACAGGGCTTTTGCTCCAAGCCCCTGTCCTTCAACGATTGTCAGGCTGATTAAATTCGTGTTTTTATCGGCATTCTTTAATTCTTCATAAAATCCTGCTGTCATATGAGTACTCCTTTTGCTGCCTCGCGCTTTTGTAATAAAAAAGGGCGGTATACATTCCGCCCTTTTTTGGGTATTCTGGTAACTATTTATTTTGCTGGCTTTGGTTTACGGTAGAACGTATTGTCCAAAGGAAGTTTGTAACGGAATACGCCATCCTTCTTGAAATAAGCATTCTGCAAAGCAGGTGCTCCCAAAACACATACGATCTCGCCTATGCCTTTTGCTCCAAATGCTACATCAGATGGATTCTTTTCAATGAACCGTATGTCAACAGGAGGCATCTGAGGTGCTTTAAAGAGGCCTAAAGTACCTAATTTAGCCTGTGGAATGCCGTCCTTTAATGGGAAGTCCTCTGTCAGTCCATAACCAAGACCCATTGCAACACCGCCTTCCACCTGTCCTTCTGCGGCAAGAGGATTGATGGCTTTGCCTATGTCATGAGCTGCAATTACATTGACAACTTTTCCTTCGGTGTCAATAACAAAAAGCTGAGTTGCATATCCATAAGCAATATGGCTTACCGGATTTGGTTTGTCGCTGCCGATAGGATCTGTTTTAAAATCAAATTCGCCATAGTATTCTTTGCCTTCCAGATCACTTAAGGAATGTCCGGCATCTAAATCCTCTTTCAGTTTCATTGCGGCAATGTGAATGGCTTCTCCTGTAAATACGGTCTGACGGGATGCGGTTGTGGTTCCGGAGTCTGGTGTGTATTTTGTATCCGGATGTCCGACGATAACCTGTTCCGGTGCAAGACCTGTGGTCTGACAGACCATCTGTAAGGTTATGGTCTGAAGTCCCTGGCCGATAGCAGCAGCAGAAGAGCCTGTAACAACCTTTCCGTCACGTACTCTTAAGATACAGCGGCCAACGTCTGCAAGACCAACACCGATTCCTGCGTTCTTCATGGCAGATGCAATTCCTACGAAATAATTTGGGTCTGCCTCATATTTTTCAAAATCTGCTTTTACTGCTTCCAGGGTTTCCGCTATACCGGTGCCTTCATCTGCGATCTGCCCGTTAGGAAGGGACTGGCCTGGTCTGATGGCATTGCGGTAACGGATCTCCCAGCCGGATATTCCCACCTGCTCTGCCAACTGGTTGATCAAAGCTTCCGTTGACATACAGGACTGGGTTACGCCGAATCCGCGGAATGCACCTGCAGGAGGATTGTTGGTATAGTAAGCATCTCCTTCAATATCCACGTTCTGGTAATTATATGGTCCGCCCGCATGGGTGCAGGCTCTTTGAAGTACTGGACCGCCTAAGGAAGCATAAGCTCCCGTATCAGAGAGAAGCCTTGCCTTCATACCCTGGATCATACCGTTTTCATCACAGCCGATCTTGCAGTAGATTTCCATGGCGTGACGCTTTGGATGATAATTAATGCTTTCCTGACGGGAGAAGGATACTTTTACAGGTCTCTTTGATAAATAAGCGCAAAGAGCAGCCTGATGCTGAACACTCATATCTTCCTTTCCGCCGAAGCCGCCGCCGACAAAAGCACTCTGGATTCTTACTTTCTCCAGAGGAAGGCCAAGATATGCACTTAATTCATGATGTTCATCATAAATACCCTGTGCTCCGGTAATTACCTTAACACCGTCGCCGTCAGGAACACCAACAGCAGTTTCCGGTTCCATGAACGCGTGCTCTGTTGGCGGAACATAGAAGGTGCCTTCTGCAATATACTTGGAATTTGCAAGAGCTGCCTCAGCGTCACCCCGCTTTACCTCCTCGTGGTCTAAAAGGTTATTCACCGGAGTTCTGAATTTGCCAAAATGCATAAAGCCTTCGCCATGTACCTGATGAGCGCCTGGTACCATGGCTTCCCTTGGGGAGCGGATTGGCTCTAATTCTTCACAATCTATTTCTACGGCTTTCGCTGCCGCCAGCGCCTGTTCCATCGTTTCAGCCACTACGATAGCAAGGGTGTCGCCGATGCATTTTGTCTCTTCGCCTACATCGATCATACCGGGCCAGTCATGGGCCAGATGTCCGATATACCTGTCTCCGGGTATGTCCTTTGCCGTGTAGACAGCGACTACGCCGGGCATTGCAAGAGCCTTGCTGGTATCGATTCCATTTATTTTAGCACGTGCATATTTGGTGAACACGTTCTTTCCGTAAAGCATGCCTTCCAGATAATAGTCATCTGCATATTTGGCGGTACCCAGTGTTTTTGCTTCTGCATCCACACGGCAGGTTCTTTCTCCTATAGCAGCAGTCTGCTTCAGTTCAGGAACTTCTAAATTTTCATTGAACATTTTTGCAGCCAGCATAATGCCGTCTTCTATTTTGGCATAGCCTGTACAACGGCAGATATTTGTGCGGATCGCCTGTTTTACATCATCTCTGGTTGGATTGGGATTCTGGTCAATCAAGCATTTGCCGCTGATCACCATGCCTGGAATGCAAAAACCGCACTGTACGGCGCCTGCTGCTGCAAAGGCATAGACAAAGACATCCCGTTCTCTCTGTGTGAATCCTTCTATGGTCTGTACCTTTTTGCCCTCCAGTTTGGACAATTTCATGATGCAGGCACGGACAGTCTTCCCATCCACAATTACTGTACATGTACCGCAGGCGCCTTCCTTACAGCCGTTCTTAACGGAAGTGATACCGAGTCTGTTTCTGAGAAAATCCATTAATGTTAAATCTTCTTCTGATTGGTAATCCTTGCCGTTGACATTTACTACATACATGACAATACCTCTCTCTCTTCATTCTTAGTTGACATTATATAATTCCGCACATTGTTTTTAACAATACTCTCTTGCATAATTTTGTTAAAAATGGCGTTTGTGATTCTTCGTTCTCATACATTTTAACATATAAACGTTACAAAAACAATTGATATTCCATGAAAATATAAAAATTTTTTAGTTACATACAAAAAAAGTTAGAACAAGCGTTTTTTCGCTTAAACAGGAGGTTTCCTTGCTGTTACTTATAGAAAAAATCTATAAATAGAGATGGAAAATAAAGGTGTTTTTTAGGGTTTTCAAACAAATTTTTATATTCTGGAAAAATATTTAAAACTTCAAAAATATTGCAAATTTTACTTCATATGATATAATAAAAAAAGACGAAGAATTGACGTCCTCTGGGCTTTGGCCTGGAGGATGTTTTTTTACACAAAGGTGTGACGGAAGTATTGAAAAAGGAGGCGAAAGATGGGCGGAGAAAAGGAAAACATACTGGTGAGTGCCTGCCTGCTGGGAGTCAATTGCCGCTATGACGGCGGAAACGGCAGACAGGATGGCCTTATCGGACTTATAGAAAAATACAATTTCATACCGGTCTGTCCGGAGCAGCTTGGCGGTTTAGAGACGCCCAGAGAGCCTGCGGAGCAGCTTGTTAAAGCTGTAACAGGCGATCTCGATGAGATCCGCGTGGTGGACCGTTCGGGAAAAGATGTGACAGACAGTTTTTTTAAGGGAGCAGAAGAAACCTTGAAGCTGGCCAGGCTATATGGCTGTAAGCGGGCGATTTTAAAGGAACGGAGTCCGTCCTGCGGCCATGGGTGCATTTATGACGGGACGTTTTCAGGGACAAAGGTTCCTGGAGACGGTGTGACTGCAAGGCTTTTGGAAGAAAACGGAATCCTTGTGTCAGGAGAAAGCAGCATAGGGTCAAAATTTTATAGATAAGGAGACATAGATACTATGAACACGGCAATCACAAGACAACAGGCACTGGAGTTACTTAAGAAATATAATAAGGAACCGTTTCATCTCCTTCACGGTCTGACCGTGGAAGGGGTAATGCGCTGGTACGCAGGAGCAATGGGCTTTGGATCAGAGGAAGAATTCTGGGGAATCGCAGGACTTCTTCATGATGTGGATTTTGAACAGTTTCCGGAGGAACACTGTAAAAAGGCCCCTGAGCTTCTTTCCGAAATCGGGGCGGAAGAAGAACTGGTTCATGCCATATGCAGCCATGGCTACGGCATCTGTTCAGAGGTAGAGCCGGAGCATATGATGGAAAAGATCATGTTTGCTGCAGATGAGCTGACCGGACTTATCGGTGCAGCCGCCAGGATGCGCCCTTCAAAAAGCGTTATGGACTTAGAAGTCTCAAGCCTTAAGAAAAAATTTAAGGACAAGAAGTTTGCGGCAGGCTGTTCCAGGGAAGTGATCGCGTCAGGTGCGGAGAAACTGGGCTGGACTCTTGATGAGCTGTTTGAAAAAACCATCCTTGCCATGCGTTCCTGCGAAGAGAAGGTAAACCGGGAAATGGAAGAGTAAATTTATGCATAAAAATGGAAAATTATGCATGAATATCGAAAAATACTTGACAGCTGATACCAATTAGGATATTATTTCCGTTAAATATGTAATGATAACCTGTATCAGAGGAGATATGCCTATGAAAAAAGTTGTGAAATTCGGAGGGAGCTCTTTGGCCAGCGCAAAGCAGTTTAAGAAAGTTGGCGAGATCATCCGCGGGGACAAGAGCAGACGGTTTGTGGTGCCATCAGCGCCAGGCAAGCGACATGACAAGGATGAAAAGGTGACTGATCTGTTGTACCAGTGTTATGATGGGGCAGCAGATGGAAAAAGCTATAAAAAGATTCTGGAAAAAATCAAGGAGCGTTATATGGAGATCATTGACGGACTTGACATTAATCTGAATCTGGATCATGAGTTTGTGACCATTGAAGAAAATTTCCTTAAAAAGGCAGGGCGTGATTATGCGGCTTCCAGAGGAGAGTACTTAAATGGAATGGTGATGGCGGAATACTTAGGCTACGATTTCATTGACGCAGCTGAAGTGATTTTCTTTGATGCAGACGGTAATTTTAATGCGGAGCTTACCAATAAGGAGCTTTCAGAGCGCCTGGAACATGTGGAAAGAGCAGTGATCCCGGGCTTTTACGGAGCGAAGGAGGACGGGATCATAAAGACCTTCTCCAGAGGCGGATCCGATATAACAGGCTCCATTGTTGCAAAGGCCATTCATGCGGACATGTATGAAAACTGGACGGATGTTTCCGGTTTCCTGGTGGCAGATCCCAGGATCATCAAGAATCCTGAGGTCATCGAAACCATTACATACCGGGAGTTAAGAGAGCTTGCCTATATGGGAGCCAGTGTCCTCCATGAGGATGCCATTTTCCCGGTGAGAAAAGAAGGAATCCCCATCAATATCCGTAACACCAATAAGCCTGAGGACAAAGGAACTTTAATCGTGGAAAGCACCTGCAGGAAGCCTCATTATACCATTACGGGAATTGCGGGCAAGAAGGGCTTTTGCTCCATCAACATTGAAAAGGCCATGATGAATGCGGAAGTTGGTTTTGGGAGAAAGGTTCTTGAAGTATTTGAAAAGTACGGCATTTCCTTTGAGCATATACCGTCAGGAATCGATACCATGACCGTCTTTGTCCATCAGTCAGAATTTGAAGATTATGAACAGTCTGTCATTGCAGGGATCCACAGGGCAGTAGAACCGGATTTCCTTGAGATGGAATCAGACTTGGCGTTAGTTGCTGTCGTGGGCCGTGGCATGAAGGCGACCAGAGGGACTGCCGGAAGAATCTTTTCGGCCCTTGCCCATTCCAGGGTAAACGTAAAAATGATTGACCAGGGATCCAGTGAACTCAATATCATCATTGGCGTAAAGAATGCAGATTTTGAGGAAGCGATCAAGGCAATTTATGATATATTTATCACGACAGAGGTCTAAGACAGAAAGACAGGCTGAAAGGAAGTACTTAACAGCCTGTCTTTTTTCTTGTGCGTCTTACGTGTATTGCTTAAGAAAAGGGGCTTTCTGAGGTCACCGATCGATGGACCTTGGAATGAATGATATTGACATCAGGGGATATCATAAAACGGAAGGGAGTTAGGTGAGCGGACTTATGAAATTTGATGTTTATAAACTGGCGGATAAATACAAGCTGACAGATACGGAAACCCAGATATTAAATTATATACTGGAAAATAATCAACAGGTACTTCATATGGCAGTACGTGAAGTTGCAAACCAAAATTTTGTATCTGCAGCAACGGTCATCAAGCTATCAAAAAAGATGGGCTATACCGGATATACCGATATGATATACCGCCTTAATTTCATGATTACAAGTCATAGGAAAAATAAAGAAAGACTGTCGGATATTACCAGCTTTATCAATGATATACCAGATGAATTACTAAATGATTTTATGGGCCAGTTAAAAAAACACAGAAATGATATTATTTTGGTATCTGCCACCGGATTTTCCTCACCACTGGCGGAATATATGGAGCGTAAGCTTTTGGTAACCGGTTTCCGGGTTATTAAGACCAATGCCTATGCGGTATATGATAAAAACCGTCTTGGTGCATCACTTGTTATCGTGGTTTCCAAGAGCGGGGAAACAGATACCATTGCAAAGCTTGTTGATTATGCAAATGAAAACCAGGTGGATATCATATCTTTTACAGGAGAACAGAGCAATTATATTGGCCGTTCGTCTACCGTCAATATTCCGATTCTGGATGATAAGACGCTGGATGACCGGAATCTGCAGTCCAATTATTTTTATGCAAGGGTGATTGTGGTGTTTGAATATTTAATGAGTAAGCGTCAAATAAAAATG